>JAEUIC010000020.1 GCA_016795285.1 Planctomycetota bacterium | reverse complement strand
GACGGCCGGCTGGTCGCGTTCCGCAGTTACGCGAAGAATCTCGTCGCGGTCGACGTCAACAAGGAGGTCGACGCGTTCGTCTACGACCGCGCGACCGGCACGATGCGACTGGCGAGCCTCGACGACCAAGGCAACCAACCGGGCAGCTACTCCTACCGCTCGACGCCAGCGCGAGCCACGGCGTGAGCTTCACGCCGGGCCTCGAACTCCACGTCGGGCTCTGACGCGCCGATCGCCCCGTGGTCGCACGATTGCTGGCGCAAGCGGAGCGCGGGCTCGCGCCGCTCCGCCGTCACGGCCGGAATCGCTCGAATCCGCTCCCGGTGAATCGGTAGGCGCCGTTCTCGTGCGTGCCGACCCACAGGGCGCCGCGGCGGTCCTTGAAGATCGCGAAGGTGGTGATCGGCTCCATCCGGTCGTCGAGCAGCGGGAAGTGCGCGACCGCCTTGCCGTCGTAGCGCCACACCCCGCCGCGGTAGGGCACCATCCAGAGGTCGCGGCCGTCTCGGGCGATCGATTGGCAGTGCGAGAGCTGCCGTTCGTCGTCGAGCGCGGTGAAGTCCATGCCGTCGAGGCACTCGTAGCGGAGGCGGACGGATCCTCGCTCGTCGGCGCTCGGCGGCTCGACCCGGTAGCGCTGTGCCGTGGCGCCGAACCAGTAGTCGCCGGCTTCATCCTCGACGATCGAACGGAAGCCGAGCCAGCCGCCGCCCGGCATCTGCGTCAATCGCGACTCGAACATCCAGGCGAACGAGCGGCCGTCGAAGCGGCAGATGCCGAACATGCCGGTGCCGAACCAGGCGTGGCCACGGCGATCGGTGAAGACGGTCCAGACGTCGTAAGGGCTCCAGTCGGGGCGGTGCTCGATCGTCGCGGCGAGTTCGTCCTCGAGAGGGCTCTTCGGGAACTTCAGCTGGTGGAGCTTCGTGCCGTCGTAGCGGCGCGGCCCGCCCGACCCGGTCATCCAGAGGTCACCGGGATCGAGCCTCCATCCTTCCTCGAGTTCCCCATCGGCCTCCCCGTCGGCGTGCGCGGCCGCCACCGTCGGGCTCGGCGGCCACATCTCCACGATCGACACGGGCACGAAGCGGCCACCTGTGAACTTGCTGACGCCGCCGTTGGTGTTGACGAGGAGGTCACCGGTCGGGCCGTGCTGTTGGATCGCGCGCACCTGATCGTGGGCGAGCCCGTCGGCCGTCGTGAAGCGCGTGAGCGACTTGCCGTCGTAACGACAGACTCCTTCGCCATCGCTGCCGAACCAGTGATTGCCGTCCTGGTCCTGGAAGACGTACCAGCAGCTGTCGCCGAGGTCGGAGACGGGCGTGCCGGCGATCGAGGTCCGTCGTTCGACCGGCGGCTCGTTCGCGCGGAGGCGGCTCGCGTCTTGGCAGCAGACGGCGCCGAGCACCGCCAAGAGAGCGATGGCCGATGTCGTGGAATCGACGAGTGGTGCTGTCACGCGGGAGCCTCGCGCCGGAATGGGAGTCGACACGGCCGCAGCCTACGAGGCGCCACCTCGCCCCGCGCAACCCCTGCGTCACGACTCCTCGCGCTCGTCGCGCGTCGAGCCCGGCCACGCTCGCGCGACGAGCGGATGCCGCGTCCAACGACGCGTCAGCCCAGCAACCCCGCCCCAGCCGTTCCGAGCACGTCGAACGGGCTCGTCGTCCGAGCCAGATGTTCCACGCGGATGCGCGTGTAGATCTGCGTCGTGTGGATCGAGGCGTGACCGAGCAGTGCCCGGATCACCGTCACGTCCGTGCCGCATTCGAGCAGGTGCGTCGCGAACGAGTGGCGCAACGAGTGCGGCGTGACGCGTTTGCGGATCCCCGCCGCACGGACCGCTGCATGGAACCGGCGACGCACGCTGTCGGTCGAGGTGGGATGGTCCCTCGAACGCGCGGGGAAGACCCATTCGGAGCGCGGCCGCTCGATGCGCCAGTAATGGCGCAACACGGCCAGCAGTCGTGGCGACAGCAACGTGTAGCGATCGAAACCCCCTTTTCCCGGGTGGACGTGGATCACCATGCGCCTGGAATCGACCTGTTCCGGCCGCAAGTGGCACGCTTCCTTGATGCGCAACCCGGCCGCGTACATCACCATCAGGATGGTCTTGTGCTTGAGGTCGCCGAGGTGCTCGAAGAGGGACGCGACCTCGCTGCCGCTCAAGACCACCGGCAGCGAGCGAATCCTGCGGGGCGCCGGCAGTGACTCGACCTCGACGGGGCGCCGCAGCGTCACGCGATAGAGGAACTGGAGCGCGGCGCGCGCTTGGAGGATCGTCTCGCGGGACGCACCGCGCTCGTCGATCAGGTGCACCAGGAACTGCCGGATCTCGTCCCCACCCATCTGCTCGGGCGAGCGGCGATGGAAGGCGACGAAGTTCCTCGCGTAGAGCAGGTAGATCTTGCGGGTGGCCGGGCTGTAGCCGCCGATCTTCAGGTCCATCTCCATTCGATCGCGCAGCGCGCCCATCGCGTGCTCCTCGGGGTGACGTGGCCGTCGCGTGCGCGGAGCGTCCGTTCCGCGACCGGTCGCACGCGCTTCGCGCTCGCCCACTGGCACCTGCGAGGGGCGCTGAACGATCGGCTCGGGAGCGCGAACCGGAGGAGGTCGTGGTCGAACGACGCGAGGCACACGCGGCGACTCCGGGGAGCGCCGCTTCCGCGGTGAACCGCATCACGTGCCGCCTGCTCGAGGCGATCGATGCGCTACCCGACGGCGATCGCGAGGGGTTCGAGCCGGTGCGCGTCCAGGGCATGACGCACGAACTCGCGGCCGAGCTCCGCACCCCGACCACCGCTTCCCGCCGGTCCGGGACGACTCGTCCCTCCTGGCGCGCGTGGCGAGATCGATGACGAACCTCGCGGAGCCGGCGACCCACCCGCACGCGGTCGAGAGCTCGCTCGAGCGCGTCGCGAATCGGGTCAGCGCCGTCGCCGGCGATGCGCCACCCTCGGGTCAGCCGTCGCCGATCGTCAGCTCGACGCCGTCGGTGAACGACACGCCGCGCCACGCCCACGGATCGAGCTCGAGCAGCTGCAGGTCGAACACGAGCCCGTTCGCCCACCAGTCCGGGGGCAGCTCGCCGCCGTAGGAACCGCCCGCCGGCCCGAGCGGGAAGGCGAGCACGACGATCGGATCGACGAGGAGCGTCCCCCCCTTCGGCGTCGGCACCGAATCGCGCGCGGCGCCATAGAGGAGGTAGGCGACGGTCGCCACGCCCGACGGGTTGGTCGCGTGGAGGGTGAGCGGCGCGCCGCGCCAGGGCTCGTGGTCGGGCGTCAGCGTCGGGACCACGCCGAAGCGGCCAGGGAAGCCGGCGCCGTAGTGCACCGTCGTCGCGGGGAGCAGGTCGCGCACGCGCACGAAGACGTCGAGGTCGCCGTTGCCGTCGTTCGGGGCGAACTCGGGCGTGAAGGTGTCGAAGACGAGGACGCGGCCGTCGGCCGAGAGGAACCCCGCCTCGTACTCGAAGCCGTTCCCCGCTCCGGAGTAGGCGCCGAACAGCACGTCGGAGGTCGAATGCTCGTCGAAGGTGCCGACGCCGACGAGCGTCGTCACGTCGTGCCAGCGATCGCGGATGAAGAGGTCGCGGGTGCCGCCGCTGTCGTTCTCGACGAAGCGATCGCCGCTGCAGAACGCCACGAAGCGGCCGTCGGCCGACATCGACGCGCTCAGCACGCCATCGGGCCCCGGCAGCGGTCCGCCACCGGTGGTGCGACCGATCGACTCCGTGGTCCCCGCGACGCGATCGCGCAGGTAGCCGTGGGAGAGCCCGCCGTCATCGGGAACGAGCAGCGACTGGCCGCTGAAGAGGATCAACGATCCGTCGTAGGAGAGGCCCCACACCGCGCTGATGCCGTTCACGCCGCCGACGCCCGCCGAGTCGACGTCGACGCGCTCGAGGACGCCGGTCGCGAGCTCCTTGGCGTAGACCGTGGAGACGCCGCCGGGCGGCGGATCGGGCAGGTTCTGCGCGGTGGTCTTGAACGCGACGACGTTGCCGTCGCCGGAGATCTGCACCTGCCAGCAGCAGTCGTCGACCGCGACGCCGTTCGCGTCCACGCTGGCCAACATCGTCGAGCCATCCGCCAAGTCGTGCACGTAGACATCGGGAACGGTGCCGTTGGCGTCGGCGGGCCCGAGGTTCGTCGCGCTGGTGACGAACGCGATCCGCCGACCGTCGGCGCTGATCGAGGTGTTGAAGGTGAAGCGGTAGGGGCTGTTCGATCCGCCCGCGCCGGTGGCGTCGGCCGTCACCAACGTCGTCGTGCCGAGCAGGCGATCGCGGACGAAGACGTTCTGGTTCGATCCGCCCGTGGCGGCGAGGTTGGTCGCCTCGCTGATGAAGGCGATGGCGCGGCCGTCCGCGGAGATCGAGGGGCCGTAGGAGTCGCCGTCCGCCTCCGCTCCGGAGGTCGAGACGCTCACGCGCGTGATCGCGCCGGTCGCCCGCTCCCAGAGGAAGAGGTCCTCGCGGCCGTTCATGTCGCCCGCCACCAGATCGTCGGCGGCGCTCTCGAAGACGACGAAGTTCCCGTCCGCGGAGACGGCCCCGCACCAGCTCGCGGCCGATCCGGCGGCGCCCGAGGGGGTGTTGCTGATGCGCCGAGTCTCGTCGGCGTGCGCCTCGGCGACCAGGAACGAGAACGTGAAGGGCACGAGGAATCGAAGCGAACGGCTGCTCATGTTCCGCCTCCCGGAACGGGCCACGGCGCGGCACTCCGATCCGAAGCAAACCGCGGCGCATCCGCAGCTGCCGCACGAGCCGCGCGTCGCGCCCGACGAAACCCACCCCGCGCCGCGTGGTCGAGCCCACGCGATCCGGGCCGGAGTTACCGGCGCCGTCGGGGGTGCTTCGTCCGGCGGCGCACGCACGCCGCCTCGATCGCTGCCGGCGACTCCTTCTCGACCACGGTCTGGATGGCGCGCGGCTCGTGACCGACGCCCCGCGCTTCGCATCGACCTCGCGACGCGCGCCGGGATCCTCGTGGGCAGCACGCCGAACCTCGACCACGACTTCATGACGCCGATCGCCAGCAACCCCGCTGGCTCCTGCCGCTGGCGGTCACGGGATCCGCGTTCGGCGAGGAGGTCGCCGCGCGGCGTCTGCTGGAGGCGCGACGAGCGGAGGCGACCGGCTCGCTCGCCTGGTTCGAGTCGAGTCTCGAGCTGATCGAGGCGCAGCTGCGGTTCGGCGTCGCAGCCGCCGCGCCGCCGCCGACCTCGCGCCATGGCACCGCACCGTGTGGTCGCTGCACGGCGTGCTCGAACGGCAGGCACCACAGCACGACGCGCAACGGCGCGACTTCGACGCCAGCGCGTCCGAGCGGGCGGTGGCCCTGTTCGCGGCCTGGAAGGCGCTGCAGGAGTACTGGCTCGCGAGCGGCGGAGGGACGCGCGCCGAACGGCTGCAGCGGCTCGACGAGCTCGATCGGATCGCCGACGAGCTCGGCGACCGGCGCGCTCGCAGGCGTTTCGGCTGGGACCGGGTCGTCGTCGCCATGGCCGGCGACGAGAAGGAGCTCACTTGGCCGCCGCGCTCGCCTGCTCCTTGGCCGCCTCCACCGCGCGTCGGAAGTCGTCCTGTGCGCGCAGCCAATCCTTTTCCGGGGGCATGGCGGGCAGCGGCGTCAGTGCCTTTTCGGCGGACGGCCCCGCGCCCGCCCGCAACGCCTTCACCTTGCTGCTGTACTTCCAGTAGGCCAGCCCGGCGGCGACCACCAGCACGGCCACCACCAGAGTGCAGACGCCGAGGCCCGCGCGCGTCACGACGCGCGTCGCGTGCGCCATCACGGCCCCCCCGCGTGGCGGCTCGAGCCGACGCAGGATGAGCCGCCAGGCGTGCGCCTCGGGCACGCGCGCCGGCCAGACGTGGCTCGAAGTCTCGTAGTCGAAGAATCGGCGCAGGAAGCTCAGGAACTCCGCGTCGCCGGAGAAGTGGCGCAAGCGGTCGTGGTCGCCGTACTCGCCATGTTCGTAGCGGCGCCCGTCGAACCGGATCACCGCCCCGCCTTCCTTGTGCGCAGTCGAGAAGGTGGCGCCATCGCGCATCGCCTGCAGGATGGATTGCTGCACCTTGCCCACATCGGCCAGCGCCGCCTCGCTGGCTTGCCAGGCCTCGGCCAGGATCTGGCGCCGCGTCGCCGAGCCAGGGCCGACTGGCGGCTCCGCGGCCACGGTGAGGCCATCAGTCCAGAAGCCGATCCAGCGCTCGGCATGGGGTCGCAGCGCGACGAGCTCGTCCGCGGCGGCGTCGCTCACGGCCTGCGCATGCAACCGGTAGTAATGGCCCTGCGGCAGCGCATCGACGAACCGCAGCGCCAACCGATAGCGCACCGTGCCCATCCTGAAGTCCGCCGCGCATTCGAGCTCCGCCGCGGGCTCCCCAGGTGCCGCCAGCACGAACGCGGCGGCGGTGGCGCGCTCGAGCTGCGCTTGCACCTCCTGCGGCGCTCGGGAGTCGAGCAGGTGCAGCGTGGTCTCGAAGATCGTCGTCATGGGCGCGGCCCTCAGCGCGATGCACGCAGCGCGCGGTCGAGCCGTTGCAGCGCCGCGTCGTCGGGCGTGCGGCGCAGCTGCTCGTTCACCGCCGAACTCAAGGTCTGGCCATTGGCGAGCTGCAGCGTCCGCCAGGCCGCGCCACGCTCGACGAGCAGCGCCGCCGCCTCCCAGTTCTGGCAGGAGGCGGCCCAGTACACTGGTCCGCTGCCGGCCATGTTCACGCCGCCCAGATCGGCCCCACGATCGAGCAGCATGGGCAACACCGCGGAGTCGGTGCTGCGGCTCAGCGCTGCGAACCACGCCGGCTCGCTGGCAAAGCGGTAGTTGGGGTCGGCCCCGGCCGCGAGCAGCAGTCGCACCGGCTCGGCGCCGGCATGGCGACTGGCGTCGATGGCCGCCGCCAGCGGCGCCACGGCGCCACCGCCCGTGTTCGGGCTGACCCCGGCGGCGAGCAACGCGCGCAGCGTCTCCAGATGGCTCGGCTGCTCTTCGAGTTGGCGCAGGGCCAGCACCAGCGCGGCTCCCTCGCTGATGCGGCTCCTCGGGTCGCCGGCAATGCGAGTCACGGTCGCCGGGTCGCGCGCGCGAATCGCCTCCTCCAGGCGCTGCTGCGCGTCGGGGTCGGTTTGCCCCCAGTTGTCGGCCGACTCGCCGAGGAGCCGCGCCACGCCACGGCTGGCCAGCGCGCCGCCCAGCAGCAGCACCACCGGCAATCCGGCCAGCACGACGGAAATCGCGCGCGCTCCCGGCCAAGGGCCGCGCAGGTGGAGCCACGCCAGGCCCGCCAGCAGCAACGCCGCCCCGAGAGCGATCGCCACCACCTGCAGCACGGGCGTGTGCGAGGGCTTGGCCGCGGCCAAGCCGAGCAGGAACCACACGCCAAGCGCCACGGCGTCCAGCACGATGAAGACGACGAACAGCACGAGCAGCAGCCGGCTCATCGCGGGCTCCGTCGATCGAGGGCGGCAGGGCAGGAGAGGCGGAAGCTACCACTCGTCGCACGCCGCCGCCGCGCGGTCACTTCTTGCCGTAACCGCGGCGTGTGGGAGCACGCGATCGACGAGAGTGGCTGCGGTGTCGCACCGCTTCTGCCCGAGCTCGTCATGGCAGTGGCACGGCCCTGAACGCCGCGGCCGCAAGCTCACGGTCGCGGGCGACTTCGCCTGGATTTCGATCGGCCGCTCGCCCGACTCGCGCGGCGCACGACGCCGGACCTGCGCGGGATTCGGAGCAGCGAGACCGCTCCGAAGTGACTGCTCCGAATCGCGTGCGATTCGGGCCCACAGGAACTTGGCAGCTTCGAATCGCCGAGCGACTCGGGACCCTGTGGTAGCGGGGGCAGTTGCTGCGGAAGGTGAGCTTCGCGAGGGCGAGGAGGAGTTCGACCTCGTCGCGGGGCTCGCCTGCGGGCAGCGGGACCTCCTTCCCGAGCAGGTGGAAGAGGTCGACGAGCCGGCGCCCTGCGTGGGCGTCGAGTCCGGGGTCGGGTTGGTTGTCACCTGATCCCCTTCCGCGTCGCCGAAGCGTCCCCGACGCGCGCAACGCCCACCCTGAAAACCCAACGAGTCGACCGGGTCCGTGCCCGCCATCGTCCTTGCGGCCAAGCATGGCCGCCGTCCGCGCCCCGCCCCACGTCGGAACTCGACTTGCCACCCTCGCACATCCGTCTAACCCGCTCTTTACCGCCCCCTTCGACAGCATCCTTCGGGTCGAACCGGAGGCTCTTCATCGCCCAAGCTGGCGAGATCTCGACGGAAATCTTCAGAATGTCGTGGTGAGAAGCAGCGCTACAGGCCACCTTCTGGTCGACCCGAGTCCGCTTCGTCGGTCGCCATCGCCACCCAACCTCGCACGAGTATGCCTATGCCGCCCGATGCCGGGCGCACCCCTTCGGGGGTTGAGCGGACGAGGCCGTAGCCGCCAAGCAGTCGGATGCGCTCGTCCACCCAAACTGCTTCGCGGTCGCCCAAGCTCTCGCGAACCGCCCATGCGAGCAACTCGGGGTCGAGCGGCCCGCTACCTCCGAAGTCGTAGACCGTGCGCAGCACACCCGCCGCTCCGTCGTACGCCTGAACGGGTTCCCAGAACATGCGGCGCAGAGTCGACACGAGCGTTTCGTCTCGCCACGACTGATCGACGTCGACGGGCGAGAACCGTCGATGCGGACGGGCGGCGCGGGAGAGAACCATCGTGAGTGCACGGCATAGATGGAACAGGACGGTCGGATTGCCACTTCCAAGGAATGCAAGTCGGTCGTAGCTGCCGGCGGCCTCGGCCTCGATCCCGACCCAGCCGAGCATGACGCGCGCCTGCTCGCGCAACGACGCCAGCGCCCGCGGCGGAAGCTCGTACGTCGAGAACATCCCAGGGGCCGCGCGCTCGATCGCCAACCGCGTCTCCGGTCGCACGGCGATCGTGATCGACGGCGTCGGCGTTCGCGTCGTACGCAGCCAGTGTGCGTCCTTGACCAGTCGGAGCAGCTCAGGCGCGTCCAACCGATCGGCTCCATCCACGAACACATGGTCGGACGCGGGCAACTCGCGGGATCCGGCGGTCACAACGTCCACCCCGCCAGCTGCACGAGCGAGCTCCTTCAGGAGCGTGCTCTTCCCCATCCCGGGCGCACCGGTGAGCAGAAACGCCGCCCCCGCGCCGGCAAGGCCGGAGGGGTGGTCGTCCCGCCCCCAGACGACCGACTCGTCGCTAGTCCACTTGTCGAACGCACGTTCCAACGGGATCTGCCGGCCGATCTGGGCAAGGATGCGACGTCGACGGCCGGGTCGATCGTGGAGCGTGGCCAGTACGTCATCCCGGTCGAGTGCGAGTATCCGGTCCGTACGTGGGTGCACCGCTATGCCGAACTCGAGAAGCAGGTCATCCTGTACGACCGGGCACTCGGCTCCGCTGTGCGCGGGCAGCCAGAGCGGGACGCCGTCGGGCCATCGATGTCGCGCGAGCGCGTGAAGCGCTGGCTCGCTCAGGTCGTCGAATCGCCCGAGCGTGCCCAGCGCGGACGACTCGGCACCGAGCAGCTTGCAGCCCAATGCACCGGCGATCCCCGCGAGCAGTGCCTCCCGCCGGATGCTGTCGGGCCCGGAGCGTTCCACCTCGACAAGCGCATGAAGAAACGCCCAAGCCCCCGCATCTGAGCGGTCCGGACGGTAGCGCTCGAACCCGGGTGGCGTGACTCCTTCGCCGAAGAACCAACCCAGGACCCGCGCGACCGGCTCCTTGCGGTAGGACCAGATCGGCGGCGCTGGGATGTCCACGGGCGGTGGACGGTCCGCGCTGGGACCATCCGCGACCGCCGCCGAGGCGGCTTCGAGCGCGCCGAGCCGTATCGCGTGGCGAACGCTCTCGCGCCACGCGTCGAACGCGGGCTCGGCGAAGCCAGCCGGACAGTCGATGGCCGCCAGGCACGCCTCGAGGGATTCCGCCGCGCGGCGTTCGGCGGCAGACGCTTGCCGATCGACTTCGTCGAGGCGTTCCAAGGCGCTGCGGAGGCGCTGGGAGGCGAGCTTCAGGATCTCGTCCTCGCCAACTTTGATCTCGTAGCGGGCAGCACGCTCCGAAACGGACGCGAGACGGCCTCGTACGTCCGCGATGCCTGCATCCCTTGCGCGCGCTACCTGATCCTCCAGCCGGGAGAGCTCCGGGCCTGCTGCGAGCGCGCGGAAGCCGTCATCCATCAGGAGGAAGGCCGCCGCGTCGAACTCGCCGCCGTCGAGGAGCGCGGCGACCAGCGCCGGCGGGTCGAGCGGGCGAGCGATGACCGCAGCGCACGCCCTCACGACCGCCGCCAAGTCGCCTTCACCCGAGAACACCGCCAACCAAGACGCCGCTCCCTTCCGGGACTGCGACCACGCGGCCAGAAGTTCAATGAGAGACATCACTCCTCCGCCTCGAAGAGCGGGGCGAGACGTTCCCGCGCGAACCGCCACACCGGCTTCACGAGTCCGGTCGCGTCACCAGTGGCAAGGTCGGCCAGCGATCGCCGCAGCTCCCAGCAGGCACGGAGAACCCGTTCGTCACCCGCTGACGTGCTGAGCCCCGTTGACAGGTCGATCCAAGCGCGCGCTGCGGTGCACGCAGCCTTCAGCCTCGCGATGCATACGTCGCGCTTCGACTGGCGGATGCGGTCGTTGTGCTCATCTCGGACCGTTTGACTCGCCGCGTCCATCAGTTCCTCAGGACCGTTTCCGGCTGCGTCGAGCCGTTGCAGGTAGCCCCTCAGCGCATCCGCGTCGCCGCCAGCCAGCGCCGCCCGCAGCTCGCCCAACAGCTGCCCCCGCGACTTGAGCAGGCTCCATGTGCGGGCGCCGATCGGAAACGTGAACCCGACCGACTCTGCAGACGCAAGGGCGCTGGCGAACGCGGCACGCGCTCCTTCGATAGCGTCGCGCTGGGCCTGCTCTCCCGACTTCCGGCGCAGTAGCGCCATCGGGAGTGGCTGGAAGGTGGCGTTGTAGTACGCACGGATCGCCGACGGCCAATCGCGGTAACGCTGCGGCAACCGAGCCGCCAGCTCGTCCATCGCCGCCAGCGCGTCCCAGTTCCCGAGCTCAAGGATGCTGACGGTGAGCAGCGCGATCGCCGCGCGATCCTGCTCGTCGCCGCCTTCCGGTGCAGACGACGCCACATCTTCGGGCACCGCCCGAGCCTGGACGGCGGCCGCAAGCCGTGCGAGCCACGGAGTCACGCCGAGCGGACCTCGATCGGACGAGGGCAACAGGATCGAGGTCCCGACGAAGTCCAGCTCCCGCCAGCGTTCCTCGGCAAGCCATGCGCGCCAGCGGGCGACGGCGTCGCCTTCGATCTCCGCGCTGCCAGCGATAGCGGCCGCCGCCGCCTGCGCGAGCAGCGAGGACTCCAGGCCGGCATCCCGGAGCGCCTCGAGATCGGCCCACGGAGTACTCGTTGTCGCGAACCATCGGAGGAACTTCTCGCCAGGGTCGCCGTCGCGAATATCACGGAACAGCGACTGGAGACGTGACGGAAGCAGTGAGTCGACAGGCCCCACCACGTCTTCCCGGTGAGCTTGAACGAGACGGACCGCGTCCGGCCACTCCGCGGCCAGCGCGTTCAGCACTGCGTCGATGACCCCGTCACCACGAGCTCGCAGACTGACCTCGGCGCGCTCGCGTCGGCCAGTGCCGGCGCTCTCCCCTCCATATGAGAGGAAGTTGAAGCTGCCGATCGTGATCTCGTCGTCGGACACGAGCACTTTGGCATGGCTCCGTGCCCCCACGAGGGAAAACCGGTCCTCGTGCCGCCCGGCGAGCGCACGCAACCGCGATGCTGGTCCATTGTCCGAGTCAGAGGCACCTTCGCGACGGAACACGATCGCGCATCGCACGCCGGATCGGAGCCGGTCCTCCAGGGTCTGCGTAAACCGGTCCGTGACGACATCGACACTGAGCTTGTCCGAAAGGATCATCAGGCGACGCGAGCAGCCGCGCAGCGCGTTCCAGAGCGCCTCGCGGTGTTCAAGATCAATGACGAGATCTACGCCGTCGGACGCCTTGGACCGCGCGACAAAGAGATCCCGGTGTGCCGCCTTCCACTCCGCCTCCCAGTGGCGGATCGACGGTGCGCTGCCAATCGGGGATCCGCCGGACAACGCCGTGTCCGGCACGTCTGGCGCCGAGCGCATCGGCTCGACGTCGAGTTCCCGGGCTCCGAGTTCCTCGGGTCTCAGGAGCATCCGGCGCCCCGTCTCGTAGTCGGGGAAGTTGCTGCGCGCCCAGTCCAGCAGTGACAGAACGGCGTGGGGAGATGTTCCGGCCGGGTTGCCATCGATACGGAGACCGACCTCGAGGCTGTCGCGCCGCTCAGGTGGGGCAAGGAAGTTGTAGCTCGTCACGACGGCCTCGTGCGCGTCTCGGACCACGAACTTGGCGTGCAGCGTGCTCGAGCGCTGCGAGAAGAGGAACCGGTTCGGGTACTTCGCCGACAGGTCCGCGAGGGCGTTGCACACTTCGGGATCGAGTTTCTCGTCCTGACGAATGCCCCAGAGCAGGAACACCTCGACGCCACGCGTGAGAGCCTGCTGCATGAGGTCGAACCAACTCTTGCTCGATCCTGGAAACGGATCGAGTAGGGCCGACAGGCGCACCCACGGGTTGCCGAGCACGAGCTGACGTTCGGCGGTCACGAGAAGGTCGCGGATCGCCGCCTCGTGCGCCTCGTAGCCCAATACGGGACGGACCGAAGCCCGCCGCTCGGCGCGCGCCCGAACCTCGGCCCCAGCTTCGTCGTACAGCGAGAGGAGTTGGTTGTGCCGTTGGAGTACGACGCCCGGATCCGTTTCGTGAAGCGCAGCGACCGCACGTCCGAGCCGCTCGACGGCATCGGAAGTCATCGACGCGAGTCCGTCCTCCGACGCGGCGCCCAAGTCAGCGCGCACCTTGCGGAAGAAGAGGTGGCTGGCGAGGCGCTCCGACAGTGCGCCGAGCTTCCGAGCGATTTCAACTCGGATCGAGGGCGGCACCTCGGGCGCGTCCACAACCTCAAAGCGAAGCACGCCTGAGTCGCTGTCCTGCTCGATGTCCAGCAAGATCGGAAGGAACCGCCGTTGCTGAACCAACCCGGAGCCGGCATCCCCCTCTACCAGGAGCTGGTCTGGCTCCACCCAGGCTTCATGGACAGCCATCGGACGGCCGGCCCGCTCGCCCTGCCGGAGTACCTCGCGTTGCACGGCGTCGAGGATCTCGGACCTCGTAGCGCCCTCGAGCGCGAGGCCAAGCCGGAGTGTCGGTATCAGTGCGCTCGGCGGCCCGACAGGGTGCGGTCGTCCAACGTGCGGGAGCACCGCGCCGGAGATCAACTCCTGCACGAGCGGCACGACCTGAATGCTGTTCTCCGCCGTGGCGAGACGAGCGAGCGTTCCGCTGACGTGCGCCTTCGCAGCCTCTCCTGCGAGCCGCACACGCTTCTGCTCGGTGTCTACGACGACATAGCCCTTGAGCCAGAAGTCGTATATCAGATCAAGCACGGGCCGCTGACCGATGCCGAGCGCGTCGGTGATCGACTGGACTTCGTCCAGCCCCGCGCCGATCGCACGAAGGGTGATCAACTCGACGGGGGTGAGCGCGCCGCCCGCCGTGCCCAGACGCGCTCGCGCGCCGAACGAGACGCACGGGATCACGGCCAGCACTGCCCGGAGCCTCGCGGTCACAGGTAGCTCCCCAGGGCGTCCTTCGCGCGCACGACCGCACGCTGGCGGCGAACCTCGTCGACGATGTCACTCCAGAATCGGATGTCCTCCCGTTCGGGGTTCAGGATGCACTGCCGCTCAAAGTGAGCGAGCCGGCCGATGATCACGAGCAGCGACTTCGCCCTCGACAGCAGCACGTTGACCCGATTCGGCGACACGAGGTAACCAATGTTGGACTCCGGCCGCTTGTCGTCTCGCTGCGTTGCACGGACCAGCGAAACGACGACGATGTCCGCCTCGCGTCCTTGAAAGCTGTCGACGGTCTGCAGCCGCGACCGTGCCCATGCGGGAAGCCCGACCCGCTCCAACTCTTCGACCTGCGCGGTGTAGGGCGTCAGGAGCGCGAACTTGTCGTCGTCCTGGTCCGCACTGTCCGCGGCGGGAGTCGGCGAGAAGCGGTCCAGCAGCGCCTTGACGACCCTCGCCTCGCCCACGTTCTTCCACGCTTGCTGGTCGTTCGTGTCATCGACACCATCGGTATCGAGCCAAACCACTGCACGCCCTCGCAGGAAGGCCGGCTCGACGAGTGCATGCGCCCTGGTAGCGGCGCTCGCGTCCGTACGGAGCCAACCCTCGTCGTACGTGACGAGCCTCCCGGACTCTGGGTCGATCCTTTGTCGATAGAACGCCCGAGAGACCACGCGACAGATGTCCGCGTGCATGCGGAACTGCAGGTCCAGCTCGTCCAACGGCTCCGTCAACCGGTTGGAAGAGGGGTGCCCCTCCCGGCGCTTCGCACGGTTGTCGAAGAGAGTCCCGAACAGGCGGAACACCTCAAGGTACTCGGCTCTCCGCTGCCCATGGGCGCGAAGCTCTTCGTCAGGGTTCTTCTCGCACAGATCGAGGAACCGTTGCACTGAGAGCTCGTCGAACGCCGGGAGCTGGAAATGGTCGCCAACAAGCGTCCAACGCAGGCCACGAACGAGCGGGAGCGCGATCTCGGTCGGCCATCCGCGGGCCGCCTCCTCGACGATAACCCAGTCGAACAGCGAGCCGGCGCCGCCGGTGGACACGTTGCGCTCAGTGCTGCCGCCGGTCGTCGCGAAGATCAGGTTCGCGCCGCGGCGGATGCGGTCTCGGATCTCAAGCTCGACCCGTGGGACCTGCTGCATCCACTCGGCAAGCAGCTCCTTCAGCGTCGGATCCAGCGCCCGGCCGTCGGCGAGCCGCCCACTGTCGATCGCTTGCCTGCACGTCCGGACGACTCGGGCTACGACGGTTGACGCAAGTCGATCCGGCAGAAACGGCTCGACGCGCGGATGGACCTTCTCCTCGCTGATGGCGTGCGACGAGGCCACTCGCACGGCAACGACATCCAGGCCCTCCGTCTTACAGCTCTTCACGACCTGCAGCGCCAAGTTGTCGAGCGCGTAGTGCGACTGGCTGCTGACGAGTATTCGCTGGCTCGCGTCGGCGCGAAGATGCGCGGCGACCGCGACGGCGGTGACGGTCGTCTTGCCCGTCCCCGGCGGGCCGTGGAGGGCATAGAACGGCTCGCTACTGAGAATGTCCTTCACGATCTCCGGGCTGCGCCCCCGGAGGTGGTCGCCGGTGCCACGCCAGCGCGCGCGGATGCCCTTGATCGCCGTCGGGCTGTGCAGTTGGTGAAGAAGAGATCGCGCGTGGAGCAGCTCATTAACCGCGTCCTCTTGGCGAAGAAGCTGAGAGTACGCAGACCTGTCGTCGTCCGGCCGTATCCAGCCGAGCTCTGGAAGAGCCTGCATCCGTCCAGTGAGACGAACCCTGACGTTGTCGTCGTCGAGTCGTTGGTCGAACACGACCTTCGCCTGTATCCCTCCTCGGAAGTTCGGTCGTCCGGACTGGTCCGCGTAGACGGCAAGAGGGACAGTGTGCTCCCGGTCGAGACCCTCGAGGAGCCGCCCGAGCGGAATCCTCACTTCGCGGAAATAGAGCGAGCGAAGGGCGTCCTCGTACTGACGGCGACGGTCCCGCGGCACGTCCACGCGCAGTTCCGCGCTCGTCCCGGAGGCGCGGACCACCTCGAACGGGAACATCCGCGCGTCGATTTCGGCGTTGCGGAAGTCGAGCAAGAAGGACAGGGCGCGGTCGATCGCGTTCATCCAAGGCGGGGTCGAGCGCTCGAACTCGACCGACCGCAGCAGCGGTCGCCAGGTGGCGCCTTCCGCCCGTATCTCGCTGACGTCCAGCGCGCGATCGAGACCTACAGGGACGAAGCGCAACTCGCCGGGGATGCGTCGCCGCAACGGCGTGTCCCCGAGTCGCCAAGCGTCCCGCTGGTGCTGAACGTACTTGATCAGCAGCAACTCCTCAACTCGGCGTTCGGCGCGTCCGAAGGCCGGCCCAGGCTCGAAGTAGACGTCACAGAACCAGCACGCCTGCTTGCCGATAAGGACGTACTTCGCCGCCTCGAACGCTGCGCGTTCGTCGCGCGACTGAGCGCGCTGGTAGGCGCTGAAGCCCTCGGGGCAGTAGACGACTTCCGCCCCCCGCAGATCGTCCTCCAAGAACGCGCGCAGGACCTCGCGGCCGGGTCCGGTAGTCGGATCCTGATCGATCCATCCCCAGCGGTAAATGGTCTTCGAGCTCTCAAGCGGCATGAACGCTACGAAGTGTGTCTTAGGCTCCACGACCTGCGCGAGGCTTGAGACGAGGCGGCCGTAGTCTTGCGTGAGCTCTTGGACGACGGAAAAGACGGACGGACGATCCCGTGGGTCCCAGGCGAGCATGGAACGGAGGAGGTCGGCAAGCGTACGTGGGAGCCCGGGATCTCGAAGTCGTGACACCAGGTGCGCGTTCAACCGGCGCACGGAATCGACGCTGCGCTCGAGCCCCGACCACGCAACGCGATCCTTCTCGCTCGATCGCTCCTCCTTGGACTGGCCTTCAACGAGCCAACGCCAGGCCATCACGCCGAGCGCGTAGATGTCGGAACGGTCGCTCTCGAGCGCGCCGGTCGAGTCGCCCTGCTCCAGAAGCCACACCGCGCGCTCCGGCGGGCAGTACGCGAGCGTCGTGGACGCGGTGCCCAGATACAGCCTTCGGAGGTCACCCGTGACGAGGTTCTCTCCGGCGAGCTGACGACGGACGAGGTTGCTCACCATCGCGCTCATCTCGAACCGGGAGAGCCGCAACCCGAACCGCACGTCGCCGGTCTCCTGGTCCTCCCCGAACTCGACGTACTCGATCGAGTCGGGATGCAGGTTCCGATGCGTGATCCCCTGTTCGTGAAGGAGGCTGAGGCCGTGCGCCAGCAGCGTAAACTGTCGCAGGGCTTGCTCGGGGCTACGCGCGATGAAGCTCATGGCGCCCGGCTCCGACAGCCGGTACCGCGCCGCTCCGGTGATCACGAAGGCGAGGTTGTCGCTCTCGACGTAGGCACCGCCGAGGATGCTCGGAAGCGCGGGGTGCTGCTTCGCCGAGACGCGCAACAGCGCCCTCACTTCCCGTGTCCACAACGCCCCTCCGATGGTGTCGATCCCCTTGTAGACCTGCAGCGTCACGCGCTGGCTGTCGGGATCGGTGAGCGTGAAACGGAACACGGCCCCGGGAACGACGACCTCGCCGGCCGAGTCGGCGGGCCGCCGGTACGGCCCATACTTGGAGTCGCGACGGCAGAAGAGCCGTTCGACGTCCTCCACGATCTCGGGCGGTGGGGTGGCTTGCATGCCTTGCCTGCCTTCCTCGACGATTGACCGGAACAAGTGGCACGGCCGGTTGGGCGAGCATCTGCCTGCCGAACCGCCGCACCCCGCAGCGCATCACAGGCTCCCCTCATTGTTACACTCGCCGCGAGCTGTCCCCTCGGGCGCCAGCCGTCGGCGCGAGCGACGGGGTAGAGGGCGGCGCACCTTTCTAATCGACGGTTCCGATGGCTTCGGTGGAAATGACCTCGACAACGCGATCGAAGGTAGCGCGTAGGGTGCTAGCTTACGGCCGCTGAGAAATCGTAGCTTCTGGCGGATTCGATAGCCGAATCCCCGAGACGTGGGCCGACCCGCTTCGCCCCCCTGCCGCACCCCCTCCCGACGCCACGACGGCATCCGACGCTCCGCCCCAGTACGCGGCTACCGTTCCCTACCCCAGGCCGCCCTTCCTTCACGTCTTCGCCGTCACCTTCGCTGGCTGGCTCAACCGCCACCAGCAGCGCGTGCTCGATTACCTGCGCGACGAGAACTGCGCCCTAAGGGGGCGCGTTCGCCTTCAGTTCGCTTCCGCCGTTACGTCGCAGTACTCGCGGCGGTCCTCTCCTCCCGAACATCCTCCCGCAGCGCCCTCAACGGATCGATTCTCTCGGCTCTGGCTGTCGCCCAGCGAATGAACCCCGCGAGTTTCGAGTCTTCCCTGATCACCAGTCCCTCGGCGGCGACGATCGCGCGCGCCTCGTCGATGAACGCTCGGACGTCGCGGACTTCGCGCCAATCGGCGATCATCTTCTGCAGCGCAGCAACGTCCTCTTCTTCCGCCTTCTGGCGCTTCTCCGCCTCGGCGCGCAGCCGCGCACGTTCGCGCTCCGCCTCCAACGCGCGCGCCTGCTCGATTCGACTCGCCCTGATCCGGTCGGCGTGGGCGAGGATCGCGGCGACTACTTCGTGCAAACGATCCTCGATCTTGCTCCTCTTTTCGTCAGTCCAGTCTCGCTGAGACTCGTACCAGCCGCCGACGCGCAGCGTCAGGATTCCTCGAGGCACGTACTCGACTTTCGGCCAGAAGATCCGCCTCGTCGACTCCGCAGTCGTCTCGTTGGCCTTCTTCTTCGGCGCCGGTCCTGACTGAACCATTCTCGAGCGCTCGAACATCGAGAACGCGACGAACACGTCGCCGACATGAGCGCCGGTCGCCGCCGGACGATAGTGCTCCCCAGGACGCGACTGTTCGCGGACCTCGACACGGTGACCGCGTGACTCCAGCGCGCGGACAAGCGCGTTCATGATCCTCAGTCCCCGATCGCGCGAGCCGTCGCTCACGGCGATGAACGGCCGATAGCCCAGTCCCCAGCGATTCGGCGCTGTCAGCTTGACGATCCCACCCGATACGCATGGGTGCAGGTCGCCGCTCGTTTCGTGCACGATGATCCGTTCGGCATCGGTCGGCGGGGTCGGACGCGTCGGAGTCGCTGTCCGTGACGGATCGGGAGGCGGGCTCCGCCAGCGCTGACCTTCGTGCGTGGTCGGCGTTCCAGGTGTTGGCCCCGGGAGCGGCTTCTTCGCTGGATCCTGCCCGACGGACTTCCGCAACCAGTACCCCTGCCAAGGCCGCGGCACCGCGAGCTTTTTGCAGATCTTCCCCAGCGCCACGTCCGAGATCCCGAACTGCTTCGCGGCGTCGCGCATCGGCTCGGCCCAGACGGCCGCATAGACCTGCTCGCGCGTGAGACAGAAGGATTCCCACGGCATCGACGTGCCCTCCAAGCTGGTGATGAGTCGTCGACTCGGCCGCCGAACGACAAGGCCACGCCTCCCGCCAAGGCTGCCCACGGCGGGAGGCGTGGTCGAGTGAACGTTGGCGATCAGTGCAACTTCGCCCTCGCGGTAGCGCGGCGGCTGGCGTTCTCAGCGAACTCCGGCGGCGACGAGGATCGCTTCAGCCCGCCTCATCGCGGTTCGCGCGTCCGCTACCGGCACCGACACCGGCGATGGCACGCTGTCGGACGCGACGACCGCAAAGAACTCTCGCAAGCTGCGCTCGGTCGTGCACCACGTGCCGCCGACACGGCATGCCGCCAGCCGCTTGCCGCCGACGCCGTGGAGAATCCAGCGCAGCAGCGTGCTCAGGCTCGGCCGCTTAGCCCTCCGGCGACAGGGAAGCCACTTGAGCCTAGTCGCGGCCGTCAGCGTGATCAGAGGGTCGTCAGCATCCATCACTCGTCCTCCTTGGGCCCGTCGGTGGACGCCGAGACTCTCGACGCCAGGCGAAGGGGCCGCCCATGAAAGACCGAGCCGGTGGCGACCGATGCGTCTCCTCGGCAGGCGCGGGCTCGAGGCGCGGGCGCCGGCGGGCTCGCGCTACCATCGTTCCTCCCGCGCCCGGGGGATCGGGCGAAGAGATGCGGACGCATGTTCGACCTCGGTCTGCCCGGGCCCGAAGAGCGCGCTACTGCAGTCGCCGCCTCCCGAAGTGAACTCCCAGAGGCTCGACGTAGCGCCGTCGTTTCCTCGGGCGACAGGCAAGGACGGCGCTGACGATGGCCGTCTCCCCGTCAGCCTTCTTCCGGTTCTTGGGCGAGAACACCGCCCTGGTGCTGGCCATCGGTGAGCGCGGCGACGTCGACGACGCCGAGTTGCTCTCGCTCGCCGGCCGCCACCGCTCTGAAGTTCAGGCCTCACCGGCGCACCTCAGCCAGCAGATCAAGGATCTCGGCATCGTCGAGCGGGCCGCACATGCCGACGCGAGGTACGAGCTCGCGAGGCCAGTCACCGACATCGTCGACTGGCTCACCAAGCGGCAGCGCCTTTCGAGTGCAACCGTTCTTCGGGCCTACCTCGCCGACCTTGCGAGCGTTGGCCAAGAGCTCGATCAATCAATCCAGGGCGGGAATCCCAGCACGGCGACCCTGGCTCTTCGGGACGCCGATGGGCTCGTCGAGCGGGTCCGCCAACTGTCGGGGAACAATCGCGACTCGATCGTCACTGAGGCGCAGCTTCTGCGGTCGACGAAATCGACCATTTCCTCGGTGGATCGCTTCGAGGCCGTCCGCCGGCTCTGGGAGCGCTATCTCGAGCCGCTGCGCCAGCTCGTTGAGATCCAAGGGGAGATGGAGGGACGGCTGGACCGGCTCGACGTGATGCTCACTGAGGGCGAGCGGCGCTTCTTGGCGCACGGCACGGTCCAACAGGCGATCGTGCATACGGCGGCCCGGCTCGCTCGAATGCGGAGTGCCGCTCACGAGGACCACCACGCGGCCATCGTCGAGGTGGCTCCGCTGTACGACCGGCTGCAACGTGAGAGCCGTTGGGCACGAGGAGCTTCGCGCGCCCTCCAACTGCTTCGTGCCCAGGGGCCTTCAGCGTTGGACCTCGACCGACGGATGGGGCTCACCGGATGGCGGACGCGGTCATTGCTGTCCGACGACAAGCTGCGCGCCCGGCTCGCAGGCCTTGTCGGATACACGTCGGAAGACACGATCCTTATCGGCGCATCGCCGCCGCCGGTGGTCGTACCGCTAATTGCGCGCGATGAACTCCGGGACGCGCTACATGCGGCCGCTCCCGTCGAAGACGTGCTCGCCTTCATTCTCACGCGCTGGCCCGGGCACTCACTCGGAGCGCAGCTGCGAGCATTCGGTCATGTTGCCGCGGGCGCGTTCGGACGCGTCCTCGTGCGCGACGATGCTCAGGCGCGCATCTACGAGGTGACGGCCGGAAGACTCGAGGCGTGGCCACTCGCTTTCATGGAGGTCGCCGCTTGATTCTCGACTTGAGCGACAAGCCGCACCTGCGCGAGCTATTCGACTGGCTGCGCTCTGGACGTCACGTATGCGCGGATGATGGTCCTGGCTATCTCGCGCTGCGCCTTGACGTTGCCACGCATCGTGACCTCTTCGCCGCGATCGGATTCGAGCTGGTCGAGCATCCGCGCGGCTTCTACTACTTCCGATCCGACGCGGACCTCGGCAAGGAGGCGACGCAGCTCGCGGTCTTCTTCTTCGTCCTGGTCGAGGCCTGGAACGACGCCGGCAAGGACATCGAGGCCACGGCGTTCGATCCCGGTGGCCATGCAACCGAAGACCTCCCGCACCTCAAGCGTGACAGCTGGCGACGCTGCATGGCCGAGGCGGGAGTCACCACCGACGCCGAACTCGTCGACACCGTACGCAAGCTCGATCGGTACGGCTTCACGGAGCAGATCCCGGACGGGCGCTTCCGCTTCCGAACCCCCGCCTGGCGATTCTTCGACCTTTGCCTCGAGGTCTGGAAGGAGCACGAGACCGCTCCGACAACGACTGAGGGGCCCAAGGCATGAGCCCTTCTCGAGGCCCGCTTCGGGTCGTCCTGATTCGTTCGGGTGGGTACGACTACGCCGAGCTCGACCTGAGTGCGCCGGTTCATCTTGTGGCGGCGAATAACGTCGGCAAGACGACGCTCATCGCGGCGTTGCAGTTCCTCTACATCGACGACCAGCGGCAGATGCACTTCTCGCACGGTGCGAGCGAAACTCGTCAGCACTACTTTCCCCACGCCGGAAGCTTCGTGCTGTTTGAGTGCATGACGCCGACGGGCTTTCAGATCCTTGGCCTAAGGGGGCTCGGGCCGGTTCAGGGTTATGAGTTCGAACGCTTCGTCTGCACAGGGACGTTTGATCGCGACGACTTCTTCGACGGCCAACAAACGCGACCATGGGAAGAGATCAAGCGCCGGCTCATTGCCCGGAATCTCACCTTGCTCAAGCCGCAAGAGCTGCGGTCAAGTCTCATCGGCGCGACCGAAGGAGGCGGAGCGGCGCTTGGACTCGTCCCGCTTCGGCGCTCGGGAAGCTTCGAGAGTTTCCGGTTCCTGTTCCGCAACCTCTTGCGCCTTTCAAAGATCGAGCAGGATCAACTCAAGCGCCTGTTCATCGACATCACGCGGCCGCTACTCCGGAAAGTCGAGGTCGATCTCAAGCACGACTATTCGGAGCTCTTCGCGCGGGTTGAGCGCCAAGCGGCGGATGTCGACGCGCTCAAGCGGGTGGCGCCATCGATCGCTGAGTACGTGAAGCTCCACGGCGAACGCGAGGTAGTCCGCGGTCGGCTCGTCTGCCTCTGGACCGCGGTCGAGGCCGCGCTTGCGTCCCTGGTGGAGCGTACGGCTCGCGCTCGCGCGGACTTGGATGCGGAGCGCCGCCAACTGCTCGACCATAAGGCAGCGCTCGACGATGACCTCATCACGGCCCAGGCTCGCGCGAGGTCGATTGCGCAGCAGCAAGGTGCGCTCCGGGTCGAATTGAAAGGCATGGAGGCTCTCCGCGACCGCGCGCGCTCGTTCGTACCGGAAATCGAGACTGCTCTTCGCTCGAGTCTCGCCGGCGATCGTGACGCCCTAGTCGCCCGAATCGCCCAGGCGACTCCCGCAAGCCGCCGCGAGGTCGAAGAGCGAGTCGCCGGATTGAAACGACAGATCGAAAGCGACTGTCGCCTCGTAGCGCGGTATGCCGACGCCGTCGTCAACTGGCTCCGCGCAAAGACCGGGCTGACGGACCCCGAACTCGCGAACGTCTTCCGCGTCATAAACCCTGCGCTGCTAAGCGAGATCGTTGCCGAAGGGCACGTCACTATCTCCGATCCCGAAACGCTCTTGCAGACCATCCGTGCCCTGCATCGGGGATTCGACGCGTCCGGCTACCGCGGAAGCGGGGTCTCTCTGCCGCGCGACGTGCTGGCTCCGGACTCGCCGCTCGCGCGCTACCAGGACATCGAATCGATTCGTCAACGCCTTCAGAGCGCACGCGATGCCGTGCTCAAGGACGAGCGACTGCTCGCCGACATCGAAGGCCGTGAGCGCCTCTTTTCAGAACGTGCGGCAGTCGAGGAGCGACTCAAGTCGGCCGAGGCTCGCCTGCGCGACTGGGAGAGCTGGCAGCAGACCGCGCCGCGCTTGCCTGAGGTGCAGACGCAGTTGGCCGCGCTCGAAGAGGAAGCGGCCTCCTGCCAGGCAGGAACGCAAGACCTCCAAGGACGGCTGACCGCGCTCGCGCTGCAGCAGCAGAGCATCGCAGGGCGCGAGAAGGAGGTGGGCGACTGTCTCAGTCAGAAGATCGCAGAGGTGCAACGGCTCCCGCGGCCCTCGTTGGATTGGCCCAAGGGTTCGACGCCCACGGAAGGAGAGGCCGCGGCGCTCGACTCATTGATCCCCGCATTTCGTGCGATGAGCACCGAGCAGAGGCGCCTCGCCGACGACGCGGCGCTCCTCTCGGCGAAGGTCGAAACCGAGACGGCCGGACGTCATCTGGGCGCGACGGAGTCTGAGACGGTCGATCGGCTGAAAGACGAGCTTGCAGCCCTCGAGAACCGGACACGCGCCGTCCACGACCTCTGGAAGTCGTTGGTGGACGACATGCGCAACGCCTTCAAGGCTCTCGTTGACGGTGTTGACCAAGTGCGGCGCGAGGTGTCGCGGCTCACGCAGTCGCTGAACAGGCGGCAGATCTCGAACCTCGAGCGCGTCGAACTAGAGCTTGTAAAGCAGCACGACTTGCTCCGGCGTCTCGAGGCGGTGGTGGTCACCGAAGAGGCGCCATTGTTCGGGGGCGCAGACGGTCGCTCGCGCGCCGCGCGCGACATCGCATCGTGTCTTTCGGAACGGCCTCGGATCGAGCTAGCCGAGCTGTTCGACCTTCACTTCAAGGTCGTCGATCGAACCGGAAAGACCAAGACCTTCGACACCCTGACGCAGATCGAATCGCAGGGTACTAGCATCACCATCAAGGTTCTGGTCCACCTCGAGCTGCTGAAGATGATGCTCTCCGACGAGCCCGTCGCCGTGCCCTTCTTCCTCGACGAGGTGGCAACGCTCGACGACGACAACCTGCGCGCGCTCATCGACCACGCACTCGGCATGGGCTTCGTGCCGATTGTCGCCAGCCCCGACGCGCGGGACTGCGTCGATACGCTCTACTTCCTCCGACCCGGCAAAGGCGGCCTCGTCCTCGACGAGACCTCGCGGGTCATCATTCGTCGCGCGGCCGATCATGGCGCTTGACCCGCTCGCGGATCGCCTGGAAGCACTACTCGCGGAGGGTTCGATCGTCGGATCCGAGCTGACGCCGTCGATGCGCGAGCGCCTGGCGACACTCTTCCGAGTCGATGTCCTGACGGAGAGAAAAGCCGGCGGCGGTATGCGCGTCGTCTTGAAAGACCGGGCGGCCCTCGACGCGTGGATCAGCAGAAACTACCCCTCGGGCTTGTCGGGCACGAGCACGCCGCTCCCGAACCGGGCCGCGTCGGTCGCCAATTTTGCTGACTCGAAACGAGGCAGATCTGCGGTCGCGCGCCCCGTGTACCTGCGAGGTTTCGGCGACGCCGTACTGCGAAGCCGTCGGGCTTCGCTTCCGCTTGGAGCGATGACTCGAACGTTCAAGCTGACCGGCGTTCTCGTCGACCTCGACATCCTCGTCGACGCCGCAGATCCATGTGCCGTCGACGGGACGATCGCACTGGTCGAGAACCTCGAGCTCTTCCTGCACGTCGAGCGCGTCGTCCCGCAGGTGGACGTTGCCCTGTACGCCGCCGGGCGACTCGATCAGCGGCTGCTCCAATGGATCGGGGCGATGCCTGCGGTCCGGGTCCTTCACGTTGGCGACTTCGATCCGGTGGGACTGGACGAGTATCGGCGCGTTCGAGCAGTACTCGGCGAGCGCGCGACCCTCTTCGTGCCGGAGCGCCTCGCTGAGTACGTGCGACGGTTCGGCAAGCCCGAGCTACTGGTCAAGTCGTCAGCAGTCCTCGAACGCGTCCGCCGAGATCCTGACCCAATGATTCAGGCCGTCCTGGCGATACTCGACGTGGCAGGAAAGGGCATGGAACAGGAGGCGTTGCTCGTAGAGCTTGGACCGGCTCGTTTGCCCAAGTAGCAGCGTTCGCCGCCTTTGGTCTGCTCCGGCGGTTCTCTACGGCCATCTCAGCCTCCCATCACCTTCATCGCAGCCGTCTTCGCGTCTCCAAAGAAGATCGGATCGACGTGCTCCATGATGTCGGCGCTGACGTCGAGGAAGTTCCGCTTGTTCTCGATGGGGATGAGCGCACGCTTGGCACCGTTGTCCTTTGCGACTTGCAGCGGCTCGGTGAGCGAACGCATCGGCTTGATGTTCCCCTGCACGCTCAGGTCGCCAAGGATCAAGAGCGCGGGACTCACGGGCACCTTGCGAAGCGCAGAGTAGGCGGCGACGAAGAACGCGACGCCGAGTTCGGCCTCGACGCGATTCGCGAGTAGATCGATTACCTCGACGTGAACGTCGGAGAAGTCAATCTCACGAGCGACGCCCAGTTCAGACCGCTTGGTCTGGAGAAAGCTGAATGCACGCTGGACGGACTCCTTCATCGCGCCCGCCACGCCGCCCGCGAGCCTCAGCTTGCCAGTGCCCGACGAGATGGAAACCTCGACGCGGTAAAGCCCCACGGTCCCGTCGGACGTGACGCCGGCGCTGTAGACGGTGCCTGGCGCCAGCGGATCGGTGGAGATGAGATCGCGGCCGCCCTGCTCGGGCACGCCAACGAACTTCTCCTCGCCGGTCTCGTTGTTGGAGTAGCTGAAGGACGTGTGGTAGTACTCGAAGGAGCCCATCTTCTTGAGCTGCTCCTTCACACGGCGACGGCCTTCGAGAGCCAACTCGAGAATCTCGCCGAGCTCGTCCCGCGTGATCTCGCCATGCGGGAAGAGGATCTTCATCAGGCCGGACACCGTCTTGCGCACGGCCTTGCGATCGCGGGCATTCAGGTGCGGGCCGAGCGAAAAGTGGCGGTCGATGACCTCAGTGAAATTGTGCTTGCGGAGATCGCGAAGCGCCTCGGCGAGGTAGTCGACGACGAACCCGTAGTGGCTCGTGAACAGGTCGTTCCGCATCTTCGGGATCTCCCAGCCGGGGAGATAGAAATGCATGCGGTCGATGAAGGCCATGTCGTCGCGGATGATGTCCGGCATCGGCGCAAAGAGGTGGCCGGTCTGGACCATCACGTCGACGGGCTGGTTCGTGTTGCCAAACATCGCGATGCTCGCATCGCCCGAGACGGCTTCCTGCCCGCGCTGGTAAGTGCCTGACTCGCAGTAGGTCTTCATCGTCGTGATGACCTCCTTCGGCATCTTCTGGAGGTCGGCGACTTCGTCGAATCCGACGACGTCCCAGATTTGCACCATCCCCTTCTGGCGGCCGTTCATGTGGCCGAAGAGGTTGGCCACGGTGGTGCCACCGGTGAGTAGTGCGGAGTAGGGTGAGACCTCCTGCACGACGTAGCTCTTGCCGGTGCCGCGCGGTCCGAGCTCGACGACGTTGTAGTTCCGCTCAGCAAGCGGGATGAGTCGCACCAGGAACAACAGTTTAAGGCGTCGAGTCATCTCGTTGGGCTCATAGCCCATGCTGCGCATGACGAGGTCGAGCCACTCTTCCGCCGTGAAGTCCGCGCGGACGCGGCGATACTCCTCGAGGTCGAACGTGGCAATCTGGATCGGCGTGAGTTTGTCGATCCAAAACGGGTTCTTGCCCTTCGACTCCTCGTCATATTCGAAGCGCATGTCGACCTGTGCCCAGACGCCACCCATCACGAGGCGCTCGTAGTCGCGCACGTAGTGCTCGGGCACATGAACGTTCTTGTGGCCGAAATTCGTGATCTCGGCCCAGTAGTCTGAGTCGACGAGGCGGACCTTCACCTTGTCGATGAAAGTGTGCCGCCCGCGATCCTTCACCATCGCCTGCGCCTTCATCGACTCGTCAGAGCGGATGTAGTTGTTCGCTAGCGTGTCGTTGACGACCTGGAGCCCCATCTGGATCGCAATCTCGTCCGATGATGCGCAGTACTTGCCGAGCAGGAACTCGAGGACGAAGACCGGCACGTTGGCGCCTACCTTCACCTTGCGGACAAGGTCTTTGCGCACGACCTTCCCGGCAAACAGGCGGTTGACCTTGTCGTCGAGGGCATCGCGTGCGGGCGGTGTGGACTGGCTCATGACGTGATTCCGAGGCGGACAGGGATATCGAATGGGGAACGAAACAGCTCCGCATCCGACTGCGGATCCTGAACAACGATGCGCAGCGAGACGACACTCGGCTCGTGCAGCACAAACGCAATTGTCGTAGGACGATTCGTCGGGATCCGGACGATGCCGGTCGTTTGATCGAGTTCGGCGTCCACGGCCATCCCGACGCCACCAACTTGTCGGCCGCCGCAGACGAGAAGTGGTCGAATCGAGTACTCCTTGGTGAAGAGTGCCGGCCCGCTTGCACTTGCCTCGATCGTCACACTGAAGATTCGATTCGTGATCTCGCTCGGCGCGCCGCCGACCCGGACTGGTTGTCCCTTGGCCGGCGTCTCGGTTAGAGCCCGCGTCCGGACCGAGATGACGGGGACGACCAACTCCTGGAGCGAGGGGCCGCCGTGATGGAAGGCGAGATCTCCGCCCGCCTTGAACACGCCCGTCGCCGCAGGGAAAACGAACTCGAGGTCCGATGCGTATCCGAGCGCGGACGCGGCCACGCGCACGCAGCCCGCCGATGTAGCGCCGCCGCGACCGATCCAGCAGCGCCGGTGCAGCTCCACCGTGTTCCCACCCGGAGCGTCGGTGCGCATCGACTCATCGCGGTCGTTGGCGAAGAACAGGTGGCCATGGTCGGCGCTGACAACCGCTTGCTCGATGCCCGCCGCCGCGAGCTTGCGAATCGCACGCCCGAGGTTGTCGATGACCGTGTCCATCACCTGCCGCGCCTGAAACGTGAAGCCCGTCTCGCCGGCGTGATCGATCTCCTGCGAACGGACGACGACGACCTGCGCGCCATCGAGTTTCTTCGAGAGCTTTGACGGCTGGAGGCTCAGGAGCTCATCGAGCGCAAGGTCGACCAGCTTCGGCACACGTGCGGCCGCGTGCTTCTTCCGGGTGGCGAGGTCGGGCAGGAAGCTGTCGTCGATGCGAGCGCCGAGCTTGCCGCCCTGTTCGACGACCGAGAAGCTCGCGGAGGCGCCGGGCTGCAGCGCCGCCATGCCGATGGGCGTGATGCTGGGCAGCGCGCCTACGGCGCCGCGCACGGAGACCTCGGACGTCTTGGGAAGGCGCTCGGCGAGCTCGACGCCCATCTCGAAGCGCATCGCGTCGACCAAGAAGTAGGCGACGGGCTTGGGCTTGTCGGCGACGACCTCGCTCCAGACGCGCGTCTGGTGGAGAGCTCCGGGCACGGTCCACCCGGCCTTCACGAGCGCCTTGGTGAAGCCTTCCGCCATCGCGTGGCACGTGACCTCGTAGGCGCGACGGACCACGCCGAGCGGACGCTCCTCGGGCTCCTCGTCGAGGTTCGCAACCCAGGCCTCGAGGCGGCGTTGGGCCTTGTCGAGACGGAACCACGCGGCCCCATCCCCATCCTTCCCTGGCGACACGTAGGCATCGAGCCACGCGGCGGCGTCTCCCGAGGTCCTGTTAACGGCCGTTCGCACTTCCATCGCGACGTTGCCCAGCTCGGCCATGCGCCGAGTGGCTTCCCACTGGGCCTTCCGGCTGACGTCTCGATCCAGCCAGAAGCAGTCCTCTCGGTCCGATACGAGCGAGAGCGCCTGGCCGAATTTGCCGTTCGAAACGAGATCGCCCGCGTAGCGAAGAAGCGCACGCTCCTCGAACCGAAACGTGTCAATGGAGCCAAGCGCGCCGGAAGGCAACTTGGCGTTCTTGAGCCCGAGCTCCTCCTCGACGCGGTCCGCGAGCGCCGCGTAGGCATCTGCGTGGCCGGTGCGCATGCGCCTCGCGATCTCGCGCACGGCCGACTCCTCGTCCTTCGTCGGCGGCTTCCCGACGCTGTCGAGCGACGCGGGCGCGTCGCACGACAGGTCGAGGCGGAACTCGCCCGAGAGCACGTAGCGCAGCGTGATGGCGCGAAGCTTCGCGAGCGGTGAGTCTGCGACGAGGTCGAGCCCCAGCCGCGCCTTCACGAGCTTGGTCAACTCCCGCGTCGCCTCCTTGCTCACGATCTCCGGGTCGCGTACATCGCTCACGAGCCACGCCGTGAGGAGCCCGTCGTTGCCGCTGGCGTCGTGGAAGATGCTCTTCAGGATCGACGGCGGCTCCGCGCCGGAGTTGCCGGCGGCCGCGCGCGCGAGATCCTCGTAGGAAACGTTTCGATCGAAGGGCAGCATCTCGTCGACGACGCCGAGCGTGTACTTCTGGAGCAGGACGTTCTTGGCGAGCTGCTTGAGCTGCGGCTCCCACGTCGTGCCGGCCTTCTCGAGCTCCATCAGCACCGACGCGCGCCGATCTCGCGTGACGCCCGGGATGTAGACCACAACGGGGGCTGGGGTGTCGCCACTCACGTGCGACTCGACGACCGCGCGCAGTTCAAACATTGAGCCCGCGTACTCGGCGAGGCTCGCGTTCCCACCCGCGACGGCCACGGGGACGGGCTCGCTCACGGTCCGCGGACCGCCGCGTACCTCGTCAACGAACGGCTGGAACTCGCCGCGCTCGTCGAACCAGACGACAACACGCCGAGACTTGATCTTGTCGGCGAGCTGCTTCGCCACGTAGTCGTGAAGCGTGTGCATCAGGCGTCTCCTCCGTCGGCGGCGGCAGCCGACTTGCGACGGCCACCACCACGACGCCCGCCGCTCTTGCCGGCGGCCGCAGGCGCTTCCAGCAGGCTTTTCAGCGCGGATTTCACGGCGGGCGAGCTTCGCTCACGCACGAACTCATCGACGCTTCGCGTGGGCGTCTTGCGCGCGCTCCACTTGCCGTCGGCGCCCTCGACCCAGAACACATCCTCGAGCCCGTGGGCGATGGCCAGGCTGCGGTCCTTCGCGCACTTCGGGACTACGCGCTCGGGCCAGAGGTGCATCGCGAGGTGGGCCCAGTCGAGCTCTCCTTCGCAAAGGAAATCCCAGGTCGCCTTCAGCTCCTTTTGCCAGGCCTTGTGGTGGGGAACGAGTCGCCAGAGCGGAGCGAAATTGACGATCACTCCGTCGTCAAAGTGAGGATGCCAGAGGGGAGCCACACGCCCAAGTTCGTTGATGTACTCGCGGAGTTCCTCAACAAGGGCGTCTTGTGCGGCAATCTCCTTACGCCGCGAGGTCGTGAGTGCCGAGCCGAACTCGTCGCGCAGTGCCTCGAGCTTCTGCTCTTCGTGGCGGAGCTTCGGAATCGCATGGTCGTTCTGAAGGCGGAAGAGAGAGTCGCGACTGAGGCGGTGGTAGTAAACCCACGCTGAGTACTTGGCGGTGGAAGATGCCAACTGCCAGTAGACCGGCGCTTTGCGAGCGCTCTTCGAGTAGTGTGCCGTGTGCGACGCGAAGAAGTCCCTTCGGATAGTGCTGCGAAGTCGATCGAAGCGCTCCTCGCCCGAGGTCCAGGAGCGCGCCTGGTGCTGCAGCACGGCCGCGACGACGTCAGATCGTGCTCCCTCATCGTCCGTTAGCCATTCCGAGCACGACGCGTCGGCTTGGCGTCCTCCCGCCTCCGCCGGTGAAACCCTGCTTAGTTTGTCAAGCGGGCCAGGCAGAGTGACGGGGACAGAAACGTCACCGGTCCATCGCCCCAATACCGTCCCCATTGAGAACGAGAGGCGCGAAACGGCGGCGCTGACTTGCTGAATACGCCCCCACAGCGTCTGAAGCGTGTGCTCGGCGACAACAGGACTGAACTCGAGGCCATTCGCCTGAAGAAGGGATGCAAGGCTATCCAATGCCGCACGGAGCCGCTCCTCCACGTTCCATGCATCGGTCGGAGGGGCAACGAAGAGCTGACAAAGTTCGTCCCTGGCGTCGATCTCGTCGATGACGCCGATGAGCGCGCCCATTACACCGATTGCGTCATTGACCAGGTTGATGTCGGGAACCGGCAGAGTCTTGATGCTTCCCGTCTCGTAGGATCCGAACTTCGACTGGGAGTAGATCAGATTCAGATACGATTCGCTTGCCAGCGCAGCAAGCAGAGCCTGGATCCAGCGATCGGCAGCATCCGTGGGCACGATAACGGGGCTCTTATCCGAGAAGCAGACGCCAGAGCGCAGGCGGCGAGCGCTAAACCCCTTCTGGCTCCTTCGCGACCAGGTGACAGCCGCTCGGCCGTAGTAGGTCGACGACTGACGGCTTAGGGCAACGTTGCCGTGGGTTCGCTCAGCGTGCGCCGCGAGCTCGGCACCATCCGCTCGCCTCTTGATGAGTAGATGAACGTCGCCTCCAAACCATCCATACTCGCCGCCCTTCGAAAACAGCTCCCACCCATCATCGTTTCCGGTTTTCGCACAAGGGATCTCCCATCGCAAGCGAACAAAGCGCTCATCATCGCCAGTCGAGAGCCCCTTAGTAACCCTTCCGACAGTCGGTTCGATTCGAGTGTCCGACAGGAGTGCCCCAGCTTCACCGTCCGACAACTCGTAAAGGAATTGACAATGCGGAAGCTTCCGAAAGTACTCCCGCTCATGGTCCACCCACGTCCCATCGCCGAAAGCCCTGGCGATCGAGTCCGCAGTTTTCGTAGTACTCCGCAGGTTTTGGAACCGGACCACCTGTTTACTGCTGTCCCCGAGTACGTATGCGGCGGTTTCAACCATCGCGTCGAGGACGCCGAGTCCAAGGTCCAGGACCAACTCTAAAGAGAATGAGGAATCGTCCAGAATGGCCCCGCGGAACTTCCGGAGATCACGACCAACAAAGAACGAACGCGACGTGATCGCACCAAAGCGACCGCGACTGGCGACGAGCTGAGACATTCGAAGCACGAACGCCGCGTAAATGTCGTTTGCGCCTTCGGGGAACTCCCGTTCGATGTATTCGAGGCCCTTCACCGTAGGCTCGCCGAACGGCGGATTCATCAGTACCGCGTCGAACTTCTTCTCTGCCACCGCCAAGAGCCCCACGCCTTGAGCAGCGTCTTCTGCAAATAGACGTCGACGCGTGTTTGCGCGGTGGCCCTCGTCATTCATGAAATGAGCAAGCGTGGCTCGAATCCGTTCCTCGGGAGGCGCGAAGAGATCCCCGGTGCGACCTCTCTTCGTCTGGCGACCCACGAGTTGCTCGACGCGAAGGAGAAGTCCCAGATCGCCGGCGAGGTTCAGCGCCTCGACAAGCGAGATGAACACGCGCCCGAGCTCTGCGTCCGCAAGCTTCGCCACGAACTCCTTGGCGATCTGCTCATCGGCGACGAGCGGCTCAGCAACGACGATGTTCGAGCGGCGGATCTGCGCGCGCTCGCCACGCCCGATGCCGAAGTCCCGATACGCCTTCTGTGCCCGCATCCACAGGGCGAACTGAGCGATCTGCGCGCAGCGCGGATCGATGTCGACCCCGTGGAGATTATGCGCGAGCACGAGCCCCGGCACCGCCTTCTGAAGCAAGTCGACGCTCGGGTAGTCCTCCGTGAGCGTCTTGCCGGTCGCCTCGCTCTTCGGGCTCTCGGGGTCGGCATGGGCCTCCTCGTAAATCGCCAGCAGCAGGTCGAAGGCATAGAGCAGGAAGTGTCCGCTGCCACAGGCCGGGTCGAGGACGCGGAGGTCGCGCGGGTCCTTCTTCGGACGCAGGGCGAACGCCTCGCCGGGCTTGTGGACCATGTACTCGCATTTCTCGGCGAGCACGGTTCTGGTGCCGCGCATCTCGTACCAAATGCGCCCAAGCGTGTTGTCGGTCAGGAACTGCACCACGTAACGCGGCGTGAAGAACTGGTTGCGTACGGCCAGCTCACGGCAGTTACGCGGCGCCTGACTCTCCTCGCGCATCTTCTTGCGCTCGTCCTGGCCGTTGAAGAACTGGTAGACCCAGCCGATGGTCTCGTCCTCGCTCCACACGCGGGCGAGCTCGGTGGCGTTCAGGATCTCGAGGAGCTGCTCAAAGGTCGCTCGCTTCGGCCATAGCACGCTCGACGGGTCGCGGCGGTCGAAGAGGACCTTCACTTCGGTGGACAGTTCGTCGAAGAGCGACTCGATGTAGAGCCGGTAGCCCGCGCTGTCGGGGAGGAGCGGAAGCCCAGGTGCCATGCCGCAGAACTCGCGATAGCCGGCGGACCGCTCGCCCTTCGTGATGCACTCCTGCACGAGGTCGCGGGCCTCGAGCATCTTGAGGGCCACGAAGCGGTTGAGCGTCGTGAAGGCGGCGTCGCGAAGGTAGTCGCGAGCGGCGTCGGCAGCGCTCATCCCGGCCGCCCGCTTGTGCTCGATGGCGGCAACGATGCGCTCGCGCGCGAAGGCCTGGCGGGCCGAGAGGTGGCCTCCGGCCTTCGCGGCCACCGCGCCGTCGCGGTGCACGTCAAAGTCGCCCTCAAGCTGCGCGGCGAAGTCCTCCTCGAGGAGCTTCCGCGCGCGCTGGGTGGCGCTTTCGATGGCGTTGCGTGTGTCCTTGTCCATCAGACGAGATCTTCCGGCAAAGCGACCTTGTCGCGCACACCACCACGACGCCTGCCGCTCTTGCCGGCGGCCGCGGGTGCTTCGAGCAAGCTCTTCAGCGCGGAGTTCACGGCGGGCGAGGTTTGCTCACGCACGAGCTCGTCGACGCTTCGTGTAGGTGTCTTGTGGGCGGTCCACTTGCCGTCCGTGCCCTCAACCCAGAACACGTCCTCGAGCCCGTGGGCGATGGCGAGGCTGCGGTCCTTGGCGCACTTCGGAACCACACGCTCCGGCCAGAGGTGCATCGCAAGGTGTGCCCAGTCGTAGTTCCCATCGCAAAGTGCGTCCCAGGTGGACTTCAGCTCCTTCTGCCACGACCTGTTCTGCGGGACGAGTCGCCAGAGCGGCGCGAAGTTGATGATCACGCCATCGTCTAGATTCGGCTTCCAGAGCGGCGCGACCCGCTTCACCTCGTCGAGGAAGGCGCGCAGCTCGTCAACCACCGCTTCCTGCGCGGCGAGAGTCTTGCGCTGGGCCGCGGTCGCGCCGCCGCGCAGTTCGCTCGTGAGCGACTCGAGGCGCCGCTCCTCGTGCGCGAGCTTGGGCGCGACGTAGTCGTTCTGGACGCGGAAGAGCGTGTCCTTGCTGAACGCGTGGATGTAGAGCCAAACCGAGTAGCTCGCGGAAGGCGTCGCGAGCTGCCAGTAGATCGGCGCCTTGCGACGGCTTTTCGAGTACATCTTGATGTGGAGTGGGAAGAACTCCTTCGCGAGCCACGCGCGGAGGTTCTCGGGCTCATCGACCTCCACGCGCTCGGCGACGGCGATAGTGCGCGCGGCGAGGTCGTCGGCGTGTCCTTCGTCGTCGACGAGGATGTCGGGACGATCGGCGAGTTCTTCGCCCTCGGGGTACATGCCGGGGGAGCGCACAGGCAGCGGGTCGAAGGGCTCGGGCTCGGGCGGGATGGCGCGCTCGCCGGTTGCGAGGCGCGGGTCGAAGCGGCCGAACGCAACGCCTACGAGCCAGGAGCCGAGTGCTTCAGAGCCGCCACTCACGGCGGTGCGATCGTCGTCTTCATCTGCATCGTCGGGGGCTTCTGCCTCGACATCGTCCGAAGCAAATGCTGACGCCCTTATTGGCGCTCTGATGGCCACGCGGTCCTCTGTACTGATACCGTAGAGGCCGAAGGCCAAGTCGTCGATCTGCGACTGGAGTTCTGCCAGTTCACGCTCCACATCCGCTCGCTTCGCCTTGGTGATCTGCTCGCACAGGCCAGTAGGCAGTAGAAAAGCGTGCGTCGCCTCGTTCGTGGCATCGAGTGAGCGCTTCAGTGACCAAGCGATCCGAGCCCTCCGCGTGAGTTGCGCACACTCCGTTGCGCCAAGGTCAGGTACGGGCAATCGCGAAATCAGACCGACCTCGTACTGAACACCGCCGACCTTCCCTGCCGACACGCCGATCAAATAGTCGAACAAACGCGAGTTGAAGAGTGCAAGGAACGCAGTGAGCGTCTCTTTCGGGGCGAATGCCATCTTGCCCGCCACGCTGAAGATCGACTCTTCCGGAACAGCCTGTGCCGAGAACAGAACTCCACGAAGTGGCCACGTGAGCCCAGCGCGGAAGTACCAGTCGGTATTGCGGATAGCGCTGGAGGACAACTCGGTCCACGCCTTCATCTCGTTACCGTCTGACGCCCAATTCACTGTCGCCGGCATCGCTCCGTAGTACGCCGAACGAGCGCCTCCCTTCGCGAAAGAAAACCATCGCCGCATCTCCGCGACGACGCTCGGTTCAGGGACCTCCCACCACACCCGCACAAAGCGAAAGTCGTCTGACGTCGAGAGCCCCTGTCTTGCAGTCCGCTTGGGTGACTCAAACGGAGCAAGGCGTCCGAAGACTTCACGAACTCCATTGCTCAGCCAATAAGCGAACGGGCTGTTGGGGATATCCCCGAACTGTTCCGTCGCGGCCATGAACACGTTGGCCCCGCAAGTGCCTGCGTTCATGGCGATGACCGCATCCCGCAGCGCATCGCGCTTGAGATCGACAGGAAGCTCGAGGAGTCGAATGAACACGGTCATGCCACGGCCTCCAGACAGTAGGCGGCCGTCTCCACCATCGCGCTGTCGAGCACCCCCGCACCGAGGTCAGCAAACACTGTCGGAGGCGCATGCTGCAGAAGGACTTCCTCTCGCCATTTCTGAAAGCTGGACAGGAAGAACCCTGTGCGTGAAGTGATCGCGCCGATACGCCCCCTTGAGACCAGAAGTTCGACGCCACGCTCGACGAACGCTGCGTATATGTCGTTCTTCGTTCGCGGGTATGCCCTCTCGAAGTCCTTCTTTCCTCTCAAACTCGCTGCGCCAAACGGCGGGTTCATCAGGACCGTGTCGAATTTCCTCTCCGCGACGCTGAGCAGAGCTACGCCCTGCGCGGCATCGTCAGCAAAGAGCCGACGTCGCGTGTTTGTCGCACTCGCCTCCTCACGCACAAAACGATCGAGGACCGGGCGGATGCGCTCCTCGGGCGGCGCGAACAGGTCGCCGGTCTGCCCGCGCTTCGCTTGGCGCGTGACGAGCTGCTCCACGCGGAGCAGGAACCCCAGGTCGCCAGCGAGGCTCAGCGACTCGACTAGCGACGTGAACACGCGCCCGAGCTCGGCGTCACCCAACCGCGCGACGAATTCCTTGGCGATCTGCTCGTCGGCGACGAGCGGTTCCGCTACGACGATGTTCGAGCGCCGGATCTGCGAGCGCTCGGCGCGCCCAATGCCGAAATCCCGGTACGCCCGCTGCGCGCGCATCCACAAGGCGAGTTGTGCAATCTGCGCGCAGCGCGGGTCGATGTCGACTCCGTGGAGGTTCTGCGCGAGCACGAGCCCCGGCATCGCCCTGCGTAGCGCATCGAGGCTCGGGTAGTCCTCGGCAAGCGTCTTGCCCGTGGCCTCGCTCTTCGGGCTCTCGGGGTCGGCGTGGGCCTCCTCGTAGATCGCGAGCAATAGGTCGAAGGCGTAGAGCAGGAAGTGCCCGCTGCCGCAGGCCGGATCGAGGACGCGCAGGTCGCGCGGGTCCTTCTTCGCGCGCGGCGCGAACTCTTCACCGGGCTTGCGGACCAAGTACTCGCAGCGCTCAGCGAGCACGGTCTTGGTGCCGCGCATCTCGTACCAGATGCGCCCGATAGTGTTGTCGGTGAGGAACTGGACGACGTAGCGGGGCGTGAAGAACTGGTTCCGCACGGCCAGCTCGCGGCTGTTGCGCGGGGCTTGGCTCTCCTCGCGCATCTTCCGGCGCTCGTCCTGACCGTTGAAGAACTGGTAGACCCAGCCGATGGTCTCGTCTTCGCCCCACACGCCGGCGAGCTCGGTGGCATTCAGGATCTCGAGGAGCTGTTCGAAGGTCGCGCGCTTGGGCCACAGCACGATCGAGGGATCACGGCGGTCGAAGAGGACTTTCACCTCGGTCGAGAGCTCATCGAAGAGCGACTCGAGGTAGAGCCGGTAGCCCGCGCTCTCGGGCAAGAGCGGCAGGCCTGGCGCCATGCCGCAGAACTCTCGGTAGCCGCCGGACTGCTCCCCCTTGGTGATGCACTCCTGCACCAGCTCGCGAGCCTCGATTATCTTGAGTGCGACGAACCGGTTGAGCGTCGTGAAGGCGGCGTCCCGCAGGTAGTCGCGGGCGGCGTCGACTGCGCTCATCCCGGCTGCCCGCTTGTGCTCGATGGCAGCGACGATGCGCTCGCGCTGGAAGGCCTGGCGGGCCGAGAGGTGGCCTCCGGCCTTCGCGGCCACCGCGCCGTCGCGGTGCACGTCGAAGTCGCCCTCAAGCTGCGCGGCGAAGTCCTCCTCGAGGAGCTTCCGCGCGCGCTGGGTGGCGCTTTCGATGGCGTTGCGTGTGTCCTTGTCCATCCTCGGCGTCCCTTACTGAACGATGACCTTTTTGCCGGCGCCGATGAGGCGCGCGCACTCTTCGCGCACGCCGTCGAGCGCTGCCTCGAGCTGCTCCTCGGTCTCGATGCCGCCCGCGAAGTAGCTGCCGACGCTGACGGTGACGACACGTTCACCGTCGATGATGCGCCGCAGCTCGGCGACGGCCGCGCGCAAGCGCCCCTCGCAGGCGTCGCGATCCGCGCGGAGCTGCGGGATCGGCACATGCTCCGTGCCACGCTTCTTCCCCCGCTCGAAGGGGTCGGCGAGGCGGCGCTGCTGGTCCTCGTCGATCTCCGACCAGCCCGGCGTCTTGATGAGCTTGTCGAACGCCTTGGTGTACGCGGCGACGCGTGCGTCGAGCGAATCATCCTCGCGGCGCGCGTACTCGGTCTCGATCGCCTTGGTGTGCTGCTCGATGGACGGCAGCTCCTTGAAGAAGGTTTCGCGCGCGAGGAGATCTTCGAGAGACGAGGCGCGCGTGCGCAGATCGTCGGTGACGTCCGACTCCTGGCTCAGGAAGCTCCAGAGCACGCCCTGAGCCTTGCGCGCGCGCTCGAGGTCGTGTAGGCGTGGCTCGCTGAGCACCTGCTCGAGCTCGACGGCGCGCTTGACGGCGTCCTTGATTCCCCGGTGACTCGTGTTGAACGTCGCGATGGCGTTGTCCTCCGAGCCCCGCAGGATGGCCTTCATCTGGCCGATGGCGCTGTCGAGCACCGTGCCGCCCGGCAGGCGGTGCGCGGCGAGCGTCGCTAGCGCGAAGGCAACGGTGTCCTCGTTGCGGGCGACCTCCTTGCGGAGCTCGGCGACGATGGCGCCGGCGTTCAGCTCCTTCACCTCGCTGCCGAAGGTGTCGCGGAAGGCTTCGGACGCCTTCACCAGCTCCTCGAACTCGATGCCCTTCTTCGGGCGGAAAGCCGCCTGCCGGAACAGGTTGTTGTTTGAAAACGTGTCGCGCGCTTCGACGCCGGTGACACTGTCGATCGTCTGGCCCTTGCTAGTCGCCTCGATCTTCCCAGCGCGCAAGAGCGACAGGACGAGCAATCGCACGACCTCGAAGTCCCAGCCGAACGGCTCCTTGGCGAACTCATCGGTGAGGTAGCGGCCGCTCGCGGTGTCGCCGTAGTTGGCGCGCTCGTCGATGCGGTCGAGGACTTCCTTCAATGTGCCGCTCTCGGTGCGGAAGACGGTCTTGCCCTTCTCGTCGCGGAGGAGGCCGATGCTGCCGAACACGCTCGGGAGGCCCTGGAGGTTCTCCCCGGTGAAGAGAGCGTCGGTTCCCTTCTTCACGTCCGTCGCCTTGGCGGCGGCCTCCTTGAAGCGGTCGAAGACCTCGGGCAACACCTGACCGAGCACCTCGGCGGCGGTCTTGCCGACGTCGACGGCGCGGTCCGTCGGGCTGCGGTCATTGCCCCGGAAGTAGATGCGACCGGAGAGGCACGCAGCGCGGAGCAGACGGCGAAGCTCGTCGCTGTGCCGGCGCAGCCGAACCCGCTCCTCCGCAATGAGGGCGGGCGTGTCTTCGCCCTTCGTCTCGCGCTCCTTGCGCGCGAGCATCTCTTTACTGCGGAACAGCTCGACGGTCTCGCGGTCGATCGCGTCAGTGAGCGCGATGGCCCAGAAGACGTGCTTGCGCTCCTGCTGGCTGCGCGTGCGCAGCTCGGCGGCGAGGCCGTCGAAGTCCTTCCCGTCCTCGGCGAGGTGGACCTGGAACACCATGTCGCCGCTCGTGATCTCGCGGCCGTGGATGGCGAGCCCCGCCTTGAACGTCTTGGTGTCGAAGAGCGTGTGCGAGGGCTGCGGCTGCCAGAAGCCCGAGATCACTTCCTGGTAGAGCCGGTGCGAGTCGCCAGGCTTCGGGCTGATGCCGTTGCGAAGGCGCTCCCAATCGTCCTCGGCGGGAGTCGGAATGCGGTAGCCATCGTCACCGCGGCGAACCTGGTGGGCGGCCTCGAGCGCGCGGAGCGCCTCCTTCACCGAGGCGAGCTGGGAGTCGCCGCCGACCTGACCATGCAGGGCTGCGGCGAGGTTCTCCGCGCTACGGTGGACGCTCTTCACGTACTGGAGCAGGCAGATGACCTTCGCCACCGGCTGCGCCAGCGGGTGATCGACCAGTTTTGAGACGGCTGCGATCTTCGCGCGCACCTCGGAGCCAATGTTGCCCTCGACGAGGTCGTAGACCTGATCGAGCCGCACGAGGTCGCCGACTGCGCCATCAGCGAGGTTCACCGCAGGATTGATGAGGAGCTGCTGCGCGAGCTTGATGATGGTGCGGTTCGCACCGCCGACGTGCTTGCTGGCACCGCCCTGGGTTCGCAGGCCGGAGACGACCTGGATGATGAGGTCGATCTGGTAGGGCAGGAGCGGGTAGAGATCGATGAAGGCCTCGCGCGTCACCTCGGGGAGCTTGATGTCAGCGGTGAGCCGCGTGTGCTCCGTGAGCCGTCCCCGGTGCTCGTCGAAGAGCTTCCCGAGCGTGGTCTGCGCGTTGGCGTTCTTCGAGAGCACACGGCGGCTCGTGACCTCGGAGATGTCGCTCGGCTCGAGGTGAACCTGCAGCGGGAAGCGATCCATCAGACGCGCGAGCTCGATCTTCTTGTCGTCGAGCCCGGAGACGATCTCGCCCAGCTTCTCCTGCGACGTGACGACGACCCAGTGCTTGCCGCGTCCCTTCACGCCGAGCTGCTGAACGATGGCCTGCAGATCGAGCATCTTCTGGACGTCGCGAGCGACGAACTGGCCGACCTCGTCGACCACGAAGATCAACGAATGCCCGGGCTTCCTGCGCTTCATCAGCTCGCCCGCGCGCTCGGCGAGCTTGCCCGGATTGATGTCGGCCTTGTTCTTGACGGCCTTCACCCACGAATCGGCGACCGGATACGTGTCCGGCTCGAGGCTGTGGAGCACGCGGCTCGCTTCAGAGAGAGCGAATGCGATCTTGCCCTTCTCGCTCGACCACTCCTTCTTGAAGAGCCGCTTGTACTCGTCCTCGAACTTGCCGAGCGAGCCCTTCTCTTCGAGGCCGATCTCCAGCTCCGACAGGTCGAGATCCTTCGCGTAGCCGAGGCTCTGGAGGAAGAGCCCATACATGATCTCAGTGAGAGTCTGGTTTCCGCTACGGATGCCTCGGTCGGTGGAAACGTCGAAGATGACCGCGTGAGTCGGGATTCTCTCGTTGATGGCCTTGAGCAGAACCTGAAGCTTGTTGTCGCCTGCCCGCGCGGCGAAACGATGTCCAGCCAACTGACCTGCGATGGCGCGGTTCGCCACCGAAATGCCGAGCATCTTGGCGAAGCTCGACTTGCCGGAGCCGAAGAAGCCCGACACCCAGATCGCGATGCCCTCGTGCGGCTTGTTCGGCGTCTCGCGATACGCTTCGAAGATGCCGGTGTAATGCGTGCGGATCGCATCTGTGACGACGTATTCGTCGATCTCGTCGCGGATGATCTCGTCGTCAGTCTGGTCAACCTTAATGACTTCTTCGATGCGACGGTGGATGTTGTTGGCGAACAGCGTCTTGATGGACGTGGGCGTCGTCATTGTCGGCGGTCCTCAGAAGATCTTCGGGCGGTAGTTGTGCTCCGCGTCGAGCACGCCCATGAAGCGCAGGCCCGCAGCGCCATCGAGGTCGCCGGGGTAGAACAGCACGGTCGGCACGTGGACCCGCCCCTTGAGCTGCTCAAGCAGCGAGAACGTTCGGTACACGGGAAACAGCGCCCCGGTGCGCAGAATGAAGACGACGTCGAGCAGAGGGTCGGGGTGCTCTGGCATTCGAGCCGCAACTAGGTCAACGAGCGGCGAGTACTCGGACAGCACCGAGTGAACGGTCTCGACGATCGTCTCGACCCCCTGTTCGCGCTCGGCGGCGAACCACTCCTCAAGAGGTCGTTGTGAACGCATGGCCTCATCGAGGCACTCAGCCAGAGAGATGCGGCAGACGCGCTTGCCCTTCTGCGAGAGGCGGGTTTCGAGCAGCGTCACCTGCTTGCGCAGTTCGAACTCTTCCTCCGGGTCGTAGCGGAAGATCGCATAGGGCATGTCGTGATAGGCACTCAGCCTCACCCGCGGATCGTGATCCGAGAGAATGGGCTCGAGGTCCCGGGTGAGCCGGGTCGGCGCGGGATCAGTAAGGCTCATGGGATCATCCTTGTCGCGTACTCGGAGCTGCTCGTGCATGGCAAGGAGAGCTGCACGATGCTGCCGGCGACCTGGTACTCGAGCTTCTTGAATTGATGCAGACGTAGAAGCTCGTGCTCGACGTCTGCGGGGCGCATCAAGAACAGGCGCCATTCGGGTGAAGAGATGAGCTTCGACGGGCTCATCTTTTGGTCGAGCATGGCGTGAAGCAAGTAAAGGAAGCTGCGCTCCGGCAAGTGGAACGAGGCGAACTCTCTGACCACGGCGCCATGCAGCAGGCCGAAATCGACCGCCATCTTGAGCAGGCCTGCCGCTACGCGTTTCGTGGTCTGCTCGGACCAGCTGTGCTCGGTGGTGCCACCGCGCTTGCCAATCCCGCTCAGGTATTTCTCGACATCTTCGGAGTGGATGCGGAAGGTGCCGGAGTCGTAGGCATCGAAGAGCCAGATTCCGAGAAAGTCGCGGAGCAGGAACTCGTCGCGCGTCATGTGCCAGAGGAGCAGCGGCTTCCACTCTTGGATGGGCAGCCCGTGCTTTGCGAGCGTGACCAACGATCGGTCGCGCCCGGCGGGATCGAAGCGGCGGTTCATGACCTTTGCGACGTCCCGCAGCCAGGTGGCGCTGCTCGCACCGATGAAGTTGTCTTCGCGGAGACGGTCGAGGTTTTCGCGCTTCGAGCGCTCGAAGGCCCACTCGGCAAACACAGCGTAGGTCTCATCGATCATCGCTCCTTTGATGATCGTGAACGATGAGGCGACGTTGGCGCGCGACGACGCCGTCAAGTGTCCGCCCTCCGCGCGTATGGCACTGCGAGCGCCGAAGGTTCGCCACGCGCGAAGCCGAGCGCGAGGAGCGCGATGTCCGCATCGGTACTCGAGAAGGTCCCGGGAAGCGGGACCGCGCGGCCCTCCGCAGAGCGGCGCAGCTTGCCGTACGCCTCGACGTCGCGTTCCGAAACAACCTCAAAGGTGCGCAGGACGTCGATCAAATCGTTGCCCGAAAGCGACTCCAGATTCTCAAAGAGTCCGGTCCACTCGCTCGCGTGGTCAAGCCAGTGCTCCCAGCGGGCGTCAAAGCCTTCCTCGACGTTCTCGGGTAGCCGCCAAAGTGTGACACAGCCCGGGGGATCGAAGACCTCGGCGCAGCGGTGAGCAGCAACGGCGAAGACGGAGCGCGCCTGAGCGAAGCGGTGCGTGCGCGGGAATCCACGCCGAAGAGCGGCAGCGCCGAGAGGGCCGAGCTGCCCCTTTGTGTTCCACCACTTTGCGAGGTCCATCTCGCCGAAGCGGGCCACAAGTAGTCGGAGCTTGAGGAGCCGATCGAGGTCACATTGCATTGCCGTGTCTCACGTTGGCCGGATCGACATCCGAAGAGGACGCGGCGCGCGCCGATGAACTTAGTCAGACGTTGGATCGAGGCGACCGCCATGATCGTCTTGCCAAAGCCGGTCGCCATCTGGATCAGCGAGCTCGGCCGGTCGTCGCGCACGGAGCGTTCGAGGTTGGTGATCGCCCTGCGCTGGTTCTCGTAGAGCCGCCCGGGATGAAGGTGCGGCATCGCGCGCAGGCGCGACCGAAGCGACGAGGGCTTCGTGTCCTCCGCCGCCGTGAAGGCGCCGTTCGACTTGACCCAGGCGTCGAGCGTGTCGGCAGTCAGCCACTCGGCGAGCGTCTCGGGCCGGTGGACCGCGAAGAGCTCCCGGCTGCGCGGGTGCGGGTCGAGGAGGTTCGTGAAGCGCGTGACCGCGCCGGTGCTGAGATAGAGGAAGGGCAGCGGCCGCACCGGCGGGCGAAGCGACGCGGGGAGACCGTCGGCGTAGCGGCGCGCCTGCGGCTCGACCCCGGTGAGCGCGAAGCCCTCGGGCTTGGCTTCGAGGACGCCGCACGGCTTGCCGTCGACGAAGAGCAGGTAGTCGGCGAAGCCGTGGCCGCGCTCCAGGGGGAACTCCCGGACCGCAACGCCGCGACCCGCGGCGAGGTTGACCTCGTCACGGTCCTGCACCAGCCAGCCCGCAGCGGCGAGTGCCGCGTCGATCTGCTGGCGAGCGCGCTGTTCGGGAGTGAGGCCGCTTGCCGTCATGCGTGGGCGTCTGCACGAGCGGTTGAGCCGCGCCGCGAGCGGTCCCCCATGACCTCTCAGCCCGGACGGCGTGCCGCGAGCCGGAGATCATGCAGGTTCCGACAGGGAGCCGCTACCCGAAGCCGGGGTGGGACTTAGGGCGACGCGGGGGGCGGCGGGGTCGGGGGCGGGGTGGTGCTGCCGCCTTGGCCACCTTCACCACCACGCGCCTCACCCGCTGCCCCACCCGCGCCACCTGCGCCGTCTGGCGCGGCGCGATCGCGAGTGTCCTGCTCCGCGGCGCCGCGCAGCAGCTCGTCCACGCCGCCGCACGCGACGCACGCGGGACTGTCGGACCGGTGGCAGGCGCACGCGCACTCGGGTTGGCAGGTCTTGGGCTCCTGCTTGGCGTAGTGATCGAGCGTCATGGCGTCGGCTCCGCGTCCGCCGCGTGCCGCGCGCGTCGAGCGTTCCCGCGACAGACCTCGCAAATCGCCTCGTCGAGACCGACGCAGTCCGACACCTCGGCCCGGAAGTCCACCACCTCGCTCACTGACATCCGCCGCCAAGGGATGCGGCCGTAGAGGTCGCGGTGATCGCCGCACGCGATCTGGCCGTTGTCGTCCGAGTACCAGATCCCGACGCTGCGCGGCTCGCTGGTTCGTCGACGCGCCCCGTCGACCTCGACCTGTCGCTTCGAACTCATCCGTCGCCTCCGTTGGCGCGCACGCGCCATCTCGCATGCGCGACGACGATCAGGGCTGAGCCGTCGCGGCACCTCAAGTCCGAAGATGTCGGCGCGGGTTCCGTGCGCTACGATCGCGACTTCTGTTTCGACGGACGCGCTCATCGCGGCGCACGGGAGAGGAATGCATGGGCCGGCGCAAAAACCTGATCACCATCGCCGCGGGCCAGAGCCTCCGCGACGTCAAACAGATGGTCGCAGCGAAGCACGCCGAGCTCGACGCCCTCGTCGCCCGACGCGGGGAAATCGCCAACGCGAGGGCCAGCATCGATGCGCGACCCGTCGCACCTCAGAGCGCGCCAGTGCGCCGCGGCCCCGGTCGACCCAAGGGCAGTGCCCGCAAGCCCGGTCGCCCGAAGGGGAGCGGCCGCGGACCAGGCCGCCCGCCGAAGGCCGCCGCGTCTGCCCCGCAGCGCGGACGGCCGGCCAAGAAGGCAGGAGCGTCCAAGCCGGCCACTGCACCGAAGGACTACGCGTCCCTCGACGCCGCGATCCGCACCGCGCTCGCCGCCGCCAACTCCCCGATGAAGGCAGGCGACCTCGCAAAACAGGTCCTCGCCAACGGCTATGTCACGACCAGCAAGGCGCTCCACCTCGAGATCGGACGGCGGCTTGCCGCGATGAGCGATGTCGCGAAGGCGGATGCGGGCGGGTACGCGCTGAAGGTCTGACCCGACGTTTCGCCCGATGGTCGGGGTGCCGCACCATTCAAGTGCTTTGCGCCCCGACCGTCCCCGCGAACACCCGCCCCGTCGCCTCATGCACCGGCTGTTTCCCCGTCAGCTTCGCCCACCGCTCCAAGATCACGTCGCAGTACGCCTCGTCGAGCTCCATCAGGAATGCCCGCCGCTGCGCCTGCTCGCAGGCGACGAGCGTGCTGCCGCTGCCGCCGAAGAGGTCGAGGACGTGCTCGCCGCGGCGCGACGAGTAGAGCAGCGCGCGCGTCGCCAGCTCGACGGGCTTCTCCGTTAAATGGACCATGGCCGTCGGCGTCACCTTCTTCACGTTCCAGAGGTCGGTCACGTTGTTCGGCCCGAAGAACTCGTGCCCCGCTCCTTCCTTCCAACCGTAGTACGCCAGCTCGAACGCCCCCATGAAGTCCTTCCGCGTCAGGACCGGATGCTCCTTGTTCCAGACGATCGCCTGCGAGAAGTAGAGGCCAGCCGCCTTCAACGCCGGCGGATAGTTGCCGAGGTTCGAGTAGCCGCCCCAGATGAAGAAGCTGCGGCCCGGTTTGAGCACTCGGGACAGGTTCCCGAACCACTTCCCGAGCAGCTCGGCGAACGCCTCGTCGCTCACGAAGTCGTTGGCAAGCGGCCGGTCCTTCGCGCGCATCTGCCGGGTCGTCGGCTGCGACTTCTCCGGATGGCGCGCGAGGTCGAGCCCCTGGTGGTGCGTCGACGTGAACGACGAGAGCCCCGCCGCGATCGCATTGTTCGAGCGCGGCTCGACCTTCACGTTGTAGGGCGGGTCCGTGTTCACGAGGTGGATCGGTGCGCCCGCGAGCAGCCGATCGAGGTCGGCGGTCGACGACGAGTCGCCACAAAGCAGCCGGTGCTCGCCAAGCACCCATAGGTCGCCCCGGCGCGTCGTCGGTTGGTCGGGCGGCTCGGGGACCTCGTCGAGGTCGGCGTCGCCCGAGAGCGACTCGAGCTTGTCGAGCAGCTCGCCCAAGTCGTCGTGGCTGAAGCCGGTCGCGCCAAGCTCCCCCGCGGCGTCGAGCTGCTTCAGGATGTCGGCGAGCACCGGCTCATCCCAGGACGCAAGCTCGCTCGTGCGGTTCAAAGCGAGGCCGAGCGCGGCCGCCTTCTGATCATCGAGGTGGAGTTCGACGACGTCGCACTCTTTCCATCCGAGCTCCCGCATCGCGGCGAGGCGCCCGTTGCCGCCGATCACCTGCTTCGTGCTCGCCTGTACGACGAGCGGCTCGGCCTGCCCGAACGTCTTGAGGCTCGCCTTGATCGCCTCGTGGTTCACCGGCCCGTGCTTGCGGGCGTTCTGCGGCCAGAACTCGAGCGACGAAAGGGCGACGCGCTGGACCTGCATTGCCAAGCCTCCAAGTCGTGACGGGACCGTGCACGACGACCGGATGGGAGGTGGCTTGGAGTGGTCGCCCACTGCGGCACTGCTGCGGGGCGCTTGGAGTTGGCTTTGAGGGTGGCCTGCCGTCGTGCCGTCAATCTAGCGAGAGCGCTCGCCTTCGTTCCGCTTCACAATGCTCCGTCCGCGCGCATCAGCAGTCGGGCCGTTCGAACCCTTGAACTCATCGATCCCGACGTGCTGGCTGTCGCCACCGGGCGGGTGCTTCGCGTACGGATCGAAGACGTTCCGGCACCAGAGGCACTTGATCCGGAGTGGCTTGTCAGCGTCGACGTCATTGTCGAGGTCGTCGTCGAGGTCGTCGTCGGACGGCCACGAGAAGCTGAACATCGAGAAGCAGTACGGACACCTCGCTGCGACCATGGGTTCCTCCGTGCTCCTTCAGCTCAACTCGAGCGGCTCGACCAACGCGCGCGGCGACCAGTACATGACCCCGCACAGCAGCGCGTCCGGGCAATGGTCGTCCTTCTTCACGGGCTGGCCGTTCTGGTCGACGTGGTAGGCCTTCAACAGCCGGATCGCGCGCGAGAAGTTGGCGACCGGCTGCGTCCCGAATTCTTGGGCGAAGCGCAGGAGGCGATTCTCGAGCCGACGGCGCACTTCGCCGATTCCGTAGGACTTGACGACCCCGAACTTGACCGGCTGCACTTGGCACTCGCAGTCGGACTGGTCGCCGGGCTGCGGCCTCTCTTCGCGCTGGCGGATCATCTGCAACAGCTCTTGGTTGTCCGACGGCGCGGCTGCATCGGGCAGGATGCAATCGATCCGCTCCTTGAAGATCCGGTCGACCAGATGCCGGCGGATCTCGCTGAAGCGGGTTTGGGACCAGTACTCCCAGCGGTAGACGAGAAGCACATCCTTCATGCGCACGAGGTAGACCGCCCACGTCTCCCCCGAGTACCCCCAGTCGAGCCCGATCACCTTCTCGAGCGACCGGACGCGATGCAGGTGCTGCTCGATGTCGCCCGTCTTCGAGATCATCCCGCCCGGGTGAATCGCGGCGTCGATGTCCTCTGCGTTGTAGACCGCGCCGACGCGCGTCGAGGACGAGCCGAGGAACTCTCGCTGGAAACTCTCGCGCGAGAGGTCGCGGTACTGCTGCGCGACTTCGTCGATCGAGATCCAGCCATCCGGCTCGTGCGCCTTGCCAGCGCACAGCGCCTTGCGGATCGCGGTGAGGCGACCCTGGCCGTCCTCGCGCTGCTCGTCCTTCGCGAAGGCCGGCACCGGACAGGTCGTCGCGCAGTCGTAAGTGCAACGCGTCGTCACGTCGAAGATCCCGAACTCGAAGACTCGGTAGCCGCAGGCGTCGTGGTTCTGGGTCAGTTCCCAGAAGCGACCGGACTGCGCCTCGCCAAGCGTCGAGAGCAGCAAGACCATCGATGGGTCGGCCGATGCGACCTGCGGAATCGCCGCGTCGACGATCCGGTCCTCGATCAGCGCGGCCTCGTCGAGCACGATCCCGCCCGCGCCCGATGGGCCGCGCGGGTGTTGACCGCGGATCGACTTTTCGCTCGCGGCGTGGACGGTAATCGTCGCACCGGACTTCGTGGTGACGCGCGTCGCCAGCGCCTCGGTGATGAACGCTTGCAGGTCGGCGCTGCGGCTGACGGCGGCGCGCACGTGGGAGAAGAGGCGCGTGGCCTGCTCGAGCGAACCGCCGATGGACGTCCAGCTCGCACCGAAGAAGCGGACCGAGAGGAGCTGGATCGCGGCCGCGAGCATCGTCTTGCCGCCGCCACGGGGGCCGATGATCAGCACGCGGATCCGCCGGCGCGATTGCAGGTCGGCGATCAGCTCGCGGACGATGCGGTCAATCTTCGGCACGCGGCGGACGACGAGCCCGAACTCCTGCTCCAGCCAGTCGACCAGCGACTCGGCGCTCGTCGGGTCCCAGCGCGGCTTCGCCGGTGCCTCGCACTCGAGCGACGCGAGGTCGCGGTCGAGCTGGGCGAGCGGGTCGATCGCCGAGGAGCCTGACGATGAGCGGTTCGAGGGCATGCCCAACTCCGGGACGGGGGCGATCGGGGCCGCGCGGCTTGGAGTTGGGGGCCTTCGACGTCGAGTCGAGGGCGTGGAGTGAAGCGCGGCGGACGGGAGTCTAGCGCGGCGGCGAAAGGCGGTGCGCGCCACCGCGTCGCCGCGAGTCAGCGCCGCGGCGCGAAGCTGTCGAGAGTCTTGCCATAGAGGTAGGCAAGGTCAAAAAGCTCGACCACATCGACGCGGCGTTCGCCCGACTCGCACTTCGAGACGAAGGACTGCGGCTTGCCGAGGCGGCGCGCGACCTCGACCTGCGTCAGTCCGGCCGCGACGCGCGCCTCGCGCAGCCGCTTCAGGAACTCCCGATACCGCGCCGTGTTCGCCGATCCCATGAGCCTCCGCCCCGTGTCGCGGGCGGGAAGGCTCGATCCCTTGCGGGGATATCCCAGCTCGGGATACTTGGCGGGAGACGGCCGGAGCGAGCGGCGCCGAGCGCCGAGGCTTGGGCGTTCAGGTCTAAAGCGGAGGAACGCACCATGGTGGCGCTGCTGCTCGCGTCGTCGCTTGCGGCTGGCAACACCTTCGTCGTCGACTACTTCTCGTCGAACCCCGCTGCCGACTTCGAGGACCTTCAACTGGCGCTCGACACGGTGCCGGACGGCTCGCGCCTGCTGGTCCAGAACTACTTCTCGAACTCCGGCCCGCACAGCGAGTGGCTGCCCTTCACGGTCACGAAGTCGGTCGAGTTGGTCGGGGACATTCCGGGCCTCTCGGAGTTCGGCACGCTCGCGACGACGCTCTTGATCGACGCGCCCGGCAAGACCGTGCTGGTCGAGCGCCTGGTCCTGGGCGGGGACTACGGGGCGATGGAGGGCGACGCGGTCGAGGTCCGCTCGGCGCGGTTCGTACAGTTCCGGACCTGCACGCTGCGGGGCGGCACGCACGTCGAGCACGGCGTCGACGTCTACGACGCGGGCCTGCGCGTCACGGGGCAAGTCGACATCGTCTCGCTCATCGACTGCTACGCCAACGGCTTCGGGACCACGACGCTCGGCGGGAACGTCACGATCGACGAGGGCGGCACCTGGGTGGCGCCGCCGGTCGGCGGTCCGGGCCTCGTACTGCCGCCCGACCTCGTGGGCCTCGCCAACCTCTCGGCGTGCTCCGTGACCGGCGGCATGGGCGCCTGGATCAACTACCAGTGCGACCCGGCGCTCGACCTCGATCCCCCCGGCCCCTTGGTAGGAGGCGACGGCGGGCCCGGACTGGTCGGCGAGTGCTACGCATCCGGGTCGAGCATCGCCGGCGGCGAGGGCGGCGGCCTCTTCGGCGACGACGACTGGGACGGCTGCATCGACGACGTGGCGTGCGCGGGCGTGATCTGCGACGGCGTCGGCGACACCGGGGTCGACGTCGAGGGAAGCGTCGTCGATCGTGAGCTCTCGCCGCCCTTGCTCGTCGCCCCGTGGGGAGCGACGGGCCAGCTCAGCGGACGCGTCCAGGCCCCGGGGCTCCTCGTGCTCGCCTTCGTGGTCGCGGACGTCTCGCCGCCGCTGCTGCTGCGCAAGATCGATGGGCCGCTCGAAGTGTTGCCACCCTGGATCTCGATCACGGCGGTCTCGGACCCGATCTCGTACTTCAGGATCACGGCGGACGTCCCGGACGATCCGCTCCTGCTCGGCCTCCCGGTCTTCGCGCAGGTACTCTCGAATTCGGCGTTGTCGATGGTTGGCGCCGCGCTGATCTTCGAGGAGTGACCCTCGCGTGCGCGGGCGGAGCGTCGGGGCGTTACCCCGGCATCCGGCGACTCACGATCGAGATGAGTTGCGCCACGACGGTCGTCGGGAGCCGCTCAAGGAGAGCGTGAAGCTCCTTGGCGAGGGAGGCTTCCGGCGGAGTTGGCGTGAGCACCGCCCCGATCGTCCGCATCCGCTCGGAGAGGTCGTTCGACCCGAGGTGGTCGAGGTAGCGCCCGGTGATCTCGAGCGACGCGTGCCCGAGCTGCTTGCGGATCTGCTGCATGTCGAACCCCCGTCGGCGCAGGAGGTCGGCGTGGCTGTGCCGGAGTCCGTGCGGGTGGACCCGCTTGTCGATGCCGGCGCGCCGCGCGAGGCGCTTCAGGACGCGCGCGACGTACTCGCGGGCGAGCGCGCCTCCCGGCTCCGTCGGGAGCGGCCCGGCCGCGGCGTGCGCGAGCGTGCAAAAGTACGGGGCGCGGGCGCCGACGCCGGCCGCGGCGCGCCGGTCGCCCCAGCGCTGGATCGCGTCCACGGCATCCGGCAGCAACGCTGCGACGCGCCGCTTGTCGCCCTTGCCCGCCTGCACCGTCACGGCGAGCCCGTCGAGGTCCAGGTCCTTCGGCCGCAGCGCGATCGCCTCCCCGACGCGCAGGCCGCTCCCGTAGAGCAACGCGATCAGCGCGCGGTTGCGGATGCCGGTCGGGGCGCGCCGCGAGCAAGCGGCCATCAGGCGGCGGACCTCGTCGGGGTCGAGCAGGTCGATCTCGCGGTTCTTCGCGGACGGGCGGTCCATGGCGTTCGCTCCCTGGGAACTGAAGCTCTCATCGATGGGAAACTGATGACCAGTCAGCCGACCCCTCCCGCGACCTCAAGCGATTGATGACCGTTTCGCGCCGCTAGAAAAGCGAGCGGTCGGGGGCACGGAATCCGTGCCACGCGCGACGTCGCCGCGCCGCGTCGGACCATCGTGCGCGTCGCCCGCGCAACATCGCGCAGCGTGGGTCGGACGCTCACCGCCGGCGAAATGACGGCTTCTCGCAGGTTCACGCGGTCGGACGCGACTCAGACGCCCTCATCCGCCGGCGCTTCGTTCGTCGGCTCCACCGCACGCACGTCCGCCGCGGCCAGCGCCTCGACTTCGTCGCCGGCCTCGTCCGCGACAGGCTCAGGCTCGCCTGCCTCGATCACCAGCGGCAGTTTCTCGGGTCGCTCCGCGAGCTGCGCATTCAACCGCGCCCGCAGCGCCTGCACGAACTTGGCGCGCTGCACCGGGTCGTCGGCGAAGAAGTCGCGCACGACCTCGACGACCGCGCGGCTCATGTCCTGGACCTTCGTGAGCACGACGTGGTGCTCGGTCTGGACCGGGGCGTTCAGGCCGAGGAGCTTCGCCTCGGAATCGGCGGCGGCAAGGTAGGTGCGAACATCGCCGTCCTTCATCGCCCTCGCCATCGCGATCCGACGGCGGCGGAGGGCGGCACCCAAGAGTTTCTCACGGTCGACCCGCGCCTCGGCTGCCATCTCCGCGTACGCCGTCGCCATCCAGTTCCGCGTCGTGCGCTCGGTGACGTTGAACGTCTCGCCGACCTGCGCCTTTGCTTCCTCGTCGCTGATGCCGGCCGCGACGAGGCTCTGGAGCTGCCGGATCGCGCGGCGGCGCAGACTCCTCGAAAGCGTTTCACCGACTCGTCGCGGCATGGTGCAAAAACTCCCAACCGACCGCATTATTGCGGAATACGATGGAAACCGGTCCCCCGCGGTCGTGCAGTTCGGGGTCAGGCACCGCACCGAGCGTCACGAACCGTCGACGCCGAAACGCGCCCCAGCTCCGGCCGCTAAACGTTCAAGAGATTCCTCGCTCAGACCTGGCAGGGGCTCTGACGCCCTTCTCAAGGATCACGGCGACCTCATTGGCGGCAGAAGGTCGACGATTGTCGCGTGCGAACGGACGCGGCGAAGGGCCTTCCTGATGGAGATCGAGGCGCTCTGCTACTGCGCGTCGGTTCATCGTGCGACGTGATCCTCGCACGCTCGGAAAAGCTCACGGGGTGGTAGCCGGTCCTCGACGAAACGGGGGAGACGTTGGCGGCGGTCGCGGAGCGGCGAATGGCGGCGTGACCGCCGGGTCCGTCGCGCCGTGGCGAGGTGAGCCCGACCGCGGCACCCGTCCTTGTGATTGCGAGGGGCGAGGCCAGCAGCCAACAGCCCCTCGCTCTCGCGTCGTCTTACCATGGTGCACCAATCGGCACGATGGAGCAGCCAAGTGCAACGACGTCGACCGCATGGGCCCTCGCCAGACGCCGATGCCGGGTCACGCACGAGCGACGTCGACGACGCGCTCTGGACAGCCATTCGACTTCAAGATTTCCGGTCGCTCGATCAGGAGTTCCAGCGTTACGGGTCGTCGAGTACCGCTACGACCCGGTCCAAGGCGCACTTGCTCTGGCGTCGGCTTCGCGCGCAAGAGAAGCGCCTGATCGCGACGTTTTGGTTGGCAGTCGACGAGGCTCGACGGCTACTTCGTGAAGCGCCGGAAGCGAGGGATGGTCAGGCGTCGCTTGGCAGGCTCGCGTCCTCGTTTCAGGAGCTGCTCGATCGTCGTGCTGGGCCCGGCCCCAGCTTGGACGCGAAGTACGAGCATGAGGCTCGGCGTCTGCGAGAGGTTCTCGGCGATTACCTAATGGAGCAGATGCACCGACTTGTCGAACATTCAAGTAGTCGCCGATCAGTGAAGAACGCGAGTGCGATCGTCATCGGCGCCTTCTGGTTGAGCACCGCTGAGACGGCCGTTCGATCGAGCGCGTACTCCATTCCGCGCGACGCCGCCCTCGGACGCAACACGCAGTTGGACGGAAGTGTCCGAGCGTTCCTTCGGGAGGCCGTGTCGAACGCGGCTCAGCCCGGTGAACGCAGCGGCGAGCAAGCACTCTGCGTCCTAGCACGACGACTGTTGCGTCAATCGCATCCCACAAGACGGCGGCGTCGTCAGTTCACGCGAGCGTCGAGCACACCGAAGCTCCCGCAGTACGTCGTGACGAAGCCGAAGGCGTTTACTTTCGAGCTGATGCGTGACGACAGACTTGGCATCTTTCTTTCGGCGGAGGAATCCTCGAAGGTCGTCGCATTCTCAAACGGAAAGTCCCGGTGGAGCACGGTTGGGCTCAATACGAGGGAGGGCAACCTGCTCGCGAGTGTCATGCTGAATCGCCAGCTGACGCCGACGAGCGTCTCGACGTTGAGGCGCGCACGCCGAGCGATTCGCGAGACGACGGCCAACGCCCTCGCCCTCACCGGGACGCGCACTGCACCGCGCTTCTCGCAGACAGTCTTCGTCTCGAAGCACTTGTACGACCGCCTTCGCGTTGAATCGACCGGCTGACGTGGAGGGGGTGCACAGGTGGGGCACGCTGTGCACTCCGTCGAGCCTTTCCTGCGGGAGTAAGAGATTCCGGCTCGTGCAGAAAGCTGCACGTGCACCCGGAGGCTCCCAATGGAAGGTCCGTCTGCGCAGAGCTCCCTTCTCTCGGTGGAGGAGGTGGCCGACCGACTGACCATCTCGATCCGCTCGGTCCGGAACCTAATCCGCGACGGACGCCTGCCGATCGTGCGAGTCACGTCGCGGAGGGTGGCCATCGCCGAGTCGGATCTTCAGTCGTTTGTCGACGCCCGACGCAGCGATCGCGAAGGGGCCACGACGTGACCGCGAGGCGCGGTCAGTTACCTGTGGCACCGCTGCCGGGCACGGTCTTCCTTGTGGCACGCGCCGCGGGTCTCGAGCTGCCGCGACGTGGCGAGAAACGGCACATCCGCTGCCCGTTCCATGACGACCGTCACCCGTCCGCGTTCGTCTCGATCCGCAACGTCTTGTACTGCTGCGTCTGCACACCGGGAGGCGGGTGGACGGCTCGGAGATTCGCGCAGGAGTTGGGCGTCCCCTGGCGTGGCGTGGTCGCGACCGGGTCAGGCTGGTCGACGCGCCGGCGGCCATCGACGCCGTTCGTCGCTACCGATCCGCAGTTCCGAGCCGAGGAAGCGGAACACGTGTGGAAGCTGGCGCTTGATCGGGCCGATGGCGGTGATCACCCCGCTGACGAGGACGTATTCGGGTACCTCCAACGCCACGGCCCGGCGGCGGCGGCGCCTCACCCTTCCTCAAGAGCCACGGCTGCGGGGGGTGGCCCATGCTGAAGCTCTCGGACTTCCCGACCGTGCCGTTCACGCGATTCGAGTGGCCGGCCTACGAGGTCTTCGCGTCCGACTTGCGTTCGCGCGTGGTTGGCCTGTCGAGCGATGCTCTGGCGCTCTACCTCCTGCTCCCGGCGGCCGCCTGGGAGCTTGGGAACGGCTGGCAGATCGAGATCCCGCTCGCGGCGTGGTCTCAGTACCTGCCGTTGGATCCAGAACGCGGGCGTAGGGCGTTGGCGGAGCTCGCGCGCCGCGACCTGATCGCCTGGGAGGAGTCGACGGAGTCCGTCGTCGTCGCTGTCGCGTTCCTCCACGCCTATCTCCAAAAACGCGAGACGAATCGTCGCAAGGGCAACCGAAGGACCGACGGCCGCGGACCAAGGGACATGGCAGTCGACTCGGGTGCATCCACGGACGAAGCCCCCGCAGATAACTCGAGCGCGGCCGCGACAGTCAGCTCGCGTGTCGACTCGGCAGTTAACTCACGGGATCGCGCACCAGATAACAGGCAGCCTCCTGCTCCTGCTCCTGCTCCTGCTCCTGCTCCTGCTCCTGCTCCTGCTCCTGCTCCTGCTCCTATTCCGTCTCCGTCTCCGGCTTCGGCTCCGACGCCAGCTCCGGCGAACACCAAAGACCACACTGCCGGGGCTCCTGACGGAGCCCCTCGTCCCGCTCGCGCAGGACCGACCGCTGCCGTCGCCGACTCGATCTCGCCGATCGACGCCGTTGTCGCGCACTACCAGAGCTTCCATCCTCAGTCACGGCCCGGCAAGAAGGAGCGCGATCTTGTCTCGGCGCGGCTGAGAGAGGGGTTCTCGGTCAGCGACCTCTGCCGCGCGATTGACGGCCAGCATCGCTCGCCACACCACCTCGGCCAGAACGATCGCGGCACGCGCTACCTGACGCTCGAGATCGTCGTGCGCGACTCAGCGAAGGTGAATCAGTTCCTTGCGATCGCCGAGCAGCCGGCGCCAGTCGACATGAGCCCTGGATCCGTCGCGGCCCGCTTCGATGCGCGCCGATCTGCAATCGCTGGAGGACTTGAGAATGGCCGCACCTGACTCGCAACGACTCGAGCGACTACTCCGCTTCGTTTGCGCCATCTACCGCACGGAGTTCACCGAGGCGCTCTTCACCGCCTTCGCGCTCGCGCTCGATGGGGCCGCGATCGGAGACGTGGAAGCCGCCGCGACCGCGCACGTCCGGTCCTCGCGCTTCTTCCCAGCGCCCTGCGATCTCCTGCGCTCCGCCGCCGAGCCGGATGCCGAACTCGAGGCCGCGCGCGCTTGGCTGCGCGTCGAGGAGCTCGCCAAGATCGAGCGGGCTCCAGACGGACGCGAGATCGAGAAGCTCGATGGCGCGACCAATTGGTCGTACGTTGCTTCCGAGCGCTGCAAGACTCGGCTTGAGGACGCGGTCACGCTCGAAGCCATCAATCTGGTCGGCGGATGGGGTGCGATCAAGGCGCAGGATGGCCGCGACTTCAGGCGGCGCGACTTCCTGAACCTGCATCGAAAGCTGACGCTCGAGCGGCGAGCTGAGGAGTCGCGATCGTTGCCCGCTGACGAGTTCCGATCGGCGCTTCAGGATGGCGGTAGTTCGTGAACATAGGCGCCACCGATCCAGATGGGCCGCGCAACGGCACCAAGGGCAAGGTGTTTCTCTACGTGTTGAAGTCCGACACGGAGCCCGGTTCCGGTTCCCCTCTTACAGAGAGGGAACCGGGAACCGAACCGGCCTCCGATCAGGGGGATTCGATTCCTGGTTCCGGGAACCGCTGGGAACCTGGAACTTCATCAGCGGCCGCTCAGCGTGACTCAGTTCCGGATCCCGGGAACGCTTCGGAAGCTGGAACTGAATCACCCGCGGAGGGCGTCACGCCATGACGCCCGCTGTCGTCGTGACCAGCCTGATCTTCACGCCGTCCGACGCCGCGAGCGCAGCGACCGGCCGCCTCGGCTGGCTCGAGTTCGATGTCGGCCCGCTGCACATCACCGACGTTCAGGTGAGGAAGTCGGCCAACGGCCGGGTCTACCTCTCCTTCAGCCGCTTCCGCCGTGTCGACCGACGTGGCCGCGAGCACTTCGCACTTCGTCCCGCGAACGACGACGCCCGCCTCGCCCTCGAGATCGCAGTCATCACGGCGCTGCGGTTACGACCGGAAGAGGCGGCGTCATGAACCTGCGCGACCACCATCGACAGCCGACGGTCGGTCCTCAATAAGGAGCCATTGACATGTTTAGAGGTTGGGCCGCCGCCCTCATCCACGACAAGACGTGGTCGCACGCAGCGGAGTGTGTCACGCTCGGCGAGTCCACACGCCTCGTTCGCGCCGACTACGGAGGCATCGGGGACGCCTATCGCGCGCTGCGCCGAAAGGGCGGGGTTCACGAGGTCTACCACTGGGACGCCGAAGTCGCCGCCTTGGTCGTTCCGAGCGGCAGCGGGACCCCGCCCGTCCAGAACATCTGGGACCCGCTCCAGGACCTCCCACTGCTCTGCAACCTAGTCACGATCGCGACCGGCACTCCGAGCGGGAACATCATCGTCCTGTGGTCCTCGAACGAGTTCGCCACGGGCGAGAAGACCGTGCCTCTCTCCGAGCCCGGAGTGGCATTCGAGTTCTTGCAGGGGGACCTCGATCGACCACTCGATGACGAAGCGATCCGTGTGCTCCAGAAGATGTGGTCGACCATGGCTCTCCGCCGCGCCCCCGAGCATCCGTTCGGGCGTGCCGTGGTCGCGTACTTCCAAACCTGGCGCTCGCAGTACCTCGCGGAGATGTGCCTCCACCTTGGCGTCGCTCTCAACGCGCTCGGGCTCGATATGGGTCGCGTGTGGCTGCCGGCGACTCACCCCGACGCCGGCGAGTTCGAGCGTGGCTTGCTCGAGAACGGTCCGTTTGGCGCTGTCCTCCCCACTTTCTTCGAGCACTGGTCGGCGGTGTGTCGCGGACGGGAGGTGGACCAGCTCGCACTCGCTGAGATCGTGCCGAAGGTCTTCACCCTCGTAACCGACCTCCTCCGATGGGCGCTCACCGATGACTGCATCGTGCGCGCGTACGACCAGGGGAGCCCCGTCGCCGACCTCATCTTGAGGCGCTTCCATGGGTAGGCGACTCCATGCCACGGCGCACGGTCGGATGCTGGTGTACGGACATCGCGATCCCGGGTCGACGCGTGCCCTCGAAGTCAAGGCGGGAGCCGCGTTGCCGTGATGCGCGCGCCCGTCGACGCTGCATGTCGCGCCCCACTCGCCCACCCCAACGGCGACAAGGCCGAGGATCTGCGCCTCCGCGTGCACGGCGACGCAGGTCGCCGTCCCGACGTCGACGCCGAGAGCGACGACTCCGCGCTGCGCGATCGCGTCACGGGCGAGCCGGTTGCCGCCCCCGCCGACCAAATCGGCGATGCGTTCCGACTTCTCGCCGGACTCCTCCTTGACCGTTGGTCGACGGCGCGACTCGCGCACTTGCGTGGCGACCAGCCTCCTCCTTTTGCCTCACCCGGATGCCCTGATCGCCCGCACGCGAAGGGACGGCCCCTTCGGCGAGTTCAGGGAGTCGCGGGATGACCGGACCGATCAGCGCAGCGGCGTACGTGCGCCGCTCGACCAAGGACCAGGCGCAGTCGCTCGAGCGCCAGCGCCACGAGATCGAGCGGTTCGCGGCGGCGAGCCAGATCACCGTCGTCCGCTGGTACGAGGACGACGGCGTGAGCGGCGTCGAGGACGCGGCCCGCCCGGGGTTTCAGCGGATGGTCGCGGACGCGGAGGCGAAGCGCGACTTCACCCTGATCCTCGTGCACGAGATCAGCCGCTTCGGACGCTTCGACGCCTTCCAGTCGGGATCGTGGCTGCATCGGCTGAAGGCGGCGCGCGTCCGCGTGCAGGCGATCGAAGGCGTTGTGAAGGACCCGTACTCGATCCAGGGCAAGCTGATGCTCGCGCTGGAGCAGGACCGCCAAGAGAGCGTCAAGCTCTCGATGCGGACGCTGAGCGGCCAGCGCGAAACGGCGACGAAGGGGCTGCGGGCCGGCGGCAAGGTGCCGTACGGGTACGCGCGCCGCGTCCGGCGCCGTGACGGCAGCACCGAGCTGATCGGGCGGGTGGGACGAGCGAAGCGCGACAAGACGGAGGTCGTCGAATTGGTGCTCGGCGACGCGGCGGAGGTCGAAGCCGTCCGGCTGATCTTCGAGTGGGCGAACGAAGGGCTCGGGTACCGGACGATCGCCGGGCAGTTGACTGACCGCGGGCTGCCGTCGCCGGACGCGCCGCGAGCGAAGACGATCGCGAACATGCCGGGCCGCTGGTCGGCGACGAGCGTGCGCGCGATCCTCTTGAACCCCGCCTACTGCGGCGACGCAATCTGGAACGTCCGCTCGATGCCGAAGTTCCACCGGCTTGAAGGCGACCGGATCGTCGCGCTCGACGACTTCGAGACGAACCGCTACCGCCGCAACGCCAAATCGGACTGGATCGTGAAGCGCGACGCCCACCCGCCGATCATCGAGCGCGGGTTGTTCGACGCCGTGCAGCGCAACCTCGCCGCCCACCCGTCGCGACCGCGTGGCCACGTCGAGGAGTACCTCCTGACGGGGCTCCTCACCTGCGGCAACTGTGGCGACATCCTGTTCGGGACGCGGCGGACGCGCCGGAAGGTCGTCGCAGGCGCGGAGAAGCTCTACGTCGACGTGATCTACGTCTGCGCCGGCTCGCTTCGGCAGACCGGTCGCTGCCGGCAGGTGGCGCTACCTCGCGACGCCCTCGAAGGCGCGATCCTGCGGGTCGTCGACGAGGAGATCCTTGGCGGCGACGGGCTCACGCGGCTGGAACGCGCGCTGCGCGACGAGCTGGCTCGCCGCGCCGGGATCGACCGCTCCGGCGAACTCGCCGCGCTGGAGAAGCGGGAGGCCGACCTCACGCAGCAGGTCACCGACGCCGCGCGCCGGATGCTGCGCGTCGACGAGGCGTTGCTGCCCGAGGCGCGCGAGGCGGCGGCCGAGATGAAGCGCGACCTCGAGCGCGTCCGCCGAAGCCTGGAGACGGCGCGAAGCTCCGCGCGCGCGTCGACGGGCGGCGAGGATTCGATCCGCCGGCTGCTCGACTCACTGCGCTCGATGCGCGGAGTCCTCGCTGATCGGACCTTCCCGCTCGAGCGCCGGCGCGAGGTGCTGCGGCGCTTCCTGCCGAAGCGTGGCGACGAGCGGCCGATCCGGGTGGAGTTCGACCCGACGGCGAAGCGCGGGTGGCGGAACGCGCTGAAGCGCGTGACGGTGCGCCATCTGACGACGCGCGCGGTGACGAGAACGGAGACGGGCGCGGTGACGGACGGAGCCGGACTTAGTCAAGCTTCCGTGGTAGCGGGGGTAGGATTCGAACCTACGACCTCCGGGTTATGAGCCCGACGAGCTGCCAGCTGCTCCACCCCGCGTCATGAGGTTGTCCGAGCTTTCACCCGGACTCTGGCGTCCTTCGCGGCCCCGCACCTTGCGGTTCGGGTTCTTGAAGGACGCGGCACAGTACGGTCGTGGTGCGCCGGGATCAAGGATCCGTTCGGCGACGAGCGGCGAGCGCAGCGTCCGCCCCGCAGTTCGAGCGGCACCGGGGTCGCCAGATCGGGGGCCGCCGCGCCGCCGCCGCTCAGCCGCCGCACCGCCTCGCCGTCGCGCTGTCGCCCCCGCACCTTCGCCGCTCAGCCGCCGCCGGTGCTGCCCCACGCGGGCGGCGGGAGCCAGCCGAGCAGCACCAGCAGCAGCAGGGTCGTCGCCGCGAGCGCGCCGAGCGAGAGGGCGACCGCGCCGCCGATCGCCGCGCCGGCGAGCTGCGGCTGCTCGCGCGCCATCCGGCGGGCGATCCCGAAGACGACCGGCGGCACCACGATCAGCGCCGCTCCGAAGGCGAGGAACGCGAAGACGAGCCCGTCTGCGAGGTCGCGGCCGTCGATCGCCAATTGCTGAGGATTCATCGCGCGAGGCTCCGGTCGTCGAAGCCGCCCCTACGCCCGCCGCCCCCGGCACCGTTCACCGCGGGCTCTCGCGTGACCGCAGTGCCGCCCCTGCGCCGCTCGCCACGCCGGCCGCCGCTCGCCACGCCGACCGCCGCTCGCCACGCCGACCGCCGCTCGCCACGCCAGCCGCCGCTCGCCACGCTGGCCGCCGCTCCCCACGCCGGCCGCCGCTCCCCACGCCGGCCGCCGCTCCCCACGCCGGCCGCCGCTCGCCAAGCCGGCCGCCGCTCGCCACGCCGGCCGCTGCGGGCGCTGGCGTAGCCCGCCGCGCGACCTCCTTGAGCCGCCCGCCGCGCTCGAGAGCTCCTTTCCGACCACCCGGCCGCGACCGTCCACGCTTGTCCAAGTTGTCCACGGTGCGGTTTCAGAGGCATCCCAAGTCATTCATCAGCAATGACTTGCAGCGGCGGAATGCAATTCCGGTCGAACCCCGAGCCGCCGCCTCCCACGCCGCACGCCGCCACCGCCCCCGAATCGGTGACCGCCGCCGAAAGGGGCGGTGGCGCGCGGCGAAAGCGGCGCGCCGCTGCGACGGCGAGACCGGTCACCGCGCAGCGCCTGTGAACTCCGGCCCCGAAAGCGAGGTGCGTCCTCTGTCCGTCGGCTCGACCTCTCCCCCCAGGAGGTCGCGCCCGTCCGAAGCGGTCGCGGGTCGGCTCGCTCCCCACGAGCCGGCCCGCGCTGCTTGCGGCCGGCCGCCAAAGATCGCGGCGCCGTTGCCGGCCTTGGCGTTAACGTCCCCCCTCCATGGCAACGGAACCGCAGCTCAACGAGCACCGCATCGCGGCGTTCTTCGACTTCGAGAACATCATCCAAGGCGTCCGCGACGCCAACTACGACAAGTTCCGGCTCGAGCTGATCCTCGATCGCCTCGTCGAGAAGGGGAAGATCGTCTTCAAGCGCGCCTACTGCGACTGGAGCCGCTTCAAGGAGAACAAGAACGACTTCCACGAGGCGTCGATCGAGCTGATCGACATCCCGACCAAGCGCATCAGCGGCAAGAACTCGGCCGACATCCGCATGGTCGTCGACGCGCTCGACCTCTGCTACCAGCGCGACCACATCACCGCCTTCGCGCTGATCTCGGGCGACTCCGACTTCTCGCCGCTCGTGAACAAGCTCACCGAATACAACAAGCACATCATCGGGATCGGAGTGAAGAACTCGACCTCCGAGTTGCTCGTCTCGGCGTGCGACGAGTTCATCTTCTACGAGGATCTCGTCCGCGAGAAGTCGCGCCTGCGCCAGCAGCAGCAGCAGCGCCCCGTCCCGGCGGCGCGCCCCAGTTACGGCGCGAGCAGCGGCGGCGGCGGCGGCCCGGGCGGCGGCGGTCCGGCCATCGCGACTGCGAGCGGCGACGGCGGCAAGCAGGAGGAGCTCTTCGAGCTGGTCATGGACGCGTTCGCCGCGCTGCAGCGCGAGAACTACGACCACGTCTGGGGCTCGATGATCAAGCAGCAGATCAAGCGCAAGAAGCCGCAGTTCACCGAGGCGTACTTCGGCTTCCGCAACTTCTCCGACGTCCTCGAGGCGGCGAAGAAGTCGGGCCTCGTCGACCTGAAGCGCGACCAGCGCAGCGGCAGCTACGTGGTGCTCGAGATCGGCGGCGGCAGCGGGTCGGCGCCGTCAGCATCGCCAGCGTCGAGCGGACCGCCGCTCCTCCTGCCCCCGTCCGCGAGCGCTGGAAGCTCGGGCAGCAGCGGCAACTCCGGCAACTCCGGCAACTCCGGCAGCGGCTCGTCCGGCGGCAACCCGCCGAGCGCTCCGCCGCCCGCCGGAGTCTTCCCCGCGCCCCCGCCGCCGATGCTCTACGGCCCGATGGGCGAACCGCTCTCCTGAGCCGCTGAGCCGCGCCCCCGGAACGCCCTGGCGACGCACGGACGGGCAAAGCCCGGATCGGTGCCACCCGGACGCTCAACGCTCCGGATCGATCTCGTCGAGCTCCTCGAGCGCGGCGCGCGTCGCGAAGTCGAGCCGCTCGAACGGCCGCGCCACCGCCTCGGCCAGCGCGAGCTCATGCCAGCGCAGCAGTCGCGCGAGCAGCGCCTTCTGGCGCGCCTCCGCCTCGCCGCGCGGCCGCGTGCTCTCGAACTCGAGGATGCGCCCGTCGACGGTCGCCACCAGCCGCTCGCCGTCGCCCTCGATGCCGATCCACTCGTCGACGCCGGCGGCGCCCGGCAGCAGCGCCCGCGCGGTGTGGAAGAAGGCGAAGCGCGCGGCGCGGTCGCTCCACGGCGGCAACGCGAGCGGCGCCGCCGCCCCGCTCGGCGGCGCACCCGCGAGCGTCGCCAGCGTCGCCGCCAGCAAGGAGACGTCGACGATCTCCCCGACGCGCGCGGCCGGGCGGCGCGGGTCGCGGATCAGCAGCGGCACGTGGCGCAGCTCGCGCGCGAGCGAGCTGCCGGCGGGCGCCGCCGGCCCCGCGTGGAGCGCTTCGCCGTACGCGCCGACCACGACGATCACCGTGCGATCGAGCAGCCCGCGCTTCCTCAGCTGCGAGACGACGCGCGCGACCTGCTCGTCGAAGGAGCGCACGTCGCCGTCGTAGAGGCCGACCCACGACGACTCGGGCAGCTTCGGCAGCACGTCCTCCTCGGCGGCCACCGGTGCGCGCGCGCGCGACGGATCGGCGCGTGCCGAGCGCAGCAGGCGCAGGTCGTTCACGGCGCGCCGCATCGCGGTGACGTCTTCGGCCGGCACGAACCGCTCGGCGATCTCCTGCGGCGGGTTGTAGGGGCGCGCCGGGTCGTGGAAGTGGAGGAAGGCGAAGAACTGCCACTCGCCGAAGCGGCGCACCCAGTCGGCGAACTGCTCGGCGAGGCGCGACCCCTCCTGCAGCGGGAACTCGCGCCAGTCCTCGAACCCCTGGTCGAAGTTCTTGCTGCGCCGGATCAGCGGATTGGCGGTCGCGCCGAGCGCCGTGCAGCCGCTCGCCGCGAGGTGCTCGGGCAGCGTGCGCAGCGAATCGCTGAGGAAGCAGCGATCGAGGTCGTCGACGCCGTGCGCCGGCGGCGGCAGGCCGGTGAGCAGCGTCGCGATCGCCGGCCAGCTCCAGGTCGCCGGCGCGCGCGCCTGCTCGAAGAGGATCCCCTCGGCCGCCAGCGCATCGATCGCCGGCGAGGTCGGCTTGCCGTAGCCGTAGCAGCCGAGGTGGTCGGCGCGCAGCGCGTCGGCGACGATCAGCACCACGTTCATCCGCTCGCGGCTCGAGGCGACGCGCGGGCGCCACTCGCGCCGCACGACGCGCGGCCGCCCGAACCCGGCGCGCACGTCGGCGAGGCGCGCCCCCTCGCCCTGCAGCGACAGCGCGACGACGGCGCGCCGCTCGGTCGCGCCGGTGAGTTCGATCGACGCGTCGATCCAGCTGCGGTCGGCCGCGCGCTCCTGCGGGCGCAGGCTGGTCGACTGCACCTCGACGCCGTCGATGGCGACGCCGAAGGTGAGGTGCTGCGGCGGCGGATCGTCCGCGACCAGCGAGCTGCGATCGAAGCCGAGGCTGAAGCGCAGCGTCGCCTGGCGCGGCAGGTCGAGCGTGAACTCGACGCTCGAGCCGACCGGCAGCAGCAGCGACGGCTGGTTGCCCCCCTCGACTCGCTCGCCGCGCGCCGCCAGCAGCGAGCCGACCGCCGGCGCGCGCCCGTCCGCCGCGGCGACCACGCGCGCGGCCGGCAGCTCGTCGAGCAGGTCGACGACGATCGTCTCGAGGTCCATGTTGCGCCGCCGCGTGTCGAGCACGGCGACCACCGTGCCGAGCGCCCCGCCGCCGAGCAGCAGCACCGTCGCCGAGGCGAGGAAGCGCGTAGCCGGCTGCAGCCGGAAGAGCGCGCGCTGCGGCGAGAGCGAGTAGCGATCGAGGCCGGCGAGCAGCAGCGACGCCAGCCCGATCGCGGCCCACCCCTGGTAGCCGCGCGCCGAGTCGACGCCCGGCGTGTAGCGCGGCTCGCCGTCGGGCCAGCCGACCAGCGTCGCGAAGCTCGCCACGGCCACCAGCAGGCCGCGCAGCGCGGCGAAGCGCAGCGACTTGCCGCGCGGCAGGATCGCGAGCGGCAGCACCATCCACCACGCGGTGCCGGTCGCCTCGACGACGTGCTCGACGAAGTGCTCGGCGAGCAGCCGCCCGCTCTCCTCGTCGGCCGTCGCGTCGACCACCGCCTGCAGCAGCGCGCGCGCGAGCGCCACGCCGAACGTCACGCCGAAGGCGACGATCAGCCGATCGCCGAGCGTCACCGGCGAGCCCGCCTCCGCGTCGCAGGCGACCGACGGCTCGTCGAGCCGCGGCGCGGGCGAGGCGTCGAGCAGCGGCGAGGTCGCTTCGAGCGGGCCGGGTTCCGGGCTCATGGGGTCGCGACGCTACCATCGCCGCCCCGATGACCGCCGCCCCGCCCCTCGCCCCACCGCTGTCGCCGCCGCTCGCGGTCCGGACGCTCGTCGCGGTCACGCTGCTCGCCGCGGCGCTGCGCCTGCCGGGCCTCGCCGCGCTGCCGCTCGCGCCCGACGAAGCGCTGCACGCCGCGCCGCTGCTCGAGCGCTGGATGGGGAGCACTTCCGCGACGGCGCGGCTGCTCCCGCTCGCGTTGGGACTCCTCGCCATCCCCTGGCTCGCGAGCGCGCTGGCGGCGCGCGGCGCGCTGACCGCGTTCGCGCTGGCGCTGCTGCTCGCCGCGTCGCCGTGGCACCTCCACGCGAGCCGGCTGGCCCACACCGACAGCGCCCTCTTCCTGGCGAGCGGGTTGGCGTTGGCGCTGCTGCTGCCGCGCGAGCGCGACCGCGTCGCTCCGCGCGCGAGCGGGCGCATCGCCGCGAGCCTCGCCGGCCTCGCCGCCGCCGCCGTCGCCGTCGCGCTGCATGCCGCGCCGCCCGCGAGCGAGCTGCCGCGTTCCTGGGAGCCGCTCCTGATTGGCGAGCTCGGCCTCGGCGTGCTGCTGCTCGCGCTGCTCGCGCTGATGCTCCGCGCTCCGCCGAGCGGCGCACGGCCGCTCCTCTGCCTCGGGGCCGCGCTGCTCGCCGCGTCGCTCGGCTCGAAGCCGCTGCTGCGCAGCGCCGCCCCCGCGGCGGCCGCGCTGCTGCTCGCCGCCGCGCTGGTGCTCGGCCGGCTGCTCGAGGCGACGGCGAGCACGCGCGCGCGCCTCGCGCTCTGGGCGATGGCGCTGGTGCCGGGGTTGCCGACGCTGATCTCGGAGCACCTCGATGGCGGCCGCTTCGAGCTCGCGCCGCTCGCCGCCGCGCTGGCCGCCGAGCGCCACGCCGGCGAGCCGCTCTACGCCCACGCGCCTGAGTTCGCCGCGCGCGCGCTGCAGGTCGGCGCGCGGCCGCTCGACGAGCTGGTCGCGCCGCTCGCGCTGGCCGGCAGCCCCGACGCCGCGCCGGCGCGCCTGCCGGCCGCCTTCGTGCTGCTGCTCCTCGAGCGCGGCGCGCCGCTCGCCGGCGGGACGCTGCCGCACGAGCTCGAGGCGCGCTTGCAGCTGGTCGCGCGCACCGCCGCGCGCCGCTTCGACCTCTCGCGCTACGAGGCGCGCCTCTACCGCGTGGCGGCGACGCGATGAGCGCGCCCGGCCGCCGCCTCGCCATCGACTACGGCCGGAAGCGCATCGGGCTCGCCCGCTGCGACGGCCTCGGGCTCACCACGCAGCCGTTGCCGATGCTGCAGAGCACGACCCTCGAGGCCGACCTGAAGGCGCTCGCGCGCGTGGTCGCCGAGGAGGAGATCGTCGGCATCGTGATCGGCATCCCGCTCCAGCTCGACGGCAACGAGGGGCGCGCGGCGCAGGAGGTGAAGCTCTTCGCCGCCGTGCTGCGCGAGCGGCTCCACCTCGACGTCGACGAGGTCGACGAGCGCCTCTCGACCAAGGCGGCCCACGCGCTGCTGAAGGACGCCGGCCAGAAGCACGCGCAGCGGAAGGGGCGCATCGACAGCACCGCCGCGCGGCTGATCCTGCAGAGCTGGCTCGAGCGCAGGAAGCACGCGCCGCCGGCGTGAGCGTTGCAACGCGCGCCGCCGCCGCGGGTCAGCCCCCGTCGCCGGTGGCTTCGTCCGCCGCGCCCCACTCGGGCCGCTCGGGCGCGAGCGCGCGGCCGACCTTGCGTGCGAGCGGGACGTAGCTCGCCCAGCCGAGCTGCTCCGACAGCGCGAGCTGCGACGCGAGGAAGTCGACCGGCCGCTCGCCGTGGAGCCCTCGGTACCACGCGAGCAGCGCGCGGGCGTCGTCGACGCGATCGCGCACGACCAGCTCGAAGAGCAACGCGTAGGCGAACCACGGCGTGGCGAAGACCGGATTCTCCGGCTCGCCCGCGCGGCGCTCCTCGAGCGCGGCGATCAGCGCGGGCGCGCCGAGCGCGTCGAGCGCGTCGAGCGCGGGGCGCAGCTGGCGCGGCGAAGGGGCGCGGCCGCTCGCTGGCGACCAAGGCGGTGGCGCCGTCGCGCCCCGCTCCATCCGCTCGAGGCGCGGCGCCGGGCCAGCGAGCGCGTTCTCCTCGAGCGCGACGAGCGCGGTGCCCGCGGCGGCGTCGCCCTGCAGCTGCTCGGCGAAGAAGGCGAGCAGCGCGTCGGTGAGCGCGCGCTCCATCGCGGCTGCGTGCGCCGCCCGCTGCCCCTCCTCGCTCCCGGGGTCGCGCTGTGCGGCGAGGCGCGCGCGCGTCACCCCCTGCGCGATGAACTCGTTGTGGTCGACGTCGGGCAGGGTGAGGTAGCGGCGCTCGGCGCGCGGCAACGCATCGCCGACCGCGAAGAAGGCGTGGGGGTTCGCCGCGAAGAGGAGCGTCTCGTCGACCTCGTCGACGGCGGCCAGCACCGGCGCGACGAAGCTCCAGCGCGGGTCGGCGAGGCTCTGGTAGTCCTGCGTCGTGTCGAGCAGCGCCAGCGCGTCGAGATCGGCAGCGGCGCTCTCCGATGCCGCGTGCGCGGCGGGCGGAGTGGCGGCGAAGCGCAGCAGCGCCTGCGCGCCGGCGCTGTGGCCCCACGCGCCGACGCGGCCGCGCGCGACGAAGGGGTGGGCACGCGCCGCGGCGACGAGGAAGCCGAGGTCGCGCACGCTGTCGACGCCGCCATCGATGCCGAACGACTCGCCGTCGCCATCGAGGAAGAGCGAGGACGCCACGACGTAGCCGCGGCTCGCGAACTCCTCGCACCGCTCCGCGTCGTCCTCGCACGAGGAGCCGGCGCCGGAGTGGTAGAGGAGCAAGGGGAAGCGGCCGCTCGCCGGCACGGCGTCGCGCACGCAGCCGGTCGGCGCGGCGAGGTAGGCGTCGAACTGCGCGCGCTGCTCGGCGGAGAGCTTCGCCTCGGGCGCGTCGAACAGCTCCTCGCCGATCACGTCGCGCTCGTAGCGAACGAGCGCCTCGAGCAGCGGCGCCGTCGCCGGGTCGTCGCCGGTCGGCAGGTAGCCCGCACGGGCCATCGATGCGCCGCCGGGCTGCGCCGGGTACCAGAGGTTGACGACGATCGGCCGCGGCGCACCGGCCGCGCCGTAGGTCGCGCCGTCATCGAACGCCGTGCGATAGGAGCGCGAGGCGTCGAACGCGAGTCGACTGCAGAAGCCGACCGCGAAGCGCGGCGCCGGACCGAGGGAGCGCGGCGGCGTTCCGCTGCCGCGGCAGCCGCTCGCCAACACGAGCGGACCGACCATCCACGCCAGCGTCCACCCGCGCATCGGCCGCTCCTAGCGCTTCTGGAACTGGCCGCCCGAGTCCTCCGCGAGGCCGTAGAGCAGCGCGATGTTCGGCGCCTCGCCGACGCCGATGGCGTGGATGCGGATGCGCGACAGCTTGTTCCACTCGCGCACGAGGCGGCGGATCTCGAGCGGATCCTGGATCTCGCCGACCGTCGCATCGCCGTCGGAGAGGAAGAAGAGCGTGTCGATCGCCGAGTCGTAGGCGGCGTCGCGCGCCCCCATGCCGGCGATGGTGAACGCCTCGCGCAGGCCGGCGTGGATGTTGGTGCCCTGGTCGAGCTCGATCTTCGAGTCGACCCACTCGGTCGCCTTCTGCTTCACCGCCGTGGTGACCGTCGTCATCTTGTTCGACCAGCGCGTCGCCGAGCCGGCGAAGAGCACCACGGCGAACTGGTCGCCGTCGGAGAGGCCGGCGATCGCCTGCTTCAGCTGCTCCTTCGCCACGTCGAACTTGGTGCGCTCGCTCTTGGCGCTGATCGGCTCGCGCATGCTCAAGCTCACGTCGAGCACGAAGCAGACGCGCTTCGAGACCGATGTGATCCCGTAGAAGGAGACCTTCCCTTCGCCCTGCCCTTCCCACGCGGCGACGCGGCGCGGCTTGCGCTTCGCCGCATCGGCCAGCACGAAGGTGGCGCCGTTCGCCTCCCACCACTGCTTCCAGACCGCCGCGCTCATCGCGAACGACTCGCCGGTCAGCAGCTGCAGCGCGTCGGTGATGTCCTCGCGCACCCGCCCCTGCTCGACCTCGAGCGCGCGGATCAGCGGCTCGATCGACTCCTTCTCCGGCACGCGCGCGAGCGCCGCCACCGCCGCCGAGCGCACCCGCCAGTTCTCGTGGGCGAGCAGCCGCGAGCGCGCCACCTCGATCGCCGCGCCGTCGCGCAGTTCCACCAGCGCCAGCAGGGCGGCGAGGCGCGCCTTCACGTCGTGGTCGTCGAGCAGGAGCTTGCGCAGCGCCTCGCGCACGCTCGGCAGGTCGACCGCGCCGCACCCCTCCAGCACGAAGACGCGCGTCTCGAGGTCGCGCTCGCCGCGCGCGGCCGTGAGCAGCGCCGCCACCCCCTTGTCGCGCTTCGCCCCCTCGGGCAGCGACGCCACCGCCGGCCCGACCGCGAGCGCGCAGGCGGCGCGCAGCCGCTCGAGCGCGAGCGCCGCCGCCGTCGCGTCGACGACCGCCTTCTGCGCGGCCTCGAAGGCGTTCTTCACCGCGACGCTGATGGTGCCGGTCTTCTGTCCCTGCTCGGTCGCCTTGAAGTACTGCTCCTTGTTCTTCTCGTAGTTCTCGCGCAGCTTGGCGAGGTCGGCGTCGCCCTTCTTCAGCGCGCGCGCCATCTCGAGCGCGACGCCGAGCAGCTCGCCCGGCACCTCCTCGCGACCGAGCCGCGCGTAGAGATCGACCCACAGCGCTCGCTCGGCCGGCGCCGCCTTGCCGTCGACGCGCCGCTCGAGCTGCTTCAGGGCGGCGTCGACCTCGGCCCCCTTCGCGCTGCGCAGCAGCTTGCCGGTCGCCTCGACCAGCGCCCGGCGCGCGCCCTTCAGCTGCTCGAGCTGCAGCAGCGTGCGCTGCACCTTGGTCTGCAGCTCCGCCTTCTCGCTGGCGAGCTTCTCGATCTCCGCCGCGTCGCCCTTCTCCTGCTCGAGCGAGTAGAGGCGCGAGGAGAGCTGCGCGAGCTTCCCCTTCTGCTGCTCGTCCTCCCGCTCGAGCTCGCCGAGGCGGCGGCTCGACGCCTCGTACGCGTTCGTCATCAGCGGCACGGCGGCGCCGCGATTGGCCGCGACCAGCGCGTCGAGCAGCGACGGGATCGCGCGCGCCACGGCATCGAGCCGCTGCTGCTGCACGGTGCCGGAACGCACGGCCCCCTCGACCTCGCCCTTCTTCGCCTCGGCGGCCGCGGCATCGCCCTTCTGCGCCGCCTCGAACGCCGCGCGCGCGCGCGCCGCCTCGACCTCGCTCTTGCCGAGCTGCTCGCCGCACCGATCGAGCGCCTCGAAGAGCAGCGGCAGCGCCTCGGGCAGCGCGGCGGCAGCGGCGCCATCGAGCGCCTGCTGCAACGTCGCGACGTCGCCCTCCTTGGCGGCCAGCGCCTGGCGCAGCCGCTCCATCTCCCCTTCGCTCGCGAACGTCGCGAGCCACCCCAGCAGCGACAGCAGCAGCGCGCCCATCGATCGCCCTTCACGGTGCCAAGGGTCGTTGGGAGCGCGCCACGCCGCGCGCGCCCCCGCTGCACCCGGAACGCTCCGAAGTGGCCGCCGCCGGCCGAGCGTTCATTAAGCCGGGTTCTGTTCGCCCGCCATGCCGACCGGACGAGCCGGCCGACACGCAGGCGTGGTGATCATTCCTCTGGGATCGCCGTCGCCGGCGACCTCGAACGACCTACCCGGGAGTGCTGACGACGCGGGCCGCGTCCTCCTCCCCTATTTGGTCTTTCTCCGGGTGGGGCTTGCCGAGCCAGACGAGTTGCCCCGCCTGCTGGTGAGCTCTTACCTCACCGTTTCACCCTTACCGCACCGCGTTGCCGCGGCACGGCGGTCTGCTTTCTGTTGCGCTATCCCTGGCCTTGCGGCCGGCGGGCGTTGCCCGCCACCCTGCCCTGCGGAGCCCGGACTTTCCTCCAGCGAAGATCGAAACACGCCTCCTCGCCAGCGACCACCTTTCCGGCTCGACCGACGGCGACCGGGCGCGGGATTAGGGGTTCACGCGCAGGGAGTCAAGGAAACGGCCGCGAGCGCGCGTCGTATCGTCCGCCGCTCGTCCTTCGTTCCTCGTCGCGGAGAGTCTCGTGCGGCTCCCTCCTCGCCACGGCCTCGTGGCCACGCTGCCTGCGCTCGTCTCGCTCGTTCTCGCGGCGCTCGCGTTCGCGGGCGCGCCAGGCGGGCCAGGCGAGCCGTCGCGGCAGCGACGCGACGCCGCGCTCGAGGAGAGCTTCGCCGCGGCGGTCGACACCGAGCGCCTCCTGAGGACGGTGCGCGAGCTCGTCGCGCTCGGGCCGCGGATGGGCGGCACGCCGTCGGGCGAGGCGGCGGCGAAGGACCACGAGCAGCGCTTCGCGGCGGCCGGCCTCGCGCCGCAGAGCGTCGTCGACCCGCCGCTGCGCGCCTTCCAGACGCTGTCGCTCGACGCCAAGGTGGCGGTCGGCGAGGAGTCGCTCGCGCTCGTCGACGGGATGCTGGCGCTGCGCACCGCCGCCATCCCCACGTGCGAGCTGCCGCTGCTGGCCGATGCCGCGGCGGCGCCGCCCGGCAGCGACTACGCGCTGCTGCTCGACCTGCGCGCGCTGCGCGGCGCGCCATGGCCGGCGAAGGCGCCGCCGCGCGTCGTGCTGGCCGCCTGCGAGGCGCGCCTCGACACCTCGACACCGATCGCCTCGCAGCCGCGCGGCTTCCAGGGCACCGTGCTCACCGTCTCGAAGCGCGAAACGCGGTGGTTGCGCGAGCGGCTCGCGGGCGGCTCGCCGCGCCTCTCGATCGCCGCGTCGGTCTTCGATCAACAGGCCTCCCCGCGCACCGTCTTCGCCGACCTGCCGAGCGCGACTCCCGACGCGCCGCTCCTCCTCTTCTGCGCGCACGGCGACTCCGACTCGGGCGGGCCGGGCGCCGACGACAACGCGTCGGGCGACGCCGTCGTCCACGAGCTCGCCGCGGTCTTCGCGCAGCTCGCGCGCGACGAGGGGCTCGCGCTGCCGGTCACGCTGCGCTTCGTGATCTGGGGCGCCGAGATCCACTCGAGCGGCGCGTGGCGCCAGCGCATCGAGGCGGACGGCAGCGCGAAGCGCCACGCCGCGATCATCAACTTCGACCAGGCGGGCACCGGCGCCGAGCGCGACTGCATCTACTTCGAGCCCGACAACCTCGCGTTGAACGCGCCGCTGATCCGCCACGGCCTCGCGCTCGGCGAGGAGTACCTCGGCGACGAGGGGTTCTGGAGCGAGTGCACCAGCAACGCGGCGCTCGGCGGCACCGACAGCTACGTCTTCGCGCCGGGCTGGCAGCGCGGCGGCGGCGCGAGCGACCTGCCGGCGCTCACCATCTTCTCGGCGGCGTTCGGCAGCGCCGAGGAGCCGGCCGCGACGCCGGGCTTCCGCTCGCGCGGCTGGAAGGGCGACGCGCAGAAGATCCGCATCGACTACTCGCGCGTCTACCATGAGACGGGCGACACGCCGGCGAACACGACCGAGCTCGAGCCGTGGAACATGGCGTGGGTGACGAAGGCGGCGGGACTGCTGGCGCTGCGCGTCGCGAACTCGCCCGAGACGCTCGCGCAACTGCTGGCGCGCTGAGAGCCCTTCGCCGGCGCGCCTGCTCGACGAGCGTGCCCCGGCGTCCCAGCGCGCTCGCGCCGACGGGACGCGGCGGCCCCGCGCGACCGCCCGACGAGTCGATTGTTCCGCTCCGCCCCGGCGATTCGGCGCTCCCGAGCTGGAACGGGAAGTGCGAATGGAACGGGACGCGCGCTGCGACGGCGCGCGTCCTGGAGCCGCACCGCGATGATCCCCCACGCGCTGATCGCCGTCTCGTTCGCCCCGCTGCCCTGCTGGCAGGAGCCGCCCGCTGCGCCGGCCGCCCCTGCGCCCGCGGCAGCCGACGGCGACGACTGCTGCCACGACGCCGCGCCGCCGACCCCCGCGACGCTGCCGATGGATCGCAAGTCGGTGCTGCTGCGCAAGCTCGCCGACGAGGTGGAGGCGACGACGGTCGCCTTCCTCGGCCGCCGCGAGGTCGAGGTGCGCGAGAAGCAGCTCGCCGCGCTGCCGCGCAACGCGCCACCGGCGCAGCAGTACATGGCGCGCGTCAACCTCTCGGAGGCGCTGCTGAAGGAGGGCGAGGTGGAGCGCGCGATCGAGCAGTTGCAGCGCGCGCTCGACCTCGCCATCGCGCAGCGCGATCCGAAGGCGACGGTGAACGCGTGGCGGCGCAGCGCCCTCGCGTGGCTGCGCTTCGGCGAGCGGCGCAACTGCCGCGCGAACCACAACGCCGACAGCTGCCTGCTGCCGATCGCCGGCGGCGGGATCCACGCCGAGGCGAAGGGGAGCCGCGAGGCGGTGCGCCTGCTCGAGCGCGTCCTCTACGCGGACGGCAGCGACTACGCCGCGATGTGGCTGCTGAACGTGGCGCACATGACGCTCGGCAGCTGGCCGGACGGCGTGCCGAAGCAGTGGCGGATCCCGGCCCACGCCTTCGACTCCGAGTTCGAGCTGCCGCGCATGCGCGACGAGGCGCGCGAGCTCGGCTTGGCCGCGTTCACGCGCGCCGGCGGCTCCTGCATGGACGACTTCGACGGCGACGGCCGCTTGGACCTCGTCACGTCGTCGATGGACGCGCGCCAGCCGCTGCGGATGATGCGCCAGCAGGAGGACGGCACCTTCCGCGACGTCGCCGAGAAGGTCGGCCTCGCCGGCCAGCTCGGCGGGCTCAACCTCCACCACTTCGACGCGAACGACGATGGCCGCCTCGACCTGCTGGTGCAGCGCGGCGCGTGGCTCGGGCTCGAAGGCCGCTTCCCGAACTCGCTGCTGATCCAGCAGGAGGACGGCACCTTCGTCGACCGCACGCTCGAGGCGGGCCTCGAGATCCTCGCGCCGAGCCAGGTCGCGGTCAGCGCCGACATCGACCTCGACGGCGACTTGGACCTCTTCCTCGGCTACGAGGGCAAGGAGGCCACGGCGACCGACGAGTTCCGCTCGCACCTGTTCCGCAACCGCGGCGACGCCACCTTCGAGGACATCACGGCGGTGGCGGGCGTCGAGAACGGCCGCTTCTGCAAGGGGGCCGCCTTCGGCGACTACGACGGCGACGGGTTGCCCGACCTCTACGTCTCGAACCTCGGCGGCCCGAACCGCCTCTACCACAACGAGGGTGACGGCCGCTTCACCGACGTGGCGCTCGACCTCGGCGTCGAGGAGCCGCTCGACAGCTTCGGCTGCTGGTTCTTCGACTACGACAACGACGGCGACCTCGACCTCTACTCGACCTGCTACGAGCAGCGCGAGCGGCCGACCACGATCTTCGGCTACTACAAGAACGGCGCGACCGGCTTCAACACGATGCGCCTCTATCGCAACGACCCCGGCCGCTTCTCCGACGTGACGCGCGCCGTCGGCCTCGATCGCACCGTCTTCCCGATGGGCTGCAACTTCGGCGACATCGACGAGGACGGCTTCCCGGACCTCTACCTCGCCACGGGCGACCCCGACTTCGCGTCGCTCTGGCCCAACGTGATGCTGCGCAACGACCGCGGCGAGCGCTTCCAGGACGTGACGACGACCACCGGCACCGGCCACCTGCAGAAGGGGCACGGCGTCTCCTTCGGCGACCTCGACGGCGACGGCGACCAGGACCTCCACGTGCAGATCGGCGGCGCGTTCGTCGACGACGCCTTCTCCGACGCGCTCTACCGCAATCCCGGCCACGGCCGCCACTGGCTCACCGTGCGCCTGGTCGGACGGCAGTCGAACCGCTTCGGAGTCGGCGCGCGCGTCGCCGCGACGATCGAGGAGGGCGGCGCGACGCGCCAGGTGGTCGCCTTCGTCGGCGCCAACTCGAGCTTCGGCGGCAACAGCCTGCAGTCCGAGCTCGGGCTCGGCCGCGCGACCCGCCTCGTGGCGCTCGAGGTGACCTGGCCCGGCGGCACGCGGACGCAGCGCTTCACCGAGGTCGAGCTCGACCGCTGCGTCGTGATCGACGAGGAGGCGGGGCTGCGCGTCGTCGCGCGGCCGTGAACCGCGGCGGCGCGGCCGCGCGCTACGCTCTGGCCTCCGCCGCACCGGAGACCTCGCCATGCTCGCGCCCGCCCCGCTCGGCCCGCTGTTCTCGCTGCTCGCGCTCGCGCCGCAGTCCGTCGGCGGCGACGGCAACCTGCGCAAGGCGGAGCTGCTGCTGCGCATCGCCGACCAGATCGACGCCAGCACGGCGCCCTTCCTCGGCCGCGGCGGCATCTCGGCGGCGCGCGCGCGCATCGCCGACGCGGAGCAGAAGAAGAACGTCGCGGCGCTCTTCAACGCGACCCTCGCGCTCGGCGACGCGGAGCTCGCGGTCGGCCAGATCGACGAGGCGACGGCGACCTACGATCGCGCGCTCAAGCTGGCGCAGCAGGTGAACGACACCAAGGCGTGGGTCGCCGCGGCGAAGAAGGCGGCGGTCGCGTGGCTGCGGCTCGGCGAACGGGCGAACTGCGTCACCCGCCACAACGAGGACAGCTGCCTCTTCCCGCTGCAGGGCGGCGCGCTCCACGTCGACAAGAAGGGGAGCCAGCAGGCGCTCCTCTTCCTCGAGGCGGTCCTGCGCATCGATCCGGGCGACCTCGGCTCGGCGTGGCTGCTGAACGTGGCGCACATGACGCTCGGCAGCTGGCCGGCGGGCGTGCCGCCGCTCTGGCGCATCCCGGAAGAGGCGCTCCGCTCCGAGCGCGAGCTGCCGCGCATGGTCGACGTGATGCCGTCGCTCGGCGTCGACTCGTTCGACCTCTCGGGCGGCTCGCTGCTCGAGGACTTCGACGGCGACGGCCGGCTCGAGATCGTCACCTCGTCGATCGGCCCGCGCGAACCGCTGCGCTTCCTGCGCCGCCAGCCAGACGGCAGCTGGAGCGACGAGGCGGCGGCGCGCGGCCTCGCCGGGCAGCTCGGCGGCCTGCAGATCCACGCCTTCGACGCCGACAACGACGGCCGCCTCGACCTCGCGGTGCAGCGCGGCGCGTGGCTCGGCGAGTTCGGCCGCATCCCCAACTCGCTGCTGATGCAGCAGCCGGACGGCACCTTCCTCGACCGCACGCTCGAGGCGGGCGTCGAGGTGGCGATGCCGAGCCAGGTGGTCGCCACCGCCGACATCGACCTCGACGGCGATCTCGACCTCTTCCTCGGCCACGAGCAGAACGGCGGCACCGGCGCGAGCGAGTACCCCTGCCACCTGTTCAGGAACCGCGGCGACGGCACCTTCGAGGACGTCACCCAGGCGGCCGGCGTCGCGAACCTGCGCTTCTGCAAGGGCGCCGCGTTCGGCGACTACGACAACGACGGCGATCCCGACCTCTACGTCTCGAACCTGCACGACCTGAACCGCCTCTACCGCAACGAGGGCGACGGCACCTTCGAGGACGTCGCGGTCGAGCTCGGCGTCTTCGCGCCGCTCGACAGCTTCCCGTGCTGGTTCTTCGACGCCGACAACGACGGCTGGCTCGACCTCTACGTCGGCAGCTACGAGCAGCACGACCGCAGCGGCCAGATCTACGCGTGGTACCGCAACGGCACGACCGGCTTCGATTCGCAACGCTTCTTCCGCAACGACGGCAAGGGCGGCTTCGTCGACGCCACGCGCGCGGCCGGCCTCGCCCGCCCCGCCTTCCCGATGGGCGCGAGCTACGGCGACATCGACAACGACGGCTTCCAGGACCTCTACCTCGCCACCGGCGACCCCGAGTTCGGATCGCTCTGGCCGAACGTCCTCTACCGCAACGACGGCGGGCGGCGCTTCGAGGACGTCACCACGGCGACCGGCACCGGCCACCTGCAGAAGGGGCACGGCGTCGCGTTCGGCGACCTCGACGACGACGGCGACCAGGACCTCTTCGTGCAGCTCGGCGGCGCCTGGATCGACGACCAGTTCGGCGACGCGCTCTTCCGGAACCCGGGCCACGGCCATCGCTGGCTCACGGTGCGGCCGCGCGGGCGCGACAGCAACCGCTTCGGCGTCGGCACCCGCATCCGCGTGACCCTCGAGGAGGGTGGCGCGACGCGCGACGTCTTCCACTTCGTCGGCGCGCAGTCGAGCTTCGGCGGCAACAGCCTGCAGGCGGAGATCGGGCTCGGCGCGGCGACGAAGATCGTCGCGCTCGAGCTCTTCTGGCCGAAGGGGAAGAAGACGCAGCGCTTCACCGAGGTGCCGCTCGACTCGATCCTCGTCGTGGAGGAAGGGAGCGCCACCTTCGCCGTCGCCGAGCCCAAGCGCTGGGAGTGAGGCGCGGCACCGCTCGGCCGCGGCTCGCGCGCGCCGGACCGCCCGCGCGATGCGTCGCGCGCGCTAAGCTCCCGCCCCCATGGAATTCGTCTACGTCGTCGAGCGTGCCCGCCTGTTCGATCTCTCCTTCCCGCACGGCTTCGTCGCCGCCGCCGGCAGCGCCGAGGTGCGCAAGGCCGCGGCCGACCGCATCGGACGCATGCGCGCGCACGGCTTCTTCGTCGAGCGGCGCGCCGCCGAGCAGAACTCGTCCTGGAAGCAGGTGATCCCCTACGTGGTCGTGAAGCGCGGCGACGCGCTCCTGCTGCTCGAGCGCAAGAAGAAGCAGGGCGAGGCGCGCCTCCACGGCAAGCTCTCGATCGGCGTGGGCGGCCACATCAACCCGATCGACGGGCCGGCCGGCGAGAGCGGCACGGCGGGCGGCGGCGCACGCGACGTGCTGCACCGCGATGTCCTGCTCGAAGGGCTGAAGCGCGAGCTCGAGGAGGAGCTCGACGTGCAGGGTCGGCTCGATGTGAAGGCGGCCGGCTTCCTGAACGACGACTCGACCGACGTCGGCGCGGTCCACTACGGCTTGGTCGCGGTCGCCGACGCGCGCGACGCGCAGGTGGCGATCCGCGAGACCGAGATGATGGAGGGGCGCTTCGTCCCGCGCGCGCAGCTGCAGGAGCTCCACCGCACGGCGCGCGACCGTTTCGAGACGTGGTCGAGCCTGCTGATCGACCAGCTCGACGCCGTGCTGGCCGCCGACCTGCCGCTCGCCGACGCGCTCGGCGGCGCCGCTTCGGCCGCGCCGGGCCGCTGAGCGGCGCGGCGCTCAGCGCGTCGCCACCACCTCGGGCGCCGTCGCCCCCTCGACCACCTTCACCACCGCGTCGAGCGGCACGTCGGCGAAGCGCTGCGTCGACTTCGAGGCCGGCCAGTGGACCTCGAGTTCGACGATCTTCGTCGCCGCGCCGAGCCCGAGCTCGAGCTGGTAGCTGTTGCCGCCGAAGCTCGAGTTGCCGCCGCCGTCGGCATGGATCGTCCGCTCTCCGGCGGCCGTCGCCACTCGCACGCGCACGCGCGCGCCGATCCCGAAGCGGTTCGAGCGCGTCCCCTGCAGCCGCACGGTGAGGAAGCGGTGGCCGTAGCCCTGGTTCTCGAAGCAGGCGTTGCGCGCGAAGTCGTCGGGCCACGCGCCGCCGAGCTCGACGAAGAGCTCCTGGTCGCCGTCGCCGTCGAGGTCGCCGAACGCGACGCCGTGCCCCTTCTGCAGGTGGCCGGTGCCGGTCGCCGCGGAGACGTCGAGGAAGCGCTTGCCGCCGTCGTTGCGCAGCAGGAGGTTCGGGTAGAGGGCGCCGTAGTCGGGCTCGCCGGTGGCGAGGTAGAGGTCGGGGAAGCCGTCGTTGTCGAGGTCGCCGAAGTTGCTGCCCATCGGGAAGGCGACGCGGTCGAGCCCCACTGCCGCCGACACGTCGGTGAAGGAGCCCTTGCCGTCGTTGCGGTAGAGGCGCTGCGTGTCGCACCGCTTCTCCCCGCGCAAGAGCCACGCCCCCATCGCCGCGGTGCGATCGCAGAGCGGGTAGGCGGCGACCCAGAGGTCGAGGGCGCCGTCCTGGTCGTAGTCGAGGAACATGCAGGAGAAGCTGTCGTGCGGGCCGGCGACGCCGCGCGCCGCCGCGACCTCCTCGAAGCGGAGGCCGTCGACGTTGCGCCAGAGCTGGTTCTTGCCGCGCATCGTCGAGACGTAGAGGTCGGGCAACCCGTCGCGATCGATGTCGCCGAACGCCGCGCCCTTCACGAAGCCGCACGGGCCGATGCCGGCGGCGGCGGTGATCTCCTCGAAGGTCGCGTCGCCGCAGTTGCGGAACAGCCGGCTCTTGAAGCGGTCGCCGCCCGAGTCCTCGCTGCCGCAGAAGAGGTCGAGGTCGCCGTCGAGGTCGATGTCGGCGAAGCAGGCCGCCTGGCTCGGCGCCGCCACCTCGACGCCGGCGCTGCGCGTGCGATCGACGAAGGTGCCATCGGGCCGCTGCAGCAAGAGCGAGTTCGGCAGCGCGCCCCCCTCGCCCATCCAGGCGCCGCGCGGGACGAGCAGGTCGAGGCGGCCGTCGTTGTCGGCATCGAGGTGGTAGAGCTGCAGCCCGCCGATCTGGCCGTCGAACCGCGCCGCCGCGCTCGACTCCTCGAAGCGCCCCGCCTCGCGCTGCCGCCAGTAGCGAAGCGGCGCGGTCGGCTCCATCGACGAGGTGATCACGTCGAGCCGCCCGTCGCCGTCGAAGTCGTCGACGATCGCCCCGCCCGCGAGGTTCTCGTGGTCGAGGCCGAGCGCCGTCGCCACGTTGGGATGGCGCGGCAGCTCCTGCTCGCTCCGCACCCGCTCGGGGGCGAGGCGCCAGCGCGCCGGCACGCCGTCGGGCCAGCGGCCGAGCGTCATCGCCGCGACGTTCAGGAGCCACGCGGCGCCGTCGTCGGCGGGATCGATCGCCAGGGCGTCGGAGAAGCGCGCCAGCGCCGCCTCGCTGCCGGCGGTGTCGACGTGGACGCCGCCGCCGGCGATCGGGAAGAGGCAGCTGTCGGGGCCGTGGCGCGCCAGGCAGTTCGCCTTCTCGCCGACCCGCATCGCCGCGATGCCGAGCCGCCGCGCGGTCGATTGCGCCGTCTTGTGGACGCCGTGGCGGCGGCAGAGCTCGAAGACGCGCGTGAGCTCGCGCGTCGCCTCGTCGTAGCGGCCGAACTGCAGCAGGAGTTCGCCGTAGGGACCGCGCACCGGCACCTCGACGTTGGGCGCGACGTTCGGCGGGAAGGCGGCGAGCTTCGCAGCGGCGCGGCGCAGCGGCCCCTCGCCGAAGAAAGGGGCGTCGCTGGCCGGCAGCGCCGCGGCGAGCTCGCGCAGCCGAGCGACCTTCGCCGCGCTCTCCGCATCCTCGTCCGAAGCCCGCGTCGCGAACAGGAGCGCCAGGAGCGGCGCGGTCGCGAGCGGGGCGAAGTCGTGCATCGTCAGCGTCCTTCCCCCTCGACGACGACGAGTTCCGGCGCCGCCGCCCCCTCGACCACCTTCACGACCGCATCGAGCGGGACAGCGGCGAAGCGCTGCGTCGTCCTCGAGGCCGGCCAGTGGACCTCGAGCGCGAGGATCCGCGTCGCCGCGCCGAGCCCGAGCTCGAGCTGGTGGCTGTTGCCGCCGAAGCTCGAGTTGCCGCCACCGTCGGCGTGGATGGTACGTTCGCCCGTCGCCGTCGCCACCCGCACGCGCACGCGCGCGCCGACGCCGAAGTGGTTCGAGCGCACCCCTTGCAGCCGCACGGTGAGCCAGCGGTTGCCGGCGCCGGGATTCTCGTAGCAGGCGTTGCGGAAGGCGTCGTCGGGCAACGCTCCGCCGAGCTCGACGAAGAGCTCCTGGTCGCCGTCGCCGTCGAGGTCGCAAAACGAGACGCCGTGCCCCTTCTGCAGGTGGCCGGTGCCGGTCGCCGCGGAGACGTCGAGGAAGCGCCGGCCGCCGTCGTTGCGCAGCAGCAGGTTCGGGAAGAGGGCGCTGTAGTCGGGCGCGCCGGTCGCGAGGTAGAGGTCGGGGTAGCCGTCGTTGTCGAGGTCGCCGAAGTTGCTGCCCATCGGGAAGGCGACGCGATCGAGTCCGACCGCGGCGGAGACGTCGGTGAACCGGCCCTCGCCGTCGTTGCGGTAGAGCCGCTGCGTCTCGCAGCGCCGCTTGCCGAGCACGTGCCACGCTCCCATCGCCGCGGTGCGGTCGCACTCGGGATAGGCGCTGGCGAAGAGGTCGAGCGCGCCATCCTGGTCGTAGTCGAGGAAGAAGCACGAGAAGCCGTCGCGCGGCTCGGCGACCCCGCGCGCCGCCGCCACCTCCTCGAACCTGCTGCCGTCGAGGTTGCGGTACAGCCTGTTCGCGCCGCGCATGGTCGACACGTAGAGGTCGGGCAGGCCGTCGCGATCGATGTCGCCGAAGGCGCAGCCCTTCACGAAACCGCAGCGGACGATGCCGGCGGGAGCGGCGATCTCCTCGAAGGTGGCATCGCCGCGGTTGCGCCAGAGCTTGCTCGGGTAGCGGTCGCCGTCGCCCTCGTAGCCGACGAAGAGGTCCAAGTCGCCGTCGAGGTCGATGTCGGCGACGCACGCCGCCTGGGTGGGAGCGGCGATCTCGAGGCCCGCTTCGAGCGTGCGATCGACGAAGGTGCCGTCGCGCTGCTGGAGCAGCAGGGAGTTCGGCAGCTCGCCGGCCTGCCCCATCCAGCCGCCGCGCAGCACCAGCAGGTCGAGCCGCCCGTCGTCGTCGGCGTCGAAGTGGATGACGTTCAGGCCGCCGAGCTGCCCGTGCAGCCCCGCTTGCTCCCCCACCTCGGTGAACTCGCCCGGCGTCCGCTGCAGCCAGAGCCGCAGCGGCGCCGACGGATGCATCGACGACAGCACGACGTCCTGCCGTCCGTCGCCGTCGAAGTCGTCGAGGATCGAGCCGCCCGCGAGGTTGTTCCCCTCGAGCCCGAACTCGCCGGCACGGTCACGCCAGCGCGGCAGCAGCTGCTCCGAGGCGAGGCTCTCGGGGGGGATGCGCCACGCCTCGGGCACCGCGGCGGGGAAGCGGCCGAGCGCCATCGCGGCGAGGTTCAGCAGCCACATCGCCGCCTGGTCGTTCGGGTCGAGCTCGAGCGCCTGCGCGAAGCAGGCGAGCGCGCGCTCGCTCCCCGCGGCGTCGACGTGGATCGCTCCGCCCTGCAGCGGGAAGAGGCAGCTGTCGGGGCCGTGCTGGGCGATGCAGTTGGCGCGCTCGCCGACGCGCAGCCACGCCAGCCCGAGCAGCTTCGCCGCCTGCTGGGCGTTGCGCTGCTCCCGGCGCGCGAGCGCGAGGTCGAGCGCGACCGCGAGCTGCGCGATCGCCTCGTCGTAGCGGCCGAACTGCAGGAGCAGCTCGCCGTGCTGGAGGCGCGCCGGGATCTCGACGCGCGGATCCTCGCGCGGGCCGAATGCCGCCACCTGCCGGGCGCACTTCTCGAGCGGCACTTCGCCGAAGAACGGGGCGTTGCTGCGGACGATCCGCTCGGCGAGCGTGCGCAGCAGCGCCGGCTTGCGCCCCTCTTCGAGCGCCGCCGGCTCGTCGGCGCGCGCGTGCGCCAATGCCCCCGCCATGCCGATCGCCAGCGCGAACGATGCCCTGCCGACCATCCTCGATCTCCGGCGCGCTCACTCGCGCAGCGCGCTCCGCGTCAGGGGAGCCATCTTCGCCTCGCCCTCCACCACCACGATCCGCGTGTCGAGCGGCACGTCGGTGAACCGCTGCGTCGTGCGCGACGCCGGCCATTCGACCTCGAGTTCGACGATACGGGTCGCGTCTCCGAGCCCGAACTCCTCCTGGAAGCTGTTGCCGCCGAAGCTCGAGCAGAGGCCGACCACCGCGTAGAGGTCGCGTTCGCCCGACGGTTCCGCGATGCGCAAGCGCAGGCGCGCCCCGAGGCCGCTGCGGTTCGACGTGGTGCCGCGCGTCACTACGGTGAGCCAGTGGCGCCCGCTGCGCGGGTTCTCGTAGCAGGCGTTGACGAAGGTGTCGTCGGCATAGGCGCCGCCGGTCTGCACGAAGAGGTCCTCGTCGCCGTCGCCGTCGAGGTCGCCGAAGGAGACGCCGTGCCCCTTCTGCAGGTGGCCGGTGCCGGTGGCGCTGGTCACCTCCTGGAAGCGCTGCCCGCGGTCGTTGCGGTACATCGCGTTCGGGAAGAGCGTGGCGTAGTCGGGCGCGCCGGTGGCGAGGTAGATCTCGGGGTAGCCGTCGCCGTCGACGTCGCCGAAGCTGCTGCCCATCGGGAAGGCGACGCGATCGAGGCCGACCTCCTCGGTGACGTCGTCGAAGCCGCCGAGCCGGTTGTTGCGGTAGAGCTTGTTCAGCTCGCAGCGCTTCTCGCCGGCGATCCAGTAGGCGCCCGTCGCGCCGACGCGGTCGATGTTCGGGTAGCCGCTGGCGTAGAGGTCGAGCCAGCCGTCCTGGTCGTAGTCGAAGAAGAACGACGAGAAGCTGTCGATCGGCTCGGTCACGCCGAGTGCCGGCGCCACGTCGACGAACTTCTCGCCGCGCTGGTTCTGGTAGAGGCGGTTCGGACCGTTCATCGTCGAGACGTAGAGGTCGGGGAAGCCGTCGCGATCGTAGTCGCCGAAGACGCAGCCCTTGACGAAGCCGCAGCTGCGGATGCCGAGCTTCTGCGTCGCATCCTCGAAGGTCCCGTCGCCGCGGTTGCGGAACAGCTTGCTCGGGTAGCGGTCGCCAGCGCCCTCGTAGCCGAGGAAGAGGTCCAAGTCGCCGTCGAGGTCGATGTCGGCGAACGCGGCCGATTGGCTCGGCGCGGCGATCTCGATGCCCGCCTCCTGCGTCCGATCGACGAAGGTGCCGTCCTTCTGCTGGATCAGCAGCGAGTTCGGGATCTCGCCCGACTTGCCCATCCAGCCGCCGCGCTGCACCAGCAGGTCGAGCCGGCCGTCGTTGTCGGCGTCGAGGTGGAAGAGCTGCAGCCCGCCGAGCTGTCCGCCGAGCCCGAGCGCCTCGCCGCACTCCTCGAACTTCCCCGGCTCGCGCTGCAGCCAGACGCGCAGCCGCGTGCGGGTGTCCATCGAGGAGACCACGAGATCGAGGCGGCCATCCCCGTCGAGGTCGTCCATGACCGAGCCGCCGGCGCGATTGGTGCCGCTCAAGCCGAGTTCGCGCGCGCGGTCGGGCATGCGCGGCAGCTCGTGCTCCGAGACGAGCCGCTCGGGCGGGATGCGCCAGCGCTTCGGCACCGCATCGGGGTAGGTGCCGAGCGTCATCGCCGCGACGTTCAGCAGCCACGCGGTGCCGTTGTCGCGCGGCGTCGACTGCAGCAGCTCGGTGAAGTAGCCGATCGCCTGCTCGCTCCCGGTCCGCTCGACGTGGATCGCGCCGTCCTTCAGCGGGAAGAGGCAGCTGTCGGCGTTGTGGCGCTTCACGCAGTTGGCGCGCTCGCCGAGCCGCATCGACGCGATGCCGAGCTCCTTCAGCATCTGCCGGACGGTGCGCGCATCGTCGCTCGCCTCGGCGAGCTCGTGCACTCGCGTGTACTGCTCGATCGCCTCCGCGTACCAGCCGTACTGCGTCAGCAGCTCCCCGTAGCGCGTGCGCCGCTGCATCTCGTCGGCGGGGGCGGTCGAAGCGTCGATCTTGGCCACCTGCGCCTCGCCGTCGCGCAGCGCCTGCTCGCCGAAGAAGGGGGCATGGGAGCGGTTCAGCTTGTCGGCGATCTCGCGCAGCTTGACCGACTTGCGATCCATCGGCAGCGCGCCCGCGAGCGGCGCCACCGGCGCATGGCAGCAATCCTCCTCCGGCGCTTCCGGCGTCGCCGGCTTCGTCGCCGGCTTCGACGTGCCCGGCGCGCCGCCTGGCACCGGCTCCTGCGCGCGTCCCGCGGTGGCGAGAGCCGCGAGCGCACCGAAGGCGCCGAGTGCGAACGAGCGGACCGGACGATGGGAAGGATGGGGCATGAACGCGCTCCGTGGGGCGCAGCAGCGACGCAGCGCGCTCGACGGAGATGCACGCGCCGTTCCATACGACGCCGCCGGGGACGGGCGACGTCAGCGCGACCGCGGAGACTTCTCGCCCCGGCGAGCGGGGCGCGATGGGCAGGCAGCAAGAAGGGGCGATCGGCCGGAGGGGACTTCGGAAAGGTGGATGGAGGTCAACGACCGGCGAGCCGCGCGCTGGGATCGAAACGCACGCCTCGTCGCCGACGACCGCCCCCGATGAGCTGCTGCGCTGATTCCCGCGCGAGCAGGGGCACCGGCCGGCGCCGCGAAACTGCGACGACGCCTCCGTTCCCGATCGCGCGAAGAGTGGAACGCGACGCCGGGCAGCGCCGCGTTCCTGCTTCCCCTATCGGCGGTTGCTCGCGACTTGTGCACCGCCGCGGCGCAACTTCTTCGCGGCGATGGAACGAGGGGCCAGCGCAGGCTTGACAGCGCTAGTAGCGGTTCGTTCGCGCGGCGCTCGGCCGCGCCGTCCCTGCCGGCTCGCTACCGCTGGGCGAGCAGCTCCTCGAGCACCTGCTTACTCGGATCGAAGCCCGCGAGCTTGACGCGCGCCGGCACCCCGTCGGGCAGCGCCGCACGCGGCGCGAGTCCCACCAGCTCGCTCTCGAGGATCTCGACGCCGGCCGCCTTGGCGAGCCGCTCGATCTCGCCGTAGACCTTCTCGACCGAGGTGACCGTGAAGTTGGTCAGGTTCATCGAGACCTGCGCGAGCTTCCTGTCCTCGAGGAAGAAGCCGAGCGCCTTCACGCACTTCAAGCCGCCGTCGCGCTCGCGGATCTGCTTCGCGATCGACTTGGCGAGCTTCAGGTCGTCGCTCTTCAAGTTGACGTTGTAGGCGACGAGGAAGCTGCGCGCGCCGACCGCGGTGGCGCCGGCGGTCGGATGGAGGCGCGGCGGGCCGAAGTCGGGCGCGCGCGCCGGATCCTTGCCGACCAGCTCGAGCAGCCCCTCGAACTGCGGCGCGCGCACGTCGGCGAGGTTCCGCCGCTCGGGCCGCGTCGCCGCCTCCTCGTAGAAGAAGACCGGGATCTCGAGCTCCTCGCCGATCCGCCGGCCGACGCGGCGCGCCAGCGCGATGCACGCCTCCATCGTCGTGCCGCGCACCGGCACGAAGGGCAGCACGTCGGTCGCCCCCATGCGCGGGTGCTCGCCCTTGTGGACCGTGAGGTCGATCCGCTCGCGCGCCTTCGCGACGCAGGCGAACGCCGCCTTCTCCACCTCGGCGATTCGGCCAGCGAAGGTGACCACCGAGCGGTGGTGGTTGGCGTCGAGCTCCGAGTCGAGCACGTGGACGTCGCCGGCCGCCTTCGCGGCGGCGACGATCTCGGCGACCACCTCGGGGCGGCGCCCCTCGGCGAAGTTCGGCACGCACTCGACGATCTCGGCGGCAGGCAACGGCTCGGCCATGGTCACGGTCCCTTGGTGGAGGCGAACGGGGAGAAGTCGCGCGGATCGAGCAGCTGGCCGCGCGCCAGCACGCGCTCGATCGGCCCCTCGGACATGCGGTAGCCGAGCAGCAGGTGGCTCGACCCGCGGATCAGCACGGCGTCGGCGGAGAGGCCGGGCAGCAGCGCGCCGCACTCGTCCTGCAGGCGCAGCGAGGCGGCGGCGTTGGCGGTGGCGCCGGTCAGCGCCTGCGCGACCGTGAGCCGCAGCACCCCGCACGCCAGCGCGATCAGCAGCAGCGGCGACTGCAGGTAGGAGGTGCCCGGGTTGAAGTCGGTGGCGAGCGCGACCGGCAGGCCGCGTTCGATCATGCGGCGCGCCGGCGGCGGCGACTTCGCCAGCGCGAAGACGGTGCCGGGCAGCAGCACCGGCGCGACGCCGGCCGCCCCCATCGCGTCGATCGTCGCGTCGTCGACGTGGATGAGGTGGTCGGCGCTGTCGGCGCGCAGCTCCGCGGCGAGGCGCGCGCCGCCGCTCGGGCCGAGCTCCTCGGCATGGATGCGCAGGCCGAGGCCGAGGTCGCGCGCCGCGGCCAGCACCGCGCGCGCCTCCTCCACGGTGAAGGCGCCGACGTCGCAGAAGACGTCGCAGTAGCGCGCCAGCCCGAGCCGTTTCACCTCGGGCAGCATCTGCGTGGCGAGCTCGCGCACGTAGTCGGCGCGCCGCTCCTTGAACTCACGCGGCATCTGGTGGGCGCCGAGGAAGGTCGGCACGACGCGCAACGGCAGCGCCGCCGCCTCGCGCGCGAGCAGCTCGAGCGAGCGGCGCTCGTCGCGCCAGGTGAGGCCGTAGCCGCTCTTGCATTCGACCGTGGTGGCGCCGGCCGCGAGGAAGCCGCGCAGGTGGCCGCGCAGGCAGGCGGCGAGCGTGGCGTCGTCCGCTGCGCGCAGGTCGTCGACGCTGCGGAAGATGCCGCCGCCGCGCCGCGTGATCTCCTCGTAGCCGACGCCGCGCAGCCGCAGGTCGTACTCGCGCTCGCGCGTCGCCACGAACGCGGGGTGGGTGTGGGCGTCGACGAAGCCCGGCACGAGGAAGCAGCCGCGCGCGTCGTGGACGGTGGGCGCACGGTAGCGCGCCGCGAGCTCCGCGGTCGGCCCGACCGCCTCGATCCGCCCGCCGCGCACCGCCAGCGCGCCGTCGCGCACCACCAGCAGCTCGTCCTGCTCCGGCCCGCGCCGCGGACCGCGCCCCGCGGGGGTGGCGATCTCCTCGGCGTGCACGATCAGCAGGTCGACCTCGGTCATCAGCGCGCTCGCTCCGGCGGGAAGCGCGGGATTGTACGGCCCGCCGCCGCGCCACCGCGCCCGCGCGCGCGACCGCCGAGCGCCCCGCTGCGCAAAAAGTTCCTGCCGTCGCGCCGCTGCCATCAGCCGATCTAGCCGGTGGATTCCCACCCCTCTCGATCGCATGGCACACCACATCCTCCCCCCCACCCGCCCACGCGCTCCGCGCGTCCGTTCATCCCGTGCAGCGCGCGCCACTGCGGCGGCGCTGCTCGCGCGACTGCACGCCGTCGTCGCGACGCTCCCGGCCGCCGAGACGCCGCGCCAGCTGCGCGCGGCGCTTTCCGCCGCCGTCACCACGCTGCTGCCGGGCACGACCGCGCGCGTCGCCGCCGTCGCGCCGGCGCGCGGGCGCCACTCCGGGCAGCGGCTGCTGCCGCGCGGCCGCGGCAAGGCGCCCTTCGCGCTCGAGCTCGACGGCACGACGCCGCTCGCGGCACCGCAGCGGCTGGCGCTCGAGCTGCTCCTCGATGCGGCGGCCGCGATCCACGCACGCCTGCGCGCCGCCGCCGGTGCCGCGCTGCTGCGCGAGGAGGCCGAGCGCGACTTCCTCACCGGGATCTTCAACCGGCGCCTCGCGCTGCGCCTGCTCGAACGGGAGATCCGCGCGGCGCGCCGCCGCCATCGCCCGCTGGCGCTGGTGCTGGTCGACCTCGACAACTTCAAGTCGTTCAACGACCACCACGGCCACCAGGCGGGCGACGAGGTGCTGCGCCGGCTCGCGCGCCTCTTCGCCGCCACCGCGCGGACCACCGACATCGTCGGCCGCTTCGGCGGCGAGGAGTTCCTGATCGCGCTGCCCGACACCTCGCTCGAGGACGCCGCGCTCTTCGCCGAGCGGCTGCGCCAGGCGGTCGAGAGCTACGGCAAGCGCGAGCTCGCCCGCTACGGCGACCACCCGCCCACCATCTCGATCGGCGTCTGCCCGATCGCCCCCGACGACACGCTCGAGGCGGCGATCGAGCGCGCCGACCGGGCGCTCTACGAGTCGAAGAGCCGCGGCCGCAACTGCTTCTCGCTCGGCCTGCGCAAGGGAGGTTCCACGTGACTGAACCGAAGGGCGATGGCGAGGGGCTCCTCGACGTGCGCCACCGCGACCTGCGCATCGCCACCACGCTGGTGATCGTCGCGCTGGCCGGCGGATTGGCGCTGCTGTGGCCGGCGGTGCAGGAGCGGGTGATCGCGCGCTTCGGCCCCTTCTTCCCGTCGCGCTTCCTGCTCGGCGAGCTGCTGGTGCTGGTCGCCCTCTTCGTGGTGCACGTCTGGCGCAAGGCCGGCCACATCGAGCGGCTGGTCGCCCGCCTGCTCGACGAGCGCGACCGCCGCGAAGCGCTCACCGTGCGCCTCACCCAGGCGCGCGCGGTGCTCGAGGCCTCCGCGCAGCTGCAGCTCGACCAGGACGCGGGCGCCTCGCTGAAGCGCATCCTCGAGTGCGTCACCGAGGGGCTCGGCGCGCAGCGCGGCGTGCTCTGGCGGCTGCGCGGCGAAGGGCGCCCGCTCGAACGCGAGGCGCTCTTCCCGTCGAGCGCCGCGCCGCCCGACCCGCTGGTGCACGCGCTCGAGGACGAGATCGCGCGCAAGGTGGCCGCCAGCGGCGAGCGGATGGTGCTCGGCCCCGATGCCGACCTGCGCGCACTCGGCATCGCCGCCGCGCGCCCGCGCACCGGCCCGAGCTGCATGGTCGCCGCGCCGCTCCTGCTCGACGGCAAGCCGGTCGGCGCGCTCCTGCTGGCCGAGCCGCGCGCGGTGGCGGCCGACGACGGCGCCGCGCTCGAGCTGCTCGACGTCTTCGCCGGCTTCGCGGCCGGCGTGCTGCGCAACCTGCGCCTCTTCCAGGTGATCGCGCGCCGCAACGAGGAGCTGATGCGCGCCCGCCAGCTCCTCTGCGACCACCAGCGCGAGCTCGCCGAGATCGACGCGGTGGCGACCATGTCGTGCGTGGCGAAGAGCCTCGCGCACGGCCTCTCCGGGCCGCTCACCGCCATCAACGGCTACGTCGACGTGGTGATGACGGCCCCGCCGCAGGGGCTCACGCTGCAGGCCGCGCGCGACGGGCTGCGCCGCGAGATCGGCGAGCTCAAGGTCCGGCTGCAGCGCGTGGTCGACTTCACGCAGACGTGGCGGCGCGAGTACGGCGTGGTCGACCTGAACCAGATGGTCGAGACCGCCGTCGCGCTGCACGCCGAGCCGCTGCGCATGCGCGGCATCGCCAGCCGCTTCGAGCCGCACGTCGGCCTGCCCTTCACGGTCGCCGACCCGACCCGCCTGCGCCAGGCGTTCCTCTCGCTGCTCACCTTCCTGCGCGGCGCGCTGCGCGAGGGGCAGGGGCGCGAGGTGCGCGTGCGCACGCTGCCCGACGGCTGCAACCTGCGCGTGCAGTTCGACTTCCCGGGCCGCGCCGACCTCGCCGCGTTGTGCGGGCCGCTGCAGGACCCGAACGTCGACGTGCAGCTGCTCGGCCAGGAGAACCACGTCGAGCTGCCGGTGGCGCTCGCCATCCTGCGCGACCATCGCGGCCAGCTCGAGATCGGCCTGCGCGACGACGGCACCACGCGCATGGAGGTCATCCTGCCGATCCTCGACGCCGCGCCCGAGCAGGTGCGCGCGGCGCCGGCCACCCACGAGACGCTCGACCAGGTGCTCGCACGCATCTTCGGCGACGAGCCGGCGCCCGCGCGCCCGAACGCAGCGCCGCCGCGCGAGCCGCCGCCCGAAGCGCCGCGCGAGCCGCAGCGCGCGCCGCCGACCCTCCGCACGCCGCCCGCCGCGGCACCGGTGGCGATCGCGCTCGAGCCGGCGAGCGCCCCGCCGCCGCCGGCGGAGCGACCGGCCGAGCCGACCCATCTCGCCACGACCCGCCCGCCGTCGCTCGTGCCGCGCGGCGCGAACGCGGCCGAGGGTTCCGGACTCGAGGCGCTGTTCGGTCCGGGCGACCTCTTCCAGGGCGGCGTCCCGCGCGCCGCGCCGCGCCGGCCGGCGAACGCCCCGCCGCGCCGCTCGCTGGTCGATCAGGCGGAGCTCGAGGGCTGCCTCTCGCTCTTCGATCGCGAGGAGAAGCCGCCGCGCAAGGAGTGAGGCGCCGCCGCGACGGAGGCGCCGCGCCGATCGCTCACGCGTGGCGATCGAGCTCGCGGCGCCGCTTCACCTGCTCGAGGAGGAGCTTCACCTCCTCGGCGCGCTCCTTCCGGCAGACCAGCGTCACGTCGTCGCTGTGCACCACCACCAGGTCCTCGACGCCGAGCAGCGCGACCAGCCCGCCGCCCGCGTCGACGATGCAGTTCCGCGCGTCGTGCGCGACCAGCGCGCCGAGCGCGACGTTGCCCTGCGCGTCGGCGGCGTGCGCGCGCGCCAGCGCCGGGAACGAGCCGACGTCGTCCCACGCGTAGTCGGGCAGCACCAGCGCGCGGTGCAGGGCCCCCTCCATCACGCCGCGATCGATCGGCTGCTTCGGGAGCGCCGGGAAGAGCTGCGCGAGGGTCGCCTCGAACGACGCGCTGCCGGCGGTGGCCGCGATCGCCGCGACGCCGCGCGCGAGCTCCGGCATCTGCCGCTCGAGCTCGGCCCGCATCGCGTCGGCGCGGAAGGCGAAGAGGCCGGCGTTCCAGCTGAAGCGGCCGCTCGCGAGGTACTCCTCGGCGCGCGCCCGTTCCGGCTTCTCGTGGAAGCGCGTCACCTCGAAGCAGGCGAGCCCGGCGCGTGCGCCGAGCGGAGCGCCGCGCTCGATGTAGCCGTAGCCGGTGGCCGGTTCGGTCGGCGGGATGCCGAAGATCACCAGCCGGCGCGGCACCTCCGCGATGAGCGCTGCGGCGGCCTGCGCCGCGACGACGAACCGATCGCTCGGCGCGATGCGATGGTCGGCCGGGCAGACCAGCAGCGTCGCCGCGGGCTGGCGCGCCGCCACCAGCGCGGTCGCGAGCCCGACCGCCGCGGCCGTGTCGCGCGCCGCCGGCTCGCCGATCACCTGCGCCGCCGGCACTTCGGGCAGCAGCGAACGCGCCAGCGCCACGTGCGCCGCCGCGGTGATCACGTAGGTGCGCTCGGGCGGCGCCACGCGGCGCGTGCGCGCGAAGGTCTCCTCGAGCAGCGACGCCGCGCCCCCGAAGGCGAGGAACTGCTTCGGACGGGCGGCCCGGCTCTTCGGCCAGAAACGGGTGCCGGAGCCGCCGGCGAGGATCACCGCGAAGTCCATCAGAAGCGCTCCGCCGTCGCGTAGCCGCGCCGCGCCGAGGTGCGCGGTCGCTCGAGCTTCGGGTCGAGGTCGGCCTGCGGCAGCGCCACCGGATTCCACGCCACCTCGGGCGAGCCGTACGGGCCGGCGAAGCGGAACGCGCCGACCTGCCGCTCGAGCAGCGAGAAGATCAGGTCAGCCGCCCACCCGACCAGCGGCAGGTCGCGCACGAAGCCGAGCCCGGTGCGCACCTCGGGATAGAAGTCGATCGCGAGCCGATCGGGACCGAGCGTCCCTTCGCCGCGCAGGATCAGCGGCTCGCCCTCGAGCTCGACGTTCGAGAGCGCCACGTAGACGCCTTGCAGCGCGAAGTCGATCGCGCCGCGCGTCCAGCGCGGCGGCTCGACGTCGCCGCCGCCGATCAGCGGCAGCACCGCCAGCGCGTAGAGCTTGTCGAAGACCGGGATGCTCCAGAGCTTGGCGTCCTGGATGCGCACGCTGCCGCCCGCCTCGAGATGGGTGATCTCGCCGTCGCGGAAGAGCGGCGCCGCGCGGCCGCGGAAGCCGATCGCGGCGTCGACCCGCCCCACCAGCGCGCGCATGCTCGGACGATCGTCGCCGAGCAGCCGGCTCACGTCGGCGGAGGAGAGGTCGAGGCGTCCGTCGAACGGCATCTGGTCGGCGAGGTCGACGGTGAGGTGGTTGTTCTCGCGGAGCAGGCGGCCGCCGGCGAAGTCGCCGGCGAACCACGGCACCGTGAGCCGCCCTTCCGCCAGCAGCAGGTCGGCGTCGATCGCCGAGAAGCGCAGGTCGCCGATGCCGAGCGTGACGCCGGCGAGGCGCGCCTCGGAACGGACGTCGACGAGGCCGCCGCGCGCGCGCACGTAGCCGAGGTCGACCACCTCGAGGCGGCCGGTCAGGTCGCGCAGCGCGCCCCCCGTGTAGAAGGTCCAGCCGCGCGCGTCGATCTCGCCGCGCACCGAAAGGCGCTCGAGCGTGTCGCCGCCGTCGCCGAGCTCGAAGGTGAGCTCGCGCACGGTGACGTGGGTGCGACCGAGCGGGCCGTAGGCGGTCAGCGCCGCGCGCTTCGCATCGCCGAGCACGAGCTCGAGGAACTCGCCGAACGAGAGCGACGAGAGCTCGGCATCGAGACGGGCGACCAGCCCGTCGGCGACGAAGTCGAAGCTGCCGGCGCCCGCCACCATCGCCGCGCCACCGAGCTGTCCCTCGAGCTCGTCGAAGGTGACGCGCTGCGCGGCGAGGTCGACGCGCATCGCGCCGCCGCGCCACGAAAGCGGGAGCGGCAGCCACGGCGGCTCCGCCGAGACCTCGGCGGGCGCGTCGATCGGCGCGCCGCGCATGCGCGCCGGCGTCACCTCGAACGCGCCGAGCGCGACCTCGCCGGCGGCCAGTGCGAGCGTCCCGCGCAGCCGGATCGCGCCGGCCAGCCGATGGTGCTCCATGACGTGCGCCACCGCGGGCGCCTGCGCCGCGACGGCATCGCGCAGCGGCACGTCGAGCGCGATCGAGTCGGCGACGAACTCGAAGCGGCCGTCGCGGCCGTCGGCGCTGCTCCCGGTGAGCGCGACGACGCCGCCGGCGACCTCGCCGTGCAGGCCGCCGGCCGAGTCGAGATCGAGCGCGAAGGGCGCCTTGCCGCGCCGCGTCAGCACGATCGCGCCGCCGACCTCGCGCACGCGCACGCCGCCCGGCAGCGAGAGCTCCGCGCCGCGCGGACGCAACGTGACGGTCTGCTCGAGCTCGGCGCCGGGCGCCGGCTTCACGAGGCGAACCTCGAAGTCGAGCCGGCCCGACGGCGCCAGCGCGGCGAGGCGCGCCTCGAGCTCGGGCCCGCCCGCCGCCGCGCACGCCGCGAGCAGCGCCGCGTCGATCGCCACGCCGGTCGCGCGCGCGGTCACCTCGAACGGCGGATCGTCGGGACCGAGCGTCACCGAGCCGTCGAGCGTGACGCTGCCGCCGCCGGCGACGCCGCGCAGCGCGTCGATCCGCACCGCGTCATGGGTCACCTCGACGCGCCCCGCGTCGAGCGTCACCGCCCACGGGAAGACCAGCGGCGCCAGCGTGACGGCGCGCGGCGTGAGGCCGATGGTGAGCGTGAAGTGCTGCTCCGCGTCGAGCGCGTAGCGCGCCTGCGCCGCGAAGCGACCGGAGAGCCCGAGCTCGGCCACCAGCTCCGGCACGATCGGCCCGAGCTCGTGGCGCACCGCCGCGAGCAGCTCGGGATCGAGCGCGATGGCGTCGGCGTCGACGCTGCCGGAGAGCGTGGCGCCGAAGATCTCGGCGCTCGCCGCGGCGCGCGCCCCGCTGGCCGAGAAGCCGACCACGTCCTTGAACCAGGAGTGCTTCTCGCTCGCGACCACGCGGCCGTGGATGCGCCCCATCGGCAGCGGGAAGCCGTGGCGCCGGCCGTCCTCCGTGACGAAGCCGTGGAAGGTGCTCTCCATCTCCTCCAAGTCGATGTCGAGCACGAGCTCGGGCGACGCCTGGCCGCGCGCCGTCACGACGGTCGCGGTGCACGAGTAGCGCCCCGCCGGCGCGAACGACTCGAGGATCATTCGGCCGATCTTGTCGTCGTGCAGCGCGGCGCGCATGTCGTCGTCGAGCGTCGCGCGGTCGAGGTGGGCGACGATGCGGGTCGCGGCGCGGCCGGCGAGGTCGTCGATGCGGCCGCTCGCGGTCAGCGTGGCGGCGCCGCAGAGGCCGCGGAAGTCCTCGATCAGCAGGGCGTCGTCGCGCAGCAGCACGCGGCCGTTCAGGCGCGAGAGCTTGGCCGGGAAGACCTCGGGGCGCAGCGTCACCTCGACCAGCTCGAGCTCGAGCGACGGCACCAGCGCGCCGTCGCGATCGACGAGGCGCGCGGCGCCATGCACGCTGCCGGCGAACTCGTTGGCGGTGAACCAGTCGGCGAGCCCCGGCGCGGCGCTGCGCTGCAGCGTGGCGAGGTCGACCGCGGCCGCGGGGTCGATGCGCACGCTGCCGCCGACCAGCCGGCCGGCGCGCGTCGTGGCCAGCAGCTCGAGCGGCACGAGGCCGCACAGCATGAGCGAGCCAGTCACCAGCGCGAGGCCGTCCTCGCGCGGCTCGACGTCGAGGCGATCGACCGCGAGGTGGGCGGCGACGCCGGGCGCGAGGAAGGTGCGCAGCCGCTGCTGCAACGGACCGTCGCCGGCCAGCTCGACCACGCCGCCCTCGACGTGGAGCGGCGGCGGATTCGACGCCTCGCCGCCGCCCGGCCGCCCGAGGTCGAGCAGGTCGATGCGGCCATCGGGCCGCTCGGTGGCGACGACGTGCGGGCGCTCGAGCACCACGCGCGCGAGGCGCGGCGGGAAGAGGCCGAGCTCGAGCGTCGCCCGGCTCGCGGTGAAGAAGGGGACGCTCGCGGTCGGCAGGCACGCCGCCAGCTCGTTCGCGCGCAGCACGCCGTCCCAGGGCAGCTCGAGTTCGCCGATCGTCACGTCGGCGCCGACCGCGCGACCGACCGCCGCGCCGACCAGCCACTCGTCGAGCGGCGTGAGCGCCGCCACCAGCAGCAGCAGCAGCGCGAGCAGCGCCACCGCCCAGAGCGCGAACCGCAGCGCGCGCCGTCTCACGCGTGGGCCGTCAGCGCCTCACGCGGCGGCATGCGCCGCGAGGCGTGGTAGACGCGCGCGACGCGCCGGCCGAGCGAGCAGAGCACCTCGTAAGGGATCGTGTCGGCGAGCGCGGCGACCTCCTCGACCGGCAGCGCCTGCGCGCCGTCCCGCCCGATCAGGGTCACCGGCTCGCCCACCTTGACGCCGCGGATCCGGCCCACGTCGACCATCGTGTAGTCCATCGAGACCTTGCCGACGATCGGCGCCCGCATCCCGCGGAGGAGCACCGACCCGCGATTCCCGAGGCGCAGCGGCAGGCCGTCGTTGTAACCGACCGGCACGGTGGCGATGCGCGTCTTGCCGGCGGTGCGATGGGTGCGCTGGTAGCCGATCGGCGTGCCGGCGGCGACGTCCTTCAGGAAGATCACCTGCGTGTGGAGCGAGAGGACCGGCTTCAGCTCGCGCGCGGCCGGCCCGGCATCGGCGGGGACGATGCCGAACAGCGCGCCGCCCGGCCGCACCAGGTCGAACTCGGCGCGCATCCCCGAGAAGAGCGCCGCCGAGGCGGCCGCGTGCCAGAGCGGCGCGCCGAGCCCCTCGCGCTCGACCGCCGCGCGCACCTCGAGGAAGGCGGCGAGCTGCGCCTCGTTGGCGGGATCGTGGGCCGCCGAGGTGCCGGCGAAGTGGGTCGCCACCCCTTCGAGCTCGAGCCACGGCGAGCGGGCGATGCGGCGGGCCAGCGCGAGCGCGCGGCTCGGCAGGACGCCAAGCCGCCCCATGCCGGTGTCGATCTTCAAGTGCACCTTGCAGCGGTGGCGCTGGCGGCGCGCCTCCTTGGCGAGCTGGTCGATGCGCGACTCGGAGTGGATGCAGACCGAGAGGTCGTGGGCGACCACCTTCTCCTGCTCGCCGTCGATGATGGCGCCGAGGATGAGGATGGTCGCGCCGATGCCCGCCGCGCGCAGCTCGAGCGCCTCGCCCGAATCGCCCACGCCGAAGCAGGCGACCTGCTGCGCCTGCAGCTCGCGCGCCACTTCGACCGCGCCGTGGCCATACGCATCCGCCTTCACCACGGCCATCAGCCGGGTGGAGGCGGGCAGTCGACTTCGCAAGAACGCGACATTGTCGCGCAGGTGGTCGAGCCGGATGTCGGCCCAGACGCGATGCGGGTGGATCACGAGCGCGCTTCGAGCCTCCGTTCCGCTTCGGACGCACGCAGGTACATCGGGAGCACCGTCGGGATGCGATCCCGTTCACCGCGCAGGAAGCGCTCGCGCGCCAGCTTCAGCACGCCCACCGCGTCGGACACCGCCTCGGGAACGGTCGGCTCGATGCCGAACGCGGCGCAGCCGTCGCCCACCCACGCCGCCTCCTTCGGGAGGTCGGGGCGGAGCACGTCGGGAACGCCGATCACCGGAGCCTGGACCAAGCGCGGCAGCCCTCCCTGCCAGCGATAGACCGCCGCGTACACCTCGCCCTGCTTGGCGTCGACGAGGGTGACCACCGGCTTGGCCTGCCATCCGGCGTTCAGCGCGAGCGCCGTCAGCGAATGGATGCCGAGCAAGGGGACTTCCCACGTCCACGCCAACGTGCGCGCGACGGTGACCCCGATGCGAAGTCCCGTGTAGGAGCCAGGCCCGATCCCAACCGCCACGTAGTCGGGCCGGCGCAACCCGGCGTTCTTCAGCAGGCTCTCGACCGAGGGCAGCAGGAGTTTGCCGTGCGCCATTCCCTCGGTAAAGCGCGCGACGCGCGCGGGATCGCAGTCGTCGAGCGCGACCGTGCCCACGTCCCCGGAAGTATCGAGCGCGAGACCGACGGCGATGCGACCCACGGTGTCCTCCTTCGCTTCGTGGCTCACGGCGCGCCGATCGCCTTGCGGAGGAATCCCGCGAGCTCGTCGGTCAGCGTCCGCACCAGGGTCGCGTCGGCCCCTTCCACCATCACCCGGCAGACCGGCTCGGTCCCGGAGTAGCGGATGACCACGCGTCCCTGGTTGCCGAGCCTCTCTTCGGACGCGGAAAGGATTTCCTTGAATCCCGGCACCGAATCGAGCGGCGGGCGCTTCAGGACGCGCACCTGCGTGTTCGCCTGCGGGGCGCGCTCGAAGCCGGACAGCGCCGCCGAGAGGCCGATCTGCCGGCGGGCGAGGATCGCGGCGACGCGGACCGCGGTGTAGAGGCCGTCGCCGAGGTAGTCGAGGTCGGCGCCGAAGATGACGTGGCCCGACGGCTCGCCGCCGAGCCCCATGCCGCGCTCGCGCAGCGCGGCCGAGACGTGGCGATCGCCGACCGGGGTGCGCACCAGCTCGAGGTGGAGCCGCTTCAGGAAGAGCTCGAGGCCGAAGTTCGACATCACCGTGCCGACCACGCCCCCGCCGACCAGCCGCCCCTGCGCGTGCAGGTCGGCGGCCACCAGCGCGAGGATGCCGTCGCCGTCGACCACCTTGCCGTGCTCGTCGACCAGGATGCTGCGGTCGGCGTCGCCGTCGACGGCCAGCCCGAAGCGCGCTCCGCTGCGGGCGACCAGCGCCGCCGCCCCCTCGGGATGGAGCGAGCCGCAGCCGGCGTTGATGTTGTGGCCGTCGGGCCGGTCTCCGATCACGTGGACGGTGGCGCCGAGGCGGCGGAAGAGCTCGGGGCCGACCGCGTGGGCGGCGCCGTGCGCGAGGTCGAGCGCGACCACCATGCCGCGCAGGTCGGGGCGGCCGGCGGCGGCGATCAACCGCGCGAGGTAGCGCTCGCCCCCCTCGGGGTGCTCCTCGCGCAGGTCGCGGACGGCAGCGGCGGGCGGCGGCGCGGCGCGCCAGCGCTGCTCGACGAAGCGCGCCTCGGCGTCGCCGAACTTCTGGCCGTGGCCGGTGAAGATCTTGATGCCGTTGTCCTCGGCCGGGTTGTGCGACGCGGAGATGACCGCCGCGCAGCTCGCGTCGTAGTCGTCGATCAGCAGCGCGAGCGCCGCGGTCGGCAGCACGCCGAGGTCGATCGAGCGGATCGAGCGGCGCGACAGTCCGGCCGCGAGCGCGCGGGTGATCTCGCCGCGGCTCGCGCGCGTGTCGCCGCCGAGCAGCGCCGGCTTGCCGGCGTCGCCGTGCGCCTCGAGCCACTCGCCGAGCGCGATGCCGAGCCGCTCGACGCTCTCCGGCGCGAGCGCCCCCTGTCCCGCGAGGCCGCGCACTCCGTCGGTCCCGAACAGCGCGTCACTCGCGGTCATCCGCTCCGCCTTTCTCGCCGCTCCCGGCGTCGCTCGCCGGAGCCGGTGCCACCCACTCGACCTCGACCACGTTCGGCTCGCCCGGCGCGAGCGCGAGCTCGAGGTCGTCGGGGAAGTCGGTGAACTTGACGATCGCGACGCGCAGCGTGCCGCGCTCGACGTTGGCGAGCTCGTGCGCACGCACCACCAGCTCGACCTCGTCGCGCGCCAGCTCGAGCTTCACGCGATCGAGCGCTCCGGCCACCGCCGACTCGGTCGCGCTGAACTGCAGCCGCAACCGCGGCGCGTCGTCGGGCGACTGCGGGAAGGCGAGCCGCCAGCCGTCGCGCCAGCTGCGCTGCGGGTCGTCGCGCCGCAGCAGCTCGTCGTTGCAGACCACCTGCACCGGCAGCTCGAAGACGCCGTCGGGTTCGGGCACCGGGACCATGCGCCGCTTGAACTCGAGCGTCACGCGCACGCTGTCGAGCGGCGCACCGGTGGCGTCGACCAGCCGGATGCGGTCGCGCCACTGCAGCGCGAGCCCGACTCCCTGGTTCACCTGCCGGCTGGTGCCGTCGAGCAGCACCGCCTCGAAGAGCTCGGCGCGCCGCTCGAGCGCCTGCGCGACGAAGCGGCGCGGGCCGACCAGCGTGACCTCGTTCGGGCGCGCCACGGTCGTGCGCGAGCCGCGATCGAAACCGGGCGCCGGCGTGCCGCGGAGCACGATGTCCTCGGGCACCAGCAGCAGCGCGCGCCGCTCCTCCGCCTCGACCGCGAGGCGCAGCGGCGGGTCGATCTCCACCTGCGCGCCCGCGCCGAGCATGTCGCGCAGCAGGTCGATCCCGCCGAGCTCGGCCGCCGTCGGCACCAGGTCGCCCTCCTTCTGCAGCGGCAGCAGGAAGGTGAGGCGGCGCGCTTTCATCCGCTCGATCGCGTCCTTCGGAGCGTCGATCTGCAGCGTCACGGAGGCCGGCCGCGGCCGATCGGCGACGACGAGCGGCTGCTGCGCGTCGGCGCGCTCCACCACCAGCAGCTTGCTGGCGCGGGCCGGCGCCTCGGCGAGCTGCGGCAGCTCGGAGGCGTCGACGTAGACGACGTCGAGGGTGAGGCGGTCGCGCCCCTGCACCTTGGCGTCGAGCAGGTCGAACAGCACCACCGCGAAGCAGAGCGCCAGCAGCTTGCGGCCGAGGTCGTGCACGAAGAGGCGGCGCAGGAAGGCGATCACGGGCGCGCTCCCTCGGGGTCGCTGCCGGCGGCCAGCGCGTCGTCGATCAGGCGCGCCAGCTCGCGCGCCGACTTGACCCGCTGCAGCTCGCCGCGCGTCGCGAGCGAGATGTTGCCGGTCTCCTCGGAGACGACGACGGCCAGCGCATCGGTGTCCTCGGTGACGCCGACGCCGGCGCGGTGGCGCGTGCCGTACTCGGCCCCGATGTCGGGATTCTCGGAGAGCGGCAGCAGGCAGCCCGCCGCGACGATGCGGTCGCCGCGGATCAGCACCGCGCCGTCGTGGAGCGGACCGCCCGGCTGGAAGATGCTCTCGAGCAGCTGCGGCTTCAGCTCGGCGTCGAGCTGCACCGAGCCCTCCATGTAGGTCTGGAGCCCCGTCGCGCGCTCGATGGCGATCAACGCGCCGACGCGGCGCCGGCTCATCCGCTCGGCCGCCTCGGCGAGGATGCGGCCGATCGAGCTCGAGCCGGTCGAGAGGCGCTTGAACGCCTGCGTCTCGCCGAGGCGCGTGAAGGCGCGGCGCAGCTCGGGCTGGAAGAGGATCACGACGCCGAGCACCAGCAGCTCGAGCGAGGGGCGCAGCAGCAGCTCGAGGTGCGGCAGCGACCAGGCGAACCGCTCGAAGACGACCTGCGCGGCGAGGAAGAGCGTGAAGCCGGCGATCAGCAGGCCGCGCAGGATGCCGAGCCCGAGCGAGCCGCGCAGGAAGCGCAGCACCCAGTAGCAGCCGATCCAGAGCGCGAGCAGCTCGACGAGCGGCCCGACCCCGAGCAGGTTGCGCAGCAGCTGCGCGGGATCGTTCACGAGGCGCCTCCCGCCGGCTCGCGCAGCGCCGCGAGGACGCGCACCACGTCGATGCTGCCCTGCGCGTCGTGGACGCGCACCAGCTCGCAGCCGGCGGCGACGGCGGCCGCGGTCGTCGCGAGCGTGGCGGCATCGCGCTGCGGCGCCGCGCGGCCGGTGAGCGCGCCGAGGAAGCTCTTGCGCGAGGCGCCGAGCAGCAGCGGGTAACCGAGGCTGCGCAGCGAGGCCAGCGCCGCGACGAGGTCGAGGTTGTCCTCGTGGCGCTTGCCGAAGCCGAGCCCCGGGTCGAGCACGATCGCGTCGCGCGCGATGCCGGCCGCGAGCGCCGCGCGGGCGCGCTCGGCGAGCGCGGCGGCCACCTCGGCGGCGCAGTCGACGTAGCTCGGCGCCTGCTGCATGGTGAGCGGCGTGCCGAGGCGATGCATGAGGACGACGCCCGCGCCCGCCTCGCGCACGACGCCGGCGAGCGCTTCGTCGTCGACCAGCGCGCTGGTGTCGTTGACTAGCGCCGCGCCGGCCGCGAGCGCCGCGCGCGCCACCGCCGCCTTGGTGGTGTCGATCGAGAGCGGGAGCGCGACGCGCCGCGCGAGCCGCTCGATCACCGGCAGCACGCGGGCGAGCTCCTCCTCGACGCCGATCGGCTGCGCGCCCGGCCGCGTCGACTCGCCGCCGATGTCGAGCAGCGCGACGCCCGCTACCGCGAGCTGCAGGCCGCGCTCGACCGCGGAGTGGACGTTCAGGCGACCGCCGTCGGAGAAGGAGTCGGGCGTCAGGTTCAGCACCGCCATCACCTGCGGCCGGCCGCGCTCGAGGTCGAGCGTGCGATCGCGCAGAGCGAGCCGGCGGCGCGGCCGCTCGAACTCGGCGAGCGCCTGCGCGAACTCGGGCGGCAGCTCGGGCAGCAGCGCGCGGCGCAGCACGAGGTGGCGCTCGTCGACGCGGCGCGGCGCCGGCAGCACGAAGACGCCGCGCTGCCAGCGGCCGTCGGCGCTGCTCGGCAACGGGAGGGCGGCCAGCCAGGCGTGGCGCGCCAGCGGGAGCGACTCGACCGCGGCGCTTCCTGCCGCGAAGCAGCAACGGCCGTCGTCGGCCGCGAGGCGCGGGGCGGCGAGGCGCGCCGCCGCCGCGACCTCGCCCCACGCCGGGAGACGACCTTCGACCCACAGCACGCGCGTCGCGAGCGCGAGTGCGGCGGGCGCGGGCGCACCTTGGATCGTCATGGGACGGCCGGCTCTCCGGCAGGAGGCAGCCCTTCGTCGGGACGCGCGAAGCCGCGCCGATCGGACTCGACGGCGCTCGCATCGGGCCGCGGCGCCTTCGGCTTGCTCGGCGGCGGCGCCGGGTGGCTGCGCTCCCAGCGAGCGTGCGCCTCGTCGGGCGTCGCCCCCTCGATCAGCGCGGTCACCTCCTCGCCGTGGATCGTCTCGAACTTGAGCAGCGCCTGCGCGACCCGCTCGAGCGCCGCGCGGTTCGACTCGATCACGCCGCGCGCGCGCTGGTAGCAGTCGTCGAGGATCCGCTTCACCTCGACGTCGATCAGCTTGGCGGTCTCCTCGCTGAACGCCCGGTTCCGCACCACCTCGCCGCCGAGGAAGATGGCGTCCTCGCGCTCGGCGAGGTTCACCGGGCCGAGCCGATCGCTCATGCCGAACTGCGTCACCATGTTGCGCGCGATGTCGGTCGCCTTGCGGATGTCGTCGTAGGCGCCGCTGGTGACGTCGCCGCAGAAGAGCTCCTCGGCGAGGCGCCCGCCGAACGCGAAGCAGATCATCCCGAGCATCTGCTCGCGCCGCTGCTGGTAGCGATCCTTCTCCGGCAGGATCATCGTCGCGCCGAGCGACATGCCGCGCGGGATGATGGTCACCTTGTGCAGCGGCTCGACGCCGGGATGGAGGTGGCCGACGAGCGCGTGGCCCGCCTCGTGGTAGGCGGTGACGACGCGCTCCTTCTCGTCGAGCGTGCGGCCCGACTTCTCGCGGCCGAAGCGGACGCGATCGCGCGCCTCCTCGAAGTCGGCCATGTTCACGCGATCGCGGTTCAGGAGCGTCGCGCGCAGCGCCGCCTCGTTCACCAGCGAGGCGAGCTCGGCGCCGGAGAAGCCCGGGGTCGCGCGCGCCGCCCGCTCGAGCTTCACGTCGGCGTCGAGCGGCACGTGGCGCGTGTGGACCGCGAGGATCGCCTCGCGCCCCTTCACGTCGGGCAAGTCGATGACGATCTGCCGATCGAAACGGCCCGGGCGCAGCAGCGCCGGGTCGAGCACGTCGGGGCGGTTGGTGGCGGCGACGAGGATGATCCCCTCGTCGGTCTCGAAGCCGTCCATCTCGACGAGGATCGCGTTCAGCGTCTGCTCGCGCTCGTCGTGGCCGCCCCCCATGCCGGTGCCGCGCCGCCGCCCGACCGCGTCGATCTCGTCGAGGAAGATGAGGCAGGGCGTCTTCTCGCGCGCCTGGCGGAAGAGGTCGCGCACGCGCGACGCGCCGACGCCGACGAACATCTCGACGAAGTCGGAGCCGCTGATCGAGAAGAACGGGACGTTCGCCTCGCCGGCGATCGCCTTGGCGAGGAGCGTCTTGCCGGTGCCCGGCGGGCCGACCAGCAGCACGCCGCGCGGGATGCGGGCGCCGATGCGGGAGAAGCGCGCCGGGTCCTTCAGGAACTCGACGATCTCCTTCACCTCCTCCTTCGCCTCCTCGACGCCGGCCACGTCCTCGAAGGTGACGCCGGTGCGGTCCTTGCCGACGAGGTTGGCGCGCGCGCGTCCGAACGAGAGGACGCCGCCGGCGCCGCCCGGCGAACGGAACTGCCGGAAGATGAAGAACCAGAGCGCGCCGATGATCAGCAGCCAAGGCAGGAAGTTGATCAGCAGCGAGGTGAGCAGCGTGTTCTCGGGCTCGTAGGTGAGCGCCCCGGGCTGCGCCGGCACGTCGCGCCGCTCGAGCGCGACGCCGAACGGCGCGAAGGCCGCCTGGATGCGGCGCAGGTCGAGCGCGGTGGCGTCCTCCCGCGCGATCCAGTGGCGGGAGACCAGCGCGCCGGGCGCATCGAGGTCGACGAAGAGCAGCTCGCTCATGCCGCCGCCGCGCGAGCGCGCCTGCGGCAGGGTCACGGTCCACGCCTTGAGCGGCACCGCCCCTTCGTCGGCGATCAGCCGCAGGAGGTTCGCCTCGCTCAGCCGTTGCGGCGGCCGACCGACCAGCTCGAGCACCGACGGCCAGAGCCGTTCGAGTTCGCCCTGCGGGAGATCGCAGACGAACGGCTGAGTGGCGAGCGCCTGCCCCGCCTCGTCGCGGCGGATCAGCTCGCCGCGCAGCTGCACCTCGCCGCGCCGCACCACCTTCTCGATCGAGCCGGTGTGGAGCAGCCGGAGGAACTCGTCGTACTCGACGCGCGACGACTGGATCGAATCGGAGAACGACTCGACCAGCAGCACGAGGCCGAACAGGATGCCGAGGAAGAGCAGCACAGCCGGCAGTCCGCCGCGCGGCTTGCGGGCCTTGTCGCCGCCGCGGCCGTCGCCCTTCTTGCCGTCGTCGCGCAGGTCGTCGCGCTGCTCGCTCATCGGCGCTCCCCTCCTCGCTGGTCGCTCGCGGCCCGGCCCCCGGCTAGCCGCCGTCCGCCCCGCGCGCGGCGGGCGAGGCGCGCGGGAAATCGCCCTCGAGGCCGTCGACGATCTTCCGGGCCAAGTCGAAGAACGACTCGCTGGTCGCGAGGCCGAGCGACTCGCCGCGGGCGGGCAGGAACTCCGCCCGATCGCGCACCTCGAACCACCGTTGCAGGGCACCGGTCCGTGCGTCGAGCACCTCGATCCGCACGTGGGCCACGGCCGACGATTCGCGCACGCGGTCCTCGGAATCCTCCGAGAGCACGCGCTGCTCGAACTCGACGATCGTGCCGGCGAGGACGATATCGGCGCGTTCCGGGGGGGCGATGGAGATTCCCGGTCGCGACGCGAGCTCCTTCTCCACCTGCCGCGTGAGCTCGATCTCGAGGTCGCGGTACCACGTCCGGTTCTCGAAGAGCGGCAGGTGGACGGAGCGCCGCTCGCGCGGCGTGAGCGGGCCGGTGCTGTAGCCGCAGCCGGCCAGCAGCGCGAGCCCGAGCCACGCGAACCGGCTCGCGAGCCGTCGCGCGCCGCAGGAGCGCCTCTCCGGCCGACCGTGCGCGCTCATCCGCCGAACTCCTCGAGCGGCGGCGTCTGCAGCGTGTCGACGCTGTGGATCGAGAGGTCCCAGCCGTGTTCCGCGAGCAGCGTCCGCGCGGTCGCTGCGGCTTCGGTCTCCGGATAGGCGAGGACGACGTTGGCGAGGTGCATCCGCGCCCCCTGCGCCTGCTCGCGCACGAGGTAGAGCCGCGCCCGCAGCAGCTCGCCCTCCGCGATCTGCTGATCGACGGCGCGCGCCTGCGCCTGCGCTTCGGTGCGCCGCTCGCCCTGCGGCCGCTCGCCGAGGTAGCGGCGGTAGTCGCGCGCCGCGCGCAGCAGCGGCGTGGTGTCGTAGGCGGCGCCGCGCGCGTCGAGCTGCCAGCACTCGGCGCGACGGAACGCCGCGAGGTCGCTCCACTCCGAGTCGGGGTAGCTCTTCGCGAGGCGCGAGTAGTGGAGCTGCGCCTCGGCGTACTCCTTGCGCGAGTAGCGGTAGCCCGCCATCGCGGCGAGCGCATCGTCGGCGCGCGGCGAGGAGGGGAAGCTCGCGGCGAACTCGCGCATCACTTCGGCGCCGCGCTCGCGACCGTTGAAGAGGTCGCCGAACAGGAACCACGGCTCCTCGGAGAGGTAGGCCACGCCGATCTCCCAGACCGGCTGCTCGCACTTCGGCACGTAGGCCGACCACGGGAAGTCGCGCAGCAACGACTGGAAGTGGCGGAACGCCTTCACCGGCGAACCGTCGGCGAGCCGCGCCTGCGCAGCGAAGAAGAGCGCGCCCTGCCGCTTCTTGCCGTCGCTGGTGCGCTCGAGCAGCCCTTCGGACGTGTCGATGGCGCGATCGAGGTCGCCCGCGACGAACGCTCGCTCCGCCTCCTCGAGCAGCTGCGCCTCCGACAGGTCGTCAGGGTCGATCGGATCGGGCCCGCTCGCGCAGGCGGCGCAGGCGAGCAGCAGCGCCCCGACGAGGCGGCGCGCGCGCCGCGTCGCGGAGCGAGTGGACGGGTGGTGCGGATCAGCGAAGGCCACGGGAGCTCCGTCGCGTCGACGGCCGCGCGCGCGCGCGGGGGGCGGCGAGCAGGGCGTCGGCGTGCCATTCGAGGTGGAGATCGAGCAGCCGGCGAGCGCGCGAGAGCGTCGCCGGCGGCGGGTCGGGAAGTTGACGCAGCGGCGTGGTGGCGACGTCGCGCAGCAGCGCCGCGCTGCGGGCATCGATCGCGGCCCCCTCGTCGCGCTGCTCGACGCAGGCGACGCAGACGATGCCGCCGGCGCTCGCGACGAAGCGGGCGAGCTTGCGCGGCGAGCCGCAGCGCACGCACTGGTCGACGTCGGGGCGCAGCCCGTGCAGGTCGGCGAGGCGCGCATCGAACGCGAGCAGCAGCAGCGGCAGTCGCGCGCGGTCGACCGTCTCGATCGCCTCGAGCGCGCGGTCGACCAGCGGGAACGCGCCGGCGCCGGCGCCCACCGGCTCGAAATGGAGGATGCGCGCGAGCACGTGGCACGCCGCGCCGTGGCGGGCGAGATCGCTGCGCAACCGCGGGTAGGCGGTCTCGACCTTGCGCCCGGTGAGCAGCGCGAGCTCGCGCCCGTGCACCAGCGAGAGCGACACCGTCCCGCGCACCAGCAGGTCGAGCGGCCCTTCGTAGCCGTTCTTCGCGCGCCATGCGCCGCGCGCCATGACGACGACGCGGCCGAGCGCGCGGGTCAGCAGGTGGACGACCTGGCTGCTCTCGCCGAACGCGAAGCGCTGCAGCACGATCGCTTGAGTCTCGATTCGCTCGGCCATCGCTCGCCGCCGCCCGACTGCGCCCCGCGAAGCGAGGCTCGCGGCGGCAGTGTAGCCGGGCCGGAGGCGCTCCTGGCGCGCCGCGCGCCGCGCCGCTTCGGGCTCAGCGCGCCGCGAGGCCGCGCACGCGGCCGCCGACCGCGACGAAGCGCGCCAGCCCCTTCGGCGCACCGTCGAGCGGATCGATCTCGACCCAGCCGAGGTGGTCGTCGACCGAGGCGCTGCCCGGCTTGCTGGCGGCGAACCGCCGCTCGACGACGAACAGCCACTCGCGGCCGCCGGAGGCGACGACGCCGAGTTCCTGCAGCGAACGGCCGAGTTCGCCGAACGCGGCGAGCGGACGCGCCTGCGCGAAGGCGCCGTCGATCACGTAGATCGCGGTCGCGTCGCTATCGGCCGCGCGCGCCGCGGCGTAGAGCGGCCCGCCGACCGAGCCGACCGCGACGTCGCTCACTCCGGGCAGATCGAGCTGCACGCGCGCCCCATCCGCGAACGCGATGCGCACCAGCGAGCCATTGTCGAGCGCGACGCAGGCCGCCGGGCCGTCCGGTCCGGCGACGGCCGCCAGCTCGAGCGGCCGGCCGGCGAGCGGATGGTCGACCAGCCGATCGCGCCGCGCGAGATCGACGACGAAGAGCCGCCCGCCGCTGCGGCCCGGCGCGAGGTAGCGCGTCGTGACCGCGAGCCAGTCGCCGGAGACGACGCAATCGACCAGTTCCTCGCGACCGCCCTCGGCGAGCGGAAGGAGCGTGATGCCGCGCGTCAGCGCGCTGCCGAGCACGATCTCGTGGAGCGCGCCCTCGCGCTCGGCGATCAGGACGCGATGCGAGTCGTCGCCCGCGACCAGCCACGCGCTCACCACCCGCGACGCAGTGCGGGCCAGCTCGAAGGAGGCGAGCTCGGAGGTGACGCGCTGCGCGTCGAGCATCCGCACGCGCAGCAGCGTCGCACCGTCGCCGACCGACTCGCGTGTCAGCGCCAGCAGCGCCGACTCGTCGGGCGTCAGCGCGAGATCGATCGGCTCCTCGCCGCGGGCGAAGCGGAGCGACCCGCCTTGCCCCAACGCGACCAGCGCGGACTCCTCGCTGACGATCGCCCCGTCGCCGCGCGCCGCGATCAGGCCATCGCGGCGCTGGCGACCGCGACGCGCCTCCTCGAGCGACTGCTGCTCCGCGTCGAAGCGCAGCACGCGCGTCGAGGAGTCGTCGCGCTCCACCACCATCCAGATCAGCGGAGGATCGCGCAGCAGGACGGGATTCGAGTCGAGCACTTCGGAACCGCTCGAGCCTTCGCGCTCGACCGCGGCGCGCAGCGCGACGGGCTGCGGCTGCTGCAGCCATGCGGCATCGGCGAAGCTGAAGAAGGCGCCTCCGGTCGCGTCGGCGACATCGGCGGCCAGCGGCCGCGAGAGACCGTCGACCGTCTCGATCAGCACCACCGTCTCGCCCGGTCGCGCCCCTCGCACGAAGAAGGTGACCGCGCCCTCGGCGTGCCGCCGGTAGAGCATCAGCTCGCCGGCACCGCGGGCAGGCGACGCAAGGCACGCGAGGCCCGCGACGAACGCGAGCGCGCGAAGGCTGCGGCGGAGGAGCTCGCTCAGGGGGCGCTCCAAGGGCGGGGGACGGATCGACCGACGTCTCGAGGGATGGTAGCGCCACTCCTCATCGGCGCACGGAGCGCGATCCGCTACGTACCGTGCGGAGGGAAGTTGGTTCGCGTTCGCCGCACGAAGCCAGCGAGCGTCGAGGCTCCGGCGCGGGAGATGGCCGGGCGGAGGAACCGACGGGAGCCGACGGGCGACGGCATCCAGAATGGAGCTGCTGGCGGGAATTGAACCCGCGGCCTCGTCCTTACCAAGGACGTGCTCTACCTCTGAGCCACAGCAGCTTCGCGACCTTGGTCCTTGCGGACGGTCGTGGATGCGATCGGGATCCTACTTCCTCGGTTCCGGTCCGAGATCGATGGTCGGCCCGCCAGCGGCCGGCGGAGGCCCACCGAACTCGGCGTCACGCGCCGCAGCGCGCGCTTCCTTCTCCTGCCGGGCCTGCTCGACGAGCTTGTCGAAATCGTCCGACGGGATCATCTCGAGGGAGATCTTCCCTTCGAGGATCTCGCGCAGCGCGACTTCGATCGGGCCGCGCTCGCGCTCGGCGTGGTCCACCACCGGCGGCGCACCACGCACCAATTCGATGATGCGCTTCTGCAACAGCACGGAGAGGCGGAACGCACCGCCCACGCGACGCTTGGCAGCCTCGATGCTCTTCAGGTCCATCCGGGTCTCGATCCTCGTCGACTCGGGCCCGCAGGCAGGGACGGCCAAACCTGCAGTGAGGTTTGCGCGCCCCCCAGGGAAACGGGGGAAGTTAGTGTCGGGAGGGGGTGCGCGCAAGGAGCTGCGCGCCGAGCCCGTCACTCTTGCACCTGATATTCCTTCAGCTTGCGCTGGAGCGTGCGGAGGCTGATCGCCAGCGTCTCCGCCGTCTTGGTTCGGTTTCCGCCATTCGCCTTCAGCGTCGCGAGGATGGCCGCCCGCTCGAGCTCCGCCATCTGCAGGCCGACGTGGAAGAGGCCGCCCGCCCCGGTCGGCGAGCGCTCGACGAGCGGCGCCGGCAGGTCCTCGATGCCGACCGACTCGTCGATCGACATGACCGCCGCGCTCTCGACGACGTTGCGCAGCTCGCGGACGTTGCCGGGCCAGTGGTAGCCGGCGAGGCGCGACAGCGCTTCCGGGGTGAAGCGGCGCGGCGGCAGTCCGTTGTCCTTCACCGCCTGCTCGAGGAAGGTCCGCGCCAAGAGCGGCACGTCCTCGCGCCGCTCGCGCAGCGCCGGCAACTGCAAGCTCACCACCTTCAGCCGGTAGAGGAAGTCCTCGCGGAACTTCCCTTCGGCGACCCGCTTGTCGAGGTCCTGATGGGTCGCCGCGACGATGCGCAGGTCGACCGGCTCCTCGCGGTTCGAGCCGAGCGGCGTCACGGTGCGCGACTCGAGGACGCGCAGCAGCTTCACCTGCAGCGCCGACTCGAGCTCGCCGACTTCGTCGATGAAGAGCGTCCCGCCGTTCGCCGATTGCAGCAATCCTTGGCGGCGCGCCGCCGCGCCCGTGAACGCGCCCTTCTCGTGGCCGAACAGCTCGCTCTCGAGCAGCGTCGCCGGCAACGCCGCGCAGTTGATCGCGACGAAGCGGCCGTTCTTGCGCGGGCTGTTCTGGTGGATGGCGCGCGCGACCAGCTCCTTGCCGGTGCCGCTCTCGCCGGTGATCAGCACCGTGGTGCGCGTCGGGGCGACCTGGCGGATCACGTCGAAGACGCGCCGCATCGGCGGCGAGCGGCCGATCAGCTGCTCGAACCCGTACTGCGCATCGAGCTGCTGGCGCAGCTGCGACACCTCCGCCTCGAGGTTGCGGCGATGGACGAGCTCGCCGAGGATGCGCAGGAGCACGGTCGGGTTGACCGGCTTCGTCACGTAGTGGTAGGCCCCCTCCTTCATCGCCTCGACCGCCGAGTCGATCGAGCCGTGCCCCGTGACGATGATCACTTCGCAGTTCGGGTTCTTGCGGCGGACCTCGCGCAGCACGTCGAGTCCCGACTGCCCCGGCAGCTTGAAGTCGGTGATCACCACCTCGGTCTCGGCATCGACCTGCGCGATGCCCTCCTCGCCGCGGGTCGCCTGCGCGACGGCGTACCCCTTCCCCTCGAGGTACTCGGCCAGCGACTCACGCACCGAGTCGTCGTCCTCGATCAGGACGATCGGTGCGAAGAGGCGTGGCGAAGCGGCCGGGCTTGCGGTGGCCATGGTCTCTCCAGCACGGTGCATGACAGATGAGCTCGCCGAACCGCGCCGGGCGACATCTTGTCACCCACCAGCGCCAGTTCGGCCCGTCTCGCGTCAGGAGCGACAATTCGACCAACTTGCGTGCCAATCCGCCGCGCGCCCGGAACGGATCGGATTCAGAACTGTCCGAGAGGTCGTCTCAAGAGGGCCGGTTCGCTCCGACGAAGCTGAGCCGATCGGCTGGATTCGGCAGCGACCCCCGCTCGCTGATTCGGCCCCACCGTGGGATGCGCGTCCGGGATGGCCTTCAAGGGCGACCTTCGCAACGTCCAGTTGGCGGACCTCTTCCAGACCCTGGCGCAGAACCGCCAGGAAGGGGTGCTCACCGTCACCACGCAGAGCGGTACCCACCGGGTGCTGCTCAGCAAGGACGGCGTATCGCTGCTCGAGCCGTCGATCCTCGGACGCCGTCGCCTCGGCGAAATCCTCGTCTTCGCCGGCGTGCTCACCGAGGTCGAGCTCGCGGCGGCGCTCCGCGAGCAGGCGCGCACCAAGAAGTTCCTCGGCGAGGTGCTCGTCTCGTCGAACCGCGTCCCGCAGGAGACGCTCGATCGCATCCTCGCGATCCAGGTCGACGAGGAGATCTACGAGCTGTTCCGCTTCCAGGGCGGCTCGTTCGAGTTCGCCGAGGGCGACATCCCGTCGATCCTGCGCCGCTCGGCGCACAAGGTGCGCCCGCTCGCCGTCGAGCACGTCGTCCTCGAAGCCGCGCGACGGCTCGACGAGTGGAGCCAGATCGAGCAGCTCATCCCGAGCATCGACGGCCTCTACCTCGCCAACTGCGCGCCCGAGTCGCTCGACGACGACGAGGAGGGGCGCACCGTCCTCGAGCGCCTCGACGGCCGCCACACCGTGCGCGACGTCGCCGACGCGTTGCTCGATTCGCCGTTCGCGGTCGCGAAGATCCTCGCCCGCCTCGTCGAGCACGGTCGCGCGCGCCAGGCGACTCGCGAAGAGCTCGTCCTCACCGCGCGCGAACTGCTGACCGAGGGGCAGAAGGCGCGCGCGTTGCGCCTGCTCCACCGCGTCGCGCAGCTCTCGCCCGAGCCCTGCCCTCTCGACCCGCAGCTCGCCGACATGTTCAAGCTGGCGGGCGACCTCAAGGCCGCCGCGCAGATGCGGCTCAAGCTCGCCACGTCGGCGCGCGCCGAGAACAAGCTCGACAGCGCGCGCCACGAACTCGAGGCGGCGCTGAAGGAGTGGCCGGGCGCGCCCACCCTGCTGCAGCCGCTGATCGGCGTGCTGCGCGAACAGGGCGACCATCCGAACGAGCTCCTGCGCGCCCGCGAGCTGGCCGAGATCCTCACCGAGAGCGGCGCCACCGACGGCGCGCTCGCGGTGATGGAGCGCGTCCTCGAGCTCGCGCCCGACGACGCCGAGGCGCGCCGCCGCTACTCCGACCTCTGCCTGCGCGCCCACCTGCGCGAGAAGGCGATCGAGGTGCTCGAGCGCGACGCCGCGCGCCTGAAGAAGGAGGGGCGCAGCGCCGAGCTCGCCGCGGTCTACAAGCGCATCCTCGCCATCGACGGCGGCAGGAAGGACATCCGCCGCGCGCTCGCCGTCGTCACGCGGACGAAGGCCGATCGGATGCTGCGCGCGGCCGGCGTCGCCGCGGCCGGCGTCGCGCTGCTCGCCCTCGCCGGGTTCGTCGGCTGGCGCGCGCACGGGAAGTCGCGGGCGCTCGCGGCGATCGACGCGGCCGCGGCGCAGCTCGAGGCCGGCGACATCGACGGGGCGCGCCGCGCCATCGAGGCGATCCTCGCCGAGGACCCGGTCGCGGCCGTCGCCCAGCCCGCGCTCGAGCTGATCGACCGCATCGACGAGCAGGCGGCGCACTCGACGCGCACGCGGCGCTCGGCGCGCGACGAGCGGCTCTCGGGCCAGCTCACCGCCATCCAGGAGCTCTCCGACGCCCGCCAGCACGACGCCGCGCTCGACGCCGCGATCAAGCTGCTGCTCGAGCAGAAAGAGGCCTACCTCTCCGATCGCGTCCGCACCCGCGTGCAGGCGATCTCGCAGGAGTTCCTCGCGATGGTGGCGCGCGCCAAGGAAGCGGCGGCCGCCTACCGTCCGCCCGCGCGCGACGCCGAGGTGGCGGCGGCGTGGCAGCGCATGGAAGCGGCGTTCCCGCTCGCGCTCGCGACGGCGGCGCCGCGCGTGCGCGAGGTCGCCTTCGAATCGGCGCGACTCGTCGAAGGCGAGGTGCGCACCTGGATGCACGAGCTGGTGGCGTCGGCCGAGTCGTTCGTCGCGCTCGAGCAGCGCATGCGCCCCGCGCTCGAAGAGCTGCGCAAGCGCCACGAGCGCATCGGGCTGCTGCAGAAGCTCTCGGTCGACTACATCGACGCGGTCCGCGCCGCCGAGGCGGGCCACGTCGAAGTGGCGCGCGAGCTGCTCCGCAAGGTGCTCGCGGAGTACGGCGAGGGCGAACTCGCCGCGCTCTTCCAGGAGCGCATCCGGCGTCTCGATGCCGCCGCCGCCGCCATCGAGCGGATCGACGCGCTGGTCGCGGAGGGCGCGATCGACGAGGCGAACGCGCAGGCACGCCGCACCGCCGAGGAGTTCCGCGACCTGCAAGTGCCGGCGACCCTGCGCATCCCGATCCGGATCGACTCGCTCCCGCACGGCGCGCGCGTGCGCCTCGACGGTCGCGAACTCGGCACCACGCCGCTCGTGCTGCGACTCCCGGCGGGCACCACCGCGCTCGTCGAACTCTCGGCGGGCGCGCGCGCGCCGCAGCGGACCGCCATCGCCGCCGACGGCCCCGCGCGCTGCGACATCGAGCTGCCGCGCCGGACGGTGGCGGCCGGGCGCATCGACGTGCAGGCGCTCACGGCGCCGATCTTCGCCGCGGGCCGCTTCGGCGTCGCCGGCCGCGACGGTTCGCTGCACGACGTCGCCGCGGCCGCCGGCGGGACCCTCGCCGCGCGCCGCCACGCCACCGGCTCGCTCTCGGGCGCCCTCGCGGCGCCGCTCGCGCTCGACGACGGCTTCGTGGTCGCGCTCTTCGAAGGCGACGTGGTGCGCATGCGCTCGAGCGACGCCGGCTTCGTCGCGGCGTGGACGCGATCGCTCGGCGACGAGTTCCACCACGCGCCGCTCCCGTTCGGCGAACTGCTCGCGGTGGTCGGCTCGAGCGGCCGCGTCCACCGCCTCGCTCGCGCCGACGGGGCGCCGCTCCCCGAAGTGGCGCTCGGCGGCCGCATCGCCGGGACGCCGCTCGCCGATGGCGGCCGGCTCTGGGTCCCGCTGGTCGGCGGGCGACTCGTCGCCGTCGACGTCGCCGCCGCGACCCTCGCGGTCGACCGCTCGGTCGGCCACGACCTCGTCGACGGGCTCGCGAAGCAGGGCCGCGAGTTCGTCGCCGCCACCGCGACCGGCGAGCTGCTGCTGCTCGACGCGAACGACGGCAAGGTGACCGGCGTCATCGAGCTCGGCGAGGTGCCGGTCGCGCCGCCGCGCCTCTCCGCTGGCTTCGCCGACGTGCCGCTCGGCAAGCGGCTGGTGCGCATCGATCTGGCGCGCCGCGCCGTCGCGCGCGAGTGGCGCGACCTCGCGCCGACGGCGACGCCGGTGCTGATCGACGAACTGCTCTGGCTGCCGTGCGACGGCGGCGTGGTGCAGGTGCTCGATCCGCAGCACGAGCAGCCGGTCGAGCGCGCGCGACTCGGCCACGGCCCGCTCGCCGGCGCGCCGATCGCGACGCCGCTCGGCATCGCGCTGCTGGCGCGCGACGGCAGCTTCCTCCTCCTCGAGCGATGAGGTTCGCGCGCGCCGACCTCGGCGGCGCGCGCATCGGGAGCGGACGCGACGAGTAGACTCCCGCCATGCTCTCGAGCGAGGAGCGACGCGGGCTCTGGTTCACGCTGATCGGCGGCGGCGCGCTGGCGCTGGCGCTGCTGATCGGGCTCGGCTTCTTCCGCGGCGAGGAGAGCGGTCCGCCCCCCGCGGCCGCCGCGACGCCGCGCGCGCCCGTGGTCCGTCTCGGCAGCGTGTACGGCCGCCTCGTCGATGCGCGCCGCGACTTCGGGCTCGCCGCGCGGACCGTCACGGTGGTCGGCGTCGCCGGCCGCTCCGACCACTACCTCGCGCCCGCGAGCGCGCGCCACCCCGGCAGCTTCGAGGTGCGCGCGCTGCCCGAGGGGGATGTCACCCTCGAACTCGGCGCCGACGGCTACGTCGCGACCGCGCGGACCGTCGAGGTGCGCGCCGGTGTCGCGTGCGACCTCGGCGTCATCGCGCTCACGCCGCTCGCCCACCTCACCGGCCGCGTGGTCGACGGCGCCGGCGATGCGCTCGGCACGGCGCGCGCCACCGTCGTGCTGCACGACTCCGGACGCGAGATCGCGCGCGCCGCCACCGACGACCACGGCGCCTTCCGCTTCGAACGCCTCGTCCCGAGCCGCTACGAGCTCGACCTCGCGCCCAGCGCCGAGGGCGACACCGCGCTCGCCGCGCTCGCGATCGACGCGACGGCCGGCGGCGAGCAACCGCCGCTCGAGCTGGTCGCCGTGCCGAGCGGCACGCTCGTCGGCACGCTGCTGTTGCCGATCGGCAGCGCGCCGGCGCGAGCCATCGCGGTCGGCGCTCGGCGCGGCGCCATCGGCGGCGACGGTCGCTTCACGGTCGAGTCGCTGCGCGCGGGCCCCTGCCTCGCCACCGTCGAACTCGACGATGGCCGCACCGTCGAGTTCGCCGCGAGCCTGCCATGCGCTGCCGTCGAATGGCAGGTCGAGCCACCCGCCGAGACACCCGCCGCGACGCCCGTCGAGACGCCCGCTGAGACACTCGCCGCGACGCCCGCCGCGACGCCCTTCGACGCGATCGCGCGGCAGCGCGCCGCGGCGCCGAGCGCAGCGACGTCCCCGCTCGCCGGCGACGGCGCGCTGCGCGTCCGCTTGCGCTGCGGCGAGTCCTGCAGCGGCGCGGCGTGGCTGCGGATCGCAGCGGCCGACGCGCCCGAACGCACGCTCGCCGAGGCGTACACCACGCGCGCCGGCGAGGCGCTGGTCCGCAACCTGCCGATCGGCGTCGCGCTGCGCGTCGAGGCGTGGTCGGGACGCTGGCAGGGCAGCGGCGAAGCGCTCCTCGCGGCCGGCGTCCCAGGCGAGCTGCGGCTCGCGCTCGAGGAGCTGCCGCCTTGATCGCGCCGTTGCTGGCCGGGTGCGCCGCGTTCGCGACGCTCGCGGCCTCCGCCGATGAACCGCTCGTCAGCATCGCCGCACCGCAGAGCGCACCGCCCGCGCGGGTCGCGGCGCTCACCGCGGCCGCGGCGCGCGGCGCGACGGCGGCGGCCGCCTTCCTCGCCGTCGAGCTGCCGAGCGGCGACGCGATCGAACTGACCTGGGCCGCCAACCACGAGGAGTTCGGGCTCGCCCACGGCACGAGCCTCGAACTCCTCGACGATCCGGCCATCGGCCCGGTGGCGTTCACGTTCGGCAGCGGCGGCCTCGTCGAGAGCGGCTCGGCCTACCCGGCCGACGAGGCGCGCGCGCTGCGGCGGGCGACGCAGGCGGGCGCGCTCGCGGCGTTGCGTTCGCTCGCCGGCGACGTTGCGCCGGAGCGTCGCGCGGCGCTCGCCGAGGAGCTCGCCGCCCCAGGCTTCGCGGCCGCGGCGCGCGCTCGCTTCGCCGCGCTGCTGCGCACGGGATTCGTCCCTCCCGACGCGACCGAACTCGCTGCGCCACGCACGTCGCCGGAGCTGCGCCGACTGATCGCCGGCGCCGAACTCGCCGAGTTGCTCGCGCCCGAGGACGCGCGCCCGCTCGCGACGCCGCCCGATCCGCTCCGCCGCGCGTCCGATTGGCGCCGCGCGCCGACCGCTGCCGACCGCGCCGCCCTCCTCGAGCGGCTCCGCGCCGCGCAAAGCTCCCCCGCCGCCGCGCACGCTCCGCCGCCCGCGAACCTGCGCGGCTTCTGCTTCGCCCACGAAGGGTACGGCTGGGTCGACGGCTACGGCTCGCGCGCCGCGGCCCGCTCGCTCGAAGCGGCGCGCGCGGTCGGCGCCAACGCAGTGAGCATCACCCCGTTCGCCTTCCAGCGCGACGTCGCCGCGCCCGCGCTCCAGCTGCTCCACGAGCGGCGCGCCGGCCGCTTCGCGCCGGAGAGCGACGGCGCCGTCGCCGCCACGATCGCCGACGCGCAGGAGCTCGGCTTCACGGTGCTCCTCAAGCCGCATCTGTGGTGCGGCCACGGACGCTGGTGCGGCGAGATCGCGATGCGCGACGAGGCGGCGTGGACGCAGTGGTTCGCCGAGTTCGAGCGCTTCGTCCTCCACTACGCGCTGCTCGCGGAGCGGCTCGCGGTGCCGGTGCTGGTGGTGGCGACCGAGCTGCCCGGCACCACCCCGCGCGAAGCGCAGTGGCGGACGCTGCTCGCGCGCGTCCGCGCCGTCTACGGCGGCATCGTCACCTACGCCGCGAACTGGGGCGAGGAGCTCGAGCGGGTGGCCTTCTGGGACGCGCTCGACGTGGTCGGCGTCTCCGCCTACTGGCCGCTCGCCGATGGGCCGGGCGCAGCGATCGAGGGCGTGGCGGCGCGGTTCGACGCGCTCCAGGGACGCCTCGCGCAGCAGCGCCGCGCGCTCGGGAAGCCGCTCTGGTTCCTCGAGATCGGCTTCCCCGACGTGCGCGAACCGTGGCGGACGCCGCATGCCCACGACGGCGAGTTCGACGGCGGCGCCGACCAGGGGCGCGCCTACTCGCTGGTGCTCGACGCGGTGGCGCGCCGCGGGATCCCCGACGCGCTTTTCTGGTGGAAGTGGCCGAGCGACCTGCGCGCGCTCGACCCGAGCAAGCACCACGACTTCTGGCCGTGCGGACGAGCGGCGGAGGCGGCGCTGCGAGCGGCGTGGCGCGGCGACGCGCTGCGCCCCGCTGGAAACGGCGACGGCGAGCGACGCTGAACGTCGCCCGCCGCCGAGGAGTCGACCGAGCCGGGGAGCGCGGCGTCAGGTCGCGGCGGGTGCCGCGACGGGACGCTGGCGGCGCACCTGCTTGGTGACGCGCCCCTTCTTGATGCAGCTGGTGCAGACCAGCACGCGCGTGAACTTGCCGTCCACGTTCGCATGCAGCTTCTGGAGGTTGGGCTTGAAGGTGCGGCGGCGGATGCCGGTGGTCTTGAGACCGATGCCGCCTTCCTTCTTCGGGAGACCGCGACGGGTCACCCGGTTGCCGACCTGGGTCTTCTTCGAGCAGTAGTGGCACTGGAAGGGCACGGCGCGAACCTCCGCATGCGGGACCAGGGGGGCCGCAGGGGCGGCGCGCCTGACACCTTGGGAACGAGGGCGGGGGATTGTACGGACGATCGGCCGCTCGGCAAGCCGCGCCTCCCCCTCGGCGGCGACTTCCCCGGGCGATCCGGCGCCACGCGACCGCCCCGCCGCTCGCCCGGCGTCAGGCCCGGCGTCAGGCCCAGCGTCAGGTCCGGACGCCGTCGATGAGGGTGATGCCGAGCGCCCCGAAGAGGAGCGGCGCGAACCAGGCGGCCAGCACCGGGTGGAGCTTGCTCTCCCCGAGCGCCCGCAGGGCGGCGTCGACTCCGAAGTAGGCCACGCAGAGGAAGAAGGCGATCGCGAACCCCTGCATGACGCGCTGGCGGTCGTAGCGCAGGACGAACGGCAGGGCGAGCAAGAGCAGCAGCAGGTTCGCGAGCGGGAAGGCGACGTGGTAGTGCAGCAGCACCTGGAAGCGCGGCTGCGCGGTCGCCCCGAACAGCGCCGCGAGGTCGGCGAACGAGAGGTCGAACGGCTCCTTCTCCTGCGCCGCGATGCGCCGCGGCGTCAGGTCGCTCTCGAGCAGCGACAAGCGGCTCTCCTCGCGGCCGCGCTCGTCGTCGAGGATCCGCACGATCCCGCCCGCCATCGACCAGCCGCCGCGGTGCGCGTCGTAGCTCGCGTCGACGAGGTCGATGATCTCGACCCGCTCGCCCTGCACCGCACGCACCGAGCCGGCGAGCAGCGTGCCGCTGACCGGCTCGAGGGTGAGGCCCGACCAGTAGCGCCCCTGTCCGTCCTCGAACTGCGCGCGCACCTCGAGGCCGCGCTTGCCGTCGCGCAGGAAGCACTGCCGCGCGAGGCGGCGATCGGAGGCGGCCGGCGCCACGAACTCCTGCACCAGCAGCATCGCGACGGTCAACCCGCCCGCGACCACGAAGAGCGGCCGCAGCAGCCGGAAGATGCTGCGCCCCGACATCAGCACCGGGATCAGCTCGTTCTGCCGATTGAGCCGCGCCAGCGCCGCGACGGCGCCGATCACCGTGACGAACGGCAGCACCTGCAGGAAGATCGCCGGCGCCTTGTAGAGGTAGAGCCCGGCCACCCACGCGACCATGGTGCCCGCCGGGATCGCCTGCTTCTGCGCGGTCTCGACGAACTCGTCGGCGCTGGCGAACAGGTCGATCACCACGAAGAAGCCGAAGAAGAAGACGAACGCGACGGCGAGCGAGCCGAGGAAGCAGCGCACGACGTAGCGGTCGAGCAGGTCGAACTTCATCGGCGCACCACGAAGACGAGCAGCCCGGTGCCGATCGCCGCCAGCAGCAGGTTGCCGCTCCAGCAGGCGACCACCGGCGCGACCAGCTCGCGGCTCATCAGCACGTTGGCGAGCCGCTCGGTCGGGTAGTAGACGAACAGCCCGATCAGGCTGGCGAGCAGGAAGGCGATCAGCCGGTTGCCGCTGCGGAAGACCAGCGCGAGCGGGATGCCGAGCAGCAGGAAGACGAGCGGCGTCGCGGCGCGCGCGAAGCGCTGGTGGATGCGCCCCTCGACCTCGACGAGTTCGAACTTGCGCAGCAGCGACTGCCCCGAGAGCGGCGACGTCTCGAGCGCGCGGGCGCGCAGCGCGATCAGCTCGGGCAGCGCCTGCAGCTTGAGGCGCGCGCGCTCCTCGTCGCGGTCGAGCTCGATGGTGACCACCATCGCGTCCTGGTTCGCGTCCTTCACGACGCCCGAGAGGCCGCGCGCCTTCTCGAGGCGCAGGACGACCCGCTCGTTCTGCGCGTCGAAGCGGGCGATCGCCCGATCGGCGCGCACGTGGGTGGTGACCGGCGCCGGCGGAGGCTCCGGCGGCGCGCCCGGCGCGACCACCTGCTCCGGGACCTCCGTCGTCTCGAGCAGCACGCGCGCGAGCTCGACGCCGCCCCCCTCGAGGACGCGGATCGACTCCCAGAAGAGCTTGCGGCGCGACCGCTTGTCGCCGAAGTCGACGCTGCGCTCGCCGCTCGCGATGCGCTTCTCGAGCAGCGCCTTCAGCGTCCCCTCCTGCTGCGGCAGCACGCGCAGCTGGTGGAGCGCCCAGGGCGACCAGCGGTTCTCCGACTCGAAGGAGATCGCGCCCAGCACGATGGCCAGCAGCGCGCCGGGCCAGATCATCCGGTAGGGATGGATGCCGCTCGCCTTCAGCGTGGTGATCTCGTGGTCGGCGGCGGCGCGGCCGTAGACGAAGACGACGGCGATCAGCAGCGCGAGCGGCAGCAGGAAGGTGAGCGACTGCACCAGCGTGTAGCGCACCAGCGAGAGGTAGAGGAGAAGGTCGACTTCCGGGTGCTTGTAGAACACCACGCCGGCGATCGCGAGCAACGCGACCGTCGTGATCACCCCGAGGATGAAGCAGAGGTTGGTCACGAGCTCGAGGAGGAAGCGGCGATCGAGGATGGTCAGGGGGCGCTCCGCTGCGAAGGGCGCCTATTGTTCCGCGGCGACGCCATGAACCAAGCCTCCCCTCCTCCCTTCGTGCGCCCGACCGTGCCGGAAGGCGAGCTCGCTGCGCTGGCGGCCACCCCGGCGCCGCCCGCTGCCGACCCGCTGCCGCCCCGCCCGCGCCGCGTCGATCGGATCGCCTCGAGCGTCGGCCCGCTCGCGCGCAAGCAGTGGCTCGGGCGCGACGGTTCGCGCGCCGCCGAGCGCGAGTTCCGGCGGGCGGAGCGGTTGCTCGAGCGCGGCGTGCGTGCGCCGCTGCCGATCGGCTGGCTGGCGGCGACGCGCGAGCGGCCGGCGGTCACCTTCTCCGCCTGGATCGAGGGGGCGCGCGAGCTCGCCGACGCGTGGGAGCGCGCCACGGAGGGCGGCGCGACGGCGACGGCGCCACGCGACGCGCGGCGCGCGCGGCGACGACTCCTCTCCGCGGTCGGTCTCGAGGTCGCGGCGCTCCATCGCGCCGGCTACGCGCACGGCGACCTCCACGCGCGCAACGTGCTGGTCGACGCGCGCGGGGACGCGTGGTTCGTCGACCTCGCGCGGCTGCGACGCGCCGGCCGCTCGGCGCAGCAGCGCGACCTCCATGCGCTCTACCACCATTTCGCCTGGCGGACGAGCGCCCGCGAGCGGCTCGAGTTCGCCACCACGGCCGAGGAGCTGCCGCGCGACCGCGTCGCCCGCCACCGCCGGCTGCGCGCGCTCGCCGCCGCCGCCGAGCGCTCGCGCCAGCGCTTCCTTCGCCACCACGAGCGGCGCTGCGACGGCTCGGGCCGCGCCTTCGCGCCGTTCGACGGCGACCGCGTGTACGGCGTGCGACGCGCCGACCTGCCCGAGGAGCTGCGCGCCGAGCTCGAGGCGCTGCTTCGCGGCGAGCTCGCGGCGCTGCCCGACGCGCTGCGTGCCGCTGGCGCGACGCCGATCCACGCGACCGCGACGAGCGCCCTCTTCCGCCTCGAGCGGGCCGGCCGCGCGCTCGCCCTCAAGTGGTTCGACGATCGCGGCCCGCTGCGGCGCCTGCTGCGCGGCAGCCGGGCCGCCCGCGCGTGGCGCAACGCCTTCCGCTTCGAGATGGCGCAACTGCCGACGCCGCGCGCGTGGCTCTTCGCGCAGGACGCGACCGGCGCACGGCGGCCGTCGAGCGTGCTGGTCACCGACTTCGTCGACGACGCCCCGCGCCTCGCCGACGCGCTGACGGGGCCGCTCGCGGGCGGCGCCGCGGAGCGCGGCGCGAACCGGCCGCCCCGCCTCGCGCCGCCGCTCGTCGCGCTGGCGGCCGCGCTCGCCCGCTTGCACGACGAAGGGCTCTCCCATCGCGACCTCAAGGCGGAGAACGTGCTGCTGCCGGCAGCCGGCGGCGTCGCGTTCATCGACCTCGACGGCGTGCGGCGCCGTCCGGCGACACTCGATCGCGTCGCGCGCGACCTGATGCGCCTCAACGCTTCCTTTCGCGACCCGCGGACGGTGACATGGCGCCTTCGCCTCGCCTTCCTCGCCGAATACCGGCAGGCGCGGCGGCTCCAGCGCCCGCCCTGGCGTGCGCTGCGCGACGCGGTCGCGCGAAGGACGGCGGACAAGTGGCTGCGACAGCCGAACGCTCGGCACTGACCTGGGTCTTCCGGCGGCCGCTCGCGCGGCGCGGTCGGCTGGCGGCGCTCTTCCTGGCGTCGCTCGGCGGCGCGCTGCTCGGCGGCGCTTCGCTCACCTCGGCCTATCCGCTGCTGGTGATCCTCTTCGACGAGCAATGGGGCGAGCGGCTCGCCGCGCTGGCCGAGCGGGCGCCGGCGCTGCTCTTGCCGCTGGCGCGCGCAGTGGTGGCGCTGGCGGTCGGCGGCGATCCGCTCACGGCGCTCACCTGGGTGCTCTCGCTGCTGGTCGGCGCGATGCTGCTGGCGGCGCTGCTGCAGCTGGCGCAGGACTGGATCGCGGCGCCGCTGGTGCACGACGCGGTGCGCGGTGTCGCGACCGAGGCGCACGAGGCGCTGCTGCAGGGCGCCGGCGCCGACACGCCGCAGGGCGCCCTGCTGGCGCTCTTCACCGCCGATCTCGACGCGCTGCGCGTCACCCTGCAGAAGGTCTTCAGCAAGGTCGTCCACGAGCCGTTCAAGCTGCTCTTCTCGCTCGGCCTGCTGGTGGCCATCGACGGGCGCCTCGCGCTGGTGATGGGACTGCTCTTCCCGCTCGCGGCGGGCGCGATCCTCTTCCTGTCGCGGCGGCTGCGCGACCGCGCGCGCCGCACGCTGGCGCAGACCGGCAGCCTGGTCGCGCTGGTCGAGGAGGGGCTGCGCGGGCGGCGCGTGGTGCGCGCGCACGGCCTCGAGGCGCGCGAGCGCAGCCGTTTCGCGCAGGTGCAGCTCGAGCTCACCGGCAATCAGATCGCGCTCGATCGCCACGAGGCGCTGTCGAGCCCGCTGCTCGAGCTGATGGTGGCGCTCGCCGCCGCAGCGGTGATCCTGGTCGGCGCACAGCGCGTGGTGGCGCGCGAGCTCTCCGCCGAGGCGCTGCTCACCTTCTTCGCGGTGCTCGCCTCGATGCTCGATCCGATGCGCAAGCTCGCCGACACGCAGGTGCGCACGCGGCGCGGCGCGGCGGCGGCGGCGCGGCTGAAGGCGCTGGTCGACTCGGTGCCGGCGACGCCGCCGATCCACGGCACGCGCCCCTTCCCGCGCCTCGCGCGCGGCCTCGAGCTCTGCAACGTCGCGGCGCGCGCGGCCAACGGCGCGCCGCTGCTCGCCGGAGTCGATCTCGTCGCGCGCCCGGGCGAGGTGGTGCTGGTGGCGGGCCGCTCGGGCGCGGGCAAGTCGACGCTGCTCGACCTGCTGGCCGGACTGCGCCGCTACGATGGCGGCTCGATCGAGCTCGAAGGGGTGCCGCTGCCGGAGCTCGACGCGGCCGGCTTCCGCGCGCGCATCGGCATGGTGACGCAGGAGACCTTCTTGTTCCGCGGCTCGATCGAGGAGAACGTCACGCTCGGCACGCCGCCGCGCAGCGTCGCGCTGCACGAGGCGCTCGCCGCCGCCGGCCTCGCCGAGCTGGTCGCCTCGCTGCCGCACGGCGCCGCGACGCCGATCGAGTCGCGCGCCTTCTCCGCCGGCGAGCGCCAGCGGCTCGCCATCGCGCGCGCCCTCTACCGCGACCCGGCGTTGCTGCTGCTCGACGAGGCGACCAGCGCGCTCGATCGGCCGGTCGAGGAGAAGATCCTCGCGCGCGTCTTCGCGGCGCGCGCCGGCCGCATCACCTTCGTGGTGACCCATCGCCTCGCCAGCGAGCTGCCCTACGACCAGGTGGTCGTCCTCGACCACGGCGTGGTGGCGGCGCGCGGCGCGCCGCACGAGCTGCTCGAGGGGTCCGCCCTCTACCGCGAGCTCGTCCACGGCGCGGCGGACGGCGACTGAGGCGGCGATGGCCGATCGCATCCTGCTGCTCTCGGCCCCCCTCTCGCTGCGCGGCACCAGCGTCTACACGGTGAGCCTCGCGCGCGAGCTCAAGCTGCGCGGCCACAAGGTCGCGGTGATGACGCCGGGCGGCATCCTCGAGGCGGCGCTCGAGGACCAGGACCTCGACACGATCCGCGCGCCGGTGCACGGGCCGCTGTGGCGCGACCTGCTCTACCTGCCGACGCTGCTCGAGCTGGCGCGCGACTTCGATCCCGAGCTGATCCACGCGCAGAGCCATCCGCTCGCGACGATCGGCTCGCTGATCGCGCAGCAGCTCGGCGTCCCCGACGTGGTGACGGTCCACACGCCGCTGCAAGCGCCGCTGCGCCGCGCGCCCGGCGCCACCACCCACGCCATCGCGGTGAGCGAGGACGTGCGGCAGGCGCTGGTCACCACCGGCCGCTTCCCGCGCGAGCGCATCTCGGTGATCCCGAACGGCGTCGCGGCGAGCCTCTCGGCGCTCGACGACGAGCCGCCGCCCGCCGGCGAGCTGCCGGTGGTCGGCACGGTCGGCCGGCTCGCGCCCGGCCGCGGCCTCGAGACCTTCCTCGCCGCGGCGAAGCTGGTGCTCGACGCGGGCGGCAAGGCGACCTTCCTGATCGTCGGCGAAGGGCCGCAGGAGGCGGAGCTGCGCCGCCGCGTGCGCGAGCTCGGTCTCGCGGCGCACGTCACCTTCGCGCTGCCGCGTGCGCGGCTCGCCGACCTCTTCCGGCCGATCGACGTCTTCGTCTCGGTCGGCGAGAGCGAGGGGCACGGGATCTTCATCCTGTCGGCCATGGCGCAGGCGCGCGCGATCATCTGCACCGGCGTCGGCGGCGTGGTCGCCTTCGTGCGCGACGGCGAGAACGGATTGCTCGTCCCGCGCGGCAGCCCGGCCGAGCTCGCCGAGCGGATCCGCGGGCTGCTCGACGCGCCGCTCGAGCGACGCCGCCTCGGCCGCGCCGCGCTGCACGACGTCCGCGAGCAGTTCCCGCTGCATGCGATGGCCGAGGAGACGCTCGCCGCCTACGCCACCGCGACCGCTGCGCTCCCGGTCGAGCCGGCCAGCTGAAGCGCGCGCCCGATCGCTCGTCCGATCGCGGGCCGGCGGCCCCGATCCGACGAACTTTCTTCACGATCGACTGCGGGGCGCACCGCCGGTCGCCCGATGCAAGGGCGTGCTATCGTCCGCCGCCCTCATTCCGCCGCCTTCGTCGCCCGACGAGCGGATGCCCCAGGAGCCCTGCGTGTCCGATGCCGCCCCTGCGGCGCCCGCGGCCCCCGTCGAGCCGCCGCCGCCGCCCCTCACCGCCATGCAACGGCTGCACCGCTTCACCGAGCGGTTCGGCCACATGATGTCGCGGGTCATCCTCACGGCGCTCTACGTCACGCTGGTCGGGCCGGCCGGGATCCTGCTGTCGCTGTTCGCCGATCCGCTGCGCATCAAGCGGTGGCGCGGCAGCTCCTGGAACGCGTGGACGCGCGCCAACGACACCCTCGAGCGCGCGCGGAGGCAGGACTGACATGTACGTCCTCGGACTCTCGTTCTACTACCACGACTCGTCGGCGGCCCTCGTGCAGGACGGTCGCATCGTCGCGGCCGCCGAGGAGGAGCGCTTCAGCCGGATCAAGCACGACTCGGGCTTCCCGGGCCTCGCCATCGACTTCTGCCTGAAGCGCGCCGGCATCACGCTGCAGGACGTCGACCTGATCGTCTTCTACGAGAAGCCGATCGTGAAGATGGAGCGCATCCTCACCACCGCGTTCTCCACCTTCCCGCGCAGCTGGGCGGTGTTCCGCGAGTCGATGCACACCTGGCTCACGAAGAAGCTCTGGATCAAGGACCTGCTGAAGAAGCGGCTCGGCGTGAAGGCGGAGAAGATCGTCTTCGCCGACCACCACATGTCGCACGCGGCGTCGAGCTACTACACCTCGCCCTACGACCATGCCGCGATCCTCACGGTCGACGGCGCCGGCGAGTGGACCACCGGCACGCTCGGCGTCGGCAAGGGCAACCGCATCAAGATCGTGAAGGAGATGCGCTTCCCCCACTCGGTCGGGCTGCTCTACAGCGCCTTCACCGCCTACTGCGGCTTCGAGGTGAACGAGGGCGAGTACAAGCTGATGGGCATGGCGCCCTACGGCCAGCCGAAGTACGTCGACCGCATCAAGAAGATGATCAAGATCGGCGACGACGGCTCGCTGTGGCACGACATGAGCCACTTCAGCTACCACTGGTCGCCCACCACGACGCTCTCGGCCAAGTTCTCCGAGGTGATGGGCCAGCCGCCGCGCGACCGCAAGCACGAGGACAAGACGCTCGACCCGTTCTATTGCGACGTCGCCGCCAGCATCCAGAAGGTCACCGAGGAGATCCTCCTCAAGATGGCGACCTACCTGCACCGCGAGACCGGCCTGAAGAAGCTCTGCATCGCGGGCGGCGTCGGGCTGAACTGCGTCGCCAACCACATCGTGCTGCGCAACACGCCGTTCGAGGAGATCTACATCCACCCGGCCGCGGGCGACGACGGCGGCGCGGTCGGCGCGGCGATGTGGGGCTACCACGACGTGCTCGGCCAGGAGAAGAAGGCGCCGGCGCTCGACCACGCCTACCTCGGCAGCGAGTACGACCACGGCCAGATCGAGACGTTCCTGAAGCAGAACGACATCAAGTACGAGTTCATCGAGGACGACGACCGCTTCTACACGCGGGCCGCCGAGGAGATGGCGGCGGGCAAGGTCGGCGGCTGGTTCCGCGGCCGCTTCGAGTGGGGCCCGCGCGCGCTCGGCGCGCGCTCGATCATCGCCGACCCCGGCCGCAAGGACATGAAGGAGAACGTCAACTCGAAGATCAAGTTCCGCGAGGCGTTCCGCCCGTTCGCGCCCTCGGTGACGCACGATCGCGCCGCGGAGTTCTTCGACATCGAGGATCCGGCGAAGCACTACCCCTACCGCTTCATGCTCTACGTCGCCCCGGTCCACGAGAACAAGAAGCAGCACCTCGACTCGATCACCCACGTCGACGGCACCGCGCGCCTGCAGACCGTCTACGAAGAGACCAACCCGGGCTACTACAAGATGATCGAGCGGTTCGGGCAGGGCTCGGGCTACCCGGTGATCCTCAACACCAGCTTCAACCTGAAGGGCGAGCCGATCGTCGAGGACCCGTCGCACGCCTTCAACACCTTCTCACTGTCGGGCATGGACGTGCTCTTCCTGCAGAACTACATCGTGCAGAAAGACGCCAAGAAGATCCTGAAGCGCACCAAGTTCGCGCTGCGCCACGACGGCGACACCGTGACGGAGATGCTCTCGTGAGCGGTCGCGATCGATCCACGACGGCGCTGCCGCGGCGCGGCGAGCGCGGCGGCGCGCTGGGCGTGCTGCTCGGCTGGGTGATGACGCTGCTGCTGCTGGCGCTCGCGCTCGAGGGGATCCTGCGCCTCTCGGGGCTGCGGCCGGTGGTGACCATCAACGAGCCCGACCCGGAGCTCGGCTGGGCCAAGCGCAAGGACGAGTCGACCCGCAAGGTGACCGGCGAGTTCGACGTCACCTTCACGATCAACTCGCTCGGCCTGCGCGACGACGCCGACCTCACCCGCGAGAAGCCGGCCGGCGCGCAGCGCGTGCTGGTGGTCGGCGACTCGTTCGTGCTCGGCTACACCGTCGAGCGCCACGACCACTTCGTCGACCTCGTCGAGCGGGCGCTGGTCGCCGACGGCCGCAACGTGCAGGTGCTGAACGGCGGCACCGAGGGGTACGCCACCGACCAGGAGGTCGCGTGGCTGCGCCGCGAGGGCTTCTCGTTCGCGCCCGACGTGGTGGTCGCCTGCTTCTTCCAGAACGACGTCTGGATGAACGGCCAGAAGAGCTACTCGGGGACGCCGAAGCCCCGCTTCGCGCTCGACGGCTCGCTCGAGCCGGCGCCCGCCCTCGCCGCGCCGCGCCGCGGCTGGCTCGCGACGCGCACGGCGCTGTTCGGGCTGGTCGACACGCTGCAGACGTCGATGCGCTACGGCAAGGAGCTCGGCTTCCAGGACGGCTCGATCGCGATGCCGATGGACGAGGTCGTGATGCTGCGCACCCCGCCGGCCGGCGTCGCCGATGCGTGGGCGCGCACCGCCGCCGCGTTCCGCGCGCTGAAGCAGTCGTGCGACGAGAAGGACGCCAAGCTCCTCCTGGTGGCGATCCCGACCCGCGAGGAGGTCGAGCCCGGCGCGCTCGAGCGCTGGTGCAAGGAGCGCGGCGTCGCTCCCGACGCGGTCGATCCGCAGTCGCCGGCGCAGAAGGCGCTCGCGCTGGCGGCGGCCGCCGGCATCGCGACGCTCGATCCGAAGCCGGCGCTGGCCGCGGCGGCGAAGGAGGGCGCCAAGGTCTACTTCGAGAAGGACTGGCACCTGAACCCGGCCGGCTCGCGCGTGCTCGGCCGGCAGCTCTACGACGCGCTCGCGAGCCCCGGGCTGCTCGGCGGCGCGCCGACGGCGAAGGGCGACGCCGCGTTCGACTTCGTGCCGGAGAAGCCGCTGCCGCGCTGGCCGTTCGTGATCGGCGCGCTCTGGCTGCTGCTCTCGACCCTCTACGCGCGCACCAACCGCGACGAGCCGGCGCTGGCCGCGTTCCTGCAGGTCGGCGTGATGATCGCGGTCGTGGTGGCGATCGTGCTGGGCTTCGGCGAGCTGATCGGGCTGCTCGGCCCGCGCATCGGCCGCTACGTCGGCATCGCGCTGCTGGTCGGCTTCGGCGGCTTCCTGCTGTTCAAGATGGGCCCGAAGCTCTCGATCATCGGCGAGGTCTACGGCGCGTTCCTGCGCCGCGGCCTCTGGTACATGATCCCGCTGCTGGTGGTGATGCTGTCGATCGGCGGACTGCTGGTGGTGGCGAGCAGCTCGCCGTTCATCGCGCCGTTCATCTACACGCTGTTTTGAGCGTTGCAGCTGACGACGGCGCCGCGAACGGCGCAGACGAGCGGAACGGTTTCGCCATGGCGCCGTCGCAGCTGAACTTCTCCATCGCTCAGACGAGCGCGGGGACGCGCTCGCGGGCGAAACGGCGATGCAGCGGACGAACGGCGCGGAGCGCGGACGACAGCGGGAGCGGTGGAGGACGCGCCGTTCGCAGCTGATCCGGGGGGAGCGCGAGCGCGAGCGCGCTGCGCGCGGCTCGCGCGGAGCGGTGGACGGGTGGCGTTCCGAACGGCAAGCGACGGGTTCGAGTGCGCGTGGCGCGGTTCGAATCGCGACGTGGACGAGGCGCGGGGGATTCGCGCGGCGGCGGCGGCGTGGTCGCGCGGCACAATGAGCGCCCCTTCGCGGAGCTCGTCCTGAAACCTCTCGTCCTGTACCACGGCCAGTGCCTCGACGGCTTCGCGGCCGCTTGGGTCGCCTTCCAGCGCTTCGGCGGCGCCGGCGAGTACCACGCCATCCAGTTCGGCGAACCGCTGCGCTGGCCGGTCGAGGGGCGCGACGTGCTGATCCTCGACTTCAGCTTCCCGCGCCAGCAGCTGATCGAGATGAAAGAGCGCGCGAGTTCGCTGCTCGTGCTCGACCACCACTTGACGGCGCAGCAGGACCTCGCGGGGCTCGACTTCGCGCAGTTCGACCTGACGCGCGCCGGCTGCACGCTGACCTGGGACTTCTTCTTCCCGGGCGAGCCGCGGCCGTGGCTGCTCGGCTACGTCGAGGACAAGGACCTCTGGCGCTGGAAGCTGCCCGACAGCCAGGAGGTGTCGGCGGCGCTGCAGAGCTATTCGCGCTCGTTCAAGACGTGGGACAAGATCCTGAAGAAGGGGATCGACGCGCTGGTCGCCGAAGGGCGGCCGATCCTGCGCTACAAGAACCGCCTGATCGAGACGGCCGCGAGCCGCGTGCGCATGACCGACTTCGAGGGGCATCGCATCCCCGTGGTCACGAGCTGCGTGCTGCAGAGCGAGATCGGCGGGCGCCTCGCGCCGCACCACCCGTTCGTCGCGATCGTCTTCGAGACGGGCGGGCGGCGCATCTGGAGCCTCCGCTCGCACGAGGGGAGCGGCATCAACGTCGCCGAGATCGCCAAGCGGCGCGGCGGCGGCGGCCACCCGAACGCGGCCGGCTTCATCGAGACGATCGCGCCCGAGGCCGGCGGCGGCGCGAGCGGTGGCGCCGAGGCGAGCGTGGCGGACGGCGCGCCCGCGGCCGACTAGCCCGCGCCGATCACCCCCCGCCGCCGAGCGCCTTCGCCAGCGCGATCGCCGCCAGCAGTTCGCCGCTCGCGGCCAGCACCTCCTCGTCGGCGGTCGACAGCAGCCGCTCCTCGGCGTGGATCACGTGGAGCGAGTCGACCAGCCCGCGCGCGAAGAGGGCGCGGCTCGAGTCGAGCGCGCGTTGCGCGGCGTCCTTCGCGGCGGCCAGCGCGCTGCGCCGCTCGCCTTCGCGCGCGCGCGCCGACAACGCGTCCTCCACCTCAACGAGCGCCCCGATCACCGCCTGCTCGAAGCGCGCGGCCGCCTGCTCGACGCGCGCGTCGGCCGCGGCGATCGCCTGGCGCAGCCGTCCGTTCTGGAAGAGCGGCCAGTCGAGCGCCGGCCCGACGCTCCAGGTCGAGCTGCCCGTCTCGCCGAGCGTGCCGATGCGCAGACTCTCGAGGCCGAGCCCGCCGTTCAGCGTGAGGCGCGGATAGAGGTCGGCGGTCGCGATGCCGACGCGCGCGGTCGCGGCGGCGAGTTCGCGCTCGGCGCGCCGCAGGTCGGGCCGCTTCGCGAGCAGCGCGGCCGGGACGCCGGCGGCGATCGGCGGCGGCGAGGGCAGCGCGCTCGCGGCGTCGCGCAGCGCTCCCGGCAGCTCGGCGGGCGGCAGCGCCAGCAGCGTGGCGAGCTGGTGGCGGGCGAGCTCGACCTCGCGCGCGAGGCGCGGCAGCGTCGCCTCGGTGGCGCGCGCCGCGGCATCGGCCTCGTCGGCGGCGAGCGAGTCGGCGACGCCGGCCGCCGCGCGCGCCCGCGCGACCGCCCCATCCTCCTCCTGCAGCGAGAGGTGACGGCCTGCCAGCGCGAGGCGCTGCTGCGCGGCGCGCAGCTCGACGTAGCGGCGCGCCACTTCGGCCACCAGCGTGAGCGCGGCGCCATCGGCCGCCGCTTCCGCTGCCGCGACGTCGGCGCCAGCCGCCTCGACGGTCCGCTCGACGCGGCCGAAGAGGTCGAACTCGTAGCTCGCGTCGAAGCCCGCCTCCCAGAGGCTCGACTCGCGCTGCACGCTGCGCGGGATCGGGAAGAAGGAGCCCTCCTCGGCGCGCCGGCTGCGGGTGGCCGCGGCGTTCGCGCCGACCTCGGGCAGCTGCGGCCCGAGCGCGACGCCCTGCAGCGCCCGCGCCTCGCGCACGCGCGCCGCCGCGACGCGCAGGTCGGGGCTGCGCACGAGCGCCTGCTCCACCAGCAGGGCGAGCGTCGGGTCGCGGAACTCGAGCCACCAATCGCGCGGCAGCGGCTCGGCCACCGCCGCGACCTCGGCGCTGCTCGCATCGCCCGCGCCGCCGGCAGCAGCGGCGTAGGCGCTCGGCAGCGCCGGCTGCGGCGGCGCGTAGTCGGGGCCGACCGTGCAGCCCGCCAGCAAGAACGGCAACCCGTGCGCCACACGCCGCCTCATCGCCCGCCCCCCGCCGCGGCATCGCCCGTCTCCTCCACGAAGACGTCGAGCTGCTGACCGACGAAGAGCGGCAGGTCGCCCTTCTCGACCCGGTAGATCACCTGCAGCACGCGCGTGTCGACCCGCTCGTTGGCGTCGCCGGTGAGCGAGCGCTTCGGCACCACGTAGGGCTCGAAGCGGACGAAGGCGAGCGGCGTCTCGAGTTCGCGCCGGCCGCGCAGGTGGCCGTGCGCGCGCGCCGTCGCGCGGACCCGCCACGCGTCGTTCTCGTCGATGTCGACCCGCACGTGGCGCGTCGCCAGCGAACCCATCAGGAGGAGCGGCTGCGCGAGCGCGCCCGCCGGCGCGTACTCGCCCGCGCGCACCTTCACCTGCAGCACCGTGCCGGCCACCGGCGCGCGCACCGTGAGCCGCTCGATCTCGACCGCCACCGCATCGCGCTCGGCGCTCGCAGCGGCGACTTCGGCGCGGGCGATGGCGAGGTCGGGCGCCCACGCTCCCGCCTGCGCGCGCGCCAGCTCCGCCTCCGCTGCGGCGAGGCGCGTGCGCGCCGTCTCCGCCGCGAACCGCTTGCGCGCCAGCAACTCGGGCGCGACGGCGCGCGGATCGCCGACCGACTCCCAGCGAGCCGACTCGTCGCTCGCATCGGCGAGCGCGCTCGCCGCCTCGGCGACCCGAGCGGCGAGCGGCGCGACGTCCTCCGCGCGCGGCAGCTGCAGCAACCGCTCGAGGCGCGCCTCTGACGTCGCGAGCGCCGCTTCGCGCACCGCGAGCTCGGCGGCGAGGCTGCGCGCGTCGAGGCGGAAGAGCGGCGCCCCGGCCGCCACCTCGTCGCCGACCGCGACGTCGACGGCGACCACCAGCCCGCCGCTCGGCGCGCCGATGGCCACGTTCTCGCTGCTCGCCTCGACGAGCCCGGCACCGGCGACGAAGCGCTCGAACGGCGGGATCGCCGGCGCGGCGACCGGCGGCGCGATCGGCGCGGGCGCGGCTCCGGCGACCACCGTCTTCAGCGCGAAGGCGGCGCCGAGCAGCGCGAGCAGGGGCAGCAGGTACTTGCGGAACATCAGTGCGGCTCCGTGGCGAGGGCGGCGCGGCCCGGCTCGACGGCGCGGATGCGGCCGTCCTCCATGCGCGCGATGCGGTCGGCGAACTCGAAGATGCGGCTGTCGTGGGTCACCAGCACGAGCGCCCGGTCGGCGCGCACGGCGTGGGCGCGCAGGAGCTCCATCACGCCGTGGCCCGTCTCGGCGTCGAGCGCGCTGGTCGGCTCGTCGCAGACCAGCAGGCGCGGCTCGTGGACCAGCGAGCGGGCGATGGCGACGCGCTGCTGCTGGCCGCCCGAGAGGTCGCGCGGCGCGCTGCGTCGGCGGGCACCAAGGCCGACCTGCTCGAGCAGCTCGCCGGCGCGCGCGAGCGCGAGGCGGCGCGGCGTCCCGCGCAGGAGCAGCGGGATCGCGACGTTCTCCTCGACCGTGAGGGTCGGCACGAGGTTGTAGGCCTGGAAGACGAAGCCGACCTGCTCGCCGCGCCAGCGCGTCACCTCGCGCTTCGCCATGGTGCGCAGGTCGGCGCCGAGCACCGCGACCTCGCCGGCATCGGCGTCGAGGATGCCGGCCAGCACCGAGATCAGCGTGGTCTTGCCGCAGCCCGACGGGCCGACCAGCATCAGGAGCTCGCCCATCGCGACGTCGAGGTCGACCTTGCGCAGCGCATGGACCAGCGCGTCGCCGGAGCCGTAGCTCTTCTCGACGCCGCGGCAGCGGATGGCGAGCGCGGGCGCGGCGGCAGGGGCGGCGGCAGGAGCGGGCGCAGGGCTCATCGCGTCATCCCTTGAAGACGATGGCCGGCTCGAGGCGCAGCACCGTCTTGATGGCGAGCAGCGCCGAGGCGAGGCAGATGAAGAGCACGGCGCCGCCGCTGATGGCGAGCAGCTGCCACGGCATGCGGAAGGCGAGCTCGCTGTTGCGCGAGACGATGCCGAAGAGCGATGCGCCGCCGACGCCGAGCCCCCAGCCGATCGATCCGGCGACGAGCGCCTGCACGAGGATCATCGCGAGCAGCAGCGGGCCGGTCGCCCCCATCGCCTTCAGCGTCCCGAAGTGGCGGAGGTTGTCGAGCGTGAAGTTGTAGAAGGTCTGGCCCGCGATGGCGGTGCCGATCACGAAGCCGAGCAGCACCGCGATGCCGAAGTTGATCGGGATGCCGGTGTACTTCATGAAGTAGCCGTAGGTCGCCGTCTTGAAGCCGTCCGAGGTCAGCGCCTGCAGGCCGGTCGCCGCCTCGATGCGCGCGCACAGCTCGCTCGGATCGACGCCCGGCTTCGGGTCGGCCAGCACGAACGAGAGGAGCTTGCGCTCGCGCGGCGCGTAGGTCGTGGCGCGCTGGTAGGTGGTGTAGAGCACCGGCTGCGACTGGAAGGTGCGCGAGACGCGGCAGATCCCCACCACGATCGCGCGGTGGTCGTTCAGCTCGAGCGTGTCGCCGACGCGCAGCGGCACTCGCGTGCCGTCGGGACGCACGGTGGCGAGCTTCCCGTTGGCGCCGTTCTCGTCGACGATCACCCCCTCGGCGCGACGCAGGTCGGCGAGCGTCCCCTCGACCATCTCGGGCGGTCCACCAAGCAGCGTGGCGTCGTCGAGGCCGAAGACGTTGCAGGTCTGGTAGGCGCCGTCGTGCAGGCGCACCTTGAGCAGCCCCTTGTAGAGCGGCACCGCCCACGCGACGCCGTCGACGCCGCGCACGCGCAGCAGCTCGGTGTCCTGCAGCGGCTTCACGTCGTCGACGAACTGCACCTTCGGATCCATCACCCAGATGCCGGGCTGCCCGAGGTCGGTGATCGAGCCGAAGGTGCGCGTCATGAGGCCGACGAAGATCGCCGACTGCTGCGTGATCAGCAGCGCGGCGAAGGTGAGCCCCATGACGATGCCGAGGTAGCGGGCGCGGTCGCCCACCAGCATCTTGAGCGCGATCCGGATCATCGGCGGCGTCCCTTCGGGCGAGCGAGCGCGGCGCGGCTGAACTCGGCGACGTGGCGGGCGATCGCCTCGGTGGCGGCCGCCTCGCGGAACGGCTTCAACGCCGGCAAGCGGGCGACCACCGGCTCGGCGAAGAACCAGAAGAGGCACTGCGACACCACCGAGGCGGCGGCCAGCGCGACTGCCTCGGCCGGGACGCGCGGCCCGAGCAGCTCGCGCACGATGGCGAGCAGCCGCTCGAACTCGGGGGCGATCCCCTCGCGCACCATCACGTCGATGGCGGCCGACGGATCGGCCATCTCGCGCGCCATCAGCCGCCCCTGCCACGCCGGCCGCCCGACGCCGCGCGCCCGCGCGAGCAGCGCGCGCACGAAGGCGCGCAACCGCTCGTCCACCGGCGCGTCCGCGGGCAGGCCGCCGTCGGTCGGGTGGCGGGCGAGCGCCTCGCCGAACGACGAGCGCATCACCTCGACGTAGAGGCGCGACTTGTCGCCGAAGTGGTAGTTGACCGCGGCGACGTTGGCGCCGGCGCGCTCCGCGATGGCGCGCACCGTGGCGCCGCGCAGCCCGCGCTCGGCGAAGAGTTCGCCGGCGGCGGCGAGCAGGCGGGCGCGCGTCCCCTCGTCGTGGGTCGGAGGAGCCGAGACAGCGCTGGGCGGTCGTTTCGAACGCATGATTGAAACATGCATATGAAACGATCGTTTGATCCGCAAGCCACCCGACGTCGCGCGCCGCCCGCCGCCGCCGGCCGGAGCTCGGCAGCCGGGACGACGAGCCGGCGCGCCGTGCCGCTACGATCCCCGCCCCGATGGACGAGACGCACGACGCCACTCCCGCCGCCGACGACGCCGCCCCTGTCCGGGAGCGCGGCGCGCCGTGCCTCTGGTTCACGCGGCTCCCGCTGCGCGAGCTGCTCGAGGAGATCCGCGCGCGCCACTTCGCCTGGCTCCCCGGCCCGCTGCGCGTCCAGTTCGCCGAGCAGGAGCGGCTCGCCGAGTGCGATCCGGGGCGGCCGCTGCTGGTCTCGTTCCACGCGGTGCTGAACCACGCGGAGACGCCGGTCGAGCTGTTCGGCGCGCTCGCCAAGCGGGTGATCTGGCCGCACGCCGCGGCGCAGCGGCGCGGCAAGCGGGCGATGCCGCTCCCGTTCGCCGCGATCTGCCCCGAAGAGGGGTTCGCCGACGCCTGGATCGACCTCTTCCTCGGCGCCTGCGTGCGGCGCGCCACGCTCGAGGAGGAGCCGATCGTGCGACGCGGCTGGCAGCGCCACTGGCTCGAGTCGCGGCCGCTCCCGCCCGCGCTCAAGCTGCGCCGCGGCGAGGCGGACGCGCAGCTGCGCGAGCTGCTGAAGGAGTGACCATGGAGACGCTCGCGGCCAAGTGCTTCGTGGTGACCGGCGCCGGCAGCGGCATCGGCCGCGCCATCGCGCTCCGCCTCGCCCGCGCGGGCGCCGCGGTGATCGCCGTGGGTCGGCGCGCCGCGCCGCTCGAGTCGCTCGCTGGCGAACTCGCGGGCGAACTCGCCCGTCCGGCGCCGCAGCGGTTGACGCCGCTGACCGGCGACATCGCCGATCCGACGACCGCCGAGCGCGCCGTCGCCGCCGCGCTCGCCGCGCACGGGCGCCTCGACGGCTTCGTCCACGCGGCCGGTGCGGCGCTGCGCGGCGTGCCGCTCGCCGAGACGACGGCGGCCGATTGGGAGGCTGCCTTCGCCGTCCACGTCGGAGCGCTGCGCCACCTCGTCCGCGCCGCGCTCCCCCACCTGCCGCGCGGCGCCGCCTTGCTGGCGATCGCCTCGAACCTCGCGCTGCAGGGGCTCGCCGGCCTGGTCGCCTACTCGGCGGCGAAGGGCGCGGTCACCAGCCTCGTGCGCGGGCTCGCCGTCGAGCTCGGGCCGCGCGGCGTCCGCGTGAACGCGCTCTGCCCCGGCCTGATCGAGACGCCGGCGACGCGCGACGCGCCCGGCTTCGCCGCGAACGCCGCCGCCTACGCCGCGCGCGCGCCGCTGCGGAGGATCGGGCAAGCCGACGAGGTCGCCGCCGCGGCGCTCTTCCTCCTCTCGGAGGGGGCGTCGTTCATCACCGGCCAATCGCTCGTCGTCGACGGCGGCGCGGCGATCGCGTGACGCCGACCGCCGCGGCGCTCAGCGCGCCGCAGCGAGCTCGCGGCGCGGCGCGAAGAGGCGGTTCACCAGCGCGATCAGCAAGTGGCAGCGGCAACCGTGGCGATCGCTGCAGGTGCAGACCAGCGTCACCGGCCGCACCGCCGCCCGCTCGCCGATCTTCCGCAAGCGGTCCGCCTGCCCCCACATCTCGCCGACGTAGAGCGCCGCATGTTCGCGCGGCGTGATCCAGCCGCGCCAGAGCGCGAAGTCGAGCTTGACGCTCGGCGCGAGGTCGCGCTCCCACGCATCGCAACGCGGAGTGAGCGGATCCTTCGGACGCAGTCGGCTGACGAGGACACGCTCGCCATCCGCGAGGGATGGCGGCGCCTTCAGACTCTTCGCCCGCAACTCCATCGCACGCCTCACCGTGGCCGGACCGCCGTCCCGGCCCCCCTTCTTTCCCGTGCAGCAGCGTAGGAGTTGGCGCGCGCGGCGCCACGGAACGAAAGCCGCACGCGACCGACCGCGTGGCAGCGACCGATCACTGCTCCGCGAGCAGCTTCACGACGGCCGCCGGCGGCGGATCGAACGGCGGCGGCGGGACGACGAGTTCCCAGCGCCGGCGCAGCGCGCGGTCGCCTTCGCGCCCCGGTCCGCTCGCCTCGAGATCGAGCCGCACGATCGCCTCGCCGACCACCCTCACGCGCAACGTGCCGCGCGCCGGCGCAGCAGCTGCTGCCGCCTCCGCCACTCCGGTCGCCGCGTCGGCGGGCGCGCCCTCCTCCTCGGCGCGGCGCGCGCCACGACCGGCGGCCGGCTGCAGCAGCCGCTCGAGCGCGGCCGCTGGCAACGTCACCACGAACTCGACCGGCGCCGGCGCGCCCTCGCTCGCCGCGGCGAGCGGCTCCTTGCTCACCACGGCGTCGGCGGTGACCAGTTCGGCCAGCAGCTCCGCCGGCGCGACGATCCGCTCGAGGTCGGCGACCATGCGCACCAGCGCCCGCTGCTCGGCGTCGCCGTCGCTCTTCCAGAGCGCGCGCTTCGACGCATCGAGCCGCTCCCACTCCTCGCGCCGGGTGAGCGCGACGAGCCGCTTGCCCTGCCGCCAGAACTGCGCGTTGCCGAGTTCGTAGTGGCTCGGCGAGTCGGGCGCGAAGCTCACCCGCCACGTGTGGCGCGCCTGCCGTCCCTTCGCCGCCGGAGCGTTCCGTCCGCCGCCGGCGGTGCGCGCCGCTTCGGCCGCCGATTGCGCGGCGGCATCGGCGGCCGCGGCATCGGGCGAATGGAGGTAGGTGCCGCGGTCGGCGGCCGCGACCCCCGCCACGCGGGCGACGAGCTCTTCGAGCGCCGACTCGGTGGCGGCCCCGACCAGCGCGGCCGCGAACACGAGCGAGGCGATCATCGAAGGCTCCGCCCGCAGCGGCCGGAACGCGGCTCGCCGCCCACTCGACTCACCGGACGCTCACTGGATGTCGAGCACCGCGATCGCCTCGGCCGGCGGCGCCACCGCCGTCGCGTCGATCGCCGTGAGCTTCATCGTGCGGCGCAGGACGCGCGGCTGCTGTCCCTTCACCGTCACCTCGATGTCGAGCGAAGTGATCTGCCCCTTGCTGCTGACGACGGTGAGCTTGCCTTCGCACTCGACGTTGCGCGCGACGCGCTCGCCGCCCGCCGCGGCGCCGCCCGCCTTCGGCGTCTCGCCTTCGCCGCCCTCATCGCCCCCTTCGCCGCCCTCTCGATTGCCGCCTTCGCGCTTGCCGCCCTCGCGCTTGCCGCCTTCGCGCCGCCCGCCTTCGCGGCGCGCCGGCCGTTCGCCCTGCAGGCCGGCCCAGTCGCGCGCGACCTCCGGATCGAGCGTCGCGACGAAGGTGACCGAGCCGTCCGCCTCGGCCTTGCTCACCTCGCGGACCTTCTTGCCGAGTTCCTTCATGAGGACGTGCGGGAAGAGGAGCCGCTCCACTTCGGCGGAGACGCGCACCAGCGCCGCCGACCCCTTCGCGCCCGCTTCGCCGGCGGCCGGAGCACCGCCCCGAGCGACGCTCGTCCACTGCTTGCTCTTCGGATCGAGCGTGGCGAGCTTCTTCTCGCTGCGGTAGAGCTCGACGTCGCGGCGCACCAGGCGGACCGGCTTGCCGCGCTGGAAGTCGACCTGCCACGGATCGCCGTCGCGCCGCACCTTCGCCGTCTCGCCTTCGCCGCCCGCCGCCTCGCCGCCCTCCGCCTCGCCACTCGCGGCGTCACCGCCCCCCTCCTTCGCGGCGCGACCGCTGCCGACCATGACGTGCTCGAAGTGGTAGCTCTGAATCGACTCGAGCTTCTTGGCCGCGGAGAGCAGCTCGTTCTTGGCGGCCTCATCCGGGGCGACCAGAGCGACCAGCGAGAGCGCGAGCGCAGCGAGCATGGCGGAGTTCCTTCGTCGTGGAGTGGACCGGGCGCGTGGGGCGCCGAGCGGGAGCGCGGAGGATACGGACCGGCGGGCGGGGTGTGGTCAGGCGAGGCGCTGGATCAGCACGCAGCCGATCAGCTCGCTGGCGAACGCCAGCTCGGCGACCAAGCGGAAGAGGCCGCCCCGCTTGCCGAATCGGGCGAGCGCCCAGCGATGCCAGACGACCAGCGCCGGCACGAAGGTGAGCGGCACGACCACGAAGGCGACCATCCACTGGCGCAGGAAGAGGGAGCCGTGGCGGCCGAAGAGGGGGGCGATGGCGGCGACCAGCAGCGCGGCGACCGAGAGGGTGACCAAGCTGCCGAGCTGCAGCGCGGCGTAGACCAGCAGCCGCTGCCGCCACGGGAGCGGGCGCAACGGCGGGACGGGGGGCGCCGCGTGGGGCCCGCGATCGTCGATGGCGGTGGGCGTCACGGCCGAGAGGGGCGCGCGCGCCGATCCGTTCGAACCGTGACCGACGGAGCCATGACCCACCGAACCATGACCCACCGAACCATGACCCACCGAACCATGACCGACCGAGCGATGACCGACCGACTCAGCGCGCGGCGAGCCGCTGCCATGCGAGACACCGCAACGAGTCACTGCAAATGGTGCCGGAGACAGGACTTGAACCTGCACTCCCTTGCGGGAACTAGGCCCTCAACCTAGCGCGTCTGCCAATTCCGCCACTCCGGCTCTCGGACGATGAAGGGCGGGGAGTGTACGGCGGCTTCGGTCCGTTGCAAAGTGGCTCGTGGACGCGCCTCGCAGAAAGGGGACGAGTGGACGCCGCCGACCACCGACACGACGACGCCGCTCACGGCCACGACCACCCCGCCACGCCGCTCGCGGCCGGCGGGGCCCACCACCACGCCGGCGTGACCGCGGTGCCCGGGCTCGCCGACCTCCCGGAACGGGGCGGCCTGCTAGCGCTGCTCCTCTTGCTGGTCGCCGCGACGCTCGTCTCGGGCGGCTTCCTGCTCCACGCGCGGGAGCTCCATCTGCCCGCCTGCTCCGAGCCGTGGGACGCCGCGATCTATCCGTGGAACTTCCTCTGGGCCAAGGAGGCGCTCGGCGCGCCCGACGGCTGGCTCCTCTTCACGCGCCGCTTCTACTGGCCGGAGGGCGAGGGGCTCGGGCTCTACACGCCGACCTGGGTCTACGCGGTCCTCTCGCTCCCCTTCCAGTGGCTCCTTCCCGAGCCCGCGTCGCGCCATGTCGCGGTCGCCTTCCTGCTCTGGCTCTCGAGCGCGGCGACGGCGCTGCTCGCCTACCGACTCGCGCGCGATCTCGGCCTGCGCCGCGCCGGCGCCTTGCTGGTCGCGTTGCTGGCGCTCACCGCGAGCGGCCGCCTGATGAACGCCGCGCGCTTGAACCTCTTCTGCACCGAGTTCCTGCTGCTCTGGATGGTGGCGGGGCTCGCCTGGTGGCGGCGCGGCGGCGCGGCGCGCGCGGCCGGCTTCGGCGCCGCCTCGGCGCTGCTCTTCCTGCAGAGCCAGCCGCTCCTCTTCCAGGCGGCGCTGCTCGGCGGCGTGCTGCTGATCGCGACGGCGGTGCGCCGCGACGGGCGGGCGCAACTCGTCGCGCGCGCCCGCTCGCTGCTCGGCGCGGTCGCGGTGGCGCTCCTGCTGACCGGCCCGTTCCTCGTCGAGCTGCTGCGCGAGCTGCCGAACTCCCCCGCGCTGAGCCAGGCGCTCGAGTACACGCCCTTCCTCTCGCTCGATGTCGTCGACCTCGTGCGGCCGAATGGCGCCGACCGCTTCGCCCCCGTCCTGCGCGAGCTGCTGCCGGAGCGGCCGATCTCCTTCTTCGAGCAGGGCGGGCCGCTCGGCACGGTGAGCCACTTCCTCGGACTCGGCTGGCTCGCGCTGCTCGTGCTGGCGCTCGCGTGGCCGCGGTTGCGCGCCGCGCGCCGCGCGCTGCTGCTGGCGCTCGCGCTGCTGGCGCTCGCCGTCGGCCCCTACCTCCACGTGGGCGGCGAGCCGCTGCTGCCGATGCCGTGGCTCGCGCTCCAGCAGGTGCCGCTGCTCGCCATCGAGAAGTCGCCGACGCGGCTCATCTGGCTGGTGCAGCTCGCCGCCGCGCTCGCCGCCGCCTTCGCGCTCGATCGGCTGATCGGCGAGAAGGGGGCGCGCGGGCGGCCGCTACGGATCGCGCTCGGCGCGCTGCTGGCGGGCGCCACGCTCGCGGAGCAGGGCGAGACGGTGCCGCTCCGCTCGGTCGAGCCGCGCCTCGCGATCCCGACGGAGATCGCCGCACTCGCGCGCGAGCTGCCGCCGCCGCTCGATCCGGCGGGCGGCTTCGCGGTGCTCGACCTGCCCTACGACGGCGTGCCGCCCCATGGGACCACGGCGCACGGCACCAACGCCTTCGCGATGGCGCTCGGCGCCGCGCACGAGCGGCCGTTCTTCTTCGGCCTCTACCCGCGCGCGGCGCGCCTCGGCGAAGCGGAGCGGGCCAAGCGGCCGCTCTTCCGCGCGCTCGAACGGTGCCGCACGCTGCCGGCCGACGCGACGCTGCCGCCGCTCGCGCCCGGCGAAGCGGAGGCGATCCGCGCCGACCTCGCCGACCTCTCGATCGGCGCCGTGCTGCTCCACGACTTCGCGGTGCTGCCGGAGCGGCAGGTCGACGGCCGTCCGGTGCCGGAGCGCGCGCGCCTGCGCGAGCTGCTGCGCGCCTTGCAGCCGGCCAGCGAGACGGCGCTCTCGCTCGGAAAGGATTACGCGATCACGCTGTTCCGGTTCTGAGCGGCGCGCCCCGCTGCCGATCGGACAGGCGTCTGCCGCGGAACGGAGCGCGCTGCGATGCGCCCCGCCGGCGCGGCGTCGCGGAGATCGGGCGATGGCGAAGCGGGGCATGGCGCGCGGGCTTCTCGGTGGGCTGCTGCTGCTCGCAGCGAGCTGCTCGAACGACGACGCGAGCGACGGCGCGACGCGCAACGCGAGCCTCTCCCCCGCGCCCGCCGCCTCGCGCGCGAAGCCGAGCGGCGGCAAGGCGGCCGCCAGCGCGCCGCCCGCCACCCGCGCGACCCGTCCCGAGCGCGGCGCCGTGGTCGCCGCCCCCGCCGCGGAGCTCCCCGCCGTCGTCGCGCGCCCGCTCTTCGACCGCCTGCCGCGCGCGACGCTCGCGGCGCTGCGGCTGCCGCAGCTCGACCGGCTCGGCGAAGCGGCGAGCCGCACCGCGCTCGCCAAGCTGCTCGACGCGCCCGAGCTCGCCGCGCTGCGCGGCACGGTGCAGCAGGGGTTCGACCAGGCGTTCGCCGAGGTCGCCGCGAAGGCGCCCGAGCTGGTGACGCTCTTCGCCGAGCTGAAGGGGAGCGCGGCGGAGCTGGTCGTCGCGTGGCTCAGCGTCGATCCGCTCGCGTTCACGGGCAACGGCGTCACGGAACGGCTGCCGATCCGCGCCGCGCTGCTGCTCGACGGCGGCCTGGCGGCGACGCGCATCGATTCGCTGCTCGAAGCGCTGGTCGAGCGCGCGGCCGCCAACTCGCCGCGCGGCAGCGAATGGGAGCTCGTCGAGCGCGCCGCGCGTGGCTGGCATCGCCGGTTGCGCTCCGACGGCATCCAGGTCGACCTCGAGCGCGACGGCACGCAGTTCGTGCTGCTGCTCGGCGCCGACGACGGGCGCGACGAGCGGCCGCTGCCGCCGCTCACCCCCTCCGACTCCTTCTCCGCCTGCGAGCTGGTGCGCGCGACCGCGCCGCCGCGCGCCGGCGCCACCACGATCGCCGAGGCGTTCGTGCAGCTCGATCCCGTCTGGCAGCTCTGCCAACGGGTCGCCTCGCCCGCCGTGAACACGACGCTGGCGCTCGGCGGCTTCACCTCGATCCGCGGCGTCGCCGCCTCGTGCGCGCTCGCCGAGGAGGGGATCGACGAGTGCGTCCGGCTGGTCGCGCCGGAGGGCAAGGACCTCCTCTCGCGCGCCTTCACCGCCCGCCAGCTCGACCCGGCGCTGGCGCGCTGGATCCCGGCCGACACGAGCTTCGCGTCGCTGCAGGGCTTCGACCTCGCGGCGACCTTCGACGGCGTGCGCGAACTGCTGCCGGCCGAGCTGCGCCAGCAGCTCGACGCGTTCCTCGCGCAGACCGCCTCGCGCGAGGGGGTCGACCTCGAGCGCGACCTGATCCGCAACCTCGGCCCCACCTTCGCCACCAGCGGCTTCGGCGACCTCGCCACGGCGCTCACCGGCGCGAGCGCCACCGAAGTGACCTTCGCGATCGAGATCCAGGACGGTGCGCGCCTGCGCCGCGTGATCGACCAGGCGCTGCGCACGAGCGGCCTGTCGCAGCGCATCCGCACGCGCGCCGTCGGCGGCCAGCTGGTGATGCGCTGCGAGCCGATCCCGGTGCCGCTCGGCGCCGACGGCCGCGTCGTCACGCTCGCGCCGCAGTGGTGGGTCGGCGACCACGCGCTGCTCTTCGCGACCTCCGACCTGGCGATGGAGCGCGCGCTCGCGGCCGGCAAGGACGAGGCGGCGCGCGGGCCGGCGGCGCTGGCGCAGGCGCTGGCGAGCGAGGGAGCGCACCTCTTCGGCCTCTCCTACGACGCGTCGCTCGGCCTGCGCGGCTTGACGCTCGCGCGGCGCACCGCGAGCGGCCTCGAGATCGCCAGCAGCAGCGGCGGCGGGACGATGACCGCGGGCGCGGCGCTGCTCTTCTCCGGCGTGCTGCCGGCCATCGCGATCCCGAAGCTGCTCGCCGCGCGGATCGACGCCAACGAGCGCGCCGCGATGGCGAACCTGCGCGCGATCGCGGCGGCGCAGGCGCAGTTCCAGGCCGAAGCGCGCGTCGACAGCGACGGCGACGGCCTCGGCGAGTACGCCACCCTCGCCGAGCTGACCGGCGCGGCGCCGGCGCGCGGCGGCGGCAGCGGCGAGACGCGGCCGCTCCTCACCGATCGGCTGCAGCCCGACCCGAGCGGCAGCGCGGAACGGAGCGGCTACCGCTTCCGCATCGACCTGCCGATGGCGCTGCGGCGCGGCGGCGGGCCGATCCCGCAGATCGTCGCCGAGCGCGCCGAGGTCGAGTTCGTCGCCTACGCGTGGCCGATCGAGCCCGGCAGCAGCGGCAACCGCGTCTACGCGCTCGGCGGCGACGGGTCGCTCTGGTGCTCCGACAACCGCGGCGAGAAGCAGGGCTACGCCGGGCTGCAGCGGATGCCCGCCGCCGACGCCAGCGAGGAGCGCGACCAGGCCGATCGCGTCGTGGGCGTCACCGCCGTCCGGCGCGGCCGCGACGGCGGCGTCTGGCTCGAGCTCGAGTAGCGCGCGGCGCGGCGCTCAGTCGCCGAGTCGGTCGTCGAAGTCGATCGGCGCGGCGAGGCGCACGCGCAGCCCGAGTTCGCGCTCCTCGATCGTCATCGCGAGCGTGAGCCAGCGGAAGATCGCGAGCCCGCCGAGGTCCTTGCGCAGCAGTTCGGCGCGAGCGGGCAGCGTCTCCTCCTTCCACTCGCGCTCCTTCGCCTCGATGCGGGCGTCGACCTCGGGCTCGATCTTGCGGCGCGCCGCCTCGTCGAGCGTCTTGCCCTGCAGCTCGGGATGCTTCTCGCGCACGACGTCGCGTTCCACGCCGCGGCGGATCGTGGTCCAGTCGGGCCGCGTCTGCTCCTCGGCGAAGACGATGCAGAGGTCGTCGATCACCTTGCGCAGCCGCTCGGAGGAGACGAAGACGAAGCCCTGGCCGAAGCCGGTGGCCGCCTCCTGCGCCTGGCGGTACTGCAGCTCGGTCTGCAGGCCGACGTTGCGGCCCGACTCGACGTTCATCTTCTGCACCGAGATCTCGTTCAGCATCGCGCCGGTCGTGGTGAAGACGATGCACGGGCGCTTCTGCAGCTCGAGCAGGCCGATGCCGAAGGGCGGCAGGTCGTCGTCGATCGTCTTCAGCTCGTGGAACTTGATGTCGTCGAAGCCGGGATAGCTCCAGGTCCAGACGTTCGGGATCTCGCGCGGGCGGCCGCGCAGCGCCTCGACCACCGCGTCGACGAAGCGCTGGGCGGCGTCGCGATCGGCGGCCGGGAAGATGAGCGCGATGCGCGGGCCGTTTTTCGGGTTGGGGTAGATCACCGTGCCGACGTCGACGCCGGGCGGCGAGTAGGCCTCGTCGGGCTCGAAGGCGAAGGCGATCTCGTCGCCCACCACCGACGCGAACGAATCGAGCAGCTCGACGGTCGACTTCGGCTGGAACTGCCCCGCCTTGAAGCGCAGGTTCGGGAGGAACTCCTCGTTCAGCAGCTTGCGCAGGTCGGGCTCCATCAGCCCCTCGAGGCGGCGCAGCATCTGCCGCACGTCGAGCCGCGCGTGGCCGGCCACCGCGACCTTCGCGGGGAAGACCTTGCCGCAGAACGACCACGATTGCGCGAGGTCGCCGCTCGCGCCGTCGAGCAGCCCGCCCGCCCGCGGCACCAGCGCCGTGCGGTCGATGGTGGCCGCGGTCGAGAACTCGACCTGGTGGCCGAGCGCGAGGCGCCCCATCGCGACGCCGAAGTGGGCCGGATCGAGCAGCTCGCCGACGTAGCGGACGAAGAGCGCGTCGGCCGCCGTGGTGGCGAGCGCCGAGAAGCCGAGTCGCTGGCACGCCGTCTTCACGTCGACCATGTAGTCGACCGGCCGGCCGAGCGGCGACGGCGCGAGCACCGCCGAGCGGTACTGCGGCGAGTCGTCGAGCGACAGCCCCTCCCCCTCGTCGAGCTGCCGCATCTCCCGCACCAGCTCGAAGTCGTTGCCGGCGATCAGCGCATCCTCGGAGCGGGCGAGGTGCCAGCGCGTGCCGGCCACCGTGAGGCTGCTCACGCCGTCCTGCTCCTCGTAGGCGCCGATCAGGTCGCCCTGCAGGTTGCGCACGAAGGAGAGGCGGACCGCTTCCGCGAAGAGCTTGGCGCGGAACGACCCGCGCGCGATGGCGGCCCAGGCGAGCGCGCCGTCCGCCTTCCAGCGCCCGCAGAGCAGCACTTCGCGCCCCGCGAAGTCCTTCATCAGGTCGAGCGGCGCGATCTGCGCCGGGAGCCGGCCGAGTTCGTCGAACGCCGCCTCGATCTGCGCGGCCGGCACGTGGTCGCGGTACCAGCGGGTCGCCACCACGCTCTTCCACTCCTCCTTCAGGCGCAGGTTGGCGAAGGCGCGCGGCATCGGGAAGGCGGAGAAGTCGCGCGCCAGCTCGGCGCGCCGCAGCATGAAGTGGACGTCCTTCGGCACCAGCGGGTCGAGGCTCGCGCGCGGGCCGGCGAACGGGTCGAAGAAGACCGCCCGGAAGGCGACGTAGGCGACCACCAGCACGAACAGCGCGAGGATCGCGACGATCTTGAGGAAGCGCTTCATCGGCGGGTCGGCACTCCTTTCCGCTGCACGTACCGGCGGCAGCGGCTCGCCTTGTGGGACGAAAAGGCCAAGGCTACATTCCCCGGGCTCTTTCGAAGGGGCGCCCCTGGAACGCGGATGACCGCTTGGCTGAGGCTCACCTGACCGTCGCGAAACGTCTCCTGCAGGTCGCGCCCTCGGCCCCGTTGGCGCTGATGCAGAAGGCGGCGACGTTGCGCGAGCAGGGGCGCGACATCCTGAGCCTCGGCGCCGGCGAGCCCGACTTCGAGACGCCGAAGGCGGCGCGCGACGCCGCGCATGCCGCCATCGACGGCGGCAAGACCCACTACACGCCCTGCGCGGGCGAGAAGTCGCTGCGCAGCGCCATCGCCGCGAAGCTCGCGCGCGAGAACGGCCTCTCCTACGACGCCTCCGAGGTGCTGGTCAGCAACGGCGCCAAGCAGTCGCTCTACAACGCCTTCCTCGCGCTGCTCGACCCGGGCGACGTCGCGGTGATCCCGACCCCCTACTGGGTCACCTATCCGGAGGCGGTGCGGCTGGTCGGCGCGACGCCCCGGCTGCTGGTGGCGCCGTCGGCCAGCGGCTTCAAGATCGATCCCGACGCGCTCGACGGGGCGCTGCGCGGCGCGCGCCTGTTCATCTTCAACTCGCCCTCGAACCCGACCGGCGCCGTCTACACCCGCGCCGAGATCGCCGCGCTCGGCGCCGTGCTGGCGCGCCACGACTGCTGGATCGTCACCGACGAGATCTACGAGAAGCTCGTCTTCGACGGCGCCGAGCACGTCTCGCTGCCGGCCGCCTGCCCGGCGCTGCGCGAGCGCACCGTGGTGGTGAACGGCCTCTCGAAGGCCTACGCGATGACTGGCTGGCGGATGGGCTACGCGGCCGGGCCGCGCGCCGCGATCGCCGCGATGGACCTCGTGCAGAGCCACACCAGCAGCAACGCGAGCTCGATCTCGCAGCACGCGGCCGAGGCGGCGCTGAACAGCCGCGGACCGGAGCTCGCGACGATGGTCGCGGCGTTCGCGCGGCGCCGCCGGCTCGTGCTGGACGGCCTGGCGCGCATCCCCGGCCTCGCGCTGCGCCCGCCGATGGGCGCCTTCTACGTCTTCCCCGACGTCACGCGCCACCTCGGCGGCGCGCTCGCCAACGCGACGCAGCTCTGCGAACGGATGCTCGACACCGTCGGCGTCGCCGCCGTCTCGGGCGAGGCGTTCGGCGATCCGCGCTGCATCCGCCTCTCCTACGCCACTTCCGACGCGACGCTGACCGAGGCGCTGGCGCGGATGGCCCGCTTCTTCGCCGACCTCCGCACCGCCTGAAATCCACTTCGACCGGAGCCGCTCATGTCGCGGGATCTGCGCAACGGCTTCCTCGTGACGCTGCCGCTCTCGGTGGCGCTGGTCTGCTCCGCGCTGCTGATGGCCCACTCGCGCGCCGAGGAGGAGAGCCCGCGCGTCTTCCAGCAGGCCGACCTGATCGCCAAGGTGCTCACCCGCCTCGAGCAGGACTACGTCGAGCGGTTCGACGACGACAAGAGCTGGGAGCTCGTCTACGGCGGCATCAAGGCGATGACCAAGCGCCTCGATCCCTACTCGGTCTTCCTCACGCCGGAGGAGAGCCGCCCGTTCGCCGAGGAGACGCACAAGAACTACGTCGGCGTCGGCTTCGCGACCAACCCGGCCGCACCGCCGATCACCATCGACTACGTCTTCGACCACTCGCCGGCCGAGAAGGCGGGGCTCGTTCCGGGCGACCGCGTGGTCGCCATCGACGGCGCGCCGATCGAGGGGCTCACCCGCGACGCGGCGATCGAGAAGATCAAGGGGCAGCCGGGCACCACGGTGCAGCTCACCGTCGTGCGCGCCGCCGACGGCGCCGAGCAGAAGTTCGGCCTCGAGCGCGCGCGCATCCCGCAGGCCTCGGTGGTCGGCGGCGAGATCATCCCCGGCACCGACGGCGTCGCCTACCTCTACGTCGACGGCTTCGGCGACGCGACGGTGCGCGAGTTCGACTACTCGATGGAGCAGCTCGCGCAGCGCGGCATGAAGGCGCTGCTCCTCGACCTGCGCTCGAACAACGGCGGCCTGCTCGACATCTCGCGCCTGTTCGCCAACCGGTTCCTGCGCGACGGCGCGATCGTCTCGATCCGCTACCGCGCGCCGCGCGAGGGGCTCACCCACCGCGCCGATCCGGCCGAGTGCAAGTGGCCCGACCTGCCGCTCGTCGTGCTGGTGAACGGCGACTCGGCGTCGGCCGCCGAGATCGTCGCGGGCGCGCTGCAGGACCACGGCCGTGCGCTGCTGGTCGGCGAGCGGACCTACGGCAAGGGAGTGGTGCAGTCGATCTGGAAGATCCCGCTCGGCACCGAGGAGGCGAACCGTGCCGACGGCGGCGAGGCGACGCTGAAGCTCACCACCGCCGAGTACCTGACGCCGTCGGGGCGGGCGATCGAGAAGCGCGTCACGCGCCAGCAGAAGATCCTCGGCGGCCTCGAGCCCGACTTCACCGTCCGCCTGCCCGAGGAGCGCGTCGCCGAGCTCGCCGAGCGCATCCGCATCCTCCACGTGCCGGCGCGCTGGCGCGCGCAGCACCTCGCCACCCACGGTCGCACGCTGCCGCCGCTGCGCGACGCGCAGGTCGACGCGGCGCTGGCGGTGCTGCGCGGCGAGACGCCGGCGCAGGACTTCTGAGATGGAGGTGCCCCGCGATGGCTGAGCGCGAGACGGCCGCTCCCGGCCCGCTCGACGGGCTGATCCTCGGCATCGAGAGCAGCTGCGACGAGACCGCCGCGGCACTGCTCGCCCCCGACGGCACCGTGCGCGCCTCGGTCGTGCGCAGCCAGATCGACCTGCACGCGGCGTTCGGCGGCGTCGTCCCGGAGATCGCCGGCCGCAGCCACGTCGAGCACATGCTGCCGGTGGTCGAGGAGTGCTTCGAGCGGGCGAAGGCGTCGCGCGGCGACGTGCGCGCGATCGCCGTCACGGTGCAGCCGGGGCTGATCGGCTCGCTGCTGGTCGGGGTGTCGACGGCGAAGGCGCTCGCGCTGGCGCTCGACGTCCCGCTGGTGCCGGTCGACCACGTCGCCGCGCACGTCTGGTCGTGCTTCCACGGCGTCGCGCAGCCCGAGCTGCCGGCCGCCTGCCTGGTCGCCTCGGGCGGCCACTCGACCCTCTTCGCCGTCCACACGCTGACCCGCCACGAGAAGCTCGGCGAGACGATCGACGACGCGGCGGGCGAGGCGTTCGACAAGGTGTCGGCGATCCTCGGGCTCGGCTACCCCGGCGGCCCGATCGTCGACCGGACCGCCGACGGCGGCGATCCGAAGCGCTTCCGCTTCCCGCGCTCGCTGCTGCAGAAGGAGTCGCTCGACTTCAGCTTCTCGGGGCTGAAGACGGCGGTGCTCTACCACTGCAAGGGGCAGAACGGCCGCGGCGCGCGCACCCTCGACGCACAGGAGGTGCGCGACGTCTGCGCCTCGTTCCAGGAGGCGGTGGTCGACGTGCTGGCCACCAAGCTCGCGCGCCTCGCCGAGCGGATCGGCGCCAAGTCGCTGGCGGTCGGCGGCGGCGTCGCCTCGAACCGGCGGCTGCGGGCGCGCATCACCGAGCTCGCCGCGCAGATGCAGCTGCCGCTCCACTTGGCGCCGCGCGAACTCACCACCGACAACGCGGTGATGGTCGCCGGCCTCGGCCGCCACCTCTACGCCGAGGGGGTGCGCGCCGGCCTCGACCTCGACGCCCACGCGCGCGCGCTGGCACCGGCGGCCGCTCGATGAGCAAGAAGAGCCCCCCGCCGATCGACGGCCTGCTCGGCTTCGCGCAGGTCGACCACGACCGCGCGCGCCGCTGCGGCTTCCCCGAGGTGATCCTCGGCCGCGGCAAGACGCCGGCGCAGGTCGCCGCGATCTTCGCCGAGCTCGCCACGCGCGCCGATCGCGTGCTGGCGACCCGCTGCAGCGCCGCCGCCTTCGAAGCGGTGCGCACCCGCGTCCCGACCGCGCGCTGGAACGAGCTCGCCGGCGCGATCAGCTGGCGGCGGCGCGCGGCCGGGCGCGGCGAGGGGCTGATCGCGCTGATCGCCGCCGGGACCGCCGACCTGCCGGTCGCGGAAGAGGCGCGCGTCACCGCGACGCTGATGGGCGCGCGCGTCGAGACGCACTACGACGTCGGCGTCGCCGGGATCCACCGGTTGCTCCGAGCCGTTCCACGCATCCGGCGCGCGCGCGTCGCGATCGTGGTGGCCGGGATGGAAGGGGCGCTGCCGAGCGTGGTCGCCGGCCTGCTCGATCGCCCGGTGGTCGCGGTGCCGACGAGCGTCGGCTACGGCGCGTCGTTCGGCGGCCTCGCCGCGCTGCTCACGATGGTGAATTCGTGCGCCGCCGGCGTGAGCGTGGTCAACATCGACAACGGTTTCGGGGCGGGCTATACCGCTGCCCTCGTGAATCGACCGGCGCGGCGCTGATCTGCGCCCGCGCCGCCGACCAAGCGAAGGGTCTCCATGCACGCACCGGCCTGGCTCGTCTTCGAAGATGGCACCGCATTCCCCGGCCGGTCGATCGGCCGCCAAGGCGAGACCTTCGGCGAGGCCGTCTTCAACACCTCGATGAGCGGCTACCAGGAGATCCTCACCGACCCCTCCTACCGGGGCCAGGTGGTGGTGATGACCTATCCGCTGATCGGCAACTACGGCATCGCGCCGGCCGACGGCGAGAGCAAGCGCTGCTGGCTCGAAGGGTTCGTGGTGCGCGAGCTCTCGAAGGTCGCCTCGAACTTCCGCAGCGTGATCGACCTGAACGCGTGGCTCGACCAGCAGGGCGTGGTCGGGATCGACGAAGTCGACACCCGCGCGATCGTCCGCAAGATCCGCGCGGGCAAGGTGCAGCGGGTCGGCATCTCCTCGACCGAGCGCGACGCGAAGAAGCTGCACGAGCGCGTGCTGGCCTCGCCGCGCACCGACGGGCTCGACCTGGTGAAGACGGTGACCCGCGCGAAGGCGGAGCGCTGGACCGAAGGGCTCGACCTCCGCGAGTTCCAGCCGGTGCCCGAGCTCTTCCCGGGGCCGCGCTACAAGGTGGTCGCCTACGACTTCGGGATGAAGAGCAACATCCTGCGCAGCCTCACTTCGGCGGGGTTCGACGTCGAGGTGGTGCCCGCGGCGACGCCGTGGCAGGAGGTCGTGGCGCGGCAGCCCGACGGCGTCTTCTTCTCGAACGGCCCCGGCGACCCGGAGCCGGTCACCTACGCGGTCGAGAACGCGCGCGCCTTCCTCGAGCAGCGCATCCCGTTCTTCGGCATCTGCCTCGGCCACCAGCTGCTCGGCCTCGCGCTCGACGGCCGGACCCGCAAGATGCCGTTCGGCCACCACGGCGGGAACCAGCCGGTGCTCGACCGCGCGACCGGCAACATCGAGATCACCGCGCAGAACCACTCGTTCATGGTCGATCCCGACTCGCTCGACCTCTCCAAGGTCGAGATCAGCCACATCAACCTGAACGACCAGACGGTCGAGGGGCTGCGCTGCAAGCAGCTGCCCGCCTTCTCGGTGCAGTACCACCCCGAGGCGGCTCCCGGCCCGCACGACTCGCTCTACCTCTTCAAGCGCTTCCGCCAGCTGATCGAGCAGCACCGCCCCGCCGCGCCCGGCGTCGCGCGCTGAGCGCCGCGCCGCGCCCGGCCTCCTCCCGATCGCCGCGGCGCTGCTAACCTCGCGCGCCGCGTCGCGCCGGCGGATCGCCCCTCCGCCGTCGGCTCGGAACGAGCCGCTCGCGCCGCGCGGGGGAGATCGCCGATGCCGTCCTGCTTCTTGGCCGCGCTGCTGCTGGCAGCGCCCGGGGTCTCGTCGCCGACTCCCCCGCCCCTCGACCAGGCCGAGCTGAAGCGGCTCGCCGAGCGCTGCGGCAGCCAGATCGCGTGGATCCGCGACCTGCCGCCGGTCGACGAGGCGGGCGGCGCCTTCCAGTACGTGCGCGGCGGCAAGAAGCAGGACGCCAACGCGCTGAACCAGGCCGAGCTGCCGGCGCCGGCGCTGAAGCGGACGATCGGCGAAGCGCTCTCGCGCGCGCAGGCGGAAGGGAAGCTCGTCCTCTGGCACGTCTGGCGCCTCGAGGGCGGCCAGATGTACCGCGCACCGCTGCTCGACGACTACATGGACCAGTGCCTCTGGAGCGATCCGGAGCTCGTCGCGCTGGTGAACGCCAACTTCGTCCCGCTGCGCACGCGCGCGTCGCGCGAGGTCGGCGCCGAGTACGGGCTCGTGGCGTGGGACCAGGTCGAGCCCGCGCTCCTCTTCCTCTCGCCGCAGGGCAAGGTCGTCCATGCGATGGATCGCCTGCGCACCTTCGATCCGCGCTGGTTCGCCGAGGTGCTGAAGCGGGTGCTCGCGGCCCATCCCGAGCTCGATCCCGAGGACCCGAAGCCGGCCGCCGCCGACGCCTTCGCGACGCCCGACGCCGGCGCGCTCGAGCAGGCGCGCGCCGCCTACTTCGCCGCGCTCGCCGACTGGAGCGCCGGGCGCGACGACGCGGCGCTCGCCGGCTGGAAGGCGCTGATCGCGGCGCAGCCCGACACCCCCTACGCGTGGCGCGCCGCCGCGAACTTCGTGATCACCCCCGATCAGACGCCGGCCGGCGCCGCTCGCCACGCCTTCGAGGGACCGACGGCGCTGGCGCTGCCGCCGCCGGGCGAGCTGCCGCGCGACACGCGCTGGCGCCGCAAGCCGGCCGAGGCGGAGGCGATCGCCGAGGACGCGCTGCGCTGGCTGCTGCGCACGCAGCGCGCCGACGGCTCGTGGAACGACTGCCGCTACGCCTACTGGAACACGCCGGCGATCACGCCGAACGCCTGGATGGCGATCACGGCGCTGGCCGCGAGCGCGCTGCTCGAGTGGCGCGACCTCGCGCCCGACGAGGTCGACGGCGCGCTGGCGCGCGCGGAGGACTACCTGTTCGGCAGCGCCGGCGGCCGCCTGAACGTCGGCGAGAACGAGGAGTGCTACGCCCACGCCTACCGGATCCTCTACGTCGAGCGCGTGCTGGCGCAGACCGAGGATGCGCCGCTGCGCGCGTCGCTGCAGGAGCGGCTCGACGGCCTCGTGAAGCAGCTCGTCGGCACGCAGCGGCGCGGCGGCCAGTGGGCGCACGAGTACGACAACGCCTTCTGCAGCGGCGTCGCGCTCGAGGCGCTGCGCCGCGCGAAGTCGGCCGGCGCGACCGTGCCCGACGACGCGATGAAGCGCGGGCTCGATGCGCTGCAGGGCGCCCGCTTCGCCGACGGCACCTACGCCTACGGCGGCGCCGGCGCGCGCGGCGGCCCGTCGCCGCACGCCGACCACGCGAAGGACTCGAGCGGCCGCATGCCGCTGTGCGAGGCGGAACTCGTCGCGGCCGGCCGCTCCGACGCGGCGGCGCTCGGGCGCGCCTTCGCGGCCTACAAGCAGTTCTACGACCGCTTCGAGAAGATCTCGAAATGCGACTTCCACACCGACGGCGAGCTCGGCGGCTTCTTCTTCTTCCATGACCTCTACCACTCCTCGGCGGCGCTGGCGCAGGTGCCGGCCGCCGCGCAGGCCGAGTGGCGCCGCTGGTTCCTCGAGAAGCTCGCCGCGCTGCCCGAGATCGACGGCTCCTTCCTCGACGACCACGAGCTCGGCAAGAGCTGCGCCACCGCCTACGCGCTGCTGGCGCTGAAGAACGCGCTGGCCGGGGGCGCGCAGTGAGCGGCCGTCCGCGCCGCGCGACCGCGGCGCGCGCCGCCGCGCGTCTCGTGGCGCTGGTCCTGCTGGCGGCGCCGGCGCGCGCGCAGGCATCGGGCAGCGCCGCCGGCGACGCGGTGCGCTACGAGGTGGCGATCGAGGGCGATCGCGACGGCGCGGTGCAGCGCACGACGGCGCGCTGGCGGGTGCGCGCCACGCTGCCGCACGACGGCGCGGGCGAGCTCGACTTCTGGCTTCCGCGCTGGACCGCGGGCGCCTACCACCTCGCCGAGTACGGCGAGTTCGTCGACGAGTTCGCCGCGCGCGACGCGACGAGCGGCGCGCCGCTGCCGGTCGCGCGCGACGGCAAGTGCCGCTTCGTGATCGCGGCGGGCGCGGCGACGAGCGTCGTGGTCGACTACGTCGCGCGCCCCTGCGCGCAGGGCTCGATCAACCAGAACATGATCCTCTCGGTCGAGGGCAACCGCATCGGCCGCGACTACGCCTTCGTCTCGCCCAACTCGCTGCTCGGCTTCGTCGCCGGCGAGCAGGACCGCCCCTGCGCGGTCCGATTCGCGCTCCCCGACGGCTGGCGCGTCGCGAGCGCGCTGCCGGCCGCCGACGACGGCACGCTGCGCGCGTCGAGCTGGTGGCAGCTCGAGGACTCGCCGGCGCTGCTCGGCGGCGCGCTTGAGACGGTCCCCTTCGAGGTGGACGGCGTGCCGCACGCCTTCACGCTCGGCGGCGGCGATCCGGCGCGCGCGGCGACGCTGGCCGACCACTGCCGCCGCATCGCCGAGGCGGGCCGCGACTGGATGCAGGGGCTGCCCTACGCGAACTACCACTTCCTGGTGCAGGTCGACCCGCTCGAGCAGGGCGGGGCCGGACTCGAGCACCACGACTCGACGCTGATCGTGATCGACCCGCCGACGGCGAGCTCCGCCGAGCTCGACCACCTGCTGGCCCACGAGTACTTCCACCTCTGGTGCGCCGAGCGGATCCACGTCGCGGCGCTCGACCGTCCCGACTACACGCAGCCGATCCGTACCGGGACGATCTGGGCCAACGAGGGGATCACCGAGTACTTCTGCCGCCACCTGCTGGTGCGCGCCGGGCTGCGCACGCGCGCGCAGTTCTTCGCCGGGCTCGCCGAGGAGGGCCGCACCGCGCGCACGCTCTGGCCCGCCGCAGCCGATCGCTCGTGGAGCGACGTCTCGCGCGAGGCGAGCGAGTGGGACGACTTCAGCGACCTGATGGCCTTCACGGTCAAGCACTACCAGGGCGGCTGCTTCACCGTCTTCGCGCTCGACCTCGAGATGCGCGCCGCCTCGGGCGGCGAGCGCGGCGTCGCCGACCTGCTGCGCTACCTCCACCATGCCCACGGCGCGCGCGGCCGCGGCTACGGCGAGGAGGCGCTGCCCGCGATCGTCGCCGGCATCGCGCAGGCCGACCTCGACCCCTTCTTCGCCGCCTACGTCGACGGCAACGAGCTGCCGAAGCTGAAGGAGCGGCTCGCGGTGATCGGCTACACGGTGAAGGGCGGGCTGCAGGAGATCGTGCCGGTGCCGAGCGCCTCGTTCGAGCAGAGCGAGGCGCTCGAGGACTTCTTCCGGCCGCCGCCGGCGCTGCGATCGATTCGCTGACGACCGGAGACTCTTCGGCTCCAGCACACGCACCCTGCACGACCAGAATCAGTACCAAAACACTACTTCCAGAGCCTTCACTGGCGCCGGCTCTTGGTTAAGCCACTCGCGAGCGTGGCCGCCATTGCCAGATCGTCGCCACGCCACGTCCCATCGAACGCCTTGTTCGATGCGAGAGCCGCGGAATGGCGGCAGCATCGCTGACCATCGCGCGATGGCGCCCCTACGCTCGCCACGGAGAGACCGGACGCCAGCAAGGAAGCCTCACGCACGTTCCAACCCTGCGCCCGGCAGACGATGAACATCCTGCCGGGCGCCATCTCTCAGGCTCCTTCGTCACTTGTCGTCGTGATCGTGCGCCTCGCCTTCCTTGTGCTCGTGCCCTTCGTTCCCCTTGTGGGCGGCGCACTCCTTGCACTCGCCGTGGCCGACCACGCGCAGCGTCGTGCCCTCGCGAACCCAGAGGTGCGCGGCGTCGCCGTCCGAGGTCACGAAGTACTCGGGCGCCGACTTGACCGGCTGGGACGCGCCCTGGTTGGTGAACGCGAGGGTCGTAGCGAGGATCGCCAGAAGGGCGATCGCGGACATCGTCTTCGTCATGAGCTGGCTCCTGGTTTCCGTTGGGTGCAAGCGCGACATCGTCTCGTAGGTCGGCAACAAGCCGGCAACGGCGGTGTCGCAGAGATCGTGTGAGGGAGTCGCGTGCGTCAGGCGTCGTCGGGCTTCGGGGGCGGGGAGTGCGTCGTCGATCGGCCCGAGTCGCCGAGATCGGGAATGGGCCGGTCCGGACCAGCGAGTGCCGACGGATCGACTGTCGCCGCGGCACTCGCCACGCCAGTGGCCGGGGCAGATGCCTCCCAGTTTTCGGGGCGCGGGCCGGGCAGGCCATCCGCCCGCGTGCCGGTGAACATCCGGTAGAGCGCGGGCAGCACGACGAGCGTGAGCAACGTGCTGGAAATCAATCCGCCGATCACGACGGTCGCGAGCGGGCGTTGCACTTCGGCGCCCGTTCCCGTGGCGATCGCCATCGGAACGAATCCGAGCGACGCGACGAGCGCGGTCATCAGCACCGGCCGCAGTCGCGTGATGGAGCCGTGGACGATCGCCTCTTCCAGGCGCTCGCCTCGCTCGCGCAGTTGGTTGATGAAGATGATCATCACCAGCCCGTTCAGCACGGCGACGCCAGATAGCGCGATGAACCCGACCGCGGCCGAGATCGAGAACGGCATGTCGCGAAGCCAGAGCGCGACCACGCCACCGGTGAGCCCCAGCGGAACGGCGGCGAAGACGAGCAGCGAGTACTTGAGGCTCTTGAAGGTCGCGAACAGCAGCAAGAGGATCAGGAGGAAGCAGACTGGGACGACGATCGTGAGCCGTTCCTTGGCGGCGACGAGGTTCTCGAACTGGCCACCCCAGGAGAGCCACTGGCCGGCCGGCAGCGTCACCGCTGCCATTTTCGTTCGTGCCTCGTCGACGAAGGAACCGAGATCCCGCCCGCGCACGTTGCACTGGACGACGATGCGGCGCTTGCCGTTCTCGCGGCTGATCTGGTTCACTCCCTCGGCCACGTCGACGCTCGCCACGGTGCCGAGCGGGACGAAACCGCGCTTCTCCGGCGCGGCGAAGAGGTTCGCGCCGCCGTCATCCGCGATGGCGGGCAGGGCTCCTTCCGCAGACCGCTCGTCCTCATGCGGAAGAGGGATCGGGAGGCGGTCGAGGACGTCGATGTGCCCGCGCAGCTCGTCGGGCAGGCGGACGACGAGGTCGAAGCGGCGATCCCCTTCGAAGACGAGACCTGCGGAGCGCCCGCCCATTGCGACGGCGACTACGTCCTGCACGTCCGACAGATGGAGACCGTAGCGCGCGAGCACGGCGCGGTCAGGCGTCACCGTCATGACGGGGAGTCCCTCGGTCTGCTCGACCTTGGCGTCGGCGACGCCTGGGATCGACGTCAGGACCGCGAGCACCTTCGCCGCGCTCCGCTGCATCGACGGAAAGTCGTCGCCGTAGACCTTCACAGCGACGTCGCCGCGGACGCCCGAGATCAGCTCGTTGAAGCGCATCTGGATCGGCTGAGTGAACTCGTAGTTGTTGCCGGGCACTGTCTGAAGCGTCAACTCGAGGAGCTTGATCAGCTTCGCTTTGTGCCCTGAGACAGCGACAGCGCCTTCCTCGTGACCGTGCCCGTGACCGTCGTCGTGCGCGGCATGAGCGGCCGCAGGTCGCTCCGCGATCAGTCGGTCCAGCTCGGCCTCGCTCCGCCACTCCTCCTTGGGCTTCAGGATGATGAAGGTGTCCGAGACGTTTGGCGGCATCGGGTCGGACGCCAACTCGGCGGTGCCCGTCTTCGAGAAGACGAACGCAACCTCATGGAACCCGGCGACCGCTCGCTCGACGTCGTACTGCATCGACTGCGACTGCGTGATGCCGGTCGATGCGATGCGCATCGCGTGCATCGCGATGTCCTTCTCGTCGAGCGTCGGGACGAACTCCTCGCCGAGCCGGCCGTAGAGGACGATGGCGCCGACAAATCCTGCGATCGCGGCGGGGACGACCAGGTAGCGGAGCTTGACGGCGAGGCGCACGATCGGCGCGTAGGCAGCCTTCGCCCAGCGGATCAGGAACATGTCCTTCTCGGTGACCTTGCCGCGGATGCAAAGCGCGACCATCGCCGGGATGAACGTCAGCGAAAGGACGAACGCGCCGATCAGCGCGAAGATCACCGCGAGCGCCATCGGGTGGAACATCTTCCCCTCGACGCCCGACAGGGCGAGGATCGGGAAGTAGACCGTGATGATGATCGCCTCGCCGAATGCCGTGGCCTTGCGGACCTCCTTCGAGGCGTCGAACACGATGTGCAGGCGCTCCTGCAAGGTGAGGAGCCGGCCCTTGTGATGCTGTTCCTCCGCCAGTCGGCGCAGGCAGTTCTCGACGATGATGACCGCGCCATCGACGATGAGGCCGAAGTCGATCGCGCCGAGCGACATCAGGTTGCCGCTCACCTTGCCCTGTACCATGCCCATGGCCGTCATCAGCATCGAGAGCGGGATGGCGAGCGCGCAGAGGATCGCCGCGCGCCAGTTGCCGAGCATGAGCAGCAGCACGACGATGACGAGAATCGCGCCCTCGGCGAGGTTCTTCTCGACGGTCGCGATCGTGGCGTCGACGAGCTTCGTCCGGTTGAGCACTGTCTTGGCGTGGATGCCCTCAGGCAGCGATCGCCGGATCTCGGCCATCTTCGCGTCGACCGCCGCGGCCACGGTGCGGCTGTTCGCGCCGATCAGCATCACCGCGGTCCCGACCACGACGTCCTCGCCGTTCTCGCTGGCCGATCCAGTGCGCAGCTCGCGGCCGATGCCGACGCCGCCCGCGCGCACGACGTCGCTCACGCGGACCGGAACCCCGTTGCGGGTGCCGATGACGATCGACTCGAGATCCGCGACCGAGCTGATGCGGCCGGTGGCGCGGACGAGGTAGGACTCCCCCTTGTGCTCGACGTAGCCCGCTCCGGTGGAGACGTTGTTCTTCTCCAGCGCCTCGATCACGTCGCCGAAGGTGAGGCCGTAGGAGACCAGCTTCATCGGGTCGGGCTGTACGTGGTACTGCTTGACGTAGCCGCCGATCGCATCGACGCCGGCGACGTCTTTCACCCCCTTCAACTGCGGGCGGATGATCCAGTCCTGCACCTCGCGCAGGTACGCGGCCAGCTCGAGCTCGCCAGTGAGCAATCGCCCCTCGGGCGTGAGGTATTCGTCCTCAGCCTGCCATCCCGGCGCGCCGGCGCGAAGTTCCGCGCCGCGCCCACGCGGGTGCTCGTACTCGACGGTGTACATGTAGACCTCGCCGAGTCCGGTGGCGATCGGTCCCATGGTCGGTTCGACGTCGGGCGGCAGGCTCGCCCCCGCCTCACGGAGCCGTTCGCCCACCTGCTGCCGGGCGAAGTAGATGTCGACGCCGTCCTCGAAGACCGCGGTCACCTGCGAGAAGCCGTTTCGCGACAGCGATCGCGTGTACTGAAGTCCCGGGATCCCGGCGAGCGCGGTCTCCATCGGGTAGGTGACCTGCTGTTCGACCTCGAACGGCGACAGCGACGGCGCGACGGCGTTGACCTGCACCTGGTTGTTCGTGATGTCCGGGACAGCGTCGATCGGGAGCTGCTGCAACCGGAAGACGCCGACGGCGGCAACGACCGCGGTCAGCAAGACAACGAACCACCGGTTCTTGATGGACCAGTGGAGGAGCGCTTCGAGCATGGGGTTGGACTCCTTGGTTCTCAGTGCTCGTGCGCAGCCGAGCTCTTGCCAAGCTCGGCTTTGAGGATGAACGTCCCGACGCTGACGTACGGCTCACCTTCGACCAGTCCGGCGAGGACCGGGACCAGCCCGCCGATGGGAGCGCCGATCGTCACGGCGCGCTTCCGGAAGCTTCCCGGCTCGTCCGGGACCGGCACGAACAGCGCTGGCGCACCTTCGACGGTCTGGATCGCGTCCTCTCGCACCGCGACGACCGCCGGTGGATCGGGCGACGCCGGATTCGCCGCGACGATCTCGGCTTGCGCGAACATTCCCGGACGCAGTCCGATCTCGGTCACCGGCACCTCGATCCGCACGGGTGCCGTGCGCGTCGTCGGGTCGACCACCAGCGACAGGAACACGACCGTCCCCTCGAACCGACGTGCGCCAACCTGACCCTGCGACCCGATGTCGACCCACGCCGTGGCGCCGACGTGGACGTCCATCAGCTTCGACTCGGGGACATCGGCGAGCACCCACAGCTTCGTCGTATCCGCGAGCACCATCAGGTACTCGCGGTCGGGACTGACCAGTTCCCCGAGCGTCACCTCGCGCTGGACCACCGACCCGTCGATCGCCGCTCGGATCGCGTAGCGCGGAACGACTTCATTGGTCGCCGCGAGCTCCTCGATGGCCGCATGCGACATTCCGAGCAGGTGCAGCCGGTTCGCGGCGGCGGTGGTTGCGGACTCAGCGGCGCGTTGGGCGGCAACCGTCGCCTTGTACTCCGCCTCTCGACGCTGAACTTCCGTGAGCGAGATCCCCTGCGACTGCTCCAGGAGTCCCTTGGCGCGCTCCCACGAGACTTTGGAAAGCTCGACTGCTGGACCAGCCGTCTGCACGGCCACGCGCCGTTGGAGGAACTCGGCCTGGGCCTCACCGAGCTCCGGGCTCTCGACGATGAGCAGTTCCTGGCCCGACTTCACCACGTCGCCGACGCGGACCTTCACCTCGGCGACGCGCCCCCGCAACGGCGACCCGACGTGCGCCATCGCCTCCGTGTTGAACCCGACTCGTGCCGGCACCGCGATCGTCGGCCGCAGCACCCACAGCTGCGCCGCCTCGGTCGCGACGCCGTATCGCTCCGCGATCCCGGGAGCCAGGGTGACTTCGTCGAGATGCTCGGCCTCGGACTCGGGACTTGAGCCATGGTCGTGTCCAGCGTGATCGTCGTGCGCATCTCCCTCCTCGCCAGCACCCGCCGCGGGCGTCGAAGTGCTGCGCTTGGTGCAGCCGCCGAATGCGACGATGGCGGCGAGCAACGACGACGTTGCGAAGGGGAACCTGTCGATGCACCGGAGTCGGCGCAGTCGCGCGGGACGGTCAGCGAGTCGTTCGTTCGGGTGATCGTTCATGGCGAGGTTGCTCATGGCATCCGGGAGGGAGACGGGGCGACAGGATTCGAGGGTGCGTCGAGGCGGTCAGTGCCGGGCGGCGGGTGACTCTCGACCGCGAGCGACTCGGCGACGCCCTTACCGCCGACCGCGCGCTGGAGACGGACGAGCGCGAGCGCCGCGCGGGCTTCCGCCTCGATCGCTTGCGTTTGGGCGATCCGCAGGTCCTGTTCGGCGAGGAACAGCGGCGTCGAGTCCGTTTGCCCCGCTCGGAAGGAGTCTTCGGCGAGTTGCCGGCGCTGGCGCTGCAATGGGACCAGTTCGTCGCGAACGCGCGCGAGATTGAACCTGCTCGCGGTCACGGTCTGGTACGCGACCCGCACCTCCTCGACCACGATCCGCCGGGCGAGCGTGAGCTCGTGTCGCGACTCGAGCTGCTCCGCGGTCAACCGCGCACGCCGAGCCTGACCGGAGTCGAAGATCGGCACGGGTGCCGAAATCGACGGTCCGACCGACCAGTCGCCGTCCCGCTGCGCGTCGATTCCCGCGCTCGCCCCCTGCCAGGGCAGCAGGCGGAGCAGCGCCTCGTCGTCACCGAGCGCCGCGAGTCTCCAGGTGATCGCCTGGATCTCGGGTCGAGCGCGCAGCCCCGCCTCGACCCACGCCGACTCTGGGCGATCGATGAGCGCAGGCGCCGTCCATGCATCGAGCAACCAACCTGCTGCGGACGACGGCTCGCCTACGAGTCGCGCCAGCTCCAGGCGATGGGTCCGCTCCTCGAGCTGCGCCCGATCGATGAGGACCAGGAGCTCGGCACGTTGCGCGTCGAGCGTGACGACATCGCCCCGAGTGCCTTCTCCGACATCGAGCCTCGCCTTCGCGATCGACACGAGCCGCTCGACGAGGTTCAGTCGCTGTTCGAGGAGTGGCCGGAGCGCGGCCGACGCCTGGGCGTCGATGTAGCTTTCCTGGACCGCGCTGATCACATCGAGCGCAGTCGTCACCGTCGCTGCCGCGGCCTCGCGCAAGCGGTGATCGGCGGCGCTCGCGCGCGTCGGCCGCTGGATTGCCTCGATCAGCTGCTGCGCGATCGAAGCCTCGACCTGCGGGGCACCGCCGCCGAACCGGACCACGATGTCGAGCACGGGATTCGGCAGGAGGCGTGCCTGATCCGCGTCGGCGATCGCGATCCGGACGCGCGCCAACGCCGACTGCAAGCTGGGATCGGTGGCGACTGCTCGACGAATGGCGTCGGCGAACGACAGCGCATCGCCGACTCGATCCGGCTCGTCGATCGGACCGCCGTCGGGACCGACGGCTTGGAACTCCACGGCCGAGGTCAACCCCGACCGTTCGGCGATCGCCTGCTCGGGCGCAACGTCGATGGGTGTCGGCGCGACGCACCCAAGCAACGCGCAGGCGCTGAAAAGGGCGAGGAACGGAGTTGCGAAAGCTGACTCAATGCCGGCCGTGGCCGGCGCACGAAGTGCATTCATCCGCGGGGTACTCGCTGCGGAGGCGCGCGCCACAACGGCAGTTGCTGCCGGGCGGCGAAGGCGCCTACGACGATTGGATTGAGACACGGCCCGCGCGACGAAGGTGCGCGGGAGTGCGGTGCGCTAGGACGAAGCGCGTCTCAAATCCGCAGGACGACGGACCGTTGCGAATATCGCTGGCGGTGATCGACAGGACGTGCGGCGGTAAGCGGACGATGGTCTGGTCGACGCTCGGCGACCACCAGCAAGGGCGCCGAGTGAAGCCCGAGGATCGCTGCGTGATCCGTCAGCAGTGCGCGATCGTTCCCTCCGCGCAGCACCGCATCCGCGAGCGAGGCAATCACCGTGTCCACGCAGGGACACGACCCATGGGTTACCGATTCGGCGCCGCTAGTGGAGGGAGTCTCATGTTCGTGATCGCCGCACACTGCGGCCTTCGGGGTGGCGTTTGAGACCAGCTCGATCTCGACGCAGCCGTCCGGCTCTTCGCAGCGAATGATCGTGGCCCCGCTCGCGAGCGACGAAATCGTCGCCGCCAGCAGGCTGAGCGTGAAGCCGATGAATCGCATGAATCGTGTGAGCATCAGCTGTCGACCACCGACGACCCCCGACCACCCCGCGTCCTCTGCGGGGGAGTAAAGCAGTTGCTGGTCGACATGCAATGCTCGACTGGCACTGGGCTCGACTAAGCATGCCGAGAGTTACTCACGCAGCTACCCCAGCTTCCGCATGGGGAGAAGTCACGACGATCGGGTACTCAGAGCGTCACGTCGACCCGCACCATCCCCACCCACGCATCGTCGAGCGACGCATCGCCGCCGGGCTGGAAGACGCGCTGCAGGTCGGGCCGCACGACGAGCCACGGCGTGACCTGCACCTTCCACGCCAGCTCGAGCGCGATCTCCTCGCCCTCGCCGAAGCCGGCGCCCGCCTCGCTCGACAGGTCGGCCCACGACAGCGCGAACGCGAGCACGTCGTCGTCGCGCCCGTCGACGAGCCCGGCCCACTGCACGCCGAGCGCCGCGTGGCGCGCCACCTCGCTCACCTTCTCGTCGGCGAGCCCGAGCAGCAGCGCCGCGCCGATCCCCTGCAGCTCCTCGGGATCGTCGCCGTGCTCGCGCCAGAAGAGCTGGTCGAAGGTGGCGTAGAAGGTCTCGGTGCCGTCGTCGGTCCCGCCATCGAAGCGGTCGAAGGTGCCGCTGTGGTGCGACAGGCCGAATGCGGCGCGACCGGGCAGCCGGCCGTCGTTGCAGCACCAGCGCGCGCAGCACTCGGCGATCCAGTAGAGGTCATCGGGGGCGCTGAAGAAGGTCTTCGGGCCGCGCCCGCCGGTGCGCACCCCTTCTTGGCCGGCGCCATCGAAGCAGCCGGCCGAGAGGCACCAGCTCTCGCTCACCGACCAAAAGGCGCAGATCGCGGTCGCGGGATCGGGGTAGATCGGCGCGCCGGTGGTCGGCGAGACCGCGAGCGAGCTGTGCAGCAGCTCGCCCGAGTTCTCGACCACGCTGAACTCGCTGTTCGCGTCGATCTTGCCGAGCTTCACGCGCCACTCGCCGTCGTCGAAGAGCTGCTCGTACCAGACCTCGGCGATCTGGTGGACCGGCGCCGAGTCGAGGTTCGACACCGCCTGCAGGTCGCCGACGTCGTTCGAGAGTTGCCGACCGTTCACCGAGTAGGCATCGAGGAAGAGCGTCACCTGCGGCAGTCCGGCGAGCGCCTCGAGGTCGAAGGTGACGTTGACGTCGAGCAGGTTGTGGAAGGTGGTCCGCTCGCGCACGCCGCCGTCCAGCACGCGCGCCAGCTCCGCCGTCCAGCCGCCCTCGATGGCGATGCCCGCCTCCGCCAGCGACGTCCGCGCGCCGCCCCACTCGCCGGTGAGCCGCTCCTGCTCGAGCCAGCCCTGCCCCGCCGCGACGCCGCCGCAGGCGAGCCAAGCGAAGGCGCCGAGCGACCCTCGGTACCGACGGGGCGCCCCGCATGCGACGCGGTGCGCGGCGGCGCGCGCGACAGCGCGCCGCGATGAAGCGGTCGATCGATCCACGTGAATCCCCCGGTGCGTGTTCAAGGTGAACGCCGCGTCCTGGCAGCGGCGCTACGCGACCGGTTCGTCCGCGGGATGGCGGGGACGTGATCGGAACTACCCTCGGGCGGCGCGCCTCCCGGGAGCGCGCGGGGGCGCTCCGCACTGATTTCCGCACCGTGGCCGCGCCCCCCGCCGACGAGCGGAAGGAGGTTCCGCGCGCGGCGGCCGGAGGAGGCGACGCGGCGTCGCTGCCGAGCGGCTCAGCGACCGGGGAGGAGGTCGACCTCGAGCTGCGCCGGCGCGTCGGCCGGGAGCGTGAAGGCGACCGTCGCACGGCGCGCTCGGCGGCGCGGCGAGCGGTCGAGCGGCGCCGTCTCGAGCGACGCGCGCGCCACCTCGCGGCGCTGCCCGCTCGCGTCGAGGGTGGTCAGCACGGCGATCCCGCGCACCGCCGAAAGGTCGCGATCGGCGCGCAGTCGCAGCGCGAGCCGCTCGCCCTGCCGCGCGCTCTGCTCGATCACGAGGCCGCGGGCGGCGGCGAGACCGGCGGTGCGCGGAGCGTTCGCGGACAGGGTGCCCGCAGTGACGACGGCGAACGCGAGGGCGAGCAGCGGGCGGATCAAAGGGCTCTCCTGGGGGTGGGCGGGAAGGCGGGCTCGGCGGGCGAGGGAGGTCGCGGGGAGGCGAGCGGTGACGAGCACGCCTTCACTACCTCGCCGCCCCCGCCGCGCCACGCCGTCGGCACGAATTTCCGGCCGGCGTCCGCCCTCGCCCGCTCAAGCGCCACCGCCGCCGGGAAGTCGCCGCCCTCTTGGCCGTCGAAGCGGGTCGTGGTTCAATCGCGCGCCCCCCCACGGACCTCGGACCCCTGCCCCATGGCCTCCCCCTCCACCTATCAGCCTGCCGGCACCAACTTCCTCGGCGAGGCGCTCGGCGACTCGCGCCAGAAGTTCCGCCAACTCGTCGGCTCGCTCGACGCCATCGTCGCGAGCGGCCGGCTCGAGGAGGGGCGCGCCCACCTGCCGAAGCTCGCCGCGATGCAGACGGAGCTCCACCGGCTGCTGAATCCGCGCGACCGCGTCGACGCCACGGCGCTCGCGCAGATCGATCGCGACGTGGCGCGCCTGCAGAAGGCGCTCGCCAAGGGGGTCGCGGGCGCGGTCGGCAAGGGGATCCTGGCGGTCGCGGTGGCGGGCGTGGTCGGCGTCGCGGCGCTGCTCTTCCTGATGTGGAAGTTCATCGCCTGAGCCGCGCCGCGCGGCTCACAGCATCGACGCGGGATCGACGTCGAGCGTGATGCGGACCGGCGCGCTCTGGGCGACCCGCTCGCGCGCCCACGCGACCACGCGCGTCAGCTCCTTCACCGCCTTGCACTTGAGCAGCAGCTGCCAGCGCCAGCGGCCGCGCACCCGCTCGATCGGGCAGGGCGCCGGCCCGAGCAGCTCGACGCCGTACTCGCCCGCCATCGGCGCCAAGCGCTCCTTCGCGCGCTCGGCGGCAAGGCGCGTGCGGTCGAGGTCGGCGTGCGACACCAGGATGCGCACGATCTCGCTGAACGGCGGGTAGTCGGCCTCCTCGCGCAGCGGCAGCTCGCTGGCGACGAACGCCTCGTAGTCGTGGCGCACCGCGCAGAGGATCGCCGGGTGCTGCGGATGGAGCGTCTGCACCACGACCATGCCGCCGCGCGACGAGCGGCCCGCCCGGCCGGCGACCTGCGCGACGAGCTGGAAGGTGCGCTCGCTCGCGCGCCAGTCGGGCACCGACAACGACGTGTCGGCCGAGACGATCCCGACCAGCGTCACGCGCGGGAAGTCGAGCCCCTTCGCGATCATCTGCGTGCCGACCAGCAGGTCGTACTCGCCCTTCGCGAAGGCGCCGAGGATCCGCTCGTGCGAGCCCTGCGCCGCGGTCGTGTCGCTGTCCATGCGGGCGATGCGCGCGTCGCGGAAGGTCGAGCGCAGCTCCTGCTCGACCCGCTCGGTGCCGAAGCCGAGGAAGCGCATGCCGGGGTGGCCGCACGCCGGGCAGTTCACCGACGGCATCTGCTCGCGGCCGCACAGGTGGCAGATCAGCCGTTGCGCCCGCTGGTGGAGCACCAGCGCGACGTCGCACTCGGGGCACTGGATCGACTGCTTGCAGCCCGGGCAGAGCGCCACGCGCGCGAAGCCGCGGCGGTTCAGGAAGAGGATCGCCTGCTCCTTCTTGCGCAGCACCTGCTCGACCGCGGCGCGCAGCCGATCGGTGAGCAGGCGCGGGTGCTTGGTGAAGGGCAGGTGGGAGAGGTCGAGGACGAGCGGCGTCGGCAGCACGCCGCCGCCGACGCGCTGCGGCAGGCGCAGCAGCGTGAGCCGATCGGCGCGCGCGGCCGCCCACGACTCGAGGCTCGGCGTCGCGGAGCCGAGCACCACTACCGCGCCGGCGCGGCGCGCCCGCTCCATCGCCACCTCGCGCGCGTGGTAGCGCGGCGGGTTCTGCTGCTTGAAGCTCGGCTCGTGCTCCTCGTCGATGATGATCAGGCCGAGCGACGGCAGCGGCGCGAAGATCGCCGAGCGGGCGCCGATGACGACGTCGACCTCGCCCGCCGCGATGCGCCGCCACTCGCGCAGCCGGTCGCGCTCGGCGAGCGCCGAGTGGAGCACCGCGACGCGGTCGAAGCGGCCGCGGAAGCGCGCCACCGTCTGCGGCGTGAGCGAGATCTCCGGCACCAGCACGATGCCGCGCCGGCCGCGCTTCAGCGCCTCCTCGAGCGCGCGCAGGTAGACCTCCGTCTTGCCGCTGCCGGTGATGCCGAACAGCAGGAAGCCGCGGTGCTGGCGCGACTCGAGCGCGAGTTCGAGCGCGCGCACCGCCGCCTGCTGCTCGGGCGTCGGACGCGGCGGCGCGACGCGCGCGGGCGGCGGCGCGAGGAACGCCGGGTCGCCCGGATCGTCCACGCGCGCGCGCGTCGCGAGGCCGCGCTTCACCACGCTCTCGAGCGGCGACGGCCCGACCTGCGCGCGGCGCAACAGGTCGATCTCCTTCACCGGCCCCCCCGCCTCGGCGAGCAGCCGCAGCACGCGCGCCTGCTTCTCGTGCTTGGCGAGCAGCGCGTCGACCTCCTGCTTCAAGCGCGCCCGATCGGCGAGCGCCGGCGCGAGCGTGACGACGGTGATCTGGCGCAACCCGCGGCCGTGGCGCACCGGCGGCGGCAGCGCGCTCTCGAGCGTCTCGCCGAGCGAGGCGCCGTAGCGGTCGGCGACGAAGCGGCAGAGCTCGATCAGCTCGGGGTCGACGCGCGCCTCGGCGGCGTAGACCCCCTCGACGTCGAGGACGCGCGCCACCTCCGGCACCGCGTCGAGGCCGATCACCGTCCCCGAGACCGCGCGGCCCGAGAGGCGCACGCGCACCCGCGAGCCCACCACCACGTCGGCCTGCAGCGCCGGCGGCACGCGGTAGTGGAGTGCGCGGTCGACCGGCAGCGCCACGGCGACCCGCGCGAAGCAGCGCGGGCCGGCCGGGTCGTGCGTCGGCTCCGGAGGGGGCGGGAAGAGGAAGTTCATGGCAGCGTGCCGTGGACGACGCGAGTCGGCGCCGGTGACACGCGGCGGCGCCGCCTCACGCCCCCGCCGGACGCGCCGGCTCGGCGCAGCGGCACGGCACGCCGCCGCAGCGCGGACAGCCGCCGCCGTACTTCGCGCGCGCCGCCGCCTCGAGGTCGACGCCGGCGATGCTGGCCAACGTCGAGAGCCACGCCAGCACGTCGGCGAACTCCTCCTCGAGCGGCTTGCCGCGCACGTTGCGGCGCAGCGCGCGCGACAGCTCGCCGACCTCCTCGGTGAACCACATGAAGGTCCCCTCGAGGCCGCGGCCGCGGTCCTTCGCGCCGAAGGTGGCGTCGATCAGCCGCTGGAACTCGGCGAGCGTCACGCCGCCCCCCCGCTCTCGCGCCGCAGCGTGAGGAAGGTGACGTCGTCGACCGCGTCGGCGCCGGCGCGGAACTGCTCGATCGCGGCGAGCGCCGCCTCGACGAAGTTCGCCCCGCCGCGCGCCGCCACGCGCGCGAAGAGGCGATGGGCCGCCTCCTCGCCGAGCTCGCGCCCGCCGGCGTCCTTGATCCCGAAGAGCGCGCGCGTGCAGAGCAGCAGCCGCTCGCCGGGCGCCACCTCGAGTTCGCGGTCCTTGATGGTGCGATCGAAGATCGGCCCCTTGTCGAAGCCGAGCGCGATGCCGTCGCCGTGGAACGGCTCGGCCGCCGCCGCGCCCGGCTTGACGCGCAGGAGCGGCGTGTGGCCGGCGTTGGCGACCACGAGCTTGCCGGTCGCCGGCTCGACGCGCACGAGCAGCGCCGAGACGTACATGCCGCGCCGCAGGTCGGGCGCGAGGAGGCGGTTCATGCGGCGCAGCAGCTCGGCGGGCGAGCTCTCCGCGCCGGCGAGCGCCTTCAGCAGCGAGCGCGCCATGGTGACGACCATCGCCCCCGGCACGCCGCTCCCCGACGCCGAGACGACGGCCGCGAGCTTCGCGCCGCCCGCCATCTCCGAGACGTCGTAGAAGTCGCCGGCGATCTTTCCGGCCGGCTTCGCCGCCGCGCCGCACGTGAAGCCCGCCACCGCAGGCAGCTTCTCGGGCAGCAGCGCCGCCTGCACCTCGCGCGCCACCTCGATCTGGTGCGCTTGCGCGGCCTGCTGCTTCTCGACGTCCTGCAGCGCGAGCAGGCTCTGCGTCATCCGATCGAACGTGCGCGCCAGCACGCCGATCTCGTCGGTGCTGTGCGGGTGGGTGCGATGGGCGAGGTCGCCGCGAGCCACCGTCTCGATGTCCTCGGCGAGCTGCAGGATCGGCCGCGTGACGCGCTGCGCGAGCAGCCACGAGACCATCACGCCGAGCCCGAGGAAGACGAGCGTCAGCAGCAGCATGCTGACCAGCACGCGGCGCAGGCTCTCGCCGATCTTCTCGGCCGAGAGCGCCACCACCGCCTTGGCGACCACCTTGCCCTCCTGGTCGCGGAGGTCGGCGGCGTAGACGCGCGCCTCGGTCTTCCGCTGGTTCGCGGTGCCGGCGTCGGCGAGGTAGCGCCCTTCCTGGATCAGCACCTCGGCGAAGTTGCGCGTCTCGGTCTGCTCGAAGGAGATGGCCGAGTCGCCGTTGATCACCTGCTTCATCTGCGCGTCGAGGATCACCACGTCGAGCAGCTTCGTGCCGCGCGCCGCGACGAGTTCGCGCAGCCGCGCGCGGTTGAGGGCGCTGCGCTTCTCGTACTGCGCGATCTGCTCCGCGTTCTTGAGCTCGACGCGGCCGAGGCCGCCCGAGCCGCGCGACTCGGCGCCGCGCCCTTCGAGCGCCGTCTCGTGGAACGGCTCCCAGCAGTTGGCGTCGACCACGGCGAGCGCGCGCACCGCGTGCACGCCGGTCGCGTCGATCTCATCGGAGAGGATGCCGGCGAGGATGCGGTAGAGGATCAGGCCGAAGACGATCAGCGAGGCGGCGACGGTGGCGGCGGTCGCCAGCGAGAACTGCAGCGCGACCCCGAGACCCGACGCGCGCGGCCGGCCGCCCTGCGGGAGGAGCGCGCTCGAGTCGTCGCGCGCGCCATCGGCATGCTTGCGGCGGACCTTGTGCTTGGCCATGCGGAGCTCCTCAGGAGGCTTGGACGGCGGCGCGCCCCGCGAGCGCCATCGTCACGGCCAGTTCATCCATTCGCGGACGATCCAGACCACCGCCAGCGCGTAGAGCCCGGCGACCAGGTCGTCGAGCATGATGCCGACCCCCTTCGGCAGGAACTCGAGGCGGCGCGCCGGCCACGGCTTCACCACGTCGAACAGCCGGAAGGCGAAGAAGGCGAGCACGAGCTCCTTCCAGCCCGGCACGCCCCCCTCGAGGCGCAGCACCGCGATGAGGTAGCCGAGCACCTCGTCGAGGACGAACGGCTTCGGGTCCTTGAAGCCGTAGTAGCGCTCCGCCCAGCCGCCGAGCGCGATGCCGATCAGCAGGACGATCGCGCTGGCCACCAGCGCCGCCAGCCCGAAGTGCCACCCGTAGCGCGGCACGCCGACGTGCGCGAGGGCGAGCGCGAGCGCGACGCCGCCGAGCGTCCCGAAGGTGCCAGACGCGACGGGCGCGTAGCCGAGTCCGCCGCTCGAGATGAGCGCGGCGCGCAGCCGATCGAGCGCGCTCGGCGGCGGCCGTGGCGACTTGCCGCCCTGCACTTCCCGTTGCGTCACAACCCCTCCCTCAAGTGGATCGCCGCCTTGCGGATGTAGCCGTAGCCGCTCCACACCGTGATCAGCAGCGTCGCCCAGATCAGCACGACGCCTGCCCACCAGATCAGCGGCGGCCACGCAGGATGGGCCGCGCCGAACGCATCGTCGACGACCCGGAAGAGCAGCACCACCGGGATCGCCACGCACTGGACGATCATCTTGATCTTGCCGGCCGGATCGGCGCCGAACTCGTGGCCCTTGCGCTCCATGTAGCCGCGCAGCGCCGTCACGATGAACTCGCGGCAGAGGATCGCGGCGACGATCCACGGCGGGACGATCGCGCGGCCCCAGCTGATGGCCGACAGGAAGACCAGCGAGCCGCAGACGATCACCTTGTCGGCGGCCGGGTCGGCGATCCGGCCGAAGTCGCTCACCTGGCCGAGCTTGCGGGCGTAGTAGCCGTCGAGCGCGTCGGTCGCGGTGACCAGCACGAAGAGCAGGCCGCACGCCGTCGCGAGCTCCCAGCCGGGCAGCGGATCACCGCGCCCGAGCAGGTCGAGCAGGACGAACAGCACGACGGCGAGCCCGAGCCGGCCGGTCGTGATCTTGTTGGCGAGCGTCACGGCTAGCGGACGCGCCGAGGGGGATCACCCCTGCAGGCGCTGCTCCCATCCGGTGCGGGTGAGCTTCACGGTGCGCGCGAGCGATCCCGAGTAGGGGGCGATGAAGCCCTCCTTCTCGAGCCGCTCGAAGACGCGCGCCGCGGAGTAGTAGGTGATCGCGAGTTCGCGCTGCAGCTTGGAGAGCGAGACGCTCTCGAGGCCGAGCAGCAGCAGGACGGCGCGGTGGTGCATCTCGCGCTCGTCGTCGGGCAGGTCGCGGAACAGGTGGGCCGGCAGCGGCGGAGTCGCTGCCGCGGGGGCCGGCTCGGCGGGCGCCGGCTCGGCACGCAGCGGCACCGCGGCCGGTGCGGCAGCGGAGGAAGCGACGGCGGAAGGCGCGGCGGGCGGCGTCACGACGAGCGCCGGAGCCGCGAGGTCCGCCACGGAGGCGACCTCGGCGACCGCCGCGGTGTCGGCGGAGGCGGCGGCGGCGACTTCGGGAGCCGAAGCAGCAGGTGCGGAGGCGACTTCGAGCGCGGCGGCAGAGGTCGCGGCAACCGATTCGGACTGCGGCGGCGGCTGGATCGACGAGCTCTGATCGTCGTCCCAGTTCTCGTCGTCCTCGTCCTCTTCTTCGTCGTCGTCCTCTTCCTCGTCTTCCTCTTCGTCTTCCTCTTCGTCCTCATCCTCCCACTCGTCGTCGTCTTCCTCTTCCTCCTCGTCCTCGTCCCACTCCTCTTCCTCTTCCTTCTCCTCGCCTTCCTCTTCCTCCTCCTCTTCCTCCCACTCCTCCTCTTCCTCGCCCTCTTCGAAGTCGTCGTCGCCCTCTTCCTCTTCACCGGGCTCTTCCGACGGCTCCTCGGACGGCTCTTCCGCCGGCTCGTCGTCTTCCTTCTTGCGGCGCGGCGCGAGCGTCTCGTCCGCGGGCGCAGCGGGCGCCTCGGGCGCGAGCGCGGCAGCGGGAGCTTCGGCAGTCGAGTCCGGCGTCGTCAGCGGCTCGCCATCGAGCACGGCGACTCCTGCGGCCGGTGCATCGGCCGCGAGCGTCTCTTCATCGAGTTCGTGATCCAGCACGGGAGGGTCCTTCTGTTCAGGGGCCGGCAGAGTCGGCGCCGCGTGCGCCGGCTCCGCTTGCAGAGCGGGCGCCTCGTGCGCCAGCTCCGCCTGCAGAGCGGGCGCCTCGTGCGCCGGCTCCGCTTGCAGAGCGGGCGCCGCGTGCGCCGACTCCGTCTCCTCCGACGCAGCGCCTGGTCGCACGTCGGTCGGAGCAGCGGCGGGCACCGGCTCATCCGAGCGGCTAGCGCCCTCCGCGAGCGAGGAGTTATGCGTCGCCTCCGCCTCGTTGTCCACCGGCAAGCGATCGCCACTTTCCCCGGCGAGCTCGACCGGCGCCGCCTCCGGCTCGATCGCGCGCGCACGCGGACGGAAGCGATCCCACTTCGTCACCACTGGCGCCACCTCTTCGGGCGCTTCGAGGGCAGCGGTGGAGCTCGTTTCGTCCGATTCGTCCGCACCTTCGGCGCTGCCGTCGATCGACGCCGCGGCCGCGCCGCTCTGCTCCATCTCGCGAGCGGCGTCCGCCGCCGTCTCGCGCTCCGTCTCGTGCTCCGTCTCGCGCTCCGTCTCGCGCTCGGTCGCCTGCTCGCTCGCCGCATCGGTCGCGGCGACGGCCGCTGCGAGGATCGCGGCGCTCTCGGCCACGCTCACCGGCGGCGCTTCCGATCGAGCAGCCGCGGGGGCCGCCGCGCGCGGGGCGGGCGGCGCGAGCGTCGCGCTGGCCGAGTGCATCACCTGCTGCGCGGCGGCGTTGGCGCGCTGCCGTGCGGCGGCCGCCTCGGCCGCTCGCGACGCCGCACGCTCCGCCGACGCGCGGGCGAGCCGCCCCTCGAAGCCGGCGAGCAGCGGCGCGAACGGCAGCAGCGGCAGCCAGTCGATCGCCACCAGCAGGCCGAGCAGCGAGCAGGCCGCCAGCAGCGCCCCGATCAGGTTCACCAGCAACGGCGAACCGGAGAGCTGCTCCATCAGCGACTGCTGCGCCGCGAAGCCGAGGTAGCCCGCGTCGAGTTCCCACGCCGCGGCGCGACTCGGGTGGAGCCCGAGCCAGAGCGCCGAACCGGCGATGAAGGCGAAGCCGCCGAGGATGCGCCACGGGAACCGGCTGTTGCGGATCCCGAGGAGCGCGAGGAAGAGCCACACGCCCACGAGGAGCACCAGGCACCCTTGCGCCCAGCCGCCCAGGCGGTCGGCGAAGCTCGCCTCGAGCCCATCCGCCGCGATCGCTGCCAAGAACCTCATGCCTTCGCCTCCTCGTCCACTTCGTCGTCGTCGAACCGATCGCTCGCCTCGTCCCCGTCGCCGCCGGTGAGCCCCGGCTCGCGACCCGCTCCCCCGCCGTCGTCGCCGCGCGGCTCGCCCGGCTTCACGCCGCGCGCCGCCCGTTGCTCCGCGCGCCGCGCCTCGAGCTCCTCGAGGCTGGTGCAGAGCACCTCGCGCGCCTGGCTGCCCTTGAACTCGCCGAGCAGCCCGTCGTTCGCCATCAGGTCGATCAGCCGCGACGCGCGCGTGTAGCCGATCGAGAAGCGCCGCTGCAGCAACGATGCCGAGCCGCGCTGCGTCTCCACCACGAACTTCGCCGCGTCGTCGAACAAATCGTCGAGCTCGCTCGGGTCCTTGTCGGAGCTGCTGCGCTTCTGCACCAGCTCGCGCGAGTACTGCGGCGGCCCCTGGTCGGCCAGGAAGTCGACGACGCCGCGGATCTCCTGGTCGGTCACGAAGCAGCCCTGCACGCGCGACAGGTCGGCGGTGCCGGGCGGCACGTAGAGCATGTCGCCCTGGCCGAGCAGCTTGTCGGCGCCGTTCTGGTCGAGGATGACGCGCGAGTCGATCTTGCTGGTGACGCGGAAGGCGATGCGGGTCGGCAGGTTCGCCTTGATCAAGCCGGTGATGACGTTGGTCGACGGGCGCTGCGTGGCGAGGATCACGTGGATGCCGACCGCGCGCGACTTCTGCGCGAGGCGGGTGATCGACTGCTCGACGTCCTTGCCGTGCACCAGCATGAGGTCGGCGAGCTCGTCCATCACGATCACGATGAACGGCAGCGTGGTCTCGAAGTCGGCGGCGAACTCGTCGCCGAGCCGCTTCTTGACCTCCTCCTCGCCGAGCTTGTTGTACGCATAGATGTTGCGCACCTCGACCTTGTGGAGCAGCGCGTAGCGCTCCTCCATCTTCTCCACCGCCCACTCGAGGATGCCGGCCGCGCGCTTCATGTCGGTGACGACCGGGCACATGAGGTGCGGCACGTTCTGGAACGAGGAGAGCTCGACCATCTTCGGGTCGATCAGGATCAGCTTCACCTGCTCCGGCGTGCGCGAGAAGAGGATCGACATGATCAGCGTGTTGAGGCAGACCGACTTGCCCGAGCCGGTCGAGCCGGCGACCAGCAGGTGCGGCATCTTCGCGAGGTCCTCGATGCGCGGCGCGCCGCTCGAGTCCTTGCCGAGGCAGATCGGGATGGCGTACTTCTGCGGGTTGTAGCCCGGCCACTGCAGGAGTTCCGACATGCGCACGACGGCGCGCGCGTCGTTCGGGATCTCGATGCCGGCGGTCGACTTGTTGGGGATCGGCGCGACGATGCGCACGCTCTGCGCCGCGAGCGCCATGGCGAGGTCGTCCTCGAGCGCGCGCAGCCGCGTCAGCTTGGTGCCGGGCGCGAGCTCGACTTCGAGCATCGTGATCGACGGGCCGCGCTGCACGCCGACCACCTTCGCGTCGACCTTGAACGACTTGAGCGCGGTGGTGAGCTTGCGCGCCGCCTCTTCGGTGAACTTGATGAAGTCGCCGCCGCTGTCGCGTTCGGGCGGATCGAGCAGCTGGAACGACGGGAACTGGTAGGGCGCCTTGCTGCGCTCGGGCGCCGAGGGCATCTGCACCAGCGCGGGCAACGCGGCCGGCGCCACTGGCAGCGCCGGCTTGGCCGCGCGCTTCTGCGCTTCGACGGCGAGCGCCGCGATGTCGGCCTCCGCCTCGAGTTCCGCCGCCGTCTCGGGAGCGAGCGGCACGGGAGCGGCAGCAGGTGCGTGGGCCGCCGGCTTCGCGGCTGCACCCGCACGCGGCGGCGCCGCAGCGGACTTCGCGGCAGCACTACCAACAGCGGCGGCCGCTGCATTGGCCGCAGCGGTGGCCGCAGCGCCCGCGGCTCCGGCAGCTCCGGCAGTTCCGGTCGCCGCCACCGCTGCGCTTGCCGCCGGCTTCGCGACCACGCTCTTCAGCTTCGCCGCGAGCTTCTCGCGCAGGCTCGGCTTCGCCGCGGCGCCGTTCGCAGCAGCGGTGTCGGCGTCGGCAGCAGCTCCCGTGTCGAGAGCCTCCTCCTCGTCGAGCGCCGCCGCGGTGCCGCGCCGCGCCGCCGGAGCGCGCGCGTCGGCGTCGAGCTCCGCCTCGACCGCGTCCGCGTCGGCCTCTGCGTCCGCCACCGCTTCCGCGTCATCGGCCTCGTCGAGTCGTGCGTCGTCGTCGACGGCGCTCGTCGCAGCCGCCGGCTTCACGGCGGGCGGCGTCGCCGCGACCGGCTTCAGCAGGTGCGGCTGGTTCCACTCCTCGTCGAGCGGCTCGGCGATCTCCTCCTCCGCCTCGACCGCGTCGCTCGCCATCGCCGCATCGACCGCGGAGACGAGGCGCTTCGGCAACTTCTTGCCCTTCTTCGGCGGCGGCGGCGCATCGGCGAGCGCCCGCTCGAGTTCCGCGTCGAGCTCCTCGTTCGAGACGTCGAGCGCGCCGCTCGGCGCCGCGCCGTGGAGCCGCGGGGCGCCGCGCTTGCGAGCGCTCGGCGCCACCGTCGCCGCATCGTCGTCCGCGTCCGCCGGATCATCCGGCGCGCCACCGTCCGCTCGCTCGTCCGACTCGCCGCGGCCGCGCCACAGCGAGGCGACCCCGCCACGCGCGTCGAGCCATGCGAGCGCTCGCGCGAAGGTGCGCGAGTAGAGGAGGTCGGCGTAGAGGACGAAGGTGATCAGCAGCAGCAGCAGCAGCGCGATGCGCCCGCCGATCGCGCCGAGCCCGCTGTCCTGCTTCAGCAGCGCGGCGAGCCAGATGCCGAAGTCGCCGCCGGCGTCGGGGATGCGCGTGCTGAAGTTCCCGAGCAGCTCGTGGAGCACGGCGGCCAGCACCGGCATGAAGAGGACGATGCCCGCGGCGCGCAGCGCGATGGGCCGCGACGGCAGGCGGCCAAACAGCCGCGCCCCTTCGCTGATCAGCGCGATCGGGATCAGGTAGGCCGCGTAGCCGAGATGTCCCAACAGCGCGCGCGCCAGCACGAAGCCGAAGGCGCCGCAGACGTTGTGCCACCGCGCCGCCTCGGCAGCCGGCCGGACGTCCTCGACATAGGACGCCATGGCGGCGAGCAGGAATGCTCCTGCGCCGAACCAGATCAACGACGACAGCTCTTTCGCCCGCTCGCTCGCCACGCTTCGACTCGCAGCGAACGGCCTCACGGAGCGGGGACACACTGCCCCCCTCCCCGGCCGCCCAACCGCGCGGGAGTCTACGCCGGTCCCGGCGCAAGAGAAGCGGCCGCCCGACCTCGTTGCGCGCGGTTCAGGTGGGCGGCAGCGGATCGAGGCCGAGCAGCGACTGGACCGCGTGGATGGTGGCGGGCAGGTCCTCGTTCAGCACCACGTGGTCGTAGCTCGCCCGCTGCGCCATCTCCTGCTCGGCCCAGCGCAGCCGCTGCTCGACCACCTCGGGCGCGTCGGTGCGACGCAGCGCGAGACGGCGGCGCAGCTCCTCGACCGACGGCGGCGCGACGAAGATCGACAACGCGGCGATCTGCTGCTTGCGCAGCTGCGCCGCCCCCTGCACGTCGATGTCGAGCAGCATCAGCCGATCGCGCCGCACGCTCGCCGCGGCGAGCGGAGCGCGCGGCGTGCCGTAGCAGTTGCCGTAGACGCGCGCCCACTCGATGAACTCGCCGTCGGCCACCATCTGCTCGAACTGCGCGAGCGAATAGAACCAGTAGTCGACGCCGTGCTGCTCGCCGACGCGCGGTTGGCGCGTCGTGGCGCTGATCGACAGCTCGACGCGCGGATCGCGCCGCAGCGCCTTGCAGATCGAGGTCTTGCCGGAGCCGGAGGGGCCGGAGAGCACGGCGAGGCCGCCGCGGAAGGGCTGCCGCGGGAAGCTCGCTCCGGCGGAGGCGCGGAATTCGCTCACTCGAAGTTCGCCACCTGCTCGCGCAACTTCTCGAGGCTCGACTTCGCCTCGCGCACCTTGGTGAGCAGCGCGGCGTCCTGCACCTTGCTGCCGACCGTCTGCACTTCGCGCCCCATCTCCTGCACGAGGAACTCGAGCTCGCGCCCGATCGGGCCGGCGCGCGCGAGCAGCTTCTCGAACTCCGCCTCGTGCGACTTCAGCCGGTCGAGCTCCTCGGTGACGTCGGAGCGATCGGCGAAGAGCGCGACCTCGCGCGCGAGCAGCTGCGGATCGGGCGCGACCCCCTGTCCCTGCAGCAGCGCGGCGATCCGCTCGGCGAGGCGCTGCTGGTAGTGGCGCACCGTCTCGGGCACGTGGGCGGCGATCGCGCCGGCGCACTCGGCGACCTTCTGCACTTCGCGGCGCAGCGCGGCGGCGAGCCGCTCCCCCTCGCGCGTGCGCATCTCGGCGAGCGCGTCGAGCGCCGCGTCGACCACCTTCTCGAGCTCCGGCTTGAAGTCGGCGGCGAGTTCGTCGGGATCGGCCGGCGCCAGGACTCCCGGCAAGCCGAGCAGCAGCGCGGCGTCGATCGACTTGGCGAGCTTCCGCTTCTTCAGGTAGCCGCGCAGCTCCTTCACGTAATGGTCGGCGACCTTCGTGTCGAGGCGCGCCGCGAGCCGCTCGCCAGCATCGCGCCAGAAGATCGCCACCTCGATCGAGCCGCGGGAGAAGCGCTCCTTCACGCGCTGCTCGACGAAGCCTTCGAGCTGCTGGAGCGCGCTCGGCAGGCGGATCTTCGTGGAGAGGAAGCGGTGGTTGACCGAGCGCGCTTCGCAGAGGAGGCGGGTCCCGCGGCCCTTGCCGGCCGCGCGACCGAAGCCGGTCATGCTGGCCGGCATCGCGTCACTTCCCCGCTTCGGCAGCGTTGGCCGACGTCTCGGCGGAGGGGGGTGCAACGGGCGCCGAGGGCGCGGCGGCAGGCCCGGTCCGGCTGCCCGGCTTGTGGAACGGCTTGCCCTGCTTGCAGAGCGGGCAGTTCGCCACGTCCCACGCGTCGGTCGGCAACGTCATCAGCGGCCGGAAGGGCAGCTCGCCGAAGGGCGAAGGGGCGTGCGGGTCGGGGGAGCGCCAGACGATCGAGCTGACGCCGACCACCTCGACCCCCATCGACTTCAGCAGATCGACGACCTCTTGCGCCGAGCCGCCGGTGGTCACGACGTCCTCGACGACGACCACCTTGGTGCCCGCCTCGAGCGAGAAGCCGCGCCGCAGCGCCATCTTCCCCGCCTCGCGTTCGGTGAAGTAGCTCGGGGTGCCGAGGTAGCGGGCGACCTCGTGCGCGATGACGATGCCGCCGATGGCCGGCCCGACCACGGCATCGACGAGCGCATCGCTCCAGCGGCTGCCGATGCCGGCGCCGAGCAGCGACGCGCGCGCCGGCGAGGCGAGCACGCGGGCGCACTGGAAGTACTTGTCGCTGTGCTTGCCCGAGCTCAGCAGGAAATGGCCATTCAGCAGCGCCTGCGTCTCTTCGAGCAGGCGGCGGACTTCAGCGGCTTCCACGGATCGGCGCTCCGAAAGGGGTTCGCGTGGCGTCGCTCAGTTGCCGTCGTTCTCGACCGGCGTCGTGCCGCCCGCCGGCGGGGTCGAGCCGCCGCCGGTGCCGCCACTGCTGCCGCCGCTCGGGCTGCCCCCGGAGCCGCCACCGGCCGGCGGGACGCCGCCGTTCTGCTCCTGGATCTGCCGCATCAGATCGTCGATCGCCTGCTGCTGCGGATCGACCGGCGCCGCCGACGGCGTGAAGCTCGGGTCGAGCGGCGTCGCGTCGGGCTCGAAGCTGAACTTGTTCAGCACCACGCAGAGCAGCAGGAAGACGCCGCCGATCACCGCGGTGAACTTGTTGATGCCGTGCGCCTTCACGCCGAAGGTCTCGGCACCGGCACCGCCGAACGCCTCCGCGAGACCGCCGCCCTTGCCCTCCTGCAGCAAGATCACGCCGATCAGCAGCAGCATCGAGATGACCAGCAGGAGCCAGAGGAAGCCGTGCAGGAGCGAGGCGAACGAGAAGAGCAGCGTCATGGCAAGCATTTGGAACCTCACCGGCGTGCCGGGTCGGGCGCGCCCCAGTCAACCAACCCGGCGCGCCCGGCCGGGCGCGCCGCACTCAACCACCGGCGGGCCCAGCAGGGCACGCCGCCACAAAGCGAGTCAGCGGGCCCGGGTCGGGCACGCCGCAACGATCTTGAGGAACGACGCGGCGGTGAGCGAGGCGCCCCCCACCAGGGCACCGTCGACGTCGTCGACGGCCAGCAGCTCGGCGGCGTTCTCCGCCTTGACCGAACCGCCGTAGAGGATGCGGGTCGCCGCGGCGAACGCCTTCGAGAAGCGCCGGCCGAGCCACTCGCGGATCAGTCGATGGACCTCCCCCGCCTGCGCGGGAGTCGCGTTCACGCCCGTGCCGATCGCCCAGACCGGCTCGTACGCGATGAGGAGCCGCCCGAGCGACGCCTCCTCCTGCCCCTTCAGCCCCGACTCGAGCTGCTCGAGCACGACGGCGTTGGTCTTCCCGGCCTGCCGCTCGGCGAGCGTCTCGCCCACGCAGAGGAGCGGCGCCAGTCCGGCGGCGAGCGCGGCGGCGAGCTTGCGGCCGACGAGGTCGGAGCTCTCGCCGTAGAGGTGGCGGCGCTCGGAGTGGCCGACCAGCACATGGCTGCAGCCGACGTCGACCAGCATCGAAGCGGCGACCTCGCCGGTGAACGCGCCGAGCTTCTCGTGCGAGACGTTCTGTCCGGCGACCCAGATCGGCGTGCCGCGGAGCAGGCTCCGCACCGCCTCGAGGTAGGGGAACGGCGGAGCGACCCCGATCTCGACGCGCGCCGCGCCACCACCGGAGGCGCCCCCGACCGCAGCGGACGACGACGCCGCGTGGTCGCGCAGTTCACGCGCCAGCGCCACGGCCGCGGAGCGGTCGAGGTTCATCTTCCAGTTGCCGGCGATGACGGGGATGCGCATGGAGGGGCCTGGGGAAACCGGGGGACGTTATCGAGGGGCGGTGGGCTGTCAATTGCCGCCAGCAAGCACGCCACGTGCCCCGCGTCGCCCCGTGCCGCCGGGTGCGCCGGTGCGTCAGCCTGTCGCCCGGCGCGCAACGCCCAGGGCGACCGCACGGCGGAGAGCGCTCCGTTCGGCGCCTCTCAATACGTGTGCGCCGACTCCTCCTCGACCTGCTTCACGAACTCGCGCAGGTCGACCGCCGACAGCCCGACCCGCTCGAACGGCACGATCGGCAGGCAGCGCGGGTCGCCGCCACCCTGCGAGCGGCGCCAGACCACCGCGCGCGCGACGTAGTAGCGGACCGGCGGCTCGAGGGTCGCGATCGACACCGTGATGGTGAAGACGTTGCTCTCGACGGAGAGCAGCATCGCGAGCTTGTCCCAGCGCGCCGGCGTGAGCGAACTCGAGTCGGCGGTGAAGCCGTCGATCTTGCGCAGGTCGTCGATCGTCTTCAGCGGGTACTTCGCCGACTTGTCGTCGGGATCGGGCGGGCCGTCTTCGTCGCGGCCCTCGCCGTTGCGCGCCTCTTCGCGCTTCTCCTTGATCTCTTCGAGCGCCTCGCGGCGGAACGTCTCGTACTCGTCCCAGGCCGAGTAGGGGATCTCGGAGTCGGGGAAGAGGCTCTTCAGCACCCAGATCGGCGCGGTGTTGATGTTGATGCGGCCGTTGTTGACCCCCTGCGCCTCGGGCCGCGCTTGCTGCGGGTTCGAGACGTCGGCCGGCCCCTTCTCCTCCTCGGCCTCGAGGTCCTTCCACTCGAGGTTCGACCAGACGGTGAGCCCCTGCGCGAGGCCCGGCACCCACTTGCGGTCGTCGGGATCGTCGCCCACCTCGAAGCCGGTGAGCAGCCGCGTCGGCATCCCGCCCGCCAACGCGAACTCCGCCAGCGAGAAGGGCGCGTAGGTCGACTGCCCGGTGCCGCTCTTCCAATCGCCGGTCTGCAGCGCCGGCGTGGCGAGCTGGTCGTTGCCGCGCTCGCCGCGCATCCAGCGCTCCATGCGGTCGAGCAGCTCGGTCGCATCGCTGATCGAGAGGTCGTCCTGCTGGCCGTCGCGCATCAGGTCGAGGCAGCGCTCGAAGCGGGCGCGCCACTCCTTGCGGTAGTCGGGATCCTCGGCGGCGAGCAGCAGCAGGTTCAGCTTGCCGTCCTCGTCGCTGACGTCGATGCGGGTGCGCAGTTGCGCTTCCTCGCCGAGCGCGAAGTCGAAGCCAGCCGACGCCCACGGCTCGTCGAGCGAGTCGACGTGGTTGCCGGCGCCACCCTGATCCCCCGCGCCGCCCGCCCCGCCCGCACCACCGGTCCCGCCGGCTCCCCCCGCCGCGCCGCCGCCGCCGCCCGCGCCGCCGAGCGCGTCGTCGCCCTGCTCGCTGTTCTTGTCGTCCTCGAGGTCGACCAGCAGGCCGGCTTGGGCGCGCAGGATCGCGGCGCGCGCCAGCGCCTCCATCTGCAGCTCGGCCACCTCGTTCAGCGCGAGTTCGCGCTCGACGTGCGCGGAGAAGCAGAACTGCGGGACGATGACCAGCAGCAGCACGATCACGAACATCGCCAGGACGAGGATGATCCCCGACTCCCGGCGCTGCCCGCGCGGCGGCGCGCGACGACGGACGCTCATGCAAGGCTCCGGAACACTCGCCCCGTTGGACCGGAACGTGGCGGCGATCTTCCGGAATCGAGCGGCGGGCGCAATCACCGGGGCGCCGCCCCGGTCGTCACTCCGCCGCTTGCAGGTGCAGGCGGAAGAGCGCGCGACGCGCCGCCTCCCCCTCGAGCAGCTCGAGCGCGACCGGCAGCGGCCGCCAAGCGAGCTCGGCGCGGACCGGCGCGTCGCTCGGCTCCCATTGCGGCCGGACCGCGTAGCCCATCCCCCAGTCGATCAGGTCGAGGTCGCCGACGCTCTCGTGCGCGCAGACCTTGAGGTCGACGAGGCGGTCGGGCGGCGGGGCATGCCAGTCGTGCTGCATGCTGCGGCGCGTGGCGACCTCGAGCGACTCGGTGTAGCCGACCTCGGCCGGGATCGGCGACCACGCGAACTCCTCGTGCGGCCAGCGCCGCTCGAAGAGGTACTCGACGCCGCTCGCACGGCGCCGGAAGACGTAGATGAGCACGCGATGTTCGAGGGCCATGGCGCTACCTCGGAGAGGTTCCGCTGCCGCTGCTCCGATATCGACGCGGCACCACCTCGCCACCCGCATGGCCGCGGCACGAAAAAAACTCCGCCCCGCGACGCGCGTGCGCCACGGGGCGGAGGAGAACGTCCGAGTCGCGGTCCGCGCGTCTCAGCCGGCGCTGATCACCACCAGCGGCGCGCCGTCGACCTCGCGCACTTCGTAGCGGAAGCCCACCTGCGCCGAGAGTTCGGCGAGGATCGTCTCGAGGTCGCCGCTGCGCGCCTTGTAGTCGATCACGATCGACGCGAGCGACTCCGGGAAGTCGATGGTCGCGCCGGTCGCCTTCTCGAGGTTCGCGAAGAGCTGCGCGAGCGTCTTGCCGCTGCCGCGCGCCGGCTCGCTCGCCGGCTGCACCGCGGGCTCCGCCTCGCGAGCGACCACGACCGGCTCCGCCATGCGCTCCTGCGGCGGCTGCTGGTGGACCATCATCGGCATGCTCCACGCCGCCGCCGCGGCGAAGGTCGGCAGCAAGCCGGTCGGCGTGAAGAAGCTGAGCGAGAGTCCGCGCCGATCGGAGCTGCCGGCGATGCCGAGCCCGCTGAAGTGGCTCGCCACGATCTCCGACTCGGGCAGCGCCGCCGGGTCGAGCCGGCCGCCGCTCCCCTCCTGCAGCGCGCCCGCCGCCATCGGCACGAACTGGTAGCCGATCGAGACGAGCCGCTCGAGGTCGACGAAGGCGAGCAGCGAGAGGCCGTCCGCGTTCGGCTTGCCGGTGAGAGCGGTCAACACCCGCTGCAGCCGCGCGTTGTCGAGCGCCGAGCCCGAGCGGCCGCTCTCCCGCGCCTTGAGCGCGCTCTTCAGCGCCAGCACGTTCGGCGCGATGCAGAGCGCATCGCCGCTGATCGCGACGATCGGCTGGATCGGCGCCCCTTCCGGCACCACCGTGAAGCCGCTCCACCCTTCCGGCAGGCCGCGCGCGTCGTTGACGGCGAGCCCTTGCTGCTCGAAGAGGCCGCGCGCCATGCCGAGCAGCTTGTCGAACTGCTCGCGGTCGCCGATCTCGAGCTGCAGCATGCCGTCGGGCAGCATCCCGCCCGCGCCCGGCGGCGTGAGGTAGAGGCCGATCTCGTCGCCGAACGCGGCGAGCACTTCGCTCCGCACGTCCATGCCGACCTGCCCCTCGATCTCGTCGAGCGCGAGTTCGAGGCCATGCGAGGAGCCGGGCGCGATCTGCTCGCTCACCGCCAGCAGCTTGTCGAGCAGCGCTTCCGGCGCGACGCGCAAGCCGACGAAGAGGCCGGTCTCGGCCGGCGCCGCGGTCAGGAAGTCGAAGCCGCCCTCGACGCAGTCGAGCAGCGAGAGCAGCCCCTTCGGCGCCTCCGACCAGCTGATCGCCAGCGAGTCGCGCACGCCGCCGTCGACGAACGTCGTGGCGACGCCGAGCGACTCGATCGACGAAAGGCCGAGCAGGTCGAGCTCCTCCTTCACGATCGGCGGGACGAGCCGCTCGAAGATGCGCCCGATGTGGGCGACGTTGACGTAGGTCTGCAGCGCCGGGGTGCCCTGGGTCACCTGCGCCTGCCAGCGGCGGAACGGCGCGCTCTGCGCCAGCGAATCGCCGCGCGGCGCGAGGCAGCGCTCGAGCGACGCCGCCGAGCCGCTGAACCACCAGCGGCTCCCCTCGCCGGCGAACCAGACGCTCGTCGACGGAGCGTCGTCGTCGAAGCGCACGCGCAGCCGCTGCGCGTCGTGGCCGCCGACCCGGCAGCGCTCGCCCTCGGCGTCGATGCCCGACTGCCGCAGGTGGCCGACCATCCCGTCGAACCACTGCTCGAAGCGCGGGCCGGCGTCGAGCGAGGCGACCGCGTCGAGCGAGAAGCTCGCGCCCGCCATGGAACCGCCGTGGGCGAGCTGCGCGAGGCCGCCGAGCTTGTTCAACGCGCGCGCGTCGAACGGCTGCGACGCCGACAGCTCGATCCGCTGCCCGCCGAGATCGACCTCGATCCCGCGCACCGCGATCTCGACGCGGCCCGAGACGTACTCGCGCCACGGCACCGAGTCGATCAGCTGGCGCAGGCCGCCGGTCGAGATCTCGCACGGCAGGTCGCCCGCGAGCGGCCGGAGGAACTCCTGCACCTGCGGCTCGTCGAGCAGCGTGACCAGGCCGAGCGCCGTCATCCCGTCCACCATCCGCCCGGTGTCGAGCGACGCATAGAAGAGCGCGTCGGCGCCGACCCGATCGGCGAGCGCGTCGCCGGCCGGCGGCGGGTCGGACGCGAAGGAGGAGAGCAGGAGCGCGAACGGGATCGAGACGAGCGACATGCACTTCTCCACGGAACGGCTTGGGGCGTGGCGCGGGCGGCGGGGCGACCGGCGCAACACGGATTCACGGACGAGCCGCCCCTACCCCCGAACGCGCGACCGTCGTTCAGGAGTGGAGGGCGGGTGCGAGGGAGAGGCGCGCTCCCGCACGAGCGTTGCAGCGAATTCGCCGTGGACCGCCACGCGGGCACGCCGTCGGCGACCCGCCGGGGAAAAGCAGGAGCCGGACGCGAGCGAGTCGCGTCCGGCTCCAGCAGCCTCTCGTCCGTCGCAACGAACGGCTCCGGCATGAGCGGCCGGAAGCGTGAGGAATCAGTGAACCCCGAGGAATGAAGCGCTGCCTCAGTGCCGCAAAGGAAACCGGGCTAGCCTTGAACCTGATCCAACCGAGAGACCGCACCTCACCCCGCGGGGGTCGCTTTTCCCTTCAACAAAGGGTGTGCCACGACGCAGCGGCCGGTCCGCGCCCGTCGATCGTTCGCTTCGAGCGGCGTAAGTCGTTGCCGCGCGATCGATTGAGGCCGGCATCGCGCGGCGTGGCAGCGGCGGCGCCGGAATGCGCCGCCGCGCTTTCGCTCACCGCCGCTTCGAGTTCGGCGCGAAGTAGCGCGGCAGCACGGCCGCGAGGCGCGCCCGCGTCGCGCGCGGCTGCAACTTCGGATCGGTGATCACGGCGAACCGGCAGGCATCGGGACAGCTGCAGTTGCGCGCGGAGGACGCCACCTTCGGCAGCAGCTCCGGCAGGAGCGAACGGGCGCGCTCGGCGTTGGCGAGCAGGTTCCGGATCACCATCTGGATGTCGACGTCGCTCTCGCCCTCGCGCCAGCAATCGTAGTCGGTCACCATGCAGACGAGCGCGTAGCAGAGCTCCGCCTCGCGGGCGAGCTTCGCCTCGGGCAGCGCCGACATGTTGATGAGGTGCGCCCCCATCGCCCGGTAGGAGTGGCTCTCCGCGCGCGTCGAGAAGAGCGGCCCCTCCATGCAGAGCAGCGTCGGTTCGCGCTCGACGCCGGGCAGGCCGGCGCGCGCGAGCTCGCGGCGCAAGAGCGGCGCGAGGCGCGGGCAGAAGGGATCGGCGAAGGCGACGTGGCCGACCACGCCGTCGCCGAAATAGGTGTCGGGGCGATGGCGCGTGCGATCGATCAGCTGGGCCGGCACGGCGAAGTCGAGCGGTCGCTGCTCCTCCGCGAGGCTGCCGACCGCGGAGAAGGCGACCACCTGCTCGACGCCGAGCGACTTCAACGCGGCGAAGTTGGCGCGGCCGTTCACCTCGCTCGGCAGCAGCCGGTGGCCGCGGCCGTGGCGTGGCAGGAAGGCGACCACCTCGCCGCCGATCTCGACCAGCGCGATGGCGTCGGACGGCTTCCCCCACGGCGTCTTCGGCGTCACTTCCGCGAGCGTCCGCGCCCCCGGCACTTCGTAGAGCCCGCTCCCGCCGATGACGCCGATCCGCGCCGGCGGCAACCGCCGAGCAGGGGCGCGCTTCGCAGCCGGCCGCTTGCCGTTCGCCATGCTCAGACGCCGAGCTTCTTGCAGAGTTCGAGGAGGTCCTTCACGACCATCTTCGGGACGATGCCGTCCTTCACCTTCGAGTTGCCGCGCGCCACGTGGCAGCAGGCGATGTTCAGCGCCTGCGCCGGTTCGAGGTCGTGGAACGACGAGACGGCGACGTGCAGCCAGCCGGCGGTGCGCGAGCCGAGGCGGCGCTTCGCCTCCTGGAAGTGGGCCGGTGCCGGTTTGTACGAACGCACATCCTCGGCGGTGACGAGTTCGGCGAACGGGATCCCGAGCCGCTCGACCAGCGCGACCAGCGGCGCTCGATCGACGTTCGAGAGCAGCAGCAGCGGGAAGTGGCTGCCGAGCCGCCGCAGCGCCGAGACGGTGTCGGGGAAGGCCGGCCAGCGGCGGATCGAGTCGGCGACCCGCAACGCGGTCGGCTCGTCGAGGTTGGCGCCGACGTGCACGTACGCCTCGCGCAACGACACCGCGAGGATCTCGCGGTAGTGGCGGTAGGGCAGCGCCTCCCACTCCGCCTCGCGTTTCTCGCGGAAGCGGAGCAGTTCGTCGAAGCGCGCCTTGACCGCGTCGAAGTGCCCCTCTTCGACGAGCGCGTTCTTCAGCCCCTGCTCCCAGTCGACCAACGTCCCGAAGCAGTCGAACGTGAGCGCCTGGTAGACCGGGTTCTCTTTGCCGGATGCCACGATCGTCGCCCCTCCCAAAGGAGCGCGGCGGGACGCCGGCACAGCGCTCGGAACTTGACCGAGGGCCGGGGTCGCCGCCCGCAGATACCGCCAGCGCGGCGCATCCTAGCGCGCTCGATGAGCCGCCCTAGCCTCGATTCTTGGCGTGGACCGCGCGATCGCGCGGCGTCGGCCGTTCAAGACGCCGCGCGCGCCGCGACGAAGGGAGTGGCTGAGATGGCCACCGCCTCCCGCTTGCCCCGACCCGACGCGGCCCGATCGCGACGACTCGCCGCCGAGCGCGCCGCGCTCGCGCGCCGCTTCGCCACGTTGGTCGCCGCGCGACCGCGCCCGCCGGTGACGCTCCACGACGAGACGCTGCGCGCGCTGGTCGGCGCGCTCGACCTGCGCGAGCAGGAGACTGCTGGCCACTCCCACCGCGTCGCGCTCTGGACGCTCTTCTTCGCGGCGGCCTGCGACGTCGACGAGGCCGAACTCGAGGCGATCCACGCCGGCGCGCTGCTCCATGACGTCGGCAAGATCGCGATCCCCGACCCGATCCTCTTGAAGGAGGGGCGCCTCGACCCGCGCGAGTGGCGCGTGATGCGGACCCACCCGAGCGTCGGTCGCCAGCTGCTCGCGCGCACGCAGAGCCTCCGCCACGCCGCGGCGATCCCGTGGTGCCACCACGAGCGCTTCGACGGCAGCGGCTATCCGCGCCGACTCGCCGGCCGCCGCATCCCGCTCGGCGCGCGGCTCTTCGCGATCATCGACGTCTACGACGCGCTGCGCAGCGTGCGGCCCTACAAGCGCGCCTACTCGCATGCGCGCACCATGGCGCTGCTGCGCGCCGAAGCGGGCCGCCACTTCGATCCCGAGCTGCTCGCCCGCTTCGTCGCGCTGCCGCGCGCGGCGCTCGATCGACTCGCTCCCTTCGCGCGGCGCGCACGGCCCTACGCCGAGCTGCGCGAGCTCGTCGCCGAGACGATCGCCTGGGTCGCCGCGCGCGGCGCCGAGCGCGCGATCAAGGCGGTGCCGCGAACGGCCCGCTCGCGTCGTCCTCGCCGGCACGGCGGGTGAGGTTGACGCCGCGCACCCGCTCGAGCCGGCCGCTCGCCGGCTCGTAGCACCAGAGTTCCACCACGGCGTGGTGCTGCCGCGAGAAGGGGTAGGGGCGCGGGTGGCGGACGATCCCGAAGCCGATCCGCTCGGGCGCCGCCGACAAGTCGAGCAGTTGGCAGCGCGGCCGCTGGTCGGGACGCAGCGAACTGCCCGCGAGGCGGCGTGGATCCTGGAACAGCGCATCGAGCGCCCGCTCGGCCGCGCGGCGGCGCGCGACCGAGCGGCGCCAGCCGCGCCACCGCTCGACGAGCCGGGCGACGGTGGCGCGAAGGGCGCGGCGCGCGCCGCTCACGCTGCGAACCAGTCGCGCGCCGGATCGAGGGCGTCGCGTTGCGCCCCCACCCGCGCCCGCGCCGGCGCCGTGCCGAACAGGAAGAGGCGCAGCGCCCCCGCGCGGCGCGGCGGCAGCGGAGCGCCGGGCCGCCACTCGTGCGCGGCGAGGTCGCGCTGCCCCGCCTCGGCGAGGCTCGCCTGCCACGCGGCGAGCGTCGCTCCGACCCCGAGCAGGTCGACCGCGCCGCCCGCGCCCGGCCCGCGCGCGAAGTAGTGCGCCTTGCAGCGGCGCAGCGCGTCCGGCCGATGGAGCGGGCTCGTCCGGGTCGACTGGCGCGCGTGCTGGCGCCAGCAGTAGAGCCGCTCGGGCAACCGGCCCGCCCGCAGGCCGCGCGCGTGCCAGCGCATCCAGAAGTCGATGTCGAGCGGCCAGCGCGGATCGCCCGCGTAGCCGCCGAGCTCGCGCAGCACCGCCGCGTGGTAGAGCCCGCTCTGGTGGAGCGCCGGGATCTCGAGGAAGCGCGCCGCCGCCATCGCCTGCGGCGTCACGAGCCCGTTCTGCCACTTGACGTAACGGCGCATGCCGGCGCTCTCGAAGCCGAAGACGGCCGCGTCGCTCACCACCCCCGACCAGCTCGGCTCCGCGAGGAGCGCTTCCGCGAGGCGCGCGAGCCGCTGCGGCGGGCAGCGATCGTCCGCCTCCATCTGCGCGACCAGCGGATGGCGCGCCCGCGCGAGCGCCCGATCGAGCGCCGCCGCTGCACCGCCGCCCGCCGTCCGCACGACGCAGAGACGCGCCTCATCGCGCGCGCGCGCCTCGAGCCACTCGCCCGAGCCGTCGCGCGAGCCGTCGTCGACCGCCACCACTTCGAGATCGACGTCGCGCTGCGCCAGCAGGTCGGCGACCGCCGGCGCCAGGTAGGGGCCGCCATCGCGCACCGGCAGCAGCACCGAGATGGCCGGTCGTCGCGTCACTCCCCGCCGCTCCGCTCGCGCAGTACCATGCCGCCCCTTCGCCGCCACCGCGCCGCGTCGCCGCGCGCCGACTCCACGGGAACATCATGGCTCGGAACGTCCTGATCCTCGCCCCGTCGCGCGGCCCGGTGGCCCACGCCGCCGAGCTCGCCGCACGGAGCGGCGAGGAGGTCGGCCTCGTCCTCACCTCGATCGACCTCGGCCGGGAGAAGGTCTCGGGCGGCCGCATCGAGGAGGAGCGCGACTACGCCGGCATCACCGCGAGCGCGCTCGACGAGCCGGTCTTCATCGGCTCGGCCATCGCGCAGCTCGCCGGCCACTGCGAGACGGTGATCGTCGACGGCCTCGAGCGCTGGATCGAGCGCGTGGTCGAGCGCTTCCCCGACGACCCGATCGAGCGCGACGCCGAGGTGCTCTCGCTCCTCTCGGTGATGCAGGCGCGCATGGCCGACCTGCTGCTGATCGCGCGCCCGGCGCTGCCGCTCGCAGCGGTGGCGCGCGAGCTCCTGATGCGAGCGCTCGACTTGGCGAAGAAGCACGCCGACGAGGTGATCACGCTCGATCGGTAGTCCGCGGGCGCCGTCACCGCGTCGCGCGAGCGACGTCAGCGCGGCATGACACTGGTCGCCTTCGCGCAACTCCTGCTGGCGTGCTTCTGCTTCGTGCGGGAGCGCGGGCGACGGCGCCGTCTCGCGGCCCGCAGCGAAGCGGCCAGCCGCACCAACAGCGAAGCGAGCAACAGCGAGGCGACCCGCCATGAAAACGGCGGCGAGAGCGCCTTGCCCCCGCCGCCGTAGCTCTTTCGCTGTTCCGCTGCTGTTCCGCTGCTGTTCCGTCGTCGCTCAGCGCCGTTCCGTCGGCGCCATCGGCCGCGCGCTCAGTTCGCCGGGAGACGCAGCACCGTGCCGAGCTTCAAGCGATCCTTGTCGGCGATGCGGTCGGAGTTCGCCTCGAAGACGAGCTTCCAAGCCGCCTTCGTGCCGTAGTTCGCCAGCGCGATGCTCATCAGCGTGTCGCCGCGAGCGACCGTGTGCTCGCTGCTCGAGGTGACCCGCTTGAAGCCGCTCGAGGTCGCGGCCGGCGGCGTGGCGACGACCGGTTCGGTCTTCGCTGCGCCCCGCTTCGCCGACCCGTCCGGCGTACCCGCCGCGCTCCCGTTGCCGGCGGCACGGTCAGAGGCGCTACCAGCGGCAGCGACCGGCGCGCTCGCCTTCACCAGTTCCTGCCCCTGCGTCGGCGCCTTCGGCAGCTTGAGCTGCATGCCGACGCGGATGGTGTTCTTGTCGGTGAGCGCCGGATTGGCCGCGAGGATCGCCTTCCACTCGCCGCCGTCGCCGTAGACCGCCCGAGCGATCCGCTCGAGCGAGTCGCCGCTGCGCACCTCGTAGGTGTAGTCGCGCGGGGCGTCGCCGACCGGCGCCACCTCCGGCGCCGTCTCGCCCGTCTTCCCCGCGCCGACCGCCCCGCCGATCGAATCGTCCTCGGCGATGACCACCGGCGGCGCCGCCGTGTCGTCCTCGCGGCGCGGATCGCCCACCAGCAGGGCCGCCTCGCGCTGCCGGTCGAGGAGATCTTCGATGAGCGGGTTGCCCGGGGTCACGTCGGGCGGGGCGACGCTCGAGCCGCCGGCCGGGAGCGGAGCCGGGCCGGGAACCGCCCCGGGGTTCGAACCACCCGCAATCTCAGAGAGCGGCGTCTCGCGCCGCAGCGGCGGCTGGACCGGCGCCGGCTCGACCGCCGGCGCCTTGCTGCCCGTCCCATCGCCCTTCGGATCGAGCTTGGGATCCTTCTTCGGGTCGGACTTCGGGTCGTTCTTGCGCGGCGCGCGCGGCTCGGTCGGCTTGCCCGCCCCCTTCGCGGCGACGATCTTGCCGTCCTCCGGCTTGCCGCCCGCGCCGATCAGCGCCTCTTGGCGCCGCTCGAAGTCGCCCGCGCCCTTGATGGCCACCATCAGGATCGCGCCGATGACGAGCACGATGCCGACGACAAGAAAACGCTCGATGCTCCCGATCGTGCGCATCGCCCTTCCCCACTCCTGCGCCCGCGGATGGACTTCGTGCCCGCCGAAGCGGAGCGAAACGCAGTGCCATCGACGCAGCGCCGTGCCCGCGGACGCGGACCGCCCCATCGCCTTCAGCCGAGCTCGGATCGCGAAGCCGCCAAACCTCGCCGATCCGATCGCATCGCGACTCCGACACGGAGGCTCGCGATGGCGCGGGATGTTATTGCGCCCGGTGACGCAGTCAAGGCGCGGCGACGCCGTCGAGGCGCGCCGACGTCGCTCAAGGCGAGCGGATCCGCCGTCGGCGCAGCAGCACGCGCAGCAACGAGCCGATCCGATGGAAGACCCACAAGCGCGTGAGGAACTGCAAGCGCGCCGCCGCGCGCCGCTCGCGTTCGTCGAGCAGTTCGGGCACGTAGCGCGCCTTGAACTTGAGCACGGCCGAGCGGTCGAGGCGCGCGAGCAGCCGCAGCAGCGCGCCGCGCACGCCGCGCGTGCCGAGCACCCACGCCGACTGGAAGTCGATCAGGTAGACGCCGCCCTCCGCGTCGACCAGCACGTTCCGCTTCTGGCGCAGATCGAGGTGGACGACGCCGCGCGCGTGGAGCTCGGCGACCCGCTCGCCGAACGCGAGGCACGCGCGGCGCAGGCGCGCCGGAGCGAGGCGGCGCTGCAGCGGCTCGGCGGCGAGGTACTCGCTGGCCAGGGCGTCGGTGTCGATGCGCCCGTAGAGGCGCGGCACCCCCGCCATCCCGTCGAGCGCCGCCAGCACCCGCTCCTCGCGCCGCAGCACGCGCCGCCCGTAGAGCGCCCGCACCCACGGGTGCATCGCGTGCACGTCCTTGATCAGCAGCTCGCGCCCGCCGGAGGCGACCACCGAGACGCGCGACTTGGTGGCGCTGCCGGGGTGGAGGAGGCGGGCGGGCAGCCGCTCGAGCTCGGCGCGCGTGGGGAGGGGCGCCGGGGACGGCGCGCCGCTCACCATGACGGGAGGAAGAACTTGCTCCCGAGGATGGCCAGGCCGAGCAGCACCAGCAGCGCCGTGCTGATCTCGCTGTTGTGGGCGACGAGCGCCGGGTCGAAGCGGCCGGGCGCTCGCAGTCGCGGCCAGGGGCTCGGGATGAAGTCGGGGACCTTCTGGTCGTAGGCGTCCCACTCGGCGCCGAAGCGGCGGCGGAGCCGCCCCCCCTCGACCCGGAACTTGTGCGGGAGGTAGTAGAAGAAGAAGACGCCGAGCGCGAACGGGAGGAAGAGGATCAGCAGGTAGCGGCTCGTCCCGCCCTTGTCGAAGTTGCTGGCGGCGAAGATCCCCCCGACCAAGATGAGGAAGGTCCCGAGGTAGAGCGGGTTCTTCACGTGGGAGTAGGGGCCGCTCTGGATGACCGCCTGGTTCTTGCGCAGGTGGCCGCACGCCCAGAGCCGCAGCGCCTCGCCGGCGAGCGCGAGGCCGCACCCCACCGCGTAGAGCTCGATGGTCGGCCGCGCGAGCACGAAGACGAGCGCCCCCGCGAGGTAGACGGCGATCCGGCGCAACGTCGGCTTCTTCGATGCTGGCATGGCGCGACGTTAGCAGCCTTCTCCACGAGCTGCCACCGACCCGACTGCGCCTCTTTGCGCGCTCGCGCGACGCGCTAACTTGCCGCGATGCTGAACGCCGCTTCGCTCTCCACCCGCGCCGCGCGCGGTCTCGCGCCGCTGCTGCTGCTCCTCTCGCTCGCGGGCCTCGTCGTCAGCGCGCCCGGCTGCGCGACCGGCGCCAGCTCCGGCGACGGCTCCGGCTGGAGCCAGGCGATCCCGACCGACGAGCCGGCGGTGGTCACCATCGAGAACCTGAGCTACGACCCGCCGCGCATCCTCGGCCTCGTGAGCGACGACCACCCCGCCGCCGACGCCGAGGACGCCGAGCTGCGCCGCACCGGCGTGAAGCGGATCCCGGCCGACCGCATGGTGGTGCTGCTCGACGAGCTCACCCGGCGCGGCTTCGTCGCCGCCTCGCAGCCGCTCGCCCTCTTCGAGCCGAGCGATCCGAAGCGCGTGCTGCGCCGGCTGGTGGTGACGGTCGGCGACGAGCGGCGCGCCTTCACGCTGCCGCGCGGCCCGAACGCCGCCACCGCCGAGCAGTTCAACGCGCTCGCGCACGCGGTGCAGGCGATGTTCAACGAGGTGGTCGACTTCCGGCTCGAGGGGTCGGCCAAGAGCTCGCTGCACTTCTACGAGCTGCAGCAGAAGCTCTTCGACGCCGGACGCGCGCGCAAGCAGGCGGCGGCGGGCCGCTCGCCTTGACCGTCGTCGCGATCATCCCGTCGCGCCTCGGCTCGACACGCCTCCCCGAGAAGGCGCTGCTGCGCGACACCGGCAAGTACCTCGTGCAGCACGTCCACGAACGGGTGCGCGCCGCGCGTTCGATCGACCGCGTGATCGTCGCCACCGACCACGAGCGGATCGCCGCCGCGGTGGCGAGCTTCGGCGGCGAGGTGGCGATGACCTCGCCCGCCCATCCGAGCGGCACCGACCGGGTCGCCGAGGTGGCGCGCGGACTCGCCGCCGACTTGGTGGTGAACGTGCAGGGCGACGAGCCGGAGATCGATCCGGCCGACCTCGACCTGCTGGTGGGCGCGCTCGCCGCGGAGCGCGATTGCGGGATCGCCACGCTCGCCACGCCGTTCCGCAGCGACGCCGACGTCGCGCTGCCGAGCGCGGTGAAGGTGGTGGTCGACGGCGCCGGCCACGCGCTCTACTTCTCGCGCAGCGTCATCCCGCACGGCGCGCGCGCGGGCGACGCGACGCTGGCGCCGCTCAAGCATCGCGGCGTCTACGCGTTCCGGCGCGCGACGCTGCTGGCCGTCGCGGCGCTGCCGGTGGCGCCGCTCGAGCAGGTCGAGCGACTCGAACAATTGCGGTGGCTGCACCATGGGCAGCGGTTGCGCGTCGTGATCACGCCGCGCGACGGGCTGGGGATCGACACGCCGGAGGACTACCGGCGGTTCGTGGACGGGAGCGTTCGTTGACCAAGCACATCTTCATCACCGGCGGCGTCGTGTCGTCGCTCGGCAAGGGGCTCACCTCGGCGTCGATCGGGCTCCTGCTCGAGCGGCGCGGGCTGCGCGTGCGCCTGCAGAAGCTCGATCCCTACCTGAACATCGATCCCGGCACGATGAACCCGTACCAGCACGGCGAGGTCTACGTGCTCGACGACGGGACCGAGACCGACCTCGACCTCGGCCACTACGAGCGCTTCTCCAACGCGCCGCTCACGCGCGAGTGCAACTTCACCGCCGGGCGCATCTACCAGGAGGTGCTGCGCAAGGAGCGGGCGGGCGAGTACCTCGGCCAGACGGTGCAGGTGATCCCGCACGTCACCGACGAGATCAAGCGCGCGGTCGAGAAGCTCGTCGCGCCCGACGTCGACGTGGTGATCACCGAGATCGGCGGCACGGTCGGCGACATCGAGAGCCTGCCGTTCGTCGAGGCGATCCGGCAGTTCCGCCTCGACAAGGGCTACGAGAACACCCTCTACATCCACCTGACGCTGCTGCCCTACCTGCGCGCGAGCGGCGAGCTGAAGACCAAGCCGACCCAGCAGTCGGTCGGCAAGCTGCGCGAGATCGGCATCCAGCCCGACGTGCTGATCTGCCGGTGCGAGGTCGAGCCGACCGAGGAGATGCTGCGCAAGATCTCGCTCTTCTGCAACGTGCCGCGCGACGGCGTGCTGGTCGAGAAGGACGTCGACCACACCATCTACGAGGTGCCGCTCGTCCTGCGCGACCAGAAGCTCGACGAGACGATCTGCCGGCGGCTCGGCTTCCCGCAACGGCGCGCCGACCTCGCCGACTGGGAGCAGATCGTCCACGACGTCTGCCATCCGCAGCACGAGGTCGAGATCGCCGTGGCGGGCAAGTACATCGGCCTGCAGGACGCCTACAAGTCGATCTACGAGTCGCTCGCGCACGCCGGCATCCGCCACAAGGTGCACGTGAAGATCCGCAAGATCGAGGCGGAGGAGATCGAGGCGGAGGGCGCCGAGCGCGTGCTGGCCGGCGTCTCCGGCGTGCTGGTGCCGGGCGGGTTCGGCAAGCGCGGCGTCGAGGGGAAGATCGCCGCCGTCCGCTACGCCCGCGAGCAGCGCCTCCCCTACTTCGGCCTCTGCTTCGGCATGCAGATCGCCGTGATCGAGACGGCGCGCAACCTGTGCGGGCTGGCCGGCGCCAACTCCTCGGAAGTCGACCCGAAGACGCCCCACCCGGTCATCACGCTGCTCGACGCCCAGCGGCGCGTGGTCGACCTCGGCGGCACCATGCGGCTCGGCGCGCAGCCGTGCGCGCTCCAGCCGGGCCGCGCGCGCGATGCGTACGGCAGCGCGACCATCTCCGAGCGCCACCGCCACCGCTACGAGTTCAACCCCGCCTACAAGGCGCCGCTCGAGCAGGCGGGCCTCGTCGTCACCGGCGAGCACGCGACGCTCCACCTCGCCGAGATCATCGAGCGCCCCGACCATCCGTGGTTCGTGGCCGTGCAGTACCACCCCGAGTTCAAGAGCAAGCCGAACCGCTCCCACCCGCTCTTCGACGGTTTCGTCGGTGCGGTGCTGCGCTGCGCGAAGGAGCGGGGCAACGGCGCCGCGACGCGCGTCGCCGTCCCCTGAGCGTCGACCGCTCGCGAGGAGAGCCCGATGGAACGCCCCGACACCCCCGCCGACCCGGACGACGACGACGCGACCGGCGGCGACGAGCGCACCCAGTTCGACCCGGCGAGCTTCGTCGGGCTCCTGATCGGCCTCGCCACGCAGGCGCAGGTCTTCCTCGGCGCCATCGAGAACCCGGTGACGCGGCAGAAGGAGAAGGTCGACCTCGGGCGCGCGAAGAACATGGTCGACCTGCTCGGAATGCTCGAGCAGAAGACGCAGGGCAACCTCTCCCGCGACGAGGCGGAGTTCCTGAAGCGCCTCCTCGTCGACCTGCGCATGCGCTTCGTGCAGGCGAAGTCGGCCGGCAGCTGACGTCAGCGCCGCGCGCCGGTCGCGGGCGGCGGCACCGGGTGCGTCGCGATCGGCGGCGTCCGCAACAGCCATGGGCGGGCCGCCGGATCGCGCTGCCACTGGTCGAGGGTGCGCTGCGCGATCTTGCGCGCGCCGATCGGCGAGGGGTGGACGCCGTCGACCGTGTCGCGCCGACAGACCCAGTCGAGGCCGTCGGCGCTCGGCACGATCCCGTCGCACCACGGGTAGTAGGACCAAGTGAGCCACGGCGCGCTCGCCGGAAGCACGCCCCCTCGATAGTCGAGCCCGCCGGCGAGCTGCGCCTCGATCGCCCACTTGATGGCGAAGCCGTTCTCGTAGGTCTCCGGCTCGACGACGGGCACGGCGTAGCCCTTGTAGGTGACCGGCGAGAGGAACGCGATCGCCGCATTCGGGAACACGGCCTTCGCGTTGAGGACGAGCTCCTCGATCGCGCGTTCGAGCGTGCGCGCGCGCGCCGGGAACGTGCCGGCGACGCCTTGCGCTCCCGTCATGATCCAGAGCACCTGGACCTCTTCGGCCGTCACGCCGTCCGCATCGAGCGCACCCGGGACGAACACGGTCCAGTAGTTCGAGGCCGCGTCGCTCATGTCGATCGCGTCCTCGCCGGCGAGGCAGAGGTCGAGCCAGTGGACGGCGGGAGCGATGGTCGGGTCGGCCTGCGCCATCGGCACCAGCTCGGCCCAGATCTTCTTCGACCCGCTGAAGCCGATCGCGGCGACGACGATGCGGCCGTCGCTGCTCGGGCGACCGTTCGCGTCGAGGGGTTCGATGGCGTCCGCGAGCGCGGTTCCGGCGTCCCGATGGGCCCGCGGCGGGTCGTTGCTTCCCTGCGGCCAGAGTCCACCTTGCTCGCCGAGGTAGGTGCCGCGCCCGAGATCGCCGAGCGGCGTGAGGCCGAGCGACGTCACCGAGCAATCGCGACTTGCACCCCGCGAAGCGCCTTCGTCCAGATCGAAGACGATCCGGCACGACGCCAGGTTCGAGAGGAGGCGTGGCGAGCCGATCGTGAGGAACTGCACGAAGTAGACGGTGCCGACGAGATCGAGGTCGTCGCCGATCGCCGCGTCGTACCCATGCTCGCCGCGCGCGTCGAACTCGAAGACGTGGTCGCAGACGAGCGGGAAGTCGAGGCAGATCCAGCTGGCGCCGACGAGCGTCGGCCCCGCGCCGAGCGACACCATGAAGTGAGCGAACGCGCCCGCCGGTCCGTGCATGCGGATCGCGGCCGAGGAGCCGATCTCGGCGGTCGCCGGGACCTCGAGGCGCACGCCCCGATCGCCGTCGCAATCCTGCGCGCGCGCCATCCCCGCGCCGCACGCGACGATCGCGAGCACGCCGCACGCGATCGTGGCGACGACGTGACGAGCGCGTCGCGGCGGCTGGCAAGGGCGGCGGGAACGCCGGGTTGATTCGCGCATGGGGCGGTGCATCGTCGATCCTCCTCGTTCCATGACGGCGCCATGCGGAACGCGACCTCCGCCGCGGCTGCGTGGCCCCGTGCGACGACCGCAAACGCCATGCGCGGAGCCCGGGCGTGCCAGCCACTTCGCGGCTGCGGCCGCCGCGCGCTAGGCTCTGCGCGCGATGGACGACTCGACCAACGCCCCGACCGCAGCGGTCGGCGACGTGGTGCTCTGCCACGACGCCGCCTACCGCGACAACCTGAAGCTCCCCGCCGAGCTCGGGATCGTGCTCGACGCGCGCAAGGACCGCGCAAAGGTCTTCTTCCCGAACAGCGGCGGCGAGCCGTGGATCCCCGTGCCGATGCTGGCGCGCGTGCGCGCACCGGTCGGCCATCCCGACGTGCCGCCCTGGATGCAGCGCGCCTGGTTCCTCGCCGGCTCGCTCGACATGCAGTTCATGGAGGTGACGCACGTCGGCGCCGACGGCTGCGCGCTGCGCCTCTTCCACGGCGAGGCGGAGCTCGACCACTTCGACCGGCTGCGCGACGGGCTCGGCGACGAGCTGCGCTACTGGCGCCTCCTGCCGGCCGGGATGCACAAGATGGAGTCGGCGGTCGCCTTCGCGGCGCGCGCGCGCCCGGACGCCCCGCACCCGCTGCCGCGCGCGCAGGAGTGACCGTGGCGGACGGTCGCCTGCAACTGGTCTGGACCGACGCCCGCGGGGAGCACCACGCGACCGACGTGGTGCGCCCGCTCCGCATCGGACGCGCCCCCGAATGCGAGCTGCTGCTCGACGAGGAGGGGGTGTCGCGCATCCACTGCGAAGTGCGGCCCGACGGCGACCTGCTGGCGCTGATCGACCTCCACTCGACCAACGGCACCTACGTGAACGGCACGCGCGTCCACGAGGCGCGGCTCAAGGACGGCGACTCGATCGTCATCGGGCGGCTCCTGCTGCGCATCGAGGAGCACGAGGCGCCGGCCGACTCCTACAAGACCTGCTACGTCGGCCCCGACGACGTCGAGGTGGCGATCGACGCGGCGAGCTCGCCCTACCCGCCGGCCGGCCTCTCCTTCGAGACGGGGCAGCGCCACCTGCAGGCGCTCTACGGGATCCTGCGCGTGATCGGCGACTCGGCCGACGTCGCGCAGGTGCTGCGCGGCGCGCTGCGCACGATCCTCGACACGCTGCCGTTCGACTTCGGCTACGTGCTGCTCTCGGCGCGCCCCATCGACGGCGAGCGGCTCGACCTCCAGCCGGTCGCGAGCCACGCGAAGGAGGGCGCGGTGCCGCCCTGGAGCAGCACCGTCGTGCGGCGCGTGCTGTCGAGCGGGCAAGCGGTGCTGGCCAACGACGTGCAGGCCGAGCCCGAGCTGAAGAACGCGAAGAGCATCGCCGCCGCCCGCAGCGTGCGGATCGCCTGCGCGCCGATCCCGCTGCGCGGCCGCGTCGGCGTGCTCTACGTCGCCGCTCGCGGTCTCGGCAGCCCGGTGCTGCCCGACGACGTCGCCTTCCTCGGCGCCGCGGCGCGCCAGGTGGGCCTCGCCGCCGACGCGCTCGCCGAGCGCGAGTCGCTGGCGCGCGAGAACGAGCACCTCCGGCAGGCGGCGCCGCAGCGCGAGCTGGTCGGCGCGTCGGAGCCGATGCGCCGGCTGCGCGAGCTGGTGACGAAGGCGGCGCAGGTCGACGCGACCGTGCTGATCACCGGCGAGAGCGGCACCGGCAAGGAGCTGGTGGCGCGCGGCATCCATGCGGCGAGCGCGCGCGCCGCGGGGCCGTTCGTCGCGGTGAACTGCGGCGCGCTGCCGGCCAACGTCGTGTTGAGCGAGCTGTTCGGCCACGAGAAGGGCGCCTTCACCGGCGCCACCGCGCGGCGCATCGGGCTGGTCGAGCTGGCGCGCGGCGGCACCCTCTTCCTCGACGAGGTGGGCGACCTGCCGCTCGACGTGCAGGTGATGCTGCTGCGCCTGCTCGAGGAGAAGCGCTTCTGGCGAGTCGGCGGCAGCGAGGAGGTGCGCGCCGACGTGCGCTTCGTCGCCGCCACCCACCGCGACCTCGATGCCGCGTGCAAGAGCGGCGCCTTCCGGACCGACCTGCTCTTCCGCCTCAAGGTGGTCGCGATCGCGACGCCGCCGTTGCGCGAGCGGGCGAGCGACCTCGACGAGCTCGCCGCGTTCCTGCTGGCCGACATCGCGCGCGCCACCGGCCGGCCGACCAAGCCGCTCGCCGCCGACGCCACCGAGCGGCTCCGCCAGCACGCGTGGCCCGGCAACGTGCGCGAGCTGAGGAACGCCCTCGAGCGCGCGCTGCTCCTCTCCGCGGGAGCCGAGATCGGCGCGGCCGACCTCGGTCTCGCCGCGGCGCCGCTGCTCGCCGCCGCACCCGGCCCGCTCGTCTCGCTGGCCGAGGTGGAGCGCGAGCACGTGAAGCGGGTGCTGGCGGCGACGCGCTGGAACAAGACGCGCGCCGCCGAGATCCTCGGCATGGCGCGCATCACGCTGTACGAGAAGATCCGCGCCTTCGGCCTCGAGCAGGAGCCATGAACGGCGGCCAGACGCGCTTCTTCTGCCGCTGCGGTCGGCTGCTGACGGTCGACGCGTCGGTGCGCGACGTGGTCTGCCCGACCTGCCGCGAGCGCAGCGTCGTGCCGCACGTCGGCGCCCCGCATCCGCCGCCGCCGCCCGCCCCGCCGCCGGCCGCCGGCGGCCCCGCCGCGACCGCCGTGCTCGGCGCGCGCGCGGAGCAGCGCGTCGGCCGCTTCGAGCTGAAGAGCGTGCTCGGCCGCGGCGGCATGGGCACGGTCTGGCGCGCGCGCGACGTCGAGAAGGGCGGCGAGGTGGCGCTGAAGGTCCTCCACCCGGCGCTGCAGGCGCGGCCCGACTTCCTGTCGCGCTTCTCGCGCGAGGCGCGCGCGGCCGCGGGCCTCTCCCATCCGAACATCGTGCGCGTGCTCGACGCCGGGCTCGACGGCGGGACGCCGTGGATCGCGATGGAGCTCGTCGAGGGCGAGGACCTGCTCGCGGCGGCGCAGCGCGGCAGCCTCGGCCCGCACAACTTCCTCGCCGTCGCCGAGCAGGCGACGCGCGGGCTGCTGGCCGCCGCCGAGATGGGCATCACCCACCGCGACATCAAGCCGGGCAACCTGCTCTTGCGGCCCGACGGCTCGGTGAAGGTGGCCGACTTCGGCCTCGCCAAGGCGGTCGATTCCGACTCGCGCCTCACCGTCACCGGCGAGATCCTCGGCACGCCGCACTACATGGCGCCGGAGCAGGGGCGCGGCGAACGGGTCGACCATCGCGCCGACCTCTACTCGCTCGGCGCGACCTTCTACCACGTGCTCGGGGGCTGCCCGCCGCACGAGGCCGACACGCCGGTCGCGGTGATCCTGAAGCACCTGCGCGAGGAGCCGCTGCCGTTGCGCGCCCGCAACGGGAAGGTGACGCCGGGCCTCGAGCGGGTCGTCCATCGCCTGCTGCAGAAGAACCCCGACCAGCGCTACCAGAGCCACGCCGCGCTGCTCTCCGACCTCGAGCGGTTGCGCGCCGGCCGCGAGCCGATCGGCGGCGCCGACCCGCCGCTGCGCCGCGTGCAGCAGGGCGCCACCACCTACATGCTGCCGCACGAGTCGACCACCGAGCTCGTGCTCGAGCCGGCCGGTGCGCTGCGCCGGTTCGCCGCGTTCGTGGTCGACCTGCTCGCGCTCGAGCTGCTGCTGCACGTGCTGCTCTTCGCCGGCCGCGCGCTCGCACCGGAAGCGGCCGCGCCACGCGGCGGCGTCGCGTCGTTCCTGGTGCCGACGCTGCCGACCGCCGGCTCGACGGCGGCGATCGTGCTGGCCTCCGCGGCCGTCGTCGCCGCGCTGCTCTACTTCGCCACGGCCGATGCGCGCGGCGGCCGGACGGTCGGCAAGCGCTGGCTCAACGTGCGCCTCTGCCGGCGCGACGGCGGCGACCTCGGCGCCGGCCGCGCGCTGCTGCGCACGCTGCTGGTGGCGCCCGGCCTGCTGCTGATCTCGCCGACGCTCTCGGCCTGCACGCAGTCGCTGCTGGCGCTCGGCAGCGCGAGCGCCGCGTCGCCGCGCCTGCTGATCGGCGCCGGCGCCGGCTGGTTCGTCGTGCTCGAGCTGCTCGGCCGCATGAGCGCGTTCGGGAGGGCGCTGCAGGACGGGCTCTCCGGCGCGGTGACCTACGCCGCGCAGCGCGCCGTCACGCTCGTCCCGCCGCCCGCCGCGGCGAGCGGCGAGCGGTCGCCCGGCCGCGCGCTGCGCCTCTCGATCATCCCGGGGCTCGGCGTCATGTACGCCGGCCACCCGCTGCTCGGGGTCGCGATCCTGGCGCTGGTGCTCTTCCTGCTGATCGACGCCCCCGATCCGCGCACCGGGCTCGGCGTCTGGCTGATCTCCGCCTTCGTCGCCCGCGGCCTGGCGCGCCGTACGACCGCATCGAGTCACCCGCTGGCGCCGACCTCCGGCGACCCGACGCCGCCGCTGCGCACGCCGATCCGTCGTCAGGAAAGCTGACGAGCGTCCGGAAAGCGTGCAGCCGCGGCGCCGCCACGCGCGCCGCGCAGTGCATCGCTCCGATCGCCGCAAGCGGCCTCCGTGCAGCGACTTGCGGCAGCGCCTCCAGCCTGCGGCACGGCGCCGCGAAGCGGGCACGCCGCTTGACTAAGAGCCCTCCGTCGACGCGCCCGTGAAATGGTCGTGGCGCGCGACCGGAGGACCTCCCGTGACCCTCGTCTGCGCGACCCATCCGGACGTCGAAGCGCTCGCTCGCTGCGTGCGCTGCGGCATCCACCTCTGCGACCGCTGCCGCTCGTTCGAGGGCGTCCGCAACTTCTGCCGCAGCTGCCACGAGCAGACCCACGCGCAGCGCCCCGCCGCATCGATCGTCGCCGCACCGGCGATCGGCGCCGCAGCGAGCGCCGCGCTCGGCAGCGCCACCGCGGTCGCGAGCGTCGCGCCGACGCGCCGCGCGCGCTCGCGCTGGTTGGCGGCCGTCCTCTCGCTGGTGCCGGGCCTCGGGCAGGCGTATGCCGGCCGGCTCGGGCGCGGCGTGCTCTGCTTCGCCGGCGCGCTGCTGCTGCGCGATGCGCCGTTCATGACGCCGCTGCTCGGCGCCTACCTCTACGCCTTCGGCCTCTTCGATGCGTTCCGCTGCGCCGAGGCGACCACCCTCTCGCCGACCGAGGCGGGCAAGGCGCGCGGCGACGACGTCGCCTTCCTGCTCGCCGGCCTGCTCGCCGTGGTGGCGGCCGTCGTGTCGCGCGGCGGCTTCGCGACCGCGCCGCCCGACCAGCTCGTCCCGCTCGCCGCGCTGGCCACCGGCTTGGTCATCGCCCACGAGACGCGCCGCTGAGACGGCGCCGCCCGCCACCGCACCCCGAACTCGCCCCGCCCTGGAGCTTCGCCATGTTCGCCCCCACCCTCCCGCTCGCTGCCGCCACCCGCGAGGCGCGCTTCCTGCCGTTCTGCGTCGGCTGCGGCATGCGCCTGCCCGAGCTGCGCGCCCACGCGCTCGCCTGCCCGCACTGCGGCGTCGAGCTGGTCCGCGCCGACGGCACGCGCGCCTCCGCCTCGCCGCTCACCAAGTGGCTGCACGCGGCGGCCAGCGCGGTGGTGCCCGGCGCCGGGCAGGCGCTGAACGGCCAGCTCGGTCGCGGCCTCTTCGTGCTGCTCACCTGCTGGCTGGTCGTCCCGTGGATCTGGGGCATCGCCGACGCGTGGCGCACTGCGCAGCGCGCCGCGCTCGCCCCGCTGCCGCGCTAGCCGCCCTTCTCCGCTGCGGCTCGCCACGGACGGCGCCGCACGGTCTTCGCTCCATCACCCCCTTCCCATCGGAGGAACGTCCATGTTCAAGTTCATCGGCAAGACCCTGCTCCTCGGCGGCCTCGGCGCAGGCGCGCTCGGCTGCCTCTACGGCAAGGACCAGCTGCATGCCTGGTTCGACCAGGGCAAGCGCGAGATCACCGCCAAGATCGACGAGCTGCAGGGCATGCGCGGCGAGCTCACCGGCATCGAGTCGCGCGTCCAGTCGCTCGAAGGCGAGATCCGCGAGCTGCGCGAGCACGCGCTCGGCGAGGAGGTCGAGGTGCAGCGCCTCGAGCGCGAGGCGGGCGACCGCAAGCAGTCGCTCGATCGGCTGCGGAAGAACCTCGAGAAGGCGCAGTCGCTGCTGGCCACCGAGGCGACGCAGTTCATCATCGGCGGCCTCGCCTACGGCCGCGCCGACGTCGAGCGCGACGTCGCCGAGAAGCTCGACCTCCACCAGGTGCAGAGCGACACGCTCGCGCAGCTCGAGCAGACGCTCGAGGTGCGCCGCAGCGCGCTCGCGATGGCGAAGGAGAACGTCGTGCGCGGCGAGGCGCTGCGCGGCGAGCTCACCGGCAAGATCCGCCTGCTGCAGGCGAAGCTCGAGAAGCACCGCGCGCGCGAGATCTACGCCGAGGCGGTGGCCGGCGACTTCGACGCCGCCGAGTTCCAGACGGCGATCGGCGAGGTGCGCCAGCGCTGCGCCAAGTTCGAGAGCAAGCTCGAGGTGAAGGGCCGGCTGCTCGACGAGCGCATGAAGGTGGCGGTCGGCGGCAAGGCGGCCGGCATCGACTACGAGGCGCCCGATCGGCCCGCGGGCAACGGCGTCGCCGAGCGGCTCTCGAAGCTGCTCGGTCCGGCCGTCGAGCCGCCCGCCTCGGTGGTGATCGTCCGCCAGCAGTGACCTGCCGCTGATCTGCGTCACGGCGCCGCGCGGGCCCTTCCGCTCGCGCGGCGCCGCCCCTGGAGTCCGCCATGCGTGCCAGCACCTTGCTCTTCCTCGGCGTGTTCGGCGGCTTCGCGCTGCTCGGCCGCGCCCGTCTGGCGATCCACCACGACGGCCGCTGCCACTCGACGCCGCGCGCCGCCTGCTCGTCGAGCCGCGACGTTCCGGCCCCTGCGCCCGCGCGCAGCGCCACCGTGCGCGCGCTCGAGCGCGAGCACGAGCAGCTCGCCGATCGCTCGCGCGAACTCGACCGGTCGCTGCACGCCGTCGACGGCTCGCTGCGCACGCTGCGCGAGGTGGCCGGGCGGCCGGGCGGCGACGTGGTGCGCGAGGAGCTCGCCGCCATCGAGGCGGGCCGCGCGCAGCTGCAGCGCGCGCGGCAGGAGTGCGAGGCGCAGCGGGCGGCGCTCCACGCGCGGATCCAGCTGGCGCGCGCCGGCATCGCCGCGCCGACGGAGCCGCCGGCGCCCACCGGACCGATCGACGCGCTCGACCAGCTCGGCCAGCGCGACGGGAGCTACGCGATCGAGCGCCCCTCGACCCGGGTCACTTCGCGCGGGCGGTGACGCGCAGCGTGACCGGCTCGCTGCTGAGCGACGAGGTGAGCATCACGTTGCCCTCGTACTTCCCGGCCGTGCGCGCCACCAGCTTCAGCTTGACGACGTAGCAGCGTCGCTCGGCGTCGAGCGTGGTCGACACCTCGAGCCCCTCGAGGTCGGTCTCGAGCTTCTTGATCTCGGGCACCTCGGGGCCGGGGAAGAAGAAGCGCATCTCCTTCTCCGTCTCCTCGCCGACCGCGACCGAGCCGAAGCCCACCACGCCGCGCTCGAAGTACCACGACGGCACCACCTCGCCGGTGAGCGGCACCACCAGCTCGCGGAAGTGCTTCTTGTCCTTCGGGTGGAAGACGACGTGCGACTCGAACGGCGGGATCGGCTTGTCCGACTGCAGCCGCACGTGGAGCGTCGTCACCCAGTCACGCGTGCCGCCGGCGATCGGCGTGATGGTCGGCTCGTCCATCCAGAGCTTGATCGGCAGGTCGTGGGTCACGAACGGCTCGATCGGCGGGACCTCGGCCATCTCGTCGGGCAGGTGGAGCGTGACGCGCAGCGAGACCTCCGTCGACTTGCCGGTCTCGACGCGGCCGAGCTCGACCTTCTTCGGGTCGATCAGCACCTCGGGGACGATCGCGTAGTGGAACTGCACGCGCGGCTTCGAGCGCGCCGGGTCGGAGAGGTGGAGCGTCACCGCGGTGGTGCGCTGGCCCGCGGAGGTCGCGGCGATCCGCGCGCGCAACGTGACGCGCCCGCCCGGTTGGATCATCGAGCGGTCGTAGTCGAGCGTCAGGCAGCGGCACTCGGTGTTGAGGTAGACGATGTTGAACGGCCGCTCGCCGCGGTTCACGACATCGAACTTCACCTCGACGATCTGGTTCGGGTCGAGGACGCCGAGCTCGAACGTGGGCGGCTCGATCAGGTAGGCCGAGTCGTCGGCCTTGGCGCCCGGGTCGCTGGCGACCAGCACGCGGGTCGGTGGCAGCGAAGCAGCCCCGTTGGCCGGCGCGGCGCCCTCGGACGGCGCGGCCTTCTCGTCCGACGCGGCGGTTGCAGCGTTCGCTCCCGCGGCGGGCGCGTCCGTCGGTGCGGCGCCGGTCGCGGCCGGCTTGCGAGCGGAGGTGCCCGACTCGCCGCAGGCGGCGAGCAGCACGGGAGCGAGGCAGAGCGAAAGCAGCAGGCAGCGTCGCATGACGTTCCTCATCGGACTTTGGCGCGGACTCGCAGCAGCAGCGGCTCCGGCAGCGCAGGCATGGCGATCCTCACCTCCCCGTCGAACTCCCCCGCCGCCTTCGCGGTGAGGACGAGTTGCAGGCGGAGCGAACGGCTGCCCGCTTCGGGAAGGAGCTGCGCCTCGAGCTCGGGGTGCGACGTCGTCACCGCCCCGACCGTCGGCGCTTCCTTGCTCCAGCGTAGCCGAGCCGTCCCGCGCCGCGGCTTGCCGACCTCGCCGAAGCCGAGGTGAACTTCTTCCGGATCGAGCCACGCCTCGCCGCGGACCGCCCCGGTGAGCGGCAGCTTCGCCTTGCGATGGCCGGGCGACTCGAAGCGCAGCTCGGTCCGGAATGCCGGGACCGGCTGCGCCGCGTCGAGCTCGAGGACGAGCGGCTGCTCGTACTGCGTGATCGCCCCCGGCAGCTCGGTCGCGATCGCCTCGCCGAGCCGCCAGCGGACCGGCAGCTCGAGCGCGAGGGCGGGTGCGAGCGCCAGCGGGGCGACGCCGGTCGGCAGCTGGTAGAGGATGCGCAGCTCGAGCGGCGTCGCGGCGCCGACCACGCGCTGGCCGAAGTCGGCGCGCGGCGGCTCGAAGCGCAGCTCGGGCTCGATCGAGTAGCGGATCGCGACGGTGTGCGTGGTCACCACGCGGTCGTTCGCCTGCACGAACGCGGAGAGCAGCTTGTTGCCGCGGTTCTCGGCGCGGATGGTCGTGGAGACGCGGCGGCGCGCGCCGGGCGCGATCTCCCCGCGGTCGTACTCGAAGGCGACGCAATCGCAGGAGCCGTCGAGGTTGACCAGGCGCAGCGGACGCGCGTCGAGGTTCACGATCTCGAACGTGCAGCGCGCATCCTCGTCGGGGCGCAGGATGCCGAGGTCGATCTCGGCCGGCTCCACCGCGAACGCGTAGGGCTCGGCATCGCTCAACACCTGGCGGCCGCGCGGCTCGTTCGGCTGGCGCAGCGGCTCGTCGCCGCGCGAGGTGCCGCTGGTGCCGCTGGTGCCGCTGGTGCCGGCATCGACGGCGTGCGGGGCGGCCGGCTCGACGGGGACCGGCGGAGTGGGATCGCGTCGCGCTGGCTCTTCGCCGCAGTTCGCCATGAAGAGCACGCAGAGCACGAGGAGCAGCGCATCGAGCCGCCCTGCGAGCCGCGCGACGACCCGCCCCGCGTGCGCCTGCGCCGCGAGGGGTCGCCCCGCGCGCGGCGCGGGAAGCGGCACGTGCCGCCTCACGTCCGCTCGTCCGGCATCGGCGTGCCCGCCAACTCGGCCAGCAGCCGCGGCAGTTCGGCGGCGAGCCGCGACCGCGCCACGGCGGCCTTGCAGCCGGCCGCGAGCGCGCGCGCCAGCAGCTCGGTCTTGCCGTGCGAGGCGAAGGCGATGGTCGGCATCGCCGCGGCGATCTTCCGCAGCGCCGCGAGCGCGACGGGACCGGCCGACTCGAGGTCGATCAGGCAGCCGCGCGCCGCGGGGAGCGCGCCCTCCTTCGGCAGATCGCCAAGGCAGGTGACCGGCCAGCCTCCGGCCCGCGCCGTCGCGTCGATCTTCGCGCGGAAGAAGAGGTCCTGCACCAGCACGAGGATCGGGGCCGCACGGTCCATCGGTCGTTCCTCGTTCGCTGTCGCCCCGGTCCGCCACCGTACCGAACGACGACGCGCGAAGCGTTGCTCGCGTCGCCGATGGAACCTCACGCCCGAGGCGCGCGCTCGCGCGAGCGGAGCGCACGCCCCGAGCCCATCGCAGCGCGGCGTACCGGAGCGAACCGGCGCCCGACGCGACCGGGACCGACCCGATCAGTCGGGGATCACGAGCTCCTGGCCGACCTTGATCGCATCCTTGTTGGAGATGCGATCGCGATTGGCCTCGAGGATCTTCCGCCACTGCGCGTTGTCGTTGTAGTACTCGCGGGCGAGGCTGAAGAGCGTGTCGCCCTTGCGGACGACGTGCGTGCGCGGTGCCGAGGTCGCCGCCGGCGCGGCCGGCTCGTAGCCGCCATCGTCCGGCCGGCTACGCCAGTCGCTGCGCCCCGGCTCGTCGGCGATCGGCGCCGGATCTTCCGGGATCACCTGATCGTCGGGGTTGCTGCCGCGGCACGCCGCCGTCGCCAGCAGCGCCGCCATCCACGCCCGATGCCACGCCCGATTCGTTCGACGCCCCATGCTCGCCTCTCCCCTGCCCTGCACGCAGGCAGCGCGGACCTTCCGGCCGCTGCGCGATCGCCAAGGCGCGGGATTGTAGCAACGCGGCGAAGCGGTGCAGGAAGACGCTGCAAGCCGGTCGGCGCGGCGCGACGCCGCGCGCGGCGTCAGCGGTCGACTTCGCCGGCACCGAGCTCGGGACCGGAGACCTCTTCGCCGACCAGCATGCTGCGCATCCGCAGGAGGAACTGCACGCGACTGCCGTCGCCGCGGCTGCGATAGCCCTGCACGAGGTTGCGCAGCATCCGCAGCAGGATCGCGCCGTCCGAGACCGGTAGCAGGTGGGCGGGGTCGTAGTCGACCTGCCGCTCCTCGAGGAAGCGCACGCACTCCGCCTCGTCGAGCACCCGCCCGCCGTGGAACGGATCGAGGTAGAGACCGCTCTCCATCGCCCCGTAGCGCACCACGAAGTGGCCGGGCAAGCCGATGCCGATCAGCGGCAGCCCCAGGCGCCGCGCCACGAACAGGTAGACCGCCGACAGCGAGATCGGGATGCCGATGCGCCGCTCGAGCACCAGGTGGAGGAACCAGTTGTCGGGGTCGTAGTAGTTGCGCGGCGCGCCCTGGAAGCCGACCTCGCGCCCCAGGTACCGGCTGATCGCCCGCGCGACCGCCTCCGGCTCCCGCACCGCCGGCAGCCGGGCGGCGAGGCCGTCGGCCAGCCGATCGAGCGCCGTGCCGACCGTGCTGGCGTCGAGCTCGAAGTCGCGCGAGCGGGCGAGCAGGACGCAACCCTCTTCGAGCGCCCGCTCGTCGTGGTCGATCCGCTCGCCGAGCCGCCGCATCGCGCCCTCGAGCACGAGGCCGCGCACGTCGTCGCGCACGAGGCGCGCCCGGCCGCGCAGCTTCGCGTCGGACGACTCGATCGCTTCATCGAGGTCGGCGAGCGCCTTCGGACCCAGCTCGAGCAGCGCCTTGCGAGCGCCGTCGACGACGCGCGGGTTCGCATCCGAGAGGAGCGAAACCAAGGCGCGGATCCGCGCCGGATCGGGACGTTGCATCGCCCTACTCCGCGTCAACCCAGGTGTGCCGCGACGGATCTATAACGCCGTCTCGAGAAGCCACAAGGCGGCCACGTCGCTCGGCTCGCCGCACGGACGTCGCCCCCGGGCAATCGGGTCGTGATGGCCCGTCCGCCGCAGCGACTTCCCCTCATCCGAACCGCGCGCCGCGTGTCACGCCAGCGGAGCGGCGCCGACCGCGTCACGTCGGCCGCGCGGGGGCAGCACGGCAATGGCAACTCCCGAGCCATCCGCCTCGGTGGCCGGCCGCCGCCCCTCCCGACTCAGAGCCCGGCCGCCTTCGCCGCCTGCCACGCGCGCTCCATCTCGTCGAGCGGCGCCCCCGGCAACCGCTCGCCGAGCAGCGATTCGACGTGGCGGAAGCGGCGATCGAAGCGGACGCTCGCCTCCCGCAGCGACTGGTCGGCGTCGAGCTCGAGCTTGCGCGCCACGTTCACGACCGCGAAGAGCAGGTCGCCGAGTTCCGCTGAGAGGCGCTCGCGCGTCGCGGTTCCGGCGCGCTCCGCCTCGAGCTCGGCGAGCTCCTCGCGCACCTTGGCGAGCGCCCCGTCGGCGTCGGGCCAGTCGAAGCCGACCTTCGCCGCCTTCTTGCCGAGCTTCTGCGCACGCGCCAGCGCGGAGAGGCGCTGCGGCACCTCGTCGAGCCGCGAGTGACCGGCGCCCCCCTCGCCGCGCGCCGCACGCTCCCCCTCCTTGATCCGATCCCATTGCGAGAGCACCTGCGCGGCGTCGCGGGCGGTCGCCTCGCCGAAGACGTGCGGATGGCGGTGGATCAGCTTCTCGCGGATGCGCCGCGCGATCTGCGCGAGGTCGAAGCGGCCGCCCTGCTCGGCGATGCGCCCCATCAGGAAGACGTTCATCAGCAGGTCGCCGAGCTCCTCGCAGATCGCGTCGGGCGCGCCGATCGCCACCGCGTCGGCCACCTCAGCCGCCTCCTCCTGCGCGCACGGCGCCATCGAGGCGAGCGTCTGCTCGCGATCCCATGGGCAGCCGTCGCGCAGGCGGTCGACCACCTCGAGCAGGCGCGTAAGCTCCTCGACGCGCGGATCGGCGGACGGGTTCATGCGGCGGTTCCTGGCGGCGGGAGGCAGCGGCGATGCGCTTCGATCCGATGGCGGTCGACTGGAAGCCGACCAAGCGGCCCGGAATCTACGTCGAGACGCTCTGGAGCGATCCGGCGAGCGGCGACGTCGCCGTGCTGGTGCGCATGGATCCGGGCTGCACCTATCCGCGCCATCGCCACGTGCGCGAGGAGGACGTCCTCGTGCTGCAAGGCGGCTTCCGCGACGCGGCGGGCGAGTACGGCTGCGGCACGTTCCACCGCTTCGCCGCCGGATCGATCCACGAGCCGGTCGCGCTCGAGGGCGGCGAACCGTGCATCCTCTTCTCGGTGGCGCGCGGCGGCATCGAGCGGGTGCGGTGAACCCGGGCCTCACTCGCGCCAGCGCTGCGCCTCGGGCGAGAAGTCGGTGCGTTCGAGCGTCGCGGGCGCATCGCGGCCGGTGAGGACGCCATCCCCGTCGAGGTCGAGGCGGCGGAACATCGCGGAGCGGCCGGGGTACTCGGCGCGCGAGATCGAGCCGTTGCCGTCGAGGTCGTAGCGCGTGAAGAAGTCGTCGAAGGCGGCGAGCGGCCCCTCGACGCGCGCGGCCGTCACCGCGGTCTCGAGTTCGCGCAGCTCGAGGTCGCCGTCGCCGTTGTCGTCGAAGCGCGCGCGCGCCAGCGGGAAGCGGGCGAGCTCGACGGTCGAGAGGCGCTTGTCGCGGTCGCGGTCGAGCACCTGCAGCGCCGTCTTCGCGTCGGCGGCGAGGATCATCGTGACCGGCCCGCCGAAGCGGCGCGAGCGCGGCAGCTCGTCGCGCGCGAGCACGCCGTCGCCGTTGCGGTCGAACAGCGCGACCAGCGGCGTCGGCGCGCCGAGCTCCTTGGCCGAGACGCCGCCGTTCTTGTCGCGATCGAGCTTCGCGAAGAGCGCGCGCCGATCGACCGCGAGCGGCAGCAGGGCGAGCTCGCCGGGCGCGAGCAGGTCGTCGCCGTCGAGGTCGGCACGCGCGTGGACGAGACGCCCGAGTTCGCCGACGTCGAAGCGGCCGTCGCGATCGCGATCGAAGCGATGGAGGTCGCCGCCGCCGACGATCAGCCCCCAGTCGCGCGCCGGATCGGCGGTGCCCCAGCTCGCCTGCGAACGGGCGATCGGCGCGCGCTGCTCCACGAGGAACTCGGTCAGCGCGCGCGCCTCCTTCTCGCTGATCGACGCCTCCTGCTTCTCGCGCATGCGGCGCACCGTCTCGCCCCAGCCGGCGGCGCTCTTCGCGGCGCGCTCGATGCGCCCCTCGTCGTGGCAGGCGAGGCAGCGCCGCTCGAACAGCTCGTTGGTGGCGGCGAGGTCGCCGATCGCGACCAGCAGCCGATCGGCGGCGATCGCCTCGACCGCCGGCTTCGCGGGCGCCGGCTTCGCGCTGCGGCCGAGCTCGCCGGCGGTGAGCCAGCCGTCGCGATCGACGTCGAGCGACACGAACGTCGCGCCCGACCCCTTCCACTCCGCGCGACCGACGAAGCCGTTCTGGTCGACGTCGAGCGTCTTCAGGAACTGCTTGGCGGCGGCGCTCTCGCCCTGCGCGACGGCGCACGGCAGGCGCGGCGGAGCGACGACGAGCAGCGCGACCGCTGCGACGCGATAGTGCCTCATCGCTCGTCTCCGAGCAGCCCGAAGCCGCGCACGTCGTCGACGCCGAGCGGCACGCGCAGCACCTTCAGGATCTCCGCCGCGTCGAGGAAGCGCGCCCCTTCGTGGGAGAGGTCCTTCAGCGGCCGGCCGTCGATCTCGACCATGCGATCGAGCGGGAACTCCTCGACGACGAGGTCGCGCACCCGCAGCCCCTCGCCGAACAGCGTGCCGAGCAGCATCGGCTTGTCGCTCGCCGAGGTGTCGAGCACCGCCGCGGCGTCGCGGCCGGCGACCAGCGCGTAGCGGCGCAGGAACGGCGGGTTGTACCAGGCGGCCATCGCCAGCCGGAAGGCGCCGTCGGGCATCGGCGCGCCGGCGACGATCTTCGGCGCGTACGGGTCGGTGATGCGCACCACCGCGATGGCACCCGGCGTCATCGTCTCCTCGAGCGGCTGCACCGCGAAGTAGGCGTAGTCGTGCTCCTCGGTCGCGATGTCGCCGCCGGGACTGCCGAGGTCGAAGCGCGAGAGCACCTGCACGTCGAGCACGCGATTGGCGCTCTCCGGTTGCGCCGAGGTCGCGGGCGTCTCGACGCGCACCTCGGGCGGCGGGAAGAGGCGCTCGGGCCGCGACGGCTCGGTGACGTCGAAGAGGAAGAAGCCCTGCAGGCCGCCCGCCACCGCCGCGAGGACGCGCGCGTCGGTGCGCTCGCCGGTGCCGTCGTCGGGACGCGCCCACTGGAAGAGCACCTTCACGGCGTGGACGTCGTCGGCGCGCGACGGATCGAGGTTCGGATCGAGATGGCCGACCAGGTCGACCTTGCCCGCCACCGAGACGTCGAAGATCTTCACCCCCGCGGTCGCGTCGGCGACGTAGAGGTGCGGCCACGCGAGGTCGAGTCCGACCGCCTCGCGCGTCGGCAGCGTGGCGAGCACCTTCGGCTGGCGCGGGTTCGCGAGGTCGAAGAGGCGCACGCCAGCGCGGCCGTCGGCGACGTAGAGCACGTTGCCGCGCACCAGCAGGTCGCGCGGATCGTCGGTGGAGAGGAACGCCACCTTCTCGGGGAAGGCCGCCTTGCGTGCGTCGATCACGGCGACGCCGGCGCCGCCGATGGCGACGAAGAGCGTCTCGAAGCGTCCCTGCAGGTCGTCGCAGCGCGCCGCGATCGCCACCCCGCCCGGCAGCGCCAGCGAGGCGAGCGGCGTCGACGCGTCGAGGTTCTCGCGATCGACCGCGATCAGGTGGACGCCGCGCAGGTCGAGCAGCGCCGCCACCTCACGCGACAGCTGGAAGCTCGGCGAGCCGAGCCCGACCGTGGCGGGCGAGCGGTGGCACTCGACGCAGCCGCGCGCTTGTGCCCGCGTCGAGTGCAGCTGGTGGTGGATCATCGTCATGCCGGAGAGGCCAGCGGCGGTGACCGGCAGCTCCTGGTCGAGGTGGAGCGCGCCGTCGGCGCCATGGACGCTGCCCATCGTCGAGAAGCCGACGAGGTAGGGGGCGATCTTCTGCTCGTCGTTCCAGCCGAAGTAGAAGTGCTTGTAGGTCGCGAAGACCTTCTCCTGCGTCGAGCAGCGCCCCGCCGTCCGCTCGCCCGACACGAGGTCGAGCTGGGTGAACGACTCGTTGCGATCGAAGTGGAAGCCGAAGAAGTTGACGTTCCACGCGGCGTGGCAGGTGTAGCACTCGAGCCGCTCGTGCTGCGGCGTCATCGCGCGCGCCGCCTTCGCGTTGTACTCGGGCCGCGCCGGATCGATGACGTGCGCCGCCTGCGGGATGAAGTGGCGCTTCCCGTCGACCTTCGACTCGAGGTAGACGAGCCCCGCCTCCACCTTCAGGTGGTCGAGCTTGCGCCCGCGCGACGTGACGAGCGCCGAGACCTCGTCGAAGGTGCCGTGGCAGTCGGTGCACTCGATCTCGACCGCGTGCTCCATGAAGCCCCAGATCTCGCCGTCCCCCATCACGTCGCGCATCGTGTGGCAGTCGACGCAGTGCATGCCGCGCTCGTGGTGGACGTCGGGCGGGACGATGGCGCGGTCGTTCACGTAGAAGACGCCGTTCTGCAGCGCGTTGGTCGTCCCCGGCACTTCCGGCCCCGCCGGCATCCCGGGCACCAATTGCGCGAGCCCGCGGAAGTGGAGCCCGATCGACGCATCGCCGACATGGCAGCGCACGCAGGTCTGCGTGGGCGGCGCCTTCACCATGGCGTGGCGCTCGGGATGGCCCGGCTCGAAGCGGTCGATGGTCGGATCGCCGCTGCGCGACAGTCCGTCGTCGGCGTAGGTGACGTGGCAGGCCGAGCAGCCGGCGCCGCGGTAGTTGCCGTCCTGCCCGAGGCGGCCGCGCACCGCGGTGCCCGAGCCCCACAGGTGGCACTGCATGCAGCTCTTGCGGCCGAGGTCGGTCACGTGGCCGGCGAGCGAGTCGCGCCGCGCCGGATCGTCGGCGCGCGGGAAGCCCGGCAGCTCGGCGTACGCGCCCGGCGGTCGCCGGCCGTCCTTGTCGGCGACCGGGAAGATCGAGTAGCGGGTGCGCCGCTCCTTGGTGAGGCCGTTCTCGTAGAGGCTGTCGGAGAGGTGGCCGGCCGTCGTGCAGTGGAGCGACTTGAAGAGGTCGTCGCACTCGTTCGTGTGGCAGCTGCCGCAGACGCGCTTCGCGACGCGCAGGTCGCCCGGGTTCGTGAACTGGAGCCACTCGGGGTCGAAGTCGAGCGGCAGGAGGCGCTCGTCGTTGGGGAGCGGCCCGCGCGGCTTGACGTGCGCCTGCTCCTTCTTGGTCGCCTTGGCGTCCCCGCCATGGCACGCGGTGCAGCTCAACGGCTGCCACGGATGCATCTCCTCGATGCCGCCGTGGCAGTTCGTGCACCCTTCGGCCGCCGCGAGTGCGCCACCTCGCGGTGCCGCTGGCGCAGCCCCCTGCCGCGGCGCCGGGCTCGTCGCGGCGGCGGCCCCCGCCACGAAGAGCGCGAGCAGCAGCGCCGCGCGCGCGAGCGATCGCACGCGACGACCGGGAAGGCGAGCGACCATCGCGGCGATCAGGAGAGCAGCCGCGGCAGCACGCGGCCGCGCGCGAGCGGCGACTCGACGCCGAGCAGCTTGCAGACGGTCGGGCAGACGTCGATGGTGTTGCAGTCGACCGCGATCGTCTTGCCCGGCTTGAAGTCGGGCCCCCACGCCACGCACGCCACCTTGTTCAGCTCGTCGGAGGCGTCGCCGTGGTCGAGGCCGTTCCTCTGGTTCAGGTTCTTGTCGCGGCCGAACTCGGGCAGCACGAAGATCGCGGTCGAGTCGCGCAGCTGCGGATCCTGCTGCACGGTGTCGAGGATGCGGCCGAGCTCGACGTCGTTGCGGCGGATCACGTCGACGTAGGCGTTGTAGGAGCCGTGCGCGACGTCGGCGTTGGTGAGCGAGACGCAGGCGAGGGTGGGCCGGAAGATCTGCAGGATGTTGCCCGCGATGCGCAGCGCCTTGGCGTCGCCGGCGCCCGGTCCCGTGAGGCTCGCCGTCTCGCTCTTGGTCAGCTCGTCGACGATGTACTTCTCGACGCGCGCGGCCGTCGCCGCATCGTTGACCGCGCCGCGCGCCGCCTCGTCCCCGATGGCGCCGCGCAGGCGGTTCAGCGCGTCGTACGACTTCGGGTCATCCGCGCTCGGCGTGCCGAACTGGCCGAGCACCTCGCGGAACTCCTGGTTGAAGATGCCGTCGCCGTCGATGACGTTGGCGCCGTAGGCGCTGCCCCAACCGCGGTTCAACCCGTACGCGAAGTTGACCCCTTGCGAGCCGTTGTTGGCCGAGAGCCACGCGCCGCTCGCCGGCAACGTCAGCTCCTTGCGGACGTACTCGAAGATGGTCGGGTTGAAGCCGCGCGAGTTCTCGCGGATGCCCATGTACTCGGGCACGCCGGTGAGGATCGAGAGCGAGGCGCCGTAGTGGCCGAGGTTGGCGGCGGCGCAGTTGGGGAAGACGACGCCCTGGCTCGCCAGCCGCATCAGGTTCGGGACGTTGGCGGGCGTGCCGATCGTGTCCTTGCTGCGCACGCCGCCGGCGAAGAGGACCAGCAGCACGCGCTTGGTCTTCAGCGCCGGCGCCGCGGTCGCAGCGGCGCCCGAGACCAGCGGCGAGCTCAGCGCGAAGGTGCCGGCGGCGACGGCGCCCGCCTGCAGGAAGCGGCGGCGCGACAGCGGCGGGAGCGATCGGGACATGGCGACCTCCTCAGTAGCTCTGGTACTCGGCGTGGGTCAGCAGCGCGCGCAGGACGAGGCGCGGACTCGCGCCCCCCTCGAGCTCGCGCACGAACGCGGCGCACTCCGCCTCGGTCGGCGGGCGCGCCAGGAAGTGCAGGAACCGGCCGGCGACCTGCTCGGCTGGCGTCGCACCGGCGCCGAGCGCGCCGTCGGCGACCCCCGAGTCGAGCATCATCTTGATCAGCACCGAGCGCAGCGGCCGCGAGTCGGAGAGGGCGAGCAGCGCGTTGCGGCAGCGGCGGAACTCCTGGTAATCGGGCGCGCGCCCGAGCAGGTCGGCGTAGAGCGAACGGACGAAGACGCGATCGCTCTTCGGGCGCGGCCGCGCGAGGCGCTGCTCGTAGGCGGCCGAACTGATCCAGCCGGCGAGCAGCTCGGGGAAGCAGAGCGGCTCGGCGCGCAGCCGCGCGGCGTCGGCGGCCAGCCGCTTCTTCGGCGGCGCCTCGCCGAAGAGCGCGGTGAAGCGGCGCTCGAGGAAGGTCGGCTCGAACTGCGCGTGGTCGACCGCGATGCGCACGAGATCGGCCTGGCTCGCGCCGCTCTTGCCGAGCACGGTGGTCGTGTAGCCGTCGTACATCCGCTTGCCCGCCTCGAGCAGCGCCGGCTCCTTCTGCACCGTGACGCCGAGCAGCTGCTCGAGGACGACGGTGACGAAGGTGTCGTTGCCCGGATTGCGCGCGTTGAAGAACTGGCTCGAGACGACCTGGCGCAGGAGCTCGCGGATCGAGAGCTTGCGCTCGGCGAGGAGCTGCGGGACCGCGCTGAAGGCGTCGGTGGACGGCCGGAAGTTGTCGATCAGCAGGAAGTAGAAGAGCTCTTCCTCGTAGCTCCATTCGGCGGCGGCGACGCTGCCCGCGAGCGCCCGGATCCAGGCGCCCCGCGACTGCCCTTGCGCGGCCTCCCATTCCGCCGGGAGCGGCGTCCGGCCGCAGAGATCGATGGTGACGGCGCGCACGAAGCGGCGATCGGCCGGCACGAGGGAGAGCGTCCCCTGCAGCGCCTCGCCCGGCGCCTCGAGCGCCGCCGCCGCGACGACATCGGCCGCGAGCGGCGCGAGCGCTCGAGTCAGCGAGCTGCGAGGAGCGGCCATGCGTCACCTCGGATCACGGGGGCCAAGCTCGGACGATGGTCGGGAACCATAGCGCGCCAGCGTGCGGTCGCACGCAATCGGGCGAGCG
>JAEUIC010000047.1 GCA_016795285.1 Planctomycetota bacterium | reverse complement strand
GGGGTGTTGCGGCCCCCCCCCCTAGTTTTGGGGCGGTTCTCGGGGGTGTGGTGGTTTTCTCCGCCGCCCCCGCCCCCGCGTTAACAACACCCCCCGCCACCGAGACGGAAGAATCAACCCCGCCACCGGTCGTGGGGGCGGGTCAGGCGGTCACTGCAGCAGCCAGCGGTCGAGCCACTCGATCACGGTGTCGTGCCAGCGGACCGAGTTCTTCGGCTTCAGGACCCAGTGGTTCTCGTCGGGGAACCAGAGGTACTTGCTCGGGATGCCGCGGCGCTGCAGCGCGGTGAAGGCGGCGAGACCTTCGGCGTCGATCAAGCGGAAGTCGTTGGCGCCGTGGATGACCAGCTGCGGCGTCTTCCAGTCGGCGACATGGCGGCTCGGCGAGAACTTCTCGAAGAGCTCGGGGTTCTGCCACGGCGTGCCCTTGAACTCCCACTCGGGGAACCAGAGCTCCTCGGTCGTGTAGTAGTTCACCGCCTCGTCGAAGCCGCCGTCGTGGCAGACGAGCGCCTTGAAGCGATCGGTGTGGCCGTTGATCCAGTTGATCATCCAGCCGCCGTAGCTCGCGCCGAGCGCGCCGACCCGCTCGCCGTCCATCCAGTCGTGCGCGGCCAGCACGGCATCGAGCCCGAGCATCAGGTCCTCGAACGGCTTGCCGCCCCAGTCGCCCGAGATCGAGTCGGTGAACGCCTGGCCGAAGCCGGTCGAGCCGTGGAAGTTGACCGCGACCACCGCGTAGCCCGCGCCGGCGAAGGCGTTCAGGTTCCAGCGGTAGTGGAAGTGGTCGCCGATCGCTCCCTGCGGCCCGCCGTGGATCACGAACGCGACGGGGTACTTCTTGCCCGCCTCGAAGCCGACCGGCGGCGCGACCCACGCGTGCACCTTCTCGTCGTTCCACCCCTTGAACCAGAAGTCCTGCGGCTCGCTCATCTCCACCACGTCGAGCCGCGCGTCGTTCACGCGGGTGAGGCGCAGCCGAGCGGCGCCGTCGAGCTCGCAGCGGAAGAGCTCGGCCGGCGCAGTGAAGCTGTCGTTCAGGAAGGCGAGGCGAACCGGCTCGTTGCCGTGCGCCGGGATCAGCGCGAGGCCGTCGTTCCAGTGCTCGGTGAGCAGCGTGCGCACCGCGCCGCTCGCCACGTCGAGCGCGAAGACGCGTTGGCGCGCCTCCTCCTCGGCGGTGACCAGCAGCGTGCGGCCGTCGGGCGTCCAGAGCGCCGAGCCGACCGAGCGATCCCAGTCGCCAGCGATGGTCCGCACCGCGCCGCTCGCGCGATCCTGCACATGGATCACCTGTCGGTCGGCCTCGAAGCCCGGCCGCGCCATCGAGAGCCAGAGGAGCTGCGAGCCGTCGGGCGAGTAGGCGGGCGCCTTGTCGCTGCCGCGGTACGCATCGGTCACGCACTTCGACTCGCCGCCCGCGACCGGCACGACGTAGACATCGAGGTCGGTGGTCCAGGCGCGATCGGCGCCGACGTGGGCGACGTAGGCGATCTCGCTGCCGTCGGGCGAGAAGACGTAGTCCTCGGCGCCGCCGAACGGCTTGGTCGGGCAGTCGGCGTCGAGCTCCTCCATCAGGTCGCGCGCGTCGCCGGCGAGGCTCGGGTTGCCGTCGGCGTCCCACTCGAGCGGCTGCACGAAGAGGTGGCTCCGCTTGCCGTCCTCCCACGTGTCCCAGTGGCGCACCATCAGCGACTCGTAGCTCCTCGCCTTCACCGGATCCTTGGCGAGCTCCGCGTCGCGCTTCGCGGTCTCGGCGGGCGTCATGCCCGGGTAGACCTCGGCGCTGAACGCGAGGTGCTTGCCGTCGGCGCTCAAGCGGAGGTTGTCGACGTCGACCGGCAGCTCGAGGAACTTGCGCGGCTCGCCGCCATCGAGGCGCAGGAGCCACACCTTGCCGCCGCCGTCGCGCGACGAGCTGAAGAGCAGAGCGCGGCCGTCGGGCGACCAAGCGGCACCGTAGTCGGCCACGCCCTTGGCGGTGGTGAGCTGCTTGTTCACGCTGCCGTCGCCGCTCACCAGCCAGAGGTGGGTCGACTTCTGGTTGGCGTCGGCGTCGTAGCTCTGCCGCGTGTGGAGGATCCACCGCCCATCGGGCGACGGGACCGGCGCGCCGACCCGCTCGAAGCGGATCAGGTCGTGCACGCTGAGCGGATGCTTGCGATCGAGCCGCGGCACCGGCCGGGTCGCGACGGGCGCGCGCGGCGCCGGGATCGAGTCGTCGACGCTCGCCGAGCCGCCGCTTCCCGCGCCGCCGCTCGTGTGGGGATCGCTGGCGCATGCGACGAGGCCGAGGGTGGCAGCAAGCGTGCCAACGAGCGGGAGCGCGAACGGGCGCATCTTCATGGACGGTCTTCCTTCTCTTCGTGGGTCGATGAGGCGGTGCGCGGCAGCCGGAGCCGGATCGATCAGCGCATCGATCAGCGCGGAGCCGGCAGCGCTCGGTACGTCCAGCGGAGCGTCCCCGTTCCCGCGATCTCGACGTGGCTCGAGCCCGACTCGGCGCTGCCGGTGCACTGCAGCGGTCCCGACAGCGAGAGCGCGACGATACGGCCGTCGTCGCGCCGCACCGCGCACTCGCCCGCGAGTTCGAGGGCGGTCGTGGTGGCGAGCTGCGGCTTCTCCGGGCGCGCGCCGTCGGCCCCCGCGTCGAGCGGTTCGCCGGGGGCGAGGGTGGCGCGGACGGCCGCGGCCAGCACGACGCACGCGACCCCGGCCTCCTGCCGCAGCGCCGTCGGCGTCAGCGTGAACGCCTCGAGCGTCGCCCCGGCCAGCGCCTCCTCGAGGAGCGCCTCGCCGAGTTCGAGCGGCACCTCGATGGCTTGGCCCTCGACCAGCTGCCGCTCGGCGAGGAGCGGCGCCAGCCAGCCACCTTGCAGCGCCTCGCGAGCGTCGCGCGCCACGCGGTCGGCGAGGCTGCCGATGACGCTGCGCGAGAAGCCGGCGCGCGGGTCGAGCTGCACGACGCGCAGTTCGCCCGCTTCGAGGGTGACTTCGAAGCTCCGCCGCGCTTCCGGGAGCGACTCGGTCGCATCGGCTCCCTCGCGGAGCAGCCGCCAGTCGAGCTGCCGGTAGTCAATGCGTGCGACCAAGCCGCGATCGGCGTCGGCGCGCAACTCGACGAGCGCCTCGGCGCGCTCCGCGACCAGCTGCTCGTGCTCGCGCAGCTCGACGCCGCGCACCCGGAAACGATGGACGAGGTGATGGTCGAGCGCGCTGCTCACCTCCCACGCGTCGCCCGCCGCGGGCGGAGCGGCGACGACGCGCCACTCGTCGCTCGGTGCTGCCGCCGCGAGGGGCGGCGGTGGTGCGGGTCCGTCCTGCAAGGCGAGGCTGCCGAGCAGCGCGAACGCGTGGACGACGCCGCAACGGGCGCCGCCCACGACGTTGCCGCTCGACGCGCCGCCGACCATCGCTGCTCTCCCTGCCCGGGCGGGCAGGTTACTAGAAGTCGACGATCGTCTCGGCGGTGAGCCCCGCCTCGCAGGTCACCGTCTTCTGCGGTGCACCGTCGTTGCGGCCCCCGCGCGGCGAGGTGCGGCCGCCCCCTTCGCGCACCGTGATGTTCCAGGCGCCGGGCGCGAGGCTGTCGAAGCTCGCGACGCCGTCGCTGTCGGTGAAGCCGAACTCGCGCCCATCGGCGTCGTTGCCGAGCTGCACCGAATGGCCCTCGAGCGGCCGTCCGTCGGCCTTCGAGCGCACCGTGACCTTCAAGCGCGCGGCGGCGGGCAGCGCCACCTTCAACCCCTCGACATGGCCGTTGGTGGCCAGCTCGACGGTGTCGGAAGTGGTCGCGAGGTGGGCGGGGTGGGTGACGCGGACGCGGTACTTGCCGGCCGGCACCCACGGGATGCGGAACGAGCCGTCGCGCTGCGAGGCGACTCGCGAATTGTCGTCGCCCGGTCCGCCGAAGCGCATCGTGCGGGCGCCGCGGCCGCCGCCGCCGAGCGGGCCGCCGGCCGCGATGGCGAACTCCATGCGCACCTCGCCCGTCGTGGTGGCGCCGCCGCCGTCGCCCTCGACGCGCTCGAGCCGGACGGTCGCCCCTTCGACCGGCGTCTTGCCGTCCGCGCCGACCGCGAGCCCCTCGATCACGCCGCCCTCGAGCGCGAAGTCCTGGCGCATGGTCGCGCCGCCCTCGAGCTTCACGTTCAGCGTGGTCGGCACGGGCCCCTGCGGGTGCCGCGCCGAGACGCGCCACTCGCCGGGATCGAGGTCGGTGATGCGGTAGCGGCCGTCGGCGCCGGTGGTCGCCTCCTTGCGATCGCCGCCGCCGAAGATCCCCGGGATGCCGCGGCCGCCGAAACCGCCGCCGCCCGAACTGGCGGTGACCGTGGCGCCGGCGACCGGCCCGTCGCTGCAGGTGACGATCCCTTCGAGCACCGGCTTCTCGACCTGCGAGAAGTCGACGCGGACCGTCTGCCCCTCCTCGATCAGCACCGTCTTGCCGTCGCCATCGTCGTCACCGCCGCCCGCGCCGGCCATGGCGAAGACGACCGCCATGTCGCCCGGCCCGTTGCCGGCCTGCGCCTCCTCGCGCGTCGCGACCGCCTCGCCGGCCGGGATGTGGTCGACGCGGTAGTAGCCGTTGGCGTCGCTCACCGCGTTCAACGTCACGCTGCTGATCGCCTTGCTGCGCACCTCGATGCGATCGCCCGCGCGCGGCGAGCCGTCGACCGCGACCACGGTCCCCTCGATGGTGCCGCCGCGGCCGAGCGCGAAGTCGACGTCGCGCTTCGTCTCCGCCGTGGCGACCTCGCCGGTGGTGCCGCGCAGCGTCGCGAAGTCGGCGTGGCTCACCTCGACCTCGTAGGTGCCGGCCAGGAGGTGCTGCAGCGAGTAACGCCCCTCGCTGTCGGTCTTCGCGCGACCGGCGCTGCGCCGCCCGTCGAAGTTGAAGCGGCCGGCCCGCCCGCCGCGCCCGCCGATGCGGATGCCGCGGCCGATGACGAACTCGTTGCCGCCGCTGCCTGGCGCCGGCGGCGGCTCGAAGGCGCGCACGTCGGCGTTGGCGACCGGGGCACCGGTCGGGTCGAGCACGCGCCCCTCGACGGTGGCGCCGCGATCGACCTCGATCACCACGTTCTCGACGCTCTGCCCCTCGGCGATCGTGATCGGCTCCGACTGGGCGCGCGTCGTGCCGTCGGCCCGCGCGACCACGCGGTAGTCGCCCGGCTCGAGCCCTTCGACGCGGAAGCGGCCGTCCTCGCTGACCTTGTTCTCGGCGTCTTCGCCCTCGAACCCGGGGAGCTGGATGTTGTCGTTGCCGAACCACGGCACGACCTGCACCTTCACGTTGCGCGGCGCCTCGCTCGAGCCCTTGAGGCGCACGCTGCCGGCGACGTAGAGCGTCGCGCCGAGCGTGATGTCGAGCGTGGCGACCTGCGACGGGTCGATGTTCGGATGGTTGGCGCGCGCGTAGCCCTCGGCCGAGGCGGCGACGTCGTGCGCGATCGCCTTCAACCCGCTGATGGCGTACTTGCCGTCGTCATCGGTGACGTAGTCGGGCTGGCCGCCGCTGCGCACCAGCCGCATCCAGTCGTTGTTGTCGACGACGTAGACCTCGGCGCCGCCGACCGGCTTGCCGGCGGCATCCTTGACCACGCCCGACAGCTCGTAGCCGCGCTCGAGGTGGAGCATCACCTCGCCGGCGACCTGGAGCGGCACCACCTCGATCGGATCGGAGACGGCAGTGCAGAGCCCGGCGCAGCTCGCCTCGACGATCGCCTTGCCCTTCGGCATGCCGGTGAGGCGGAAGCGCCCCTCCTCGTCGCTGGTGGCGCGCCGATCGCCGCGCACGCCGAAGTTGAAGTTGAAGCTGAAGCCGCGGCGATTGGCGTCGTCGTCCGGCGCGTCGAGCAGCACCACCTCGGCGCCGGCGAGCTTCGCGCCGCCCGGCCCGTAGACGAAGCCGGTCACCGTGCCGCCCGCTTCCAGCGTGAGCCGGCCGACGTCGAGGCCGCTCGCCGGCAGGACGAGGTCGTTGCGGGTCATGACCACGTAGTCGGGGTGGTCGACGCGCAGCTCGAGCCCCTCGCCGCGCGCCACCTTCGGCAGGCGGAAGGTCCCGTCGGCGCCGCTCTTCGCGCTGGTGGTCGGGAGCGGGGTCTCTTCGACCGCGCGACCGAACGGGAAGGCGCCGCGACCGCCGCGACCGCCCCGATTGCCGCGCCCGCCGCGGCCGTTGCCGCCGCGCGCGTTGGCGCGACCGCCGCGATTGCCGAGCGAGGCGAGGAAGCCCGGCCCGTAGCTGACGTCGGCGCCGGCGACGGGACGACCGCTCTCGTCGACCACGATGCCGACGAGGTACTCGGCGGTCGGCACGTTGGCGCCCGCCGCGGCCGGCGCGCTCTCGACGGCCGTGGTCGGCTGCGCGTCGCGCTGCGCCGCAGGCTGCGCGAGGTTCGCCGCGCTGGCCGCATCGGGCAGCGCCTGCGAGCCGGAGCCGCCGGCCTTGTTGGCGACGCCCGGGGTCTGGCCGAGCTTCTGCGGGCCGCCGCTGTTCAGCAGCCAGAAGCCGACGCCGCCGACGGCCGCCAGCACCACCAACAACAACGCGATCCCTTTGCCGGCCTGCTTCATCGGAGGACCCTCTTCTGCATTCGATTGCGGTTCGCGGACGCCGTGCTGCGGCCCGGTTCGCGGCCGTGGCGCAAGGTGCAGAGTACGTCCCGATTCACGCCCGTGTTGGTGCGCAGGCAGAATGGCCGCGTCATGGAGCCGTCATCCGAGAGATTCCCGCTGACCCGCCATTCGGTGGTGCTGGCGGTCCGCAGCAGCGACGCGCCGCAACGGCAGCGTGCCTGGGAACGGCTGGTCGAGGCGTATTGGAAGCCGGTCTACAAGTACCTGCGCCTCCAGTGGCGCGCCGACGGCGAGCAGGCGCGCGACTGGACGCAGGAGTTCTTCGCGCGAGCGTTGGAGAAGGGCTTCTTCGACCGCTTCGATCCGGCACGCGCCCGCTTCCGCACCTTCCTGCGCGTCTGCGTCGACGGCATGGTCGGCAAGGAGCGCGAGGCGGCGCAGCGGCAGAAGCGCGGCGGCGGAGTGGCGCCGCTCTCGCTCGACTTCGCGGCGGCGGAGGGCGAGCTGGCCGGCCTCGAGCCGCCGGCGCCCGAGCAGATGGACGACTACTTCCACCGCGAGTGGATGAAGAGCCTCTTCGAGGGGGCGCTGCGCGAGCTGGAAGCGATCTTGCGCGCGGCCGGCAAGGAGCGGCTGTGGCATCTGCTGGTGCGCTACGACCTCGAGGCGCCCGGGCGGCTCGAGAAGCTGTCGTATGCGGAGGTGGGGCGCGAGCTCGGCTGGTCGGTGACGCAGGTGACCAACGGCCTCCACTCGGTGCGCCGGCAGTTGCGCGAGCGCGTGCTGGCGCGCTTGCGGGAGCTCTGCAGCGACGATGACGAGTACCGCGCCGAAGCGCGCGCGCTGCTCGGGGTGGACCCGAGGTGAACGACGCTGACGATGCCACACGCGACGCGGCGTCGCCGACGCCGTCCCGCTCGCCGCTGAGCGACGCGGCGCTCGACCAGCTGCGCGCCGTGCTCGACGAGCCCGACCTCGGCGCCACGCGCTACGAGCTGCGCGAGCCGCTCGGGCGCGGCGGCATGGGGACGGTGTGGCGCGCGTTCGATCGCGAGCTGCAGCGCGACGTCGCGCTCAAGGTGCTCGACGAGCCGGTCCCGGAACGCGCCGCCGCGATGGCCGAGCAGCTGCTGGCCGAGGCGCGGGTGCTGGCGCGGCTCGAGCATCCCGGGATCGTGCCGGTGCATGACGTCGGGACGCTGCCCGACGGGCGGGTCTACGTGGCGATGAAGCAGGTGCGCGGCGAGCGGCTCGATCGCGCCATGACGAGCGGGCTCGAGGAGGCGCAGCGCCATCGCCTCTTCGCGCGCATCGCCGAGACGGTCGCCTTCGCCCATTCGCGCGGCGTGCTCCATCGCGACCTGAAGCCGCAGAACCTGATGGTCGGCGAGTTCGGCGAGGTGCTGGTGCTCGACTGGGGGCTCGCCGTCGCGCTGCGCGGCGAGGCGGCGCTGCGCGAAGTCGCGCCGGCGAAGGCCGAGGCGGCGGAAGGGGAGGCGCGCGCGGGGACGCCGGGCTGGATGGCGCCCGAGCAGGCGGCGGGCGGGCCGATCGACGAGCGCGCCGACGTCCACGCGCTCGGCCGCCTCGTCGATGCGCTCTGGCCGGACGGGCGCGAGCGGCCGCTGCGCGCGATCGTCGCCAAGGCGACCGCGGCCGCGCCCGCTGCTCGCTATGCGACGGTCGCCGAGCTGGCCGCCGACGTCGAGCGGTGGCGCGCCGGCGCGGCGGTCAGCGCGCTGCCCGAGGCGTGGCCGCAGCGCTTCGCCCGCCACTACCGGCGCTACCGAGCGGCCTACTGGCTGATCGGCACGTATGTGGTGTTGCGGATCGCCTTCGAGCTGTGGCGCGCGCGCGTCGCCGGAGCGGCGTGACGCACGCGGGGCCGGCCGCCCCGCCTCACGCGGGCGGCAACACCAGCACGTCGGCGCCGGCGGCGCGCGCCACGTAGTCGGCCGTGCTGCCGAGCAGCATCCGGTGGAGGCCGCTGCGCGCGTGCGTCCCCATCGCGATGGCGTCGACCTCGTGGAACTTCGCCAGCTCGACGATGCGACGGCGCGGGTCGCGCGCCGCGGCGACCTGCAGCGTGCGGTGCTCCTCGGTGATCCCGGCCGCTTCGCACAGTTGCGTCAGCCGATCGCGCAGCGGCTCGATGGCGGCGGCCAGCGCCTGCTTCGACTTCTGGTGGGCGCGGTGGGCGACGCTCGCCGGCTGGCAGTGGACCACGTGGAAATGGGCGCCGCGGAAGACCGACCTCGCCAGGTCGAGCAGCCGCAGCGACGTCTCGCCGAGATCGAGCGGCACCAGGACGCGGCGGTAGCGCCGGCTCGCGCTGAGGCGGGCGAGCAGCACCGCGCAGTGGCCGCTGCGCAGCACGCGTTCCGCCGTCGAGCCGAGCAGTCCCTCGAGCGCGTGCTTCGATTGGTGGACACCGACCACGATCACGTGCGCCTGCTCCGATTCGGCGGTGCGCACCAGCTCCTCGTGCGGCGAGCCGACGCGCACGACGTGGGCGCGCCCGACCTTGGCGCCGCCGCTGCCCGCCTCGAGCGTCTCGAGCGCTTCGGCCGTCGCCTCGTCGCGCTCGAGGTGGGAGGCGTAGGCGTCCGGGACCACGTGCGTCGTGACTAGCCGCATGCCGAGCTGCTCGGCGAGGCCGGTGGCGCGTGCGACCGCCCGGTTGCCGCTCTTCGAGAAGTCGGTGCCGACGACGATCGACGGGGTGGGTGGCACGGGAGGATCTCCTTCGCGACATGCCCGAGACGCGGCGCGGGGCCGTTGTTCGTCGACGGCGACGAACTCCTGAGGACGGCCCGACCCCCGCAACGGTGCAGCCATTCCCACCGGAGAGGGGGTTCTCCACCACACCGGCGGTGGCGGCGGCGAACGTCGCCCGACCTGCGGCGCCGCACCCGTCGCCGTCTCTCGGTATGCACGCGCCGTTCCATCCGCGCAGCCCCGTCGAAACCCGCAACCCCGCCGGGTTTCCCCCTTCGCACCGGTGCCGGGGAGTTTCCGTCCACCCCAGTGCCGGGGAGTTTCCGTCCGGTCGCGTGCCGGGGAGTTTCCGTCCACCCCAGTGCCGGGGAGTTTCCGTCCGCCCCCGATCGCGCGGTGGCGCGCTGTCGCCACGCACGCGCGGCTTGCGCCGACCCGCCGCGCCGTTTCAAAGGTCCGCTGCCGCACGCGGAAGAGAGGGGCTGTCGCCGGAACCTCGCGCTCGCGGAGTGCGGTCGAGGCGACCTTCGATCGGGACGAGCAGGAGTCGACGGAATGAACAAGGCGCTGTTGGGAATGGTGCTCGGCGTGCTGCTCGGCGCGATCGATGGCCTCGCGGCCGGCTTCTATCCCAAGGTGATGGCGGTCGAGGGCAAGCTCATGACCATCGCGCTCGGCTCGAGCTTCAAGGGACTCGTCGCCGGCCTCCTCACCGGCTTCCTCGCGCGCAAGTACCGGAACGTCCCGCTCGGCACCTTCCTCGGCCTGCTGATCGCCGCGCTGGTCGCGCTCCCCTTCGCGCTCTCGTATGACCCCGACCTCGGCAAGAAGCCCTTCTTCGAGATCATGATCCCCGGCTCGATCTGCGGCGCGATCGTCGGTTTCGCGACGCAGCGCTACGGTGCCGTCCCGGCCGCTTCGGCCTCGACCCCCGCGCCGTCGAAGTGAACGCCCGGCTGCCCTTCCCGAACAGGAACCCCGCCATGTCGATCGCTCGCCTCGCGTCCCTCGCCCGTCCCGCCGCCCTCCTGCGCGCTGCCGCGCTCTGCGCGCTGTCGCTGCTCCCCTCCTGCGCCGCGACGATCGACGGCAACAGCGGCGGGCAGGTCGACGCTCTTGCCGTCTTCGCGCGGCTGAAGACGCTGGCCGGCAGCTACCAGGTGGCGATCGAGGGGATGCCGGCGCCCACCGAGGTGAGCTACGAGACGGTGTCGGGCGGCCACGCGCTGCTCGAGCGCCTCAACGTCGGCGCGCCCGAGGAGATGGTCTCGATCTACTTCCTCGAGGGGACCGAGCTCTCGATGGTCCACTACTGCGGGATCGGCAACCGGCCGCACCTGCGCCTCGATCGGACGCAGTCGACCATCGACCGCCTCGTCTTCGCCTTCGACCCGACCACCACCGGCATCGAGGCCGCCCACGACGCCCACATCCACGGCGCGCTCTTCAAGTTCGTCGACGCCGACACGATCGACGTCGAGTGGGACTTCTGGGACGCCGGCGCCTCGCAACACAAGAAGGTCTTCCCGCTGCGTCGCCGCGCCGGCAGCTTCACCCCGCCGGCCGGAAGTTGAACCGCGCCGTTCTGCGCCTCGCTGCCCCTCGCCGCCCGCCACCCATCACGGAGTCCTCGATGGCCACCGCCGACCAGATGCTGCAATCGATGATCGCCAACCTCGCCGAGAAGAGCGGCAAGACGCTTCCCGAGTGGGTGAAGATCGCGCGCGGCAGCGGCAAGGCGAAGCACGGCGAGATCGTCAAGTTCCTGAAGGAGACGCACGAGCTCGGCCACGGCTACGCCAACCTGATCGCACAGGAGGCGCTGAAGGCGGACGGCGCCGCGGAGCCGAGCGGCGACGCGCTGATCGATGCGCAGTACGCCGGCAAGAAGGCGGCGCTGCGGCCGCTGTGCGATGCGCTGATCGCCGCCGCGAAGGCGCTCGGCAGCGACGTCGAGGTTGCGCCGAAGAAGACGAGCGTCAGCCTGCGCCGCAAGAAGCAGTTCGCGCTGATCGAGGCGGCCACCGCGACGCGCATCGATCTCGGCCTGCAGCTGAAGGGGGTCGCCGTCGCCGGCCGGCTCGAGAAGTACAAGAGCACGATGTGCAGCCACCTCGTGCGCCTCGAGACGCCCGCGCAGCTCGACGCGGAGCTGAAGCGCTGGCTGAGGCAGGCGTACGAAGCGGCCGGGTGAGCGGCGGCGCGCGCCCTCGGCATGATGCGCGGCTCCTTCAGTCCTCGTGGAGCCTCCGATGGGTCGCGCCTCCTTCCTCGCTTCGTCGCTCGCATTCGCCGCTGTCGCGCTGACGGCGCCGCCCGCCGCGCTCGCGCAGGTCGCGCCGCCCGCAGCGCCGCCCGCCGCTGCCGCGCCCGCGCCCGCGCAGGCCGCCGCCGCGAACCCGGCGACCACGCCGGTCGCGCGCGCCGACGCGTGGTGGCAGCAGCGCCACGCCGCGATGAACGAGCGGGTGAAGCAGGGCGGCGTCGAGCTGCTCTTCCTCGGCGACTCGATCACGGAGGCGTGGGGGGGGCCGGGCGCCAAGCTCTGGACCGAGCGCTATGCGCCGCGCAAGGCGGTGAACCTCGGCATCAGCGGCGACCAGACCGAGCACCTGCTCTGGCGCCTCCAGAACGGCAACCTCGCCGGCATCGCGCCGAAGGCGGCCGTCGTGATGATCGGCACCAACAACGTCGGCAACACCGGCGGGAAGCACTCGGCCGAGCAGATCGCGGCGGGCGTGACGGCGGTGATCGACGAGCTCGCCAAGCAGACGCCGAAGACCAAGGTGCTGCTGCTCGCGATCTTCCCGCGCGCCGATCCGGGCGACGCGATGCGCACCAAGATCGCCGCCATCAACCTGCAGCTCGCGAAGCTCGCGGCGGCGCAGCCCGAGCGGATCACCTTCCTCGATCTCGGTTCGAAGTTCCTCGCCGCCGACGGCACGCTCCCGGCCGACGTGATGCCCGACAAGCTCCACCTGTCGGAGAAGGGCTACGCGATCTGGTCCGACGCGATCGAGGGCGAGCTGAAGAAGCTGATGGGGGAGAGCCGCTGATGGCCGAAGCAGCCCCCGCGGGGAGCGTCCGGCAGCAACGGCCGGAGCGGCCGGCGGGGCTCGCCGCGGTGCCGATCGCCGACCTCGCCGCCGAGCTGCTCCATCGGCTGGTCGAGGCAGCGGCCGCGCCGCGGCTGCTCGGCGAGGCGGACGTCCGGCTCGGGCTCCTGCTGGCGCGCGAGCTCGACGTGCGGCTCGACGTCCACCAGAACCGGTCGTCGCGAACGCGCTACCACGACCTCTTCGAGAACTTCCACCGCTCGATCGCGCCGGTCCGGCCGCCGCTCGAAGGGGCGACCTGGGTCGATCTCGGCTGCGGCGCGGTCAACCCGTTCGGCGCGCTCTTCCTCTTCCTGGCGCTCGGCGCGCGGCGCGGGGTCGCTCTCGACGTCGACGGCGTGCAGGACGTCGCGGAGTCGGCGCGCGCGTTGGCCGATCTCGCCGCGCTGTTGCTGGTCGACCCGAGCGGCGTCGTCGGCGACCATCCGATCGAGCGCGAGGCGCTGCTGCGCCACCTCGCGGGCTTCGATCTCGCGAAGCTGCGCGCCGGCGACCCGGCCGGCATCGCCGCAGGACGCCTCGAACAGCGGCGCGACTCGGTGCATGCGCTGTCGCTGCAGGACGGCGAAGCGGACGTCGTGATGAGCAACGCCTTCCTCGAGCACATCGATCGGGTCGAGGCGGCGGTCGACGAGCTGGCGCGCGTCACGCGGCGCGGCGGCTTCGGCATCCACGTCATCGACGGGCGCGACCATCGCTCGATCGAGGACCCCGCCGTCCATCGCCTCGAGTTCCTGCGCGAGCCGGGCGGTGCCGGGCTGCGCCACGGCTGCAATCGGCTGCGTCCGCTCGAGTTCGCCCGCCTCTTCGAGCAGCGCGGCTTCGCGGTCCTGCAGGTGGTCGCGTTCGAGCGGATCGCCGTCGACGCCGCCACCGTCGCGAGCCTCGCCGAGCCGTTCCGCTCGCTCTCGCAAGAGGCGCTGGCGGTGACGCAGGCGAAGCTGGTGGTGCAGCGGAACTGAGGCGAGCCGGGCGAGCGCTGCGGAGCGCTCGCGCGCGGCTCGCGCCGACAGCGACCTGAAGGAAGGACTCCTGCCATGCGTCACCCGCTCCTTGCCGCGCTCCTCCCGACGCTCTTCGCGTCGACGATCGCCACGGCGACGCTCGTCGCGCCCGCCACGCGTCCCGTCTCGCCTGCGCAGCAGGTGACCGGCGGCCACGACCACGACCGCCGGTCGTCGAGCGTCTTCGTCTCGAGCGAGCAGTTCGAGACGCTGGCCGCGGTCTCGATCGGCTGGGGCGCGGCGCCCTGGCGCGACGGCTACGACGCGACGATCGACGTGCTGCGCGGCAGCCACTACTCGCGGCTCGGCAACGGCTGGTGGACGACGTTCGACACGATCGGCGCGGTCGAGGTCGGCGGCGCGCGGATCGAGGCGGGCAGCTGGTACCTCGGGCTCGCCGTCGACGCGGAAGGCGCGTTCCGCCTGCTCTTCTACGACAGCGCGCGGGCGATGAAGGCGCGGCTGCTGCCCGGCACGACCGCGCTCTACACCGGCGAGGTGAAGCCCGCGGCGAGCGCGCCGCTCGCGTTCGCCCGCGACTCGCTGAAGGAGCCGGCGACGCTGCTCTCGATCGAGATCACCGCGGAGAAGCAGGCGCCGACCACCGGCAAGCTCTCGATCCGCTGGGGCAAGCACGAGCTGTCGGCCCCGGTCGTGTTGCACCTCGCGGGCGCGAAGTAGCGCGCCGGCGCGCTCCTCCCGCGTTCCGCCCTCGCCCCCCGCTCACCCCGGCCCGAGCGGCCAGCCGGCCACCATCCAGATCGCGAAGAGGATCGACCAGCTGATCAAGAAGCTGACCGAGTAGGGGAGCATCGTGGCGACCAGCGTGCCGATGCCGGCGCTCGGCTGGTAGCGCTGGAAGAAGGCGATGATCAGCGCGAAGTAGGTCATCATCGGCGAGATGACGTTGGTGCACGAATCGCCGATGCGATAGGCGCATTGCGTCACCTCGGGCGGGTAGCCGAGCAGCAGGAACATCGGCACGAAGACCGGCGCCATCAGGGCCCACTTGGCCGACGCGCTGCCCATGAAGAGGTTGACCGCGCCGGTGAGGAAGATGAACGCCACCAGCACCGGCGTGCCGCCGAGCCCTGACGCCTTCAGCGCCTCGGCGCCCTTCACCGCGAGGATCAGGCCTAGGTTGCTCCAGCTGAAGAAGGCGACGAACTGCGCGGCGAAGAAGACCAGCACGAGGTAGCCGCCGAGCGACTGCATCGACTTCGCCATCCCCGCCATCACCTCGCCGTCGTTCTTGATGGTGCGCGCGGCGAGGCCGTAGGCGAGGCCGGCCAGCGCGCCGGCGACGAAGATCAGCGTCACGATCCCCGACATGAAGGGCGAGTGGAGCAGGTCGCCCGTCTTCGGATCGCGCAGGAACCCGTCGGCCGGGAGCGTGCCCCACAGCACCAGCGCCGCCAGCACGGCCACCACTCCACCCGCCGCCCACAGCCCGCGCCGCTCGCGCGGGTCGAGCGGCCGCAACGCCTCGACCGCGCCCTGCATCGCGCCGCCGCTCGCGCCCGAACCGGCGCCGCGATCCTCGAAGCGGCCGAGCCGCGGCTCGACCACGCGCTCCGTCACCAGCGTGCCGATCAGCGTCAGCAGGAAGGTCGACCCGAACATGAAGTAGTAGTTGCAGGCGGGGTTCACGCGCGCGTCGGGCAGCACGATGCGCGCCGCCTCCTGCGTGAGCCCCGAGAGCAGCGGGTCGACGGTGCCGAGCAGGAGGTTCGCGCTGTAGCCGCCGGAGACGCCGGCGAACGCCGCGGCCATGCCGGCGATCGGGTGGCGGCCGGCCGCCTGGAAGATCAGCGCGGCCAGCGGGATCAGCAGCACGTAGCCGATCTCGCTCGCCATGTTCGAGAGGACGCCGGCGAAGACGACCACGACGGTGAGGAGCTTGCGCGGCGCCGACAGCACGAGCTTGCGCATCGCGACGCCGATCAGCCCGCTCGACTCCGCGATGCCGATGCCGAGCATCGCCACCAGCACCGTGCCGAGCGGCGCGAAGCCGGTGAAGTTGGTGACGCACTTCTCGAGGATGCGATGGAGCCCGTCGCGCGTGAGCAGGCTCACCGGCACGATCAGCTCGCCCGTCTTCGGATGGAGCGCGGAGAGGCCGGCGCGCGCCGCGAGGTCGGAGAGGAGCAGCACGCCGAGCGCGAAGAGCAGGAAGAGCGTGCCGGGGTGCGGCAGCGCGTTGCCGCCGCGCTCGACGACGGCGAGGAAGCGATCCATGGCGCCGCGCGCCGCCGGGCGCGCCGCTTCGGGGGGATGCGGGGTGGCCATGGCGGCCGACCTTAGCCCGGCGCTCGGGCGGCGCGACCGGCTGCTCGCCGCCGCGCGCATTGCCCACCCCGCTCGCCGCCGCTACGGTCTGACGCCCTCATGACGACTGCCACCGCACCCGCCGGCGCCAAGGAGCGCCTGCGCTTCGACAACCTCGAGCAGCACCTGCTGCTGAAGAACGGCAACTACCTCTACAAGGTGCCGTTCCGCGGTGGCTTCGCGGTGCTGAAGGTCTATCAGGGCAGCCGCACCTGGTTCGACTACGCGCTGAAGACGTGCGGCAACGTGCTGGTCTGCAACCAGACATCGTTCATGCCGCGCGCGCGGCGGCGCACCGAGCTCGACTGCCTGAAGCTCTGGCGCGAGGCGGGCTTCCGCGTCTTCGGCCTCTACGAGGACGTCGAGGTCGAGGGGATCGACCCGACGCTCTGGGCGCTCTACGAGTACGTGCCGCGGCCGAAGCTGGTCGACCTGCTCGGCAAGGGCGAGATCCCGCTGGCCGAGCGCCTCGCGCTGTGGCGCAACTTCCTTCCGATCTGGCATCGCCGCCACGCGCTGGCGGTGAGCCGCGCCGAGCCGCGCTTGGTCCACGAGAACGGCGACCTGAAGCACATCATGGTGCTCGAGGACGGCGGGTACCTGCAGTTCGACTTCGAGATGGTCTTCCGCTCGAAGTCGCGCGTGAAGGAGTTCGTCGCGCGCGAGATCCTGTCGTTCCTGAAGAGCCTCGGGAAGACGGTCGGGGAGCACGACTTCCCCGCGTTCATGGAGGAGACGGTCCGCCACTACCCGGACCACGACCTCCTGCGCTACACGCACGCCTTCGCCTTCGCCAACCCGAACCCGATCCTCCGCCTCGCGCGCGCCATCGATCGCCGCATCAAGCCGCGCGCGCAGAAGCCCTTCTCGAAATACAACGTTGCGCGACGACTCGAGCACGCCCTCGACGGGCGCTGACGCGGAGGAGGCGCGGCGCCTCGCGGCGCGGGCTCGCGATCCGTGGCTCACCAAGAAGCCGCGCGAGCGAGTCTCCCGGCACGGCCTCGAAGGCGAGGTGCTGGCGCGCAGCGCGCGCGGCGACGGCCGCCACGTCGTGCTGAAGATCGCGCTCGACGGCGTGCCGGCGGTGCTGAAGCTCTACGGCCGCAAGCGCGACTGGCTGAAGGACACGCTGCGCGACGTCGGCCACCGCTGGTTCCTCGGCAAGACCGGCATGACGCCGCACGCGCGCTGGGCCACCGAGCGCGAGACGCTGGCGCTCTGGCGCGCCCACGGCTTCGACGTGCCGGCCGAGCTCCCGCTGCCGCTGCCGTCCGCCGTGCCGCCGCTGCGCCTGCTCTCCGAGTTCGTGCCCGGCCAGCCGCTCTACCTCGCGGTCGAGCACGCGACGCTGCCGCTCGCCGAGAAGGAGCGGCTGATCCGCTGGGTCGCCGCCGACTGGTCGCGCCGCCACGACCTCGCGCTGCAGCTGGTCGAGCCGCGCTTGGTCCAGTCGCACGCGATGCTCGCCCATGTCTTCCACGTGGCGCCGGGCGCACAGGGCGCGGGCTCCCCCGAGCGGCTGGTCACCTTCGACTTCGAGGTCGCGTGGGCGCGCCGCTCGGCGCTGCCGCGGCTGGTGAGCCTCGAGATCGCGCAGCTCTTCGACTCGATCGCCCGCTGGGCGCCGCTCGACCACATCGGTCCGCTGATCGCGGCGTTCGTGCGCGGCTACCCGTCGCGCGAGCGGCTCGAGCGGATCGAGCGGGACGTGCTGCGCGGCCGCCTGCCGCTCTTCGGTTGGCTGAGCCGCCTCGGTTTGCAACTGCGCGAGCGCGGGGCGCGTCGCAAGCTCGCCGTGCTGGCCCATCTCGAGGCGGCGCTGGCGACGCAATCACGGGACGAGACGGAGAGACGCGCATGAGCAGCGGGGTAGCGGGAACGTTCGGTTCGATCGGGAGGGCGCTGCGGATCGCGGCGCTGGCGCTGCTCCACGCGCCGGCGGTCGCGCGCGCGGGCGACTCGCAGGTCCAGGCGGTCGAGTCGCCGGCGGAGCTCGCCGATCGCATCGCCGCCGACGAGCGCGACGCGCCCGAGTGGTCGCGCGCGGTGCTGCTGCGTCTTGGCGAGCGCGATGGCCCGGGCGACGCAGAGCTCCACTTCGGCGGCCGCTTCGCGCTCGACTTCAACCGCTGGGATCGGCGCAACTCGAACCACAGCGGCTTCGACCTCGCCGCGCTGCGGCCGCTGTTCGAGGCCGACGTGAACGGCCGCTCGCAGCTGCGCGCCGAGCTCGACCTGGTCGGCACCGACAGCAAGCGCCACGCCTACGACCTCTGGGTGCGCCAGGAGTTCGGCCGCCACCTCGCGCTGCAGCTCGGCCAGATCCGCGTCGCGATGGGCAGCGAGTACGCCACGCGCGAGGAGAACCTGCCGCTGATCGGCTACGGCTTCACGTCGTACCTCACCGGCCGCTACGACCTCGGCGCGCGCGTCACCGTCGACCCGAACGCGGCGCTCCATGGCGAGCTGGTCGGCACGCTCGGCAGCGGCTTCGGCTTGGAGGGCGAGGGGAAGGACGATCCGCTGCTGATGGCGCGCCTCACCGTCGAGCCGCTGCACGCGATCGGTCCGCAGTGGCTGCGCGGCCTCTACTTCGGCGCGGCGGCCGCCTACCAGCCGCGCTTCCGCGACGAGCTGCGCGTGACGACGCCGCTGCAGTCGACCGTCTTCACCACCGGCGAGCTGCGCGCCGATCGCGCCGCGTGGGCGCTGGTCGAGGCGGGCTGGCACTGCGGGCCGTTCCGGCTCGGCTTCGAGGGGACGCGCGGCGTGCTGGACAACGTCGACGTCGCCGGCCCCGGCGTGAAGGACATGGACGAGCTCTTCGCCTGGACGGCGTGCGCGTCGGTGCTGCTGTCGGGCGATTCGGTGACCTGGAGCCGCGGCCGCTGGGGCGCGTTCCGGCGCGCGCCGGCGCGCGTGCGTCCCGACGAGGACGCCTTCACCGCGCTGCGCGTGCGCGGCGTCGACGGGCCGATCGAGCTGGCGGTGCGCTACAGCAACGCCGACCTCGATCGCGACCTCTTCCGCAACGGCCTGGCGAGCTACGACCCCTCCACGCAGGAGGTCCGCACCTTCAGCGCCAACGTGATCTTCCACCTCGCCCCCGGGACGCGCTTCCAGGTCGGCGCGGTGCGGACGATCGCCGACCACGAGCTCTCCACCTTCGGCGGCGCCAACCGCGACACGTCGCTGGTGGCGCGCTTCGAGGTCGACTTCTGAGATGGCGTTCGAGCGCGCGCGCGTGAAGTGGCGGCGCCACTGGCTGGCGCTGCGCGCGGCGTGGCGGCGGCCGGCGGTGGCTCGCGCCGCGCGCGCCGCCGCGCCCGGCATGCATCGCATCGTGGTGCCGCCGCGCGTGCTCGACACCTACGAGGAGACGGCGGGCGGCATCGCCGACGGCTTCGCGGCGCTCGGTCGCGACGCGGTGGTCGAGTGCGTCGACGACCTCGCGCGCCTCGCGCCGTTGAAGCGCGGCGATCGCGTGATCGTCTTCGGGGCGCACCGCTACGAGCCGTGGCGGCCGCCGGCCGGCGTGCTGCTGGTCGGCGTCAACGTTGAGCAGTACCCGCCCGACTGGACGCCGCACGGCACGTCGGTGGTCCACATGGCGAAGACCGACCGCTTCCTCGCCGGCTGCGACCTGCTGCTCGAGTGCAACGAGTGCCTGCTCGAGGAGTCGGCGCGGCGCGGGCGACCGGCGGCCGGCGTGCTGCCGTTCGCCTACACGCCGCGCTTCGACTCGGGACTGCCGCCGCTCGCGAAGCCGCCCTTCGAGATCGCCTTCCTCGGCCGGCCGGGCGACGGGCGGCGCAAGGAGGCGCTGGCGCGGCTCGGCGCCCGCTTCCGCCTCGCGCCCGCCACCGTCGCGTGGGGGCGCGCGCGCGGCGAGTTCCTGCGGCGCGCGCAGCTCCAGCTGAACCTCCACCAGGGCGAGGAGGCGGTGCTCGAGAGCCACCGCTTCGCGCTCTGCCTCGCCAACGGTGCCTTCGTCCTCTCCGAGCCGTTGCCTGCCTCCGCCCCGTTCCGCGACGGCGTCCACTACGCCGCCGCGCCGCTCGCGCAATGGGACGACGCGATCGCCCATTGGCTCGCACGGCCGGAGGAGCGGGCGCGCATCGCCGAAGCGGGGCGGCGCTTCCTGCGCGAGGAGTACGCCTTCCCGCGAGCGCTGGCGCAGCTGCTGCCGCTGCTCGACGCCGCCGCGGCGCGCTGAGAAAAGGCGACCGCTCCGCGCGCGCCGTGGAGTGCGCCGCCGCGAATCTTCCTCCGCATTCCTTGCGGAGCGGTGCGATGTCATCGAGCGCCACCGCGCCAAGCGTCGATCGGACGCGAGCTGCCGCATGGGGATGCGGCGACCCGATCGCACAACAACTGGGTGGGACTTCGATGATGCAGCACCGGGATCGCGCCACGACGGCGCGCGCTTGGTTCAAGAGCTTCGCCTGCGCGGGGCTCGCGACGCTGGCCGCGTGCGGCGGCGGGGGCGGTGGCGGCGGGGGCGGCGGCGACTGGGACGGCGCCACGCTGCCGTCCGCGGCGCTGACCACGATCGTCGTCACGCCCGACACCGGGCTCGCCGCCGACGACACCGACACGGCGACGATCGTCGTCGTGGTGCGCGATGCGGACGGCCTCGTGCTGTCCGACGTCGAGGTGGAGTTCAGCGCGACCGGCAGCGGCAACAGCTTCACGCAACCGGCGCTGCCCACCAATCCGAGCGGCGTGACCAGCGGCGCGCTCGCCTCGAGCGTGGCCGGCGCCAAGACGCTCACCGTGACCCTCGATCCCGACGGCGCCGCGATCGTCTGCGCCGACCACCCGGTGATCCGCTTCGGCCCGCAGGCGACCGTGCAGGGCGTCGCGCGCTACCTCGACGTCGACGGCGACGGGACGTGCGACGCGGGCGACGAGGTGATCGTCGCCTTCGACGACGACGTGAGCTGCGGCGCCACCTCGGCGGCCGCCTTCGCGATGGCGGTGACCGACGACACGCTCGGCAGCGGCGCGACGATGGCCGACGGCCCCGAGTCGAACGAGGTGACCATCACGCTCGGCACCAGCCCGAAGTTGCGCACGCGGCAACCGTTCGACTCGGGCGTGCTCGACAGCGGCGCGCCGTCGGGCATCGACATCAGCGATTCGATCGCCGACGGGGCGATCGTCGACCTCACCAGCGGCCAGACGGTGGTCGCCTCGGCGGCGATCGACGTCGTGCCGGGTTTCCAGGTGCGCTCGAACGGGCTCGGCACCCACCGGAGCTTCGCGCAGGCGGCCGCCGACATCGACCTCGACGGCGACCTCGACCTCGCCCTGGTCAGCAGCGCGCGCGAGGTGACCATCTGGAGCAACGACGGCGCCGGCAACTTCACCGACACCGCGCAGGACCTCGACCTCGGCGATCGGCTCGCGTTCGGCGACGTCGACGGCGACGGCTACGCCGACCTCGTGGTCGGCGACTCGAGCAGCGCCAACTCGATCTGGCTCAACGACGGCAGCGGCAACTTCTCGCTCAGCAGCGAGACGATCGGCGCCTACTCGACCACGGCGCTGCAGTGCGCCGACCTCGACGGCGACGGCGACATCGACGTCCTCGAGGCCAACCTCTTCGACGACGATCAGGTCTACCTGAACGACGGCACCGGCGCGTTCACCGCGGCGGGAGCCGGCTACGCGAGCGGCGGTTCGCTGCAGATCGCGGTGGCCGACGCCGACGGCGACGGCGACCTCGATTGGTTCGCGGCCGGCATCTACGGCGGCGTCGCGCTGTGGCTCAACGACGGCGCCGGCGACTGGACCGCGGGAACCGCCGTCGGCTCGATGGTCGCGCAGGCGATCGACGCCTACGACTACGACTACGACGGCGACGTCGACCTCGCGATCTCGATCAACACCGACCCGATCCAGGTGTGGGAGAACGACGGCAGCGGCGCCTTCACGGTCACCGCGGCCGCGCTCGGCGAGCCCAACGCCCGCCACCTCTGGTTCGTCGACCACGACTCCGACGGCGACGCCGACCTGCTGTGCGGCACCGATACCGGCTTGCGCGTCTTCGAGGGCGACGGCATCGGCGCGCTCGAGGACGTCGGCCTCCTCTACGAGGGCAACCCGCTCCACGCGATGGTCGCGGCGGACTTCGACCGAGACGGCGACGTCGACCTGCTCGGCGGCAGCTTCATCGCGGCGGATCAGGTCTACGAGGGGTCGCGCACCGGCACCTACGGCGCGCCCGCCTACACCGACTCGGCGCAGACGCTCGGCAACGACGACACGCGCGCGCTGGTGATGGGCGACTTCGACGGCGACCTCGCGCTCGACTTCATCGAGGGCTCGAGCGGCAGCGACTGCGTGGTCTGGCTCGGCGCGGGCGACGGCACCTTCGCGGCCGGCGACTCCTTCGGCTCCGACACCACCAGCAGCCTCGCGGCGGGCGACCTCGACGACGACGGCGACCTCGATCTCGTGCAGGGCGTCGGCAACGCCGGGTTCACCGCGATCTGGCTCAACGACGGCTCGGGCGCCTTCACGGCGACGGTGCAGACCTTCGGGCCCTACAACACCGAGTCGGTCGCGCTCGGCGACGTCGACGGCGACGGCGATCTCGACCTCGCGCTCGGCGTCTTCGCCGGCGCCAACCTGATCCTGACCAACGACGGCGCGGGCGCCTTCACCGACACCGCGCAGGCGCTCGGCACGGCCGACACCACGGCGCTGGCGTTCGCCGACGTCGATGGCGACGGCGACCTCGACCTGATCGAGGCGGCGGCCGGCACCGACGACGAGGTGGTCTTCGAGAACGACGGCAGCGGCACCTTCACCTCGCTGCAGACCGAGGACGTCGGCGACACCACCTGCGTGGCGGCCTTCGATGTCGACGGCGACCTCGACGTCGACCTCGTGTTCGGCACCGCCGGCGCCGGCGCAGCGGTCTTCCTCAACGACGGCGCGGGCACCTTCACCGACAGCGCGCAGGTGCTCGGCAGCGCGTCGCTGACCGACCTCGCGCCGTACGACGTCGACGCCGATGGCGACATCGACTTCGTCGCCAGCGCCGACACGATCGGCTTCGAGGTCTGGGTCAACGACGGGGCCGGCACCTTCACGCTGGCGCTCACCGCCGGCGCGGCCGACAGCGCGGCGCTGCTGGTCGAGGACCTCGAGGACGACGGCGATCCCGACGTGATCGCCGGCAACTCGGGCGGCGCCCCGAACCGCGTCCACCTGCACGACTGACCGCCCCGGATCTTGCGCGGCGCGCGTCGACGGGAGAGCCCCGCGGCGCGCGCCGCGTCGTTCACTCGTCGGGCGTGGCCTCCGGCGCAGCGTCCGCGGGCGTGGCCGGCGGCTCGTCGCGCCGCTCGTCGCGCCCGTCCGCGCGCTCCGCATCGTGCTCGACGAGGCGGCGGTTCTGGATCTTCCAGTGGCGCCGGTAGCTGCCGCCCGGCTTGCGCGAAAGCTCGTCGTGCGAGCCCATCTCGACGATGCGGCCGCGCTCCAGCACGACGATCTTGTCGGCGTCGCGCACCGTCGAGAGGCGGTGCGCGATCATGATCACCGTGCGGCCCACCATCAGCTGCTGCAGCGCCGCCTGCACCACCGCCTCCGACTCGGAGTCGAGCGCCGAGGTCGCCTCGTCGAGGATCAGGATCGGCGGGTCGCGCAGGATCGCGCGCGCGATGGCGATGCGCTGCCGCTCGCCGCCCGAGAGCCGGAAGCCGCGCTCGCCGACCGGCGTCGAGTAGCCGCGCGGCGCGCGCGTGATGAAGCCGTGCGCGTTGGCGGCGCGCGCGGCGGCGAAGACCTCCTCGTCGGTCGCGTCGGGCTTGCCGTAGGCGATGTTGTCGCGGATCGAGTCGCGGAAGAGGATCGTCTCCTGCGAGACGATGCCGATCTGCTCGCGCAGGCTGCGCAGGTTGAGGTCGCGCAGGTCGTGGCCGTCGATGGTGATCGAGCCGCCGTCGACGTCGAAGAAGCGCGGCACCAGGTCGATGAAGGTCGTCTTGCCGGCGCCGCTCGGCCCGACCAGCGCGACCTTCTCGCCCTTCTTGATGACGAGGTCGATGCCGTTCAGCGTCGGCTTCACCCCTTCGTGGCAGAAGCGGACGTCGTTGAAGCGGATCTCGCGGGAGAACGGCGGCAGCGCGATGGCGTCGGGCTTCTCCGAGATCTCGGAGCGGGCGGAGAGCACCGTGCCGACGCGGTCGGCGGCGGCCAGGCCGAGCTGGAAGTCGTTCAGCTGCTTGCTCATGCCGCGCAGCCCGGCCATCGCGCGCGCCAGCGCCAGCACGTTCATCACGAAGCCGGTCGAGTCGAGCGAGCCGGCCAGCACCCGCTCGCCGCCCCACACCATGATCGTGGCGATGCCGATCGCGCCGATGCCCATCACCACCGGCTCGGTGAGGCTGCGCAGCCGGCGCTGGTGCATCTGCACCTTCATCGCCACGCGCGAGGCGTCGCGGAAGCGCTTGTACTCGCGATCCTCGGAGGCGAACGCCTTCACCACGCGCTGTCCGGTGAGCGCCTCGGTGATGACGATGGCGATCTCCGCCATCCCCGCCTGGTTCTGCCGGTCGCGCTTGCGCAGCTTGCGGGCGATGGCGTTCACGGGCGCGATGGCGGCGCCCATGACGCCGGCGATCACGAAGATGAAGGCGCCGCCGTTCAGCGTGATGAAGAACATCATCGCGCTGAAGTCGAGGAAGTCCTGGACGAAGCGGACCAGCGCCTCGGTGAGGAAGCGGCCGAAGACCTCGAGGTCGCCGGTGATGCGCGAGATCAGCTGCGCCGAGTGGTTCTTCTGGTGGAAGCGGATCGACAGCGACATCACGTGCTTGAAGAGGTGCGAGCGCACGTCGCGGACGACGCGGCGCGACACGCCGTTCATCAGCACCGACTGCCCGTACTTCGAGGCGCTGGCCAGCAGCACCGCGACGATCAGCACGATCGCGAAGAACCAGAGCATGCGGCGGCGCTTCGCCTGCAGCTCGGGCGCGAGGACGACGCGCTGCGACTCGACGTGCGCCTTCTGGGCCTTGCTCTGCGGCGGGTCGGGCGGCTCGAGATCGAGCTTCCAGTACAGCCACTTCTGCAGCTCGTACGCCTTCCAGCGCGCGCGCTCGAGGAAGCGATCGCCGAGCGGCCCGGTCGCATCGGGGCCGGTCGGCGGGGCGGGGGCGACCAGCGGCGGGGCGGGCAGGTCACCCGGGTCCTGCTCGCCGGCACCGACCGCGCTCGGCGGGGGCGCCTTGCCGCCGCCGGCCACCAGCTCGGCGGGCGTCGGCGCGCCGAGGATCTTGCTCAAGCCGCCCTGCAGGATGCCGAGCTCGGCGCCGACGAAGATCGCCGAGAGGAGCGCCATCAGGATCGAGAGGGCGAACTTGCCGCGGTACGGCTTCACGAAGCGCAGCAGCGACCGGTAGGCGCGCAGGTCGTCGCCCGAGGCGGGCAGGAAGAGGTGCCAGATCCGGAGCCGGCGCCGCAGCTCCTCGCGGCGCTCCTCGATCTCGACGAGGTTGGTCACTTCAGGGCGGGGCGTCTCGCTCAAGAAGGCGGCTACTCCGGCGGGCGGTGCACGCGGCGCCAGGGCGCGCGCGAACCAAGCGCGGGAGAGTAGGCCCCTCGCTCGGGAGGCACAAGCGAACGGTGCGGCCGCCGTCAGTCGGAGTCGGTCGCGCCTCCGCCGAATTCACGCAGCGCGGCGAGCTCCGTCTTCGTCAGCTCCGCTTCGGGATGGAGCGCGACGTAGAACCACGGCGCCATCTCGCCCTCCTGCGCCTCCTCGCACGCCTCGGCCAGCGCGTGCCGTTGCTCCTTCGCGGACTCGGTGGCGAGGGTCGAGAAGTTGAGGTGCTCGCGCCCCTCCTCGACGTCGTAGGCGACCAGCCAAGAGATCGGCGCGACGTGGCTGTACCACGGCCAGCGCGTCTCGTTCGAGTGGCAGTCGTAGCAGGCGCGGCGCAGCGCGGCGTCGACGGTCGGGTCGACCTCGAAGCGCGCGGTGACCGGCGGATTGGCGCGCGACACGGGCACCAGCTGGATCGCGAGCAGGAGGCCGCCGGCCGCAAGGCCGAGCGTGCGGAGCTTCGGCAGTTTCATGACGGATTCCACGGGGGCGCGCCGCGGGAGCGCGGCACGAGCCGATCGACTCATTGCAAGGTCCGGGCCGCGCGGTCGAGGTGGCGCGACTTCCCGCTCCCCGGCGCCGCGCCGCGTGCACTTGCCCGTCGGCGATGCGCCGCGCCGCAGCGGCGATGTAGGCGCTGCAACCGGTGCAGCCGCTGCACCGCGCGCGTCTCCGCGCTCGCGATCAGCCGCGGACGCGCAGCAGCTGGTAGTCGCGATCGTCGCTGACCAGCGCGCGCAGCAGCTCGAGCTCGCGATGCAACAGGGCCGGCAGGCGCGCCGCGTCGCGCGGCTCGCAGACGATCAGCAGCTGCGCGCCGCGCCGTTCGGCGAGTTCTTGCAGCTGTCGCGCGGCGTCGCTGGCGGCCGCTTCGTCGTCGCGCTTCGGCAGCTCGAGCAGCACCAGCGGTGCCAGCAGCGGCAGGCCGCGCGCGCGCCGCTCGCCCTCGGAGTAGTAGCGCAGGCTGTCGGGATGGCGCAGCGAGAGGGCGACGACGGTGTCGGCCGGCGTGGCGAGTTCGGCCAGCGCGGCGCCGAGCGGACGGGGCGAGCGCGCCGGGAAGGTGCGGCCGGCCAGCGTGAAGCCGGCATCGAGCCGCGGCATCAGCCAGAGCGCGCCGCCAGTGAGCAGCACGGCGCTCGCGACGACGAGGCGGAAGCACTTGCGCCGCGCCGCCTCGGCCGAGCCGGCGAGGTGCGCCAGCAGCAGCGCGGTCAGCAGCGCCAGCGCGGGCTGCAGCGGCAGCAGGTAGAGGCTGCGCTTGCCGCGGATGGCGGAGAAGAGCGCGACGATCGCGAGCACGAAGGCGAGCAGGAAGCGGCGCGCTTCGGCGCGCGCGGCGACGTCGTCGATCGCGGCGGAGAGCGCGGCCGGGGCTGCGAGCGCGGCCGCCGGATCGTGCTGCGCCGGCATCGCGCGGCCGCGTGCGCGCCAGGCGGCGATCAGCGCCACGAGCCACGCGAGGCTCCACGGCAACGAGTCGCCCGGCAACGTCGTGAGGTAGTACCAGAAGGGTTGCGAGTGGGGCGCCTCTTCGCCCATGCGGCCGGCCGTCTGGCGCTGGAAATTGGCCAGCAGGTCGTCGAAGCCGAGCCGCGCCCAGAGCGGGCCGATCCAGATCGAGAGCACCGCCGCGAAGGCGAGCAGCTGCAGTACGACCTCGCCGAAGCCCCGCGCGACGCGCGCGCCGCTCGTGCCGGCCGCGACGGTGCGCCAGCCCGGCTCGAGCTGCCGCGTCCGCCGCGCCGCCCACTCGCGCGCGAGGTGGCCGACGATGCCGAACAGCAGCACCGGCGGCCCCTTGGCGAGGAAGCCGAAGCCGAGCGCGACCGCGAAGAGGAGGCGCCAACCGAGCCGCCCCGCGCGCGTGGCGTGGCGTCGCGCGATCTCCTCGCAGAGGAGCGCCGCCACCACGAAGGTGGCCAGCACGACGTCGAAGGCGGCGCGTTGCGCGAGCCACCACCAGTCGAACGTCGTCGCCAGCAGCGCGCCGGCCAGGAACGCGTGCGCGCCGAGTCGCAGCCGCCGCGCCCACGCGTAGGTCAGCAGCACGCCGAGCAGCGCCGCCAACGCCGAAGGGAGCCGCGCCGCCAGCGCATCGACGTCCCCGCGCCACTGCCCCAGCGCCGCCTGCATCCAGAAGAGCAGCGGCGGCTTCTCGCGGTAGATCGCGTCGTTCACGTGCATCACGACCGCGTCGCCGCCGGTCACGATCTCGCGCGCCACCTGCGCGTAGCGCGGCTCGTCGGAGTGCCACAGGTCGCGCACGGTCAGCAGCGGCAGCACGCTCATCGCCACCAGCAGCGCCAGCAGGAGGCGCTCGCCGCGCGGGGCGGGAGCGTGCGCGGCGGCGTCGTTCGCTGGACTCGTGGCGATGGGGGGCTCCAGCGGCGCCGCTCAGCGCGCGCGCGGCGGCGTGACGTCGCGGGCGGTGAAGCGCAGCACGCGCCACTGCATCCAGCGCACCGCGAGGCAGTCGAGCAGCGCCTTGAAGACGCGATTCCAGACGCCGTACTTCGAGGTGCCGGCGACGCGCGGCCGGTGGTCGACCGCGACCTCGACCACGCTGCGGCCGTGCATCTTGAGCAGCGTCGGCAGGAAGCGGTGCATCCCCTCGAAGAGCGCCACCTCGCGGATCTGCGCGGTGCGGAACGCCTTCAGCGAGCAGCCGGTGTCGCGGATCGTCTCGCGCGTGATGCGGTTGCGGATGGCATTGGCGAAGCGCGAGGAGAACTTGCGGACGCCCGAATCGTTGCGCTTCTGCCGGTAGCCGACCACCGCGTCGGCGCGGTCGAGCTCGGCCAGCAGCTTCGGGATCTCGCTCGGCGGGTTCTGCAGGTCAGCGTCGATGGTGACCAGCACGTCGCCGCGCGCCTGCGCGATCCCGGCCGCCGTCCCGCAGGTCTGCCCGTGGTGGCGATCGAGCGCGATCACGCGCAGCTCCGGGTGGCCCTTGGCGAGCTCCTGCAGCACCTCGCGCGTCCCGTCGGTCGAGCCATCGTCGACCACCACCAGCTCGAAGGGGCCGAGCGGGCGCAGCGCCGCCTCCACCTCGGTGACGAGGCGCTCGACGCTCTCCCGCTCGTTGTAGGCGGGGACCACGACACTGAGCAGTTGCGGGCGCATGCGAAGCGGCGGAAGCTAGCTGCCGTGATGGAGCCGGGCAAACCTCCGCGAACCTCGGCAGCGCGCGCAGGAACTGCACGTGTCGGCATCGCCGCGCCGCTCGCAGGTGGCGTCGCAGGTGGCGGGGCACTTGCACCACGGCGACGTTTCGCGCAAGCGATCGCGCTCGGGGTCGCGGCGACGGCGGTGCTGGCGCTCGTCGGGTGGTGGTGGTCGACCGCCGAACGCCCGCGGGTGTCGCCGCTCGACGGTGCGCGCGCTCGCGCGGAGCCGCGGGTGCAGGGCGCCGCCCTCTTCGGCCCCACGGTCGACGGCGAGTTCCCGTCCGAGCGCGACGCGCGGCTCGCCGAACTGCTCGACGAAGCGCTCGCCGACGCGGTGGCGGAGCGGCGCGCTTCCGTCGCGACGGGCGCCCCCCCCGGTGCTGCCTGGACGCTCCGCGGCCGAGTCGTTGACGATCGGGGCGAGCCGGTCGCCGGCGCGACGATCGGCTGGTGGTCCGACTCCGATGCTCGGCCGATCGGCGGCGAGTTCGTCAGCTTCGTCAGTGCCGAGCTGACCGCCTTCGCTTCGCGCGAGCCGACGGCGAACGCTCCAGCGATCCCCGTCTCGGCGGCGGATGGCCGCTTCGTGGTCGAAGGGCTCCCGGCGGCGTCGCAGGTGGGCGTCGTCGCCACGCTCTCCCCGCAGCGGTGGACGAGCGCGACGTTCGCGGTCGACGGAGGTGAGGTGCGCATCGTCCTGCCGCGCCTCGGCTCGATCGCCGGGCGCGTGCGCGTCGCTCCTGGCGTCGACCCGCGGGAGCTCTTCGTCGGCGTCGAGCCGGAAGCGAGTCGCTCGCGTGCCGCAGTCGCGAGCTACCCGAGCTTCGAGTGCCAGTCCCGTGTCGGCGTCGACCTCAGCGGGAGCTTCGCGCTGCGCGACGTTCCGGTCGGTCGCTGGAGCCTGCGGGTCGACCACCGCGGCCGTGGCCTCCATGCCCGGCTCGCGGAGGTCGATGGCGTCGCCTCGGTCGTCGAGGAGGCGCCGCCCGATCCGCGCCTCGATCCGCTCGACCTCAGCGCCGCGCTCCGAACGGTCACCGTCGAGGTGGTCGCCGCCGACGGCGCGCGAGTCGACGCGGGCTGGTGGCTGCTCGCGCGAACGCCGGTCGGCCAGCTGATCGGCGATCCTGCCGCAGACAGAGAGAGAGCCGTCGACTCGATCCCGTCGCCGCCCAGCCAGCCCTTCACCGAAGGGCGTTTCGCCCTCACCGTGCCGAGCACGTGGCGCCCGCGCGTCCACGTCGCTGTGCCGGGCCATCGCATCGCGGCCGCCGAGCTCTCCGGCGCGGTCGCGCGCGTCGTCGTCGGGGCGCCGATCGTGCTGCACGTCGCGCTCGATCCCGAGCTGCGGGAACTGGCGCGCTTGGCGCCGGCGAGCCTGACGATGGCGGGCTGCGAGTCGTGGAGCGCAGAGGAGTTCTGCGCGGTCGAAGCGCGCTTCGACGACGAAGGTCGCGCGCAACTGCTCGTGCCTTGGGTCGGCTGGCTGAAGCCGCGTGCCTTCATGCGCGCGTCGCACGACGCGGAGCTGTCGAGCTGGATCGCGCTCGAGCCGTTCGAGGTGGGCGAGTCGATCGGACACGAGTGGATCGAATTGAGGAGAGCGCGGTGAAGCATCACGAGGATCGGCCAGCGACGCGGGGCCCCGCCGTTCGCCTCGGCGCGATGGCTGCGATCGCGGCGCTCTTCGCCGCGCCGCTCCAGGCGCAAGTGATCGCCTACGACGAGTTCGACGGCCGTTGCCGCAACGGCTGGAAGGAGGCGGGCCTCGGCGAGTGGGCGGCGTGCGGCGGCGTCGAGCGCGACGGCGCCTTCGTCACCGAGCGCGGCAACGACTGGCGCGCGCTCGACCACCTCGTCGACGGCGTCGTCTGGTACGCGGTGACGTTGCGGCTCGCCGCGCCGATCGACGGCTACGTGACGGTCGCGCCCTCCGACACGGCGCGCGGCCAGTTCAGCGAGCTCGGCTTCAACTCGGGCTACGCGACGCAGGCGCCGCTCTGGACGACGGGGCGCGGCATCGCGAAGGCGGAGGCGCTCGGCGACGGGACGCGGCCGGTCACCTTCCTGCAGCGCTACGACTTCGCGCGCCAGCGGTGGAACGGCTGGGTCGTGGCGGGGGATGGCGCGACGCTGCTGCCGAGCGCGGAGGCGATCGCGGCGGCGCCGCACGAAGGCGACGCGCTGCCGGCCGCGGAGCCGCTGGTGCGCGACGCTGCTGCCGCGTGGCGCGGGATCGGCTGGCTCTACCTCAGCAAGGGGAGCGCGCAGGCCGTCGCGATCGAGCGGGTCGCCTTCGCGCGCACCGCTCGCGAGGCGCTGACGCCGGTCACCGATCCGGCGACGCCGGTCGAGAGCGGTGCGCAGGCGAGCGCCGCTGGCGCGGCCGCGAAAGCCGCCGCGGCCTTCGAAGCGGCGCAGTCGGGCGACGGCGCGGCGAGCGCGAACGCGCCGATCGCGGCGTCGCTGCGCCGCGAGCTCTTCGGCGCGGCGTCGCTGCTGCGCGACGGCGACGTCGTCTCCTTCTTCGGCGACTCGCTCACCTGGCAGGGGGGCTACGTCGATCGGCTGGCGCAGGAGTGCGCCGCCGCGCTGCCCGGTCGCGACGTGAAGTGGATCAAGCGCGGCATCAACGGCGGCAAGTCGACCGACCTGCTCGCCGGTTGCAAGGAGCTCTACGGCTGCACGCAAGCGCCACTCGCCGAGTGCGTCGCGCAGGATGGGAGCCGCGTCGTCGTGCTGCTGATCGGCATCAACGACGTCTGGCACGGCGCGAACGGCAACCCGCCGGCGGTCTACGAGTCGACGTTGCGTGAACTGGTACGACAGGCGCAGCGCGCCGGCGCCGCGGTGGTGGTGGCGACGCCGCCGCTGATCGGCGAGCGGGTGCGCGGCAGCAACGAGTTCGACGCGCCGCTCGACGAGTACGCGGCGATCGCGCTGCGCGTCGCGGCGGCGACGGGCGCGATCGGCCTGCCGCTGCGCGAACGCGCCTTCGCGCAGCTCGCCGCGCGCAACCGGGCCGATGCGCGCGAGGGAGTGCTCACCTACGACGGCGTCCACCTGAGCGAGCTCGGCAACGAGTGGCTCGCCGAGGAGATGGCGGGCGCCCTCGCCGACGCTCTGCGACCGGGGCGGGTGGTGCCGATCGTGCCGTGGCCGCGGGAGGTGGTGCCGGTCGCGGAGCAGCAGCATGGGCGCGCCGTGGGGCGGATCGTGGCGCGCAGCGAGGACGCCGCGCTCCGCGACGTGGCGGACGCGCTGCAGGAGGCGATCGCATGGGTGGGCCGGCCGCCCGACGTCGAACCGGACGGTGTCCGGCGCATGCGGCGAGATGCACGCGCGGGCGAACGCAACGACGGCGGCCGCGACGAGCTGCGGCTCGTGCTCGACGCCACGCTGGGCGCCGAGGAGTACGTGCTCGACACGGCGACGGAGCTTTCGATCCGCGGCGGCTCGCCGCGCGCGGTGGCGTGGGGCGGTGCGACGCTGCTGCAGCTGGTCAGTTCCGCGGGCCCGCTGTTCGACTACGAGGGACTCACCTTCGGAAATGCGACCACGCTGCCGCGCCTCGCGATCCGCGACGCGCCCGACGTCGGCTACCGCGGCCTGCTGGTTGACGTCGCGCGGCAGCCTCACACGCTCGCCACGCTGAAGCAGCTGGTGACGCTCTGCTGGCTCTGCAAGGTGCCGTGGATGCAGCTCCACCTCACCGACGACCAGGCGTGGACGGTGCCGTCGCGCCGCTTCCCGAACCTCGCGACGCCCGGCCACTCCTTCACGCGCGAGGAGATCGGGGAGCTGGTCCGTTTCGCGGCGGCGCGCGGCGTGGCGATCGTCCCGGAGATCGACATGCCGGGCCACTGCGGCGCGCTGATCGCCGCGCAGCCGCTGCTCTTCAAGGCGCACGAACTGCACCACGCGACGATCGCCTTCGCGAAGCCGGAGGTGGTCGAGGCGATGAAGGCGCTGGTCGACGAGGCGATCGAGCTCTTCCCCGGCGCGCCGTGGTTCCACTTGGGTGGCGACGAGTGCGACCTCGAGCACGTCGACCAGAATCCCGCCTTCCCCGCCGCCTACGCGCGCGAGGGGGTCGCCGACAAGCACGGCCTCTACCTCGCGTTCCTGCGCGAGATGACCGACCACGTGAAGAAGCGCGGCCGCCGGCCGATCGTCTGGGAGGGCTTCGGCCACGGCGCGCAGCCGGAGCTGCCGCGCGACGTCGTGGTGATGGCGTACGAGGCGCTCTACCACCTGCCCGACTGCCTGCTCCGCGACGGCTGGCCGGTCATCAACACGAGCTGGGAGCCGCTCTACGTGGTGAACCAGCGCTGCTGGTCGCCCGAGCGGATCCACCGCTGGAACCGCTTCCAGTGGGACCACTTCGTCGAGGGGTTCCCCGCCTTCGACGGCCTCACGGTGCTGCCCACCGACGCGGTGCTCGGCGGCCAGCTCTGCAGCTGGGAGCAACCCGACGCGCTCGAGCTGCCGAGCCTGCGCGCGCGCCTGCCCGTGATGGCCGAGCGCCTCTGGTCCGAGCGCGCCGAGCGCGGCTGGCCCGACCTCGCCTGGCGCTCCGCGCAGCTCGACGCGCTCCTCGATCGCCTGCTGGCCGATCCTCGGCGGTAGGCGGCAGCGTCCGCCCGGTGCCGGGGAGTTTCCGTCCACCCCGGTGCCGGGGAGTTTCCGTCCACCCCGGTGCCGGGGAGTTTCCGTCCGCCCCGGTGGCGGGGAGTTTCCGTCCACCTCCACGGCGCCTCGTAATGGCGGCGCGGTCGCGGCGTCAGCGGGGGCATGGCGGGCCGATCGGCTCGCCGCTCCCGCGAGGACGCCGTCATGACCACCGCTGCACACGAATCGCCCACTGCCACCGCGCCACCATCCGCGGAGCCGCCGCCCGCCGCCGCGCCGCGACCCGCCGCGCCGCTCACCGTCGAGTTGGCCGGCATGACCTGCGCCTCCTGCGTGCTGCACGTCGAGCGCGCGCTGCGCAGCGTGCCGGGCGTCCGCGACGTCACCGTCGACCTGATCGGGCAGCGCGCTCGCATCGAGCCGGGCGAGCACGCGATCGAGCCCGCGGCGATCGAGGCCGCTGTCGCCGCGGCCGGCTACGAAGTGCTCGCGGTGCGCGACCTCGCCTTTGCGCCGACGACCGATCGGTGGAGCGAGCTCGCTCGCGAGGAGTCTCTCGCCGACGCCGAGTCGACGCGCCTGCGCCGCCGCGCGCTCCTCGCGCTCGCGCTCGCGGCGCCGGTGGTGACGATCGCGATGACGCACGGCCGCGTGCCGTGGCTCGCGGGACGCGGCGTCGATCTGCTGCAAGCGGCGCTCACTACCGCCGTCCTCTTCCTGCCCGGTCGCGAGCTGCTGCGCGGCGGACTGCGCGCGCTGGCGCGGCGCCGCCCCGACATGCAGAGCTTGATCGCGCTCGGCGCGCTCGCCGCTTGGGGCGCCTCGCTGGTCGCGCTCGCCCGCGCAGTCGGCACCGACCACGCCGCGTCGGCGGCACTGCACGCTCCGCTCTTCTTCGAGGCGGCCGCGGCGATCGTCGCGTTCGCGCTGTTCGGGCGTTTCCTCGAGACGCGCGCGCGTCGGCGCCTCGGCGATTCGGTGCGCGCGCTCCACGCCTTGGTGCCTGCGCGGGCGGCGCTGGAGCGCGACGGCCGCGAGCAGCAGGTCCCCATCGCGCAACTGCGCGCCGGCGATCGCATCCGCGTGCGCCCCGGCGAGCGGATCGCCGCCGACGGCCGCATCGTCGAGGGGCGCACGACGGTCGACGAATCGCTGCTCACCGGCGAGAGCCTGCCGCGCGCGAAGGGGCCGGGCGACCGCGTGGTGGGCGGCGCGCAGAACCTCGACGGCTCGATCGCGGTCGAGCTCGACGTGGCGGGCGGCGCGGGCGAGCTGGCGCGGATCGCCGAGTCGGTGGCGACGGCGCGCAGCTCTCGCGCGCCGATCGCGCGGCTGGCCGATCGCGTCAGCGCGCGCTTCGTGCCGTTCGTGCTGCTGCTGGCACTCATCGCGTTCGCCGGCGCGTGGGCCGTGCAGCCCGACGCGGCCGGGCTCGCCGTCGCGCTGGAGCGGCTGGTCGCGGTGCTGGTGATCGCGTGCCCGTGCGCGCTCGGTTTGGCGACGCCGGCGGCTGTCGCGGTCGGGGTCGGTCGCGGCGCGGAGCTCGGCCTCCTCTTCAAGGGCGGTGCGGCGCTCGAGTCGGCCGCGCGCATCGACACGGTCGTGCTCGACAAGACCGGCACCATCACCGCCGGCGCGCCGAGCCTCGTCGCCGTGCGCCCGGTCGCGGGCCTCTCGGCCGAGCAGCTGCTGCGCGCCGCCGCCTCGGTCGAGTCGCGCAGCGAGCACCCGCTCGCCCGCGCCATCGTCGCCGGGGCGCGCGCTCGCGGCCTCGAGCTGCGGCCGGTCGACGACTTCCGCAGCGAGGCGGGCCGCGGCGTCGCCGCGCGAGTCGACGGCGTGCAAGTGCTGGTCGGGCAGCTCGACTGGCTCAGCGCGCGCGGCATCGCGATCGACGAGCTCGAAGAGCGCCTCGCTCCGACGAGCGACGCCGCGCGGCTGATCGCCGACGTGGCGATCGACGGGCGCGCGGCCGGCCGACTCGAGCTCTCCGATCGCCTCGCGCCGGGCGCTGCCGACGCGATCGCGCGGCTGCGCTCGGCGGGGCTGCGCTTGGTGATGGCGAGCGGCGATCGCGCGGCGACGGCGCGCGCGATCGCCGCCGAGGTGGGCCTCGAGGAGGTCGCCGCGCCGCTGAGGCCCGAGGCGAAGGCGCTGCGGATCGAGCAGCTGCAGGCGTCCGGCGCGCGCGTGGCGATGGTCGGCGACGGCGTGAACGATGCGCCGGCGCTGGCGCGCGCCGACCTCGCGGTGGCGATCGGCGGCGGCGCCGATGCAGCTGAAGCGGCGGCCGACGTGACGCTGCGCCGCGGTGGGCTGGCGGCGCTGCCGGACGCGCTCGCCCTCGCGCGCGCCACGCTGGCGACGGTGCGCCGGAACCTCTGGTTCGCGTTCGCCTACAACGTGCTGGCGCTGCCGCTCGCGGCCGGCTGGCTCGAGCCGGCGACCGGCCTCGCCTTGTCGCCCATGGCGGCGAGCGCGGCGATGTCGCTCTCGAGCCTCTCGGTCTTGGGGAGTTCCCTGTGGCTGCGCCGTTTCGCGTCCGACCGGAGCGCGCGATGATCGCGGCCATGGCGAAAGAGGCTCCCGATCCGCAGGCGGTCGTCGCGGCGCTGGTCGAGCAGCGCCGCGAGTTCGTCGCCTTCGTCGAGCGGCGGTTGCGCGATCGCGCGGCGGCCGAGGATCTCGTGCAGGAGGCGTTCGTGCGCGGGCTCGAGCGCGCGGGGCAGCTGCGCGCCGGCGAGTCGGCGCGCGCCTGGTTCTTCCGCATCTTGCGCAACGCGCTGCTCGATCGCGCGCGGCGCACGGCCGCCGGCGAGCGGCGGCTCGCCGAGGTGGCGGCGCGCGCGAAGGCGGCGGCGCAGGACGAGGAGGCGCTCGACCGGGTCGCCTGCGCGTGCGTCGCGCGGCTCGCCGGCACGCTCTCGCCGAACTACGCGCAAGCGCTGCAGCGCGTCGAGCTCGACGGGCTGCCGGTCCGCGACTTCGCGCGCGAGGCGGGGATCAGCGCCAGCAACGCCGGCGTCCGGCTGTTCCGGGCGCGCGCGGCGCTGCGCCTGCAGGTCGGCCGCGCGTGCGGGAGCTGCGCGGAGCACGGCTGCCTCGACTGCAGCTGCCGCCAGCCGACGGAGTGACCGGCGGAGTGACCGGCGGAGTAATGGCTCGCCGGGCGTCGCGTCTGCTGGTTCGCGAACGCCGTCGACCCGCTCCGGGCCGGCGCTCGCGAAACCAGGAGCCCGCCATGCTCTCGAGCACGTTCGCCGCCGTTGGTTTGCTGTCGTTGTGGTTCAGCCCGCACGACTCGCCGTTGCGCACGCCGATCGGCCCGCCGCCCGCGCCGCGCGCGGCGCCGCGCAAGCCGGTGGTCCGCGTCCCGATCCACCCGAACTCCACCTGCCCCGTGATGGGCAAGCCGATCTCGAAGGCGTTGCGCGTCGACGTCGCGCGCGGGCGGATCTGGCTGTGCTGCAAGGGGTGCCGCGCGCAGGTGCTCGCCGATCCGGAGGCGGCCTGGAACGCGGCCTACCCGACCGTGCGACCGGTCGGCAACGAGCGCTGCCCGGTGACGGGGCGCGCGCTCGACGAGCGGGCGGTCGAGGTGACGGTGCAGGGGCGCTCGTTCCGGGTCGCCGACGCGACGGCCGCGGAAGCGGCTCGGCGAGCGCCGCAGCGGACGCTCGCGAAGGCGCTCGAGCCGCAGCTCGTCGAAGTGGGCAACCTGCGCTGCCCGATCGACGGCCAGCCGGTCGCGGAGGACGCCTTCGTCGTCGTCGACGATCGCATCGTGCGCCTCTCCCGCGAGGAGCACGTTGCCGCGATCGAGGCGGAGCCGGAGCGCGCCGGCCTGCGCTGAGCCGCGGCGGCGCGCATCGCGGGACGGCGGATGTCGCCGGTCGCGTGCCCTACTTCAAGTCGAACAGCAGCGCCTCGACCGGCTCGCTCGCGACGATCGCGAGCGGGCCGGCGCCCTCCGTGGCGGCGCCGTCGCCCGCGGCGAGCGCGATGCCGTTCACCGTCGCCGCGCCGCGCGCGAGCTGCAGCCAGGCGCCGCGCCCGTCGGCGAGCTCATGCGCGAGCGATTCGCCCTTCGCCAGCAGCACCCGCCAGACGGCGGCGTCCTGGTGGATCTTCGCGCTGCCGTCGCGCCCGTCCATCGACAGCAGCAGCACCTTCGCGGCGCTCGCCTGCGCGGCGGTCGGCTTCCATTCGGCGTAGCTCGGCTTCAAGCCGGTCATGTGCGGCTCGATCCACAGCTGCAGGAAGTGGGTCGGCTCCGTCTTGCTCGGGTTGAACTCGCTGTGGCGCACGCCGCTGCCGGCGCTCATCAGCTGCACCTCGCCCGGTCGCAGGATGCGGCCGTTGCCCATGCTGTCCTGGTGCTCGAGCGCGCCGGAGAGCACGTAGCTGAAGATCTCCATGTCGCGGTGGCCGTGGGTCGGGAAGCCGGCGCCCGCCGCGACGCGATCCTCGTTGATGACGCGCAGCGTCCGGAAGCCCATCTGCTGCGGGTCCCAGTACTCGCCGAAGCTGAAGGTGTGGCGGCTGTCGAGCCAGCCGAAGTCGGCGCGGCCGCGCTCGGCCGCCTTGCGCACGGTGATCTTCATCGCGGGCTCCTCCTGCCGCCGACCGCGCGCGGGGCGCGATCGGCGGCGGGGTGCGGATCTCGGCGGCGGAACGCTCCCGGAACGGGATGCCGCGGTCAGCTGCCGACGACGATGACGCCGCTCGCGTTCATCTCGTAGCCGACGCGCGCGATCGGCTTGCCGTTCGACTCGCTCTCCAAGTGCTGCGCATCGGCCTCGCTGATCTCCTTGGGATAGAAGCTCCCCTGGATCAGGACGCGCTTGCCGATCGCCTCGGTCGGGAACTTGTACTGGCCGCCGCAGCCCGCCTCCCAGCGCACCATCGCCTGATGGCCCTGGTCCTCGACCTGCATCCAGCAGCCCATCTTGGCGCAGACGTTGGTGACGGTCGCTTCGACCAGCAGCGTCTGCTCGAAGTACTTGGCCGGGTCGGCATCGACGGTGGCGAGCGGCAGCACGTCGCGCGTCGCGACCGGCTCGCCGATGTGCTGGCCGCTCGGCAGCGGGCGCGGACCGGAGCTGCACGCGGAGACGATCAGCGCCAGCGCGGCGCTCGCGAGGAGCGGCAGCCGGCGCGTTGCGGAGCGGGAAGTCGTGATCGAGTTCACGGACGGATCTCCTGGACACGAGGGAGGTTCGGAATGGGCCGACGATCTACCCGATGGCCGGCGCCGACGCGACCGTGCACGCGATCCCTTCGCGCGCCGAAGGAACGGGCCGCCCGGTCGGCGCGAACGCCGGCCAGGCGGCCCGCCACGATCTCGAAACGAAGATCTCGCTGCCCGGCGGCGACGGTCAGCCGCGCTGCGCGGCCGGCAGGTCGAACCGGTCGAGGTTCATCACCTTGGTCCACGCCGCGACGAAGTCGGCGACGAACTTCGCCTTCCCGTCGGCGCTGGCATAGACCTCGGCGATGGCGCGCAGCTGCGAGTTCGAGCCGAACAGGAGGTCGACGGCGGTGGCAGTCCACTGCACCTTGCCGCTCGCCCGATCGACGCCCTCGTAGCGCTCGCCGTCACCCTTCGCCTTGCGCCACGCCGTGTCGAGGTCGAGCAGCTCGACGAAGAAGTCGTTGGTGAGCGTCTCCGGACGGCTGGTGAAGACGCCCTCCTTCGCGTCGGCGAAGTTGGCGCCGAGCACGCGCAGCCCGCCGACCAGCACCGTCATCTCGGGTGCGGTGAGGGTCAGCTGCTGCGCGCGGTCGACCAGCTGCTCGGCCGCCGGCCGGCTCGCGCCGCTGCGTCGCCAGTTGCGGAAGCCATCCGCCGCCGGCTCGAGCGCCGCGAACGAATCGACGTCGGTGCTCTCCTGCGTCGCGTCAGCGCGACCCGGAGCGAACGGCACCACGATCGACACGCCCGCGCGGCGCGCCGCTTCCTCGACTCCCGCGGCGCCGCCCAGCACGATCAGGTCGGCGAGCGAGATGCGCAGTCCCCCTTGCTGCGCGTCGTTCCACTCCTTGGCGACGCGCTCGAGCACCGCCAGCACCTTGGCCAGCTCGGTCGGCTCGTTGACGGCCCACGCGTTCTGCGGCGCGAGGCGCAGCCGGGCGCCGTTGGCGCCGCCGCGCATGTCGGAGCCGCGGAAGCTCGCCGCCGACGCCCAAGCCGTCGTGACCAGCTGCGAGACGGAGAGGCCGGAGTCGAGCAGCTTGCGCTTCAGCTCCGCGACCTGCGCCTCGCCGACCAGCGGGTGGTCGACCGCGGGGAGCGGGTCCTGCCACGGCTGCGTCGCGGGCACGAGCGGCCCGAGCAGGCGCGCGCGCGGCCCCATGTCGCGGTGGGTCAGCTTGAACCACGCGCGCGCGAACGCCGCGTCGAACTCCTTCGGGTTCTTGTCGAAGCGCTCCGAGATCTTCCGGTAGGCCGGATCGGTGATCAGCGCGATGTCGGTGGTGAACATCATCGGCTGGTGGGTCTTCTGCGCGATGTGCGCGTCGGGGACCGTCTGGCCGACGTCACCCTTCGGCTTCCACTGCTGCGCGCCGGCGGGGCTCTTGGTCAGCTCCCACTCGTAGGCGAAGAGGTTGTTGAAGTAGCTGTGCGACCATTCGACCGGCGACGAACTCCAGGCGCCCTCGAGGCCGCTCGTGATCGTGTCGGCGCCGTGGCCGCTGCCGTACGCGTTCTTCCAGCCGAGCCCCTGCTCCTCGAGGCCCGCGCCTTCCGGCTCGGGGCCGACGTGCTGGCGCGGATCGGCGGCGCCGTGCGCCTTGCCGAGCGTGTGGCCGCCGGCGATCAGCGCGACCGTCTCCTCGTCGTTCATCGCCATGCGGCCGAACGTCGTGCGGATCGCCTGCGCAGCCGCCATCGGGTCGGGCACGCCGCCCGGCCCCTCGGGATTGACGTAGATCAGCCCCATCTGCGACGCCGCGAGCGGATTCTCGAGTCCCGACTCCTGCGAGTGGCGCTGGTCGGCGAGCCATTCGCCTTCGGGGCCCCAGAAGACGTCCTGCTGCGGCTCCCAGACGTCCTCGCGCCCGCCGGCGAAGCCGAGCGTGTTGAAGCCCATCGACTCGAGCGCGACGTTGCCGGTGAGGATCATCAGGTCGGCCCACGAGATCCGCGCGCCGTACTTCTGCTTGATCGGCCACAGCAGGCGGCGCGCCTTGTCGAGGTTGGCGTTGTCGGGCCAGCTGTTGAGCGGCGCGAAGCGGATGGTGCCGTCCGACGATCCGCCGCGGCCGTCGGCGACCCGGTAGGTGCCGGCGCTGTGCCACGCGAGGCGGATGAAGAGCGGCCCGTAGTGGCCGTAGTCGGCCGGCCACCACGCCTGCGACGTGGTCAGCATCGTCGCGATGTCCTTCTTCAGCGCGTCGAGGTCGAGCTTCGCGAACTCGGCGGCGTAGTCGAAGCCGTCGCCCATCGGATCGCCGGCGGGCGGGTTCTGGTGGAGGATCGACAGGTCGAGCTGGTTCGGCCACCAGTCGGCATTGGTCATCGCCGAGCCGGTCTCCGTGTACTTCGCCGCGGTTGCGGCGTCGCCCATCACCGGGCACTTGCCAGCCGCCGCTGCGGCCGAGCTGCCGCTCGATTCGTCATGGGCCGAGGCGGCGCAGCCGACGGCGCCCGCCGTCAAGGCGAGCCACCGGCTCATCCGGCCCAAGCGCCAGCGACGGGCGCCATCGTTCGCGATTCCTGACATCGAAGGACTCCTCGTTCGTTCCTCGGAATGGGCTCGAAGACCCGGACCGACCGCAGCGGGGATGCGAGCCGCGGCGGGCCGCGTTCGCTCGCGATCCCCCGCGACTCGCCGCGATCCACCGTGTTCCGGCTCGCCGCAGCGAGCGCTCGTCCCCTCGGCGGACCGCGCGATGCTCGCCGCGGTCGATCCACGATGGGAGCGATCGCAAACCGAGAGCCGCGGCGCGGCGCGCAGTGAGGAGGGCAGGTCCACCGCGTCCTCGCAGCGCGGGGCGGAGGTTGCCGGCGTAGGCTGCGCCGCTTCGCGCCGCTCCGAGTCGCGCTGGTTGCCTGCGTTGAGGGAGTTCCCCGATGTCGTGTCGCTGCTGGGTCGCCTCGACCCTCGTCGTCGGCTTCGTGGTGGAGGTTGCCCGCGCGGCGCCGCCGATCGTCGGGCGAGCCGTTCAGGAGGTGCGCGCCACGCCCAGTCTGGCGCCGGAGTCGCGCGCGGCGCTGCTCGCCGACCTCGAGGCGCTGCGCAAGCGCTCGGGCGTGCCCGGCGTCAGCGTCGCGTTGCTGCAAGGGGGCGAGATCACGCTGGCCGAAGGGCTCGGCGTGCGGCGCGCCGGCGGCGACGTCGCCGTCGACCGCGACACGCTCTTCCAGGCCGGCTCGATCAGCAAGCCGGTCGCGGCGGTGGGGGCGTTGCGCCTCGTCGCGGCGGGCGTGCTCGACCTCGACTCCGACGTGAACGACCGGCTCGCGAGCTTCGCGATCCCCGACAGCGCGTTGCGCCACGGCAAGGCGATCACGTTGCGCGGGCTGCTCTCCCACACGGCCGGCCTCTCGGTGCACGGCTTCCTCGGCTACCTCGGCGACGACGCGGTGCCGTCGCTGCTCGACATCCTCGAAGGGGCGCCGCCGGCCAACTCGCCGCCGATCGTCGTCGAGCTCGAGCCCGGCACGAAGTGGCAGTACTCGGGCGGCGGCTACACGGTGATGCAGCAGCTGGTGATCGACGTGACCGAGCGCGACTTCGCCGAGTTCTTGCGCGACGAGGTGCTGGCGCCCGCGGGCATGACGCGGAGCAGCTACGAGCAGCCGCTGCCGATCGAGCGGCGCGCGAACGTCGCGGCGGGCCACGGCTTCCCGCCGAAGCCGGTGCGGGGCGATGCGCCGACGATGCCGGAGCTCGCGGCGGCGGGGCTGTGGACGACGGCGAGCGATCTGCTGCGGTTCGGTCGCGAGCTGCAGCGGTCGCTGCGCGGCGGCGAAGGGACGTTGCTGCCGAAGGCGCTGATGGAGGAGGCGCTGCGGCCGGTGCTCGATGGCGACTACGGGCTCGGCTTCCAGCTCTTCCGCGACTCGGGGCTGCCGCTCTTCGGACACAGCGGCGCGAACCAGGGGTTCCGCGCGATGTTGGTGCTGCGGAGCGACGGCGAGGAGGGGTTGGCGCTGATGGCCAACGGGGATGGCGGCGATGCGCTGCTCGGCCCGGCGCGCGCGCGGCTGGTCGAGGCGCTCGGCTGGCAGCCGGCGGCGGAGGGGGCGAGGAAGAGCGGGGGGTGAGCGCGGCGCCCGCCGGACGGTAACTCCCCGCCACCGGTGGCGGGGATGTTTCTTCCGGCGGAAGAATCAACCCCGCCACCGGTGCGGCGGCTACTTCGCGGTGTGGGCCTTCCAGCGGTCGCCCATCTCGCGGTGGATCCGTTCCATCATCCCCTTGGGCCAGAGCTCGGGGTGGGGCTGGTAGATCGAGCCGTGGTCGCGGCCCTCGACCAGGAGGATCTCCGCGTCGGAGCCGAGCTTGGCGAGCTCCTCCTTCATGAGGATCGCGGCGCCTTCGAGCCGGAAGGTGTCGATCAGCCCCATGTAGAGATGGAGCTTCCCCTTCACCTTCGGGCCGAGCGTCGCCCACTCGCGCTTCAGCTTCAAGGTGATGTCGTAGGGCTGCCACGAATCGGCCACCGCCGCATCGATCGCGCCCGTCGTCACGTCGACCAGCGGCTTCGGCATGCCGTCCTCGCCGAGCTCGCTGAAGACCGCGTTGAAGCTGAAGAACTGCCCGCCGATCGGCTCCTGCGCCTGCTCCTGCCGCATGAACTGCTCGATCGACGTGGTGAACTCGCCGCGCCGCCGCATCAGCATGATCGGCTGGCCCTCGGGGTCGGTGAACGCGTTCTCGTAGCTGTAGATGTCGATGCCGGTGAAGTCGCGGAAGTCGACCGAGTCGGGCGACGTGGCCCAGCAGCCGCCGAAGAAGTCGGGGTAGGCGACCTGCAGCCAGAGCACCGACCAGCCGCCGCTCGAGTGGCCGGTGAGGTAGCGCCCCTCCGGCACGCCGGCCGCGCCGTACTTCGCCTCGAGCGCCGGGATGAACTCCTCGGTCAGCGCCTTGCCCCACGGCCCGCTCGCGCGCGAGTCGGCGAACTCGTGGTGGCCCCACTCCCACTGCGCGTTCAGGAAGACGTAGAGCATCCGCGGCGTCGCGCCGCTCTTCATCGCCGCCTGCAGCTGCGGCCCCTGGCCCCACGCGACGGTGTGGTCGCCGCCGAAGCCGTGCACGTTGAAGGCGATCGGCAGCTTCTCGTCGGGCGCGCGGTCGAGCGGCTCGACGACGCCCGCCTCGAGGACGCGATCGACGCCCCAGAACGCGCTCACGCAGTCGCTCTTCAGCTCGAACTCGCTGATGCCGGGCAGCTCCGCCATCGGCCGGCGCGGCTGCGGCTTCCGGCCGGAGAGCTTCGGCCGCGGCGTCGTGCCATCACCGCTCGGCGTCGCGACGGCAGGAGCGGCCGGCGCTGATGGAGCGGCGGCGGGCGGCGCGCCCTGCAAGGCGCGAAGCGGCGCGGCCAGCAGTGCGAGCGCGAGCGGAGCGGCCGTGGCGGCGAGCAGCGCGCGCGCGACGACGGCGCGGCGCAAACGGGACAGGTGCGACATCAGCGGGACCCTCTTCGCAAGCGACTCGTGGAGGCCGCGGGAGGATAGCGGGGCGCGCCGCGCGGGAACGGGGCGTGGCGCGTCGCGAGTCGGGCGACGGCAACGACTTCGTCTCCGCCGCTCACCGCCCGAAGAAGATCGCGAGTCCCGGCGTGAACGAGAGGGAGTGCGAGGCGCCCGGATCGAACTCGATCAGCTGCAGGTCGACCTCGACGCCGCAGAGGCTCGGGTCGTACGGGATCTCGGCGCAGAGCACGTAGCCGCTCGGCGGCACGACCACGGCGGTGAGCGAGACGAAGTCGACCGCGATCGCGCCGCCGCGGTTGGTCGGCCAGTCGGCGCGCGCGAAGCCGAGCGCGAGGAAGCCGGCGGTCCAGAAGCCGAGCGAGTTCGACGCCGTCGCCGTGGCGGTCGCGCCGAACTCCGGATCGACGTCGAGCGTGAAGGTCGGCACGCCGCGGGTGCCGGGCCAGCCGGCGCCGTAGTTCGACCACGCGGCCTGGAAGCCGGGGTTCGCGAGGTCGTGGACGAAGAGGTCGTTGTAGATGTTGGTGTCGTCGGGGACGTACTCGGTGCCGGCGGCGGAGAAGAGGGCGTAGCGGCCGTCGGCGGAGAGGGCGGAATCGTAGTTCGTGCCCGCGCCGCTCGCAGGGGGCGCACCGCTGCAGTCGATGTTCACGCAGCGGATCGCCTTGGTCGCGACGTCTCGCACGAAGATGTCGTGGGCGTCGTTCGTGTCGCCGGCGACGAAGCTGCCGTAGCGGCTCGAGAAGGAGACGCTGCCGCCGTCGACCGAGATCACGCTGCGATTGGAGCTGTGACCGGCGAGACCGTCGGGTCCCGTCGACATGCAGTCGACGGCGCCGGTCACGCGGTCCTTCACGAACACGTCAGGAGTCGTGCCGCCCGGGTTCTCTTCGGGGACGAGCCCCTTCGCCGAGCTGACGAAGACGACACGGCGACCGTCGCCCGAGATCGCCCCCGACTCGGAGGGATCGGAGAGGCGCGCGCCGTTGGCGTCGGAGCTGGCGAGCTCGAGCCGATTCGCGACGAGGTCGCGCACCCAGATCTGCCACATCGGCGGGCCGGAGCTGCCGAAGTTGGTCGCGAGGCTTCGGAAGACGACGGCGCTGCCGTCCGCGCAGATCTGCGGCTCGACGCTGTCGCCATCGCCGCCGATGTCGCTGTTGCTTCGGCTGGCGCGGATCGTCGTGCCGCTGCTGCGCGTGCGGACGAAGACGTCGTAGGCGCCGTTCAGGTCGACCGCGATCAGGTTGGTCGCCCAGCTGCGGAACGCCACCTTGTTGCCGTCGGCGCTGATCGATGGCTGCTCGCTCGGGCCGTTCGCCTCGCTGCCGTTCGAGGAGACGCTCACCCGCTCGAGCACGATCGGCTCCTCGTCGAAGACGCCGTCATCGCCGGGATCGCGGTCGAGGACGAAGATGTCGGCGCTGCCGTTCGTGTCGTCGGCGACGAGGTTGCTGGCGAAGCTCTCGAAGGCGACGAAGCGGCCGTCGCCCGTGATGACCGGCTGGTAGATGCCCGAGTCGGAATCGGCTTCGACGCCGCCGGGCGCGACGCTGAGCCGCGTGGTCGTGCCGCCGACGAGGTCGCGCAGGAAGACGTCGACTTCGCCGCGCAGGTCGCCCGGGACGAGGTCGCTCGCGAGGCTGGCGAAGACGACCCAGCGGCCGTCGTCGCTGATCGCGCCGAGGCGCGAAACGCTCGCGCCCGAGCTCTGTGACTCGCGCCCCTGCCACGTGAGGTTCGCGCGCACGATCGGCTCCTGCGCGTGCGCGGTGCGCCACGGGACGAGGCTCGCGAGGGCGAGCGCGGCGAGTGCGGCGGGCAACGAAGGCAACGAAGGCAACGACGAGCCGAGGGGGCGACGCATGGGCAACTCCTGCGACGGCGATGACGCGGGCGCGTGTCGGGCGGCACGTTCGCTCGCACTCGCGATCGAGCCGCGCCAGCGGCGCGCTGCGTCGGCCGATCGGCGATCGAACGGCGGCCGATGATGGGCCGCCGCCGCGCCGCCGGGAAGGGGTGGAGCGGAACGGGCGGCCGGCCGCCGGCATCATCGGGCGACCGCCGTTCGTCCGGAGGATCGCGATGACCCGCCTCGCCACCGCCGCCGAGCTCGCCGCCGCCGTCGCCGCGCCGCGCTTCCTGCTCTTCAAGCACTCGACCCGCTGCCCGATCTCGGCCGCCGCGTTCGAGGAGTGGCAGGCGTGGCAGCGCGCCCACCCCGACGCGCCGACGGCGTGGATCGATGTGATCGAGCAGCGCGACCTCGTGCGCACCTTCGCCGCGAAGTGCGGCGTCCGGCACGAATCGCCGCAAGCGCTGCTCTTCGTCGACGGCAAGGTTGCGTGGCACGCTTCGCACGGAGAGATCACGGCGGAGGCGCTGCAGAGCGCCTTCGCGGCGCAGTGATCTCACGGCGCAGCGACTTCGCGGGCGGAGTGCGGGCCCGGATCGGCGCGGTCACTCCCCGAAGTCGAGCTCGACCCCCGGGGTGAACGAGACGCCGTCGCTCGCGGCCGGGTCGAGCTGGAGCGCCTGCACGAAGAGTCGCGCGCCGATCCACGCCTCGTCGGGCGGCACGCGATCGCCGAAGGCGAGCCCGCTCGGAGGCAACGCGAGCAGCAGCGTCGCGTCGGGAGCGACCAGCAGGTCGCCCTCGAAGCCGGTCGGCCACTGGCCCGACGACGCTCCGAGCACGACGAGCGCCACCGACCAGAGGCCCGACGAGTTGCCGATCAGCAGGTCGATCGGTTGGTTGAGCTGCGGCGGGGCGCTGACCGAGAGGCTCGGCACCCCCTGGCGGCCGGGCCAGCCGCTGCCGTAGCTGCTCCAGGCGGCGGCGGCGCGCGGCCGCTCGCGCAGGTAGACGTGGCGCGTCGCCGCGCCTCCGGCGAGCAGGTCGGTCGCGTCGCTCGCGTAGGCGACGAAGCGGGCGTCGCCGGTGAGCGCCACGATGGCGCCCGAACTGCCGAGGTCGGCCTCGTCGAACGCGGCGTCGACGCTCTGGCGGGTCGTGAGCTGAAGCATGGCGTTGCGACAGAAGACGTCGTCGGCGCCGTTCGAGTCGCCCTCGACCAGCGCGTGCGAACTGCTCGCGAACGCGAGCGTGAGCCCGTCGCTCGACAGCGTCGGCCGGTGCGAGAGCGCATTCCCGCGCGGCGGCAGCGTGCCGTCGGAGTCGACGCTCCAGCACGTGAGCGAGCCGGTCTGCAGGTCCTTCACGAAGAGCTCGGGCGTGCCGAACGAGTCGCCCGGCAGCCAGACGTCGGACTGCGACTCGAACGCGATGAAACGGCCGTCGTCGGAGAGGGTGGGACGGATCGAGTCCCAGTTGCCCTTCTTGCCGGCGGCGTCGAGCGAGACGAGCGTGAGCGCGCCGCCTGAGATGTCCTTCCGGTAGATGTCGCGCACGCCGTCGAGGTCGGCGGGGTCGAGGTTGAACGAGCCGGTCTGGAACGCGACGTACTTCCCGTCGCGGGTGAGCGCGGCGTGCTCGGACTCGTTGTTGCCCTCGCCGCCCGACGCCGTGACGCTCACGCGCCTCGTCGTGTTGAGCTGGGTGTCGCGCAGGAAGATGTCGCGCGTGGAGTTCGTGTCGTTCGCGGCCAAGTTGTTCGCGTTCGAGGCGAACGCGACGTAGCGGCCGTCGAACGAGATGGCGGGCTCGAAGCAATCGCCGTTGGCCTGCAGGTTGGCCGTGCTGCGGCTGAGGCGCGTCGTGACGCCGGTCGCGATCTCGTGCAGGAAGACGTCGATGCGATTGGCGGTGTCGCCCGTCACGAGGTTGCTGGCGGCGCTGGTGAAGGCGACGAAGCGGCCATCGCCGGAGAGGCGCGGTGAATGGCTCGCGCCGTTGGCTTGGACGCCGCTGCTGCTGACGCTGACGCGGCGCGTCGTGCCGGCGACCCGGTCGCGCAGGAAGATGTCGGTGGCGCCGTTGGTGTCGCCCGCGACGAGGTTGGTGGCGTCGCTCGCGAAGGCCGCCAGCGCGCCGTCGTCGGAGAGCGAGACCTCGTCGGAAGGCGCGTTGCCGGGCGTGCCGTCGCTCGCGACGCTCAGGCGCTCGACCGATTGCGCGTGCGCGCGTCCGTCGAGCGCGACCGGCAGCGCGACCAGCAGCGGAAGCAGCAGCGGCAGCAGCGACGGATGCGCGGGCGCGAGCGACGCGGGACGCGTGGCGGGGCAGCTCACCATGCGCGGACTCCTGTTCCGGCGAGGGCCGGAGCGTGGCGCGTTGTAGGCGGACGATCCGCGACCCGCAAGGCGTCGCCACCTCTTCCCGCATCGCGGATCGCGCAGTAGCGTCGCCACGCCCGTCCATGACGATCGCCCGGCCGGAGGCTGTCCATGCCGCATTCGTCGCAGCGTCGCGCGTCGCCCTTCCGTCCCCTCGCCGTCACGGCCGCGTCGCTCGTGATCGCGACGGTTGCGCACGGGCAATCGCTCCACACGCGCCTCTCGAACGCGCCGAACGGCGATCCGGCCGATCGCGACTGCAACAGCTCGCAGTTCTCGGCCGACGGGCGGTGGATCGTCTTCACGTCGAGCGCCGACAACCTGGTGCCGAACCCGGCGCCGTTCGAGGACGTCTTCGCCTACGACCGCACGACCGGCGTGCTCGCGCTGATCAGCCGGTCGAGCAGCGACGAGATCGGCAACCACCGCAGCGAGTCGCCGTCCATCTCCGCCGACGGCCGCTTCGTCGTCTTCTCGAGCTACGCGACGAACCTCGTCCCCGGCGACACGAACGGCTACGTCGACGTCTTCCTGCGGGACCGCGACCCCGACGAGGACGGCCTCTTCGACGAGCCCGGCTGCACGACGACGCGGGTGAGCCTCGCCGCGGACGGGAGCCAGGGGAACCTCGAGAGCTCCAACCCGTCGATGTCGGGCGACGGCAACCTCATCGTCTTCAACAGCCGCTCGACGCAGCTCGTCCCCGACGACCAGAACGGCCAGTTCGACGTCTTCCTGCGCGATCTCGCCAACGGGACGCTCGAGCGGATCAGCGTCGGAGCTGGCGGCGTCGAGGGGAACAACTTCTCGGTCGGACCGAAGATCTCCGCCGACGGCTCGACGGTCGCGTTCCTCAGCCGCGCCACCAACCTCGTGCCGGGCGACGGCAACGGCTTCGACGACATCTTCGTCGTCGATCTCGCGACGAGGGCGGTCGAGCTGGTCAGCGTCGCTGCCGATGGCGGCATGGGCGACGCGCCGTGCCTCGCGCCGCTGGCGATCTCGGCGGACGGTCGCGTCGTGGCGTTCACCAGCGACGCCGCCAACCTCGTCGTCGACGACGGGAACGGCAGCAGCGACCTCTTCGTCCGCGAGCGCGCCCATGCCGTGACGGAGCGCGTCAGCCTCTCGTCGGATGAGGTCGAGGGTGATGGCGACAGCTACGACCCGGCGTTGTCGCCCGACGGGCGGTTCGTCGGGTTCACCAGCGTCGCGCGCAACCTGGTCGCCTGGGACGGGAACGGCAAGAGCGACGTCTTCCGGCGCGATCGCCAGGAGGGTGCGACGCTGATGGCGAGCGGCAGCTGCGCTGGACTGGTCGGGAACGACGAGTCGATGCTGCCGGCGCTCTCCGTCGACGGCGCGCTCGTGACGTTCGTGTCGCGCGCGAAGAACCTCGCCGGAACCGACACGAGGACCAGCTTCGACCTCTTCCTCTACGACTCGAACCAGGACGGTCCGGTCGCCGCGTGGAGCAGCTACGGCGCTGGATTCCCGGGCCGCAACGGCGTCATCCCCGCGCTGACGGCCAGCGCCCCGCCCGAGCGTGGCACCACGATCGACGTGGTCGTCGGCAACTCCTCGGGGCTCTACACCGTCGCCTTCCTCTTCGTCGGCGGGACGCGCATCGACCTCCCGCTGAAGCTCGGCGGCTCGCTCCTCGTCGCGGCCGACGCGGTCGTCGCGATCGCGGTGCCGCCGGGCGAAGCGACCCTCGCCACCGAGATCCCGTGGGATGTGCCGTGCGGCGTGATCGTCGACGCGCAGTCGCTGCTGCTCGATCCGTGGGCGGCGAAGGGCGTCGCCTTCAGCGCCGGCCTCGAGCTGCTGATCGGCGAGTGACGGCGGCCCCACGGCGGGGATCGCGGGCGATTCGTTCCCGCGGCGGTGCGCCCGCATCGTTCCCGCCGCGCGGCGCGGCGGCGATCAGCGCCCTCCGCTGCGGCGTCGCGCGAGCTCGGCCTTCGCCGCGGCGAGCTCCTCCGCGTGCTTCGAGTAGTTGCTGACGACCGCCGTCGCGTAGTCGAGCTCCTTCGCGGCGCCATCGAGATCTCCGCGGCGCAGCAGGATGCGCGCGCGGACCATGCGACCGGTGAAGCTGCCGGCGGTGGGCCACGGCTCGGGGTAGTAGCCGCGCTCGCGCTTCAGCCACTGGTGGTACGACACTTCGCGCGTCGCCTCCTTCCACGCGTTCGCGTCGTCGCCGAGGCGCTCGAAGACGAGGCAGAGCGTCTCCTGCGCCGGCCAGAGGTCGGGCAGCGACTCGTCGGGCGCGATGCCGGGCGTGGCGAGCGGCTCCTCGCCGACGTAGACGAGCGCGTCGTTCGCGTCGAACTCGAAGGGCGCCGCGGCGAGCCCGCGGCGGATCGCCTCGCGCAGCGGAGCGATCGCCTCGCGCGGCCTGCCCCCGTAGTAGTGGAACGAGCCGAGCGTGTCCTGGAAGAAGGGCCGCTCCGGCTCCTCGGCGTCCTTCTCGAGCAGCCAGGCGACGGCGGCGTCGCTCCCCTTCCAGCGCTCGAGGCATTCGGTGCGCAGGCTGCAGTACTCGCCCCACGAGACGGCGGGCCCTTCGCGATCGATCTCGGCCAGCGCCTCCTCGAAGCGGTTGGCGTCCTGGAGGAGCTTCGCGATCTGGCGCGTCATCATCGGGTAGAGGCCATCGGCGTGGGCGAGGCGGTACTCGGCGATGGCGGCGTCGAGCTGGCCGGCGTCCAGCAGCTCGTCGCCGCGCGCTGAATGGCGCTTTGCGGCGATCTCCTCGGGCGACGGAGCGAACACGCCACCGAGCGACCAGGCGAGGAAGGCGCATTGAGCGGCGAACAGGAGGAGCAGGGCTCCGACGACGATCAGGAGCGCCCTGAACAAGGAGTTCATCGGCAGCTCCTCCGCGCCGTTCGCGTCACGCGATCAGCTCATGCACCACTTCGCCATGGACGTCGGTGAGGCGCATGTCGCGGCCGCCGTGGCGGAAGGTGAGCTGCGTGTGGTCGATGCCCAGCAGGTGGAGCATCGTCGCGTGGAGGTCGTGCATCTCGAGCTTGCGGTCGATCGCGAAGTAGCCGTAGTCGTCGGTCGAGCCGTAGGTCGTGCCGCCCTTCACGCCGCCGCCCGCCAGCCAGACCGTGAAGCCGTACGGGTTGTGATCGCGACCGTCGCTGCCCTGCGCCATCGGCGTGCGGCCGAACTCGCCGGCCCAGACCACCAGCGTCGTGTCGAGCAGCCCGCGCTGCTCGAGATCGGTCAGCAGCGCCGCGATCGGCTGGTCGGTCGCCAGCGCGTTGGCCGCGTGCGCGTTCTTCAGGTCGGCGTGCTGGTCCCACCGATCGCCGGCCGCGGGCGGCACCGTCAGCTCGATGAAGCGCACGCCGCGCTCGAGCAGCCGGCGCGCCAGCAGGCAGACGCGGCCGTAGCGGCGCGTGTGGTCGTTCGGTGAATCGAGGCCGTAGAGCGCCTTCGTCGCCGCGCTCTCCCCGGCGAGGTCGGCCACCTCGGGCACTGCTGTCTGCATCCGGAAGGCGAGCTCCTGGTTCTGGATCGCCGCCTCGACCGCGCCGCGATCGCCGACGCGGCCGAGCGCCGCTCGATCGAGCTCCGCCAGCAGCTCGAGCTTCGCCTGCTGCGCCGCGCTGCTCGCCTCGCGCGGCGTCGAGTCGGCGACGAGACCCGCTTCCGGCTTGAAGAGCGACGCCTGGAAGGTGGCCGGCAGGAAGCCGTTGCCGAACGTCTCGAGGCCGCCCGGCGGCACCAGTCCGCCGTTCAGCACCACGAAGCCGGGCAAGTTGCGGCACTCGCTGCCGAGCCCGTAGGTGACCCACGAGCCCATGCTCGGCCGGCCGGTCTGGCCGTGGCCGCTGTGGAGGAAGTAGTTGGCGCCCGGATGCTCGCTGAACTTCGAGGTGAGCGAGCGGACGACGCAGAGCTTGTCGGCGTGCTGCGCGATGCAGGGCAGGAGCTCGCTCACCATCAGCCCCGACTGCCCGCGCGGCTTGAACTCCCACGGGCTCTGCAGCACGGTGCCGACGTTGGCGAACTGCGTCTTCGGCACGTTGGCGAGCTGGATCGGCTGGCCGTGCTCCTTCGCGAGCCGCGGCTTCCAGTCGAAGGTGTCGACCTGCGACGGCCCGCCATCCATGTAGAGGAAGAGCACCTGCTTCGCGCGCGCCCGATGGGGCGCGGCGCGCGGCGCGAGCGGATCGTCGAGCGCGGCACGCGCGGGGCCGGCGGCTCGCAGCAGCGCGCCGTACGCCGGATCGCTCCAGAGCGCGGCCGCGGCGAGCGCGCCGAAGCCGTTGGCGCACTGCAGCAGCATCTCGCGACGCGTGGTGGGGCGCGCCGGTCGATGGAGCGGCGTGGCGGGCAGCTCGAAGCGGTGGGCGAAGCGGCGCATGACGAGCGGAGATGATGCCGAGGCGAAGCGAAGCGCGACAGCGGCTCGCGTCACTGCCGCCGGTAGCGCCCCGCCATCAGCACCAGCGAATCGCCGTAGCGCCCCATGCCGTCGATCTCGTAGCGGGCGTCCTTGCCGCTGCCGAGGCAGCGCTCGCGGAACGTCTCGCTGCGTCCATCGCGCTCCACGAACCAGATCAGCTCCTCGTCGCCATCGGGCCCCTTCACGAGGCGGCCCTCGTGTTCGACGTGGTCGCCATTCTCCTTGTCGACGATGCAGCGCAGCTCGAGCGTGCCGTCGGCGCGGCGCGTGGCGACGTTGCGCCCCTTGCCGCGGATCGTCTTGCCGCTCGCGTCGGTGTCGGCCAGCACGACCTCCTGCGTGTTGGCGTCGATGCGGCGGTAGCTCTGCTTCACGGCGATGCGGTAGAGCTCCTTGCCGGCGGCGTCGAAGCCGACGAAGGTGCCGACCCAGTCGCCCTCGAGCCCCGCGAAGACCGCGACCGGCTCGTCGGGCGGGGCGGGTGGCGCAGCGGGCAATGCCGTCGCTGCGAGCGGCGCGGGCGCGGCGGAGAGCAGCAGCGGCAGCGCGGCCAACGTTGGCAGCGCGACCAGCGACACGACGAGCGCGCGCGTCCGCGCGGCCAGGTTGCGAGCCATCGTCACCTCACTCGACGAAGAGGAACGCCTTCGAGCAGAAGAGCACGTGGACCCAATCGCTCCAGAGCGCTTCGTCGCTCCAGTTCGTGGCGCGTTGCGCGAGCTGCTCGGCGAGCCACGCCAGTGACGCGGCGCTCTCCGACTCGGCGGGCGGGCGGCCGAAGCAGCGGCGCAGCAGCGACTCGACGCGCGCGGCGGGCGTCTGCGGCGGGCCGGAGAGCGCGGCGTGTGCGGTGCGGCGCGCCAGCTCCTGAACGAGTTCGCCGTTCATCAGCGAGAGCGCCTGCGCCGGCACGTTGCTGACGCTGCGCCGCCCGCAGGTCGCGGCCGGGTTCGGGAAGTCGAACGCGAGCAGGAAGGGATCGAGGAAGTTGCGCCGCACCGAGAGGTAGAGCGTGCGCCGTCCGTGGCCATCGAGCGGCCCGTCGCCCGGCCGCCCGCGCCCTTCCATGAACGGCGTCAGGTGGGTCGCCACCGCCGGCCCGAAGCGCGTCGCGTCGAGCGAGCCCGCCACCGACAACAGAGCGTCGCGCAGCTGCTCGGCGGTGAGGCGGCGCACCGGCATCGCGTGGAGCAGGCGGTTCGCGGGATCGAGCTCCGCCGCGCGCGGATCGGCGCCGCCGCTGCTCATCGCGTAGGTGCGCGACAGGACGAGGCGGCGGATCAGCCGCTTCTGCGACCAGCCGTCGCGCATGAAGTCGGAGGCGAGCGTGTCGAGCAGCTCGGGGTGGCTCGGCCGCTCGCCGAGCGCGCCGAGGTCATCCACGCTGGCCACGAGACCTCGGCCGAAGAGGTGGTGCCAGATCCGGTTGACCGCCACGCGCGGCAGCAGCGGATTGGACGCGGCGACGAGGCGGTCGGCCAGCGCGAGTCGCCCGCTGCCTGGTTCCTCTGCCGCCAGCGGCGCTGCGCCGTCGAGCGCCTCGAGGAAGCGGCGCGGCGTCGCGTCGCCCGGTGTCCGCCAGCTGCCGCGGATGAGCAGCGATTCGGTGAAGGCGCTGCCCTCCAGCAGCGCCGGCGCCACGCGCGAGCCGTCGCGCATCGCCGCCAGCTGCGCCGCCTGCTCCGCACCGAAGCGAGCGAGCGCGCCAGTGCCGTCGAGGGCGCCGCGCCGCGCTTCGGCTGGCGCCTGCGCGAGCAGCGCGTCGAGCAGCGCCGCCGCATCGCCGCCGTGCGCCGCGTCGCGCAGCTCGCCCTGCTCCAGCGACCCGAGCGCCGCCTCGAGCGCCTCCGCCAGCGACCGCCCCTCGAGCAGCGCATTCGCGCGCGCCTCGAGCTGCGGCGGCGCCGCCGCATCCCACAGCCCCGCCACCGCGAAGTCGGGCGCGTGGCCTTGCGGATCGAGCGGCGCGAGGCCGATCTCGCCGTGCACGCGCAGGCCCACGTAATCGGGCAGCTCCTGCGTCACGATGCGCCACGCGCCGCCGGTGTCGATCTCGGCGAGCGTGTGGGTGTGGAGCGGCCCCTCCAACGTGCGGTGCGACGCGACGCACGCGAAGAGGAGCCCCTTGCCGCGCACCAGCCAGTGGAGCCGCCCGTGCTGCAGCGCGAAGCTGCGCGTGCGCGCGACGCGGCCCGGTTCCAGCAGCCGCGCGCGCGTCGGATCGACCTCGCGATCGGCGGCGGCGCGGACGCGATCGAGCGCGCCATCGCGCGCCACCATCGCGATCGGCGCGAAGCCGGCGAGCGGCGCGGCGAGATCGCCGCTGAAGCGCGGCGCGCCGGCTGGCAGCGGCAGCGTCCCGAACGCGACGCCATCCTGGTTCCAGTCGCCGGCGCGCGGGGCGGCGGCATCGACGACGGCGACGCACTTCTCGGCCGGCAGCACGACGCGCGGTGCGGCGGCGTGGAGCAGCGCGGCGGCCACTTCCGGCTCGCGCTCGGCGCGCTCGGCCACGCCCCGCGCGACCGGGCGCAACGCCGCAGTGAGCTCCTGTTCCAGCGCCCGCTGCTGCTGCTCGCGCAGCGCCATCACCGCCGCGGCGATGCGCTGATGCGTCGGCAGCGCCTCGTAGGGCGCCTGCCGGGCGCTGGCGCCGGCCAAGAAGCTCGAGAGCGAGTAGTAGTCGCGCTGCGTGATCGCGTCGAACTTGTGGTCGTGGCAGCGTGCGCAGGCGAGCGTGACGCCGAGGAACGCCTTGCTGAAGGTGTCGATCTGGTTCGCGACGCGGTCGCACTCGTCGCCGCGGATGTCGACCGGCGAGTGGACCGCCTCGCCGAGCAACCAGAAACCGGTGGCGACCAGCGACTCGTTGGCGCCGGTGGCGGGGTCGAGGCGCGGCGGGTCGAGCAGGTCGCCCGCCACGTGCTCGCGCAGCAGCTGGTCGTAGGGGACGTCGGCGTCGAGCGCGCGCACGAGGTAGTCGCGGTAGGCCCAGGCGTTGGGCAGCGTGAAGTCGAACTCGTGGCCGCGCCCCTCGGCGTAGCGGGCGAGATCGAGCCAGTGGCGCGCCCATTTCTCGCCGAACGCGGGCGAAGCCAGCAGCGCGTCGACCACTCGCTCGCGCGCGTCGGGACGGCGATCGGCGAGGAAGGCGTCCTGCGCGGCGACGGTCGGCGGCAACCCGGTCAGGTCGAAGGTGACGCGCCGCAGCCACATCGCGAGCGGCGCGTCGGGCGCCGGTTGCAGCGCTTGCTCCTCGAGCTTCGCCAGCACGAAGGCGTCGAGCGGATCGCGCGGCCAGTCGCGTTGCGCGACGGCGGGCGGCTCGCGCGGCGCGAGCGGCTGCCACGCCCAGTGGCGCTTGCGCGCCGCGAGGTCGAAGGCGGGCGCGCCGCCGCTCGCCGAGTCCTCGGCCGCCGCTTCGCTCGCCTCGCTTGCGCCGGCCGCCACGCCGCTCGGCAGCACCGCGCCGCGACGGATCCACTCTGCGATGGTGGCGCGCGCCGCCTCGTCGAGCTTCGCGCGCGGCGGCATCTGGAGATCGTCGCGCTCCCACGAGAGCGCCGCGACGATCAGGCTCTCCTCCGGCTTGCCCGCCACGAAGAGCGCGCCGCGCTCGCCGCCCTTCGAGAGGCCCGTCACCGTGTCGAGCCGCAGCTCCGCCTTCTGCCGATCGGGCCCGTGGCACTTGACGCAGTGCTCGTGCAGCAGCGGGCGGACCGTCGTCTCGAAGAGCTCGGCGTCGTCGGCGGCTCGCGCGCGACCGGCGCAGAACGCGAACAGCACTGCAACGGCAGCTTCTCGTCGGGGCCGAAGCAACCTACCCTCCTCGTCTCGCCGGATCGGCGGGTCGAACCGAGGCCCATCGAATCGGTTCGGCGTCGCGGCGGCAATCCCCTGCCAGGAGGTGGTCGCTTCGATTCGTCGGCGGCGCTGCTCGCCCGACGGCAACTCGTGCACGATTCGCCGGGTCGATCGCCAAGGGGGAACCATGCTGCCCACGCCGCTCGGAATGACCGTGTTGCCGGTGCTCTTCGCGGCCGGACTCCTCGCGATGTGGCGCGGTGACGCGCTCGAGTGGAGCCAGCGGAGTGGCGACGCCTCGAACCGTTGCGCCGTCGACCAGGAGCCGATCCGTGGCGAGCCGGTCGAGGCGTGGCGCCAGAAGTTCGATGCCGTGCTGCTCGGGCCGGTCGTCAGCGTCGGCCGCGCAGTGGCGGTCGTGCGCGAGGGAAAGGAGCGCAAGGTCGTCGTCGTCGACGTCGTGAAGGGCGGGATCGTCGGTCGCAAGACGCTCGACAAGGGGAGCGACCCGTCGGCGATCCTCGTGATCGACGGCCTCTTGGCGGTCGTCGACCCCGAGAAGACCAAGACCTACCGCCTGGCAGGCGATTCGTTGCGCGCGGAGAAGACGGTCGCCGATGGCGGCGGCAGCGACGCGATGGCGACCGCGGGGCTGCTGCTCGTGCGCGAGGAGCGCAACTGGAAGGTGATCGATCCTGTTGCGGGGAAGTCGCGCGGGACGCTGCGTCTCGGGCGCGGTCGGCCATGCGTCGAGCAGTCGGCCGACGATGGCTGGCGCTACGTCGCCGCCGCGGATCCCGACGAAGCCGGCAACTTCCGGATCGCGCGTGCGCCGGTGACGTTCGGCGCCTCGCCGTCGGTCGGCAATCCGGCCGGCTTCGTCTGCGGCTATGTGCCCTCCGTCGAGCACGCCATCGGCGATGCGGTCACGGTGGTCACCACCATCGACTTCCGTGACCATGTCTACGTCTGGTTCCCGCGGGCGCTCGGTGACAGCGGGGTGTTCTCGGAGGGCGGGGGGGGCCGTGTCGCGTTCCAGGCGCCGCCGATCGTCCACGCCGGCCGCTTCATCGGCTTCTCGCCCGAGAACGTGCTGCTCGAACTCGCTCCGGAAGAGGGCAAGTACCGGACGCTGGTCGACGCGAAGGAGCTCCCGAAAGGCGCGTCGGTCAGCTCGCCGTCGCGTGCGCGCAACGTGCTCTACCACGGCAATTGGGCGCTCGAGATCGAGAGCCGGCGCGTGCTCTGGTGCATTCCCGGCGTCGAGCCAGACGGCCCGCTGGTGCCGGCCGGCGACGGGCGCGCGGTGGTGCGGACCAAGGGCGGTGAGCTGGTCGGCTTCGCGGAGAAGGGCAAGCTCGGCGCCGCGCCCGCCGCGCCGACGGGAAAGGCGGCGGGAACAGCGGCCACCGCGAAGCGCGCGCCGCCGGTTCGTGCGCCGAGCGAGGACGCTGAGCTCGCGCAGCGCTTGGCCGGCGATGAACGCGCCATGCACGCGGCGTTCGAGGCGGCGCTGACGGCCGATCTGCAGGAGTCGTGGCTGCGGCTGTTCGATCGCTACGCCGAGTTCAAGTTGTGGGACGAGTGCCGGCGCATCGTCGTCGCGGCGCAGAAGGCGGGACTCGACGAAGCGCGAGCGCAGGCGCTCCTGGTGCGCACCACTGGCAAGGCGTCGAGCGGCGCGGGCAACGCCGAGCTGCAGAAGAAGAAGCTCCTCGGCGAGGAGCAGGAGGTGCTGCAGTTCCATCGCGCGCGGATCGTCGCGGCCGCCGACTGGTGCGGTGCGCATCAGCTGCCCGTGGCGGCGACCGTGCTGGCGCGGAGAGCGGTGGACGTGCTGCCGGGCGCGAAGCTCGATGTGGCGCGGGTCGCGCCATGGATCCCGGCGGAGTTCCCGTGGCCCGGCAATGCGACGTCGTGGGCGGAGTGGGCCGAGGCGCTGTTGCCGTCGGGGGCGAAGTTCCTCGGTGCGGCCGACCCGGCGTGGAAGCGCGTGCAGGGCACCCTCTTCAGCGAAGGTTCCGTCGCGTTGCGGTCGGGGAACCTGCTGCTCTTCACTCGCGAGGTTGCGCCGGAGGTGGTCGGGCCGGCGTTGGCGCGTGGGGAGGCGGTGGTGGCGTCCCTCGCCGCGTTGCTGCCGGCGGCGGCGCCGTCCGAGCGGTCGACTGCCGCGAACGAGCCGCTCGAGGTGCGACTCCATGCTTCGCGCGACGACTACGTCGGCGAGAAGATCGCGGGTGGCGAAACGCCGGAGGCGTGGTCGGCCGGCGTCTACGTGCCATCCGAGAAGGTGTCGCGCTTCTACTCGCGGGGCAACGCGGGCCGGCCCGATCCGCTCGGCCGTGGCCTGCATGAGACGATGGCGCACGAGCTGACGCACCACTGGCTCGACGCGCGCTGGATCACCGGCCGCCGCTCTCCGCTGGACCCGGGCATCTGGCTCGTGGAGGGGTTCGCCGAGTTCATCGGCCAGCAGTCCGTCGAGGTGGCGCGGCGCGGCACGGCCCTCGATGACGCGACGGTCATGAGCCTCGACGTGACGGCGGCGGCGGCGCGCGCGGGTCACCTGCTCGACCTCGCCAAGGTGCTGGCGATCAATGCCATCACGTTCCGCACCTCGCTCGACGGCGAGGGACAGCGCTACCAGCTGCGCCACACGTTGACGCAGGTTCAGGTCGACCCGCGCAGCCTCTTCTATTCACAGTCGGCCGCGCTGGCGTTCTTCGCGCTCCATCGGTGCGGGGAAACGGGGCGCAACGGGTACATCGAGCTGTTGGCGTCGTGCTATCGCGGCGAACCGCTCGGCGACGTCGCGAAGCGCCTCGGGTTCGCTCACTCGGAGGCGCTCTCGGCCGCATTCATCGAGTTCGTGCGGCAGCTCTAGGGCTCTGCTCGAGGAGGAGTGGCGATGCTTCAAGAGTTGCTGCTCGCGTTGGCGGCCGACGGCAAGGCGCTCTATCGCGAGCACTGCGCCGGTTGCCACGGCGCGGATGGGGGCGGCGACGGGCCGCTCGCCAAGGAGCTGCGCTTCAAGCCGCGCGCCTTCAAGGAGGGCAAGTTCGCGTTCGGCAACACGCCGGAGGCGATGGGCAAGACGGTCCGCAGCGGCATCCCCGACGCGCAGGGGTTCCGCATGCCGGCGTTCGCTGCGGTGCTGAAGGACGACGAGGTGGCGGCGGTGGTGGAGTTCGCGCGCAGCCTCATTCCGGCCGAGGCGTTGGCGACCGGCGCGACCGCGGCGGAGATGGAGCTGGTGGTCGGCGCCGAGGCCATGGTGGTGCGCGGGATCTTCCCGCCGCTGCGCGACGGTGCGCCGGTGCAGGCGCGCGGACTGCTGATCGGCCTGCCGGGCGGCACGTCGTTCCAGTACGCGACCGACCCGCTCCACCTCGTGGCGATCCGCCGCGGCGGCTTCGTGTCGCGCACCGACTGGCTCGAGCGCGGCGGCAAGCCGCTGACGCCGCTCGGCGACGCGGTCTGGCTGGCGCCCGAGCCGGAGCAGTGGATCCCGTTCGCGTTGGCCGAGCTGCCGGAGGGCGACACGCCGCCCGCGTTCACCTTCGCGACGACGAAACTGCGCCAGACGACCGTGCGCGGCGACGTCGTCGAGCTCAAGGCCGACCTGCTCGACGCGAGCGGCCGGTTGCGCGCCCATGTGATCGAGCGGCCGCGCGCGCTGCAGGTGACCGGCGGCTTCGGCGTGCTGCAGGAGTTCGAGCTCCTCTCCAGCGACGAGCCGGTGGTGGTGCTCGCCTCGCTGGCCGTGGCGAGCGACCCGCGCCGCAGCCTCCTGCCGCCGAGCGCGACCGCGGACGGCGCGGGCGTCCCGGCGCGCCCGCTGCTCCCGCCGCTGCGCCACGCCGCCCTGCAGCAGCAGCTCCTCGAGGCGACTGGCTGGTTCGTCGTGCCGCTGCCCGAAGCGGGATTCGTCTGCGTGCGCCACTTCGGGGCGCGCGAGGGGGGCGCTGCGGGCGATGCGGCGATCGTCGAGGCGAGTCGCTTCAACGGACCAGCGCACGACTGCCGCGACCTCGCGCTGAGGCTGCTCGACGAACCGGTGGTGGTGAGCCGCGTCATCGTCGTGCGGGACGAGGCGAGCGAGGCGGCGCTGCGGCAGATGACGCTCGACGTCGTGAAGCTGCTGGAGGACGGGAGATGATCGCTGCCCTCTTCGCGCTCGCGTTGGCGCAGGAGCCCGCTCGCGAGGCCGACTACTACGCCGTCGACTTCCTGCCGACGCCGGCCGGGTCGCTCGAGGTGGGCGGGCTCGCCTTCCTGCCCGACGGTCGCCTCGCGGTCAGCACTCGCCACGGCCAGGTCTGGCTGATCGGCAACCCGCTCGCGCCGAATCCCGCCGACACGACGCGCACCCTCTTCGCGGAGGGGCTCTACGAGGGGCTCGGGCTCCACGTCGTCGACGGCGAGCTCTACGTCGTGCAGCGCACCGAGCTCTCGCGCCTGCGCGACACCGACGGCGACGATCGCTGCGACACGATCGACACGATCACCGACGAGTGGGGCGTCTCGGGCAACTACCACGAGTTCGCCTACGGGCTGCCGCGCGACGCGGCCGGCAACTTCTACGTCTCGCTGAACGTCAGCTTCTTCGATCCGAAGTGGTGGCACGGCAAGTCGCCGGCGAAGTGGCGCGGCTGGATCGTGCAGGTCGCGCCCGACGGTTCGGTGACGCCGTGGGCGACGGGGCTGCGCAGCCCCAACGGCATGGGCTTCAACGCGGCGGGCGACCTCTTCGTCACCGACAACCAGGGCGACTGGATGCCGAGCGGGCCGCTCTTCCACGTGAAGCGCGGCGCCTTCTACGGCCACCCGGCGGGGCTGCGCTGGACCGACGAGTACCTGCGCGCGCAGCGCGAGCCCTCCGACACCGAAGCGCCGTTGCGGCCGCGCGAGCCAGCCGCCGTCTGGTTCCCCTATGGCCTCTCGCGCAGCGCCGGCAACCCGCTGCTCGAGGACACGGCGGGCAAGTTCGGACCCTTCGCCGGCCAGCTCTTCGTGCCCGAGCTCACCAACGGTTGCGTGGTGCGCGTCGATCTGGAGCAGGTCGAGGGCGAGTACCAGGGCGCCTGCTTCCAGTTCCGGCGCGACACCGGCTCGGCCAACCGGATCGCTTTCGCGCCCGACGGCACCCTGATTGTTGGGCTCACCAGCCGTGGATGGGGCGGCGCGCCGCCGGGCGACGGGATCGCGCGCGTGCGCTGGCTCGGCCGCGTACCGATGGAGATGGCGAGCGTGCGCCTCGCCGACGACGGCTCGAGCGGCTTCGACGTCGCCTTCACGCTGCCGCTCGCCGACGACTGCCAGCCGACGCCGGCCGACGTGCGACTGGTGCAGTACGACTATGCGAGCTGGTGGGACTACGGCAGCCCCGAGCTGCACGTGACGAACGTGCCGGTGACCGCGGTCAAGTGCTCGGGCGATCGGCGCATGATCCGCATCGATGCGCCGACGCTCGAGGCGGGCAAGGTGGCGCGCCTGCTGCTCGATCGCGTCGTCGGGCAAGGGGCGCGCGGGCGCGAGCCGCTGCTGCACGCGCAGGCCGATTACACGGTGAATCGGCTGCGCGGGATGCCGACCGCGCGGCCGATCGCGAAGAGCGTCCTGCCGCCCGCCGCGCGCGAGGATCAGCAGGAGGGGTGGGTCACCCTCTTCAACCGCCGCTCGATCGCCGCGTGGACGGCGCCCGGCTGGAAGCTCGCCGCGGTCCACCTCGATCCGCGCGATCCGACGCGCTTCGCCGAGCATGACATGGTGGACGAGTGGGATGGGCTGCTGGTGGCGGGGCTTGGCGGCGGCGCCACCGAGCGCGCGGGCGCGACGGCGAGCGAGCCGCAGGGCGACGCGATCAGCTTGGTGCAGCACGGCGACTGCGACGCGCGGATCGAGTTCTGCCTGCCGCGCGGCGGCAACTCGGGCGTCTACTTCCAGGGGCGCTACGAGGTGCAGCTGCTCGACAGCTTCGGCAAAGCGAGCGTCGGCTTCGGCGACTGCGGCGGCATCTACGCGGGCGAGAGCTCGTTCGTCGGCAGCGCGCCGCTCGTGAATGCGTGCAACGCGCCGGGCGAGTGGCAGCGGCTCGACGTCCGTTTCCGTGCGCCGCGCTTCGATGAGGCGGGCCAGAAGATCGCGAACGCCCGCTTCGACTGGGTCGAGCTGAACGGCCAGCGCGTGCAGCAAGACGTCGAGCTGCCCGAGCCGACGCGCGGCGCGCTCGAGGGCGGTGAGGTCGCCTACGGGCCGCTGCGCCTCCAGGGCGACCACGGGCCAGTCGCCTACAAGAAGGTGCGACTGCGCCGGATCGAGCGCGACGAGGAGGCGGGGGCGACCGGCGCGCTGGCGACGCTCGCGCGCGCGGCGAGCGGCTGGAGCTCGCTCTTCGACGGCGCGACGCTCACCGGCTGGAGCAGCGAGGGCGAAGCGCAGTGGCGCGTCGAGCAGGGCGTGCTGGTGGCCGAGGGCGGCGACGGCGTGCTGCGGCGTCCGATGAGCTACGCCAAAGGGCGCGAGTGGCGGATGGAGGTGAAGCTCGAGGCCGGCGCCAGCGGCGAGTGGGCGCTGCGTTCGCAGGCGGATGCGGCCGGACTCCGACGGTTCGAGGTCACTGCGCCGCTTCGCGGTGGCGGAGCCGCGGACGGGTTGCGGACCGGTTCACTCTGGTTCGGCCCGCCGAGCAACGGAGGACCCGGCCGGCTCTCGGCCTGCTGGGCCTCGCTCGTGCCCGACGGCGTCTGGTTCGAGCTGAGGCTGCGCCATGTCGTCGTCGGTGGTCGGGAGAGGGTCGAGCTGTTCGTGAATGACGTCTTGGCCGCCACGTTCGAACGCGACGAGCCAGCGGGCCGCGACTCGAATGCCGTCGACGCGCTCGAGTTGCGCCACGCCGCGAGCGCGGCGCTCTCGTTCCGCGAGATCTGGGTGAGGGAGCTGCGATGAGCGGTGGAGCGATCGATCTCCTGGCGCTGGGGTCGTCGGCCGTCGCCGATGCGGCAGCGCTCGCCACCTGGCTGCCCGACGTGATGGTCGAGGACGAGGGCGGCTGGCTCACCGGCTTCGCGATCTCGATCGTCACCGGATCGCTGCTCGGGTTCCTCGGCCTCTTGTGCGTCGTGCTGACCGTGCTCGGCTTGCCGGGGTTGTGGTTGCTGCTGCTGCTGGCGGGGGCGCTGCAGTTCTCCGATCGCTGGCTCTTGCCGGAAGGCGCGTCGACCTTCGGGCCGTGGACGCTGATCGGCGCAGTGGCCGCGGGGCTGCTGGCCGAGTTCGCCGAGTTCGCGGCCGGCGCGAAAGGGGCGAAGCAGGCGGGCGCCAGCAAGCGCGGCATGGTCGGCGCGATGGTCGGCGGCATCGCGGGCGCGATCGTCGGCGCGCCGTTCGGCCTGCTGGTCGGTGCCATCGTCGGCGGCGTCGCCGGCAGCGCGCTCGGCGCGATCGTGATGGAGATGACCCTGCCGCACCAGACGCTCGAAGGGGCGATGAAGCCCGCCCACGGCGCCGCGATGGGTCGCCTGAAGGGGATCGCGATCAAGCTCCTCGTCACCGTCGCCCTCTGGATCGGCCTCACCATCGCCGCCTTCGTCTAGGTGGCGGGGAGAAAACGGCGGTCAGATCCGCACAGGTGGCGGGGGGAAAACGGCGGTCGGATCCGCACACGTTGCCGATGGCCCCATCCTTCGTCGCCCGCAACGAAAGCGGCCGGCCCCGCCGCGAGGCGAGACCGGCCGCGTCCCTGCTTGATCCTCTCGACCGTGGTTCGAACTCGGACCGCTCTCAGCTCCCGCCGACCGCCTTGGAGAAGCCGCTCCAGTGGTCGATCGTCGTCTGCAGCGCTTCGGTCAGCGTGCCGTCCGGTGCGAAGAAGAGCGTGGTTGGCAGCGGCAGCCGCTCGGGGTCGAGCAGCTTCTCGAAGCCGGTCTCGGCCGCGAAGTAGCTCGGCAGCATGATGCCCTGCTTCTTCAGCAGCTCCTGCGCACGGCCGAGATCCTCGCGGCTGTCGAGGCTGACCAGCACCACGTCGTTCCCCGCCGCCGCCAGCTTCGCGAGGTCGCCAAGCTCCGCGACGCACGAGGCGCAGTAGGTCGCCCAGAGGTTGACGATCAGCGGCTTCTTGCGGCCCGCGACGGCCACCGTCACCGGCTTGCCCGCCGCGTCCACCAACTCGAGTTGCGGCAGCTTCGCCCCCTCCGCGATGCGCAGCCCGGGCACGCCGGGATCGCGCAAGCGGAACGTGCGACGCGGCAGGTCGGCCGGCTTCCCGGCTCCCTCGACCAGCAGCACCTTGCCGCCGGCCTTCACCGCTCCGAACTCCTCGACGCCGCGACCCGGCCAGCGCACGGTCACCGTGCCCTCGGTCGCCTCGCCGAGCCCGAAGATCAGCTCCGCCGCGTTCTGCGACACGAAGCCGGTGCCGATCGACATCAGCTGCGCCGTCGTGCGGCCGCCGGCGCTGACGCGGATGATCGCGCCCGGCGCCTGCCACGGCCCCTTCGTCGCGCGCAGCTGAACCTTGACGCCGCGTGCGCCGAGATCGAGGTCGTTGCGATACAGCATGTGTCGTTCGCGCTGGATGTTGTGGACGAAGAACTCCGGGTCGCCGTCGTCGTCGAAGTCGGCGACGCATAGCGCGCGTCCGTCGCCGTCGTCGTCGGCTCCCGAGACGTCGGAGACGTCGAGGTATTGGTCGTCGAGTTTCAGCCAGATCTTGTCCTTCTCGAATCCCGAGAAGGAGAAGCCGTCGCCGAAGATCTGCGCCATGTGCTTGCTGGTGTAACTGGCCTCGTTCACCTTCTGCGTGCCGAACTCGTCGCGAGCATCGAGCGTGGACGCCACCACGTGGCGCCAGTACGTGCTTCAGGTGTCTTTCAAGCTGTTCCCGGAGATGAAGCCGTTCACGCAGGCGAGGTCGAGGTCGCCGTCGAGATCGAGATCGAGGAACTGCGGTGCCCAAGCCCATGCGGCGCCGATGCCGCCGAAGCTCGACGGGACCGCCTTGAACTTGCCGCCCTCGAAGCTGAACAGCGTGTTGCCGGCAGCGAGCTTCTTCAGCGTGTTCTCGCGCGCGTCCTTGCTGTCCTTCTTCACCAGCCGCGACAAGATGCGGTTGCCGGCGCTCGACGACATGTTGGAGGCGTAGAGATCGATGTCGCCGTCGGCGTCGTAGTCGCCGAAGCAGCAGCCCATGCCGTTGCCGACGTCGACGACGCCGAGCTCGTCGGCGATGTTCGTGAACTTGAGCGCGCCGTCGTTGCGCCAGAACTCCTTCACGCCGTAGTCGTTGGCGACGAAGAGGTCCTGATCGCCGTCCTCGTCGTAGTCGTGCCACGCCGCCGCATAGGTCCAGCGATTGGCGGAGAAGCCGACCGCGGCACTCTGTTCGATGAAGGTGCCGTCGCCATGGTTGACGTAGAAGGCGTTCTTGCTGCCGTTGTCGGCGGCGAACCAGGAGTTAGGCCCCGCGAAGCTGCCCTTCTGGTAGCCGGGGATGAAGAGGTCGAGATCGCCGTCGTTGTCGGCATCAGCGACGCAAGGCGAGAAGCCCTGCAGCAGCTCGGTGAAGCCGGCTGCCGCGCTGACGTTCACGAACTTGCCGCTGTCGTTGCGGTAGAGCTGCGTCGTGCGGCCGATGGTGTCGGAGCCCTCTTTCCATCCGGAGTGCGCCACCACGAGATCGAGATCAGAGTCGTTGTCGCAATCGAAGAAGACGGCGCCGGTGCCGCCCGGAGGCTGTGCGACACCCAGCTCCGCGGCGACCTCCGCGAAGGTCCCGTCGCCCTTGTTGCGGTAGAGGAAGTTTTCGTTCTGCGACGGGACGAAGAGGTCCCACAGCCCGTCCTGGTCGAAGTCGGCCACGGCGGCGCCGTTCCAGAAGAACGACTTGTTGCCGTCCTTACCGAACTGTGGGCCGCGATGCGCGATGCCGGCGGCGCGAGCGACCTCGGTGAACATCGTGCCGGGCCGCTCCAGGTCGACCAGCGAGGTGACCGTCCACCGATCGACCTGCCACTTGCCCGTCACCTTCTTGAGGTGGACGCGCCCGAACTCCTCGCGCCCGATCCGGCCGCCGCCCGAACGCTTCCCGATCGCGTTGATGCGGACGGTCAGCGCTCCCTCGACTGGCGTCGCGTCGGAGAACTCGGCGCCGCGCACCTTGACGAAGAAGAACTCCACCGTGCCGAGCGGCGCCATGAACTCGCGCCAGCCCTCGAGGAAGCCGGTGCGATTGACCACCCGCAGCCCGGCCTTCGTGTCCCACGTCGTCTTCGTGATGCCGAGCGGGAACTCCTTCTTCTGCGGCGCGCCCGGCCGAGAGAGGTCGTGGCCGACGAAGTCTGGCGTGAAGAGGCCCGCCGCCCCTGCGTAGTCGCGCAGCCGGATCTTGTCGCCCCACTCGACGAACGTGTTGGCGACGTCCTCGGAGTAGTCCTCGACCTCATCGAGCGCGGTGAGCCTTCGCGCCGGATCGTCGATCGACGGCAGGGTTTCCGGGAGCTGCGCGACAGGCACCTCGCTCGCAGCGACCGGCGGGACGGCGGGTGGCGACACCTGTGCCCCCGGCGGTGGCGTCTCTTCGCTGCATGCGGCGAGCAGCAGCAGCGCGACCGGAATCGCCGCCTGCCGGCACCGTTCGCTCATCCGAATCGACCGTTGCATCTCTTCCTCCACTCGCTTCGCACTCTTCCCAGGGGGTTCCTTCGCGAGCCGCTGCGTCACGGCTCGGCCGAGATCATGCGCTTCTCGGCATTCGTTGCCGAACGTCTCGAACCGCGGGCCCCGCGACTCGCCGCCGATCGTCGGGGCGTCTCGGGACAACGGGGCAGGAGAAGTGGGGCGAACCGTCCCGCTGGCGGGCAACCGTTTCCATCGGACGATGCTCAGTGGGGGGCGAGTCACCGGCCCGGAGGTTGCGTTGAAGCCGAACTCGACCACGCACGCGCACTCGCACCCACCCTCGATGAGGCTTCCCCTACCGTGAACGATCGCATCCGCCTTCCGGTCGCATCGACCCTCGCCCGACTCTCCACGCTCGCGCTCCTGGCGGGCTGCGGCGCCGCGCGGCCGACCGAAACGCGCGTCCCGATGAAGCCCGAGGAGGCTGGCGGCTACCGCGGCAACCCGAACAAGCCGTTCGGCGCGCTCGCGCAGGACCTGACGACGCTCGACGTCGTGCCGCAAGTCGACGGTCGCTACACGCTTCGCACGGGCCCGGCGGCCGGCTCTCCCGAGTGGAAGGACCTCGACCTGCGCTGGTTCGTGCCGCGCATCCCGGCGATCGCGAAGGGCAACGAGACGCTCACGCGCGTCGCCTTGATGCAGCGCGAGTTCAACCGCAACGAGACGCGCTTCGGGCCGGTCGGCGACTTCGCCGAGTCGAAGATCGCCAACAACTGCCTGCGCGCCGGGTTGTGGGAGCTCGTCCTCGAGAAGAAGAAGGAGGACGGCTCGCTCGGGATGACCTACCACAGCTGGTTCGACTTCCCGATGGACCACTACGCCGCGCTCTTCGCAGCCGCCAACGGGATGAGCTTCGACATGGCGCGTCCGCTGACCGTCGGGTACCCGGCCTTCGGCGGCTTCAAGTTTCCCCTCGCGGAACTGCGCTCGGTCGAAGCGGAGGTCGCGGTGCCGGCCGCGCAGATCGATCAGCACCTCGGTGACAAGCTCCACAAGTTTGGCGAGCAGACCCGCAAGATGCACCTCGTCCTCAACCCGGGCATCGAGGTCTACGGCGACTATGTGAAGCCGGCCAACCAGCCGATCCGCGTCACCGAGTTCTCCGAGCCGGGCTGGTACAACCTCGACAAGCCGGTCGCCTTCGACCTGACCTGGATGGGGGCGCCGGAGTCGATCGCGTGGCGTCGTGTGAAGGGCGTGCAGGCGCCGGTGGCGATGCAGGAACTCGAGATCCGCTTTGCCGGCGGCCGCCGGATCGTCATCGGCGACGAGGCGCTTGCGAGCCTGCCGGTCCGCGAGGCCGCACCGACCAAGGACTCGGAGTGCCTGCGGCTGACCTTCGGAATCGGGACTCCTGACATCTACGCGTCGTTGGCCGAGCGCAAGGCGGAGTTCGAGGGCGGCCGGCAGAACTACCTGCTGCTGCTCGACAAGGACGGGACCCATCTCGACAACCACTGGGGCGGCTGCGACCGCGCCTTCCTGTGGCGCGATGCGAAGTCGCTGCACATCTGGCTGCTCGGTTACGAGCGCACGACGATCCTCAGCCACTTGACGATCCCGTGGGTGACTCCCTGATCGGAGCGCCATCGCTGCGTCGGGTCCACGACGAGGATCCACCAGGACGACCCTCCAACGCGCGGCCCGCTCCGCCAAGCGGAGCCGGCCGCGTGGTCGTTGATCGAGACGCGTGCTGATCGGGGCGCGTGACGACGGCTCGTCATCCTGCGCGGATGAAACCGGATCCAGCCCGGATACAACTCCGGCAAGCAACGGCGGGAGAGCGCGCGCCGCCAGGTCGCGACGGCGAAGCTCCCGGCGAAACGAGGAGAGGGAGGAATGCGAATGATGCGGATCAGGGAAGCGGCGACGTTCTGCGTGCTGGGGGCGCTGGCCGTGCCGGCGTCGGCGCAGTCCGACCTCGACGCGAAGTTGAAGCGGCTGAACGACGCGGCGCAGGCCGATCCGGCGCTGTCGCCCGACTTCAAGGCGGCGCTCTCCGACGTTGCCGGGTCGCTCGGCAAGGCGCAGGGCGGCGGGCTCGGCGCGTGGGTCGACAAGCTCAAGTTCTACGGCGACTTCCGCCTGCGCCACGAGAGCGACTTCGAGCTCGACGACCAGGAGAGCCGCAACCGCGAGCGGCTGCGCCTGCGCGTCGGCGGCGACTACGCCGTGAACGACCAGATGAGCGTCGGCGCGCGGCTGGTCACCGGCACCGCCAGCGACGAGAACTCGCCGCACCAGAACCTCGGCGGCACCTTCGACAAGTTCTCGATCAGCCTCGACCGCGCGTTCGTGACCTGGAAGCCGGCGGCGCTGGCGGGCGCCTGGCTCACCGGCGGCAAGTTCAGCCATCCGATCGAGCGCAACCCGGTCTACGGCGAGCTGGTGTGGGACGAGGACGTGCAGCCGACCGGCGTGGCGGCGGGCGGGACGCACGGCGCCTTCAAGTGGATGGCGGGCGAGTACATCCTGCTCGACAACTCGACCAACGGCACGCTCGAGTCGGCGTGGGCCTTCGTCGCCCAGGGCAGCGCGTCGACCAAGCTCGGCGAGACCGACAAGCTCACCGGAGCGCTGGCGTTCTATCGCTACAGCCGGTTGAACCCCGACGACGTGAACGGCAGCCGGTTCTTCGGCGAGAACAACGGGAACGTCGGGGTCGACACCACAGGTGACGCGACGCTCGACGATTACCTGTCGCGGTTCACCATCTGGAACCCGATGGTGGTGCTCGAGAACACGAGCTTCTCCCAGCCGCTGATCCTGTCGACCGAGTGGATCTTCAACTCGCGAGCGAAGATCTCGGCTGATTCGGGCTACTCGCTCGGCGTGAAGTGGGGCAAGAACAAGGCGAAGGGCGACTGGCAGGCCTACTACAACTGGCAGGCGATGGGCCAGGACGCGGTGCTGTCCAACTTCACGAACGACGACTTCCTGTTCGGCACCAACTACCGCGGCCACCTGGTCGGGGTGAAGTGGCAGTGCCTCGACAAGGCGGAGCTCCACCTGTGGGGTTCGGCGATGCGTCGCGGCAGCCTCGGCACCTCGGCGACCACCGACGACGACCAGCTGCAGATGCGGGCTCGCGTGGACCTCAACATCCGCTTCTGAGGTGGCGGGGAGGAAACGGCGGTCAGAACCGCACGGGTGGTGGCGGGGGGAGAACGGCGACCGCCGTTTTCTCCCCGCCACCATCGCTTCGGTCAGAACTTGAAGCCGAGCTCGAGGTAGGCGAATTGCGCATCGGCGGTCGCGAAGAGCCGCTCGAAGGCGGTGCCGCCACAGAAGAGCGACCAGCCGAGCAGCGCGTAGAGCTTCTTGTCGGAGCTGCTCGCGCGGAGCGTCAGGTCGTACTCCTCGCCGAAGTTGCGCGAGGTGGTCGCGAAGGTGCCGTAGCCGAAGGTGTTGGCGGTGAACGGCCCGCTGCCAAAGGTGGCGCGCGAGCCGCCGCTCGCCGCGGCGAAGAGGTGCGCCGACGCCGTGAAGCGCAGCTGCGGATGGGGATCGAGGAGCAGGTCGACGTAGCTGTCGCGCAGGTTGGTCAGCGCGAAGAGGTCGGCGAAGCCGTAGTACGTGTGGTTGGTCGGCAACCCGTTGTAGAAGTCGTTCGACTCGCCATCCGTCGCGTCGCTGTCGCCCTGGCCGCGCGCGTGGCCGACCCGGAACCACGGCTTCCATGCCATGGAGTCGAGGCGATAGCCCGCCTCGGCGACCCACGCGCCCGCCCGCTGCGCGCGCGCGCCGGCGTCGCCGCGCTGCAGCGCTCCCCAGAGGAAGAGATCAAGGGCGCCGGGGCCGGCCGCGAGGCGCGCGGCCGCCTGCGCGCCCGCCGTCGTCGCAAACAGGCCGTCGCCGAACTTCGCGACCGCCGCCGGCCGATCGTCGCGGAAGGCGTAGCCGAACGCGCGCAGCTCGGTCGAGTCGACGCACGTGCCGCGCTTGCTGACGATCTCGAGCCCGCCGACCTGCGCGTCCTCGAGCGAGTCGCTGCCGTCATCGATGTCGAACGCGCCGACGTTCGCCTCGAATGCGATCGCGCGCGCCAGCCACTCCTTGCTCTCGCGCTGCCAAGACACGCCATCCCAGTTGCGTCCGCCTGCCGTCCAGTCGAGATTGCCGACCAGCCGCGCGTTGCCGCGGTCGCGCAGCCACTGGAAGGCGCCATCGTCGTACTTCACCCCGGCGTTGTCCTCGTAGACCTGGCGCCCGAGGCGCGCGAGCGACCCATCGAAGGCGAGTTCGGCCCAGAGCTGACGGATGGTGAGGTCCTGTGGCGATCCGCTGCGGTTGGCGTCGATGTAGTTCTTGCCGGGCCCGACCGGCGCATCGACGTCGACGCCGAAGACGTTCGCCGACTGCCACTCGAAGCCGAACTCGACCGGTCCGAGCTTCTGCGCGAGCCCCTGGCGGAAACGGAAGTGGCCGAAGTCGTAGTCGCCGTCGGTGGAGGGCGTCTCGAAGTGCGACCAGTGCTCGCTGCGCCAGCGCCCCTCCATCCAGAAGCGCGCGCCCTCCCAGCCGGGGACGGTGAGGCGCAGGTCGTCCGCGAACTTCACGTCGAGCAGCGGCGGCGCCTCTGCCGTCGTCGACGCAGCGGTCGACGCGGGTGGCGCAGCGGGCGGCGTCGACTGGACGGCCAAGGCGCCTGGTGCGGCGCACCAGCCCCACGCGAGGGCGGCGACGATGCGTGACGAGCACGCGAGACCCGCGACGAGTTCCGACATCTCCGCTCTCCCTCAGGTGGTGGTACCGCGCCGGCGTTCGCCGGATCCGGGGCGAGCGGAATTGGCGTGCCGCGATGCGCGCTCCGCCGAAGGGCCGGTGCTTCCCGGGTGATCGGGCGGTGGACCGCGGACCGACGAGCGCGGCACGGGAACGACGCCCCGCCGCGTTGGGAGCGGGAGCGCGTCAGCGGCGCTCGCGAGGCGGGGCGCAGGAGCTGGGAGTGGGGCTGATGAACCGTGTCGGGCGGGCCCGTGGGCTCGGTTTCGCGTCGCTTGGCGCGGTGGGCGTCGTGGCGTGTGTCGCCGCTGCTGCGAACGGTCAGCAGGCACCGCTCGTCTTTCCCGAGCAGCTCCACGCGGGTTCCAACACGATGGCGGTTGCTCGGAACCTGATCGCTGTCTCCGACGAGGAGTACCTGCGGGTGCGCGTCGCGTTGTCGACGAAGGAGCCGATCTCGATCGGACCGACCGAGTCGGGCGCCGCGCCGACGCCGCAGATGCGAGGCGCGCCGACGAGCTGGATCAACGGAGAGATCCAACGAGGAGGCGCAACGAAGCAGATGCGGCGTCGCCGCAAGCCCGGCGACCGAGGGCCGGTCGAGGTCGGCTCCAGACGCGCGAGGTCGTCTTCCGCTGGCGAGGCAAGGCGGGCAACGGCGCCGCGACGTCGACCGATGTCTCCGTGCAGTCCGTGTCGTTCCTGCCGACGACGCTGACGCGCACTCCACTGCCGATCGCCGCGACGCTCGGGAACGTCTGCGACCTGACGACCGTGCTGCTGCCGGGGCCGGTCGTGACGGAAGAGCTGTGGCTCCTCGAGTGGGAGAGCCGGAGCGTCTTCGCCGTGACGGCAGCGACGGGCGCCTTGACTCTGCGCGTGCCCGCAGCCGCCGCGGCGCCCTTCAGGACGATCACCGCCCGCTCCCACTCGATCGACGGCGAGGTCGTGAGCTTCGAGCGCAAGCCGTGGCAGATGGCGTGGAGCAACTGGATGAAGTGCGTCCGCGAGTCGCCCGGGCTCGATCCCGACCTGCAGGTGCTCTTCGATCAGGATCGCGACGGCGTGATGGAGGGCTCGTTCGTGATCCCGTGGGACACGATCGACACCCATCCGCTCGACGCGACCGGGAGCTTCACCGATCTCGACGAGTGACGCGCGTCAGCGCCGCCGAGCGGCGTGAGCGCGGGGCGCGTCAGCGATCGCTGCCGCCGCGCCGCCGGACGAACTCGATCTGCTCCTGCCGCGCGCTGCCGGTCGCAGGGTCGGGGCTCGCGCCGCCGATCACGAACGGGCGCTGCTCGAGCGGCGGCCCGAACGTCGCCGTCAGCTCCGCTTGCCACTGCTCGTGCACTGCGTCGGGGAAGGGCGCTTCGTTGTCGCGGTAGGTGACGCTCCAGAGCGCGCCGTGCGAAGGTTCTCGAGCGAGCGTCGCCGGCTCCGGAGCGAAGCGCAACGTGACGCCGCGGCGGCGCGCGAGCAGCAGCAGCTCGTAGCGCAGTCGCCCCGCCGAGCCGCGCCAGCCGCGCAGGTCGGGGGAGGCGCGCGCGGAGTGGTGGTCGTCGGCGCTCGCGCCAGTGGTTGCGTCGAGGGGTGCGTCAGCGGTTGCGTCGGAGGGTGCGCCGTCAGCGGCCCCGTCCTCGAAGCGGCCGAAGAGCGCCACCACGTCGCCGGGCTGCACCTGCTCCTCGAGCCACGCGAATGCCGCTCGGTGGTTGCGATCCTGGCGCGTCTTCCACGGCTTCGCGACGTCGCGCACCGCGCTGCCGATCGCGAAGGCGGCGAGCAGCAGCGTCGCGGCGGCCTGCGCGCGGCGTTTCGCGAGGACGAGCGGGCGCCGTTCCATCGATCGGGTCGCTGCTCGCATGCCCCGCCACCTCGCGACGCGCTCCGCCAGCCCCGCGACGCCGCTCGCCGCGAGCAGGCAGATCGGGATCGCCAAGTGGAGCGCGATGCGGGCGCTGCCGCCGAAGGGGTACTTACGCAGCGCGGAGGCGGCGAGCATGGGCGCGAGCGGGGCGAGCAGCAGCAGCAGCTCGGCGCGCCGTCCGCGGCGCCACCACGCGACGGCGCCGGCGACCACCAGCAGGAAGGTGGCGCTCGAGCCGAAGGCGGGGCCGCCGTTGGGGTAGGCGAGCAGGTTGCCGGTCAGCTCGCGCAGCAGCCACCACGGCCAGCGCCACGGTTCCGCGAGCGGCAGGAAGTGGTCGTCCCAGTGGCGCGCGTCGGCGATGCGCTCCTCGCTCCACTGCTGCGCGTGGCCGAAGGCGAGGTACATCGCGGCGAAGCTGGCGGCGACGAGGGCGAGCGCGAGGAGGGCGGGGGCGTGCAGCGATCGGGAGCGCATGTCGGGGTGGCAAGCGATGAGGCCGGGCGCCGCTTGGCGGGTCGGCGCAAAGCGGGGCGTCGCTTGCAGCAGCGCGGCGGCGAGGCCGGCGCCGCTCGCGACGAAGATCGCCGGATAGCTGCACCAGCTGGCGAGCGCGCCGAGGAGCGCGAAGCGCAGCCACGCGCGCGGTTCGCAGCGGACGATGCGCAGCGCCGCGTCGTAGAGCAGCACGCCGGCCAGCAGGTCGAAGGCGTAGGGCTTCACCTCGGCGCTGTGGCGGATCAGGTAGTAGGAGCCGCCGAACCAGGCCACGGCCAGCAGCGCGGTGCGGCGCGGCAAGAGGCGGCGCGCGAGGCCCGCGAAGAGCAGCAGCGCGGCGAGCCCGGCCAGCAGCGCGGGCAGTCGCAGCACGAGCGTGGAGCCGCCGAGCCGCTCGACCAGCCAGCCGGTCGGCAGCAGCCAGCCGAGCGGCACGACCATCTCGAACTCGAGCGGCTGCAGCAGGCCGGCCAGGTCGCGCGCGAGGAGGCTGCACGCGACGAACGCCTCGTCGCCCCAGATCGGGAAGTCGACGGCGTAGCGGACGAGCCGCGCGACGATCGCCAGCGCGACGACGATCGCGAGCGCAGAGCGGCGGCCGAATGCAGCCCAATCCGGCAGGTGGCGAGGAGAAGGCGGCGGAGAGTTGGCCGATTGCCCGGGGCGGAGCGGCGGAGGTGCGGTTCTGACCGCCGTTTTCTCCCCGCCACCTAGCGGAGTTGGCGGGCGGTCCATGCCGTCATCCGCTGCTCGAGGAGGTCGAGCGGGAGAGCGCCCTCGCCGAGCAGCTCGTCGTGGAAGTCGCGCAGGTCGAAGCGCGCGCCGAGCTGCTGCTGCGCGGCGCGGCGCAGCTTCCAGATCGCCAACTCGCCGAGCTTGTAGGAGAGCGCCTGCGCCGGCCAGACGATGTAGCGATCGACCTCGACGGTGATGTCGTGGAGCGGCTTGCCGGTGTTGGCGGCGAAGTAGTCGAGCGCTTGCTGGCGCGTCCAGCCGAGCGCGTGCAGTCCCGTATCGACCACCAGCCGGATCGCGCGCCACATCTCGTAGGAGAGCTGGCCGAAGCGCGAGTAGGCGTCCTGGTAGAAGCCCATCTCGTAGCCGAGCGCCTCGGAGTAGAGCGCCCACCCTTCGACGTACGCATTGCAGCCGCCGTGGCGGCGGAAGTCGGGCAGGTCGAGCTCGGCCGCCAGCGCCAGCTGCAGGTGGTGGCCCGGCACCGCTTCGTGCAGCGACAGCGCCTCCATCTCCCAGCGCGGCCGCGACTCGAGCTTGCTGGTGTTGGCATAGAACCAGCCGGGCCGCCCCGCCTCGTGCGAGCCGGGCAGGTAGTAGGCCATCGTCTGCGACTCGGCGCTGAAGGCCGGCACCTCGCAGACGCCATAGGGCAGCCGCGGCAGCTTCTTCACCAGCTTCACGAGCTGCGGATCGACGCGCTTGCAGAAGTCGCGGTACTCGGAGAGCAGCTGCTCGGCGCTGGTGCAGTAGAAGCGCGGGTCGGTGCGCAGGAAGTCGCAGAACGCCGCGAAGTCGCCCGCGAAGCCGCTCGCGCGCACCGTCGCCTCGAGCGCCGCGCGCAGCCGCGCCACCTCGTCGAGCCCGATCTGGTGGATCTCGCGCGGAGTGAGCCGCGTCGTCGTCTGCTCGCGCACCTTGAAGGCGTACCACGCCTCGCCGTCGGGCAGGTCGCGCCAGGCCGTCGTCGTGCGCGCGCCCGGCAGGTAGCGCTGCTCCACGAAGTCGTGCAACGCGCGCAGTCGCGGCGCGATCCGCTCGCGCAGCAACGCGGCCGCCTCGCGCTTCAGCCGCTCGCCCGCGCCGCGCGCCGCCGCTCCCGTCTCCTGCGCGTCGGCCAGCGCCGCCGCGTCGACGATCGGCGCCAGCAGCGGGCTCTCGAGCGGCTCGCTCGGCAGCAGCGCGGCGATCTGCGCCGGCACGTCGCGCAGCGTCATCTGCGGCGGCGTCACGCCGCGCGCGAGCCCCTCGCGCAGCAGCTCGAGGCTCTGGTCGATCAGCGTCGGCAGCGCGGCGAGGCGCGCGATCAGGTCGGCGCGATCCTTCGCGGTCGCCGCCGGTGCCGCGGCGAGCAGCTGCACCGGATCCTGGTGGACGCCGTCCATCTGCGTGATGCAGAGCAGCTCGAAGGGCCAGCGGCTCTCCTCGATCGACTGCTCGCACTCGCGCACGAAGAGGTCGAGGTTCAGCTGGTCGGCGGCGGAGAGCTCCGCTCGCGGCAGCGCGCGCGCCGCGGAGAGGGGCGCCGCGAGGTCGCCGCGCCGCCGCTCGATGGCGGCGCGCGAGCGGTCGGAGAAGCGGTGGTTCTGGCCCGGGAAGCCGTGCCACGTCGCGCGCTCGGGGAACTCCTCCATCTCCCACGCCCATGTGGCGCGCAGCAGCTCGGCGAGCCGCTCGCCGGGCGCGACGCCGGGCCGAGCGACGATCTCGTGGCAACGTCTCGCGAAGTCCATGCAGCAGCGCGCTCCGGTCGTGCGGTCTCGGTTCGAAGCGCGGCACGCTACCCGACGACGCGCCGGCGGAGCGGGCGACGAGTGGCGCTGCGCCGCTCCTCAGCTGCTCGGCGGAGTGCCCTCGTCCGGCGGCGGCTCGGCGCGCTTCACGTCCGGCTTCTTCGCCTCGGGCGGCGGCAGCGGCGTCGCGGCGTGGCGCGCCAGCGCTCCGCGCGCGCGCTCAGCGACGTCGAGCTGCGAGTAGAGCTCGATCATCGTCGTCACGTCGAGCTTGAGATGGAGCAGCAGCAGGTCGGTGAGCTGGCCGACCGGCACGTTCGGCGGCAGGACCACGCTGGGGCTGCGCGCCTTGACGGCGACCATCAGCTCCTTTCGCAGCGCGGCGGTCTCGGCCGGCGTCGGCTGCTGCTCGGCGAGCGGGGCGACCTCGACCTTGCGGTAGGGGCGGTCGCTCGCCACCTCGGTGAGGCGGACGCGCTTCAGGCCGACCACGAAGATCACGAAGCGGCCGTCGGGGTAGCGCTCGTGGCGGGCGATCTCGCCGAGGCCGGCGATCGCGTGGACCGGCGGCGCGCCCATCAGCTCGTGCTCGTGGCCGGGGACCACCGTGCCGAGCACGAGGCGGCCGTTGCGGTCGAGCAGGTCCTCGATCATCTGCCGGTAGCGCGGCTCGAAGATGTGGAGCGGCAGCGCGGTGCCGGGGAAGAGGAAGAGCCCCGGCAACGGGAAGAGCGGGACCACGCCCTGCGCGGGCGGCGGCGTGACGGGAGGTTCGATCGATTCGGTCATCGGCGGGAATCGTAGCGCCGCGCGCGCCGGCGCGTTCAACCGGCGGGCAGCGGATGGCGGCGGCGGAACTCGGCCAGCGCGAGCGCGGCGGCGGTGCTCTGGTTCAGCGAGCGAACGACGCCGCGCGCCTGCGGGATCGCGAGGCAGCGCGCGGCGTGGCGCTCGCGCAGCGCGCGCGGCAGCCCCTCGCTCTCGCAGCCCAGCACGAAGACGGCCGGCGCGACGAGCGGCGCGTCCCACAAGCTCCGCTCCGCCTCGGCGGTGAGGAACCACGGCTCGCCGAGCGCGGGCAGCGCGGCGAGGAAGGCGTCGAGGTCGGCGTGCACGCGCGGCCGCACGTGCTCCCAGTAGTCGAGCCCGGCGCGCCGCACCGCCGCCGCATCGAGCGAGAAGCCGAGCGGCTCGACCAGATGGAGCGCGGCGCCGAACGCGAGGCAGGAGCGCGCCGTGTTGCCCGTGTTCCACGGGATCTCGGGCCAGACGAGCGCGAGGTGGAGATCGGGGCGAGCGTCCATCGGCGCGAAGCTAGCCTCGCGCGCGGTCGGGAAGCAGCGAGGAGGTCCCATGTGGCGGACGATCGGCGCGCTCGGCGCGATGGCAGCGGTCGCGCTGTCGCAGGGAGTCGGCGGAGCGCGCTCGGGCGTGCTGCGGGCCGCGGCGCCGCGGGGCGAGCCGCTCGCCGTCGACGCGGCCCCGAGCGCGAAGGCGCCGGAGCTGTGGCTCTACCTCTCGACCAACCTGCTGGTCGACGAGAACGTCGCGAAGGCGCAGGCGCTGCTGCAGCGAGCGGCGCGCGCCGGCTACGCGCGCGTGGTGCTGGCCGACGTGAAGCTCTCGCGCCTCGACGAGGTGGGCGAGCGCTACGTCGCCAACGTCCGCCGCTTCCTCGCGACCGCGCGCGAGGCGAAGGTGCGCGTGGTGCCGGCGCTCTTCCCGATCGGCTACTCGGAAGGGCTGCTCCACCACGATCCGAACCTCGCGGAGGCGCTGCCGGCGCGCGGCGTCCGCTTCGTCGTCGCTGACGGTGCGGCGCGCGTCGAGGCGCAGGCGCAGCCGCTGCGGGCGCCTGAGTGGAAGGACGACTGCTGGCGCGAGGAGGCGCCGGGCGCGTGGCGCTGCACCGCGCCGAACGGCAACGCGCGCGTCGTCTTCCGCGTCAAGGTGAAGCCGTGGCATCCCTACCACGTCGCGCTGACCGTCGAGACGCGCGACTTCGGAGGCGAGCCGCGCGCGCAGGCGCTGGTGGGCGAGCGGGCGCTGATCCACTCGAACCTCGGCGCCGCGCGCACGCAGCCGCCGACGCGCCACCACGCCGTCTTCAACTCCTTCGAGCACGAGGAGGTCCGGATCTACCTCGGCGCCTGGGGGGCGGCCGGTGGCGAGCTCGCGATCCGCGATGCGACGCTCGAGGTGGCGGGTCTGGTCAACCTGGTGCGCCGCGACGGGGCGCCCTTCGAGGTGCGCGACGCGAAGGGGCGACGGCTGGTCGAGGGGCGCGACTACCAGCCGGTGAGCGACCCGGGCATGGGCGTGACGCCGTGGAAGGGCTCCTTCGACGTCTGGCACGAGCCGCCGGCGATCGCCACGCGGCTTCCCGACGGGACGGCGCTCGACGTCAGCTTCCACCACGTCGTCACCATCCACGACGGGCAGGTGATGATCTGCCCGTCGGAGCCGGCGACGCTGGCGCTGCTCGAGCGCGAGGTGCACGACATCGCCGAGCTCTTCGGCCGCGAGGCGTTCTTCCTGTCGCACGACGAGATCCGCGTGCTGAACCAGGACGAGGCGTGCCGCCGCCGTGGCCTCGACGCCGGTGCGCTGCTGGCCGACCACGTCGCCGCCTGCTCGGCGCTGGTGCGCAAGGAGGCGCCGCGCGCGGAGCAGTGGATCTGGAGCGACATGTTCGACCCGCACCACAACGCGCGCGCCGACTACTACTTGGTGCGCGGCGACCTGACCGGTTCGTGGGAAGGGCTCCCGAAGGAGGTCGGCATCGCGGCGTGGTACTTCGAGCAGCGCGCGCAGAGCCTGCCCTTCTTCGCGCAGCGCGGCCACCCGCTGCTGATCGCCGGCTACTACGACGGGCCGGTCGCGGCGATCGACGAGTGGCTCGCCGCGGGGCGCGCGGCCGGCGGGGTCGCCGCCGTGATGTACACCACCTGGCAGCAGCGCTACGACGACCTCGAGGCGTTCGCAGAGCGGGTCCGCGCCGCGAAGTGACCGCGCTCGCTACGCTGCGCGCCCTTCGCAGCCACCTCGGAGACGTTCCGCATGACCCCCGCCGGCCTCCTGCCGCTCTGCCCGACCTGCTTCGACCGCGTGCTGGCGTGGACCGCCGCGAAGTGCCCGAGCTGCAGCAAGGACTCGCCGGTCGCCGAGTGCGACGGCTGCCAGAAGTCGCGCGCGGGCGCCTTCGTCCCCGAGGAGGCGATCAAGGGCGGCAGCGGCGGCGCGCAGCGCTTCGTCTGCGCCGACTGCATGGAGGAGATGCTCGACAGCGACTCCTCCGACGCGATGTTCAACGCGGTGCTGGCGGTGGGGCTCAGCGTGGTGGCGGTGCGCTACTACGGCCGCTTCACCTTCCTGCCCATCGCGACGGTCGTGCTGTTCGCCGCGTCGCTGCTCTTCCTCGCGCTCTGGTGGCAGGCGGCGGCGCGCCGGCGGTTGCCGAAGACGCGGATGGCGGCGACCTGGAAGCGGTTCGCGGCGCGCCTCGAGAAGGTGATCAGCAAGCGACCCGCGGCGCGCGCTCGCTGAGAGCGCGGCCGCGGGTTCGATCGAGTCGTCGTGGCCGGTCGAGCCGTCCTGCGGGCGGTCAGTTCACCGCGAGCCAGGTCTGGCCGTCGACCGAAGGCGCCGGGTTGCCGCCGACCGAGAAGGAGCCGGTGATCAGGCCCGCCGAGCCGTTCTCGAAGGCGGCGTCCGGCGGCGGCGCATTGGCGAGGCCGCTGTAGGTGCCGTTCGCGCCGCCGAGGTTGTCGGACTGCACGACATCGCCCGACTGGTTCACCGCGAAGACGCGCTTGCCCGAGGTCGCGTAGCCGGCCGGCCACGCGTAGCAGACCCAGGCGACCTCGCAGAGGTTCGGATCCTCGCCTGCCGGCGAGCCGCCGCCGCCCGCCTCGGTCACCGGCGCGCCGCCGGCCGCGGGCAGCGCGAGGCGATAGACGTAGCCCGACTTGGTGACCACGCCGTTCGCGTTCACGAGGCCGAGCGACTTGGCGAGCGAGCAGGGGGTCATGCGCGGCCCGCCGTTGGGGCCGCTGTTGTCGCGCACCTGCACGACGCCACCCATCTCGCCGAACCAGGCGTACTCGCCGAGGCCGTCGGTGTCCTGGTCGATCACGCCGGCGGTCTGCGCGACCGACTGCGCCGACACGATGTGCTTCATCGTGGAGATCGCGGCCGACTCGTTGGACGAGATGCGCGCCGAGAGGAGGTTCGGCAGCGCGATGGCGGCGATGATCGCGATCATCGCGACCACGATCAGCAGTTCGATCAGGGTGAAACCACGGCGGCAGTTCATGGGGGGACTCCCTGGGGGCGGTGCAGGGGGAGTTGTCGTCCCGAACCGGCGGGCTCTGTAGGAGGCGCTGCCGAGCGGGCGCGCGATCGGAAGCGAATGCCCCTCGCCGATGCGCGGAGGCGCGAGCGGTTCAGGGCGCGCCGAGGTGGCGAGCGGCCCAGCCGGCGAGCCCCGCTCGCTCCGCCGCCAGCGCCGCGAGCGCCGTGCGCGCCTCGCCGCTGCAGGCGTCGCGCGCCAGCTCGAGCAGCTGCAGCGCCGCGCCGTCGTCGAGGCCGGGCAGCGCCGCGCGCACCTGCGCTACCGCCGCTGCGTCGCGCGCGCCGCCGAGCCGAGCCGCGGCCGTCGCGCGCGGGCTCGACCACTCGAGGTCGCGGTCGCGGTCGATCCAGATCGGGTTGGTGAGGGCGAGCGCCTCGGGCAGGCTCATCTCCCAGAAGGGCGCCGCGACGCGCGGGGCGCGGGCGAGGGCGACGATCCAGCTGTCGTGGTCGGGCAGGCGCACGCGCACGCGGCGCGACTTCTCGCAACGGCCGTCGCCCGGCTGCGCGTCGTCCAGCGCGACCTTCGCGGCGACGGTGCCGTCGACCACCAGCTCGAGCGAGCGCGGCGCGATCCAGCTCGGATGGCGGACGCGCACCACCGCTTCGACCTCGTCGCTCGCCGGCTGCAGCGTGTCGCCCATCGCGCGCCCCTCGATCTCGAGGGTCGCGAAGAGGCCGAGGCTCACCGCGACGCGCCCCTCCTTGAAGGCGCGGCAGGCGGCGGCGACGTCGAGCGCCGCGGGGTCGGAGTCGTCCATCGGCACGTAGGTGCGCCCCTGGCCGACGATGACGCCGACCGCGTGCGAGTCGGACGAGCCGATCGCGGTGAAGCGCTCGCCGCGGTTCAGCAGCGCGAACCACGCGGGCAGCACGGTGTCGGGCGGCGTGGTCGGGCAGTCGGAGTTGATCACCTCGATGCAGTCGAAGGCGAAGCGCTGCGGCGCGCGCCGCTCGCCGGTCTGCTCGTCGAAGCCGAAGGCGGTGAGCGGGTCCTTGCCGCCCTCCGGCCAGCGTGGGTGGTTCAGGATCACGACCTGCGCCCCCTTCGCGCGGATCCCCTCGACCAGCTTCGCCCAGTCGCTCTCCTTCCACGGCGGCCGCTCGCCGCCCGGCACCATCGGGAAGGCGTTCATGTGGCCGTTGTCGGTGGTCACCTCGTTGCCGACCACCGGCGTGAACCACGGCAGGAGCTCCATCTGCCGCTGCGTCGGCCGGTAGTCGATCTGCTGGTTGTGGTCGGTCGCGATCGGCAGCTCGATCCCCTCGCCGGCGATGGTGATGAGCCGCTCCTCGACGCTCGCGTCGCCGTGGCCGCTGTGGGTGAGCGTGTGGATGTGGGTGTCGCAGGCGACGAAGCCGGCGGTGTCGACCTCGCGCGCCAGCGAGAGCTCGATCGTCCGCGTCGCGCCGGTGGCGATCTCGACGGTGCCGCTCGCGACGCTCCACTCCATGCCGCGGCTGGCCCACACCGTCACCGGGCCGGGCGGCAGTTCGAGCCGCGCGTGGCCCGCCTTCGTGTAGGCGATGCCGGGCCGCACCGCGGTCGCGCGCGCATCGGCGTAGAAGAGCTCGACCGCTTTCCCCTGAGCGTCGACGAGCGTCAAGCGGCAGGGGAGCGGAGCGCCGTCGGCGTCGCGCACCGTCACCTCGAGCTGTCCGAGCTGCAGCGCGTCACGCAGCGACCGCTCCTCGAGGCGGACGCGGCCGACGAGGATGTCCTCCTTCGGGTTGCTCGGGACGATGCGCAGTTCGTTGCGGCCGCTGGCGACGCTGCCGGGCGGCACGATGAAGCGCGCGGCGGCGAGCGGCTTGGTGCGCGGCAGCAGTCCGAGTCGGGCGCCGTTCAGCTCGACGGCCCAGTCGCTGTCGACGTCGCGCGCGGAGAGGTGGAGCAGCCACTCGCCGGCGTTCGCGGCCGACTCGAAGGCGATCACCAGCGGGGAGGGCTCGGGATCGGCGGGCGCCTCGGGCCACTCGGGCGTGCGATCGTCGCCGAGGTGGTGGAGCGCGGCGTCGAGCACGCGGCCCTGCGCCTCCTGCGCCGTCCGCTCGCGAGCGCCGCCGGCGAGGAGCAGCGGCGCCGCGGCCAGCGCGGTGGCCAGCAGCAGCAGCTTCGGAGCGGTGCGTCGCATGATCGTGCCTCTCCCCGGACCGTGAAGGGCGCGACGATAGAGTCGCCGCCGCGCGCGGACAGCCGGGAGGCCGATCGCAGTCCGGTGAAACTTCGCTGCGCGCGCGTCGCTGGAGGAGTCCGATGCCGATCGCGTTGCGCTGGTCGTTGCTCCCGGTCGCTCTCGCTCGAGTCGTGGCCGTGGCAGGCGCTGCGGCCGTTGGGTCACCCGTCGCGCGGCCCTTCGCCTTGCCGGCCGTCGCGGCGCAGGAGCCGGCGGCGACGCCGCCGGCCGACGCTGCGATCGCGTGGGAGCGCGACCTCGCCGTCGCAGAGCAGCGCGCGCGCGCCGAGCAGAAGCCGCTGCTGCTGGTCTTCCGCTGCGAGAGGTGAGTCGACTGCAGCGCCTTCGACGGCCAGTTGGCCGTCGCCACTCCCGCGATCGTGCAGCTCGCCCGCTCCTTCGTCTGCGTGCGCGTCACCGACCTGCGCCCGCTCGACCTCGCGCGCTGGCGCTTCGACTTCGACCTCACCTTCGCGGCGCTGACCGCGACGCCCGACGGCGCCGTGCTCCACCGCTACGGCGGGCGCGATGCCGCCGACGCCGAGGCGTTCCTCTCGCTCGCCTCGTTCGAGGCATTCCTGCGCGGCTCGGCGGCGCGCTTCGCCGACCCGGCCGCTCGGCCGCCCGCGCCGTCCGCCGATCTCGCGCCGCGCACCATCGAGGCATCGGCCGCCTTCCGCCGCCGCGATGCCGAGAAGCAGATCGACTGCGTCCACTGCCACACGGTGAACGACTTCGAGTTCCGCGACGCCGCCGCGTCCGGCCGCTTCCGGCGCGAGCAGCTCTTCGTCTTCCCCGATCCGGCGCGGCTCGGCTTCGAGGTGGAGCGCGATCAGCAGCAGCGCGTCGCCCGCGTGGCAGCGAGCGGCCCTGCCGCGCGCGCCGGCCTCGCAGCGGGCGACCGGCTGCTGGCCGTCGCGGGGCAGCCGCTGCTGACGCGGGCGGACCTGCAGTGGGCGCTCCATCAGCTGCCGACCGGGGCGACGAAGCTCGAGCTCTGCGTCGAGCGGGCGGGCGCGCCGGTGGCGCTGCAGCTCGAACTGGCGGCCGGTTGGAAGGAGTGCGACGCGCTCGAGTACGCGTGGCGGCCCTACAAGTGGAACCTCACGCCGGGACCGGGCTTCGGCGGCAAGCCGCTCGATGCGGCGCGCAAGCGGGCGCTCGGGCTCGCGACCGATGCGTTCGCGCAGGAGGTCGGCTACCTGGTGACGTGGGGCGACAAGGCGGCGACCGGCAAGAGCGCGCAGGCGGCGGGGCTGAAGAAGGGCGACGTGGTGGTGGCCGTCGCCGGCAAGAGCGACTTCGCCAACGAGGACCACTTCCAGGCGTGGTTCCGCCTCGAGCGCAAGCCCGGCGAGACGGTCGAGCTGGTCGTGCTGCGCGACGGCCAGCGGCGCACGCTGAAGATGAAGGTGGTCGAGTAGCGCCGCGGCGCCGCGCTGCTTCGCTGCCGCGCTGCGCCGCCTTCGCCGACCGAACTCAGGCCGTCTTCAGCGGCGCGTCGAGCGTCGGCATCACCGCCGGCAGTCCGTTCGGGAAGAGCTTCGCGCGCTGCTTCACGATGTCGAGCGCGGCGACGCGGTACGCCTCGGCGAGCGTCGGGAAGTTGAAGATGTTGTCGACGAAGCTGTCGACGTCGCTGCCGCCGATCAGCGCCATCTGGCCGACGTGGATCAGCTCGCACGCCCCCTCGCCGACGATCTGCACGCCGAGCACGCGCTGACCGCCCGGATCGGCCACCAGCTTCAGCATGCCGTCCTGGATCGCGCTGATCTGGCCGCGCGCGAGCTCCTCGTAGCGCGCGCGTCCGACCAGGCAGCCGCCGTACTTCTTGATCGCCTCGATCTCGGTGAGGCCGACCTGCGACATCTCGGGGATCGTGTAGATGCCGGCCGGGATCGTCTCCGAGCCGTGGCCGAGCGACAGGCCGAGCGCGTGGCAGACCGCGCGCCGCCCCTGCTCCATCGAGGAGGAGGCCAGCGCCGGCGGGCCGATCACGTCGCCGACCGCGTAGATGTGGGGGACCTTCGTGGCGCAGTGCGCATCGACGGCGAGGAGGCCGCGCTCGTTCACCGCGAGGCCGGCGGCGGCGAGGTCGAGATCGTCGACGTTCGAGATGCGGCCGAGGCAGCAGAGCAGCCGCTCGGAACGGATCTCGGTCCCGTCGTCGAGCGTGGTGACCACCGAGTCGATGCCGTCCCACTCGACCTTCACGTGGCGCCGGCCGCCGAGGTAGCAGCCGCCGTTGCGCTTGAACGCCGCGACGAACTTGTCGGCGATCTCGGAGTCGAGGAAGGCGAGCGGGCGCATGCCCTTGTCGATCATCGTCACCTTGACGCCGAGCGCCGCGAAGATCGAGGCGTACTCGCTGGCGATCACGCCGGCGCCGAGCACGGTGAGCGAGCGCGGCAGCCAGGTCATCGAGAGGATCGAGTCGCTGTCGAGGATCTTGTCGTGATCGATCGGCACGTCGGCCGGAGCGCGCGGCTGCGAGCCGGTGGCGATGATGATCACCTCGCCGCGCGCGCGCCGGACGTTGCCGCGCACCTGCTCGACGGCGATCGTGCGGTCGTCGAGGAAGCGCGCGCGGCCGTGCAGCTTGGTCGCGCCGTTGCGGCGGAGCTGCTCGGTCATGAAGCGCTCGTGCGCCTTCACGACCTCCTCCATGCGCGTCATCAGGCTCGCGACCTCGAGGTCCTCGCGCACGGTGATGGGGAAGACCTCGCCGGTCTTGCGGCGGAACGCGGTGAAGGCGAGCGCCGTCTCGCGCAGCGTCTTGCTCGGGATGGTGCCGCGGTGGACGCAGGCGCCGCCGACGTTGGTCTCGCGCTCGACCAGCAGCACGCGCTTGCCTGCCTTGGCGGCCTGGATGGTCGCCTTGTGGCCGGCCGGGCCGCTGCCGATCACCACCACGTCGAAGGTCTCGATCGGCTCCGGGGAGGGCGGAACGGGGCTGCTCACAGGAGGGTCTCCGCAGCGGTCGCGATCGCCTGCTTCTTGGCCAGCAGCGCGTCGAGCTCGTCGCGATAGACGTTCAGCGGCTCGATCATCGGGTGGGCGCGCAGCTGCTCTTCGGTCACCTCGCGCGGACCGGCGGCGAAGTGGGCGAGGTCGTCGGCGAACTGGATCATCATCGCGGCCTGCGCCACGTTGCTCGCCTCCTGCGGGCGATGGTGGTGGGCGATCGTCTCGGCGAGCCGCTCCGGCAGCTTCCAGCTCTCGACCAGCTGCGCGCCGACGCCGGCGTGCATCGAGTCCAGCACGTCCTCGACCAGCGACGGCTCGACGCCGAGCTTGAGCTCGCGCTGCACGTCGGCCAGCAGCTGCCAGAGCACCGGCTTGCCGGCATCGTGCAGCAGGCCGCAGAGGAAGGCGTCCTCGACGTTCCAGCGCCGCCGGCGGGCGATCTCCTGCGCGTAGGCCGCCGCGGCGATCGAGTGCTTGAAGATCGCGCGCACCTGCGCGTCGTAGCCCGGCACCTTGAAGACCTTGGTCTGCGTCGCGATGAGGAGCGCGATCTCCTTGATCTTCTTCATGCCGAGCCGGCTCACCGCCTGCTGCAGCGAGACGATCGCGGTGGTCGGCGCGTAGAGGGCCGAGTTGGCGATGCGCAGCACGTGGCCCGCGAGCGAGGCATCGCGCTGGATCATCTCGGCGAGCTTGCGCGCGTCGCAGTTCTCGTCGGCGGTCGCCTGCATGACGCGCGACGCCGCCTCGGGGAGCACCGGCAGCTCGAAGGATCCGGCGGAGATCTTCTCGAGGAAGCGCTCGCGGAAACGAGCGACCGTCTCCGCGACGCTCTCGATGCCGCCGCTCGTGGTTCTCGTGCTGTCGCCCATCCCGGCTCGTCTCCCGGCCCCTCTTCGGCCGGAAGACGGCTGCGACTTCTATGGCGCGAGTCGAGTCGGGGCGGCGCGGGCGCGAACCCTTTTCGGGGTCAGCGGCGCTGCGGCGGGGGTCAGCTCCCGCGGCCCTCGGTGACGACGTGCTCGCGGTCGACGGCGAGGCCGGCGAAGCGCTCGACCTTGCCCGACGGCCAGCGCACCTCGACGTCCGCGGTCGCCGCGTCGGTGGTGCCGAGCCCGAAGGTCGGCGCGACGTCGCACTGGCTCAGGTAGGACGAGCCGGTCCGCACGTCGCGGCGCAGCTTCTTGCCGCCGGCGGTGACCGTGACCGTCGCGCCGAGCGCCTGCCCGTTGCGGCCGGCGCCGCGCGGGCGGATGCGCAGCCACTTGTTCTTCAGCGCCTGGTCGTTGCGCAGCACCATCGCCGCGCGCCCGTTCTGCGTGATCACGAAGTCGAGGTCGCCGTCGCTGTCGAGGTCGCCGGCCGCCGCGCCGCGCGCCACGACCTTCGCCTTGAAGACGTCGCCCGACTTCGTGCTGACGTCGGCGAAGGTGCCGTCGCCGCGGTTCCAGAACAGCTGGGTCGGCTGCTCGTAGGTGACGTCCTTCTGCACGGTCTGGATCTCGGGCTCGATGTGGCCGTTGCAGACCAGGATGTCGTGGCAGCCGTCGAGGTCGTAGTCGCAGAAGACGACGGCGAAGGTGAGCGAGAGGTTGGTCGGCGTGGCCACGCGCGCGGCGCCGGCGCGATCGATGAAGAAGATCTTGTCGCCGGTCTGCGTGTACATCGAGATCGGCTCGCGCGAGAAGTTGCCGATCGAGACGCAGAGCTTCCCGTCGTTGCAGACGTCGACCGCGTCGATGCCCATGCCCGCGCGGGCGCGGCCGATCTCGTCGAACGCGATGCCCGCCTCGTTGGCCAGCTCGAGGAAGCGGCCGTCCGGCTGGCTCACGAACAGGTAGTTCGGCTGCGTGTCGTTGCTGACCGCGAGGTCGGGGCGGCCGTCGCCGTTCACCTCGCACACCGCGACGCCGAGCGCCTTGCTGTCGGTGCGCGCGATGCCGGCGGCCGTCGTGACGTCCTCGAAGGTGCCGTCCGCCTTGCCGCGCCAGAGGCGGCAGCTGTCGGCCTCGTACTTGGTGGGGATCGTGTACGCCTTCGCCGAGCCGTTCAGCGTGTCGAAGACGTCGTTCTCCACCGACCAGTGCACGTAGCCGCAGATGAACAGGTCGAGCACGCCGTCGCAGTCGTAGTCGAGCCACGCGGCGCTGGTCGACCAGACGGGGTGATTGCGCCCCTCCTTGTCGGTCCAGGTCGGGGTCTTCAGGCCGGACGCCTCGGTGACGTCGGTGAACTTGCCGCCGTCGTTGCGCAGCAGGTGGTTCGGCCCGAGCGCGGTGACGAACAGGTCGGGATCGCCGTCGCCGTCGTAGTCGGCGGCGGTCGCGCCCATGCCGATCAGCGCGAGGCCGGCGCCGCTCGCCGCGGTGACGTCCTCGAACTTCATCCCGCCGAGGTTGCGGTAGAGCTTGCAGGTCGGGGCCGGTCCGTTCGCGTGGTCGGGCCACTCGGCGCCCTGCACCAGGAAGACGTCCTGCTTGCCGTCGCCGTCGTAGTCGAGCAGCGCGACGCCGGCGCCCATCGTCTCGGGCAGGTACTTCATCCCGCGCGCGCCGTTCACGTGGGTGAAGGCGATGCCCGACTCGGCCGTCGCATCGGCGAACGCGAGGGTCGGCGCCGCCTTGCCTTCGGCGTCGCGCGGGTCGAACGGCTTGTTCTTGTCGATCGCGTACTTGCCGGCGTCGATCGGCTTCACCACCTCGGCCGGCTTGTCCTCGCCGCAGCCGGCGAGCAGCGCGAACGTCGCGAACGAGCCGCCGGCGGCGATCGCCAGCGTGGCCAGGGTCGACTTGCGGGAGGGCGAGCGGGGCATGTCAGGTTCCGGAGTTGGGGGAAGCGGAGGCGAAGTTCATCGCGAGCGACGAGGCACCGCGCAAGCGGCGGGCGCGGCAGCGGCTCAGGAGCCGCCCGCCTTCGGCGGAGCCGGCAGCGGCGCGAGCTCGTGGGCGTGCACCGCGTTGGTCTCGAGGTTCGCGTGCGGGTCCTTGTGGCGGAAGTCGTTGGTCAGCGCCTGCGCCGACTCGTCGATCTGGTACTTCTCGTACGCCTTCGCCGCTTCCTCCGCCTCCGCCTTCCGGCCGAGCGCCTGGAAGTTCAGCATGCGGTGGTAGTGCGCCTCGCGGTCCTCCGGATCGATGTCGAGCGCCATGCCGTACGCCGCCAGCGACGCCTCGAACTTCTGGTCGAGGTAGTAGGTGCGGCCGAGCCGGCGCCACGTGTCGCGGTCCTCGGGGAACTCCTGCAGCACGCGCTGGAACGCCTCGATCGCCTGCGCGTAGCGGCCGTCCTCCTGCAGGCCCGAGCCCCAGACCCACGCCGTCTGCGGATCGCCCGGCGCGATCTCCTCGCACTTCGTGAGCAGGTCGAGCGCGCGCGCCACGTTGCCGTCGGTCAGCGCGTTGCGCGCCATGTTGCGCCAGCCGTCGACCTTCGCCGGCGCGACGCGCTGCACCTCGGCGAAGCCGAGCTCGGCGAGGCGCGTGTCGCCCTTCAGCATCATCGCGATGCCGTAGTCGTTGGGACGGATCCAGTGGTCGGGCTGCGCGTAGACGGCGGGCGGCGTGGGCGGCACGGTCTCGCCCTTCGCCGCGACGCGCAGCGACACCTTCGCGCCGGCGATCTTCGTGATCGGCAGCACCGGCTTGCGGTCGGGGCGGTCCTGGAAGACGTAGTCGGTGTAGTGCTGCTTGAACTTGCGCCACTTGAGGTCGGCGGTGATGTCGAGCGTCTTGCCGGCGGCGCTCTCCGGCACCACGAACTGGTAGCGCACGACGTCGGACGTCGAGGGGGCGATCACGTTGGCGTAGAGCGTGACGTGGAAGTCGGCGGCGTTCCGCTGCTTCGCCTCGGTGCCGTCGTGGGCGATGACCACCGACCCGTAGCGGTGGGCGGCCGGGTCGAGGTGGAGATCGGGGCCGATCCAGCCGCTGTGCAGCAGCTTGCCGACCTCGGGCTGCTCGACCAGGAACTCGAGGAAGCCCTCGTTGCTGTCGTTGGTGCCGCCCGGGAAGGTGTGGCCCACCCCCTTGTTGCGGACGACGACGTGCACCTCGACGCGCTCGCCGGGCACCAGCACCGGCTGCGTGCGATCGAGGGCGGTGATGACCTCCTGCTCGTTGCCCTCGGCGTCGAGGCGGCGCAGCGCGAAGACGTCGACCCGCATCGTGTCGGCCTGCAGCAGCTTCTCGATGCGATCGATCGTCTCATGGTCGCCGCGCAGCGCCGGCAGCGCCGTGTTGACCGACAGGAAGCGGTGCGACTTGACCTTGCCCTCCTTGGCGGAGACGTCGCCGAGCAGCGCCTCCTCGAGCGGCATGTGGCAGTCCTGGCAGGTCTTCTTGATCGGCTCGCCGGTCACCGGGTCGCGCGGCCGGTAGAAGGTGCGCGCCGCGTTCTGCGCCACGCCGCTGTCGTGCCACGCGTCGTACTCGTTCTGGCCGCGCACCCAGCGGTACTTGTTGACCGGCACGTCGAGCGCCACCTTGTGGCACGCCGCGCAGTACTCGCTGGTCTGGAAGAACGGCTTCAGCATGCGCTCCTTGTGCACGTTCGGCTTCGCCTTGATGACGATGTCGCCGATCGCGCGCAGCGCGCCCTCGCTGGTGTGGTCGAAGAGGTAGGGCGACTCGCGGTCGTCCGGGATGTTGTAGGCGCCGTTGCCGGTGCGGTTGTGGATCGAGTCGATGGCGTGGCAGGAGAGGCAGGTGAGGCCGGCCTGCGCGTTGGCGCCGTCGGGATCGAAGTCCTTGTTGATCTCGCCGGCCAGCATCAGCGCCGGCTCGTGGCAGCCCGAGCACCACTGCGACGGCTGGTTGCCGACGTCGGGCCGGCGGCGCATCTCGAGGAACGAAGCCCGATAGAACGGGTTGTTCATCGAGCTGAAGCGGTGCGCCGACTTGCTCCACTGCTCGACCACGTCGGGGTGGCAGCGCTGGCAGGTCACCGCGCCGATCTGGATGTCCTGCACGAAGCCGTACTTCTCGACCTCGGACTTGAGCTGCGCCGGATCGGGCAGCTCGCCGCGCGTGACGACCGCCGACGCCATGAAGCCGCCGGTGGCGGTGGTCGCGGCCGACGGGAAGAAGGGGCTGCTCTTCGGCACCTCGGTGAACGAGCGGAACGGGTGGAACGGGTCGATCGAGTCGTCCTTCAGCAGCTCGTCCTTCGGGATGGTCGCGATCACGGTGCCGCGGTCGATGCCGATCGCGCGGTCCGACGCCTTCGGCAGCGTGACCACGTGGATGCCGAGCGCCAGCAACGCCGCGACGCACGCCCCGCCGATCGCCTTGCCGATCGAGCTCCAGGTCGGCGGCGTGACCGACGTCACGCGGTGGATGATGTAGACCAGCGGCAGCCCGACGCCGAGCCCGATGTGCGTCCAGTACTGCGGGCGGTTATCGCGGCTGTTGGCCGCCGTCATGATGACGAAGCCGGTCACCATCAGGCCGAGCATCGCGAGGATCAGCGTCGCGCCGGTGCTGATCGCCACGCCGTGGCGGCGCGCCCATGCGCGGCCGAGGTGCCACGCGGCGAAAAGCAGCGCGCACGGCGTGAGCGCGATGCCGAGCAGCGTGTGGCCGAGCACCATCGACTGATAGAAGGTCGGCAGCGTGTCGGGCGGCAACCGGAACCGATCGGTCGCCTCGGTCACGCGGAAGAGCAGCAGGAAGAGGGCGTTGGCCAACATCGCCAAGCCGCCCCAGACGATCACTTTCAGCAGGCCCCGCTGCGCGGGCGTCAGGATGCTCTGTCCCATTCCGGCTGGCTCTCCGTCGGTGTGGCGCGATCGAGGTCGTTGCGACTGCGTGATCGGACGGGAGCGCCTTGCGAGTGTGGTGCCAGATCGGGCGCGCGCCGGTCACGTGCAGTCGGGCGAGGCGAAGGGCACTTGCCAAGCCGAACGGGGAGCGCGTTCGGAGACGTTCCAGGAAATCGGATCCGTCGACTGTAAGTCGTTATGGAATAGTCACTTGAGACAATTCTGAGGGGCGCCCTCGAAGCGGCGTGGTGAGGCGGCCGCGGCGTCGATTGGGACGCACCGTCCGATCGGACCCTGCGCGTCGGGGCGAGATGTCTCAGCCGTGCGGCCGGTCGTCGCGCTCAATCGGCGTCGACGCGCTCCGTTTCATTGGGCGCCGGCGCCGATTCGCCCGCGGGCGCCGCGGGTTCGTCCCAGCCGTAGCGCGCCGGCAGCGGCAGCGGGTCGTGGAAGAGGGTCGCCGCCCCGAACTCGAACATCAGTACTCGGACACGCGCGCCGACGACCCCGACGCCCACGCCGAAGAGCGGCCACAGGTCGAGCGAGACGAGCTCCCCGTCGCGCTCCGACTGGTTGAAGAGGCCGAGCTCGAGCAGGTTGCCGTTCCAGCGCGGCCACGCGTCGGCCGTCGCGTAGATCACCCCTGGCCCGTCGATCTCGAAGCGGTCGGGCGACTCCTCGAAGCCGGCGCTGACGTGGATGCAGCCGGGCGCCGCCAAGGCGAGCGCAGCGAGCGGCGCCAGCCATCGGGCGGCGAAATGGCGGGACGCGGGACGGCGGGAGGCGGAGGACATCGCGGGCTCCGAGGGGCGGACGGCCGGGACGAGGGGGCGTCCGCCGGGGAGAGGCGCGCGCCGCTGCCGCCGTTGGAATCGCGCCGCCCGACGGCTCCGCGCGATCGCGCCGCCCGACCGCGCCGCCCAACCTCTCAGCGCGGGGGGCCGAACTCCTCCGGGCGCGGCGGATCGAAGCGCAGGTCGAACGCGAGCCAGAGCGCGCGCGCCCAGCGGAAGAACCCGAGCCCGAACAGCGCGATGACGCCGCCGAGCAGCACCATCTGCACCACGGTCGGCACCTGCCAGACGAACTGCATCAGCAGGTGGAGCACCAGCGCGAGGACGATCGCGGCGCCGTAGTTGATGTAGATCGAGCCGAGGAAGTAGCCCGCCTCGCGCTCGAAGCGGAGCCCGCAGCCGCTGCAGCGCGGCTCCATGCGGAACCAGCCGGCGAACAGCCGGCCGCCGCCGCACCAGGGACAGCGCAGCGCCAGCGCGTGGCGACGCAGCGCCGTCCCGCGAGCGCCCTGCGGCGCGCCGTCGCCGTTCACTGCGGCGCCTTCCCCGTCATGCCGAGCGACCGGATCAGGAACGCGTACATGTCGGCCTTCTCCTCGATCTCCATCTGCGTCGACTTGCCGGCGCCATGGCCGGCGCGCGTCTCGACGCGGATCAGGGTCGGCGCGGGGCCGCCCTGCGCCGCCTGCAGCGCCGCCGCGAACTTGAAGGAGTGGGCCGGCAGCACGCGGTCGTCGTGGTCGCCGGTGAGGATCAGCGTGGCCGGGTACTTGGCGCCGATGCCGAGCGCATGGAGCGGCGAGTAGGCGTGCAGGAAGGGGAAGTGCTCGGGGTTGTCGGCGCGGCCGTACTCGCTCGCCCACGCCCAGCCGATGGTGAACTGGTGGTAGCGGAGCATGTCGAGCACGCCGACCGCCGGCACCGCGGCCGCGAAGAGGTCGGGCCGCTGCGTCATGCAGGCGCCGACCAGCAGGCCGCCGTTGCTGCCGCCGTGGATGGCGAGCTTCGCGCGCGACGTGTAGCCCTCGTCGATCAGGTGCTCGGCGACGCCGATGAAGTCGTCGAAGACGTTCTGCTTCTTGCCGAGCATCCCCGCCGCGTGCCACTCCTCGCCGTACTCGGCGCCGCCGCGCAGCATCGCCTGCACGTAGATCCCGCCCTGCTCGAGCCAGGCGAGCCGGTCGGTGCGGAAGCTCGGGGTGACCGCGATGTTGAAGCCGCCGTACGCGTAGAGGAGGCACGGGTTGCTGCCGTCCAGAGTGACGTCCTTGCGGCAGGTGATGTGGAGCGGCACGCGGGTGCCGTCCTTGCTGCGCGCGAACGCGAAGCGCGTCTCGTAGGGCGACAGGTCGAAGGGCAGCTGCGGCGCGAACCAGACGCTCGCCTTGCCGGTGGTGAAGTCGTGGCGGTAGACGGTGGTCGGCGACGTGAACGAGGTGAACGAGTACCAGGTCTCGGTGTCGCTGTTCTTGCCGCCGAAGCCGCTCGCGGTGCCGATGCCGGGCAGGGCGAGGTCGTGCTCGGCGCCGCTCTTCACCACGTGGATGCGGATTCGGCTGCTGCCGTCGTGCAGGTAGTTGAGGATCAGCTTGCCGTTCACCAGCGAGACGGTGCCGAGCGAGTCGGGGCCGGTCGCCACCAGCTCCTTCCACTGGTCGCGCGCCGGCTTGGTGGAGTCGACGGCGATGACGCGGCCGCGCGGCGCGTCGAGGTCGGTGCGGAAGAAGAAGGTCGTGCCGATGGCGCCGACGTAGTCGTAGCTCGCGTCGAAGTCGTCGAGCAGCGGCCGCATCGTCCCCTTCGGATCGGCGAGGTCCTGCACGTAGATGCGGTTGCGGCGATCGGTGCCCTGGCTCACGTTCAGGACCAGGAAGCGGCCGTCGTCGGTGACCACGGGGCTGAAGCCCCATTCGCGCTGGTCGGGCCGCTCGTAGACCAGGCGGTCCTGCTCCTGCGTGTCGCCGAGCTTGTGGAAGAAGACCTTCTGGTCGTAGTTGGCCTCCTCGAGCTCGCTGCCGGCCGCCGGCTGCGGGTAGCGGCAGTAGAAGAAGCCCGAGTGGTCGCCCGCCCATGCGACGCCGGCGAACTTGCTCCAGCGCAGCACGTCGGGCGTGTCCTGCATCGTGGCGAGGTCGCGCACGTGCCACGTCTTCCAGTCGGAGCCGCCGTCGGAAGTGGCGTAGGCGAGCCAGCGCGCATCCTCGCTCGGCTCGAAGCCGGAGACCGAGACGGTGCCGTCGCGCGACAGCGTGTTGGGATCGAGGACCACCAGCGGCTCGGCGTCCTGCGGTCCCTGCTTGAACAGCACCGCCTGCGCCGAGAGGCCCGGATTCCGCGAGAAGAAGAGCGTCCCCGCCTGCTTGCCGATCACGCCGCGCCGCTCGTAGGCGAACAGCTCGGTGAGCCGCTTGGCGATGCGCGCGCGCTCCGGGATCGTCGCGAGGAAGCTCTCGGTCACCGCGTTCTGCGCGGCGATCCACGCCTTCGTCTCGGGCGAGTCGATCGACTCGAGCCAGCGGTAGGGATCGGCGACCTTGGTGCCGTGGTAGTCGTCGACCTGGTCGACCTGCTTCGTCGCGGGGTAGTCGAGCTTCATCGGCGGGATCGTTCCGGTCGCCTGGGGAGCGCCGAGCGCGGCGGGAGCGGGGGCAAGGAAGGGCGCGACGAGCGCGGCGCAGGCGGCGAGGCCGCTGCGGGCGCGGAGCGGGACGATCGACATTTCGGCTCTCCGAGCTGGTGCGCGGCCGCGAGGCACCGTGGCGTGCCGCCTCGCTGACGCCCTGCGCGAGCGCGACAGGATGCCGCCGCGGAGCCCATTCACAAGGCGCGGCGGCGCCGCGACGGCCGCTCAGAGGCCCGCGCGCAGCTCCTCGTCGCTCGCGCCGGGCAGCCGCTCGAGCCACGGCACCGCGGCGCCGTTCGCCGCCGGCGCCGCGCGCGCCCGCAAGCGGAGCAGCGGCCCGAACAGCTCGTCGCCGCCCGCCTCGAGGTCGAGCGGCGGCAGCGCGCCGTCGACGACGATGGCGCGCAGCGTCTCCGCGAACTCGGCCGAGGTCGCGTCGGCGACCAGCTCGAGGAGCTCCGCCGTGTCGAGCGGCTCGCCGGCGCGCGCGCGCGCCACCACGTCCCGCAGGAACTCGTCGAGCGACGCCACGCCGCCGCTGCCGCCCGCTGCGCGCAGCTCGCGATCGAGCAGCGCCGCGACGATCGCGCCGCGCTGGTAGGGGAGCTGGCTCGCGGCGGGACTGCTCCAGAACTCGGCGGCGATCCGCGCGGCCGGCGCCGCGCGCAGCGGATTGGCCGCGAACGCCGCGAAGCACTCGTTCCACGCATTGATCCACTCGGCGACGCTCCACAATCCGCTGCGCACCAGCAGGCGACGGGTGAAGAAGTCGGTGAACCCCTCGGAGAACCAGTAGCCGTGGCCCTCCGGATCGCGCAGCTGCACCACGCCGCCGTTCCAGTGGTGGAGGTGCTCATGCGCCAGCAATCCGGCGATGCGCGCGCGATCGTCGCTGCCGGGCTTCAGCGTGTAGCCCGGCGACAGGAAGAGCGCGAAGCTCTGCGTGAGGCCCGTGCCGCCCATCGACGTGCGGGGCGACTTGCCGGGCTCCGGCACGAGCGTGATCACGAAGCGCGGGTCGCCGCGATCGGCGAAGAAGGCGCGCTCCAGGCGGATGATCCGCTCGGCCAGCACGACGAGCTCGTCGTCCGCGAACGCGTGTTGCCCGGTCAGCGCGAAGAGCAGCTCGTGGCCGTCGACGTCACGCCGATGGAGCCGCACCGCGCCGCCGATGAAGATCGAGTGGCAGAAAGCGTCGAGCGGCATCTCGACCGCGACCTGCGGCCCGGCGCCGAACGAGCAGGCGGCGGCGCGCCCCTCGCCGTCGCACCCCTCGAAATCGACCGCGAAGCGATGCGGCGCGCCGTCGGCCAGCGCGTCGGCGCGCAGCAGCCCGATCGAGCCGAGGAAGTGGAAGCTCTCCGCCGTGGCGCGCGGGCGGTAGTCGTTGCCGGTGCCGTTGGCGGCGGGCTGCGGATCGCCGAGCCACCAGCTCGCGGTGAGCGCAGCGCTCGGCGCGTGCCGCACGCGGAAGCCGACGGCGCCGTCGCGCTCGATCGGCAGCGGCGCGCCATCCTCCGCGCGGAACGCGAGGTCGTGCAGGTGGTCGGCGATCGCGGCGACGCCGCCCCAACCGGGTGGCACCGAGAAGCTCGACTCGCCATCGGCATCGCCGGCGACGTGCAGCTCCAGCGCGACGCGCGGCGCCGGCTCGCGGACGTGGCGCACGACGATGCGCGCGGCCGGTTCCTCCGCGCACGCGACGACTGCGAGCAGGGCGCTGATCACGGAGGGCTCCAGAACACGGAGGCACGGTCGACGGGGCGCCCTACGGCCGAGCGCGAGGGCGCGTTGGCCGAGCATCGCAATCGCTGCACGCGCCGCGTTGCGGGAAAGTCCTGCCGTTCCCGGAGCGCGCCCCGGGGCTGCGGGACGACCGCGGGATCTTCCTCTCTCGTCGAGCGACCGCGATCCACCGATGGGGGAAGCAGCGAACCTGAGCCCGGCGCATGCGGCCGGGAAGAAGAAGAGCGGAGCGGCGGCTGCGAACCCCGTCGCTCGAAGAGCAAGAGAGCGGCGCGACGCCGAACCCGTCGCGCCGCTGCTTTTTTCAGCGCGGCGTGCGGCCGCCCTCGACCGCCTCGAGCGAGGGCGCGTCGGGCACCGCGGGGCGCTTGCGGCCGAGGTGGTCGGCCAAGAGATCGGCGATGAACGCCGCGTTGCGCCGCTGCTCCTCGCCGTCGGGCGCGTCGTGCGGGCGCGTCGCGGTCGGTTGCTCGAGCAGCGTGCGCACCGCGTCGGCGATGGCGGCGGCGCTCGGCGCGCGGCCCGCCGGCAGCCGCTGCACGCCGAAGCGCTGCACGTGGTAGTCGACGTGGCGCTCCTGCAGCGGATGGCCCGGCAGCGGCAGCGCGAGCGTCGGCAGCTTGAGCCCTGCGCACTCCGCGAGCAGCGAGAGGCCGCCGCTCACCACCGCCGCGTCGGCGATGGCGAGCCAGCGCAGCAGCTCGGCGGGCGGTCCGGCGGCGCCGTCGTCGAGCGCGAGCTCGGGGCCGGCGAAGTGGCGCACCACGAGATCGCCGCGCGCGGCAGCCAGCGCGCCGACGCCTTGCAGCGCCACCTCGAAGAGCGGCGCCGCGAAGGCGCTGCCGGTCGCGACGACGACCAGCTTCTTGCGGCCGATGCCGAGCTCGTCGCGCAGCGTCGCGCAGTCGCGCAGCGAGAGGCGCGCGAGGCCCGAGATCGGGCCCGAGTAGCGGAACCAGCGGCGCGACCAGACGCGCAGCTCCGGCGACGCGAGGTAGCTCGGCTCGCCGAGGAAGAAGCGCAGCTGCGAGCTCGCCACCACGGCGCGGCGCACCATCCGCGTCGCGGCGGCGCGCGCGAAGCCGCGCTCGGCCGGTGCGTCGCGGAAGTGGTCGGTGAGGAAGGCGACGTCGAAGCCGCCGCGCCGCAGCACCGGTGGCGCCGCGAAGAGCGAGTCGACGACGACCAGCTCGGCCGCCAGCGCCTTCGCGGTGCGCAGCGCCGCGTGCGCGTGGGACGCCGCGTGGCGGTGGATCGCGCGCTCGGCGGCGCGCGCCAGCGACGCGGGGTCGGCCTCGGCGGCGACGAGGTCGGCCGGTTGCGGCACCGCAGCGACGAGGCTGTCGTCGACCGGGAAGCGGCCGGCGGCGCGCAGCAACGTGCCAGCGGCCGGGCCGCACAGGAAGGCGGGCGCGACCACCGGGAAGAGCGCGTGGAGCTGCTCGGCGATGGCGAGGCTGCGCCACGCCTTGCCGGTGCCGAGCGGTTCGGTGACGAAGAGGACGTTCCGCATCGTGCGCGCCCGCCTGCGCTCAGGTGCCCGGCAGGTCGTCGCGCTCGCGGGCGGTCGCCTCGCGCGCGTCGAGGTGCATCGCGTCGGCGATGCCCGCCACGATGCCGAGCAGGAAGCCGGCGACCCACACCACGCCGGCGCTCTCGTGGGCGTTCGGCTCGCGCGACGCGACGGTCAGCGCGGCGAGGATCGAGCACGGGAACGAGCCGCAGATCGCGCCGAGCAGCAGGCGCCGGAAGAAGCGCAGTCCGCTGCTCGGCGACCGTTCCGGGAAGAGGCGCAGCAGCCAGAGCGACGGCAGCGTGAGCAGCGCGACGATCGGCGCGACGACGAACGCGCCGAAGGGCGAGCTGTCCGGCTGCTTCGCCCCCTCGTTCAGCGCCCACATCACGCCGAACGCGACGATGCAGAGCGTCGCGAGCAGCCACGCGCGCAGGTAGAGCAGGCGCACGGCGCGCGCGCCGGGACGCGGCGGCCGCGGTGCGGCGCGCGAGGACGGGTCGGTCCCTCGGGCAGTGGCGTCAGCGAGTTCGTTCACCGGGCGGCGGAGCTTAGCCAGTGGCGCAGGCCGTCGCCGAACTGCTGCCACGGCTCGAGCGCGCGCTCCACCACGCCGCCCTTGGCGAGCGGCGGCTCGAGGCCGAGGTCGGGCAACGGCGGCAGCCACTGCTCGAGGCGGGCGCCGAGCTCGAGCGCGCCGCTCGCGAGGCTGGCGACGACCGTCTCGCCCGATCGGCCGGCGCCGGCGCGCTGCGGTGCGTAGCGCGGCACGAGCGGCGCCAGCAGCGCGATCAGCAGCACGAAGCCGGCCGCCTGCGCCAGCAGCAGCCAGCGGCCGCGGCGGGCGGCGGCGAGCGAGGGGCCGCTCGGCGCGCCGGAAGGGGCGACGGCGTCCGCGAGGAGGGTCGGTCGGTGCGCCGCCGCATGCTGCCGCTCGCGGGCGAGCGACCGCTTGAGGAGCAGGCGGGCCGCGGCGACCTCGTGCGGCGCCGGGCCGCGATCGCGCGCGAAGAGGGCGGCGAGGCGCGGATCGATGGCGTCGTCGCGGTCGGCGTCGCCCGGCGGCGGTGCGTCGCGGTTCATGGCGACTCCTCGGAGCGGTCATCGGTGGCGCCGAGCAGCTCGCGGCGCAGCCGGCGCATCCCTTGATAGTGGTTGGCGCGCGCGGCGTCCTCGCGGATCTCGAGCAGCGCGGCGATCTCGGCGAACGAGAGCCCCTGATCGTGGCGGAGCACGACCACCTCGCGTTGCCGCGGCGGCAGCCGCTCGAGCGCGCGGCGCAGCGCGGCGACCTCGTCGGCGAGCTCGAGCGGGTCGCCGACGGCGGGCGCCGCGAAGAGCTCGGGCTCCTCGACGGCGAGCGGGCCCGGGCGCGCCTGCTGGCGGCGGCGCGCGTGACGGACGGTGATCTGCAGCAGCCACGCGCGGAACGCCTCGGGCTCGCGCAGCTGGTGGACCATGCGGTAGCACTGCAGGAAGACCTCCTGGAAGAGGTCGGCGGCGTCGCTGGCGCCGACCAATCGCTGGCAGAGGTGGAGGAGCGTCCGCTGGTGGCGGTCGACGAGCCGCTCGAACGCCGCCTCGTCGCCGGCGAGGAAGGCGCGCACCTCGTCCGCGTCGGAGGCGGAGTCAGGGGGCTTGGCCGGGACCGTCATCGCGTGGATCATTCCTCGCCCTGGGAGCAGCGCCAGGGCGCGCGCGTGAAATGGGCCGGGAATTCCCCGGGGCGAGCCGCGGCCGGAGCGCTGCGACGGGAAAGGAGGGCGCAGCTGGACGGCCTACCCGAGGGAGTGGTGCTGCGGATCGATCGCAAGCAGATCCACGTCGAGATCGGCGATCGAGTGGTGCCCTGCAGCCTGCGCGGCCGCCTCTTCGAGGGGCAGGACGACGACCCGGAGAGCCGGCCGGTGGCGGTGGGCGATCGGGTGCGCGTCGTGCTGGAGGGCGAGCAGGGGTCGATCGAGGAGGTCCTGCCGCGGCGCACGCGCATCGCGCGCCCGCGGCCGCGCGACCCGTCGGGCTGGCAGGTGATCGCCGCCAACGTCGACGTGCTGGTGATCGTGGCGTCGGTGCGCCAGCCGGCGACCAAGCCGGGGCTGATCGACCGGATGCTGGTGGCTTGCGAGCGCGAGGGGATCGAGCCGCTCGTCGTGCTGAACAAGTGCGACCTCGCGACGCCGGCCGAGATCGACGCGCTGGCGGCGCCGTATCGGGAGCTCGGCTACGCGGTGCTGCCGACCAGCGTGCCGCGGCGCGAGGGGCTCGACGAGCTGCGCGCGGCGATGAGCGGGCGGGTGGCGATGCTGCTCGGCCACTCCGGCGTGGGCAAGTCGTCGCTGATGGCGGCGCTCGATCCCGGGATCAGCGCGCGCATCGGCGCGCTGGTGGCGGCCGGGACGAAGATGGCGCGTGGCGCCCACACGACCACCTCGGCGTCGCTCCATCGCCTCGCGTTCGGCGGCTACCTGGTCGACACGCCCGGCGTGCGCGAGTTCGGGCTGCCGCCGATGGAGCCGTGGGACCTGGCGCACTGGTTCCGCGAGATGCGGCCGCTGATCGCGCAGTGCAAGTACGCGACCTGCACGCACGACCACGAACCGGGCTGCGCGGTGAAGGCGGCGGCGGCGAGCGGCGCGATCCGGCCCGAACGGATGGCGACCTACCAGAAGCTGCTCGACGAGCTGCGCGGCGGCGGGGAACGGATGCAGCGCCACGACGCCTACTGAGCGCGCCTCGCCATGCGGGCGCGGCGCTTCGTCTGGCTCGGTCCGGGACTCCTTCTCACGCTCTGAGCGCGCGTCGCCTGCTGAGCCCACGGCGCCGCGCGGCGCGGCGGGCCGGAGGGCGCGCCGCCGCACCGCGCGGTTCGCCGACTTCACCGCGTCCCGAACAGCTTCGCGTAGCGATAGAAGACCTCGAGGCAGAGGACGTTCATCGCGGTCGAGTAGATGCGGCCGCCCTGGCGACCCCACGGATCGACCTGCGGGTCCCACGAGCCCGTCTCGTCGCCGTCCTGGCGCTGGTGCGCCAGCAGCGTGTCGCCGAGCCCGTGCTCCCAGCGCTTCCACGCGTCGCCGCCCACCTGCCACATCGCGTAGGTGCCGTAGTACCAGTAGTAGAAGTCGATCGAGCCGCGCGCCTCGTCCCACGCCGGCCGGCGGGCGAGCAGCAGATCGACGCGCGACTTCTGCGCGGCGCTCGCCGGATCGACGCCGTCGAAGCTGTCGAGCAGCAGCGCGCACGCGGTCATCGCCTCGCTCTGCTCGGCCGGCCAGCGCTCCATCGCGTCGGCCTCGCGCGCCGAGAAGCTGCCCTTCTCGTGGTAGCCGGTGCGGCCGGTCGCCGGGTCGGTCATCGAGCGGACGTAGGCGAGGCCGTCGCGCAGCGCGCCGTCGTCGACGGTGAGCCCCGCCTCGCGGCCGGCGTAGAGGGCGAAGAGCATCCAGCCGGTGACCGAGACGTCGTTGTCGCCGTCGGGCGGGACGGCGTAGCGCCACGCCGCGTAGGGATTGCGGCTGCGGCTGATGAAGTCGAGCGCCTGCTGCGCCGGCCCCTTCAGCGCCGGCATGCGCGAGGAGTGCCACGCTTCCACCAGCGCGAGCGTCCCGATCGCGTGGCCGTAGAGGAAGTGCTGGCCGCCCTTCGCGCCGAGGCAGCCGTCGTCGCGATCCTGCGCGGCGACGAGCCAACGCACGCCGTTGCGCACCACCTCGCGGTCGTGGCCGCGCTCCGGGGTGGCCCCCATGCCGAGGAAGGCGAGCAGCGCGAGGCCGGTGCAGCCGACGTCGTTCAGCGCGGCGCCCTTGCCGTCGCAGAGGTTGTCGCGGCAGCGCGAGCCGAAGCCGTCGCTGTCCCAGGCGCCCGATGGGTCCTGGTGGCGGCGCAGCCACTGCAGGCCCGACTTGATGGTGGTCTCGACCGCCCTCGGGCCGCCGCGGCCGATGCGTGGCCCGCCGCCACCGTCGTGCGGCCCGCCGGCGCCCCCGCCGGTGCCGATCACGTCGTTGATCGAGCGCCCTTCGAACGCCGCGGCCACCGGCGTCAGCAGCTCGCTCGGCACGAGCGCGTCGCTCACGAAGGGCGATTCGACGGTCGCCACGGTCGGATCGTCGATCGGTTCTTCCCGCACGTCGACGAGCTGCGGCTCGGGCGGCTCGGGCGGGGGCGGCTCGGGGACGAGGAGCTCGACCGACTCGATCGGCCGCTCGCAGTGGATCACCTGCGGCGCCTCCTCGATCGGCACGTGGTACTCGAACTGCATCAGCACGACGATCGCCGCCGCGTGCGCCGCCGCCGACAGCGCGATCCACGGCGCGCGCCGCAGCGACTCGCGCAGTTCGTCCTCGAAGCCGTTTCCTTCGTGATGGGTGGTCGACATGGCTCTCTCCCGCGGCGATCGAGCGCGTCACAAGACCCGCTCGCGATGCCACAAGAGCCAACGCTCCACACACCCTCCGGTTCTCGCGACTGCGCTCCGATGTCGTCGTTCACCGGCCCCGGAAACGACGAAGGCGGCGAGCTTCCGCTCGCCGCCTTCGCATCGTTCATCTCGTATTCGCGCTTCGGTACAGCTTGCCTATCGCGTCCCGCAGCTCGTTCAGCGGGCGCCCATGATCTTGTCGTAGCGGTAGTACACCTCGAGGCAGAGCGTGTTGATCGCGGTCGAGTAGACGCGGCCGCCGTTGTCACCCCACGGATCGACCTGCGGATCCCACGAGCCGGTCTCGTCGCCGCTGGTGCGCTGGTGGCTGACCACCGTGGTCTCCATCGAGCGCGACCAGTTGTCCCAGCTCTTGCCGCCGATCTGGAACATCGCGTAGGAGCCGTAATACCAGTAGTAGTAGTCGATCGACCCGGCCGCCTCGTCCCACTTCGGCAGCTTGGCCATGATCAGGGTGTTGGCACCCTTCACCGCCGGCGAGTCAGGCTCCTCGTGGTTGAAGGCGCGCAGCATGGTCGCCACGGCCGTCATCGCCTCGGCCTGGTCGGCCGGCCACTTGTCCATGTCGTCCGGCTCGCGCGCCGAGAGGCTGCCCTTCTCGTGGTAGCCGGTGCGGAAGTTCGACGGGTCGGTCATCTCCTCGATGTACGCCATCCCGTCCTTGATGGCCGCGTCGTCCGACTGCAGGCCGGCATCCTTCGCAGCGAAGAGCGCGAAGAGCATCCAGCCGGTCACCGACACGTCGTTGTCGCCGTCGGGCGGGAAGGCGTAGCGCCACGCCTTGTAGGGGTTGCGCGAGCGGCCGATGAAGTTGAGCGCGTTCTGCGCCGGCTGCTTCAGGATCGGCTGCCGCGAGAGGTAGTAGCCCTCGATCATCGCCAGCGTCGCCAGCGCGTGACCGTACATGAAGTGCTGGCCCGACTTGGCGCCGACGCAACCGTCATCCGGATCCTGCACCGACTGCAGGTACTTGAGGCCCGACTGGACGACCTTCTTGTAGCGGCCGGTCGTCATCGTGTTGCCGGCGCCGAGGAAGGCGAGCAGCGCGAGGCCGGTGCAACCGACGTCGTTCAGCGCCTGGCCCTTGCCGTCGCACTGGTTGGTCTTGCACTGCGCCTGGAAGCCGTCGCAGTCCCAGTACCCCTCGGGGTTCTGGTGGTTCTTCAGCCACTCGAGACCGAGCTCGACGGCCTTCTGCGACGCACGACCGCCGCCCTTCGATCCGCCGCGGCGCCCGTACTTGCCGCCCCCGAAGCCGCCGGCGCCACCGCCGACGCCGATGACGTCGTTGGTGCCGCGCCCCTCGAACGGGGCATCGACCGGCGAGCGCGAATCGGACTCGACCTCGGAGACGTTCTCGACTTCGGCGTTGTCATCGGAGACGACGGGGTCGTCGGTCTGCTCCTCGATCTCCTCCTTCGGCTCCTCCGGCGGCGGCGGGATCTCCTCCGGCGGCTCGAGGACTTCGGTGTCCTCGGGCTGCAGCGACGCCTGGATCGCCTGCTCCGGCTGCGGGAGCGGCGTGCTGAAGTCGAATTGCATCAAGATCCAGATCGCGAGGAGATGCAGGACCAGCGAGACGCCGATCCACGGAGCGCCCTTCATGGCGCCGCGCATCTGGTCTTCGAAGGTCTCCTCGAACTGGTCGAGACGGTTGGTCTGGAAGACCAGGTTCTCGGGCGGCGGCGGAAGCGGTGCCGGCTCTTCAGGCGTCGACGACATGAATTCCTCTCCGGTATCCCCGGGGCGAAGAAGGTGCCCGGGCAACGGCAGCAGAACGCGCCCCGCCCAAGATGGTTCGCGGGCGAAGGGGCGGGGATTGTAGGCCGCCCCCGAAAAGGCGGCAACACGCACGATCGGAGCTGAATCCGATCAGTTGCCGGGAGGTTCTGCCCGGCTGGCGCGCGCTCTCCGCTCCTTCGTCCCCGGGATCAGCTGCTCGATCTCGTCGTCGAAGAGGTCGGCCGGCCCGAAGTAGGACTCCGCGAGGATGCGGACCACGAAGTACTGCTTCGCCCGGTAGTCGCACCGCCCGTTCTGCAGGATCTCCTTGATCTTCGGCGCGGCGTCCTCGAACGCGATCTCGCGCCCCGGCTCGCGGCGCAGCACCGTGAAGAGCATCACCGACGCGCTGCCGACCACCGGCGCCGACAGCTCCCCCGGCTCGGCGCTGCGGGCGAAGGCCAGCACATCGGCGCGCAGGCTCTCCTCGTGGTCGAGGTCGTCGATGCGGATGCGCGAGAAGTCGCCCGGCGCCAACTCGGCCGCCGCCGTCTCGAGGCTCGACCGCTCGATGGCGAGCTGGCGCAGCGCCGCCGCCTTCGCTTCCACCCCGGCGCCATGCACCTCGCGGCCGAGCAGCACCCGCCCGAGCTCGACGCGCGGCGGCACCTTGTGCAGCTCGGGGTTGTTCTCCCAGAAGCGGCGCACGTCGTCGGGGCGCGCGACGGAGCAGCGGCGGAACTCGGGGTCGCTCTGCAGGGCGAGCTGCAGCGCGATGCGGCTCTCCGCCTTGCGGAGCATCAGCTCGCGCTCGTCGACCGGGATCGCCGGATCGCTCCAGAGGGAGCCCCACATGTCGCGCGCCTCCTCGTCGAGCAACTTGCGCGTGACGATCTCGCCGTACATCGGGAACGACTTCGCGTGCGCCAGCCAGAGGCGATCGATGACGATCTTCTTCGCCTCCTGCATCTGCTCCTCGGGGGTGCGCGGCGCGGCGGGGCGGTCGGGATCGGCGTTGCGGCGCGAGTCGAGCCGCCACTCGAGCAGCACGTCGCGGATCGTGACGATCTCGTTGTTCACCGCCGCCAGCACGAAGTTCGAGTCGAGCGGCTGGCCCTGCGGTGCGGCGGTGCGCGCGGCGGGCGGCGCGGCGCCCTCCGCCGGCGCGCCGGCGACGGGCGCGGGCAGCGCGGGCGGCGGCGGAATCGGATCCTGGCAGAGGAGCAGGGCGGCGGCGAAGGCGAGGGACGTCACGGCTTGCGATCTCCGAGCGGGCGCGGCGGCGGGGGGGCCGGCCGTTCCCGGAACTCCTCCAGAAGGTAGCGGAGCAGCTCCTCCGGCGTGCGCACCTCGGGCGGCAGCACCACCAGCACGCGCGATCCCTCGACGTGGCGCCCCTCGCCGCGGCGCAGCCGCAGCTTGTGGAAGCGCGCGTAGTCGCGCACGAAGAGCAGCACCTCGCCGCCCCCGGTGTGGAAGACGCGGGCGATGCCGAGCCGCCGGCAGTGCTCCTTCAGCTGGAAGACGTCGATCAGGTGCTGCACCGGCGCGGGCGGCCGGCCGAAGCGATCGCGCATCTCCGCCTGCAGCTGCGCCACCGCCTCGGGGCTGCGCGATTCGCCGAGCCGGCGCAGCAGCTCCATCCGCTGGTGGGTCGAGCGGATGTACTCGCGCGGCAGGAAGGCGGGCAGCCCGATGCCGATGTCGATCTCCTCGGGCTCGGCCGGCAGCTTCTGGCCGCGCCGCTTGGCGATCGACTTGGCGAGCATGCGGCAATAGAGGTCGTAGCCGATCGACGCGATGTGGCCCGACTGCTCCTTGCCGAGCAGGTTGCCGGCGCCGCGGATCTCGAGGTCGCGGATCGCGATGTCGAAGCCGGCGCCGAGGTGGGAGAGCCCCTCGAGCGCGCGCAGCCGCTTGAGCGCGATGGCGGGCAGCGGCTTCTTCGGGATGAAGAAGAGCGCGTACGCCTTGCGGTCGGAGCGGCCGATGCGGCCGCGCAGCTGGTGCAGGTCGGCGAGCCCCATCAGGTCGGCGCGATCGACGACCAGCGTGTTGACCGTCGGGATGTCGATGCCCGCCTCGATGATCGTGGTGCAGACCAGCACGTCGATCTCGCGCGCCGCGAAGGAGAGCGCCATCTGCTCGAGCTTGTTGCCCGGCATCTGGCCGTGCGCGACGCCGACCCGCGCCGCCGGCACCAGCCGCTTCACCTTCGCCGCCACGTCGTAGATCGGGCCGACGCGGTTGAAGAGGTAGATCACCTGCCCCTCGCGCGCCAGCTCGCGCTCGATGGCGTGGCGCACCAGCTCGTCGTCCTCGTAGGTGACGCGCGTCTCGACCGGCTGGCGGCCGCGCGGCGGCTCGCGCAAGGTCGAGATGTCGCGCAGGCCGACCAGCGCCATGTGGAGCGTGCGCGGGATCGGCGTCGCCGAGAGCGTCAGCACGTCGACCGTCGTCTTCAGCTTCTTCAGCGCCTCCTTGTGCTTCACGCCGAAGCGCTGCTCCTCGTCGATCACCAGCAGCCCGAGGTCCTTGAACGAGATCTTCGCGGAGAGCAGCCGGTGCGAGCCGACCGCGACGTCGACGTGCCCCTGCCGCAGCCCCTCGATCACCTCGCGCGACTTCTTCGGCGGCGTCAGGCGGGAGAGCGCCTCGACGCGCACTGGCCAGTCGGCCATGCGGTTCTTGAACGTCTCGGCGTGCTGGCGCACCAGCAGCGTGGTGGGGGCCAGCACCGCGACCTGCTTGCCCTGCGTGGCCGCCTTGAAGACCGCGCGGATCGCCACCTCGGTCTTGCCGAAGCCGACGTCGCCGCACAGCAGGCGATCCATCGCGCGCGGCTGCTGCATGTCGCGCTTGATCTCCTCCGACGCGGCGACCTGGTCGAGCGTGTCGGCGTAGGGGAACGAGGCGTCGAACTCCGCCTGCATCTCGTCGTCGACGGCGAACGGGTGGCCCGGCCGCGTCTTGCGCTGCGCCTGCAGCTCGAGCAGCTCCTCCGACATGTCGTCGAGCGCGTCCTCGACGTCGGCCTTCTTGCGCGCCCACGACTTGCCGCCGACCTTGTCGAGCTTCGGCGCGCTGCCGCCCGCGCCGATGTAGCGGCTCACCAGGTCGACCTTCGACGCCGGCACGTAGAGGAGCGTCGCCTCGTCGAACTCGAGCTCGAGGTAGTCCTCGGTGCCGCCCTCCTGCTTCATCTCCTTCATGCCGCGGAAGAGCGCCACGCCGTGCGTCTGGTGCACGACGAACTCGCCCGGCGTCAGCTCGAGCATCTCGCGGATCGGGCGCGCCGCCGTCGCGCGCAGCTCGGAGACGCGCTGCAGCCGCGTGCGGCCGAGCAGCTCGTGGTGGTTCCCGGCCCAGAGTCCCGCTGCCGCGCACCAGAAGCCGGCCGCCAGCCCGCCGCGCGCATCGATCACCGCGCGGCGCGGCGACGCGGGCAGGTGGGCGCGCAGCAGCGTCGTGATGCGCCGCCCCTCCGCCGCGGTCGCCGACCAGATCACCAGCTTGTCGAGCGCCTCGTGCAGCCGCTCGCAGAAGCGGCCGAGCTCATGGATGCCGCCCGCCCCCTCGATCGGCCGCGCGCCGAGCACGCTGTCGGAGCCGGCGTGCAGCTCGGGATGGAGGTCGATGCGCGGCAGCGCCTGCAGACGCGCCGCCGCCTGCTGCCACTCGCCCGCGCGCGCCGGCTGCTCCTCGGCGACCTTCGCCACCGCGATCTCGTGGGCGACCGGGTCGATGCGCACGCAGAGCGGCGGCGCCGTGAAGTGGTCGAGCGCGGTGAAGCGGCGCACGCCGGCCGCCTCCGACTGCTGGACCAGCCGCGTCGTGGTCGGCGCGCCGATCAGCTCGACCTCGAGCAGCTCGCCGGTCGAGCGCTGCGTCTCGGGATCGAACGCGCGCAACGACTCGATCTCGTCGTCGAAGAGCTCGACGCGGGTCGGCCGCTCGGCGCCGTAGGGGAAGAAGTCGACGATGTCGCCGCGGAACGACACCTCGCCGGGCGCGGAGACGAGCGGCGCCGGCTCGAGGCCGCTGCCGTAGAGGCGGCGGCGCAGCTCCTCGCGGTCGATGCGCTGGCGCGCCTTCAGCAGGAGGCGCTCGCTGCGCGGCGCGGCCGGGTCGCCGGCGGCGTCGGCCAGCGCGGCCAGCGACGCCAGCACGACGCGCGCGCCGCCCGGCTCGCGCAGCTGCGCCAGCGCCTTCTCGCGCTCGCTCTTGTTGCGGCGCGCTTCGGGCGTCCCGGCCTCGAACCGCTCGACCTCGGGCAGGCGCGCCATCGCGATGCCGGGTGCCAGCAGCGGCCAGTCGAGCTCGAGGTCCTTCGCGTCGCTGGCGCGCGCCGTCACCACCAGCAGCCGCGCGTCCGTCGCGCTGGCCAGCGCGGCGAGGAACCAGGTGGCCGCCGAGCCGTGCACTTCGCTGACGACGGCGCTGGCGCGTTCGCCGCGTGCCACTGCCAGCAGCGCCGGCGCGATGTCGGGACGGGGCAGGGCGGGGGCGCTCATCGCGGCACGCTACCATCCGCGCGCGACGGCCCGATTCGGTGGCGGCGCCGCGACGAGGACTCCGATGCACTCCATGCGACGCCTCGCGACGCGCGTTCTCCTCGGCTTCCAGCTCGCGCTTCTGGCGCTCGTGCTCGCGCCGGCCGCGCGCGCGCAAGCGGGCGACGACGAGTCGCGCCTCGTCGCCGCGCTCGAAGCGGCGCGCGACGATGCCGACGCCGAGCAGGTCGCGGCGCTCGCGCTGCGCCGCACGCCGACCGCCGCGCAGGCGCTCGTCGACTTCTACGGCAAGGTGGCCAGCATCTGGATGAAGCGCGAGGTGGTGCGCGCGCTCGGCCAGTTCGACGCGGCGGGCGACGCGGCGGCGATCGCGCTCGACCACGTCGCCACCGTCGCGGCCAACGCGCAGGAGCCCGAGCTGCGCGACGCCGCCTTCGAGGCGCTCGCCAACTGCCGCAATCGCGGGCCCGCCTACCTCGCGAAGATCGTCGAGCTGCCGGTGCAGGACCAGGTGCGCGAACGCGCGCTCGAGCTGCACGGGAAGCTCGCCGACCCGAAGGCGAACGAGGCGTGGTACCGCAAGCTCTACTCCGACGAGAAGCTGCCGAAGAAGCTGCGCGAGCGCGCCTTCGCGGCGCTGGTGCAGGGGATGAAGGACGCCGAGCTGATCAAGGCGTGGAAGGAGCTGCACGACGGCACGCTGCGCCGCCTCGCGCTCGAGGCGCTGGCGACGCGCGACGTCGCCGCGACGGCCGACCTCGCGGTCGACACGCTGAAGCAGGTGAACGCGCTGCCGACCGATCGCGCCGCAGCGGCGCGCGTGCTGATCGCCAAGAAGGGGGCGAAGGCGGCCGACCTGCTGATCGAGATCGGGTTGACGCAGGCGACCACCGGCGAGCACCTGCGCGCGGTGGTGGCGCGCCTGCTCGCCGACCTGAAGGACGAGGCGGTCGACAAGCGGCTCGCCGGGTTGGTCGGCAAGGGGAAGGCGCACGAGAAGCTCTTCGCGCTGCAGGCGGTGCGCGGGCGGCTGGTCGCCGACGACAAGCTGAGGAAGAAGGTGCGCGCCCACCTCGACGACAAGGAGGCGGAGGTGCGCCGCCTCGCCATCGAGGTGGTCGGCGAGGCGCGCGACGTCGAGGCGGCCGCGGAGCTCGACGCGCTGCTGGCGAAGCCGAAGGAGAAGGGCGACCTGCCGGCGATCGTCGCCGCATTGACGGCGATCCGCGCGGGCGAGCCGGCGTGGCGCGAGCGGCTGCTGGCGCTCGCCGTCGCCGCCGATCGCGACCTGCGCAACGCCGCGCTGCAGTCGCTCGCCGCGGAGCCGAAGGCGGACGACCTCGCGCTGTTCCGCAAGTCGCTGGCGCACGCCGACTGGTCGACGCGGCTGATCGCGCTCGAGGCGCTGGAGAAGCTGCGCGATCGCGACAGCGTCGGCGCCATCGTCGCGCAGATGCAGGCGGAGGCGGGGCGCACGCTCGCCGAGTTCGGGGCGGCGCTCTTCCGGCTGACCGGCGAGCTGCACGACACCGACGCGGCGACCTGGAAGCGCTGGTGGGAGGGGCCCGGCCGCTCGCTGCCGCTGATCAGCGCGGCCGACCTCGAGAAGAAGGTCGCCGAGCGCGAGCGGAAGCGCCTGCAGCAGACGACGCTCGCGCGCTTCTTCGGGGTGAAGATCGAGTCGCGCGCGGTGACCTTCATCGTCGACATCTCGGGGTCGATGGCGGAGCAGCTCGAGAGCAGCGTGAAGGAGGGGCGGCCGGCGACGCGCATGGAAGTGGTGAAGCGCGAGCTGGTGAAGTCGATCGAGGCGCTCGAGCCGGGCGCGGCGTTCAACATCGTCGTCTTCAACGCGGCGGTGTCGCCGTGGAAGCCGGCGCTCGTCACGCTCGACGACAAGACGCGCGCCGAGGCGATCGACTACGTGCAGCACCTCGGCTCGCGCGGCGGGACCAACATCTACGACGCGCTCGAGAGCACCTTCCTCGACCCGGCGGTCGACACCGTCTTCCTGCTCACCGACGGCGAGCCGAGCGCGGGCGGCGTCACCGACCTGCAGCTGATCCGCGAGCACGTCGCGCGCTGGAACTCGACCCGCCACCTGACGCTGCACTGCATCGGCGTCGGCGGCGACTTCCCGCTGCTCGAGTGGATCGCCGCCGACGCCGGCGGCACCTACACCAAGTTCAACTGACCGCGCGGCATCCCGATCCGGGAGCGTTCCGCCGACGGCAACCGCACTCCGCCGCCGCCGCGCCGTCGGCCGCCGCGGCTTCACGTGCGCCACGCGGGGCGGGACGCTGCCGGTTCGTGACGCCTCTCCACGGCATGCGCTGCGACTGCAGAGCGTCGCGAGGACGAGCGCACGGCGCGACTCCCTCGTTACGGGTGGCGGGAGCAGTCGATGGACCAGCACGATCCGCACTCTGCGCCGTGCGATCGCGTCGGGTTGCCGAGCGCGCGATCGCGATGGCTCCACCCTGGCTGGCTGCTCGCGCCGCGGCGTCTCGCATTCCTGCTCGCGATGCTCTGGTTGCTCGCGCAGTCGCCGTTCCTCTACCTGGTGGTCCGGCACGGCGGAGCGGATGACTTCGCCGAGACGCTTTGGGTGATCGTCCGGCACGCGCCGAACCAGTTCCTGTTCCTGCCGCTCTTCCTGCCGTTCGCGCTCTTCGCGCTCTGGAAGCAATGGGAAGGGCTGTTCGAACTCGAACGCCGCTTCCCGGACGACTACGCGCGATCGAGGACGTGGAGGGCGGCGCCGCTGCTGCTCCTGTTCGGAGCGCTCCCGCTCGCGCTCGCGATCGCGGCAAAGGAGTCGAGCCTCCTCCAGGAACCCGGCCCCGATTCGTACCACGACTGGTACCAGCAATCCGACTGGGAGGGCGTGCGCGAGGCGGCGAAGCTGTCGCGCGCCATCGCCAAGGAGGACTGCTTCAAGCTGATCGCCGGCGAAGAGAAGGCAGGGAGCGCGTCGTGCGCATCGCAGATCGGCGCGCGATCGCCCCGGTCCGGACTCACGCTCGCCGAGCACCTGCGAGAGCCTCCCGATCGCGTGCTGCTCCGCCTCGAGGCGCTCGAGCTGGCGTCGATGCTCTTCTCGGTCGCGCTCGCGTTCCTCGGCGCTGGGGTGGCGATGCGCCACAAGCTCTCGGCGCGCGTCGACCCGGCGACCGGAGGGCAGACGTTCCGCTATTCGGCGGCGCTGCGCGAGGCCACCTCCGCTGTGACGAAACCGACGATGCTGGCGGCGCTCGGGTTCGCGATGTTCGTGCCGATGCGCGCGCACAACCTCGCCGAGGTCCGCTCGATCGTCTGGAGCGACACCATCCATCCCTACGTGATGATGGCGGGGGTGCTGCTGCTGCTGGCGTTCGGGGCCGTCGCACGTTTCGGCGCGGGTGACTCGATCGTCCAGCAAGCGACCGAGAGCATCGTCGGCGCGGCCGCGATCGTCGCTTGCCTGACGCTCACCATCGCGCCGCGCTTCGTGGCGAGCTTCATGAGCGACCTGAACGCGCAGATGATCGGCTGCCTCGTCTTCGTCTTCGGGGCCTTCTTCTGGCTGGTCCACTCGGTCGTGAACGCGCCGCCGAAATAAATGACCTCGCCCCCGCCCGGTGGCGATGCGCCCGGCGAGGTGCGGTAGTCGGCGGCGGAGCGCTCCCGGATCGGGACGCCGGCCTGCGCCATTCCTTCACGCAGCGTTGATCGTCGCTTCGCGGTCATCCGCGAGCCTTCACCGTCGCCGATCGAGGCCGACGGGATGCGCCGCGCAACCCTCACTCGCCCTTCATCGGCGCTCCACACCCCACACCTAGGGTTGCGCAGGTTCGGAGATCGACGCGGGATCGGCTTGCGGCGACTCCGGGCGCAGTCCCTGCTCGAGGAGACATCACTTGAAGATCCGTTTCACCCAGGCCGCACTGGTCGGCCTCGGTCTCGCCGGGATCTCCGGCCGCGCGCACGCGGCCGAGATCCTGGTGACGGCCGACATCACCACGTCGACCACGTGGACCGCGAACAACACCTACAACCTGCAGCAGCAGATCTACGTGCGCCCCGGCGCGACGCTGACGATCCAGGCCGGCACGCTGATCATCAGCGACACCGGCGTCGGCGGCAGCCTCGCCGTCTGCAACGGCGCGCAGATCTTCGCCAATGGCACGCAGGAAGAGCCGGTCATCTTCACGTCGAAGGCCGACCAGGCGACCTGGACCGGCGGCGACCCGAAGACGGGCACCTGGCGCGAGGCGGCCAACGAGTGGGGCAACCTCACGATCATGGGCGACGGCTACATCTCGGAGAACGCCACTCCGGGCAACGTCGCGACGCCCGACGCCGGCAACGTGGCGGCGATGGAGGGCCTGATCCTCGACCCGATGAACCCGACGCTCATCGAGTACGGCGGCGGCAACGACGATGACGACAGCGGCTCGATCAGCTACCTGTCGCTCCGCTACGGCGGCAAGGTGATCTCGCTGGCGAACGAGCTGAACGGCCTCTCGCTCGGCGGCATCGGCCGCGAGACCGACATCCGCAACGTCGAGATCATGAACAACGTCGACGACGGCGTGGAGATCTGGGGCGGCACGGTCAACCTCCGCTGCCTCAGCGTCTGGAACGTCGGCGACGACAGCGTCGACATCGACCAGGGCTACCGCGGCAAGATCCAGGACGTCCTGATCGTCCAGGGTCACTCGCTGAACGCGGCCCAGGGCTCGGGCGTCGGCGACAACTGCTTCGAGACCGACGGCGCCGAGCAGTCGGACTGGCAGCCGGTGACCACGGCGACGATCTACAACGCCACCGTGATCGGCCAGCCGGTCGACGGCGACCACGCCACCGCGTGGCGCGACAACGCGCGCGTCCAGTACCGCAACAGCATCTTCATGGACCTCGGCGAGCGCCTCGTCTCCTTCGACAACGTCGATGGCGACGGCGGCGCGGGCTACGGCTTCAACGGCACGCTGTCGTGGGCCAACACCTGGACCACCGACTGGAACAACTACTCCAGCGTGAACGCGCCGGCCGTCCCGACCGACTTCTACAAGGCGCAGGTCGACGGCAAGCTCGCCGAGATCCGCGACAGCGTCTTCTTCCGCAACCTGAACGGCGCTGCCTACACCGAGGCGACCGCGCGCGGCGTGTTCGACGTCGCGATGAACAACGTGCTGATCGCGGGCGCGTTGGACGTCGATTCGCCGGTCACCACCCTCACGCGCGGCGCGCCGGTGGTCAAGGGCGGCAAGACGATGCTGCCGGTCACCTTCCTCGATCCGCGTCCGGCCAACGAGGCGCTCACCAGCGTCGACTGGGCTCCCGCGGACGGCTTCTTCCACTCCGCCCGCTACCGCGGCGCCTTCAAGCCGGGCCTCAACTGGCTCGACGGCTGGACCGCTTCGCAGGCTTTCGGCATGACCCCGGCCTCGCTGGCCTGGAATGACCTCGAGAACGCGCTCGGCGGCACCAACGGCGATCCGCTGCTCACCGCCGATGGCGACCTCTCGCCGGGCAACGACATCACGGCCTACGTCAGCAACGCGCCGGCGAACGCCTACACCGCGCTGATCTTCGGCGTCACGCGCCTCGACCTGCCCTTCGAGGGCGGGAAGATGGTCCCCTTCCCGAACCTCGTCTTCCTCGGTCTCTCGACCGACGCGAACGGCGAGCTCGAGCTCTCGGAGACCGTCGACCCGAGCGCGCCGTCGGACTTCACCTTCTACGTCCAGTTCTGGGTGGTCGACGCCGGCGGCCCGAGCGGCTGGGTGGCGACCAACTGCCTCGCGGGCACCACGCCCTGAGCGAGCGCTGATGCAGTCGTCCGTGCGCCCCCGATCGAGCCGACGCTCGGTCGGGGGCTGCCGCCGCGGCCCATGCGCGGCCTGTCCTGATCGGTTCGCGAGGGGCGGTCGTCGTGCCGCGGCGGCCGCCCCTCTTGCTCCGCCTCCGCCTACTGGTGCTTCCAAGTGATCTCATCGCGATCGATCGCGCGCTGCGCCCTGCTGCTCACCGTCGCCTTCGCCAGCTTCGGCGGGCGCGCGTCGGCTCGAGCCGACGCTCCGCTCGAGGGCTGGCAGCACGAACTCCTCGATCTCGCGTGGGGCGGGGCGACCAAGGTCCCCGTGCGCCCCCACCTCAAGACGCGCGCGCGCCTCGCCGAGAGCGTGGTCGACGCCGCGCTCGCGCTCGAGCAGCCGGCCCTCGCGCTCTCGCTCGCCGAGCAGATCGAGACGTGGCGGCGCGGCACTGCGCTCGCCGCGTGCGCGCGCGCCGCCGCCGAGCGCGGCGATGCCATCGCAGCGCGCCGCCTCGTCGACCTCGCGTTGGCCGTCGCCGCGAATCCGCCGGCGAAGGAGACGCAGGAGTGGCAGCGCGACCGCATCCTGTCGACCGTCGCGCAGGCGCTCGTCCTGCTCGGCGAGGAGTCGGCGGCCGCGCGCCTCGAGATCGGCCTCTCCGAGTCGGAGTCGGGCCGCAGCGGCGTCGAGCATGCCGCCCGCGTCACCGCCGAGGCGCTCGACGCGCAGCTGATCCTGCTCGATCCGGTGCTCGCGACCGGCACGCTCGACCAGCTGCGCCACGCGGTGGGCACGCTCCTCGCGCTGCACCGCCGCTTCCGCGACGACCCGGCGCACCGCGCCGCCATCGAGCAGCGCCTCGAAGGCGCGCTGCCGAAGCTGCCGCTCGACGTGCGCGTCGGCTTCCTCCTCGAGCGTTCCGCCGCCGACGTCGAGCGCGCCGAGCTGCCCGCCGCGCTGGCGCACCTCGACGAGGCGCAGCAGGCGATCGACTCGACCCGCTGGTCGGCCGACCTGCTGGTGCCGATGCTCGCCCGCATCGCCGCTGCGCGCCACCACGCGGGCGACACGGCGCGCGCGCGGCTCGACCTCGACGCCGCGCTGGCGCGCTTCCATGCCGAGCGGACGCGCATCAACGACATCGATCGCTGCGACGCGCTGTTGCCGGTCGCCGAGGCGTACGCGGAGCTCCGCGATCCGGCCGCGGCGCTGGTGGTCTACCGGCTCGCCGCCGAGGCGGCGGTCGAGAACCCGAACTCGCGCCCGCGCGCCGACGACCTCGTGCCGCTCTGCCTCTCGCTGGCGCGCCATGACGTCGCGCCCGACGCGCCGTTCCTCGCCCTGATCCGCAGCCACTTCCAACAGATGGGGGATCCGTGGTAGCCGCCGCCTGCCGGCGGTTGGTGTGGGCCGCCGCCGGCCTCCTCGTCCTCCTGGTCGCGATGGCAGCGCCATCGCATGCGCAGGATCAGTTCGGCTCGATCCGCGGTCTCGTCCTCGACGCCGATTTCGATGCGCCGCTGCCCTCCGCGCAGGTGCAGGTGCTCGAGATCGCCGGCTCGAAGGCGGTCACCAACGACCAAGGCAACTTCCTCTTCCCGCAGGTCGCGCCCGGTCGCTACACGCTCGCCGTGTCGAAGGAGGGCTACGTCCGGCAGCTGAAGAGCGAGGTGATCGTCGTCGCGGGACAGCTCACCGACCTGCGCTTCGCGCTGTCGGGCGACTACGAGGAGATGGACGAGTTCGTCGTCGAGGACGTGCTGCAGGGCGCGGCCGGGACGGAAGCGGCCCTCCTCGAGCTGCGCCTCGACAGCCCCGCGCTGCTCGACTCGATCAGCTCCGAGCTGATGAGCCGCGCCGGCGCCAGCGACGCGGCCGGCGCGTTGCGGCTGGTGGCCGGCGCGACCGTCGCCGACGGCAAGACCGCCGTGATCCGCGGCCTCCCCGATCGCTACGTGAGCTCGCAGCTGAGCGGCGTCCGCCTGCCGAGCGCCGACGAGGACAAGCGCGCGGTCGAGCTCGACCAGTTCCCGGCGGCTGTCGTCGAGAGCATCCAGGTCAGCAAGACCTTCACCCCCGATCAGCAGGGCGACGCCTCGGGCGGCGCCGTCGACGTGCGCCTGAAGGGGATCCCCGACGAGACGCTGTTCCAGATCAAGACGCAGATCGGCGGCAACTCGCAGGTGACCGGGATCGAGGACTTCCTCTCCTATCGCGACGGCGGCGTGAACACGTGGGGTCGCGACGACGGCGAGCGCGGCATCCAGGACGGCCGCTCGGGAAGCGTCTGGGACGGCGCGTCGGGCACGTCGACCAAGCCGGCGCCGACCGACTACAAGCTGCAGCTCGCGATGGGCGGCAAGCGGGACTTGACCGACGATTGGCGGATCGGCGGGTTCCTGAGCCTCTTCTACGAGCGCGACAGCTCCTACTTCGACGACGGCGTCGAGGACTCGCGCTGGGTCGACAACCCGGGCGAGGGGATGACGCCCGAGTACTCGCAGGGCTCGCCCGGCAGCCTCGACTTCAAGACCTCCCTGTTCGACATCACGCAGGGCTCCGAGTCGGTGCAGTGGGGCGGGCTGGCGACGCTCGGCCTCGAGTCCGACCACCACGAGCTGTCGCTCTCCTACCTGCGCACCCACACCGCCGAGGACGTGGCGACCCTCGCCGAGGACACGCGCGGCAAGGAGTACTACTTCCCGGGCTACGACCCGAACGACCCCACCGATCCGGGCAACCAGAAGGACACGGTCAACGCCGCGCCCTACCTGCGGCTCGAGACGCTCGAGTACACCGAGCGCACGGTCGACTCGCTGCAGCTGCGCGGTCGCCACGAGCTGCCCTTCTTCGACGAGGGCGAGGGGACGATGGAGCTGCGGCCGCCGCAGCTGTCGTGGACCCTCTCGCAGAGCCACGCCGACCTCTTCCAGCCCGACAAGCGGCAGTTCGGCGCCTACTGGCGGCCCGGCTACACCGACCCCGGCTTCCCGCCGTTCCTGCCGCCCTTCGACGTGCCGCCCGAGTGGTTCCAGTACAAGCCGTCGGCCACCTTCCTGCTCGGCAACTTCCAGCGCATCTGGAAGTCGATCGAGGAGGAGAGCGAGCAGGCGCGCCTCGACCTCGAGCTGCCGTTCGACCAGTGGAGCGGCGACCGCGGCTACGTGAAGTTCGGCCTGTTCGACGACGCGGTCGCGCGCGACTTCAACCAGGACTCCTACAGCAACTTCAACGACAACACCTCGTCTCCCGGCGACTACGACGATCCGTGGAGCGAGACCTTCGACGATGAAGTCCACCCGATCACGCCGGCGAACACCGACGTCGACTACCGCGGCGACATCGACCTGACCGCGTGGTACGGCATGGCCGACCTGCCGCTCTTCACGGGGCTGAACCTGATCGGCGGGGCGCGCGTCGAGCGCACCGAGATCGGCATCGTGGTCGATCCCGAGGTGGACTCCACCTGGTTCCCGAAGGACGCCATCGCGCCCGCCGCGCTGCGGCCGGGCGATGCCGACGTCGACTTCGGCCAGCGCGACGTGCTGCCGTCGCTCGGCCTCGCCTACGAGCCGGTCGACACCGTCACGCTGCGCGCGGCGTGGAGCCGGACGATCGCGCGGCAGACCTTCAAGGAGCTCACGCCGATCCTGCAGCAGGAGTACCTCGGCGGCCCGATCTTCATCGGCAACCCCGAGCTCGGCATGAGCTCGCTCGAGAACTGGGACCTGCGCGGCGACTGGCGACCGACCGACGAGACGCTGCTCTCGGCCTCCTGGTTCCGCAAGGACATCGACGACCCGATCGAGTACGTGCAGCGCGTCGTGAGCTTCACCTACACCACGGCGGTCAACTACCCGCGCGGCAAGCTCGACGGCGTCGAGTTCGAGCTGCGCCAGGGGCTCGGCACCTTCTTCGATCCGCTGGCCGGCGTGTCGGTCGGCGGCAATGCGACCTTCATCGAGTCGGAGGTGACGCTGCCGCCCGACGAAGTTGCCGGCTTCGCCGATCCGACCATCGGGCGCACCATCCGCAAGCGCGACATGACCAACGCGCCCGAGAAGCTGCTGAACCTCTACGCGACCTGGGACATCGAGCGGAGCGGGACGCAGTTCGCGCTGTTCTGGACCGTGCAGGGCGACACGCTGGTCGCCGGCGCGGGCGAGGCGCAGAGCAACTTCATCCCCGACGTCTACGCCAAGGAGTACGCGACGCTGAACTTCAACGTCGCGCAGAAGCTCGGCGACCACTTCAAGGTCGCGCTGCAGCTCAACAACCTCACCAACCCGCGCATCAAGGAGGTCTATCGCGCCGACGGCATCGGCGGCGACGTGACGCGGACCTCCTACTCGAAGGGCATCGACTACTCGCTGAGCTTCGCCGCGGAGTTCCGCTTCTGACGCGTCGTGCAACTGCCCCGCCACCGGACGTGGTGCAACTGCCCCGCCACCTTGAGGACCTGAACATGGGATCGAATCGCAACGGAGCCAGGAGTCGCGCGCGCCGCGCGGCCCTCGTCGCCGCGCTCGCCGTCGCGGCGGGGCTCGCCGGGCCGGCGACCTCGCGCGCGTTGCAGGACGGCAGCGCCATCGAGACGGCGCGCGAGACGCTGTCGCGCTGGGTCGAGACGCGCAAGCTGATCGGCCAGGAGCGGCGCGATTGGGCGCTCGGCCGCGAGCTGCTCGACGAGCGCATCGCGCTGGTGCAGCGCGAGGTCGACGGCCTGAAGAGCCGCATCGCGGAAGCGCAGCGCGGCGTGGCCGACACCGAGAAGCTCCGCCACGAGCTCGCGGTCGAGAACGACGCGCTGAAGGCGACGTCGAGCGCGCTCGGCGAGGTCGTCGCGCGCCTCGAAGGGCGCACGAAGTCTCTCCTCCCTCGCCTGCCCGATCCGCTGCGCGAGCGCGTGAAGCCGCTCTCGCAGCGCCTGCCGGCCGACGCCGCCGCGGCGACGAAGCTGACGCTCTCCGAACGGTTCCAGAACGTGGTCGGCCTGCTGAACGAGGTCGACAAGTTCAATCGCGAGATCACGCTCACCAGCGAGATCCGCGCGCTGAAGGACGGCGCTTCCGCCGAGGTGTCGGTCTTCTACGTCGGTCTCGGCCAGGCCTACTTCGCCACCGCCGACGGCAAGTCGGCCGGCATCGGCTCGCCCGGTCGCGACGGCTGGACCTTCGCGCCCGCCGAGGACGCCGCGGCCGAGATCGTCCGAGCCATCAAGATCCTGCGCAGTGACGACGTCGCCGACTTCGTCCACTTGCCGATCCGGATCGACTGAGGAACGCGCCATGAACCGCTCCGCCCTCCCGTTCGCCGCGCTCCTGCTGGCCGCCTCGTCGCTGCGCGCCGCCGCGCAGGAGACGCCCGCCGCCGCGCCCGCGCCGCAGGTCTTCGCCGAGCAGGCGCCGCCGCCGGCCGCGCCCGCCGCCCGCTTCGCGCAGGCGACCGATTCGCTGCAGGCGCAGCTCGAGCAGAGCCTCGCCGAGCTCGAGTCGCTGCGCTCGCTGGTGGCCGACGAGAAGGTGCCGCTCAGCCGCCAGCTGCGCGACCTCGAGTCGGAGCTGCTCGCGGTGCGGCTCGAGTTCCAGGAGGCGCAGAAGGCGCTCGACGGACGGACGCTCGAGGTGACCAACCTGAAGAGCGAGATCGCCGGCCGCAAGGCGGAGGCGAGCTACGTCACCAACCTGCTCGGCGAGTACGTCACCAACTTCGAGTCGCGCCTCCACATCGCCGAGCTGCAGCGCCACGGCGCCGCGCTCTCCGCCGCGAAGCTCGCCGCCGAGAACCCGACGCTCGCGCCGCGCCAGCTCCTCGACGCGCAGGCCGGGCTGCTCGACGACTCGTTCGGCCGCATCGAGGAGTCGCTCGGCGGGCGGCGCTTCGAGGGGAGCGCGCTCGGCGCCGGCGGCATGGTGCGTCGCGGCAGCTTCGTGCTGCTCGGCCCGGCGGTGCTCTTCCTCTCCGACGACGGCAAGGAGGTCGGCGCCGTCGAGCAGCGCGTCGGGTCGCTCGAGGCGTCGGTGATCCCGTTCGCCGATCCCGAGGACGCGCGCGCCGCGGAGCGCGTGGTGGCCAGCTCGGCCGGCCGCTTCCCGATCGATCCGTCGCTCGGCAACGCCCACAAGATCGAGGAGACCGAGGAGCCGCTGCTCGACCACATCCTCGCCGGCGGACCGGTCATGTGGCCGATCTTCGCGGTCGGCGCCGCCGCGTTCCTGGTGGCGCTCGGGAAGTGGCTCTCGATGGCGTTCCTGCGCAAGCCGGTGCCGGCGCGCATGGCCGCGCTGCTCGCCGCGGTGGGCAAGCGCGATCGCGAGGCGGCGGCGCGCGAGGCGGCCGACGTCGGCGGTCCGACCGGCCGCATGGTCGCGGTCGGCGTCGCCCATCTCGACCAGCCGCGCGAGCTGATCGAGGAGGTGATGTACGAGCAGGTGCTCGCCACCAAGAGCAAGCTGCAGCGCTTCCTGCCGTTCGTCGCGCTCTCGGCCACCGCCGCGCCGCTGCTCGGCCTGCTCGGCACCGTGACCGGCATCATGAACACCTTCAAGCTGATCACCGTGTTCGGCACCGGCGACGTGAAGACGCTCTCGAGCGGCATCTCCGAAGCGCTCATCACCACCGAGTACGGCCTGATCGTCGCCATCCCGTCGCTGCTGCTGCACGCCCTGCTGAACCGCAAGGCGAAGGCGGTGGTCGACGAGATGGAGCGCGCCGCCATCGCGCTGCTGAACGAGTTCTCGAAGACGGCGCCTGCGCACGCTCCGGCCGAGGAGGCGGCGGCGGCCTGACCGGCTGCCGCTGCGCAACGACTCATGGAACGACTCCTCGCCATCGTCCGCGAGAGCTTCACCCAGGCGCGCGAGATCTGGATCGCCGGCGGCGGCGGCATGGTCGCCATCGCGGTCGACGCGCTGGTGCTGTTCGCGCTGGCGACCCACGTCCACCTGCGGCTGCGCGAGAAGGGGCTGCATGCGGTGCCCGAGCGCACCTGGCGCAAGTGGATCGAGCACCCGAACGAGCGGCGCGGGCCGATCGGCAAGCTGCTCGACTTCGTCGCCGGCGCGCCGACGCTTGCGGACGCGACGCGCGCCTTCGCCGGCCTGCGCACCACGGAGCTCGCGCCGTTCGACCGCGACCTGCGCGTGATGCGGATCTGCGTCACGCTGGCGCCGCTGCTCGGCCTGTTCGGCACCGTGACCGGGATGCTCGCCACGTTCGGCGCGCTCGCCTCGGGATCGGGCGGCGAGAAGACCATGTCGATGATCGCGCGCGGCATCTCCGAGGCGTTGATCACCACCGAGACCGGCCTCGTCATCGCGTTGCCCGGCCTCTTCGTCACCTGGCAGCTCACGCGTCGCGCGGAGAGCTACCGCACCTTCCTCACCCACGTCGAGACGGTCTTCACCCAGCAGCAGCACGCCCGCGCCAAGCGCGCGGCGGCCGCGGCTGCGGGCGAAGTCGCCGCTCTCGCGTCCTGAACCGCGAGGTCACCATGGGACGTTTCCGCGACTCCGGCTCAGAGGACGGCGGCGAGGGCGGCATCGACCTCTCGCCGATGATCGACTGCGTCTTCATCCTGCTGATCTTCTTCATCGTCACCACGACCTTCGTCGAGGAGACCGGCGTCGAGGTCGACAAGCCGCAAGCCGCGTCGGCGGTGCAGCTCGAGAAGACCAGCATCCTGATCGCGCTCACCGCGAAGGGCGAGGTGGTCTACGGCGGCCGCGAGATCGGCATCGGCGGCGTGCTGCCGCTGGTGAAGCGGATGGTCCAGAAGGAGGACATCCCGGTCATCGTGCAGGCCGACAGCAACGCCGCCTCCGGGTTGCTGGTCCGCATCATCGACCAGGCGAAGCTCGCGGGCGCCTCGAAGGTCAGCATCGCCTCGGCGATCCCGAAGAGCTGACCCATGCACCTCCCGCCGCGTCCCTCTCCTCTCCGTCGCGCGCTGCACGGCACGCTGGTCACCGCCGGCGCGCTGGCGGCCTCGCTGCTGCTCTTCATGCTGCTGCCCGTGCTCCAGGCGATCAGCGAGACGGCGCCGCCCGACCTGCTGCTGACCGAGACGTCGACCGCGCGCGTCCCGCCGCCGCCGCCGCCGCCGATCGAGGAGGAGCCGCCGCCGGAAGAGGCGGCCGAGGAGATCGACGCGCCCGACCTCTCGACCGACGCGCCGCCGCTCGACCTCGGCGCGCTCGAGCTCGCGCTCGATCCGGGGGCGATCGGCGACGGCGGGGGCGGCTCGATCGCCGTCAACCTGTCGACCATGCTCCAGCGCCGCGATGGCGGCGACGCGGTCGACGAGCTGGTCTCGAGCTCCGAGCTCGACCAGAAGCCGCGCGCCCTCTACCAGCCGATGCCGAACCTCACGGCTTCGATGCGCAAGAAGGCGCCGGGCACCGTCTTCGTGATCTTCACCGTCGACGAGACGGGGAAGGTCGTCGATCCGAAGGTGAAGACGTCGAGCGATCCCGTGTTCGAAGCGGCCGCCCTGGCCGCGATCAAGCGCTGGAAGTTCGAGCCGGCCAAACGCAACGGGCGCGCCGTCCGCTTCGGCTACGGCGTGCCGATGACGTTCCCGAAGGGAGATTGACCGTGGTCCTTGCCAGCATCAGCGGGTCGCGCCGCTCCGGCCGCTCGGCGACCCTCGCCGCGCTCGCCCTGTTCGCGTCGGCCTGCGCCACCGCCGCGCCCGGAACGGACCTCGCCGCGCCCTCCGCGCCGAGCGCCGCGGCTGCGCCGAGCGCTGCTCCGACCGCGTCGCCGGTCGCGCCGCCGTCCGCTTCGCCGGATGCATCGGCTGCGCCGTCCGCGTCTGCGCCGTCCGCGTCGACTGCGGCGGCTGCGGCTGCGGCCGCGCCGGCCGCGTCCTCGCGCTCCGCCGACGAAGCCGCGCTGTGGAACGATCCGCTCTTCCGCCGCCGCTTCACCGAGAGCTACCTCGGCGATGGCAGCGTCGAGCCGCGCGTCACCTCGCTCGAGCGCGAGCAGCTGCAGAAGGTCTTCGACCTGATGGCGAAGGAGAAGAGCGGCGAGGCGCTCGCGCTGCTCGAGAAGCTGCGCGGGCCGGCGGCGACCGCGGTCTACGACTTCATGGCGGGCAACCTGCGCGCCGGCCAGGAGGAGCTCGACGCTGCGGCCGCCGCCTACGAGTCGGCCGTCGAGAAGCACCCGAACTTCCGCAACGCGTGGAAGAACCTCGGCAAGCTGCGCTGGCGGCAGGAGCGCTACGCCGACGCGCAGCGCTGCTTCACGCGCGAGCTCGAGCTCGGCGGCGGCGACGCCTTCACCTACGGGCTGCTCGGCGTGGCCTATTCGAACGCCGAGCACCACCTCGCCGCCGAGTCGGCGTTCCGCCAGGCGATGGTGCTCGATCCCGTCACGCTCGATTGGCAGACCGGCCTCGCGCGCAGCTTCCTGAAGCAGCGGCGCTACGCCGATGCCGCATCGCTCTACGACGCGCTGCTGGCGAAGCATCCCGAGCGGGCCGATCTCTGGTCGCTGCAGGCGCTGGCGTGGATCGGGTTGCAGCAGCCGCTGCGCGCCGCCGAGAACTACGAGATCGTCGGCCGCCTCGGCGGCGCGACGCCCGACACGCTCTACTCGCTCGGCGACATCTACCTGAACGAGGGGCTGCACGACCTCGCGACCGACGCCTACGTCGAGGCGCTCGATCGCTCGCCGACCGGCAGCGTGGCGCGCACGCTGCGCGCGCTCAAGTTCCTCACCGGCCGCGGCGCCTTCGCCGAGGCGCGCCGCCTGGTGGTCAGCATCGAGCTGGTGCGCGCCGGCAACCTCGCCGCCGACGAGCGCACCGAGCTGCTGCGCCTGCGCGCGCGCCTCGCCGCGGCGGAGGGGGCCATCGACGAAGAGGTGCGGGTGCTCGAGGAGCTGGTGGCGGCCGATCCGCTCGATGGCGGCTCGATGCTGCAGCTCGGCGAGAACCGCAAGCGGACCGGCGACCTCGACCGAGCGGTGCTCTGGTTCGAGCGCGCGGCGAACCTGCCCGACTTCGAGGCGGAGGCGAAGCTGCAGCACGCACGCCTGCTGGCCAGCCAGCAGCGCTACGCCGAGGCGCTGCCGCTGCTGCGTCGCGCGCAGACCTTGAAGCCGCGCGACGCCGTGCAGGAGTTCCTCGAGCGGATCGAGCGGGCGCAGCAGGCGCGCGGGTGACGTTTCGTTCCGGGAGCGTTCCGCCGCCGAGAACCGCACCGTCGGCCGGCGATCGGGTGCGTGCGGAAACCGTCGGCGGAACGCTCCCGGATCGGGATGCCGCGCGTCACTCGTCGTCGTCGTCGGGTGGCAGCTCGGCCTTGAGTTCACGCAGCGCGTTCTTGGCGGCGCGCTGCTCGGCCTTCTTCTTGTTGGCGCCGAACGCGGAGGGGAAGGAGCGGCCGTTCAGCACGGTGCGCACCTCGAAGGTCCGCTCGTGGTCGGGGCCGGCGGTGGCCAGCAGCTCGTAGGTCGGCGTCCCGAGCCCGAGCTGCTGGGTGTGGAGCTGCAGCAGCGACTTGTGGTTGGTCGCCTGCCGCTTGGTCGAGCTGCGCCGGATCAGGTCGCCGAGCTGCGCCAGCACGAAGTCGCGCGCCTTGTCGATGCCGGCATCGCAGTAGAGCGCGCCGATCAGCGCCTCGGTCGCGTTCGACGCCACGCTGCGCGGGATCGGGCCCTGCTGGATCATCCCCTTCGCGAGCCGCAGGTGGTCGACGACGCGCAGCCGCTTGCCGAGATGGGCGAGCGCGGCGCGGCTCACCACCGACGACTTGATGCGGGTGAGCTCGCCCTCGTCGGCGTCGGGGAAGCGACGGTAGAGGTGCTCGGCGATGACGAGACCGAGCACCGCGTCGCCGAGGAACTCGAGCCGCTCGTAGCTCACCTTCGTCATGTCGATCATCGACGGGTGGGTGAGCGCGGTGATCAGCAGCTGCCGATCGGCGAAGGCGTGGCCGAGCGCCTGCTCCATCGCGGCGATCGCCGTCGCGGGCAGGGAGTCGGGCAGCTCGTAGTCGCGCCCGCTGTTCTCGTCGCGGATCTTCGCCATGGGGGGCGGGCGTTCTAGGGGCCGCGCGGAACGGCCGCAAGGCGACTCTCCGCGGCCCGGGCGGGGCTGCAGGGCGACGCGGCGCCGGCTGGCGGCGACTGCCGCGGCACCGGGAAGGAATGCCGGTCGTAGAAGGGGCCGCGCGACGACGAACCGGCGCCCGTGGGAGGTCACTTGGTGGGAACGACGCTTTTCGCAGGTCTGCTGTCGATGGCGCTCGCGCTGCTGCCGGGCGAAGCGGAGCGGCGCGCGCGGCTGCAGGCGGAGCTCGACGCGTGGCGCGCCGAGGTGAAGGCGCCCGGCGCGGTCGCAGCGGTGGCGTGGCCCGATCGCGAGCGCGAGCCGCTGGTGGCGGCGTCGGGGCTCTCGCGCAAGGTGCCGGCGCAGCCGATGCCGCTCGACGGGCGCTTCTTCAGCGGAAGCATCGGCAAGGTGGTGGTGGCGACGGTCGCGCTGCAGCTGGTGCAGGAGGGGGTGGTGACGCTCGACGCGCCGATCGCGGCGTGGCTGGTCGACGAGGAGTGGTTCGAGCGGCTGCCCAACCACGACACGCTCCGCGTGCGCCACCTGCTGAACCACACGAGCGGCCTGCCCGAGTACTTCGACGCGCCCGCCGCGCTGGCGAAGCTGCGCGACGAGCCGCAGGTGGAGTGGAGCGTCGCCGATCGCCTCGAGTTCGTGCTCGACCGCCAGCCGCTCTTCGCGGCCGGCGAGGGGTGGGCCTACGCCGACACCAACTACATCGTGCTCGGCGCGCTGCTCGAGGCGGCGAGCGGCGGCGACTTCTATGCGCGCGCGGAGCGGACGGTGCTCGATCCGCTTGGCCTCGCCGAGACGACGCCGTCGGTGGGCGCGCGCCACCTCGGCCTCGTCAGCGGCTACACCACGCCGGGTCGCCCCTTCCCGTTCCCGGCCGAGGTCGCGGTCGACGGCGTCTACTGCGCCAACTGCCAGTTCGAGTGGACCGGCGGCGGCTACGTGACGACGCCGCGAGACCTCGCGCGCCTCGCGGCCGGTCTGTGGGGAAGCGATGCGCTCTTGCCGGCGGAGCGGCGCGCCGAGATGACCAGCGGCGTCGCGGCGAAGCTGACCCCGGGCGAGCGCTACGGCTTCGGCTGCACGTTGCGCGACGTGAAGCTCGGCGCGACGGCGACGCGCGCCATCGGCCACAGCGGCTGGTTCCCGGGCTACCTCTCCGACATGGCCTTCTACGAGGCGGCCGGCTGCGCGGTCGCGGTGCAAGTCAACACCGACCAAGGGGTCGGGCTCGGTCGGTTGCACGCCTTCCTCGATCGCGTCGCGGCGGCGATGGTGCCCGAGGAAGCTGCTGCGCCAGCGACGCCTGCGGCGAAGGACGAGTCGCCGAGCGCGCCTGCAGCGAAGGGCGCTGCGAGTGGCGCTGCGAATGGCGCTGCGAATGGCGCTGCGCCCGCGGCGAGCGGCGCGGCGCGCGTCGATGGCGCTGCGCTCGACACGTTGCGGCTGCGCGCGCTGCAGGCGAAGAGCGACGCACTGTGGCTGCAGGTCGATGGCGAGCCGGTGGCCGCCGAGTACTTCAACACCGAGCGCGCGCCGATCGAGCTGATGTCGTGCACCAAGTCGGTGATCAACCTGCTGGTCGGGATGCTGATCGACGACGGGAAGATCGCGTCGGTCGACGCGCCGGTGACCACGTGGTTCCCGGAGTTCGTCGATGCTCCAGCGGGTGCGCCCGAGCGGGCGGGCGGCGCGAAGCTCGACGCGGCAGCGCGCGCGCAGCGGGAGAGCGTCACGCTGCTCCACCTGCTGACCCACACGTCGGGGCTCGCCGCCGATGCGACCACCGAGAAGATCTACGCCAGCCCCGACTTCGTGAAGTTCGCCGTCGAGAGCGCGCTCCAGACCGCGCCCGGGACGGCGTTCTTCTACAACAACGTCGCCTGCAACCTGGTCGCCGGGATCATCGAGAAGGCGAGCGGGATGAAGGCCGACGACTTCGCGCGCGAGCGGCTCTTCGACCCGCTCGGCATCACCGAGTTCGGCTGGACGCGCGATGCCACAGGAAACCCGCACGGCATGGCCGGCTGCCAGCTGCACGCCGAGGACCTCGCGCGGATCGGCCAGTTGGTGCTGCAACGCGGGGTGTGGGAAGGGGAGCGGCTGATCAGCGAGGCGTGGCTCGACGCGTCGATGAAGCCGGCGTTCCCGCAGCTGGGTGGCGGTGCGGCGATCTGCGGCCGGCTCTGGTGGCTCGATCTGGCGCCGGGCGGCGCGGTGCGAGCGATCCGCGCCGACGGCTTCCTCGGCAACTACCTCGTGGTGGTCCCGTCGACCGGCCTCGTCGCCGTCCGCCAGCGCCGCTTCCCCGCCCACCAAGCGGAGATGGCCGAGGCGAAATTCAACTTCACCGACTTCCTGTCGCTGGCCCAGAAGGTCGTGCCCGCGCGGTAGTGGCGGTCGTTTCGTTCCGGGAGCGTTCCGCCGCTGAAAACCGCACCCCGCGGCGTGGTGTGCGGAAGTCGTCGGCGGAGTGTTCCCGGATCGGGATGCCGGCGGATGGCGGGATCGGCGGAGCTACCACCCCTCGACCCACTCGCTCCACGCGACGAGCGTCGCGTTCGGGGCGACCAGGAACTGCACCGGTGCCGTCACCACATCGAACAGCAGCGCCGGCGGCAACAGGATCGCGCCGAACCAGGTGATCGGTCGCGACCAATCGGTCGGCAGCGGATCGGGCACGGTCGCCGGGTGCGCGGCGGCCTCTCCGATCGAGCCGATCGCGACCCGGTCGCTGGTCCGGCGTTGCCACTCGATCGACTCGTTGGTCACGCGCTCGACCCAGACCAGCGGCGTGCCCGGCGGCAGTCCAGTCGGCACCGCGAGCGTTCCGGCGTCGCTCGCGCCGCTGCGCTGCGGGTCGTGGACCACGGCGAGCGGCTCGCCGGTACGCGCCAGGGCGCCATCGTCGAACTCCGCGCTCGCGATCCGCTCCGCCGCCGAGCTTGGGCCGATCGAGTAGCGCCGCCGCTCCCCATCCGTGCGCGTCACCTCGATCTCGACTCGGCCGTCGGGGCGCCGCATCGCGCCGTCGAGCCGCTCGATGCGGATGCGGGGCCGCTCGTTCACGAGCGCCCGCGACACGCAGCCGCATGTCGACGCGGCCAGCGCGCCCGCTGCGGCCAGCAGAGCGTACGGCGCGACGCGGCGCGCCCGGCCGCTGCGAAGCGCGCGACGCATCACTCCGCTTCGCTTGGCGTCGTCGCGTTGGTGCGCCACGCTTCGGCCAGGTTCTTGGTGGGGCGCTCGCTGTTGCCGACCAGCACGTTCAGGTCGCTGACGAGCCCGGTGCAGAGGCCGCCGATGCAGCCGGTCACCATCCGCTCGACGATGCGGATCGGGAGCACGATCGGCGCCGCGAGGCAGAGGCAAGTTGTCGGCAGCCGCTCCGCCTCGTCGTCAACGGCGTCCTCGTCGTCGAGCTCGCGCGAATCGACGGCCGCTTCGACGAACTGCCAGGGAGTGGTGAAGGTGCAGACGACCGGCTTCACCACCGTGCAGCCGCTGCCGGCGCCGAGCGCGGCAAGCAACGCGACACCCCACCCGATCGATCGCTTCGCCATGGAATGCACGCTCCTCACGAGCTCCGCTGGCCGACCAACCGTTCCCACTCCTGTTGTGCGAAGCGGTCGGTCATGCCAGCGACGTAATCGCAAGTGACGCGCCAGCTGCTGTCACCGGGCAGGGGACGGGCGAGGCGGGCGCGCGCCCAGTCGGCCATCTCGTGCGGATGGGCGTGGAGGAAGAGGAAGAGCTCGCGCAGCTGCCGGCGCGCTTCGCGGCGGACCGCCATCACGTGGTCGGCGTAGTAGAAGCGCTTGAAGAGGTAGCGCTTCGCCTCCGACTGGATCTCCTGCATCTCGGGCGTGAAGGCGATCAGCCGCTCGGCGGTCCGGCGCGCGGCGAGCGGCGTCGGCGGCGCCACCGCCTGCAGCCGCGCGTCGCTCGCCGCGATGAGGTCGGCGACCGGCAGCGCCAGCGTCGCATGGACGGTCGGACGCAACAGCTCCTCGCCGGCCGCGCCCGGGAAGCGGCGCTTCGCCTCGCCGCGCGCTCGACGCCACAATTCGAGCTCGCCGAGGTCGGCTTCGCTGAAGACGCCGAAGCGCAGCCCGTCGTCGAGATCGTGCGAGATGTAGGCGAGCGAGTCGGCGGCGTCGGCCACTTGCGCCTCGAGCCACGGCTGCGGCTCCGCCTCGATGTCGGCCGAGGTCGGCCCGCTGCTCTTCGTGCCGTGCTTCAGCAGCGCGCTGCGCATCTCGTAGGTGAGGTTCAGCCCCATGCGGCCGGGATAGGGATTCTCGAGCAGGTCGACGATGCGCAGCGCCTGCGAGTTGTGCTCGAAGCCGCCGTGGTCGACCATCAGCTCGCGCAGCTCCTCCTCGCCGGAGTGGCCGAAGGGCGGGTGGCCCAAGTCGTGCGACAGGCCGATCGCCTCGACGAGCGGCTCGTTCAGCCGCAGCGCTCGCCCGACGGCGCGCGCCAACTGCGCCACCTCGAGCGTGTGGGTCATGCGCGTGCGGTAGTTGTCGCCGGTGCCGTTGACGAGCACCTGCGTCTTGTATTCGAGGCGGCGGAAGGCGCCGCTGTGGACCACGCGATCGCGATCGCGCCCGAAGGCGGTGCGATGGGGGTCCTCGCTCTCGGGGTGGCGACGGCCGCGACTCTCGGCCGCCTTCAGCGCGAAGGGCGCCAGATCGCGCCGCTCGAGCTCTTCGAACTCCTGCCGGGTGCGTTGCATGGCGTCCTATTGTCTCCGCGCGCTCCCGAAGACGATGCGCCGAGCTGGAGGTGACATGGAAGGAACGCGACGCGATCGATCGGCCGGCGCGGGCGCCGACGCGATCGCCGACTGGAACCGCACCGCCTGGAACCGGCAGGTGGCGCGCGGCAACCGCTGGACGCAGCCGGTCGACGCCGCCGCCGTCGCGGCCGCTCGCCGCGGCGACTTCTCGGTCGTGCTGACCCCCTCGCGGCCGGTCCCGCGCGACTGGTTCCCGCCGCTCGCCGGGCTGCGCGTGCTCGGCCTCGCGTCGGGGGGCGGGCAGCAGATGCCGCTGCTGGCCGCCGCCGGCGCCACGGTCACGCTCCACGACCTCTCGCCGGCGCAGCTCGCGCAGGATCGCGCCGTCGCCGAGCGCGAAGGGCTCGCGATCCGCCTCGAGGAGGGCGACATGCGCGACCTCTCGCGCTACCCGGACGGCAGCTTCGACCTCCTCTTCCACCCCTGCTCGAACAGCTTCATCCCCGATCCGCAGCCGGTCTGGCGCGAGGCGTTCCGCGTGCTGGCGCCGGGCGGCGTGCTGATGAGCGGCCTCACGCAGCCGGTCCGCTTCCTCTTCGACGAGAAGAAGCTCGAGCGCGGCGAGTTCGAGGTGCGCCACTCGCTGCCCTACTCCGACTTCGTCCACCTCTCCGAAGCGGAGCGCGCCGAGCTGCAAGCCGCCGACGAGCCGTGGTGCTTCGGCCACACGCTCGAGCAGCAGCTCGGCGGCCAACTCGAAGCGGGCTTCGTGCTCACCGCGCTCTTCGAGGATCGCGGCCGCGGGACCGGCGACGGCGCGCTCGACGAGCGCATCGCTTGCTACCTGGCGACACGCGCGGTGAAGCCGCGATGAAGTTGCCTGAACCTCCTGCACGCTTTTCTTGCACGCTTTGTTGACGAGCTGTTGAAGAGTCGACGGCGCGCGTGACGTTGCCACTTGCGCTGCGCATGATGCGCCGCATGGCCTCGTACCTCGCGATCCACGGCGTCATGGCGGCGCTCGAGGAGCGGTTGCGGCGGCGGTTCCCGCAAGAGCTCTCGGGTGCGCCCGTGAACGGCAAGGTCTCGCTGCTCGGCAGCGAGGACTTCCGCAAGCCGCGCACGACACCGACGGTCGGCCTCTACCTCCATCGCATCGAGATCGACGACGCGAACACCAAGCGGTGGCGCGCGCCGGCGGTCGGCGAGCTCGGCGGTCCGACCCCCGAGCTCCCGGTCGAGCTCCACTTCCTGCTGGTCTCCTGGGCGCCGAGCGGCCTCCACGAAGCGCAGCTGCACGCGTGGGCGTTCGCGGAGCTCGCCGAGGGGACGCCGCTGCGCGCCGTCGACCTCACCCCGCACGACAGCGCATGGCGCGAAGAGGAGGCGGCCCACCTCCACGCCGCCGCGCTCTCGACCGAGGATCTCTTCCGCATCTGGGATGCGCTGCCGGGGAAGTACACGCTCTCCTCGAGCTGGCGCGTGCAGGGCGTGCGCGTCGGATTGCGGCCGTTGCCGCCGGCCGTGCCCGTGCAGACGCGCCTCTTCGTGATGGGCGACCCGAGCGAGGCGCGCTCGTGATCGCGCGCGAGTCGCTGCTGCTCCAGTCGTTCGCGGCGCTGCGGCCGGTCGACGCCTCCGTGCCGGTCAGCGCAGCGCTCCCGAACGGGGCGGTGCGAGCCGGAGCGCCGTCCGTCGCCGACCTGCTCGAACTGCTGCTCGACCCGCTCCCCGCCGCCGATCGCGCCCGCTTCCCGCGCCCGCGCCGCGTGGTCCGCCGTGCACAGGGCTTCGCGATCGAGTTCGGCGAGGGGGCGACGCTGCCCGGGGCGCTCACCGCCGAGCAGCGCGAGCAGCTCGCTCCGTCGACCCGCGAGGTGGATGGCCGCCCGGTCGCGCGCGCCGCGGTGCCGATCGCCGGTCTCCTCTTCGATCCGCGCGGCCGCTGGCTGCCGCGCCGCTTCGCCGCCAACGTCGCCCGCGGTGCGACGCTCCCGCTCGGGCTCTTCCCGGCGGCCGCCCACGTCGCGCGCACGCGCTCGGGCGAGCTCTCCGGTCGCCTCGCGCTCGAGGACGGGCGACCGCTGCCGTTCGCGCACGCGACGCTGACCGTCACGGTGGTCGGGCGCGATCCGGTCGTGCTGGAAGCGCAGAGCGACCGTGACGGAGCGCTGCTCTTCCCGCTGCAAGCGCTGCCGGCGCTGCCGGTCGGCGGCGCGCCGCACGATGCGCAGCTGCGGGTGCGCGGCGCGCGACCGTTGCCGGAGTTCGAGGCGGCGCGCCGGGAGGGGCGACTGCACGATCCGGAGGAGCTTCGGCGCCACGCCGTCGACGTCGCGCTCCTGGTCGACGCGACGCTGCGCTCCGGAGCCGCGTTCGCGCTGTCGCTGCCATTCACCGTCGCGCCCGGCGCTCCGCAGCGCCTGGTCGCCGACGGCTCGCCCTTGATCGTTCGCTTGCCTTGATCGGCGCGCTCGCGCGCCGCGTGCATCCACGTTGGGAGGAAGGTCGATGCCCGAGTATCTCGCGCCTGGCGTCTTCGTCGAGGAGACCAGCTTCCGCGCCAAGTCGATCGAAGGGGTCTCGACGAGCGTCGCGGCGCTCGTCGGACCGCTGCGCTTCGGCCCGTTGCGTGGCACGCCGGAGGTGGTGACCAGCTTCGGCGAGTTCCGCCGCGTCTACGGCGACGATCGCGCGCTGCGGTTCGGCACCGTCGACGTGCCGAACTACTCGGCCCACGCGGTGCGCGCCTTCTTCGACAACGGCGGCAAGCAGCTCTACGTGGTCCGCACCGCGCGCGCGGTGAACGAGTTCCCGGGCGACAACGTCGACCTGCCGGTCGCGGCCGGCTTCACGACGCCGCTGAACCGCGCCCGCATCGAGGCGCGCTTCCCCGGCGCCTACGGCAACTTCCACGTCGAAGTGCGCTGGCGCGATCGCGAGCCGCTGCTCCTCACCGAGGCGGTCGCGAGCCCTGAGGACAACACGCTGGTGCTGGCGCAGGTCGGCGAGGTCGCCCCGGCCGCGCTGGTGAACCCGCCCGCCGGCTTGCCGGCCGGCGCGATCGCGGTGATCGGCATCGCCCGCCATCGCATCGCCGCGGGGGCGCGCAGCCTCGAGGTCGATCTCGCGCAGGCGCAGGTGATCGAGGTGGCGAACCGCCAAGTGGTCGCGGGGCTCGCCGGCACGCTGACCATCAACCTGACGCCGGCCGTGCTGGCCACGCTGCTGATGACGCGCGCGAGCGTCCGCCGTCCGGCGGGCGTGCCCCTCAACACGCGCTTCCCGGTCGTGCTCGACCTGCGCGGCAGCCGGCCGGGCGATCTCTCCCCGCTGCTCGGCGCTGCGCTCGATCCGGTCCGCCGTCCGCGGTTGCTGCTCGGCGACAGCGACGGGGCGACGGTCACCTTCCGGGCGGCCACCACCAACGCGGTCGACGCGGTGAATCCGCCGGCGGGTGCGCGGCCGGAGGGGACGCTCGCCGCCGACTTCACGGTGCCCGCGGCGTTGCTGGCGGCGCCGCCGCTCGATGCCGCGGTGCTGACGGCGCTGCCGCGCCGCTTCGACGTCGACGTCCACACCGGCAGCGCCAACGGCGAGGTGGTCTACACCTACGCCGATGTCGAGCTCGACCCGACGGCGCCGCGCCGCCTCGACGTCGCGCTGCCGCGCAGCCCGGCTCGCTCCGGCGACGCGCGCGAGATGCCGCTCTTCGCGACGCTGGCGCTGGCCGGCGTGGCCGAGCCGGCGGCCGCGCTGCTGCAGTCGCTCTGGCTCTCCTTCGATGCGACGCTCGCGGTCGCCCGCGAACCGCGCTTCGTCTTCGCGCTCACCGGCGGCAACGACGGCGCCGCGCCGGTCTCGACTGATTACGCCGGCGAGACCGACGAGCAGATCGGCAGCACCGGCCTCACCGCGCTCGAGGACGTCGAGGACGTCTCGATCGTGATGACGCCGGCCGCAGCGGCCGACGCGAACCAGCACCAGGCGATCACCAACGAGCTGCTGACCCACCTGCGCAAGATGCGCTACCGCGTCGGCGTGGTCGACAGCCAGGCCGGCATGTCGTTCAACGACATCCGGACCTTCCGCAACCAGTTCAGCGACGACCGTCTCGCCCTCTACTACCCGTGGGTGGCGGTGAGCGACCCGAACCGCGCCGGCGCCGAGCTGCTGCTGCCGCCGTCGGGCTTCGTGGCCGGCGTCTACGCGCGCACCGACGTGATCCGCGGCGTCCACAAGGCGCCCGCCAACGAGGTGGTCTTCGGCGCGCTGCGCTTCGAGATCGCCATCAACAAGTTCCAGCAGGAGCTGCTGAATCCCGAGGGGATCAACTGCCTGCGCAGCTTCCCGCGCCTCGGCCACCGCATCTGGGGCGGGCGCACGCTCGGCGCCGACCCCGAGTGGAAGTACGTCAACGTGCGGCGCTACTTCCTCTACCTCGAGCGCTCCATCGACAAGTCGACCCAGTGGGTCGTCTTCGAGCCGAACGGCGAGCGGCTCTGGGCCAACGTGCGCGACACGGTCGAGGCGTTCCTCTTCAACGAGTGGAAGGAGGGGCACCTGCTCGGCGGCTCGCCGAAGGAGGCCTACTTCGTCAAGTGCGACCGCACGACCATGACGCAGAACGACCTCGACAACGGTCGCATCATCTGCCTGGTCGGCGTCGCGCCGCTGCGGCCGGCCGAGTTCGTGATCTTCCGCATCGGCCAGAAGACGGCGGACGCGTGAGGCCGTCGGCGCTCGCGGTCAGCGCGGCCGGTCCGCCGCGCTGACCGGTCGCCGCTCGGTCCGCTGCACCGTTCGTCCCATTCGCTGAAACCCACCGCTCCGAGCCGCCGCGCTCCGGAGCGCCGGAACGAGGAGACCCGCGATGCCCGTCCAGCGCGAGACGCCCTACTCCAGCTTCAACTTCCAGGTCGAGCTCGAGCCCGGCCAGGGCCAGGAGCTGACCGCCGGCTTCTCCGAGGTCTCGGGGCTCAACACCGAGATCACGGTCGCCGAGTACCGGAACGGCAACGACCGCGTGAACCACGTGCGCAAGATCCCGGGGATCTTCAAGTCGAGCGACGTCACGCTGAAGCGCGGCGTCATCGGCGTGCAGAACCTCTACGACTGGATCGAGGCCACGCGCCAGGGCCGGCTGCGCGAAGCGAAGCGCAACGTCGTCATCAAGCTGCTGAACGAGGAGCGCAGCGAGACGGTCGTCACCTGGAAGCTGCGCGGCGCGATGCCGCTCAAGTGGACCGGACCGACGCTCACCGCGAAGGGCGGCGGCGACGTGGCGATCGAGGAGCTCGTCCTCTCGGTCGAGGCGGTCGAGCAGGAGTGATCGGCTCCTGATGGAACTGCTGCGTCGACGCATCGGGATCGAGCCGGCGGCGGCCGCGGTGCGGCGGCCGTCGTTCGAGGTCGCCTTCCTCGGCCACGCGCCGGGGGAGGCGGTCGTGGCAGCGTTGACGCCGTTCGCGCGCGCGCGGCTGGTCGAGATCGGCCTGCCGGTGCCGCGCCACCGCGACGAGCTGTTCCACCGTCCGCTCGCGCTGCGCTCGCCCGACGAGTTCCACGCGCTCTTCCCGGCGGCGCGCACCACGCCGACGCGCTACGCGAGCCGCCTCGCCGGCGCCACCGCCTGGCTGCCGCGCGCGGTCGAGGACTTCTTCCGCGCCGGCGGCTCGCACCTCCACGCGATCGTCGTCCCCGAGGCCGACCCGACCGGCCTCGCGCTCTCCGCGGCCGACTTCCTGCCGCCCGCGAACGGCGTCGAGCTCGCGCGTCCCGAGTCGTGGCGCGGGCTCGCGGCGCTGCTCCACCTGCCGCAAGTCGGGCTGGTCGCGCTGCCCGATCTCGAGCGGCTCGCGATCGCGGCCGAGGTGGTCGGGCTGCCGGAGAAGCGGCTCCCCAATCCGATCGCGCGCTTCGTGCCGGTCTCGGCGCCCGCCTACGAGCCGGGTGCCGAGCGGCGCAACGAGCAGGAGATGGAGGCCGGCCGCGCGCCGCGACCGATCGACACGCTCGCGGCGGTGCCGCCGCTGCTCGATTTCCTGGCGCGCTGGCGGCCCGACGTGAGCCTGCTCTGGACGCTGCCGCTCGAGAAGCTGCAGGGCGCACCCGAGCCGACGATCGCCGCGGCGGCGCTGCGCCGCTTGCGCGAGTGGCGGGGCGAACCACCGTCCAGCACTGCGGCTTCGAGTGCGCTGTCTTCGAGTGCGCCGTCTGCGAGCGCGGCGTTGCCCGACGAGCGGCTGCGCTGGCTCGCGCGCCTCTCCCCGCTCTTCCCCTACTTGAAGGGGCCGCGCTACCAGCTCCTCTCGCCGAGCGGCGTGGTGGCGGGCGCCATCGCGGCGCGCGCGACGGCCGACGGCGCGTGGCGCTCGGTGGCCGGTCGGCCGCTGCCGTCCGACGCCGTGCCGACGCCGGCGGTCGCCACCGCCTCCATCGCGCCGTTGCGCGCGCAGGGCATCGGCGTCCTCACGCACGAGGGCGGCGCGCTGCAGCTCGACGACGAGCGGACGGCGGCGCCCGGCGCGGCGCGCTCGGCCGAAGGGACCCGCCTGCGCGGCTGGCTGCTGCGCGAGCTCGAACAGCTCGGCCTCGAACTGGTCTTCGCGCCGGAGAACGCGGCGACGCCGACGCGCCTCGCGCTCGAGCAGTGGCTCACCGATCTCTTCCGGCGCGGCGCGCTGGCGGGGCGCACCGCCGCCGATGCGTTCGCGGTGCGCGAGCTGCCGCGCCGCGAAGGGCAGCTCGCCTTCGAGATCGAGCTGGCGCCGAGCGCGCCGATCGATCGCCTCGTGCTCGCCTTCGTCAACGAGGGCGGGCGGTGGCAGGCGGAGGCGCTCGATGGCTGAGAGCGCGCCGTTCCTGCCGTTCCGCTTCCAGGTGAGCCTCTTCGCCGGCGCGTCGTTGGCGCAGGGCGGGCAGCTCGTCTGCGCCGGCGCCTTCAGCGAAGTGAGCGGACTCGAGGCGACCATGACCCCGAAGAAGTTCGCCGAGGGCGGCCGCAACTGGGGCGAGCTGCAGCGCGCCGGGCCGGTCACCTTCGGCACCGTGACGCTGAAGCGCGGCGTGACCAGCGTCGGCGACCTCTGGAGCTGGTTCGACGCGGTGGCGCGCGAGGGCAACGGCGGCATGCGCCTCAGCGCGGAGATCGAGGTGCGCGACGACGTCGAGGGGGCGCCGCTGCTGCGCATCAAGCTGACGAACGTGCTGCCGGTGAAGTTCAAGGCGCCCGACCTCAACGCGGCGGCGACGCAGGTGGCCGTGGAGGAGCTGCAGCTGGTGCACGAGGGGCTCGTGGTGGAGCGGCGCGCCGGCTAGGCGGGCGCCGCGGATCGGCGAGGCCTCCGAGCGAGGCAACGGCGCAAGGCAGCGGGGCGACGCAGCGGGGCGGAGGGCGGTCGATGCAGGAAGTCGCGAAAGCGCAGCTGATCCCGATGAAGGGGGACGACCCCGACGTCGCCGGCGCGATCGTGGTCCACTTCAACCCGAGCTCGCTGAAGGTGACGCTCTCCAACTCGATCAAGGCGGACGCCAAGGCGAAGGGGGAGAAGTCGACCTCGGCGCAGTTCGTCGAGAAGTCGTCGTCGAGCCTCGTCTTCGACCTGCTCTTCGACACGACGCTGCCGCAGGGCGGTGGCGATCCGAACGTGCCGACCGACGTGCGCCTCAAGACGCGCGCCATCGCCGAGCGCTTCATGAAGCCGGGCGATGCCGGCAAGGAGGGGATGCCGGCGCCGGCGCGCTGCCAGTTCCGCTGGGGCTCCTTCTCCTTCACCGGGATGGTCAGCAGCTACGCCGAGACGCTCGACTACTTCGCGGCCGAGGGGATCCCGCTGCGCGCGACCCTCTCGCTGACGCTCACCGAGGACAAGTTCCAGTTCGCCGTCGACGAGAGCGTGAAGGCGGCCGCGCGCGCGACGCCCTCCTTCCAGCCGGCGGCGGCCGGAGCGCCGGTGGCGAAGGCGCTGCAGGACGCCGGCAAGGATCCGGCCGACTGGCGCGCCGTCGCGCTCTTCAACGGGCTCGAGACGCCGCGCTTCGGCGCCGAGCTCGGCCTCGCGCTGCCGAGCGCCGAGCTCTCCGCGTCGGCCGGCTTCGGCGTCAGCGCGAGCGGCGCTGCCAGCGCGAGCGCTTCGTTCGGCGTCGGCGCGAGCGGCGGTGCGAGCGGCGGTGCGAGCGGCGGCGCAGGCGTCTCGTTCGGCGCCTCGGCGTCGCTCGGGACCTCGATCGGCGGAGCGTTCCGGCTCGGCAGATGAGCGGTGGGTGAGTGGAGGGCGCCGCGGCACGACCGCGCGGCGCGAAGGGAGGCGACGACCATGCCGATCGTGATCGAACAGCTCGACATCGAGCTCCTGCCCGACGAGCTGCCGCCGAGCGGCGCGCCGGAAGGCGGCGGTGGCGGCGACGAGCGGCCGAGCTTCCTCGCCGCCTTCGCGCAGCAGCTCCTCCTCGCCGATCGGCGCCGCCGCGAGCTGGTGGACTGAACCATGGTTGCCCCGGCACCGCTCGCGGCCACCGTCCCCGTCGTGCGCCTCGCCGGCCGCGACGACGAGCGCTGCGTCGAGTCGCTGCTGGCGGCGACGCTGCGCCAGGGGACGCTCGGCCCCGATCGGCTCGAACTCGAGCTGGTCGACTTCGGGGCGGGCCGCGGCGGTGCGCCCGGCTTCCTGTTCGACGACGTGGCGCTCGGCGCCGCGCTCGAGCTGGCGATGGGGGGCAGCTCGAAGGTGACGCTCTTCCGCGGCGAGATCACGGCGCTCGAGGAGCGCCAGGGCGGCGGCGCGCCGCGCCTCGTCGTGCTGGCCGAGGATGCGCTCCACCGCCTCGCGCGCGATCGCCGCTCGCGCGTGTTCGAGGAGAAGAGCCTCGACGACGTCGTGCAGGAGATCGCCGGCGAGGCGGGCCTGCAGGCCGACGCGCAGGCGGGCAGCGCCACCGCGACCTGGCACCAGCTGAACGAGAGCACGCTCGCCTTCCTGCGCCGGTTGCTGGCGCCGCTCGACCTGCCGCTGCGGCTCGACGCGGAGGGGCGCCTCGTCGCGCGCCCGTTCGCCGACGCGGCCGAGGCGATCGAGCTGCACGCCGGCGACCAGATCCAGTCGCTGCGCCTGATCGCCGACCTCGCGCGGCTGGTCACCGAGGGCAAGTCGCACGGCCGCGACCTCTCGGCCGGCGACGCGGTCGAGGAGGCGTGCGCGACGCTGCAGCCGGCGCCGGCGGGTCGCAGCGGCCCCGACCTGCTCGCCGAGCTCGGCTGGCCCGGCCCCGCCTTCGCGCCGTCCCCCGAGCCGGCGAGCCGCGCGCAGGGCGAGGCGTTCGCGAAGGGCCGCTTCGCGCGCGCCGCCGCCCGCTTCCTGCATGGCGAGCTGATCGTCGACGGCGAGCCGCGCCTCGTGCCCGGCGCCGCCGTCGAGCTCGGCGGCGTCTCGCCGCGCTTCCGCGGCCGCTGGCAGGTCGGCGCCGCGGTCCATCGCTTCGATCGTGCGCACGGCTACCAGACGCTCGCCGAGGTCGCGCGCGCGGGGCTTGCGCCGTGAACGGCCACCTCGCTGCCGCGGCGCAATCGCCGCTCGCGCTGGCCGTCGTCACCGACGACGACGATCCCGACGCGCGCGGCCGCGTGCGCGTGCGCATCGCCGCGCTCGACGTCGAGCTGTGGGCGGCGGTGCTCCACCCGTCGGTCGGCAACGGCTACGGCGTCGCGCTGCTGCCGAAGATCGACGAGGTGGTGGTGGTCGCCTTCGTCACGCCCGAGCTGCCGATCGTGCTCGGTGCCGTGGGCAGCGGCCGCAGCAGCGCGCCGACCGAGTCGACGCCGACCCACACGCGCTACTCGATCACGACGCCCGACGGCACCGTGCTGCTGCTCGACGACGAGGAGGGGCCGAAGCTCTCGGTCACGACGCCGGCCGGCAACAAGTTCGAGCTGACCGACGACTCGGGCGGCAAGGCGGTGATCGACGTGCAGGGCACCACGGTCACCGTCACCTCCTCGAAGGTCGAGGTGCAGGCGTCGGGCGAGGTGAAGGTGCAGGCGGGCAGCGTGAAGGTGTCGGCCGGCATGGTCGACGTCGACGCCGGCATGGCGAAGTTCAGCGGCGTGGTGAAGTGCGCGACGCTCATCGCCGACTCGGTGGTGGGCACCAGCTACACGCCCGGCGCGGGGAACATCTGGTGAGCCGCGTCGCGAAGCTCGCGCCGCCGCCCGCCCACGAGGCGCGCCCCGTCCCCGCCTGGTACGGCGACGGCCGCAGCGCCACGCTCCATCGCTACCTCTCCGACGACTTCGTGCCGCAGTTCCTGCAGGACCTCGCCGACGGCTCGCTCGCCACCGCCGAGGCGAAGGCGTGGCTGCAGGCCGATCGCTTCGCCGACGACGGCGCGCTGGTGCTGCGCCAGCCGGTCCATCGCGCCTTCTACGTGCTGTCGGCGGAGCTGCGCTGCCGCGTGCCCGGCGAGCCGCCGCTCGATCCGCGCAAGGTGGCGTCGGCCGGCATGGTGCTCCGGCGGCGCCGGAAGGATGGCGTCGAGGAGGCGTGGACGCTGCTGCGCGGCGTGCCGATCGGCTGGGAGCCGGCGCTGCCGGACGGCGATCCCGACGTCGCGCGCCGCATCGCGCGAGTGCGCGGCGCGCCGCCGCCCGACGAGCGGCTGCCCTACAGCGGTGAACTCTCCCACCCGATGCACGCGACCACCGCGCTCGATGGCGAGGGGCGCGCGCGCACGATCGTCTGGGGCTTCGTGCCGGTCGGCAGCGGCAGCCGGCCGCTCGAGCTGCCGGCCGCCATGAAGTCCCGCTTCGCGCGTCCCGGCAAGAAGGGCCCGGCCGCCGGCGACGAGCTGGCGGCGGCGCGGCTCGACATGGCGAAGCAGTTCGAGCAGGCGCTGCCGCAGCCGTTCGGCGCGCGGCCGGGCAGCAGCGCGCGCGCCGACGGCTGGCACGTCGACGACGGCCGCGCGTCGCCCGCCTTCATCGAGCTGCTCGACGTGCTGGTGCGCCAGCAGCAGCTCGCCACGGAGCCGGTTTCGCCGGCCAAGACGACGCTCGAGCAGCGCCTGGCCCGCTTCGCGCTGGTGCACCGCACCCCGAAGGGCGCTCGCTCCCTCGATCGCACGCTGCTCGATTGGCTGAAGGCGGTGCGCGCCGACGCCGCGAGCGAGCAGCGGCTGCAGGCGTGGCTCGATCTCGCCCGGGCGCAGCTGACGACGCTCCCCGCGGACCAGCACTTCGCGCAGCCGTTGCCCGATGGCGGCGGCAACCTCGGCGGCAGCGTCTTCATCGATGCCGACGAAGCGCAGCAGCTGCGCGCCGAGCTGGTGGCGACGCACGGCGCGCGCGTCGAGGAGGCGATCGACGACCTGACCGTGCCGCGCTTCGGCCAGCGCGACGACGACCTCTACGTCGCAGTGCCGTTCGTCCGCGTGCGCGAGGGCGGCTGCGAGCACGTCCGCTTCGGCCCGCCGTCGCCGCCGTTCCGCGTCGCGGCGCCGCTCGATGCGCAGGCGGCGCGGCCGGTGCAGATCCAGCTGCCGAAGCTCTCCGACCTGAAGAAGGCGCTGCCGAAGGCGTCGTTCCTGGCGCCCGACGACCTCGCCGAGAAGCTCCTCTCGCTGCCGGTCGGCAAGGGGCTCACGCCCGACCTCGCGCCGACCGCGGCCAACGCCTTCGGCCTCTGCTGGATGTTCAGCTTCTCGCTGCCGGCCATCACGATCTGCGCGCTCATCGTGCTGATGATCGTGCTGTCGCTGCTCGACATCGTCTTCCGCTGGATGCCCTACGTCTTCCTGCGCCTCCCGCTCTTCTGCCTCGGGATCAAGAAGCCATGAGCTCGCTCTTCCCGTCGCTGCGCTCCTTCCCGCTGGCGGGCCCGCGCGCCGGCCGCCACGGCTTCGCCTACGACGACGACAGCGTCCGCGATGCGCTCACCTGCATCCTGCTCACGCGGCCGGGCGAGCGGCTGATGCGCCCCGAGTTCGGCGCCGGACTGCAGCGCTTCGTCCACGAGCCGAACGACGAGTCGACGCGCCGCCTGATCGCCGACGTCGCGCGCGCGGCGATCCTCCGCCACGAGCCGCGCATCGTGCTGGAAGGGGTCGACGTCGAGTCGGAGCCCGACGACGCGGCGTCGCTGCGCGTGCGCGTGCGCTACCGGCTGCGTCACGACGGGCGAGCAGGCGCGCTCTCGCTGCCGCTGCTCCTCGCGTCGGGCGCCTCGACGACCCCGAACTCCTGATCGCGACGAAGGACGAACCGATGCCGCTCCCGATCCCGCAGCTCGACGACCGCCGCTTCGCCGACCTCGTCGCCGAAGCGCGCGCGCGGCTCGCCGCCCACAACCCGGAGTGGACCCACGTCGCGCCGGGCGATCCGGCCGACGCGCTGCTCGAGCTGTTCGCCTGGCTCGCCGAGACGGTCCTCTACCGCGCCAACCTCATCCCCGAGCGGCAGCGGCGCGCCTTCCTGCGCCTGCTGGCCGTGCCGATGCGGCCGGCGCGCGCGGCGCGCGGCGTCGTCTGCATCGACAGCGACGTGAAGAAGAGCGCGCGGCTGCCGGCGAAGGTGAAGAAGGGGGCGCGCCTCGATGGTGGCGGCGTCGCGCTCACCGCCGATGGCGACCTGCAGCCGATGCCGCTCGAGCTGCTGGTGGTGGCGAAGCGGCCGCTCGGTGCGGCGGAGCTGGCGGCGGAGGGGATCACGCCGGAGCAGCTCGATGAGCTGTACGGGCGCGCCCATCGGCCGCTGCAACCGCGCCCCTATCGACCGGTGACGTTGCAGCCGGGGCGCGACGCGTTGACGCTGGCCGGCACGCTCGACGGCGCGCTCCATCTGGCGCTCGCGGTGATGAAGGACGCCGACGTCGCCGCCGACAAGGTGCGCGCCGCCATCGCGGGCGACGTCTTCTCGTTGGCGATCGCGCCGCTGCAGGAGGGCGAGGCGGACGAGGCGGCGAGCGCCCCGGTCGCGCGGCGGCTGCGGATCGACGCGGCGCTGCGCGACGAGAGCGGGGCGCTGCGCTGGCTGCCGCTCGAGATCGAGGCGGACAGCAGCGCGGCCGGACGGCGCGAAGGGGTGCTGCGGGTGCGGCTGCCGGCGCGCGCCGGGAAGCTTGCGCCGCCGCTCTTCGCCGATCCGCAGGACGCCGGCGTCGGCGACGGGCCGCCGCCGCTCCCCGATGCGCTGCCGGCCGAGCGGCTCGCCCTCTGGCTGCGCCTCACCTGCGCCGAGGATCCGCAGCTGACGCTCGGCTACCTCGGCGCGAACGGCCTCGACGTGGTCGCGCAGGTCGAGGTGAAGAACGAGGTGCTCGGCACCGGCAGCGGCGAGCCGGAGCAGGCGCTGCGCCTCGCGCGCACCGACCTCGATCCCGACTCGCTCGAGCTCGACGTCGAAGCGGGCGCGCAGTTCGAGACGTGGACGCGCGTCGACCACTTCGGCGGCGTCGATCGCGATGCGAAGGTCTACCGCTTCGAGGCGGACGCGGGCGTCGTGCGCTGCGGGGACGGCCTCCACGGCGCCCGCTTCCCGCGCGGCGCGCGCATCCGCGCCACGCGTTACCGCGCGGGCGGCGGCAGCGAGGGCAACCTGCCGGCCGGCACGCCGCTCGTGCTGGCGGAGAAGGGGGCGAACGCGAAGGTGCGCTGCGAGTGGCCGTTGCGCGGCGGCGTCGCGGCCGAGACGGTCGAGCAGGCGGAGCGGCGCATCCCCGCGTTCCTCCAGCACCGCGAGCGCGCCGTGACGGTCGACGACTACCGGCAGATGGCGCTCGACCAGCCGATCGCGGCGGTGGCGCGCGCCGAGGTGGTGCGCGGCCTGATCCCGAACGCGAGCCCGGCGCTGGTGCGCGAAGGGGTGCCCGGCGCGCTGTCGCTCTTCGTGCTGCCGCCGGCGCCGCTCGCGCAAGGCGCGGTGCCGCGCGCGACGCCGGCCCTGCTGCGCGACCTCTTCGAGTACCTCCGCCCGCGCTGCACGGTCGGCAGCGAGCTCTACGTGCTGGCGCCGAAGTACCGCGCGCTCGCCGTCTCGGTCAGCGCGACGGTGGTCGACCCGACGGCCGAGAGCTCGACGCTCGAAGCGATCGAGCGGGCGCTGCGCCGCTACCTCTGGCCGCTCGTGCCGGGCGGGCCGGACGGGCAGGGGTGGCCGCTCGGACGCGGGGTCGATGCGGCTGAACTCGCCACGCAGGCGGCGCGCGTCACGGGCGTGCAGGCGATCACCGGCCTCGCGCTGTTCGTGCGCGAGTCGACCGGCTGGCGCGCTGTCACCGGCGGTCGCCTCGAGCTCGCCCGCTTCGAGCTCCCCGAGCTGTTGGCGGTGCAGGCGCAGACGCAGCTGCCGCCGCCGCCGCCGAGTTTGACGCAGGAGCCGGATGGCGGCGCGCCGACCGGCGTGCCGGTGCCCGTGGTGCCGGACCTCTGCTGATGGACGTCAATCAGACCCCCTTCTGGCTGGCCGCGGAGCAGCGCGAGTTCGATCTCGCCCATGCGAGCGGCGTCGCATGGAGCGAGCGGGCGCGCGGCCTCGCCTTGGCGCCGGCCGATCGGCTGCGGCTGCCGGCGCGCGACCGCCCCTTCGCGATGGCGGCGTGGGCGGCGGCGCGACCGCGCGTGCTGGACGGCTTCGCGCAGCTCGCCTTCTTGAGCGACGATCGCCGCGCGCTGCTCTGCGACGTCGGCGGCCCCGAGATGGTCGGCAGCGCGCTGCCGCCGGCGCCACCGCAGCCAGTCGTCGACGAGGAGCTCGTGCCGATCGTCGCGCCGGCGGGCGAGTTCGTCGACGTGGCGCTCGGCGGCGAGTCGCTGCTGGCGCTCGCGTGGCGCGATGCGGTCGGCGCGCAGTCGGGGCTGCTCGCCTTCGACCTGTGCCGGCGCACGGTCGACCGCTGCGCGCTGCCCGGCGTGCCGCGCCGCGTGCTGGTCGCCCCCGATCGCCGCTGCTTCATCGCCACCGACGAGGAGCTGCTGATCGTCGCGGGCGGTTCGCTCCCGCAGCCCTACGTCGCGCGACCCGCCCGTTTCGAGCCGACCACGATCACGCCCCATCCGCTGGCCGTCACGGCGCGCCTCCCGCTGCCGCCGCGCCACAGCGTGCTGGCGCTGGCGCACGACGGCACGCACCTCTTCGTGCTGAGCCATGACGACCTCTTCGCGCAGCAGCTGCTGGTGCGCCGGCTCGTCGACGGCCCGGATGCGCCCTTCACCCGCCACCCGCTGCCCGCGGCGCCGCTCCCGTTCGTGATCGACGCGGCGGCGTTCGGGCCGCGGCAGCTCGCGCTGCTGGCGCCGCGCCGGCCCGAGGAGGCGGAGCAGCAGCGCGACGCGTTGCTGGTCGGGGTGCCGGAGCGCGACGGTGCGCCGGCCGAGGTCGTGCCGCGCCGCCATCCGCTGCGCGAACTCGCCGACGCGCGCTTCGTCGGCGGCGGCGATGGGGTCGTCCGTTACCCGGCCCATCGCGATCCGACGGCGGGGCGGGTGCGGCCGGCCGGCGTGCGCGAGCTGGTCGCGCTGCCGCTGCCGCGCCGCGCGCTCGAGGGGAAGGTCGAGCTCGCCGCGCCGATCGACTCGGGGCGGCTCGGCTGCGTCTGGCATCGCCTCTACCTCGACGGCTGCCTCCCCGAAGGGACGCGCCTCGTGGTCCACGCCGCAGCGAGCGACCTGCCCGATCGGCCGGGCGAGTTCGCGTTCGAGCCGCAACCGCCGCCGACCTGGTGCGCGCTGCCGTCGGAGCTGCCGTTCGCGGCGCCGATCGCCGCGCACGAGAGCGACCGCTCCGGCACCTTCGAGCTGCTGCTGCAGCGCGAGGGGGGCGCGGTGCGGCGACTCGCCGGCCGCTTCCTCTGGCTGCGCCTCGAGCTGCACGGCGACGGCCGCGCCACGCCGCTGCTCCACGCGCTGCGCGTCTACGGGCCGCGCTTCAGCTGGCAGGAGCACTACCTGCCGGAGCTCTTCCGCCATGAGGAGGCGGCCGCGCCGTCGCCGACCAGCGACGAGGAGCGCCGCGCCGCGCGCGCCCTCGAGCCCAACGGCGCCGACTTCCGCGAGCGCTGGCTCGCCAACTTCGAGGGGCTGCTGACGCCGATCGAGGGGCGCATCGCCGCGGCCGAGCAGCTGCTCGATCCCGAGAGCGCACCGGCCGCCGTGCTGCCGCACCTCGCCAGCTTCCTCGGCGCGCCGCTCGATCCGAGCTGGCCGGTCGAGCGGCAACGTCGCTCGGTGGCGGCGGCGGGCGAGTTGGCGCTGCGGCGCGGCACGCTGCCGGCGGTCCGCCTCGCGCTCGACATCGCCACCGACGGGCTGGTGGCGCGCGGCGCGATCGTGGTGATCGAGAACTTCCGGCTGCGCCGCACGCTCGCGACCTTGCTCGGCGTGAACCTCGACGACGCCGGCCACCCGCTCACGCTCGGCACGATGGAGAGCGGCAACAGCATCGTCGGCGACAGCCTCATCCTGTCGGCCGAGGCGGCGCGCGAGTTCCTGGCGCTGTACGACCCGGCGGCGCTCTCCGCCGGCGAGGCGCACGCGGCCGCGCAGTTCCTCGAGCGCCACGCCCACAAGGTGACGGTGCTGCTGCACGGTCCGGCCCGCGAGCGGCGCGCCGTCGTCGAGCAGGTGCTGCTGCGCGAGCTGCCGGCCCACCTGCAGTGGGAGCTCTTCGCGACCGAGCGCCCCTTCGTGCCGGGCCTCGCGCCGCTGCTGGCCGTCGACACCTGGATCGATCGCACGCCGCCGCCGCGCGGCGTGGTGCTGGACGACACGTGGCTCTCGCGCGAAGGGTTGCTGCTCGACGTCGCTGCCTTCGCGCCGAGCGAAGCGAACGCGAATCCGGGCCGCCGCCGGCCACGGGAGGAGATCTGATGCTCTCGCCTGAAGACGATCCCGCGACGTGGCCCGACTGGTGGAAGGGCGAGGCGAGCTTCCTCGCGCCGCTGCGCCGCGTCTCCTTCGCGGAGGGGATGCTGCTCGGGGTCGAGGCGCTGCGCGCGGAGCAGGCCTACCACCGCGTCCGCTTGAGCCGCCACCACTACTGGCTCCACGGCGACGGCACCATCGCGGGCCTCGCGGTGCGGCTGGTCTACGACGACTCGCCGCTCGCCGCCGATCGCAGCCGCTCGATCCGCGTGCGACTGGTCGTCTCGCCGGGCGTCGCGCTCGATGCGTTCGGCCGCGAGGTCGTGGTGCCGGAGGAGCAGGAGCTGGTGCTGAACGACTGGCTGCCGACGCAGGAGGTCGGTGCGTTGGAGCGGGCGCGCGACGCCGCCGGCCTCGCGCTGCGCGTCACGCTGCGCCAGCGGCCGGTGCCGGTCGGCTTCCAGCCGGTGCTGGCGCGCCGCATCAACTCCGTGACGGACGCGGTCGACGCCAGCCGCCTGCAGGACTCCTTCGGCCTCGAGCTGCTCCCCGACGAGTCGCGCGCCGATCCGCTGCGCCGCTCGCCGCTCGCCTGGCAGCGCGCGCTGCCGACGTTGGCGCAGATCGAGAGCAAGCTCTCCGACCAGGAGCGCGCCCGCCTCGCCGAGCTGCGCGCGCAGGACCAGAGCGTCGCGGCCAACGCCGCCGCGCTCGCCGCGTTCACGCGCCGCGCTCGCCTGCTGCACGCCTTCGACGCCGGCGCCGCGCTGCCCGACGTCGTCGATCCCGACCAGGATGAACTCGTCGAGCAGTCGCGCGTCCAGCTGGCGCGGGTCACCATCGAGGCGGCGCCCGCCGAGCCGCTGCCGACCCTGCCGATCAGCCCCGCGCGCCTGCGCATCGACAACGACGCCCGCCGCTTCGCCGCTCCCGTCGAGGCCGCCTTCGCCGCCGCTCTCGACTCCTGAACCGAACCGAGGTCACGCCCATGGTCAGCCCCAACGGATTCCATCCGCGCCTCACCGCTCTCCCGCTCGATCCCGGCGTCGAGCGGGTCGGCATGGTCGTCTCGCAGCTCTCGCGCACCCACTACTTCGACGGGCGGCTGCTCACCGCCGCCGACCTCGTGCGCGACCAGACGTGGCTCGATGGCCGCTTGCGCGAGGTGGGGCGCGCGCAGGGCGATGGCGTGGTGCGCGGGCTCGAGACGACGCTGACCGGCGCCGTGGTGAGCGTCGAGCCGGGCGTCGCCGTCACGCCGCTCGGACGCGTGATCGAGCTCGACGAGACGCTGGTGGTCGATCTCGGCGACCGTGCGACGATGCAGCAGGTGAACGGCGGCAAGGCGCTCGCGCTCGAGACCGGCCTCTACGCGGTGGTGCTGGCCTACGCGGAGTTCGAGGAGGGGTTGGCCGAGGTCTTCCCGGCCGAGCTCGGCGTCGCGCGCACGACGCAGGCCGACCATGTGGTCGAGGGCGTCGAGCTGCTGCTGGTGAAGTTGCCCGAGGCGCTGCCCGATCGGCGCGATGGACCGTCCGCGCGCGCCGCCATCGCTGCGGCGCTGCTGGCGCGGGCCGGCCGCCACCCCGGGATCCCCGAGGATGGCGCGGTGCTCGGTGTGCTGGCGGTGCGCGGCGACGCGCCGCGCTGGCTCGACGACGAGCTGCTGCGCCATCCGTTGCGCATCGCCGGCGACCCGGCCGCCTTCGCGCAGGATCTGGCGCGCCACTGGGCCGGCCTCTTCCCCGAGCTGCGCGCGACGCGGCCGACGTCGGGCGTCGGCGCCGGCTTCGCCGCGGCCGATTTCGTCGAGCTGCTCCCGGCGGCCGGTCCGGCGCCGAAGGGGGCGTTCGATCCGGTGAACGGCGTGCAGCGCTTCTTCCCGGCGGCGTTCGACGTGGCGATCGCGCCGGTGCGCAGCGACGAGCTCGCGGTGCTGCTGGCCGAATCGCGCGACCTCGCGCCGCTCGAGGTGGCGCGCGGCGTGCCCGCCAGCGTGCTGGTGGTGGCGCGGCTGCCGCCGGAGCTCTTCGCGCAGCTCGCGCCCGCGCTCGAACGGCGCGACGGCAAGCCCGACGAGACCGAGCTCGCGCGCCGCCAGTTCGACCGCTTCGAGCCGCTGCGGCTGCGCTTCGGCCGGACGCCGATCCACGCGCTCGACACCGACCGCGAGGCGTGGCAGGCGATCTGGAACGCGATCGGCGAGGAGGACGTCTACTTCGTGCGGCGTCCCGCGCGCGCGACGACGGTGGGCGTCTCGGGCCTCGTGCTGGCGCGCGGCAGCGTCGTGCCGCCGCGCAACGACCCGTCGACCGCCACCGATCCAGCGGGCGGCACCGATGCCGCGCCGGGCGCGCCGTCGGCGCCGCCGAGCAGCGGTGGCAGCGCCGGCACGGGCGGTGGCCTCTTCGACTTCGGCCGGATCAACCTCTCCGACCTGCGCGGCGTGAGCGACGCCTTCGGACTGTCGCGCTTCCGGTCGGAGAAGCTCGTCGAGGTCAACCTCTCGACGTCGAGCTCAGCTTCGACCACCCCCGCGACGACTCCCGCGACACCGGCTTCCACGTCGACCGCGCCCGCCGTTCCCGAGCCCGCCACGCCCGCCAGCAAGGGCGCTTCGATCGACGTGCTCGACAGCTTCTCTCGCGCGCGCAAGCCGACGACGCCCGAGGGCGAACGGTCGCTCGACGAGCTGACCAAGCTGCTCGAGGGCGACGAGAAGAGCGCCGCGCGGCTGGCGTCGCTCTTCGCGCAGGTCGACCGCTCGTTCGACGCCGCGCTCTGGCCGACGCTCGAGGAGCTGGTCCGCAACGACCGCCTCGCCGAGTTCGTCGAGCGGCTGGAGAAGCTCGGTCGCGCGCCGACCAGCAAGGACCTCGCGTCGATCGTGAGCGCGATGAAGTTGTCGCGCACCACCCAGAAGTTGTGGGCCTGAGGAGGAGCGCGCCATGGCTCGAGTCGTGCGACTCCATCCGCCGGTCCCGATGCGGGGCCGCCACGCTCCCGAGGAGCTGATGAACGGCGCGCCGTCGGCCGGCTTCGCGCTCGATCGGCTCCGTCTCGCGCCCGGCCGCGCGCTCGGCGCCGACGAGTTCGATCGGCTGCAGCGCTGGCAGCGGGCGCGCGTCGACGTGCTGCTGGCCGGCCGCTCGCCCGGCATCGTCGCCGGCCTCGAGGTCGAGGCGCGGCGCACCGCCGACGGCCGCGCGCTCGAGCCCGAGTTCTCGGTGCAGCCGGGCGTCGCGATCGGCGCCGACGGCCTCGCGGTGGCGCTGCCGGTCGTGCTGCGGCTGCGCTTCGACGAGCTGGTCGCGGCATCGCGGCTCGGCGATGGCGCCGCGGCTGGCGCGACGCGCCACCTCGCGTGGCTCGTCGTCGAGCGCGAGCTGGTCCACACGCTGCCCGGCACGATCCCGGAAGCGGCGCGGCGCGAGGAGCTCGACGCCACGCTCGATCGCCGCCAGGACCTCTTCGTGCGCGCGCGCCTCGAGCCGCTGCCGTCGGCGCAGCTCGCCACGTTGGCCGGCCTGCTCGATGCGCCGGCCGCGCGCATCGCCAACGTGGTCGCCGCCGCGACGCTCGGCCAGCCGCTGCTGCGCAGCAGCGAACCGGGCGTCGTCGTCGCGCTGGTCGGACTCGATGCCGCGCGCACCGCGACCTGGATCGACGTGCACGGCGCGCGCCGGCTGGCGCTGCCGGAAGGGGGCCACGCCGCGCTGCGCGCGCAGTGCGAGGCGACCTTCGCGGAGCTGCTGGAGCAGCTGCCGCGCCGCGACGGCCAGGGCGATGCGGCGCGCGCCGCCGAACTCGTCGCCGCCTGCCCGCTCGACTTCCTCGCCGCCGCTGGCAGCCTGCCGCCCGAGCTGCTGCTCGATCCCGCAGGGTCGCCGAGCTGCCCGCTCTTCGGCCCGGCGCACGACGTCGAGCTGGTCGCCGTGCGCAGCAGCGACGTCGCTCCGCTGCTGCGCCGCGAGCTGCCGCGCGCGCCGCTCGAGCGCGCCGGCCGCATGGCCGATCGCATCCGCCTGCTGATCGAGGTGGCCGATCGCAGCTGGCGTCCCGATCTCCTCGACCTGCCGAGCGTCGACACGACCGCGCTCGACGAGCTCTTCGAGCGGTGGCGCCTCGCCAACGACGCCTTCGCCGCGTGGCGCACGGCGTTCCTCGCGCAGCGGTTCGCGCCCGATGCGGCGAACGTCGTCGCGGCCGGTGCGGCGCGCTCGGTCGCGCGCACCCTCTCCGGCGGCGGCTTCTCCGCCACGGTGACGCTGACCGGCGCCGAGCTCGCGCCGCTCTCCGTGCTGCCCGACGCGGAGCCGCGCGCGCCGGAGCAGTTCGCCGACGAGCAGCTGCGCGCCGAGCTGGTCGCGCGCGGCCTCGGCATCGCCGAGCGCGAGCAGCTGCCACGTCCGTGGCGCGATCCGCTGCCGGCGCCCTTCGAGTCGCGCGCCCGTTGGCTCGCAGCGCGCGGTCGCGTCGCGGCGCTGCCGCCCGCCGATCCGCCGGCCGACGCCTTCGGTCGCGTGGTCGCGCGCGCCTTCCTCGCCAAGTACGTCGGCGTGCTCGATCAGCGGATCGTCGAGCAGCAGGCGCAGCTCGACCAGACGCGCGACCTGCTGCTCGGCCATCGCCATCAGCTCGACGCCCACACGCTCAACTTCGCGGCGCTCTCCGGCGGCACGGCCACCGACGGCAGCGGCCTCAACCTGATGCGCAAGCTGCCGTACGGCGTGCTCGAAGCGGCGGTGCCGAAGGTGGCGGCGCCCGCGGCACCGGCTGCGGCGCCCGCCGCTGCCCCCGCTGCCGTGGAGTCGATCAGCAGCGAGTCGTTCCGCATCCGCGAGGTGGCGAACTTCTTCAGCGCCAGCGCGGAGAAGGCGAGCCTCGCCAAGACCAGCGAGACCTTCTTCGCGAAGATCTCCCCCTCGGACGGGGTCGAGCGGCTGGCCAGCTCGACCGACTTCGGCGTGGTGCGCAACGTCGCGCCCGAGGTCTATTCGATGAACGACTCCGACAGCGCGCTGATCCAGCTGTCGGCATTGGCCGGGCGCGCGGAGCTGAACCTCCCGGCGTCGGTGCGGGACGCGCTGGCTGCGCGGCCCTCGCTGCCGATCGACGCGTCGACGCTCACCGCCGAGGCGCGCTTCAACACGTTGATCTCGCAAGGCCGCGTGCTGATCGATGCGACCGCGAAGCTCGAGCAGGTGCGGGTGCTGCGCGAGCGCGAGCTGCGCGACCTGCTGACCGAGCGCGAGCGGCGCCGCGCCGAGCTGGAGGAACTCGACGGGGCGATCGCGCAGGCCGAGCCGCAGCTGCGCGCCGCGGCGGCGGCGCTGGCCGAGGCGAACGACGACTACGCGCTGGCGCAGAAGGTCGTCGCCGAGGATTGGCAGCGCGTCGAGGAGACCGACGAGGCGCGCAGCAAGGCGCTGCGCTTCGCGCGCGGCCTCCATTTCGTGCGCGCGCGCGCGGTCCACGCCGAGGTGGCGCCGGCCGATCCGTTGCCGCTGCGCTTCGCGCGGGCCGACGACCTGCTGCCGGGCATCGGCGCGCCGGCGCGCGAGCTGCCCGACGAGCTCGACCCCTTCCTCGACCTGCTGCGCGAGCTCTCGATCAGCGACTTCGCGACCACGGCGCCGCTCGCTGCCCTGGTGCCGCGCGGGTCGCGCTGGCTCGACCTCGAGCGGCTGCGCGCGGTGCGCGTCGCGTCGCAGGCCGGCAACGCGGAGCAGCGCTTCGAGCGGGTCGCGACGCGGATCGGGCCGAAGAAGGGGGTCGCGCTGCGGCGCGATGCGACGCAGCTCTGGCGGCAGCTCGCGACGACGATCGCGCTGCGCCCCGCGACGCCGCCGCCGCCGTCGCTGCGCGATGCCGCGGCGTTGCCGACCGGGCCGCTGCAGGCCGCTGCGACCCGCCTGTCGAGCGAACTCGAGCGAGGTGCCGGCGCGCTGCTGGCGACGCTCGCGCAGGTCGCCGCCGGTCCGCGCTTGCGGTTCGCCGAGCTGGCCGACGACGATCGCCTGCCGCTCGAGGAGCCGCTGCGCTGGCCGCTGCTGGCCGACGTCGAGGCGCGCTCGCTGCAGGTGGCGCGCACGCTGGTCGAGCTGGTCGACTGGTGGTTCGCGCGCCTCTCCGCCGACGCCAGCGCGACGGCGCGCTCCGCGTTCCGCAATGCGCTGCGCGCGCTGCTGCTGCTGGCGGCCCACGGCGATCCGTCCGACCTGCTGCGCGGCAGCGTGGTCACGCCGCCGCCGCGCTTCGACCTCGGCGCGCGGATGCGGCTGCAGCTGTCGCGCGATGCGGCGCCGGGGACGCTGCTCCACCTCCTCGACGAGCAGCAGGCGCTGCGCGGCGTGCTGGCGGTCGAGCAGCGCGACGATGACGGCCTCGCGGTGGCGCGCGTGGTGCGGTCGATCGGCGCGGCGGTCGCCGTGACGGCGCGCTTCACCGTGAGCGGTCGCGTCGGCCTGCAGGAGTGAGCCGTGGCGGCGCGCCTCGACGAAGTGCTGCTCCGGTCGGTGCGCGTGCGCGCGCGGGGGGGCGGTGCGCGCGAGCGGGTCGCCGCGGAGTTGCGCCGCACGCTGCAGCGGGCGCGGCTGCCCGAGCTGCCGGACGACGAGGTGGTGGTGGTGCGGCGGCTCGCGTTGCGCGGGCGGCTCGGCGAGCTCGGCGCTGCGCTGCGTGAGTCGCTGGTCACGGCGCTGGCGAGCGGCTCGTTCGAGCGGGTCCGCTTCGCTTCGCCCGAGGAGATGGTGGCGGCGGTCGCGACGGCGATCGCGCGCGGCGAGGCGGCGCGCTGGCCGTGGCGCGCGCTGCTGCCGACCGGCGAGCGGGAGCCGGGCGCCGCGCTGCGCGCCCTCTTCCTCGACCATGCGCCGCGGCTGGCGGCGGTGATGGTGCGACTCGAGCGAGCGGGCGTCGCCGACGCGGTCGTGGTGCTGCTCTCTTCGGCGGCGGCCCGGGAAGTGGCGGGCGCCGTGGCGGCGGCGGCGGGTTGCCGCGTGCCGACCGTGGCGACGGCAGTGGGCGCGACCGCGACGGCCGCGCCGAAGGAGGCCCCGCCGTTGCTGGCGGCGCAAGAGGCGCGGCTCGACCGTTCGCTCGACCGCCCGCGCGCGACGCCGCCGGCGGTGCCGCGCGCGGGCGTGGCGTCGAACTGGCGCGCGCTCGCGCCCGACGATGGCCGCGTGGTGTTGCGGGTGCTGCTCGACTGGATCGCGAATCGTCCGCGCGCGTTGGCGGCGGCGGTGCACGACGACGCGCAGGCCCGCCGGTTCGCCGAGGAGTGCCGCGCGCGCGTCGCCGCACCGCCGCTGCCGCGCGTCGCGAACGAAGGCGTCGACGGTCGCACCGTGCCGTTCGGTCGCGCGCGCCGCGCGGCGAGCGACGCGGTCGTGCCGCAGGAAGCCCCTTCGCCGCCGTCGGCCGCAACGAGCGCGGCGCCGCCGCGGCCGCGCGCTGCAGCGCCTCCGTTTCTCCGTGCCGCCGCGGCCAGCGACGATCCGCTGCTGGAGCGGATCGACTCGGCGTGGTGCGGCACGTTCCGGCTGCTGCCCTTCCTGCTCGGTCGTGCCGCGCAAGAGCAGCTGGCCGCGGCGCCTTGGTGGCAGGCTGGCGGCGGCGGCTTCGCGCTGCTGCGCGCGCTAGCGCTGGCGCTGGGACTGCCGAGCGACGATCCGCTCGCCGACTGGCTCGCGCGCGCCGCCGCGCAGGTCGACGCGCCGCCCGACGCTGCGCCACGCGACGCTGCGCCACACGACGTCCCGCAACACGACGTCCCGCAACATGACGTCGCGCCGCTCGTCGAGACGCTGGTGGCGCTGGGGGGCCTGCGGTTCGGCGCCGCCCTCTTCTCGCCGTCGCTGCTGCGTGCGCGCGGGCGGCTGCTGGTGCGGCCGGGGCGGCTCGACGTCTGCCTGCCGGCGACGGCGGTGCGCCTCGACGTGCGGCTCGCCGGCCTCGACGTCGATCCGGGCTTCGTGCCGTGGCTCGGCGTCGCGCTCCGCTTCCACTACGACTTCGGGGCAGGAGAGCCGCGATGAGCCCGATGAAAGCGACGCAGCACGCGAAGGAGCACGCCGCCGAGCCGGTGCCGATCGCGGCGGCGCCGGCGGTCGAGTCGGTCGATGCGCGCGGCGTCCTCACGTGGGTGCGCGGCGAGCTCGGCCGCTTCGCGGTCGCGCGCCTCGCTTCACCGAGCGCGGCGGCGCGCGCGCTGGCCGCGGCGGCGACTCCGCCGCCGACCCAACTGCACGGCCCGCTCGCGACCTTGATGACGCTGCTCGTCGCGCGGCCGGCCGACCTCTTCCTGATCGGCTGGCTCGGCGCAGTCGAGGCCGACGCCGCAGTCGGCGCGGTGGTGGGCGAGCTGCAGGCCGACGAGCGCGGTGCGCCGGGCAGCGCGCGGCCGGGCGCCGAGCTCGTGGTGGCGCTGCTGCGCACCCTCTTCCATGACGCGCCGATCGATCCGCTGGCGCTGCTGGCGCTGCCGAGCGTCGCGGCCGGCGTCGTCGAGGTCGCGGGCGACGGGCCGCTGCCGCAGCGGTCGCTCGCCGTCGAGCCGCGCCTCTTCGCGCTGCTGTCGGGCGGTCGACCGGCGTGGCCCGGCACGCGCCATCCCGCCGCGACGAGCGGCGCGACGCAGCTGCCTGCGGCGGCGGCCGCGCTGCTCGACGAGGCGGTGGCGGCGCTGCGCGATGGCGCGCGTGGCGTCGTCGTGCGCGGCTCCCCATTCAGCGGACGCGACGAGTTCGCGACGCGCCTCGCGCGCGTCTTCGGGCAGGAGCCGCTCGAGGTGCCGCTCGAGCGGTGGCAAGCGGAGCGCACGCTCGGGCTCGCGTGCCGCTGCGCGGGCTGGTTGCCGATGGTGCTGCTCGACGGGGCGAGCGAGGAGGCGCTCGCGCGCGGCGTGTTGAGCGGGGCGCGCGGTCCGCTGGTGGCGCTGGCGAGCGGCGCCTCCGCGCTGCCCGACGAGGGGCTGCTCGAACTCGAGCTGCCGCTGCCTGACTGCGCCGAGCGGCGCGCGCGCTGGCACGCCCACTTCGACGCGGCGGAGCCGGCCGCGGCGCTGGCCGAGTCGCTGGCGGAAGCGCCGCTCGCGTTCGGGTTGATCGATCGGATCGCCCGCCACGCGAAGGTGGTGGCGCGGGCGAGCGGGCGGCCGCTCGACGCGGAGCAGCTGGCGGTGGCGCGCCGCCGGATCGGCGTGGCGCAGCTGCGCGCGCTGGCGCAGCCGATCGAGCGCGAGGTGGCCGACGGCGCGCTGGTGCTGCCCGCGTCGCTCGCCGCCGAACTCGAGCAGCTGATCGAGCGCTGCCGGCGGCGCGACTCGTTGTGGCAGGGGCTCGGGACGACGCTCTCGAGCGGCGGCAACGCCGGCGTGCGCGCGCTGCTGGTCGGCGAGAGCGGCACGGGCAAGACGCTCGCCGCGTCGCGTGTCGCCACGGCGTTGGGGATCCCGCTCTGGCGCGTCGACCTCGGCGCGCTGATGTCGAAGTGGGTCGGAGAGTCGGAGAAGAACCTCGGGCGCCTTCTCGACGTGGCGGCGGCGCTCGACGTGATCCTGCTCTTCGACGAGGCCGATGCGCTCTTCGGCCAGCGCAGCGACGCGGGCGAGACGGGCGAGCGCTACCTCAACATGCTCACCAACCACCTGCTGACGCGCCTCGAGGCGTTCGCCGGGATCGCGCTGCTGACCGCGAACAGCCGCACGCGCATCGATCCCGCCTTCCTGCGCCGCCTCGACGTCGTGCTCGACTTCCCGCTGCCGGCGCCCGCCGAGCGGCGCCGCCTCTGGCAGGCGCACCTCGGCGACCGCGCGCCGCCGCAGGCCGAGCTCGACTTCCTGGCGAGCTGGTGCGACCTCGCCGGCGGCCACGTGAAGAACGCGGTGCTGGCGGCGTCGACCCGCTGCCGCGCGGGACGCATCCCGCTCGCGCTCCTGCAGGAGGCGCTGGCCGACGAGTACCGCAAGCTCGGTCGAGCGGCGCCGGGACAGCTGCTGCCGCGGCCGTCGCAACGGAGGAGCTGAGATGGGCCGTTCCGCCGTCACGCAGCGCAAGTCCGCCGGCAAGTCGCCGGAGCCGGAGAAGAAGCCGGCCGAGAAGAAGGGCGCCGAGAAGCCGCCGTCGGCGCGCCACGTCGCGCGCACCCCGGCGTTCGTGCAGCGGCGGATGGCGGTGAGCCAGCCGGGCGACGCCATGGAGCAGGAGGCGGAGCAGGTCGCGCGCGCGGTCGCGAAACCCGACGAGAAGAAGGGGGCGACGCCGAGCGCGGCGGCCGGCGCGGCGAAGAAGCCCGACGAGAAGAAGCCGGGCGCCGCGAAGCTCGCGAGGAAGGAGATCGACGGCGACGCCAAGCTCGAGAAGCAGAAGGAGGCGCAGGCCGGGAAGGCGAAGCAGCAGGCGAAGGACGAGGCGGCGCAGAAGACGAAGGGCGACGACGCGGCGAAGGCGGACGAGGCCGCGAAGCCGGCGCAGCGTGCGCCGAAGATCACCCGGATGGCCGGCGGCGGCGTCGCACCGCTGCAGCGCCGCGCGCGCGCGAGCGAGCCGGCCGCGGCGCAGGAGCAGGCCGCCGCCGACCTCGAGCGGCGCATCGACGGCAAGCGGGGCGGCGGCGCGCCGCTGCCGCCGGCCGCGCGTGCCGACATGGAGCAGAAGCTCGGCCACGACTTCTCGCAGGTGCGCGTCCACGACGACGCCGCCGCGCAGTCGATGGCGCACGAGCTCGACGCCCACGCCTTCACGGTCGGCAACGACCTCTTCTTCGGCGCCGGACAGCTGGCGCCCGGCACGGCCGCCGGCGACCACCTGATGGCGCACGAGCTGACCCACGTCGTCCAGCAGGGCGGCACGTCCGGTGGCGGGGCGCAAGGCGGCGGGGTCGTCGCGCCGTCGCGAGGTGGCGGGGCAGTTGCACCATCGACGGTGGGGAGCGGGTTGCCACTCATCGCTCGGAAAGCGGGCGATGCCGCGAGCGGCAAGCAGGAGAGCGCGAGCGGCGAGTCGAAGCTCTCGCCCGACGGCAACGAGTACGTGAGCGGCAAGGACCGCCTCGACAAGACGGCGAAGCAGCTCGACGTCGGCGCGGTCTCGCTGCCGAAGCTGAAGGCGGGGTTCATCCCGGCGAACGACTTCGTGCTGCCGGCGAAGCGCGAGCGGACCGACGGCCATCGCGCGGCGTGGGACGCCGAGGCGGTGCCGAAGGCGCAGGCCGCCGTCGAGAAGAAGATCGGCGCGACCAAGCCGCTCCAGATCCGCGACCAGGAGGTCTGGTACCTGCGGATCGGCGGCGACGACCGCTACCTCGCCGGCTCGAAGGAGACCATCGCGAAGCGCGTCGCGCGGCCCTACTGGAAGGCGGACGGCTCGATCCAGTTCTTCGACGTCGACCACAAGAAGGAGTGGCAGCTCGGTGGCGGCGACGAGGTCGACAACCTCTGGCTGCTCCACTCCAGCGCCAACCGCTCGTTCGGCTCGCGCATCAACAACGCGCTCGAGACGGCGGTCGGCGGCGTGCTGGCCGACGCGCGCGCGAGCGGCATGAAGCTGCCCGGCACCTCGCTCGAGACGATCCGCGGCAACAGCTGGACGGTGACGCTCAAGACCATCAAGCCGGGCGAGTCGATCGAGGGCCAAGGCGTCCGCTACGAGATGAAGGACCTCGAAGCGGGCAAGCCGCTGCAGGGCACGAAGGTGCTGACCGGCGGCGAGGCGAAGAAGAAGGGGCTCGCCGGCGATCCCGACGCGCTGACGCTCTTCACCAACGCGTCGGGCGGCCGGCCGCTGCGCATCCCGATGAAGGATGGCGCGCCGCAGCTCGGCAAGCCGATCCAGCTCGGCAAGAACTTCGAGCTGCAGTCGGTCTCGTGGAAGGAGGGGCAGGGCGGATCGATCGCCGGCACCGCGTTCCGCGACGACAAGTACGTGAAGGGCAAGCCGATCACCGCCGACATCGTCCCGCACGAGGCGGTCGAGTTCGGCGGCATGGTCTCGCAGACGAGCCTGCAGAAGCAGGCGAGCGCGCTGCTCGAGGCCAAGGGGATGAGCCCGATCAAGCTCCACTCGATCGAGCTCGCCGACAACGGTCTCGTCGCCGACGGCGTGATCGAGCCGTCGATCCCCGCGCTGAAGGGGGCGAGCGTCGACTTGTCGATCCGCGGCGATCGCATCCAGATCTCGAAGACCTTCGCGGCCGACGAAGTGAAGCTGCCCGGCCCGATCCAGATGACCGGCGGCGCGCTCACCGTCTTCGCCGGCACCAAGGGGATCGGCGTCGAGGGGACGCTCGGCTTCGAGGTCGACAAGCTCTGCAAGGGGACGATCAAGGCGGGCGCCGGCATGGGCGCGGGCGGCGCCGGCTTCGTCCTCGAGGGCAAGTGCGTGGTGCGCGAGGATCTCTTCGATCCCGGCACCCTCGAGTTCCGCTACGAGGCGAGCGAGGGGGCGTCGAAGCTCTCCGGCAGCGCGGAACTCGGCATCAAGACCGACAAGCTCAAGTTCGTGAAGTCGGCGACCGGCAAGGTGACGCTCTGCGACGAGCAGTGGGGGCTCGAGGGCGCGGTGGTGCTCGACGTGCCGGGCGCCGACGAGGCGACGCTCTCGATCGGCCGCGCGCCCGACGGGACCGTCACCATCGCCGGCAAGGTGGCGATCGCCGGCAAGGGGCCGCTGAAGAGCGGCAGCCTCGACGCGACGCTCGAGAAGGGCGACGGCGAGTGGAAGGCGAAGGGGAGCGGCAGCGCGGCGCTCGCCGTGCCGGGCCTCGACTCGGCGAAGGTGACCATCGACTACGAGAACGGCGCCTTCACGGCGGTCGGCGACGTCACCTACGCGAAGGGGATGCTGAAGGGCGGCGTGCATGCCGGCGTGACCAACCGCGCGGTCGGCGAGGATGGCGTGCCGGCGGGCGAGGCGACGCCGGACCTCACCGTCTTCGGAGCGGGCAGCGTGACGCTGCAGATCGCGCCGTGGCTGCAAGGGACGGTCGGCATCAAGCTGCTGCCGAACGGCGAGGTCGAGATCGCCGGCGAGGTGGCGCTGCCCTCGGCGATCGACCTCTTCCCCGAGAAGCGGTTCGACAAGAACCTCTTCTCGATCGGCATCGACATCCCGATCGTCGGCTTCACGATCATGGGGCAGCGGATCGGCATCTTCGCGACGATCGGCGGCGGCCTCGACTTCTCGGCCGGCGTCGGGCCGGGGCAGCTGCGCGATGCGAAGCTCTCGGTGAAGTACAACCCGGCGCACGAGGAGGAGACGCAGGTCGACGGCAGCGCGTCGTTCGTGATCCCGGCCGATGCGGGCCTCACGATGAAGGTGCACGGTGGCATCGGCGCCGGCATCCCGGTGGTCAGCGCGGAGGCGGGGCTCGAGCTCTCCGGCAAGGTCGGCCTGAAAGCGGAGGCGAAGGCGGCCGCCGAGGTGCACTGGAACCCGCGCGACGGCTTGAAGCTGCACGCCGAGGCGTCGCTCTCGGCGCAGCCGACCTTCAAGTTCGACGTCTCGGGCTACGTGAAGGTCGACATCGACCTGCTCTTGTGGGAGGAGACGCTCTACGAGAAGCGCTGGAGCCTCGCCGCGTTCGAGTACGGCTCCGGCATGAAGTTCGGCGTCACCTTCCCGGTCGACTGGGACCAGCAGAAGGGGCTCGATCTCTCGCTCGACAACATCAAGGTGGAGGCGCCGGAGATCGACGCCGGGTCGCTGCTCGAAGGGCTGATCGACAAGCTCTGAGAGGGGCGAGCGGTAAGGTGCCGCGCATGGAACCTGTGCCCGTCGACCGTCTGCGAAGACGCGCCTGCGCCGCTGCTGCGTCGGCGGCGGCCGCAGTTGCGGCCATGGTTGCGGCCACGGTTGCGGTCGCGGCGTTCCTCCTGCTCGCGGCGTGCGCCGCGCCGCCGCCGGTGCCGCTTGCCGATGGGGTGACGACGCTCGCGGTGACGCCGTCGCTCTTGCCGCCGGAAGACGACGGCTTCGTGCCGCCGATGGTCCGCGATCCGAGCGGCACGATGGTCGGCTGGCTCGACCTGCGCTACGCCGCCAGCGAGAGGGTCGCGCCGGCCGAGCAGTCGCTCGACCTGATCGCGCCCGCGGCGGTGGAGCGCGAGCGCGGGGCGGCCGAGCGCGGGCGGCCGATCGTCGTCTTCGTGCACGGCGGCGGCTGGCAGCGCGGCGAGAAGCGCGGCTTCCTCGAGCGGCGCGCGCCGGCCTTCACGAGCGCCGGCTTCCTGCTCGCCACCATCAACTACCGCCTCGCGCCCGCCGCGACCCATCCCGCGCAGATCCGCGACACGGCGGCGGCGCTGGCGTGGCTGCGCGAGCATGCGAAGCAGTTCGGCGGCGATCCCGAGGCGCTCTTCGTGATGGGCCACTCGGCGGGCGCCCACCTCGCCGCGCTGGTGAGCGTCGATCCGCGCTGGCTCGGCGAGCACGACCTGCCGCTCACGGCGTTGCGCGGCGCGCTCCTGCTGGATGGCGCGAGCTACGACGTCGCGGCGCGCGCGGGCGACGTCGAGGGGGCCGACGAGCACATCGCCGCCGTCTTCGGCAGCGATCCCGCCGTCTGGGCCGACGCCTCGCCCCTCTCCCACGTGGCCGCCGCCCGTGGCACGCCGCCCTGCCTGCTGATCGTCGCCGGCAAGAACCCCGACTCGGGAGAGGACGCGGCGCTGCTCTCCGCGAAGTTGCGCGAGGCCGGTGGGCGCGCCGATGTCGTCACCTTCCCCGACAAGACGCACGTCGCGATCTCGCGCGAGCTCGGGCTGCCGGGCGATGGCCCGACCGCGACCATCCTCGACTTCGTCGCGGAGGTGAGCGGCCGAGCGCGCCCGCCGCCGCCCGCCGAAGCCGCGCCGCGCTGATCGGGGCGCTGCCGCCTACGATCGGCCGCTCGCTCGCGCCGCTGCCTGCTGCTGCGTTGCCGAGTCGCCGCTCGCCCCCGACAGGAACCCGACCGATGGCCACCCTCTTCACCAAGATCCTCGCCGGCGAGATCCCCGGCCGCTTCATCTGGAAGGACGAGAAGTGCTTCTCGATCCTCACCATCAACCCGATCCAACCGGGCCACTGCCTGGTGATCCCGCGCCAGGAGATCGACCACTGGCTCGACGTCCCGGCCGACCTCTCGCGCCACCTCTTCGACGTGGCGCAGAAGATCGGCAAGGCGCAGATGGCCGCCTTCCGGCCCGAGAAGGTCGGCCTCACGATCCTCGGCCTCGAGGTGCGCCACGTGCATCTCCACCTGATCCCGATCCGCGAGCCGAAGCACATGGACTTCGCCAACGCCGACAAGAACCCCTCGCCCGCCGCGCTCGACGACGCCGCCGCCAAGCTGCGCGCCGCCCTTGGTGGCGGGGAGAAAACGGCGGTCTGATCCGCACCGGTGGCGGGGAGAAAACGGCGGTCGGATCCGCACACGACCGGCCCGCCCGCCGCGCCGCCGCCTTGCGCCACGCTGCAACCGCCGCGCGCCGATCGGCATAGAGCTGCCCGTGAAGGAGCTCGCGCCGATCGTGATGCCGCGCCCGACGGGGAGCCGCTCGCCCGCGGATGAAGCCTTCGCGCGCCGGCTCGAGGAGCTGCGCGCGGCGGTCGCGTCGCTCCTGCGCCGCGCGGTGCGCCAACCCGATCGGCGCAGCGACGCGCTGCAGGAGACCTTCACGCGGGCGTGGGCGGCGCGCGGCCAGTACGACGCGACGCGACCGCTCGGGCCGTGGCTCGCCACCATCGCGTGGCGCGTCGCGCACGAGCAGGAGCGGCGCCGCGCGCGCCGTCGCGAGGACGAGGGGAGCGAGCCGCTGCTCGCGACGACGGGCGGGCCGGACGAGGAGCCGGCCGCGCTGCTCGAGCGGCGCGAGGCGGCGGCGTCGCTGACGGCGGCGCTCGCCGAGCTGCCGCCGTTGCCGCGCGAGACGGTGCGCCGCTTCTACGCGGAAGCGGAGTCGGTGGCGCAGATCGCGGCCGCGTTGCAGTTGCCGGAGAACACCGTGAAGAGCCATCTGCGGCGCGCGCGTCTCGCGCTGGCGAAGACGCTCGCGCCGCACGAAGCGCCGGACGAGACGCCGCGCGAGAGGAAGCGATGAACCACGCGCGAGAGAGCGAGGGACGAGGAGTCGCGACCATGCGTTGCCCGAGCGAGAGCGAGGTCGACGACGTCCTCGATCGCGTCGCGCCGCTGGCGCGCGCGCGTGAGGTGCGCCGCCACGTCGCCGAGTGCCCGCGCTGCCTCGAGCGGCACGGCGCCGGCTTCGAGCTCGAGCTCTGGGGCGACGCGCTGCGCACCGCGATCCGCGTCGCGCCTTGGTGGTCGCGCGCGCGGCGCGTCGCGGCGCTGGCGGCGGCGGTGGTGGTGGGGATCACCGGCGTGGCGCGGTTCGCAGCAGACACTGGCACCGGCGCATCGCCGCCCTCCGCAGGGGGCGAGGCGAGCGTTTCAGGGGTGGTGGAGATTGCCGCACCCTCCGCTGCCACGGTCGATCGCTCGCCCCTCTACGTCGCCGCGATGCAAGTCGAGACGGGCGTCCGCCACCCGAACGGTTCGGAGAGCGTCACGCGTCGCTGGATCGCCGGCGTCCCGGCTCGCGTGGAGATCGTCGAGTCGAGCGTGGGTCTCGACGGCGTCGTGCGGCGCCAGGAACGGATCGTGGTAGCGACGACCGTCGATCGTCGCGTGTCGAGTCCTTCGATCGAGGAGCGAGGTCCATGAACATCGTGCTCGCGTCGTCGCTGCTGGTGCCGCTCATCGCGTCGTTCGCTCCCGTCGCCAGGGCCGCGCTCGTCGCTCAAGGAGCGCCTCCGTCCGCTACGCCGCCTCCTGCGCCGGCGCCGATCGCGACGGACGACGAGTCGCGTCCGCCGCGCGTGCGCGACGGCCGTTCCATCGTGATCTACGACGTGCGCGACCTGCTGCCTTCGTTTCGCGGCAGCGGGGAGCGGCGCGCGGAACCTGCGGGGTCGCCGACGCTCCTGGTCGCCGCGAGTCGCGATGCGACCGCCGATGCTGCGGCCGACGCCGAGTGTCGCACGCTCCTGCACGCCTACTTCACCGTCGTCGCCGCGAAGCTCGCCTCGAAGATGGAAGTCGCCGTCAAGGAGTCGGGCGCGCTGGTCGTGCGCGGCAACGAGACGGAGCAGGCGCGCGTCGAGGAGCTGCTGCTGGCGCTGCGCACGCGACGCACTCCACCGCTCTCCATCGAGGCGCATGCGTTCGAGTTCGAAGGCGCTCTCGACGAAGCGCTGCTGCCCTACTTCCCCGAGCTCGGCACCGGCGGAGTCGCCTCGGCGGCAGCGGTGCCGCTCGATGACGCTCACGTGAATCGCTTCCTCGAGGGAGCGGCGCTGGATCGCAGCACGCTGCCGAAGGTGATCGTCCGGCCGCTCGAGCGCTTCGAGGCGCGAAGCGGCGATGAGCTGTCCTACGTCGCCAACTTCGAGCAGGTCGCCATCGAAGGAGTCGGGACGATCATCGACCCGGTGATCAAGACGCTGTTCGAGGGGATCTCGTTCGACGGGATCGCCATCGGTGGCGGCGACGACGGCGGAGACGATGGATCCGCGGCCGGCGGTGGTGCGGTCCCTTACGCGTTGAACTTCACGTTCCGCAGCTCGGTGTTGAAGCGGCCGATCGCCACCATCGCGTCACCGCTCGGCGCGATCCAGCTCCCCGAGCTGCTCCACGCCGAAGTGAAGGCCACGGTCGCCGGGTTCAGCGATCGCTGGCTGCTCGTCGGCGGGATCCCGACGCCCGGCGCCGATGCCAAAGCGAAGCGAGCGCTCTACCTGTTCGTGCGCGCACTGCCGTCGGGAGTCACCCCCGCCGCGGGCGCTCGACGGTGACCTGCACGATCTCGCCGGCGCGCGCCTCGACCACGCGCGGGGGGAGCGGGGCGGCGCCGGGCGGGACGACGAGTTCGAGGCGGTAGCGGCCGGCGCGCGGCAGCCGGAACCAGCCGGCGCGCCCGCGTTGCCAGTCGGCGAAGAGCGGCGGCTCGTCGCGATCGAGCGGGACGAGTCGCGCGCGGCGCAGCGCGCGTTCGAGCTCGCGATCGAAGAGCGCCTCGGCGGACTCGACGGCGGGGCGCTGTTCGACGGCACTCGCTTCGGTGTCGCTCCAGTCGACGGCGATCACGGTCGGTGGCGCGACGGTCAGCGTCACCTCGTGGCGACCCGGCTCGAACCATTGCACCGCGTCGAGCAGCTCGACGTCCCCCGACAGGAACGGCGACTCGATCTCGAGCGGCACCGTGCCCGCGGCGGTGACGAGTCGGAGGCTGGTCGGCGAATCGAGCCGCGGGAGTCCGTTGAAGAGGATCTGACCGTAGCCTGTCGGCAAGCGTCCCGCGATCGAGGGGTGCAGCGCGCGGCGCAGCCGGATCGGCTCGGTGGGCGGATCGCCTGTCGCGGCGTCGATCAGCCTCACGTCGATCTCGGCGAGTTCGGGCACGATCAGCTCGAAGCGCGAGGAAGCTCCAGCACCATCCGAATCGTCGACCACGACGTCGCAGCGGAGCCCGAGGTAGGGCTCGTGGATCCGCCAGCGGCCGGGGCGGACGGCGCCGAGCCGCACCTCGCGCCACGCTTCGAGCGCCGTGGCGCCGACGCTGCCGTGTTCGACTGCGGGCAGCTCGAGCGGGCCGATGAGGTTGCGAGAGCGGCGTTCGTCGCCGTCGAGCGGCTCCCACCAGAGGGTGAACCGTTCGAGCGCGCTGCCGCACGGCCAGCGGATCGTCCCGACGAGCGGCACGAACGGCCCGTCGGCCGGCAGCTCGAGCGGGACTTCGACCGTGGTCGTCTCGCCCGCGACGACGGTCGCCTCGACCTCGCCGATGGCGGCGAACGGGGAGTCGTTCCACGGCGGAACGATTCGCAGCCGGTAGCGACCCGGCGGCAGGCGATGCAACGCACCGCGGCCCTCCGCTCCGACTCTCCGAGCCGCCAGCCGCTCCGTCGTCATGGGCCACGCGTGCTGCCGCTCGAATTGCACCCGCAGCTGCTCCTCGTCGGGCGGTGGTTCGTCGCAATCGAACGCGTCGATCTCGACTTCGCTCAACGACGCCTGCCACTCGAGCTCCTCGATCACCTCGCGCTCGATCGTGAGTTCGCGCGGATCGCGTTCCTCCGGCGCGAGCGGCGGGAGGAGCAGCGCGAACAGGTCGACGTTCTCCGCGGCACCGTCCCACGGCCGAGGAGACGACACGCCCGCGAGGAGGGCGTTCTGCGCCGTCGTCGCTGGCGGCCGCGCGATCTCGAGCCGTCGCGCAACCTCCGAGAGACGGTCGAAGCCGGTGAGGCGGAACGCCAGCGAGCCGCCGCGTTGCAGCTCCACGCGGGCGCGGCCGCCGGTGAACCAGTCGACCTCGAGCCGCTCCGGGACGCGGCCGGGCGCCGTGACGCGCAACGTGCTCTTCGACGAATCGAACGGCCCGCGCTGTTCCTCCGGCAGCTCGAGCCGCAGCGGCGACGCGCCGTCGGCGACGAGCGAGTCGTGCAGCGCCATCAACTCGACGCTCTCCGCGTCGAGGCCGCTCCCTGCGAACGACGGGAAGAGGTCGAGAGCGTCGAACGACAGCCCCAAGCCGAAGTCCGAGCGCTCCACGACTTGCACGTCGTCGAGCGGCTCGCCGCTCTCCGCCGCCACGACATCGAGCGTGACGCTGCGGGCGGCGCGGGCGGCGAGCCGCAGCGGCGGTCCGAGGGCGAACTCCGACTCGTTCCGCCCGGGATGCAGCAGTGCCCGTCGGCCTTCGAGGACGATCCGCTCGATCGTGAAGCGCTCGCCAGGCTCGAGCGCGACGACGGCGCGGCCGCGCGAAACGCCGGCCGTTTCGCGACGCAAGCGGGTGAAGCCCTAACGCGTTTCGCCTTCGAGCAGCCGGTACTCGACGAACCCCGACGGCGCCTCGATCCACTCGCCGTCTTCGAGTTCGAGGCGCCATTCGAGGAGCCGCTCGCTCCGCGCGGTCGGCGGGTCGATCGCGCTCGGCGGCGGCTGCGGCACCGCCGTCGGGAAGAGCAGCGCCAGCGCGAGCAGCGCGAAACAGGCGGTGGAACGGCGTGACCGCATGACGAGCCCCTTGCGTGCGACGGGACGGTCGGGTCGGGCTACCCTTCGCTCGCGGTTCGGGATGGTACCGGGAGCAGCGCGATGACGGGGGACGCGCCGAAGCCGACGGGGACGCGCGCCTTCGCGCTGGCGGTGCCGGCGCTGCTGCTTTGCGGCGTCGCGCTCTTCGCGTGGGCGATGCGCAGCGCAGCGCCGCCGCGCCTCACGCCGAGCACGGTGGTGCACACGTCGGCGGACTCCTCGGTGGACGCAGGCGGCGGATCGCGTGATTCGCGCGAAGCGGCGCCGCTCGACGATCCGCTCGCTGGCGCGCCCGAAGCGACGCGCGTGCTCGAGTCGCCGCCGCCGCCTTCGGGCCCCGACCCGCTCCGCCCGCTCGATCCGCGCGAGGAGCGGCGGCGCGAGCAAGCGGGGCGCGCGACGCTCTGCGGCCTCGTGCTGGCGCCCGACGGCGTGCCGGTCGCCGGCGCGAAGCTCTTCGTCGACGGGGCGCTCGTCGGCCGCAGCGATGCGCGCGGCGCCTATCGGATCGAGTTCGCGCACGATGTGCTCGATGGGGCGACCACGATCGCGGCGATGGCCGAGTCGATCGGTTCGCGCGTCGTCCCGTTCCACGGTCCCGGTCGTCGGCTCGACTTGCAGCTCGAGGCGGGGCGCGCGGTCGAAGGGCGGGCGGTCGAGTGGCGCGGCGGCCGGCCGATCGCCGGCGCGACGGTCGACCTGCTGGCGCGCTCCAACTTCGACGGCACCAGCGCGACCTGCTTCGCGCTGACGACGCGTTCCGACTCCGCCGGTGCGTTCCGCTTCGCCGGCGTGCCGGACGGCAGCGTCGAGCTGCGCGCGCGCACCGCGGAGGCCGACACGCTCGCCTTCCGGCCCTGCTCGATCGCGGCGGAGTCGGAAGCGACGCTCGTCGAGCTCGAGCTGCGCCGCTGCGTGGCGGTGCGCGGCCGCTTCGCGCCGTGGCCGCCGCGCGGCTTCGTCAGCGAGGCGCCGCGCGAGGCACGCGCCTGGACGATCGGCAGCGGCGCGCGCTGGTTCGACGGCCGCGACTTCCGGGCGCCGATCGACGGCGACGGCCGCTTCGAGCTGCTGCTGCCCGAGTTCGCCTCCTACACGCTGGCGCTCGCCGCGGGCGACGAAGCGCTCTGGTGCGAGACCTTCACGCTCCCGCCTGACGCGGCGCCGGTCGATCTGGGCCGCGTCGCCTGGAGCGACGCGACGATGCTGGTCGGGTCGATCGACGTTCCCGCCGACGTCGCGGCGCTCGGACTCGTCGTGCGCGGCAGCGCGCAGTACGGCGACGCGTCGATCGAGTTCGAGCGGCGCTGCGCCGCCGACGGGAGCTTCTCGATCGGCCCCTATCCGCTCGAGAGCGTGGAGTTCGAGTTCGCCTGTCGCGAGCGCGTGCTCCATCGCGCCGAGCCGATCGAGCTGCGGCGCGGCGGCGGACGGATCGAGCTCGGACTCCTCGCGGCGCAGCCGGCGTGGTTCGGACGGGTCGTGGACGAGGCGGGGCGCCCGTTCGCGCATGCGACCGTCGTGCTGGAGGTCGGTGGCCGGCGCGCGCGGCCGATGGAGTCGACCGACGCGGAGGGATGGTTCTCGTTCCTCGCTGGCGCCGAGACGGACCGCACGGACGAGGCGGCGCGCGAGCTGGTGGTGACCGCGCGTGGTCTCGCAGCGCATCGCTTCGCCGTGTCACGGCCGGCGACCGCGGTCGCGCGCTTGCCCGATCTCGTCGTGCGCAGCGATCCGGCGGCGGTCGTTCAGGGTCTCCTTCGCGAGGCGGATGGAACGCTCGTCGTGGGCGCGCGCGTCACGCTTCAGAGTGGCTCGCGTGATGATCTGCACGACGTGACCGGCTCGGACGGCCGCTTCGAGTTCCGCGGGCTCGTCGTCGAGGCGGCGCGCGTTTGGCCAGTCGTCGTCGAGTTCCCCGATGGCCGCGAACTCGTGACGGCGATCTCCGCCGGCCACCGCGAGCTCGAGTGGGTCGTACCGTCGCCCGACCCTTCGGAGTCGCGCTGATGGCCCGCGCGCGCGTCGCCGTCACCGCGGGCGGATTGCTCCTGCTCGCGATCGGCGGCGGCGCGTGGTGGCTGCTCGATGGGATTGCGCGCCCGCCGCGGCTCGCGCCGATCCTCGAATCGCCGCGAAGCGATCGCCCCCTTCGCGCCGCGCCGCCTGGCGTGTACGAGCGCACCGCCGAGTTGCCGCGCGACGAGGAGCGCGTGATCGCTCCGCAGCGTGCCACCGTCGACCGCTCGCCGCTCGAGCTGCCGGCCGACGACGAAATCGCGGCGCTCGAATCGCGCGGGCGGCTGCTGCTGGCGGGGCGGGTGATCGACTTCGACGGGGCGCCCTGTCCAGGGGCGGTGCTGTGGCATCGCGGGACCCCGATCGCGACGAGCGACGCCGCGGGCGGCTACCGGATCGAGGTGGCGCGGCTTGGCTGGGGAGTGCGGGGCCACGGCGCGAGCGAGTCGCTGGCCGCCGTGAAGGAGGGGGTCGGCGCGGGGTCGATCGAGGTCGGCGACGTCTCGCGTCAGGTCGACCTGCCGCTCCAGTGGCGAGCGCGATTCGGCGGCACCACGGTCGAACTCGGCAGCGACCGGATCGTGCCCGACGCGACCGTCGAGCTGCTCGCGTTCATCGCGCGCGACTTTCCGTTCCAACCGACTTTCCGGCTGACGACGCGCTCCGACGCGAACGGCGCCTTCGAGTTCGTCGGCATCCCGCCGTACTCCATCGCGTTGCGCGCCGAGTCGGAGTCGCACGCATCGGCCGGCTGGTTCACCTGCGACACGCGCGACGGGAGCGATCACCTCGGCGTGCCGTTCCGGATGATGCACCGCGTGCGCGTGCGCGGTTGGTTCGTGCCGCCGCCGGCGGGCGCGCGCTTGGTCCTCCTGCCCGACTTGGAAGGCGAGGTGGTGCGCGAACTCGAGAAGTTCGAGGCGCCGATCGATGACGAGGGGCGCTTCGATGTGCGGATCGCCGCGTCGATGGATTGCCGCGTCCGGCTGCAGATCGACGACGCGCCGCTCTGGAGCGGCAAGTTCGAGGTGCCGATCGACGCCTTCGAGGTCGACCTCGGGCGGATCGAGGTGGCGGAGCCGGGCGTGCTCGAAGTGGAGCTTGCGCTGCCCGACGAGGTGCTCGAGCTCGGCTTCGAGGTGCGCCTCCAGTCGGTGCGCAGCGAGTTCGGCGAGCTGCGGCGGCCGATCGGCCGCGATGGGCGCGCGCGCGTTGCGCCGCTCGATCAGCGCGCGCAAAGCCTCGCGATCGGCTTCGCGGGTGGGGTGCTCTCCTTCGCGAGCGACCAGCTGCCGCCGCTGCTGCCCGGCGAAACGCGCCGCTGGCGACTCGCCGGGCCGGAGGCGGGCGAGCTCTGGATCGTTGGGCGTGTCACCGACCGCGATGGCACGCCCGCAGTGGGCGTCGACTTGCGGATGCTCGTCCCCTACGAAGGCGCCGCGTACGAACTGCGAGCCGGCGCGATCAGTGACGCGGCCGGGCGGTTCGCCCTCGTCGCCGACGCGCGCGGCGCGAACGCCTTCCTCGCGCCCGGCCGCTCGATCGAGCTCCTCGCGCGCGGGCGGCGCGGCGTGCGCCGTCTCGAAGTCGCGAGCGCGCTGCCGGCGGCGGGGACGGTGCGGCGGCTCGACGTCGTGCTGGAGCCGGTGTCGCGGCTGCACGGTCGAGTGGTCGACGCGAAGGGACAGCCCGTCGGCGACGTCTCGCTGACGATCGCGCCCTCCGAACTCGCGGCCGAGGACGTGCGCTTCCTCGCGATCGACTTCATCGCTGCCAACGACGGCACCTTCCAGGTCGACGGCCTCGAGGCGCGCGACCATCGCGTCTGGCTCGACACGCGCAACGGCCGGATCGACGTGGGCCGCATCGACCGCGCCACGATCACGTCGGGCCGAGTGCCCGTGACGCTGACGTTGCCCGCGAACTGGAACGAGTGATGGGCGGGCGGGTCGAGCGACAGCGGAGAGGTGGTGCGCGGCTCCTCGCGATCGCGCTCCGTGCGTTGGTGATCGCAGGTGGTGCAGCGCTCGTCGGATGGCACCTGCGCTCGGAACTGAAGCTCGCACCGCTGACGGAACCCGCAGTTCACTCGCGCGAGAGCGCATCGACCCCTGCGTCCGCCCATGAGCCGCCGACGACTCGCGAAGTGACGCCGCGCTCGCCGCTCGAGCTGCCGGTCGACGCCGAACTCGCCGCGCTCGAGTCGCGCGGGCAGCTCCTGCTGGCGGGGCGGGTGATCGGCTTCGACGGGGCGCCTTGTCCGGGGGCGGTGCTCTGGTGGGAGGGCAAGCCGGTCGCGACCTGCGACGCCGATGGCGCGTACCGAGTCGAACTCCCGCGACCGCTCTTCGCGCTCGGCGGGGCGCGGCGGCGCGGGCGGCTCTACGCGGTGGCGGCAGGGGTCGGCGCCGGGGTGGCGAACTACGGCGATCGCAGCGGCCCGCTCGACGTTCCGCTCCTCTGGCGCGCGCGATTGCGCGGCACGGCAATCGATGCGGTGACGCGGCAGCCGGTCGGCGGCGCCTCGGTCGAATTCCTCGCCATCGCGAGCTCGAGCGACCTTCCCGACTGGAAGCTGGCGGCCACGACCGACGCGGCGGGACGGTTCGAGTTCGTCGGCCTGCCGCCGTTCCGGGCGGCGTTGCGCGCGAGCGCCCCGCCGCTCGCCACGCCGGGCTGGCAGCGCTTCGACTCCGCGGCGCCAGTGGCGTCGCTCCCGAAGGTGGACGGCGTCGCGGAGGGTGTCGCGCTCGAGCTCGAACTCGAGCTGCAGGCGGCGATCGAACTGCGCGGCCGGTTCGTGCCGTGGCCGCCGCCGATCGACGCAGCGCAAGCAGCGACGGCGCGGCTCGAGGTGCTGCCTGCAGCGAGCCAACTGGCCACCGACGTCGAGCAGTGGAGCGTGCCGCTCGCTGCCGATGGGTCGTTCCGCTGCCCGATCGCGCGCACCTTCGATGCGGCGCTCTCGCTGGCGGTCGACGGCGGCGTGCTTTGGCACCGCGATCGGCGCATCGACGGCGACGAGACGGTGATCGACCTCGGTCGTATCGAACTCGCGGAACCGGCCGCGATCGAGCTGCACGTCGATCTTCCGCGCGAGCTGCTCGAACTCGGCGCCACCGCGACGCTGCGCGAGATCAGCGGGTGGGGCGGGCCGTGGCAAGCGCCGATCGGCAGCGACGGTCGCGTCCGCTTCGCGCCGTTCGACTCGCGACAGCTGAAGATCGCGGTTCGACTCGGCGAGCGCAGCAGCTACTTCAACTCGGGCGACATCGATCCGCTGCGCCCCGGCGAGCAGCGCGAACTCCGAGTCGGCGGCCTGGCGCCGCGTGCCGGCGGACTGCTGGTGGCCGGGCGCGTCGTCGACGCCGACGGGCAGCCGGGCGTCGGCGTGGCGCTCTCGCTGGTGGTGCCGATCGAGGGGCAGCCGCTGGTGCTGACGACGACGAGCGATCGACTCGGCGTCTACTCCTTCCCGTCGCGCGTCTGGGGCAAGCAGGCGGTGCTGGAGCGGGGCGCGTCGATCGAACTGCTGGCGCGCGGCCGCTGCGGGTTCGCGAGTGTCGCGCTCGATTCGACGCTGCCCGCGCAGTGGAGCGCGCGGCGCGTCGACGTGCGGCTGGCCGCCGGCGCGTCGCTGCGCGGCGTCGTCGTCGACGCCGCAGGAGCGCCGCTCGCGAACGGGATGCTCGAGCTGTCGCCGGTCAGCGGCGATCGCGTCGAGCAGGTGGCGGGGCCGATCGAACTCGACCTCGACGAACTCGGCGCCTTCGCGATCGACTCGCTCGAACTGCGCGACTACGCCGCGCGGATCCGCGGCCCGAGCGGCTGGCTCGAGCTCGGAATCGTTCGGCCGGGTGGTGCGGCGGTGACGCTGAAGGCGGCTCGTTCGGATCGCGACTGATCGACATCCGAACTATTCAAAGGCCCCTGGGATCGAGCTCCCCCTTGTGGCCGGAGGTCATATTCTTGCAGAACTGAACTGCAATATTCAATTTGCACGATATGTCCGACACCATGCCCTACTACTCCCGCTCCTCCGCGGCGACGCTGCGCCGGGCGCTCGGCTCGTTCCCCGCCGTGCTGGTCACCGGTCCGCGCCAGACCGGCAAAACGACACTGCTGCAGCAGGAGCTGGCGGCGTCGCACCGCTACCTCTCGCTCGAGCGGCCCGATGTGCGCGCGCGCGTCCGCGCCGATCCGGTCGCCTTCCTCGCCGAGAACCCGCCGCCGCTGATCCTCGACGAGATCCAGCAGGTGCCGGAGCTCCTCTCGTTCGTGAAGGAGCGGATCGACGCGAGTCGCCGGCCGGGCAGCTACGTGCTGTCGGGCTCGCAGAGCTTCGCGCTGATGCAGGGCGTCACGCAGTCGCTGGCCGGTCGCATCGCGGTGCTGACGTTGCTGCCGCTGTCGGTGGGTGAAGCGATCGTCGCACCGACGCTCTCGATCGACGAGCAGCTGCGCCGCGTCTTCGAGCCGGGGGCCGCGTCAGCCGTCACTTCGAGCGGCTCGCCAGCACCGCGCGCCGCGGCGTTCGCACCGCCCGATGCGCTCGACTGGATCGTGCGCGGCGGCTACCCGGAGCCGCGCCTGAACCCGGCGGTCGATCGCGCTCTCTGGTTCGCGAGCTACGTGCAGAGCTACCTCGAGCGCGACGTTCGTGACCTGCTGAAGGTCGGCGATCTGCACGACTTCAGCCGCTTCCTCGCGCTGATCGCGGCGGCGAGCGGCCGGCTGCTCAACTTCAGCGACCTCGCGCGCGAACTCGGCGTGAGCGCGCCGACGGCGAAGCGCTGGCTCTCCGTCCTCGAGGCGAGCCACGTGGTGACGCAGTTGCGCCCCTGGCACGAGAACTTCGGCAAGCGGCTCACCAAGGCGCCGAAGCTGATCTTCCACGACCCCGGTCTCGCGGCGTGGCTGCTCGGGCTCCATCAGCGCGAGGCGTTGCAGGCGGGCCCGAGCTTCGGCGCGCTCTTCGAGACGGCGGTGGCGGGCGAGTGGCTGAAGGCGTTCCACCACGCGGGCGAGCCGCCGGCGCTGCACCACTGGCGCTCGAGCGGCGGCCTCGAGGTCGACCTCGTGCTGGAGCGCGACGGCCGCCTCTACGCGATCGAGACCAAGGCGACCGCGACGCCGACGCCGCGCCATGCCGAGGGGCTCGCCAAGTGGCTCGCGCTGGCGGGGCCGCGCGCGCGCGGCGTGGTGGCGTGCCGCGTCGAGTCGCCCGTCACGCTGGCCCCGGGGATCCGCGCGGTGCCGTGGCATCTCGCGTGGTAGGGGGCGGCGAGGTGGCGGCGGTGCTCGTCGCAGCGCCGCGCCCGCGTGCCCTCCCTCACCCCTTTCCCGGCACCTTGCTCCTCACCACCAGCGTCGTGCCCAGGACGATCACTGCGCCCGAGAGGAGCATCGCGAGCGTCACCGGCTCGCGCAGGAAGAGGGCGCCCCAGGCGACGCCGAAGAGCGGGACGAGGAAGGTGACGGTGGTGGCGCGCGAGGCGCCGATGCGGCCGAGCAGGCGGAAGTAGAGGAGGTAGGCGAGGCCGGTGCAGACGACGCCCAGCACCGCGCCGCAGCCGAGCGCGCGCCACGACGGCGTGCCGGCCGGCCAGTTCGCGATGCCGAGCGGCAGCAGGAGCAGCGTGCTGGTCAGCAGGCTCGCGGAGGAGATCGTCAGCGCCGGCATGCCGACGAAGCGGCGCTTGGCGTGGTGGGCGGCGCAACCGTAGAGGAGCGCGGCGCCGAGGCCGGCGGCGACGGCGCCCTGGCCCGCTCGACCGTCGAGCTTCGGCCACGCCAGCGCCAACACGCCGCCGAAGCCGAGCACGAGGCCGATCGTCTTGATCCGCGGCAGCCGCTCGCGCCAGATCGCGAGGCCGAGCAGCGCGACGAAGAGCGGCACCGTCGCGTTCAGCACCGAGGCGAAGCCGGCCGGCAGCGTCTTCGACGCCCACGCGAACAGGCAGAACGGCACCGCCGAGTTGATCGCGCCGAAGAGCGCGAGCTCGAGCCAGCGGCCGCGCGCTGCGCGCAGATCGCCGCGCGCCGCCGCCACCGCCGCCAGCACCGCCGCCGCGACGCCGACGCGGATGGTGATCAGCGGGATCGCGCCGAGCTCGGGCGCGGCGATCCGCATGAAGAGGAACGACGACCCCCAGATCGCGCCGAGCAGCACGAGGTCGAAGCGGTCGCGCAGGCTCATCGAGTCGTCTCCATCCGCGAGACGATGCCCGAAACGAAGGCGCCGCGCACCCCGAGGGATGCGCGGCGCCCGGAGGACTCGTGCCCGGACCGTCTCGCTCAGAAGAGCTCGCCGAGGAACTGCAGCGTCGGCGTCACCTCGCCCTGGAAGACGGCGTGGCGGATCGACTCGTTCCACGTCGAGTCGGAGCGCTGCGCCGCGACGCCGAGCGAAGCGATCGCGCGCTCGCGATCGACGTAGCTCTGCGCCGGGTCGAACGCGAACTCGACCAGCGCCGGCAGCGCGCGCCGATCGCCGATCTCGCCGAGCGCCCGCGCCAGCGCGCTGCGCACCACGTCGGAGCGCGTCGCCACGAACTGCCGCGTCATCGGGGCGATGATCATCGGATCGGCGAGGCAACCCAGCACGTAGCCGGCGGCGAAGCCGAGCCGCTCGTCCTGCGAGTCGCTGCAGAGCGCCAGCAGCTCCTCGCGCTGCGCTCGCGCATCGACGAGGCCGAGCGAGTAGATGGCCGGCAGGGCGACCTGCGGTGCGCTCTCGCTGGCCGCGCTGACGTACAGGGCGAGCGACTCGCGGTCGCGCGCCAGGCCGAGCGCGAGCAGCGCGGCGCCGCGCGCCTCGTGGTTGCCGGAGACGGCGATCTCGCGCAGCTGCTCCACCACCGGCGCGCTGGCCGAGTGGCCGCCGCGCGCGAAGAGGCCGGCGGCGACGATGTGCCACGGGACGTCGGTCGCATGGCGCAGCCGCCCCTGGACGCCATCGAGCTGGAACGCCGCGAGCATGGTCCCGACGGCCGGATCGAGCTGCGAGCCGCTCCGCAGCGAGAGCTCGCCGAGCGCGAGCAGCGCCGCCTGGCGCGACTCGACGTCGACATCGCGCCGCGCCAGCGCCAGCAGCGCGTCGCAGAGCGGCGCGTCGAGCTCGGGCGCCAGCGCGCCGAGAGCATGGGCGCACGCGGCGCGCAGCTCGCGCGGGCCGCGGAAGCGCTGCACGACATCGAACAGGCGCGGCAGCGCGGCCTTCGCATCGGCCACCACCAGCGCGCCCGGCACCTGCGCCAGGACTGCCGGCGGCAGCGACTCGTCGTCGAGCGCCTCCATCAGCGCGCCGATCGCCGTGAACTGCTCGCTCGGCGACTTCGCCGCGAGGCCAAGCCCCATGACGCACGCCGCGGCCAAGTCGACGTGGGCCGCCGGCTGATCGCGCAACGTCTTGGTCAAGGTCGGCACCGCCGAACCGCAGCGGCCGAGCGCCACCGCGGCGCGCGCGCGAACCGTCTCGGGGATCGCGCTCGTCGCGCCGAAGCGGGCGCGGCCCGCCTTCGAGTCGGTCACCAGCTCGGTCAGCACGCCGATCGCTTCCGGTCGGCCGAGCGCGGCGAGGATCACCGGCGCCCACTCGCGGTCGCGCTGGTTCGGATCGGCCATGAAGGCGAGCGTCCGCTCCAGCAGCTCCGCGCTGTCGCTGCCGTCGGTGATGCGCGCCCACATGCCGAGCGCGGTGGCGGCGACCTGCGGATCGTGCGCCGCTTCGGCGAGGCGAAGGCGCAGCTGCGCGTTCTCCTCGGGGCGGACTCGCCAGCTCTCCGTCGACGCGAGAGGCGTGGTCGACAGGTCGCCGCGGTAGAGGTCGCGGACCGAGAGGAAGCGGTCGGCGTTGGCGCGCCACCACGTGGCGACGTCGAACTGCGACGTCTCCTGGGCGCGCCGGACCGCACCGGTCACGCCGCCGCGCACCGGAGGAGTCGTCGGGCCGCCCGGGATCCCGCCGGCGAGCGGCGGCGCCGGGTCGGTGGGAGTGCGGGCCGTTCGACGCTCCGGTGGCGTGGTCGGGCGTTGCGGGGGCGTCGTCGCGGGCGGCGGCGTCGTGGTGGTCGATCCCGTCGGGGCCGGCGTCGGGTCGAGGGTGACGACGTTGCGGCCGGTGTTGTCGAGCGGCGCCACGTTGTCGTTGGACGCCGGCGGCGGCGGCGCGGAGCCGGGCCCGTGGATGTAGCACGCCTCGTCGGGCGTCAGGCCGAGCTCGTCGAGCGCGCGCACCACCTCGGGATCGACGATCACCTCGTTCAACCACGCGTCGTTGCACTCGGCGGCGAGCCGCAGGACGACCTCCGGCATGCCGGAGCGGTCGATCACGCTGGCGAGCGCGCAGCGGTTGCCGTGCTCGTCGATGAACTGCGGGGCGAGCTGCGGCCACGGCCGCGGGCTGGTCGTGAAGATGCCGCGCTCGGCGTAGTCGGCCAGCAGCTCGAGCGTCCGCTCGCGCCGCGCGATCCGCTCGGCGGGCAGGCCGCGCAGGTCACGGCTGCGCAGCTCGGCGACCACCGTCCGGTAGCGCAGCTGGAGGGCGGCGATCTGCTGCTCGAGCGGCGGCGGGCCGATCGGCGGCGCGACGAGCGGGCGCGTCTCGTCGCCGGCGGCCGCGCTGGCCGCCAACAACAGCAGGAGGGAGAACGATCGAAGCGTGGTTCGCATGGCACCGACTCCGCGGGGGGGCTGGTCCGAGAGACTGCGGCGGACCGAACTCTGCAAATCGCGGCGCGGCGCGGGCGGATGGCGCAATTCGTCACAGGACGACCGTGTGGCGTCGCGACCAGCGTCGCGCTCCCGGGAGCGTTCGTCCATCGATCGTCTCGGTTGACGCCGATGGTGGCGGCTCGCGGCCGGCCGATGCGGTCGCTCGCGGCCGCGGCCCTCGCCAAGCGTCACCGGACTGTGACATCCGCGGTGGCAGGGCGCTCGCTCGGTGAGCGCCTCCGTATCCTCCCGCGGCCGTCGACTCACGTGCGGCTCGCTTCGACATCGGCGGGGTCGCGCGGCACCATGCTGGACGAATGAAGCGCCACGCGATGAAGCGGGATCCCTCGCCGCCCCCGAAGCCGCTCCCGGCCCGTTGGTTCGTCTACCTGCTCGCTTCGGCGACGCGCACCTACGTCGGCATCGCGACCGACCTCGCGCGGCGGCTCGCGCAGCACAACGGGACGCTGCCGGGCGGGGCGCGCTCGACGCGGGCGGGACGGCCGTGGCGCATCGCGGCCAGGTGGGGGCCGTTCGCGACGCGCGGCGAGGCGCTGCGCATCGAGTGGCGGTTGAAGCAGCGGCCCGCGCGCGAGCGGCGGCGCTGGCGGAGCGCGACGCTGCCGGCCGTTGCCGCGGCGCCTACCGCCGCGTGTCCCCGAGCGAGATGAACTCGCCGAGCAGCGCGTCGAGGTCGCAGCACTTCGCATCGGCCGGGTCGTGGTCCAAGTGCGCCAGCGCCGTCTCGGCCAGCTCCTTCAGCGCGACGTGCGTCTCGGCGCCGGCCAGCTTGGCGAGCGTGTCGCGGCACTTCTCGTGGCGACCGCGGCCGACCGCGTAGACGGCGCAGGCGCGCGCCACGGTGAGCCGATCGTTCAGCGCCTTGTCCAGCAGCGTGATCAGCTCCGGCGCCGACGCCAGCGACCCCATGCCGATCAGCGCGTGGCCGCGCACGTTCTGGTCGTTGCCCTTCGCCTTCTTCACCAGCAGCTCGCGCACCGCCGGATCGCGCGGCCCGCACGCGGCGAGCGCCCGCAACACGCGCCCCGCATCGTTGCCGGTGTGCGCCGGCAGGAGCTTCTTCAACGCCTCCTTCGCATCGGGCAGCGCGACCTTCCGCAGCGCGTCGACCGCGGCCAGCGCGACGAACTCCTTGCCCTCCTTGGTGATCGCGATCAGCGGCTCGACCACCGTCCAGTCGCCCGACAGCGCCAGCGACTCGATCACCGCCACGCGCGTCGCGTCGTCGTCGCCCTTCTTCGCGTAGTCGAAGAGCTGCGCGCGCGCCGCCTCGCTGCCGAGGTCGTGGATCGACTTCAGGAACTCGTCCTTGCGCGACGCGCGCGCCTTCTGCGCGTCGGCCAGCAGCTCGGCGACGCGAGCCGCCTCCGCCTTCGCTTCCGGCGAGCCGGGCGGCGGCGCCGCGGCGGCGCGCAGCGCGCGATCGAGCAGCAGCTGCAGCTCGGCCAGCGAGAGCGCGAACGCGCGGCGCGCCAGCACGCGCCCCTCGCCGGTGCAGACGACGTGCTGCGGCGTCACCATCTCGACGCCGCCGAACAGCTCCGCCGCCGCCTTCGACGCGCACTGCTGATGGTCGGCGCAGCTGCCGCCGCCGAACCGCTCGCAGTGGCGGCCGCCCACCTCGTCCGGCGTCTCGGCGTGCTGGCCGGCGCTCCCGACCACGCAGACGAAGCCCGCCAACTTCGTGACCAGCGCCTCCTCGCGGTAGAGCTTGACGAAGGCGTCGTCGGCCGCGGCGCCATCGGCGTTGAACGCGACGAAGATCAGCTTCTTCTCGGAGCGCGCGCGCCGCAGCGCCTCGGGCCAGCTCGCGAGCCACTCGATCTGCGGCGTCTTCGCAGCCGGGGCCGCGGCGGGTGGCGCGCCGGGCGGTGCAACCGGTGGCACAACGGGCGGAGCGTCCGGCGGTGCGGTCGGGGGTTCCTGCCCGGCGAGCGGCGCGACCGCGCCGAGCAGCAGGGCGCCCGCCAGCGCCAGTGGCCGCAGGTGCGCGCCACGCCGTGAGCGATCGAGCAGGAATCGCAGCGCCATCCCGTCTCTCCATGCGGTGGGCGGCGCGTGCATTGCGTCGCTGCACCGCTTCGTCTTTGATCCCGCGCCCCTTCGCGCCGAGCCGACCATGCGTTGCACGATCCTCGCCTGCCTCCTCGCACTTGCAACCTCCTGCAGTGCGCCCCCGCCGCCGGCAGCGTCCCGCCCGCTCGCCGCGCCCGACGGTCTCGCGACCGCTTGCGATGCGCTGCCGGGTCGCACGCTCGCCGCCGGTTCCGCCGCCAGTGCGGTCGCCGATGCCGCCGCTGCGCCGGGGCCGCGCCGCTTCGTGAAGATCGTGCTGGCGTTGCTGGCCGAGCGGCCCGCCGAGGGCGGCGCGCGGCTGGTCGACGCGCTGGCGGTGGTGGCCGACCCCGCCGCGAGCGGCTCGCTGCGCCTCCCCTCGGCCGCGCTCGAGCCGGGGCAGACGTGGCGTGGGGCGGCGGCGCGCGAGCTGCTCGAACGCCTGCGTGGCGCGGGCGCGGCGGCGTTCCTGCCGCTCGCCGAATTCGACGAGCCGCTGATCGGCGGCTTCACCAGCTGGTTCGCGGCCAGCGTGCGCGAGCGACTCGACGATGGAAGCGACTTCCTGCGCGAGCGGACGCCGCCCGAACCGCTCGAACGGCGCTTCGCGCTGGCGGTCGACACGGGGGGCAGCGACGGCGCCACGGTCACGCTCGAGCGCGGCACTCCCGGCTTCGACGGCGAGCTCGCCAAGCTCTCGGCGCCGCTGCGAGCGGCCGATGGACCGCTGCTGCTGGTCGTGCCGAGCCCCTTCGTCGGCGGGCACGGCGCGTGGTGCGCGGCGTGGCTCGAAGTCGAGGAGGTCGCGGCCGAGTCGCCCGCGGCGGCCCAGTGGCGCGCGCGGGCCGAGGAGCTCGTGGCGCGCGAGCAGGCGCGGCGCGCGGCGACGCAAGCGCCGGCGCTGCAGGTGAGCGAGCGGCTCGCCGCATGGCGCGACCTGCGCAGGGAAGCGAACAGCCGCACGGCGTTGGTCTGGCTGACGACGCGCCTGCCGGAGAGCTGCGCCGCCGACCTCGCCGTGGCGACGGACGATCTGCAGCTGGCCGGCCTGCTGGTGCACTGCATCGAGCTGCGCGCGGCCGTTCCGGAGCCGGCCGACGAAGCGGCGCTCGACGCGCTGCTCGAGCGGGCGGCGCTCGGCTGGTTGGCGCAGGAGGCGACGAACGGCGAGCTGCCCGCGGAACTCGCGAGCGTGCTGGCGCGCCGCACGGGAGCGCTCGCCGCCTACCCGTCGCAACTGGCCGAGCTGGCGCGCAACTGCACCAGCCTCGAGCGGCTCGCGCAGCAGCTGGTGGCGGAGAACCTCGAGTTGCTGGAGGAGAACAGCGCGGCGTCGCGCGTGCGCGCCTACGACTGGCTCCTCGAGCGCGGGGCGGCGCCGGACGGCTTCGACCCGCTCGCGCCGCTCGCCCAACGGCGCGCGGTGCTGGCGGCGCGGGCGGCGGCGGCTGCTGCGGCCGAGCTGGATGCGGAGCGCGCCGATGGTTGAGCCGGTGAAGCGCGCGCCGCGCCGCCGCTGGCGCATCGTGGTCGGCGCCACGCTCCTGCTGCTGGTGGCGGTGCGCTTCGGCGGCGTCGCGCTGCTGCCGACGGTGGCCGATCGCGTCGGCGAGAAGCTCGGCCTCTCGATCGCGTGGGAGCGGCTCGACCTCTCGCTCTTCGGCGGCAGCGTCGAGCTGCGCCGCCTCGACGTGCGCCGGCGCAGCGATGGCGCGGCGCTCTTCGATCTCGAGTCGCTGCAGGTCGACGCCGACATGAGCGCGTTGCTGCGCGGTCAGCTCCGCGTGCGGCGCGTCGAGCTCGATGGCCTGCATGCGAAGCTGGCGCGCGCCGAGGACGGCACCGTCGGCCTCGATGGCTGGACGCCGCCGGCGCCGGAGCCGGCCACCTCCTCTCCGTCGGCCGATGCCGCCGAGCCGCCGCCCGCCGACGGCGCGACCACGCCGGCCGATGCACCGTTCGACTTCACGCTGCCGCTCGTGGTCGAGCTGCTGCGCGTGCAGAACGTCCGCGTGCTGCTGCGCGACGACGCCGTCGAGCCGCCGCTGGTCACGCCCGCGGCGCTCGAGCTGCACATCAGCGACCTCGGCCACCCGCAGCGGCCGACCACGCTCGACCTGGCGCTGCGCGCGCCGGGCGTCGTCGAGCGACTCGAGCTGGCGGTGCGGGCGCAGGTGGGCGGTCCGTCGGCGCAGGCGCAGCTGGTGCTGGGCGTGCGCGGCGTCGTGGCGGAGCTGGTGCGTCGTTATGCGCCGGCGCTGCCGCTCGCGCCGCTGGCGCGGTCGATCGACGTCGAACTCGCGGCGGGCGGTGTGCTGCAACCGGTCGATGCGACCCATCGCGCGCTGACCGGCCGCTTCGACGTGGTGCGCGCCGCGCTGCTGGCCGACGACGACGAGGAGTTCACCTTCGCCGCAGCGGTTCCGGTGCGCGAACTCACGCGCGCAGGGCTCCACCTCGGCAGCGTGACGACGGAGCTCCGCGGCCGCGCGGCGCGAGCGGCCGACGGTGCGCTGCGCGCGGCCGGCTTCGTGCAGACGACTCCGTCGGAGCCGCCAGCACCGACGACGCCCGCGCCGCCGATTGCAGCAGCGGCGAGCGCGCGGGACGCCGCGGCGGCGCCGGTCGGCGCGGTGGCGAGCGCGCCCTTCCGGCTGCGGATCGACGAGCTGCGGCCGGCGCTCCACTTCGCCTTCCACGATGCGACCGTCGAGCCGCCGCGCGACCTCGTGGTCGAGCTCTCCGACACGGCGCTGCGGCAGTTCGACTCGGCGTTGGCGGCCGATGGGCCGCCGATGACGCTCGCGCTGCGATTGACGGCGCCCGACGTCGTGCTGACCGCGGAAGGCGAGATCGTGCCGATCGGCGCGACGCAGCGCGGGCGGCTGTCGTTCGAGCTGGCGCTCTCGAACGGACTCGCGCAGCTCGCGCCCTACCTCGCGGCCGCGGGGATCGAGACGACCTTCCGCGACGCGCTCGCGAGCGGCGAGCTGCATGCCGCGCTGACGAGCGGCGCGGACGGCGCGACGACGCTCGAGGGGGCGCTCGGCCCGCTGCGGCTGGTCGAGGAGCGCGACGCCGCGGCGGGTGGCGACGTCGAGCGGCTCGCGCTCGACTCGGCGAGCGTGGCGCGGCTCGTGATCGGGCCGGCGGCGGGCGCGCTGGCGCTGCAGGAGTTCGCGCTGCGCGGCGTGCGCGTCGAGGCGCAGCGCGAGGCGAGCGGCGCGTGGTGCGCGGCGGGCGTGCGCGTGAACGCGCCGACCGGTACGGGGCCGAGTGCGGGCGCCGTCGAGCCGCTCACGCTGGCGATCGACGACGTGACGCTGCGTCTCGCCGGCTTCGCGACGAGCGGCGATCCGGCGGCCGCGCCGTCGCCCGCGCAGCTGGCGGTCGCCGTGAAGCTGCGCGACCTGTGCGACACGCTCGAGCTCGGCGGCAGCGTGGCGGTGCGGCCGACGCCGTTCGCCATGAACACGCAGCTCGAGTTGCTGGCGACCGGCCTGCGCGCTGACGCCGTGGCGCCGCTCCTGCGCGAGCAGGGGATCGAGCCGGAGCTGCGCGCGGGCGAGCTGAAGCTGGCGCTCGCGGCGGAGCTCTCGGAGAGCGACGGCGCGCGGCGCGCTTCGTTGCACGTCGAGCGACTGGAGCTGCGCGACGGCGAGACGGAGCTCTTCGGGCTCTCGGCGCTGCGGCTGCCGGCGATCGTGCAGGGCGAGCAGGGGCTCGCGCTCGGTGCGATCGAGCTGGTCGAGCCGCGCGCGATGGCGCGCCGCGATGCGGCAGGCGTGCTGCATGCCGGCGGCTTCGCGTTCGGCCCGCCGCCGGCGCGGGCGAGCGGCGGCACGGCGGCGGCTGCGAGCGGCGCGGCGCCGATGGAGTCGACCGCTGCGACGGAGCCCGCGGCGGAGGGCGCTCCGGGTGCGCCGCTGTCGCTGGCCGGGCTGCGCGTGAGCGGCGCGCACCTGCGCTTCGACGACGCGGCGGTCGAGCCGGCGGTGGCGCTCGACGCGCGCGTCGCGCTCGAGGTGGGGCCGCTCACGCTCGGCAGCGCGCAGGCGACGCCTTTCGAGGTGGAGGTGCAGCTCGCCGACGCGCTCGACGAACTCGCGATCGCCGGCGACTTCTGCAGCGATCCGCGCGCGCTCGGTGCGAAGGCGACGGTGCGCGCCCGCGGCGTGCGCGCCGGGCCGCTCGCCGGCTGGTTCCCGCCCGACCTCGCGTTGACCACGGCCGACGGCCGCCTCGCGCTGGCGGTGGAAGCGTCGCTGCGGAGCGACGACGCCGGCAGTCGCCGCGCCGAGCTCGCCGTGCGCGAGCTGTCGTGGCGCGATGGCGAGGCGGAGCCGTCGCTGGCGCTCGACGAGTTGCGCGTCACCGTGCCGCAGCTCGACCTGCCGAGCGGCCCGCTGGTCATCGAGTCGATCACCTCGCGCGGCTTGGTGGTGCGCGCGCGGCGGCTCGATGCGTCGCGGATCGCGCTGCTCGGTTGCGAGGTGCGCGCGGCGGCGCCGACGGTGCCGACGGCACCGGCGGTCGAGGTGGCGAACGTGGAGGCGCCGATCGCGGAGGCGCCGCCAGCGGCGAAGCGGGTCGCGCTCGAACTCCCCGAGCGAGTGCAACTCGGCGTCGTCGATCTCGGCGTCGCGGAGTTCCGCTTCGAGGATGCGACGCGGCCGGAGGCGCCGCCGCTGCAGGCTTCGTTCGTGCTGCGCCACGCGACGCCGGCGACGCTCTGGAGCCGCGATCCAGCGGCGATCGAGCCGTTGCGCCTCGAGTTGCGCGCGAGCGCCGCTCCTGCGCTGCGCGAGCTCGCGATCGGGCTCGAGACGACGCCCTTCGCGCCGGTGCCGGAGCTGACGCTCACCCTCGACGCGAGCGGCCTCTCGGGCCCGGGCCTCGTGGCGTGGCTGCCGCAGCTCGCGGAGCAGCTCGACCTGGCGGAGCTCGCCGACGGCACCGTCCACGCGAAGGTCGAGGCGAGCGCGCAGGTGCGCCGGCGCGGCGCGGCGGAGATCGACTTCGGCGCGGGGTTCGGCGCGCACGTGGCGCTGCGCGACTTCGCGATGAAGGCGACGCCGGAGAGCGCGCCGTTCCTCGCGCTCGAGTCGGTCGAGATCGACGTCGCCAAGGTGCGCCCCGCGACGGGCGACGTGCACGTGCGCACGATCGAAGTGCATCGCCCGGTGGCAGCGGTGCGCCAGACGGCCGACGCGCTCGAGATCGGCCCGCTCAAGCTGCGCCGGTCGCCGGCGGCGCCGCCGATGGAGCCGCCGACCACGGCGCCAACCGCGAGCGCCGAGCCGCCGCCGGGCCCGGAGGTGCGCCCCGCGGCGCGCCCCGAGTTCCGCATCGACGAGCTGCTGGTGACCGGCCTCGACTTCACCTTCCGCGACGAGACGGTGACGCCGCCGATGGTGCTGCCGTTGACCGACCTCGAGGTCGAGGTGCGCCGCTTCACGACGCGCGCCTTCACCGAAGCGCGGCCGATCGCCTTCCGCGTCGCGCTCGAGGCGGGTGCGCTCGAGTTCGAGCGGCGCGACGCCGGCTCGCTGCTCGGCGGCTTCCTGCGCGCCGCCGCGGGGGCGGTGACGGGCGGCAACGACGCACCGGCGCTCGAGCAGCGGCCCGCCTTCGACCTGCTGGAGCTGAACGGCTCGCTGGCGCTCTTCCCCGCGCCGACCGGCTTCGCGCGCCTCGACATCGGCTCGCTCGAGCTGCAGGCGTTCGAGGGGCCGGCGGCGGCGGCGGGCATCGAGATCGGCGACGGCCTGCTCGACACGCGCGTGCTGGTGCAGCTGCTCGGCATCGAGGGGATGCGCATCGACTCCGACACGACGCTGACGTCGCTCTCGATCAGCGAGCCGCCGAACGGTCCGATCGCGACCTACCTGAAGCTCCCGGCGCCGCTCGACTCGATCCTCTTCCTGCTGCGCGACGAGGAGGGGGCGACGCGCCTGCCGGTGCGCTTCGACGTGCCGAGCGCGGGCATGGAGGGGCACGCGATCGCGCGCCTCGCCACCGAGACGCTCGCGCGGCTGATCGCCGATGCGGTGGCGGGGGCGCCGATGCGCGTCGTCTCGGGCGCGCTCGACGTGGTGCAGCTGCAGAACGTGCCGGGGCTGTCGAGCCTGCCGGGGCTCGGGTCGCTGCTCGGCAAGACGGAGCCGCTGCCGTTCGACGGCACGCCGATCGTCGTCGCGCTCGAGCCCGGTTCGGGAGTGCTGCCGACCGATGCGCTCGCGCGCCTCGAGCCGCTGCTGGCGCAACTGCGCGCCGATCCGAGCCTGTCGGTCGTGGTCGATCACCAGCTCGGCGGCGGCGACGTCGAGCGGCTCGAGCAGTGGTCGCGGCCGAGCGACGACGACCTCGCCGAGCTCGCGCGCAAGCTGCGCACGCGGCGCGCGACCGTCGATGACGAGCGGGCGGTCGCGGCGGCGGCGGCGCGCGTCGCGATCGGCAGCGGCGACGAAGCTGCGGCCACGGCGGCGCGCGAGTCGTTGCGCGGCGCCGAGCGCGAGCTCGCGCGGATCGAGGAGGCGCTCGAGGCGACGCTCGCGCTGCACGGCGATGCGCGGCGCGGCGTCGCGCAGCGGGTGCGGGCGAGCGCGAAGGCGCTGGCCGCCGCGCGTCTCGCCGCCGCGCGCGAGCTGTTGATGGGGGCCGCCGTCGAATCGATCGGCACGCGGCTGCAGGTGAAGCGCGCGCGCGCCACGCCACCGCTCGGCGACGGGGGCGGCGTGCTGCTCTTCACGCCGCGCCCGAAGACGGGCGCGCGCTAGCGGGGTCGCTCGCCGCCGGTTCGCCGCCGGCCGCCGTCAACGTGCGGGGGCGGCGACCTCGACGCTGCCGCCGATCTCGGTGATGACCGGATGCACCAGGAAGCTGATCGGCGGGAGGATGAACCAGTAGGTGATCTTCGAGGTCTCGGCGACGTCGACGCGCTTGCCGCCGCGGCCGCTCGCCTCCTTGGTGAACTCGCCCATCGTGCTCTCGAGCGTGCCGTCGCCGAGGAGCGGGAAGAGGAAGAGGCCGTGCAGCGCGTAGGAGGTCGTCGTCTGGTACTCGACCGGCTCGCCGCGCAGTCCGGGCACGCCCGAGAGGTCGGTGCAGTGGGTGTGCGTCACGCAGCCGAGGAAGGGCAGCGCGGCGGCGGCGGCGAGCAGCGCACGGGCGAACGGGGCGACGGCGAACGGGCGCGAGCGAGGCATGGCGAACTCCGCGGGTGGTGAAGACCCGGGAGCGTAGGAGGCGCGGACGCCGAATCCAGCGGCGCGACGCCGGGAGGTGCGCGATCGCGCGCGCGGCGCGCCGTTCAGCTGCCGACGGGCGAGAGCTTGCGCGGGTCGAAGCGGCTGCGGCTGCGCGCGGCGGAGATCGCCTCGTCGCGGCTGATCGCGCCTTGGCGCAGGAGCTGCTCGAGCGAGTCGTCGAGGCGCCACATCCCCTTGTCGCGACCGCCCTGCAGGCAGTTCGGGATCTCGTGCGTGCGCCCCTCGCGGATCAGCGACTGGATCGCCGGCGTGGTGAGCAGCAGCTCGGTGGCGGCGACCCGCCCGTGGCGATCGGCGCGCGTCAGCAGCGTCTGCGAGAGCACGCCCTCGAGCGACTCGGAGAGCATCGCGCGCACCTGGTCCTGCTCGCCGAGCGGGAAGATGTCGATCATGCGGTCGATGGTCTGCGCGGCGTCGTTGGTGTGCAGCGTGCCGAAGACCAGCATGCCGGTCTCCGCGGCGGTCAGCGCCGCGCGCGTCGTCTCGAGGTCGCGCAGCTCGCCGATCATGAGCACGTCGACGTCGGCGCGCAGCGCGTCGCGCACGCCCGTCGCGAAGTCGACCACGTCCTCGCCGACGCAGCGCTGGTGGACGATCGAGCGCTGGTTCTGGTGGACGAACTCGACCGGGTCCTCGATGGTCACGATGTGGCGCATGTACTGGCCGTTGATCACGTCGATCAGCGCGGCGAGCGTCGAGCTCTTGCCCGAGCCGGTGGCGCCGGTGACCAGCACGAGGCCGTTCCGGACGTGGGCGAGCTCGTCGACTTCCTGCGGGATGCCGAGCTGGTCGAGCGAGCGGATCTCGGAGGGGATGCGGCGGAAGCTGGCGCCGAGCCCGCCGGCGCTGCGGAAGTAGTTGGCGCGGTAGCGCGTGCCGTCCTCGGCGACGCAGGCGCAGTCGACCTCGCCCTGCGCGTCGAACCGCTCGCGCTGGGCGTCGTGCAGCGACTGGTCGATCAGCGCGGCGAGATCGTGCGCCTCGGCGGGCGGCAGCCCCGCGGCGACGACGAGCTCGCCGTGCACGCGCAGGCGCGGCGGCAGGCCGGTGCGCAGGTGCAGGTCGGAGGCGTCCTGCTCGTTCACCAGGCGGAAGAGGGCGGCGAGGTCGAGCACGTCAGGATCCTCCAGCCGGCTGCAGGAAGCGCTCCTGCTCCGTGCAGCGGTCGAGCGCCTGGTCGAGGCCGATCCGCTTGGCGCGGACCAGCGCGTGCAGCGAATCGTCCATCAGCGTCATCCCTTCCTTGCGGCCGAGCTGCATCGCCTGCGCGATCTGGTGCATGCGGTCGTCGCGGATGAGGTTGGCGATGGCGGGGGTCACCTGCATCACCTCGGAGGCGAGCACCCGCTCCTTGCCGTCGACGGTCGGCACGAGCTGCTGGCAGACGATGCACTTCAGCACGTTGGCGAGCACGGCGCGCGCGTGCTCGCGCTGGTGGCCGGGGAACTGGTCGAGGATGCGGTGGATCGTGCGATCGGCGCTGCTCGTGTGCATCGTCGCGAAGACGAGGTGGCCGGTCTCGGCGGCCGCCAGCGCGATCGACGTGGTCTCGAGGTCGCGCATCTCGCCGACCACGATGACGTCGGGATCCTCGCGCAGCGCGGCGCGCAGCGCGCTGCTGAAGTCGCGCGTGTGGGTGCCGACCTCGCGCTGCGAGAAGAGCGCCTTGTCGCTGACGTGCACCACCTCGACCGGGTCCTCGATGGTGACGACGTGCACCTTGCGCGAGCGGTTGATCCGCTGCAGCAGCGCGCCGAGCGTGGTCGACTTGCCCGACCCGACCGCGCCGGTCACCAGCACGAGCCCCTGGTCGTAGCGGCAGACGTTGGCGACCTGCGGCGGCAGGCCGAGCGCATCGAACTCCCAGGCGTTCTCGGCCACGGCGCGGATCACGCCGGAGAGGCCGCCCGAGTGGTGGAAGAGGTGGACGCGGAAGCGCCCGGCCTTCGAGTCGTGGTAGGCGAGGTCGATGCTGCGCTTGCGCTCGAGGCGCTCGGCTTCGGCGGGAGTCAGCACGCTCTCGAGCAGCGCATCGCAGACGCCGCGCGCGAGCGGCTCGATCGGCAGCTCGCGCAACGTCCCGTGCAGGCGCAGCGTCGGTCGCTGGCCCGCCGAGAAGTGGAGGTCGGAGGCGCCGAGCTCGCGCGCGACCAGCAGGAACTCGGCGAGCGTGGCGCCGGTGAGGCGCTGCTGCAGGTCGTCGGTCGGCGCGCTCTTCGCCTTCGACTTGGTGGCGTCGACCTTGCGCTGCTGCGCCGTCAGGATCCCGCGCAGTCCCGCCTCGCTCAGCATCCCCATCTCGACCATCACCTCGCCGAGCAGCTTGCGCGGCATGCGGCGGCGCTGCATGTCGAGCGCCTCCTTCAGCTGCCGCTCGGTGATGAGGCCGAGCTTGATCAGGAGTTGGCCGAGCAACGTGTGGTGCATGGGGCGGGGTCCTCGGGCTCGATGTCGACCGATCGAGGGGGAAGGCCGAAACCGTCTCCCCGTTGACGCTCGGATTCAGCGCCTCCGAAGATTTTTTGGCGGTTCTCCAAACCGACTGGCCGAGTTGCTCGTACAGTTGGACGAGTTGACCGATTTAAGAGGGAAGCGACCCCTGCCTCGATGCGCAGCGAACCGCTTCCAAGACCCGGAGGATTCGTCCATGACCAGCTTGCTCTCGTTCGCCCTGGCAGCGGTGCTGCCGAGCAGTGGCCCCGCCGACGTCGTCGACACCGCCGTCGCCGCCGGCAAGTTCAAGACGCTCGTCGCGGCCGTCACCGCGGCGAAGCTCGTCGACACGCTGAAGGGCCCCGGCCCGTTCACCGTCTTCGCGCCCAATGACGACGCCTTCGCGAAGCTCCCGGCCGGCACGGTCGAGAGCCTCCTGAAGCCGGAGAACCTCGCCGCGTTGCAGGCGGTGCTCGGCTACCACGTGGTGCCGGGCAAGTGGCTGGCGAAGGACGTCAGCACGATGACCGGCGCGGTCACCGTCCAGGGCCAGCGGCTCGACTTCAAGATCGACGAAGGCAGCGTCCGCGTCGACGGCGCCCGCGTCCTGCAGGCCGACATCGAGTGCAGCAACGGCGTGATCCACGTGATCGACGGCGTCGTGCTCCCCTCGACCAAGAGCATCGTCGAGACCGCTGCCGGCGCCGGCACCTTCAAGACGCTGCTCGCCGCGGCGACGGCCGCCGGCCTCGCCGACACGCTCGCCAAGGACGGCCCGTTCACGGTCTTCGCGCCGACCGACGAGGCGTTCGCGAAGCTCCCGGCCGGCACCGTCGAGAGCCTGCTCGAGCCGGCGAACAAGGAGAAGCTCGTCGCGATCCTGAAGCTCCACGTCGTGAAGGGGCGCGTCTACAGCAGCGATGCGCTCAAGGCGGGCAAGGCGTCGAGCCTCTCCGCGCAGCCGCTCGAGATCGTGAAGGGCGAGAAGGCGGCGACCGTGAACGGCAGCAAGCTGCTCGCGACCGACCTCGACGCGTCGAACGGCGTGATCCACGTCATCGACACCGTGCTCCTGCCGAAGGGCAAGTGAGCGCCTGCCGGTGATCGCCCGCCGTCGGTGAAGTGACCCTCTCGCGGGACGTCGCACGGGACAGCGCCATGAGGCGCGCCGGGCGGCGTCCCGCTCTTCCGTTCCCGCGAACCGCGAGGCCCCGATGCGTTCCCTCCTGCCGCTGCTGCTGTCGCTCGCGTGCTCGATGACCGCCTGCCGATCGGAGCGCCCCGCGCCGCCCGCGCTCGACGGCGCCCTCTTCCCGAGCGTCGCCGGCGAGGCGCTCGATGGCCGCAAGGTCGAGCTGCCCGGTGCCGTGGCGGGCGCGCCGGCCGTCCTGCTGGTCGCCTTCGAGATGGAGACGCAGTTCGACTGCGATCGCTGGCTGCTCGGCCTCGTGCAGGCGCAGACGCCGGTGGCGGTGCTCGAGGTGCCGACCCTCCCCGGGATGGTTCCGGGATTGATCTCCGGCACCATCGACGCGGGCATGCGCGAGGGGATCCCGAGCGAGGACTGGGGCGTGGTGGTGACGCTCTACGGCGACGACGCCGAGCGCCTCTTCGAGTTCACCGGCGGCGTGCGCGATCGCAACGCGCGCGTGCTGCTGCTCGACCGCGACGGCCGCGTCGTCTGGCACCACGCGCGCGGCTACTCGGCGCGCCTCCTCGCCGAGCTCGATCAGCGCGTGCGCGCGCTCAACGCGGCGCCGGCGGCGGCGGAAGCGCCGGCGGCGAGCCCGTCGCGCTGACGCTGCGCTCGGCGTGGCGACGGATGCCGGAGAGCATCCCGTCGAAGACGATCGCGTGCAGCGGCATCACCGCGTACCAGTAGGCGAGCCCCGCCAACCCCGTCGGCCGGAAGCGCGCGGTCTGGACCAGCCGCGTGCCCGCGGAGCCCGCCGGATCGGCGCCGTCGACCGGCTCGAGCTCGAACTCGAGCGTCGCGACGCCGGGCAGCTTCATCTCGGCGCGCAGCTCGAGCCGCCGCCCGCTCTCGATCGCCGTGACGCGCCAGAAGTCGAGCGCCTCGCCGAAGCGGACCGCGTCGGGGTCCTTGCGCCGTCGGCGCAGCCCCGGCCCTCCGAACAGCCGATCGAGCACGCCGCGCGCGCGCCACAGCAGGTCGGCCGCGTAGTAGCCGTGGCCGCCGCCGATGCGGACGATCGCCGCGAAGACTGCCTCGCGCGGCGCCGCCACCACGCAGCTGCGCCGATCGACGAAGACGCGGCCGCCCGCCCAGTCGGGATCGCCCGGGATCGGGCCGGCGTCGCTCCACGCCGTCTCGAGCCCGCCCTCGCGTTCGCGCACGAGCGCCTTCGCGATGGAGGCGCGCACGGGCGTGCGCGGGCCGGGCAGCAGCCGCAGCGCGCGATCGTCGCGGCAGACGACGCGGTTGCGCAGCCCCTCGGCGAGCGGTCGCGCGATGGCGTGGTCGATCGGCGTGACCAGGTGGATCCAGAGCGAGGAGAGGCGCGGCGTCAGGACCGGCAGCGGCACGATCCAGCGGCGGCGCAGGTGCAGCTCCTCCTGCATCACGTGCATCAGCTCGAGGTAGCTCAGCACGTCGGGGCCGCCGATGTCGAGCGTGGCGCCGACGGTGGCCGGCTCGCCGAGGCAGCGCACCAGCAGATCGAGCACGTCGCCGACAGCGATCGGCTGGCACTCGGTGGTCACCCAGCGCGGCGTCACCATCACCGGCAGCCGCTCGACGAGGTAGCGCAGGATCTCGAACGACGCGCTGCCGGAGCCGAGGATCATCGCGGCGCGCAGGACGGTGACCGGCACGCCGGCGCCGGCCAGCGACCGCTCCACTTCGCGGCGCGACGCGAGATGTTCGGAGAGGCCGTCGCCGAGCTCGCCGAGCCCGCCGAGGTAGAGCAGCCGTCCGACGCCGGCGCGCGCGGCGGCTGCGGCGAAGCCGGCGGCGAGGCGGCGGTCGTGGTCACGGAACTCGCGGCCGGCCGCCAACATCGAGTGGATCAGGTAGTAGGCGGCGTCGCAGCCCTGCATCGCGCGCGCCAGCGCCGCCTCGTCGCCGACGTCGCACTCGACGATCGTCACGCCGGGAGCGCCGCTCCAGCTGCGCGCCGCGAGCTTGCGCCGATCGCGCGCGACGCAGACGACCGCGTGGCCGGCCGCCAGCAGCCGCGGCACGAGGCGGCCGCCGATGTAGCCGGTGGCGCCGGTGACGAAGAGGCGGAGCGGGGTGGCGGCAGTCGTCGCGGCGGGCGCGCGAACCGCCGCGGGCGCGTCGTTCACGAGGCCGCGCCGGAACGGGCGCGCGCGAGGTCCTGCAGCTGGGCGAGCGAATCCTCGAAGAGCACGCGGCGCGGATCGAGCGGCAGGCGGGCGTCGCGCAGGTGGCCGCAGATCCGGCCGCCGACCACCAGCAGCGTGTCGCTGCCCGAAAGCCCCGCCGCCGCCGCTTCGACGTAGCTCCTCGCGGCGCCGCGCGGCTCGTCGCACGAGATCGACAGCCAGACGAGCTGCGGGCGCAGCCGCTTCGCCGCTGCCAGCAACGCGGCGAGCGGCACGCGCGCCCCGAGGTTCGTCGGGCGCCACCCTGCTTGCTGCAGCGCCATCGAGGCCAGCAGGCTCGGCAACTGGTAAGGGTCCCATTCAGGAGAGCCGCCGAGCGCGAGCGGCCCGTCGCCCGATGGCAGCAGTCGCTCGATCTCGTGCAGCGCCTGCCGGCAGGTCTCGATCGCCGCGTGCTCGATGGCGATGCCGTCGGGGCCGTGGTGCCAGAGCTCGCCGATCTGCTCCAGCGCCGGCTGCAGGATGTCGCGCCCGATCGTCACCAGCTCGACGCCCTCGATGAACGCGTGCAGCAATGCGGTGCGCGCCTCGACGAGCTGTCCCGCGATCAGGAAGCGCGCGAGCGTCCGCGCGTTCTCATGCACCGGCAGTCGCGCGAGCTGGCGCGCGCGCGACGGCAAGCCGAGCAGCTCCGGCCGGACCACCTCGTGGTGCTGCTTCTGGATGAAGCGGATCGCTTCCGACAGCCGGATGCGGCGATGGCCGCCGCGCGTGCGCACCAGCTTCAGCTGGCCCGAGTCGGCCCACCGCTTCACCGAAGACTCGGAGACGCCGATCGCCGCACCGAGGTCGCGCGGGCTGAGGAAGATCGGCAGCGGCGGGGCGGCGGCAGACGGGTCGGTCGACGACGTCGTCGGGGCGCTGCTGTCGGCGGGGGTCGAGGGATCGAGCATGGCTCTCCGCGGCCGAGGGATCCTCGGACGTTTTGAGCGTTTTATAGGCCGAAAAAGTTCTTTGCCAAGGGCGCGGTTCGACCGAACGGACCCTGAACGAGCCGGAGCCACCCCGTCGGTGGGGTGGCTCCGTGGTGGTCGGCCTCAGGGGCGGCAGCGCTCCGCGGACGGTACGTCTGCGCTGCGCTGCGCCAACTCACTCCACCGTCGCGGCCAGCGTGAGCGCGTTGATCGCCGTCGAGTAGACGCGGCCGCCGTTGTCGCCCCACGGGTCGGGCGCGGCGTCGAAGGAGCCGGCGCAGTGGCCGTCGTTGCGGCCGTGCGGCAGCAAGGCGCTCCAGACCGCCGCGCGCCACGCGACCCAGCGCGCATCGCCCGCCGCCTTCACCGCCTCGGTGCCATGCCACCAGTAGTAGTAGTCGATGGTGCCCGCCTTCTCGTCCCAGCGCGGCGGCTTCGCCAGCAGCAGCGCGAGCCCCTGCACCATCAGCGGGTGGCGCTCGTAGCGATCGCCTTGCGCGACGCTGACGTGGAGCGCCGCCGCGGTGATCGCCTCGACCAGGTCGGCCGGGAAGCGATCCATGTCGTCGGGATTGCGCGCCGAGAGGCTGCCCTTCTCGTGGTAGCCGACGCGGCCGGTGGTCGGATCGCGCATCTCGGCGACGTAGCTCTCGCCGTCGTGCACGGCCGACGCGTCGACCGCGATGCCGAGCTCCATCGCCTGCTCCATCGCCAGCAGCGCGAAGACGGTGACCGAGGTGTCGTTGTCGCCATCGGGCGGATAGGAGTAGCGCCACGCCTTGTAGGGATTGCGCGAGCGGACGATGAAGTCGATCGCCCGCTGCAACGTCGCCGCGCGCTTCGTCTCCGGCGCGCGCGCCTCGAGTCGGCCGAGCGCGAGCGTCGCCAGCATGTGGCCGTACATGAAGTGCTGTCCCGACTTCGCTCCGATGTTGCCGTCGTCGCGATCCTGCACCGACAGGAGGTAGTTCGAGGCGGTCGCGAGCGCGTGCTTCGCCTGCGGATCGCCGAACCGCTCGGCCTCGATGAGCGCCATCGCCGCGAGGCTCGTCACGCCGATGTCGTTCAGCGCCGCGCCCGGGTCGGAGCACTCGCGGCAGCGGTCGGCGAAGCGATCGGCATCCCAGTAGCCGTCGACGTGCTGGTGGAGCGCGAGCCAGCGCCCCGCGGCGAGCACCGCCGCGCGCACTTGCGCCGCCTGCGGATCGAGCGGCGCCGCCTCCTGTGGGGCCGCCTCTTGCATGGGCGGCTCGCTCGCCGCGACCAGCGGTGGAGCGCTCGCGGCGGCGCCGTTGCTCGCGGCGGCGCCGCTGCTCGCGCTCTGCGCCGGTGGCTGCATGCCGAGCAGCGCGATCGCTGCGGCGGCCGCCAGCGCGACCGCTCCGCCACGCGACAGGCGATCCGCCACCCCGATCCGTCCGTCGACCATCCGCATGAGCCTGCTCCTCACCTCGGTGACTTCGTCGGCCATCGCCGCGAGCCCCGCCGATTCGGCATCGGCGCGACGCGAGAAGTCGACCACCTTCAGGAACGTCTCGGCGCAGCCGGCGCGCGCCGGCGGCGGGAACCTCGCGAGCGCCACGTCGTCGCACGCCAGCTCGCGCGCCGACGCGATCCAGCGGCCGGCGAGCCACGGCGCCGGGTGGAAGAACCAGAGCAGCCGCACGACGCGCAGCAGCAGCCCGAGCCAGAGATCGCCGCGGCGGTGGTGGGCGAGCTCGTGCAGCAGCACGAAGCGCAACCCCTCGTCGTCGAGCTCGCGCCGCAACGCCGTCGGCAGCAGCACGCGCCGCCGCAGCAGCCCGACCGCCAGCGGCGCAGGGAGCGTCGCGCATTCGGCCAGCGCGATCCCGCGCACCGCCGCCTGTCGAGCGACCGTGCGCGTGGCCGGGCCGAGCTCGGCGAACGGCAGCGGTTGCGCGCCGGCCAGCGCGGCCCGCCAGCGCCGGCTGCGCCGCCACCACTGCACGCCGCCGCTCGCCACGACGGCGAGCCACGCGACGAAGAGCAGCGTCGCGGCAGGCGATCGCTCGTCTCCAGGAGCGCCGTCGGCGGCGCTGCGGGCGGTGGCGGCTTCGTCCGTGGCGCGGCGCGGCGCGCCGGTCGTCGGTCCCGCGCGGCTCCGGTCGCCATGCAGCGCGAGTTCGAGGAGGCCGGCGAACGGCTGCGCGCCGCCTGCCGTCGGCGCGGCGCGGCCGCTCGCGTCGCCTGCTCCAACGCGCGGCGCGCTGCCGTCGGCCGACGCCGAGGCGATCCAGCTGCGCCAACCGAGCGGCGTCCACCGCTCCGGCAACGCCGTCCCGAGCGGCACCACCAACGGCACGAGCGCGAGCCACGGCAGCCACGCGCGCAGGTGCGGCGTCGCGCGCCGGCGGAGCAGCCACCACGCGCCCGCCACCAGCGGCAGCGCCAACAGCCCGTCGAGCCCGCGCGTCGCGACGACGGCGACGAAGCGGCTGCCGCAGCCCTCGAGCAGCTCGAGCGCGCTCATCGGCTGCGCCCCTTCTTGGCGTCGAGGAGCTTGCGCAGCTCGGCGAGTTCGTCGTCGGTGAGCTTGCTGCGCTTCACCAGATGGGCGAGCAGCGGCGCCGTCAGCTCGTCGTGCACGTGGTCGAACAGCGAGTCGAGCGCGCGCCGCAGCGTCGGGCCGGCCGACTCGATCGGCTCGTAGAGGAAGCTGTTGCCGACGCGCGTGGCGCGCAGGTGCCCCTTCTCGACCAGGCGGCGCAGCAGCGTCTTCACCGTGCTCGGCTGCCAGCCGTGGTCGGCGGCCGCTTCGACGATGTCGCGCGCCGCCGCCCGCTGCAGGCGCCAGGCGATCTTCATCACCTTGAGCTCGGCGCGGGAGAGCGCTCCTTGGGTCGGTTCGGCCATGGCGAGTTCCAGCGCGAGGGGAGGGCGGCGAGCCGCGAAAGGGGCGAGTCGGTGACGGATACCGCTGAACGTCTACAAATGTAACCGGTTCGCTGATCAGGTCGCCGGTCGGCGCGCGCTGTTCGCGGCGCCGGCACGAGCGGTCTTCGCCCCGCCTTCGCCTGGACCGCGGCTCGTCGACGAGCTCCGCCGCGCGGAGGGGCGACCCGGCTACAGTTCGCCGCCCGCGGCGCCCGGGGATCGGCGCGACCGCGATGGGAGGCCGCGCGATGGTGAGGTTCGCTGGATCGGTGACGCTCGGGCTGCTGCTGGCGGGCCTCGCGCCGGCGTCGCCGGCACCGAGGGGGCCGCTCGTCCCGGTCGCGGGCGTCCGCACGCCCGAGGTCCCGAAGCTCGGCGCCGAGGTGCCCGACTTCAAGATGGCCGACCAGGACGGCCGCCTCATCACGGCGGCGTCGCTGAAGGGCAAGCGCTACCTGCTCGCCTTCTATCCCAAGGACTTCACCGGTGGCTGAACGAAGGAACTCTCGGACCTGCGGGACAGGTTCGCCCAGTTCCAGTCGCGCGACGTGATGGTGTTCGGCGTCTCGACCGACGGCGTCGAGTCGCACCGCAAGTTCTGCGAGTCGCTCACCCTGCCGTTCCAGTTGCTGGTCGACGAGCAGGGGCGCGCGGCGCGCGACTTCGGCGTCTTCCTCGAGGCGATGGGCGGGATCGCCAAGCGGACCATGTTCCTCGTCGAGCGCGACGGGCGGCTCGGCTACGTCGACGACGCCTACGACCTGAAGACCGAGGCCGATTGGGAAGCGCTGCTGCAGGCGCTCGGACCGGCACCCGAGGCGCCGCTCGCCGCGCGCGCGCCGATCGATGCGCCGACGGCGCTCTCGCCCGAGCGGCTCGATCCCGAGGCGATCCGCAAGGACCTGCAGACGCTCGCCGCGGACGACTTCGAGGGGCGCGGCGTCGGCTCGCGCGGCGAGCGGCGCACGATCGAGTACCTCACCGAGCAGCTGACCGCCGCCGGCTTCTCGCCCGGCAACGGGCCGAGCTTCGTGCAGCAGGTGCCGCTGCTCTCGATCACCAAGGAGAAGGCGCCGCAGCTCGCGCTCGGCGGCATCGGGCTGCGCTTCCTCGACGACTTCGTGCTGATGACGCGGCGGCAGGGCGCCGGGCCGCTCGAGGCGGGCGGCGAGCTCGTCTTCGTCGGCTACGGCTGCAGCGCGCCCGAGTTCGGTTGGGACGACTACGCCGGCCTCGACGTGAAGGGCAAGGTGGTCGTCTGCCTCGTGAACGACCCGCCGCTCGCCGACGGCCGCTTCGGCGGCAAGGCGATGACCTACTACGGGCGCTGGACCTACAAGTACGAGGAGGCGGCGCGGCGCGGTGCGGCGGGCTGCCTCATCGTGCACGAGACCGAGCCGGCGGCTTACGGCTGGGAGGTGGTGCGCAACAGCTGGGGCGGCGAGCAGTTCGACTTCGCGCGCGCCGACGGCGGCGCGTCGCGCTGCGCCTTCGAGGGGTGGATCACGCGCGAAGTGGCGGTCGACCTCTTCCGCCGCAGCGGAGCGGGCCTCGACTTCGACGCGCTGCGCGCGGCGGCGGCCGTCGACGGCTTCAAGCCGGTCGCGCTGGCGCTGCCGGCCACGGTCCGCGTCGAGCAGAAGCTTGCGCCGATCGTCTCGCGCAACGTGCTGGCGATCCTGCCCGGCAGCGATCCGCGCAAGAGCCGCGAGCACGTGCTCTTCTGCGCCCACTGGGACCACTTCGGCATCGACCCGACCAAGCCGGGCGACACGATCCTGAACGGCGCGATCGACAACGCGAGCGGCTGCGCCGGCGTGCTGGAGATCGCGCGCGCTCTCGGCCGGGCGCCGCGGTCCGCGCGGTCGGTGGCGGTGCTCTTCGTCACCGCCGAGGAGCGCGGCCTGCTCGGCTCGCAGTGGTACGCGGAGAACCCGGTGGTGCCGCTCGAGCAGACGCTCGCGGTGATCAACCTCGACGGGCTGAACGTCTGGGGGCGCACGCGCGATCTCGCCGTGGTCGGCATGGGGCAGTCGAGCCTCGAGGCGCTGCTCGGCGAGGCGATCGCCGTGCAGGGGCGCACGCTCGTCCCCGATCCGGAGCCGGAGAAGGGCTCCTACTTCCGCTCCGACCAGATGAGCTTCGCCCACAAGGGCGTGCCGGCGCTCTACACGAAGCAGGGGGTCGACTACGTCGGGCAGGGGCCGGAATACGGCCTCGAGCTGCGCCGCCGCTACACCGCGGAGCGCTATCACAAGCCGAGCGACGAGTTCGATCCGAGCTGGCTCTTCGACGGGGCGGCCGAGGACCTGCAGGCGCTGCTGTCGGTGGCGCGGCGGGTGCTGGCGAGCGAAGCGTGGCCGCAGTGGAACGATGGCTCGGAGTTCAAGGCGCTGCGGCCGCAGGCGGGGCCGCCGGCCGGCGGCGGTTGAGGAGGGACGCGATGTTCGTCGTGATCGACAGCGAGACGACCGGGCTGCCGCGCAGCTGGAGCGCGCCGAAGAGCGACGTCGGCAACTGGCCGCGCGTGGTGCAACTCGCGTGGGCCTGCTTCGACGTCGACGGCAAGCCGACCGGCGCGCGCAGCGCGATCGTGCGGCCCGACGGCTTCACCATCCCGGCCGACGCCGAGCGGGTGCACGGCATCTCGAACGAGCGCGCGCTGCGCGAGGGGCTCGCGCTGCCGGAGGTGCTGGCCGCCTTCGCGACCGCGCTGAAGTCGGCGCGCTTCGTCATCGCCCACAACCTCTCCTACGACGAGGCGGTGATCGGCGCCGAGTTCGTCCGCGCGCGCCGCCCCGACCCGTTCGACGGCAAGCAGCGCATCTGCACCATGAAGTCGTCGACCGACCTCTGCGCGATCCCGAGCGACAAGGGCTTCAAGTGGCCGAAGCTCCCCGAGCTGCACCAGAAGCTCTTCGGCGTGCCGGCCGAGGAGAAGCACGAGGCGGCGCACGATGTCGCCGTCTGCGCCAAGTGCTTCTTCGAGCTGCGCCGCCTCGGCGTCGTGAAGACGGCGCGCGAACAGAGCCTGTTCGGCTGAGAGAGTTCGACGGCCTCGGACCCTGCTGGCGCTCGTCGCTCCTGGAGGATCGCGATCGATGGAAATGCCGAAGCCCGGTCCCGCCCATCAGCAGCTCGCCAAGCTCGCTGGCCAGTGGAGCGGCAGCGAGACGATGCACCCGGCGCCGTGGGATCCGGAAGGCGGGAGCGCGACCGGCACGGTGACCAACCGCGTCGCGCTCGACGGCTTCACCGTGATCCAGGACTACGAGCGGGTGCGCGACGGCAAGGTCACGTTCCGCGGCCACGGCGTCTTCTCGGTCGACCAAGGGACCGGTCAGCCGACGCTGCACTGGTGGGATTCGCTCGACGGTGCGGCGAGCTTCTTCACCGGCAGCTGGCGAGGCGACACCTTGGTGATGAGCAACCAGTCGCCGATGGGGCACTTGCGCTGCGCCTTCGGCATCGCCGGCGCGCGCTACACCTTCGCGATCGAGTTCTCGCAGGACGGCGAGACGTGGACGCCGGTGATGACCGGCAGCTACGCGAAGTGAGCCGTTGGTCCGCCGCGGAGCAGCAGGTCCCTGGCCGCGCCCCCTTCCCGAACAGCGCCATCGAGGAGAAGTCGACATGGAGATGCCGAAGCCCGGCCCCGCTCACCAGCAGCTCGCCAAGCTCGCCGGCCATTGGACCGGCAGCGAGAAGATGCACCCGTCGCCGTGGGATCCGCAGGGCGGCATGGCGACCGGCAAGGTGACCAACCGCGTCGCGCTGGATGGCTTCAACGTGATCCAGGACTACGAGCAGGTGCGCGACGGCGCCGTCACGTTCCGCGGCCACGGCGTCTTCTCGGTCGATGCAGAGAGCGGCCAACCGACGCTCCACTGGTGGGATTCGATGGGCTGCACCGCGAGCCTCTTCACCGGCAGCTGGAAGGGCGACACGCTGGTGATGACCAGCAAGTCCCCGATGGGCTGGTCGCGCTGCAGCTTCGGGCTGGCCGGCTCGCGCTACACGTTCGCGATGGAGGTGTCGCAGGACGGCAAGCAGTGGGCGCCGGCGATGGATGGCAGCTACACGAAGGGAGCGTGATGGAACGCGCGCTCGCAACCTCATGAGCCCGAAACGGCGAGCCACCGGCGGCCGGCGCGGCGCGGCCGTGAAGCGTGCGTCGCCCGGCCGCCGCTCGGCCCTGCGGCCCGCCGACGTGCGCGCGCTCGCGCTGGCGCTGCCGGGAGCGGAGGAGGGCTCGCACATGGGCCATCCCGACTTCCGCGTGCGCGGGCGGATCTTCGCCTCGCTGCCGCCCGGCGGCGCGACCGTGAGCCTCGCGGTCGAGCCCGCCAACCTCGACGCGCTGGTCGCCGCGCAACCGCGCACCTACTGCGCGATCTGGGGCGGCCGCTGGCTCGGGGTCGAGCTCGCGAAGGTGACGCGTCCCGCACTGGCCGCGCTGATCGCCGACGCCCACGCGCTGGTGGCGAAGAAGCGGAAGTGAGCGGCGCGGGTTCGAGGGGCTGCGCTGCGCGTCGCACGCTGCCAGTCCCGCAGGCTCACTTCGCCTTCACGTAGTCGACGTAGAGCACCATCATCTCGTCGCTCGACTGCTCGCCGACCTTGACGCGTTGCGAGGGGTCGGGGTTGCGCGGGTTGGCGGCGGAGTTGTCGTAGGTCGCCGTGACGCGCAGCGCATCGCCAGCGGCAAGACGGAGCGGCTCGACGAACTCGTAGGTGTGCTGCCAGCCGAAGTCGAACGCCGGCACGTCGAGCACGATCGAGCGCGCGCCCCCGCGCTCGAGCTCGACCCGCATCGCGCGGCCGCGCCAGTGCATGTGCGGGAGCAGGCCGGTCACCTCGATCGGCGCGCGGAACACTTCGCGCCGCGTGAACTCGACGCCCGCCTGCTGCGGCTCGAGCACGACATGGTCGTTCGAGAGGGTCCAGTTGGCGTGCTCGCGCACCACCGGTTCGCGCGCGAAGCGCAGCGCCATGCGGGTGCGATCGCTCGCCGCCGTGCCGATCGGCGCGTAGTGGAGCTGGAAGAGGAAGCGCGAGCCGCGCGCGACCCGCTTCGCCTCGCCCGCCGGCAGCTCGAGCGGTCGCCCGCCCGGCGCGCTGCCGGCGAAGTGGTGGTTCGGGTCGAGGAGGCCCGGCTTCGTCCCGGGCGGGATCAGGAAGACGGCGACGTGGTGGGTGACCGCGCGGTTGGTCGGTCGGATCTCGACCGCCTCGACGAAGCGATCCTCGGTGAAGCGCGGATCGACCGGGAGGTAGCGGTAGGGGACGACCCCTTCGGCGGGGATCGACTGCACGGCCGGCAGCTCGAGGACGAGGTCGGGCGTGCCGATCGACCACTCCTCGCTCGGGAACGTCGGCGGCGGCGGCGCATCGCCCGGCTCGCCGAGCGGCGCACCGCCCGCCGCCCAATCGGCGAGCGTCCGCTTCTCCGTCTCGGTGAGGCTGCGCTCGTTGCGGAACTGCCCGAAACGGGGATTCGCGTGCCACGGCGGCATGCGGCCGTCGCCGGTGATCTCGGCGATCTGCGGCGCCCACCCCTGCGCCTCCTCGCCGTCGAGGAAGCTCATCGGCCCGATCTCGCCCGGCCGGTGGCACTCGACGCAGTGGCGCCAGAGGAGCGGCGCGACGTCGCGGAAGAAGGTGGGGGCGACGCGCGCGGCGGGGCGCAGCGACGCGAGCGGGACGCCGTGCGACGGCGCTGCGGCCGCCGTCGGATCGAGCGGTCGCGCGGCCAGCGCCGCCTCGATCGCCGCCGCGAGCGGAGCGACGCGCGTCGCCGCGTCTCCGGCGCCGCCGAGCTCGAGGCGCGCCACTTCGCGGAACTCCGCATCGAGCAGCAGCGCCGTCGCCGTGGTCGCCACGCCGAGCCGCTCGCTCACCACCTGCAGCGGATCGCAGAGCAGCGGGAAGTCGAGCCGTGCCGCGCTCGCCAACGCCTGCAGCTCCGCCGCGTCGTCGCCGCTCGCCGGATCGAGCGCGAGGAAGCGCACGCCGCGCGGCGCCTGCGCACGCGCCAGCTCGCCGATCGCAGGCGCGACCGCCTGCGTCGCCGCGCACTCGAGCGCCGCGACCCAGAGCACCGTCAGGCGGCGCTCGCGATCCTCGGCGACCAGGTGGAGCCGCCGCCCATCCGCCGCCTCGAGCACGAAGTCGGCGAGCGGCGCGCGGCCCGGCACCGCTGCGTCGCCGCGCACGCCGGGCGCCTGCGTCGCGCCGCGCGGAGCGGCCGCGAGCAGCAGCGCGGCGGCGAGGCGCAGCGAGCGGCGACCGATGGGCGTCACCGCCTCACCGCTCCCAGGCGAAGCGCGGGCGCGACGCTGCGGTCGGCAGCTGCTGCGCCATCGTGCGGGCGTCGAAGAGACGGCCGTTCGCGCAGGTGAGCTCGATCGAGTCGCTGTTCTGCAGCGACTCGAGCGGGTTCTTCGCCAGCACCACGAAGTCGGCGAGCTTGCCGGCGTCGAGCGAGCCGATCTCGCCGTCGAGGCCGAGGTACCACGCGCCGTAGTGGGTGGCGCAGCGGATCGCCTCGAGCGGCGTGAGGCCGCCCTGGCCGAGCATCCAGAGCTCCCAGTGGGCGCCGAGCCCCTGCAGCTGGCCGTGCGCGCCGAGCTGCAGGTGGCCGCCCGCGCGCAGGATCTTGGCGCACGCCTCCGCCACCTTCACGTGCTGGAAGTCGTCGTCGAAGGCGAAGACGTCGCGGCGGCGCGCCTTCGCATCGAGCCAGCCGGGCGGCGTCAGCGAGCGCAGCGGCTCCTTCTCGAAGACGCGGTCGTGCTGGTACCACCAGTACTCGCCGTTCAGGCCGCCGTAGGTGACGATCAGCGTCGGCGTGATGCCGCAGTCGGAGCTGCCGAAGAGCGTGGCGACGTCGCGGTAGATGGGGGCGACCGGCAGGTTGTGCTCGACGCCGGTGTGGCCGTCGAGGCAGTGGGTCAGGTTGTGCGCCAGCAGCGACCCGCCCTCGGGCACGACCAGCATCTGCTCCTCGCGCGCGGCGGCGACGACCCACTGGCGCTGGTTGCGGCGCGGCTGGTTGTAGCTCTTCACGCTGAACGCCCCGACCGCCTTCAACCGCTTCAGGTGGCGGCGCGCGTCCTCGAGCGAGTCGATCTCCGCCTTGTTGGCGCTCTTCGCGCCATAGAGGATGTAGCCGGTCGAGTAGATGCGCGGGCCGATCATCCGCCCGCTCTTCACCAGCTCCGACTGCGCGAAGACCAGCTCGGTCGCGGCCGACGGATCGTGCGTCGTGGTGACGCCGTAAGCGAGGTTGACCAGGTACTCCCACGGCTGCGTCGGCAGCACGTCGAGCGCGTTGTAGTGCAGGTGGGCGTGCACGTCGACCAGCCCCGGCATCACCGTCTTGCCGCGGCCGTCGATCACGGTCGTGCCGGCCGGCACCGTGGTCGTCGCGCGCGGCCCGACGGCGACGAGGCGCGCGCCGTCGACCACGAGCGTCCCGTCCTCGATCACCTCGTCGCCGCGCATCGTGACGATGCGCGCCCCGACGATCGCGAAACGGCCCTGCGGCGCGTCGCCCGGCGCAGCGGCGTCGAGCGCCACCACGCGAGCGTCGGGCCGCACGCCGGCCGCCGTGAACTCGGCCGGCTTCGCGGCGGCGGGCGCGTCGCTCGGTGGCGCGGACGGCGGTTCGGCGGGCGGCTCGGCCGGGGCCTCCGCGACCTTCGCCGCCTCGGGCGCGAAGAGCGGCGCAACCTCCTGGATCGCCAGCTGCGGGCCGAGCGTCCACGCGAGGTAGCGGCTGTCGGCGCTCCAGGTCGGCCAGGCGCCGCCGATGTCGGAGAGCTTCTTCACCGGCATCGGCGCGCCGCTGCGGCCGATGGCGAGCGTGCGGCCGATCGCCGACGGGAAGGGCGCCACGTAGATCTGGTGCTGCTCCTTCCAGGCGATCCACTCGAGGTCGGGCGACGGCGCGATCTCCTCGGCGTCCTCGTTGGTGGCCAGCACGATCTTCTCGCGGCCATCGAGCGTCGCGCGCACCAGCACGGTCCCGGCGCCGCCATCCTCGAACCAGAGCAGCTGCTCGCCGCCGGGCGCGAAGAAGAGGCGCGCCATGCGGCGGTTGGTGCCGCGATTGGTGACGGGGCCGACGTCGCGCGGCGCGCTGCCGGCCGGCGCTCCGATCGCGAGCCACGCGATGCGCAGCGTGTCGCCCGCCAGCGACTCGCCGCGCGCGACGCCATCGCTGCCGAGCAGGAAGGCGAGCTTGTCGCCGGCCGGCGAGAAGGCGGGGTTCGCGACGATGCCCGGCTGCGCGAAGAGGAGCGTCGGCGCGCTGCTGCCGTCGCTGCTCGCGAGCCAGAGCTTGCCGCCGACGTCGTCCTTCCAGGTCGTGTAGGCGAGCCAGCGCCCATCGGCCGAGAGGGCCGGCGCGGACGCGAAGCCGTGGCTCGCGTCGAGCGCGATCGGCGTGGCGGCACCGCTGGCGAGCGGCTGCTTCCAGAGCTGGCCGAGCGCCTGGAACCAGGCGGTCGCGCCGTCAGGCGAGACGAGCGGCCAGCGGATCATCTTCGCGTGGACCGTCTCCTCGAAGACCGGGCGCGCGAAGCGCAGCGCGTCGTGCAGCTCGTGGGTCGCGCGCGCGCGGAACGGGATCGGCGTCGCGGCGCCGTTCGCCGCGTCGATACGGACGATCTTGCCGCCGGCCGTCACGACGATCGCCGTGCTGTCGGGCAGCCAGCAGTAGCCGGGGAAGGTGCCGTGGGTCGACCACGTCTCCATCGTGTCGTGGTCGAGCCCGTCGAAGAGGAGCCGCTCGCGCCCCGACTCGAGGTCGCGCACGAAGAGCGCCGTCTTCAGCCCGGCGCGGCGCACCATCGCGACGCTCTTGCCGTCGGGCGAAGGGCGCGGACGGCAGGCGCCGCCGCTGCCGTCGCTGAACGGCTCGCGCTTGCCGGTGGCGCGATCGATGCGCGAGACGGCGTGGATCCCTTGGTAGGGGTTCTTGTTGTAGTCGAAGTCGCCGGCGTGGCTGAACCAGAGCCAGCGGCCATCCTTGCTGAACGCGGGCTCGTTCAGGTCGGCGGTGTTCGACGCCTTCTCGGTCAGCTGCACGCCCGCGCCGCCGCCGCCGTTGGCGTGGTACATCCAGAGTTCGCCCGCGCCGAGCGAGCGGGTGTGGGTGAAGTGCTTGCGCGCGACGATCCACTCGCCGTCGGGCGACCATTCGGGGCAGTGGAGGAGGCGGAAGTCCTCCTTGGTGACCTGCCGCAGATCGCTGCCGTCGCGCGCGCAGCTCCAGACGTTGTCGGCGCCGCCGCGGTCGCTCACGAACGCGATGCGCGCGCCGTCAGGGCTGAAGCGCGGCTGCCACTCGAAGGCGGCGCCGGTGAGGAGCGGCGTCGCGTCGCCGCCGCCGATCGGCAGCGTGAAGAGGTCGCCGAGCAGGTCGAAGACGAGCGTCTGCCCATCGGGGCTGACATCGACCTGCATCCAGGTCCCCTCGTCGGTGTCGATCGTCACGTCGCGCTTCGGGCCGAAGCTCTTGGTCACGTCCCAATCGGTCGGCGCCGCGCGCGGCGGCTCGAGCGCGGGCCCGGCCGGCGCATGGCCACCGGCGCAGCACTCGTCCCCGAGCGGCGCTGCGGTGAGTGGCGCAGCGAGCGGCGCGGCGGTCCGCGCGGGGGCGATCGGGAGCGTCGCGAAGAGGGAGAGCGAGAGGACGGCGGCGACGGGGCGAAGCAGGGAGGCGGTGTTCATGGTGCGGCATGTTGCCGCGGCGCGCGCCGGCGGGAAGGGTGGGGTGAGGGCGTCGGCGGCGATCGATGCACGCCGCGGCGATCGCTTCACTCCGCGAAGAGCTCCGCCTCGTCGCGAGCCGTGAGGGCGCGCCGCTGCCAGCGGTGGAGCGCGGCGAGATCGGCGGTGGCGAGGCGCTGCCGTGCGGCCGGGGAGAGCTCGCCGAAGCGCGCTTCGAGCAGGCCCGCGACGCTGGCGCGCCACCCTTCGAGGAGCCCTTCGGCCTTTCCTTCAGCCTTCCCCTCCGCGCGCAGCAGGTCGGCAGTCGACATGACGTTGCTCCGGTTCTCGTTCGGAAGCGCGGCGAAGAGGGTCGCGCGAACTTCTCGCGGCTCGCCTTCGCCCACGGCGAGAACATAGCTCATGAGTTGCGAAAGCGCCGGCACGACACCCGGTCCGCGCAGATCGTCGCGGAGCTCGCGCAGGAAGTGCGCGACATGGTCGGCGAGGCGCGGCTTCATGCGGCCGTTGCGCAGCGCGATCAGGGTGAGCCTGCCGATGGCGCTCATCGCGCGCCCGAGCAACTCCGCGTCGCTCTGCGTGCCGAGATCGTCGAGCAGGAACTCGAAGTCGATCAGGTTCGGTGCGAGCGCCGCGTGGAGCTCCTCGCCTCCCGCGAGCTGCGCTCGGAAGCGCGGCGGCAGCGGTGCGCCCCGATTGCCGCGTTCTGGCGCCGCCGTACCATCGGCCGCCGTTCGCCGCTCCGCGAGCGTCGCGGGGTGGCGCTGCCCGATCCGTGGTGGAGGTCTGCGATGGTGAACTCACTGTTGCCGCTGTTGCTTGCGAGTGCGAGTGCGAGCACGAGTCCGAGTGCGAGCGCTTCCACGAGCACCGCTACGCCCGCGCACGTCGCCGTTGCCGAGTTCGCGCCGCCCGTGCGGCTCATGGCCGCCGGCCAGCCGATCGGCGTCGAGGCGCCCGGCTACGCCTGCCCGAGCTGGTTCGATGTCGACGGCGACGGCCAGAAGGACCTCGTCGTCGGCCAGTTCAACGGCGGGAAGATGGCGCTCCACAAGAACCTCGGCGGCGGGAAGCTCGCGCCGCGCGAGTGGCTGCAGGCCGATGGCGAGGTGGCCGAAGTCCCCGGCGTTTGGTGATGCACCAGCTCGACTCCACAGTTCGTGGATCTCAACGGTGACGGGCACGTCGATCTCCTCTCCGGCTCCTACTCGCGGTTGGAGCAGGACATGGCCGGGCTCTTCCAGGTGCTCTGGGGCAAGCCGGACCGCAAGTTCGGCAAGGCCAAGGTGCTGAACGGCAGCGACGGCGAGCCGCTCCTCTTGCCGAGCGGCGGTGGCGGGGGAGCCGACGTCACCAAGATCTGCACGCGCGCCTTCGCGGTCGATCTCGACGCCGATGGCGATCTCGACCTCGTCTCGGGCAACTTCCGCGGCACCTTCGCTTGGTTCGAGGGGCTCGGTGGCGGCAAGTTCGCCGCGGAGTCGAAGTGGATCGAGGGCGGGAGCGGCCTGTTGCGCAACGAGCTGCAGGTCGACGCGCACAGCGACCCCTTCCTGGTCGACTGGGACGGCGACGGCGACTTCGATCTCCTCTCCGGCTCGGCGCAGGGCGGCGCCTTCCTCTTCCCGAACGAGGGCACCAAGTCGGCGCCGCGCTTCGGCGCGCGCGTGACGCTGCTCGAGCCGGCGGGCCATGCGCCGGGCGGCGGCGGTTTCGGCGAGGCGCAACTGAAGGGACCTGGTGCCAGCACGCGCGTCTGGGCCGACGACATCGACGGCGACGGCAAGCTCGACCTGCTGGTCGGCGACTCGGTGACGCTGCAGTTCCCGCTCGAAGGGAACGACGAGGCGAAGACGCGCGAGCTGCTGACCGCGTGGGACGCGGAGCAGGCGAAGCTGATGGAGAAGATGGTGCCGCGCGCCGACGGGTCGCTCGACGAGGCGGCGCAGGAGGCGTGGCAGAAGCACTACGAGACGCGCAAGGACGTGGTGCGCGAGGAAATGACCGGCTTCGTCTGGCTGTTACGAGGCAAGTGATGGCACCGGCGCCGCGATCCCGTCGATGGCTCGTTCGGGCGCTCGGCGGGATCGCGGCGCTGCTGCTCTCCGCCGGCTGCGCGACGGGCGATCGGCTGGTCCGCCTCTCGCCCTTCGCGGACGACGAGCCGGGTGCCGATCGCATCTACCTCTGGCCCTTCTGGTACGCCGACGGCGCGAAGAACGCGGTGCTCTGGCCGCTGTTCGACTGGGACGACCACGGCTTCGCGGCGCGGCCCTTCGTGTCGCGCGACGACGACGACCTCGACCTCCTCTGGCCGCTGGCCCACGTCGATCTCGAGAGCGGCGACTATTGGGCGCTCACCGCCTACGACTTCGAGCGCGACGACCTGCACGGCCTCTTCCCGATCGCCGGTTGGGGGCAGTTGAACTACGCGGGGCCGGCCTGGTGGACGCGCGATCGGCGGGCGGCCGACGGCACGCCCGGCAAGATCGACGGCTTCGGCCTCTTCCCGATCGTCTGGCGCGACCGCGACTCCGACACGACGGTGGTCGCGCCGTTCTGGTGGGACCTGCACGACCACTTCGCGCTCGCTCCGTTGTGGTGGCATGACCGGGAGAGCGACTCGCGCGTCCTCTTCCCGCTCTGGTGGGAGTTCGACGATCCGAAACGCGACGCGCACTCGCAGACGCTCTTCCCGCTCTGGCACTACGCCCGCGAGGGCGATCGGCGCCGGCTGATCACGCCGCTCGGCGGCCGCGGCTGGAGCGCCGACGGCTCGACGCGCTTCGTCAACGTCCTCGGGCCGCTCTACCACCAGAGCGAGGCGGAGGGCGAGAGCTACACCGCGGTCGCGTGGCCGCTCTTCAGCGCGGAGCGGAGCGCCACCGAATCGCGCACGGCGCTGCGGCCGTTCTGGTCGCACGAGTCGCTGCGCGCGGCGCCGGACGGACCGCTGCAGCGCGAGGAGTCGACGGTGCTGCTCGGGCTCGGGCGCCACCGGCGCGACGAGACGGGCGATGCGTGGCGCGCGTGGCCGCTCGTCGCGACCAGCGACCACCCGTCGCAGGAGTCGTTCCTCGATCTCTTCACGCTCTATGGCCGGCGCTGGCAGCAGGACCGCGACGAGCTGCAGCTCGGCACGGCGCTCCTCTTCCAGCTCGATCGGTGGGATCGCGACGCGCCGGCGAACGCGCCGGAGCGCGACGGCGACGCGCGGGAATCGGAGCGCGCGCGACGCGACGGCGATCCGCGTTCTTGGGAGGCGCACGTCGCGACCTTCCTCTCGTTCGGCCACCAGGAGTTCGAGGCGGCGAACGCGCCAGATGGTTCGCTCGCCGGCGGGCCGCGGCAGCGCGACCACGTCGGCTTCCTCTTCGACTGGTTCCTCTGGTCGCGCACCACCGCGGACGCCGCGCCCGAATCACTCGCCGCCGCATCCGACCACGAGCCGGTGGTCGCCCGCCACCTGCGCGTGCCGCTCCTCTTCGAGTACGAGAGCGCGCCGCGCTCGCGCGAGTGGGACGCGCTGCTCTGGTGCCTCCACTCGACCGAGCAGCAAGACGAGTCGCGCTTCGTCGCCGGCTGGGGCCTCTACCGCCGCATCGAGAAGGGCGGACGCGTCACGCGCGACCTCTTCCCCTTCATGACCTGGGATCGCGACGATGCGGCCGACGAGAGCCGCTTCTCCTTCCTCTGGCGCGTCTGGCGGCGCGAGCGCCACGGCGAGCGGACCGGCGGCCACTTCCTCTTCATCCCGTGGGGCGAGGAGTTCGAGGCGGAGAGCGGCGAGGGAGCGAGCGACGAGGCACGCGAGCCGACGAGCGGCGCGCGTCGCGACGATTGACCAGGGCGTTGCCGGCGCGCCCTCGCTGACCTGCCGCCCTCGCTGACCCGCTGCGCCGCTGCCCTGTCGCCCCGCTATCCCGCTCCGCCTCCCTTCAACGCCTCCCACTCCTCGAGCGTGCGCGGCCAGTCGTCCTTCAGGAGCTGCGACAGCGCGCGATCGGCCAGCACCTTGCCGCCGGTCTGGCAGCGGGCGCAGTAGTTCGTCTCGTGGTCGGCGCGCACGATGCGCTGCACAGGAGCCTGGCACTTCGGGCAGGGCTCGCCGTAGCGGCCGTGCACCGCCATCTCGGGTCGGAACGCGGTGACCTTGGCGGGCCATTGCTCGCCCGTCTCGGCGATGAGGCGATCGCGCCACTCGGCGAGCGTCGCGCGCGTCGCGTCGTGGAGGCGCGCGAGCTGCGCCTCGTCGAGCCGCTCGGTCCAGAGGTAGGGGGAGAGCTGCGCGCGCCAGAGGATCTCGTCGGAGTAGGCGTTGCCGATCCCGCTCAAGGCGCGCGGATCGGTGAGCGCGCGCTTGATCGTGTGGTTCTCCCGCGTGAGCGCGGCGCGGAACGCGGCGCGATCGGCGGTGAGCGGATCGATGCCGCCCGGATCATGAGCGGCGAGTCCCGCGCGCCCCGCGACGACATGCAGCGCCGCGCGCTTCTTCGTGCCCGCCTCGGTGAGCGTGAGCGTGGCGGGGGCGGCCGCGTCGTCGCCGGCTGCTTCGCTGCCCACTGCTGTGCCGCTGTGCCCATCGGCCGCGCCGATCTCGAAGTGCGCCAGCACGTGGCGGCCCGCCTTCGCCTTGCCACCCGCGTCGGCCCACTGGAGCCGCCCCGCGATCATCAAGTGGAGCACCAGGAAGAGCGGCTCGCTCGGCTCGCTGGTCGCGCCCGAGGGAGCGAGCAGCGCGGCGAGGCTTTCGTCGCCCCGCTCTCCACTGCGCTCTCCGCTGCCCGCGGCCGAGCGCTCCGCCGCCAGCTCGAAGACGATCCGCTTGCCGAGCCGCTCCACCGCGACGATCCGCCGCCCCGCGACCGCGCCGATCGGCGGCGCCACGCTGCGCAGCAGGAACGGCGTCAGCAGCTTGACGCGCACCAGCGTCCGCCCGACGACGCGGCGGCGCAGCGCATGGAGGTAGAGCTCGACGTCGGGGAGTTCGGGCATCGGCGGCGAGCGTAGCGGCGCGGCGCGCGGCGGGGCGATCGGGGATGCGGCGCCGGTCGTACCATGCGCCCGTCGTGGCGCCACTTCGAGGCGGCGTCGGAAGGAGCTTCGATGGATCGCGTGCTCTCGCGACCGCGCGGCGCACGGCCGCTGCTGCGACTGGCCTTGGCGTGGATCGCTCTCGCCATCGCATGGCCCGCCGCCGCGCTCGCCCAACACACCTCGCTCCTCGCCCCCGAAGCGGCGACGGCCGAGCGGCTCGCGGCGTGCAAGGCGGCCGGTGCGGTCGCGATCGCGCTGCGGATCGAGCTGCTCGCGCCGCCCGCGGTCGACGATCCGGTGCGGCCGCTCCATCGCTTCTCGATCGTGCTGGAGGACGGCCCGCTCGAGCTGGCGATCGCGCGCGAGCTCTTCTTGGCGGCGGGGCGCGTGCGCGGCGCGGGGCTCGAGCTCGCGTGGTGGATCGAGGTGGCGAACCAGGCGGCGGTAGCGGCGGGGCGGCCGCGCTTCGTCGCGCCGGGCGCTGCGCCGTGGATCCCGCTGACCAGCGTCGAGGGCGGTCGGCTCCACGCGGCGTGGCTCGAGGCGCTGCTGCACGAGCCGCTGCCGCGCGCGGCCACTTGGTACGTTGCGGCGCTGCAGGAGGGGCCGCGCGCGTGCGGCTGCGACGAGCTCACCTGCCAGAGCGCGCCGCTCGATGGGGCGCGCGCCGACGGGTTCCGCCGAGCGGGGCCCGAAGCGGCCGCGCTGCTGATCGAGCAGCTGCGCGCGACGCTGGCCGCGCAACCGGCCGCGGCCGGTGCGACGCCGCCCGCGGTCGTGCCGATCTGGGTGCCGGGCTGCGAGTCGGGCCACGAGGCGCCGCAGGGCAAGCATCGCTGCCGCCGCTCCTGTGCGCTGCAGCTGCGACCGCTGGCGCGCGCGAGCGACGCGCTCGGGCTGCTGCTGCTCGCGCCGCAATTCGGGAAGGCGGGCGCGAGCGGCGACGGGGCGGCGTGGATCGACGCGACGCTGCGCCAGTTCGCGACGCGCCTCGAGACGCCGACGCTGACGGCTGATCGCTTCGTCGCGATCGTGGAGGCGTGCGGCGCGGACGGCAGCGCACGCGACGCGAAGGCGGTCGCCGCCGAAGTCACCGCCGCTCGCGCGGCCGGCGCGCGCGCGATCGTGCTGGCGGAGGTGGCGCTGCCGCTCGGGAGGTCGTGATCCGGGAGGGCTCGCTTGCCGGTTCGCTCGCCGCAGCGCGCACTGCTTCGCGGGAGGGAAGCCATGGGTCCGTCGAAGTCGCTCGACTTGGTTCGCAGCGCCCTGGCCGTCGGGCTCTTGGGAACGGCGCTTGTCGCGTGGCCGACACCGGCCGCCGCCACTGCTGCGGCGCAGGAGGTTGAGTGGCAGCGGTTCGGGCGCCGCGTGGAACTCGAGTTCGGCCGCTGCATGGTCTGGTTCCCCGATCTCGATGGCGATCGCATCGACGATCTCGCGGTCAGCCTTCCCGGGCTCGGCGTCGTCGAGATCGTCTCGAGCGCCAGCTTCAAGACGCTGCGCCGGATCGAAGGCGAGCGTGACGAACGCTTCGGCGACGCGCTTGCGGTGGCGGGCGATCTCGACGGCGACGGTGGCGTCGACCTGTGGATCGGGTCCCCCCGTTTCGACGGTGGCCGTGGACGCGTGGCGGCGTACTCGCCCGCGACGGCGGCACGGCTGCGCGAGGTGCGCGGGCATGTCGCGTGGAGCGGCATCGGCCAAGCGATCGCGGTGCTCTCCGACTTGGACGGCGACGGCTGCGGCGAGATCGTCCTCCCATCGCAATCCGCGCCCGGATGGATCGAGCAGTGGGCGGAAGGGGCAGTCACCATCCACGCCTCGCGCGATGGCGCCGTGCTCGCGCGGCGAAGCACTTCGGAACTAGAAGCGTTCGGCCGGAACGTCGCCGCCATCGACGATCGCGACGGCGACGGGTGCATCGATTTCGTCACTGCGGGCGACGCGGGCGCCGCCGAGTTCCCGGGATATCGCAGTCGGCCCGCGCTCCTGGTCCAATCGGGGCGCGACGCGAAGCCGCTGTCGTTGAGCCCGCTCGAACGGGCGGATACCCGCTTCGCCGAGTTCGAGTGCAAGCAGGTGCGCGACGTCGATGGCGATGGGAAGCGCGAGCTCCTCGTTTCGGGGACCTACGACTCGGTGGAATCCCGGGCGTGGTTGGTTTCGGGCGCCCATCTCGACGTGCGGTTCACATGGCACCCCGACCGAGCGCACTTCGGTGCTGGCCTCGCGGACGCGGGAGACGTCGATTGCGACGGCTTCGCGGATGTCGTGGCGGGCGTCGTCGATCGGGAGTCGGTCGCCGCCTCATGGGGTCGCATCTTGTCGGGGCGAGATGGCTCGGACATCGGCGAGGTGAGAGTCCCGATCGACTACGAGAACTCCGGTGGGCGACTGGCGTTCACGGATGGAGACGCTCGCGATCTCGACTCCGACGCGCGGGCCGACGTCGTCGTCAGCTACCCACCGGGCGACGGTTGGTTGGGCGCTTGGTCTCCGGCGAGCCAGAGCATCATCCGCGAACGCAACGGCCCGCACCGCAGCGGTGTCCCGATCGCGGCCTCGGCGATCGGTGATGTCGACGGCGACGGCGTCGACGACGCAGTCGTGATCGAAGAGGAGGCCGTCAAGCACGGTGACTACGGCGTGCAAGCGGTGACGGTGTGCTCGGGGCGCGACGGGACGCTGCTCGGGCGAGGCTGGCTCGATTGGTGGCAGTACTTCCTCGACGGTTCGGTCGGCGCGTCCCCCGATTTCGACGGCGATGGCAGCGCGGACTTCTGGGTGGCTCAGCCCGGCGCCGTGCGCCTCTTCTCCGGCCGCGATGTGACGCTCGTGCGCGAGTTCACTGGGGCCGAGTCGACCGGCTTCGGCCGAACCGTCGCCGCCGCCCACGACGCGACGCGTGGGGCAACCGTCCTTGCCGTCGGCTCTCCGACCGCGAAGGGGGCGACGGGCTTCAACGGCGCCGTCGAGTTGTTCGAGGCGCAAACGGGCGCGCTCCTGTGGCGCGTCGACGCGAGCGCTGCGCATCAACGCCTCGGCCGCAGCATCGCCCCGCTTGGCGACGTCGACGGAGACGGACACATCGACTTCGCCGTCGGTGCGTTCGACAGCGTGGTGATGAAGAGCCGGCCGTGGATCGTCGACGTGCTCTCGGGCGCCGATGGCGCGCTGCTTCACACGCTGCGCGACGTCGCTGCCGGCGGATCCGAATTCGGCGCAAGCGTCGCACCGATCGGCGACCTCGACAGCGACGGGCGCGATGACCTGCTGATCGGCGCGCCTTCCGGCGGCGCGGATCGCTTCGGCGAGGTGCATCTCGTGCTGGTCGGGAGCTTCACCACGGCCCTCGTGATCCCGGCAGGCGGCCGCGCCTTTCGCTTCGGGAGGTCGGTCGCTGCGTCGCCCGACGTGAATGGCGATGGACGCGACGATGTCATGGTGCGCGGAGAGCGTGCCGGCCTCGTGCTGTTCCATTCCGGCTCGGACGGCTCCCTGCTCGTCGAACTCGAAGAGGAGAACGCCCCCGTCGACTGGAGCGAGTACGTGAGCGTCCTGCCGCGCTTCGCGTCGGCGGCCGGAAGTTCGACGCGACCCGCGCTGCTCGTCCATGACCACCGGTACAACCGCGCGCTGTCGGGCAGCGGGTGCGTGCAGTTGATCTCGCTCGATGATCTGTTCTTCACCGTGGCTCCGCGTGTCGCCGTCGCTGGCACGAGCGTCGAGGGGTGGCTGCGCGGCGGCGTGCCCGGCGCGGCGTGCGGCATCTACCTGGTCGAGCTCGATGGCGTGCCGTTCGAGCAGTTCCTCGACTTCGGTGTGCTCGATGCGAGCGGCCACTTCTTCACGACGGATGTCGTGCCGCCCGGCCTCGCCGGCACCGTCTACCGCGTGCGCGGCTACTCGGTCGGCTTCGACGGCTCGGTGACCGACTCGCGCGACTTGGAGATCGCCTTCGAGTGACGCCGCCCGGAGGCCCGTCGAGGTGGCGCGTCGAGGTGGCGGGGAGAAAACGGCGGTCGGATCCGCACGCGCCGCAACCCGGCCCGCTCGGCGGGAGAACTCCTGGCCGAGTCACGGCCGGCTCTCGCCGCTGCCGATGAGGGGTGCGCGCTGCACGTCATGCACACGTCGCGCATCTCATCGTCGGGGAGGGGTAGCCCATGTCGCACGAATCGAGGGCGTCGTTTCGCGTGTCGATCGCCGGAGCGTGCCTCGCGGCGGGCCTCGCGAGCCTGTCGAGCGCCGCGATGGCGCAGCAGGTCGAGTGGCAGCGCTTCGGCCGGACGAGCAACGGCCGCTTCGGCGCCTGCATGGTCTGGGTTCCCGACCTCGATCGCGACGGCGTCGACGAACTTGCGGTGAGTTCGCCCGACAATGGCATCGTCGAGATCGTCTCCGGCGCCACCTTCGAGACGCTGCGGCGCATCGTTGCCGAGGACGACGAGCAGTTCGGCGAGACGCTCGCATTGGCTGGCGATCTCGACGGCGACGGCATGGTCGACCTCTGGATCGGCTCGCCGCGCTTCGACCACGACCGCGGGCGCGTCCGGGCGTTCTCCATCGCGAGTCGTGCGACGCTGCGCGAAGTGGTGGGGAGCGCGAAGAAGAGCGGCTTCGGCTCGGCGCTCGCGGTCGTCTCCGATCTCGACGGGGACGGCTGTGGTGAACTCGTCATCGGTGCACCATCCGAGCTGCAGCTCTCGGTCACCCGGCCCCGGGGATCGATCTCGAGCTTCTCCTCGCGCGACGGGAGCCTGCTCGCGAAGGAGCCGAATCCCGGGTGGAGCGGCTACGCCACGAACCTTGCGACGATCCACGACGTCGATCGCGACGGACGACTCGATCTCGCGATGGCGGGACTGGGTTCAACGCCGGGAACGTTTCGCGGACCCGAACGGCGAGCCGTCATGACGCTCTCGGGCTCGAACTGCCGGGCGATCGGCGAGCACGCGCTCGAGCGTCAGGGTTGGGCGTACCGCTACCGGTGCATCTCGGTCAGCGACGTCGATGGCGACGGTGTCCGCGAGCTCCTTGTCTGCGCGCCGGGAGACTCTTCCGGGTCGAGCGCATGGCTCGTCGCGGGCGCCAACTTCCACGTGCTGCTCCACTGGCGCGGAGATTTCCAGGACGACTGCGGCGAGGCGGGTGACTTCGATCTCGATGGCATCCCCGACTTCATCTTCGATGTCCGCGCCGCGGACACGTTCGGGCTGGCCACCGGGAGGGTCTTCTCCGGTCGCGATGGCTCGAATCTCGCCGTCTTCGGATCGCCGGAGAGCTACTACACGCTCGGCGGGCAGCTCCGGTTTCCCGGCGGCGGCGTGCGCGACCTCGATCGGGACGGGCGCGACGACGTGGTGGCCGCCTACCCGACGCTCGACGGCTGGATCGGCGCATGGAGTCCGACGCGCCCGGGTCGGCTGCTCGAGCAGTGGGGGGAGCACCGGTCGAGTCGGCCGATCGCGGCTGGTGCCATCGGCGACGTCGACGGCGACGGCATCGACGACGCGGCGGTCCTCGAAGGGCAGTGGGCCGTCGAGGAAGACTACGACGCGGACGCGATCACGCTGCGTTCGGGTCGCGATGGTCGCGTGATCGCGCGCACCGCCTGGCGGGCGCCGTTCTCCCTCACCGGCCATCGCGTCGGCAGCGCGCCCGATCTCGACGGCGACGGCGTCGACGACTTCTGGACGGCGGGGGCCGGTGCCGTCCGTCTCTTCTCCGGCCGCGATGCGACGCTCCTGCGCGAGCTGACCGGCTCCTCCGCCGACGGATTCGGTCTCGCGGCGGCGGTCGCGCACGATCCGGCCTCCGGTTCGAACGTCGTCGCCGTCGCGCTTCCGTCGGCGAAGATCACGCTCGCGCTCACGGGAGCCGTCGAGCTTCACGACGCCGGCAGCGGCGCGCTCCTCTGGCGGACGACGGCGACGCTCGGCCACAACAAGCTCGGGCGCAGCCTCGTCGCGATCGGTGACGTCGACGGCGACGGCCATGTCGACTTCGCCGTCGGTGCCTACGACAACACGAAGACGTGGTCGAGGTTCTGGAGCGTCGACCTCCTTTCCGGCGCCGACGGTTCGTGCCTGTCCACCATCCGCGACACCGCCGAGCTCCAGTCGCAGTTCGGCGCCAGCGTCGCGACGATCGCCGATCGTGATGGCGACGGACTCGACGAACTGCTGATCGGAGCGCCCGTCGGCGGGGACGACCAGCTCGGCGTCGTGCACGTCGTCGAGTCGGCGAGCTGGTCGACGGCGCAGGTCATCGGATCGAACGGGCTCGCCAGGGCGTTCGGGACGACCGTCGCTGCGGCTCCCGACGTGAATGGCGACGGCATCACCGATCTCCTCGTCGGAGAAGGCTCGCCCGGCACCGTCTTCCTCCATTCGGGCGCCGACGGAGCGCTCATCGCGGAGCTCTCCGACGAGGAGGACGGCGTGACGTGGAGCCGCCACGTCAGCGTCGTGCCGAGCTGGCGCGCGAACGCGGGCGACGTGGCGCGGCCGGCGCTGCTCGTGCAGGACGACCGCTGGAACCGCGGTCAGAACGGCTACGGCTGCGTCCAGCTCCTCTCGCTCGAGGAGCTCTTCCTGCAGGTCGAGCCGCGCGTGGCGGCGGCAGGCAGCTCGGTCGAAGGGTGGGTGCGCGGCGGGCCGGCGGGCGCCGACGTCGGCGTCTACCTCGTCGAAGTGAACGGCGTCCCGTTCGACGAGTTCCTCGACTTCCACGTGCTCGACGCGACCGGCAGCCTCCACACCTCGGAGGTCGTCCCGCCCGGACTCGCAGGGACCGTCGAACGGGTGCGCGCCTATGCCGTCGGCTTCGATGGTCGACTGGTGCAGTCGCGCGACTGGGAGATCCGTTTCGAGTGACGCCGGGCGCAGGCTTGCAGCGTCTAGCGGATTCACCGAGGGGCCCGACGACGAGCGACCGGTTGCCGCTGCCGGCGTCGTTTGCCGCATCGGTGACGGGCAGGAGGAGCCGACGATGCCGCGCAGCCTGTGGATTCCGCGATCAGCCACCGTGTTCCCGATCCTCGTCGCCGTGCTGTCGGATACGGCGGCAGCGCAGCGGCAGATCCTCCTGGAGACGGGTGACCCGACGGGCCCCGGTTTCGGCCGCACGCTCGCCTGGCTCGGCGATCTCGACGGCGATGGAGTGGCGGACCTCGCCGTCGGCGCAGCGCAGGCCGGGCGCGTCGACCTGGTCTCGGGTGCAGGCTTCCGGCGACTGCTCTCGATCGAGACGGATGAGCGAAACGGTGGCGAGACGGGGTTCGGCGACGCGCTGGCGTCGGCGGGCGACTTCGACGGCGACGGGCTCGAGGACGTGTTGATCGGGAACTGGTACACCGAGACGGGCGGCACCGTCGAAGTGCGCTCGTCGGCGGACGGCCGGACGCTCTGGTCGGCTGCGCCGGCAGTCGGGCGCGGGAGCTTCGGGCGCTGGGTCGCCGCCATCGGTGATCTCGACGGAGACGCGCTCCCTGAAATCCTGGTCGCCGACCCGCAGGCCGAGGCGAGCGCGGGCGGTGTCGTCGGCTCGATCAGCGTCCTGTCGTCTCGCGACGGCGCGACGCTCTGGGAGATCCGCGGGGACCGCTATCAGGAGCAAGTCGGGGTCGTCGTCGCCGCGCCCGCCGACCTCGATGGCGACGGTGTGCTCGACGTGGTGATGGTCGTCGACGACCAGGTGCATGGCGGACACGTTTCGCGTGCAGTTCAGAAGTGGATGTCCGGGCGGGACGGGTCGCTCCTGCGCCAGATGCCGACCGACCGGATCGACTTCCAGGAGCGGCTGATCGCCCGCACGCTCGGAGACGTGGACGGCGACGGAATGCGCGACTTCGCCATCGGCGAGCGTGACTTCATCGGCGCCTCGGGCTCCCTGCAGGTCGTCTCCTCCCGCACGGGCGCGACGATCCACCGGTTCCGGTACGCCGGCCCCGGCCTGTTCGGCGTGGAGTGCACCGACCTCGGCGACATCGATCACGACGGCTGCGACGACTTCGCGGCCGTCGAGATGCGCGACACGCCGCCGTTGTCCGTCGAGTCGGTGGCGGTGAGGTCGGGGCGCAGCGGCGCCGTCGTCGCAGTCGTGAACGGCGGCAGCTACGGCAGCACCTCCGGGATGGAGCGCAGCTGGTTCGGTCGCGCGCTGGCCGGCGGCCGCGACCTCGACGGCGATGGCGTGTCGGATCTCGTCACCGGCCGCCCGTACCCCGACGACGCGTCCGATCCGGATGGATGGATCGGCGCGTGGCGGATCGCCGGACGATCGCTCTTCCAAGAGCTCGAAGTCCTCCCGCCGACCCGGATCCTCGTCGATGCCGCGTGTGGAGACGACGTCGATGGTGACGGAGTGCTCGACATCGTGCAGATCGACTACGACCGCGACCCGCTCTGGAGGTTCGTGTCGCATCGAAGCGGGCGGGACGGGGGCGAGATCGACCGCTTCGCGCTTCCCGTCGGGGGCGCCACGCCGGCGAAGATCGTCGCGACGCCCGATCTGGACGGCGACGGTCGCGGCGATCTGGTGGTGGGTGGCCTCGGCACGATCGAGCTACGGTCCGGTGCCGACGGTTCGCTGATCCGGAGCTGGGCCGGCAGCGCGGACGAGCTCTTCGGGATGTTCCTCGTGGTCGCGGTGCAGCCCTCGACCGGCGCGGTGGAGCTCGCCGTCGGTCTTCCGCAGGCAGGTGGCGCGGCGCCGAATGGCGGGGCGCTCGAGGTCTACGACCTTGCGACCGGCGCCCGTCGCTTCCGCGTCGCAGGGATCTCCACGGGGGAGCAGCTGGGCCGCTCGATCGCGTCGACGGGAGACCTGGACGGCGACTCGATCTCCGACTGGGTCGTCGGCGCGCCCTACTTCACCGGCGTCGGTCACGCCGCCGGCCGGGTGTGGATCCTCTCGGGCGCCGGAGGCGCCACGATTCGCACGATCAGCGCAACGGCACCAGACGAAGTGGCAGGAGCGGCCGTCGCGGCATGCCCCGACATCGACGGAGATGGAGTTCCCGAGGTCGTCGTGGGCGCGCCGGGTGCCCGGTCGAATGGCGCGGGCGAGGTGCGTTGCTACTCCGGCGCGAGCGGCACGCTGAGGTGGACGGAGCGAGGCTCCCGTGCGGGAGCGTACTTCGGCGCGTCGATCGCGGTGGCCCGCTCCGTCGGCTCGCGGGTCGCCGAGATCGCGGTGATGGGCCGCGCGCAGGATTCCTGCCGTCTGCTCGATGCGGCGAGCGGACGGTCGATCGCCGCACTGGGGAGCGCGTTCGATCTGACGACTCCGATGGTCTGGCCGCATCTCGTCGAACTGCCACCCTGGTCCGCGCACTCCTTCGACGGCGATGCCGCCTGGGAGATCGTCCTGTTCGATCCACAAGCCGCGCCGATCGGCGGGGTGGAGGCCGGAGCTGCTGCCGTCGTCGAACTCGAGGAGATCTACCTGGCGATCGATCCGCTTTCGGCGGGCATCGGCGACCGCGTGACGGCGACGATCAGCGGAGTTCCCGGCGCCGCGTGGGGCATCCATCTCGCTTCGGTCGACGACGTGCCGTTCGATCAATTCACCGCGTTCGGCACCCTCGACTTCGACGGTCTGCGCACCACCTGGGAGTTCGTCCCGCCCGGCCTGGAGGGGCTCCACTACACGTTGCGCGTGTACTCGCTCTCGGGCGCAGGACGGCTGATCGAATCGCGTGACTGGACGCTGACGTTCCAGTGACGCAGGTCAGTCACCCCGAACTCGTCGCACCCGGAGCGTCCCCGTCACCCGGCCGTCGCGCGCCACCGCGACAGCGCGTGCCGCCGCGATCGTAGGCGGAGCGCCAGGCTCGCCGCGCTCGACACGTCCGCCGCCGCATCGCCTCGTTCAAGCGACGATCCCCTTCACCACCGCGCCATGCACGTCGGTCAGCCGGAAGTCGCGCCCCTGGTGGCGATAGGTGAGCCGCGTGTGGTCGAAGCCGAGCAGGTGGAGCAGCGTCGCCTGCAGGTCGTGGACGTGGACCGGGTCCTGCACCGGGTGGTAGGCGAAGTCGTCGCTCGCGCCGTGGACGTGGCCGGCGCGCACGCCGCCGCCCGCCATCCACATCGAGAAGCAGCTGCCGAGGTGGTCGCGGCCGTGCGCGTCGCGGCGGTTCACGTCGCCCTGCACGAACGGCGTGCGCCCGAACTCGCCGCCCCAAAGCACCAGCGTGTCCTCGAGCAGCCCGCGTTGCGCGAGGTCCTGCACCAGCGCGGCGGAGGGCTGGTCGGTGTCGCGGCACTGCACCTCGAGCTGCGTCGCGAGGTTCTGGTGCTGGTCCCAGCCGGCGTGCATCAGCTGGACGAAGCGCACGCCGCGCTCCAGAAGCCGCCGCGCCAGCAGGCAGTGGCGCGCGAAGCTGCCCTGGCGCTGCACGTCGGGGCCGTAGAGATCGAGCACGCTCTGCGGCTCGCCGGCGAGATCGAGCAGCTCGGGCACGCTCGCCTGCATGCGGAACGCGAGCTCGTACTGCGCGATGCGCGTATCGATCTCGGGATCGCCGAACTCGGCGAGGTGGCGGGCGTTCAGCGCCGCCAGGTCATCGAGCGCCCCGCGCTTCAGCTCGCGCGTGATGCCGGGCGGATCGGCGAGGTAGAGCACCGGCTCGCCCTCGGCGCGCAGCCGCACGCCCTGGTGCTTGCTCGGCAGGAAGCCCGAGCCCCAGTAGTGGTCGTAGAAGAGCTGGCCGCACGTCTTGTCGACGTCGGACGAGGTCATCACGACGAAGGCGGGCAGGTCGCTCGACAGGCTGCCGAGCCCGTAGACCGTCCACGCGCCGAAGCTCGGGCGGCCCGGGATCTGGCTGCCGGTCATCCAGAGCGTCACGCCGGGCGCGTGGTTCACCGCCTCGGTGTGGAGCGAGCGGACGAGGCAGAGCTGGTCGGCGATGGCGCCCGTGTGGGGGAGCAGCGAGGAGAGTTCGAGGCCCGACGCGCCGTAGCGGCGGAAGGGGCGGATCGCGGGGAGGACCGGGTAGCGGCCTTGGCCCGAGGTCATCGTCGAGAGGCGCGCGCGGTCGCGGATCGAGGAGGGGACGTCGCTGCCGCGCAGCGCCTCGAGGCCCGGCTTCGGATCGAAGAGGTCGACGTGCGACGGTGCGCCGCCCTGCCAGAGGACGACGACCCGCTTGGCGCGCGGCGCGAAGTGGGGCGCGGCGTTTCGATCCGGGAGCGTTCCGCCGGCGGGCCGCGCGGCCGCCTCCTGCTGCAGCAGCGCGTGGAGGGCGGCGAGGCCGAGGCCGGCGCCGCTCTGCTGCAGGAAGGCGCGCCGGTTCATTCGCATGTGAGCGCCTCGTCGAGGTTGAGGATCACCAGGCAGGCGACGGCGAGAGCGGCTTGGTCGAAGGGGCGGTCGAGCGTGGGGTCGAGGGTGCGGTCGTCGGCGGCGGAACGCTCCCGGAACGAAACGACGCCCAGCAGCGCGGTGGCTGCGGTCGGGTCGCGCTCGAACGACGCGCGAGCGCGCGCGACCGTGCCGCGCAGCGTTGCGAGCTCGTTCGCGGCGGGCGCGCGCGCCACCACGCGACGGAAGGCGACGGTGAGCGCGCGATCGAGCGCGGCAGCATCGAGCGCCGTGCCATCGAGCGCGGCGCCGTCGCGCGCTGCGTCGCTCGCCACCGCCTCGAGCGCCCGTTGCGCCAGCGCGACCGACGCTGCGACCCAGGTCGGGTCGTTCAGCGTGGTCAGCGCGTGGAGCGGCGTCGAGGTCGCCGGCACGCGCACCTTGCAGCTCTGGCGCGGCGACGCGTCGAACATGTTCCCGGGCGCGACCGTGCGTCGCCAGAAGGTGTAGAGGCTGCGTCGCCACAGGTCGCCGCCGCTCGACTGCGGGTAGGCGAAGTCGCGCTCCTTCGTGATCGAGAGCCCCGACCAGATGTCGGCCGGCTGGAAGGGATAGACCGGCTTGCCGCCGATCGTCGGCGTCAGCAGGCCGCTCGCCGCCAGCGCGACGTCGCGCAGCACCATCGCCGGCAGCCGCTGCCGCGGCCCGCGCGCCAGCAGCCGGTTCTCCGGATCGCGCGCGCGCAACTGCTCGCCGCGCGGCCCCGTCGTGCGCGAGCTCTGCCGGAACGTCGCGCTGCGGACGATCGAGCGGTGGAGCGCCTTCATGCTCCACCCGTGCGTCGTGCAGAGCTCCACCGCCAACGAATCGAGCAGCTCCGGATGGCTCGCGGCCTCGCCCTGCAGGCCGAGGTTCTCGCTGGTCTTCACCAGCCCGGTGACGAAGAAGTGCTGCCACGCCCGATTGGCCAGCACGCGCGCGAAGAGCGGGTTCTCCGGCGCCACCAACCAACGCGCGAGCCCGAGCCGGTCGCGCGGCGCGCCGGCCGGCAGCGGCGGCAGGAAAGCGGGCGGTGCCGCCTCGACCGCCTCGAGCGGCGCCTCGTAGTTGCCGCGCGCCAGCACGTGGGTCGTGCGCTGGGCCGCGTCGGACATCACCATCACCCGCGGCAACTGCTCCCGCAGCGCATCGCGTTCCGCGATCGCGGCGTCGCGCCGCTGTTGCGCGGCCAGCAGCGCGGGCGGGGCGGCAGCGGCGAGGAAGCGCTCGCGCAGCAGCGCCGTCGTCGCCTCGTCGCGCGCCGCCGTCTCGCTGGCCAGCGCGGGCGCGAGTTGCAGCGGCAGCCCGCGCCGCCGCGCCTCGAACCAGAAGCCGCCCGGCCCGCCGCCGTTCACGATCTGCAGCAGCAGCTCGTGGTCGCCCGCCGGCAGCTCGACCGCGACGCGCTCCTGATCGGGCGCCGCCGCGCGCGACACCTTCCGTTCGAGCACGACGCGACCGTCGACCCGCACGCGCAGCGCGTCGTCGCTGCCGAAGTGGAGCGACAGCGATTGCGGCGCCGCGAGCCGCAGCGTGCGGCGGAAGAAGAAGGCGCGGTTGTCTCCGTCGAGCCGATGGACGACGCCGTCGAGCAGCTCCGGCCGCGCGCTCCAGATCGCGTCGTCGCTCGCCGCGCCGTTCGCCGCGCCGTTCGCCGCGCCGTTCGCCGCGCCGCCCGAGTCGCCTCCCACGTCACCGCCGTTCTCGCCGCTTCGTCGCTCGATCGCGAACGCCGCGTCGAAGCTCTCCGCCTCGATCGGCGCCGCCGCCTCCCACGGCGAGAGCTCGATCGCCCCGATCGCGGCGCGCTGCTCCGCCTCCCACTCCGCCTGCGCCCGATCGAGCGCCGGGTCGCGCCGCGCCTGCTCCAGCGCCGCCTCGGTCGCCGCCGCCGCCGCCTCGAGCGCGGCGAGCTGCTCGTTCTGCTCGGGCGAGCCGGCGTAGATCCACGGCTCGGCGATGCGGTACTGGCCGCTGCCGCTCGGCACGCCGCTCTCGGGCACGCGGTTCCAGAAGGCGAGGAGCGAGTAGTAGTCGCGCTGCGTGATCGGGTCGTACTTGTGGTCGTGGCACTGCGCGCACGCGGCGGTGAGGCCGAGGAAGGTCGTCGCGAAGAGGTCGACGCGATCGAAGAGCAGCACGTTCCGCTGCTCCTCGGCGATGGCGCCCCCTTCGCCGTTCAGCATCGCGCAACGCTGGAGCCCGCTCGCCACCTGCTGCTCGATCCGCTGCTGCGCCGACTCGGCCGGCAGCAGGTCGCCCGCCAGCAGCAGCGTCGCGAGACGATCCTGCGGCACGTCGTCGTTCAGCGCGCGCACCAGCCAGTCGCGCCAGACCCACTGGTGGGTGTCGCCATCCTGCTGGTAGCCGTTGCTGTCGGCGTAGCGCGCCGCATCGAGCCACGGCAGCGCCATCCGTTCGCCGTAGTGGGGGCTCGCCAGCAGCCGCTCGACCGCGCGGTCGTAGGCGTCCGGTCGCTGCGGCGTGCCGCCCGTCGACGCCGCGCGCTGCTCGCTCTCGTGCTCGATCTCGGCGACGAAGGCATCGAGCTCCTCGAGCGTCGGCGGCAGCCCGGTCAGCGCCAACGTCACGCGTCGCAGCAGCGTGAGCGGATCGGCCTCGGGCGACGGCGCGAGCCCCTCTTGCTCCAGGCGAGCCAGCACGAAGCGATCGAGCGGCTCGCGGCACCACGCGGGGTCGCGCACCTCGGGCAACGGCGCGGCGATCGGCGGCTGCCACGCCCAATGGCCCGCCCATTTCGCCCCTTGCTCGATCCAGCGCGCGAGCGTCGCGCGCTCCGCCTCGCTCAGCTCCTTGCCCGAGCTCGATGGCGGCATCCGCTTCCGGGAGTGTTCCGCCGTGATGCGGACGATCAGCTCGCTCGCCGCGGGATCGCCCGGCACCACCGCCGCGTTGCCCGAACGCAGCGTCGCCAGCGCCCCGTCACGCGTGTCGAGCCTGAGCCCCGCCTTGCGCGCCGCCTCGTCGGGCCCGTGGCAAGCGAAGCAGCGATCGGAGAGGAGCGGCTGCACGTCGCGCGCGAAGTCGACGGCGGCGTCGCCGCGCGGCGTCGCGAGCGGTGGCGCGAGCGGTGGCGCGAGCGGTGGCGCGACGGCGATCGAGAGGGCGACGATCGACAGGAGGGCGACCATCGGGGAGAGGGTAGCCGTGCTCGCGACGCGTGACAGGCGCGCCTCATCACGACCTGCAGCGGCACCGTCCGATTCCGGTGCCGGTCTCTGGGTCGTTCCGTCCGGATCACTCGTCGACCGATCGCAGAGCAGCGTCGATCAGTTCCTCGCGGAGGTGGATACCCGCGGCGACGAGCGACTCGATCTCCTTGCGGAGGCTTGGGAACCAATCGCGGCGACGCATCTCGATCAGGATGCCGACCGTGCCGATGCGCGCGATGCCAAGGCTTTCGGCCAGCCGGCGGGCGAGACGGTCGTCGAGGAGGACCAGGCTGCCGGTCGATCGCACCGCGAGCGCGATCGCCTCGGCTTCGCCAGCGTCGACAAGCAGCCCGTACGACCGCGCCAACTCTGCATCCGGCTGCTCGACGTGGATCCACGTCGCAGCGGCGACCTCGCGCGCGCCCGGTCGATCACCGCCTTCGCGGATCTCGACCGCGACGGCGGGCGGGATCACCACGCGATGGACGAGTCGCGACAGCAGGTCGAGGCGACCGATGCGGGCCAGCGCGATGAGCGGGCCGCTGTCGGCGACCACGATGCGATCAGAGGCCACGCAGCTCGTCCCCGACCTGATCCGCGTCGAGGTTGATCACCGGGACGTGCAGATCGCCGAGCTCGTCCATGAAACGCAGCTTCGACATGCACGCGATCTCAGCTCCCTGGCCGAGCGTCACGCGGCCGAGTTCGAACAGCTTCACTGCCAGCAGGAAGCGGAACTCGCGCTCGAGTTCGTCGGGGTTCTTCCCGGAGCGGAGCAGGAGGTCGTCGTTGTAGGGGATCGAGGCGGTACGCATGGCCGGGAGAATAGAGAACGTCGGGCAACCCCGCGACTCACCGAATCGTCCTCGGCGCGCTCGATCGGTCGCTCATCGCTCAGGGGCTCCAGAGTGCGTGCTCTTTCGAGCATCCGCCGATCGAGCGTGCGATGGCACGAAGGGCTTGCGCTCTAGGAACCGCTCCAGAAGCCGTGGGTGTCAGGATCACCCTCGCTCCAGCGGCTCGAGATCGGCCTCGAGGCGGGAGGGGAGCGCGTCGGCGCCGAGCTCAATCGTCCGCTTCTGATAGAGCCTCGCGCCCTCGCGGTCGCGCGGCCCGTCGATCGTCAGCGTGAAGCCCTCCGCCGCGCGCAACGAGAGCTTCGCGCCGCCGTCCTTGTCGAGCGACACTCCGCCGAGATGGACGCGTGCGTCGCCTTGGCAAGCCGCCAGTTGCACGTGGCCACCGGCGAGCGGCGCACCGCTTCGCGCATCGCGCACGAGGAGTTCGAGCACGCGCTCCGCACCGGTCGCGGGCTCCTGCGCGATCGCCGCGATCGGCACCTCGATCTCGATCGCTTGGTCGGCGACGATCACCACGCGGACGTCGGTCGAGTGGTGCGTCGGCTCCTCGGTCCGCCGCATGCCGCGTTCGGCGCTGCCCCACGCCACCAGATCGAGCGGGCCGGCGGGGAGGTGTTCCAGCGTGAACTCGCCCTTCTCGTCGCTGATCGCGCTCCCGAATTCGACCGCCGACAGCGCAGCGGATCCGCGCTGGAAGGCGCGCACCGGACAATCGGGCAGCGGAAGACCGCTGCCGAACTCGACGAGACGGCCGTGGAGCCGACCGCTCTCGCTGACCAGCGGCAAGACGATCTGCGCGTTGCCGCCGACGACGGGAGCGACGGCCAGAAGGGTGCGCGACTCGACGCCGTTTGCGGCGGCGCGCACGAAGTAGTTGCCGGGAGGCAGCGAGGTGGCGGCGCGGCCGTCGAGGTCGCTGCGGGTGAGCCGTTCGCGCAACTCGGCAAGCCCATCGGCGAGGCGGTAGAGCCCGGCACCCCGATCGTCGGCGAGCTCGAAGCGCAGCTCGACGTCCGACAGCGGGCGCGCCTCGCGATCGTGCACGAGCAGCGCCACGGGCTCCGCTTCGACGATCGGCAGCTCGAACTCGACCTGCTCGCCCGCGATCAGCGTTCGCTGCTCGGACGCGAGGAACGTCTCGGGGTTCAGCGGCCGCGCGCGTCGGTCGGCGTCGTACCTCGTGTGGCGCAATCCGGCCGGGAAGGCGGCGACGAAGCATTCGCCCGGAGGAAGTTCGGCGAAGCGAGCTCGGCCAGCGGCGTCGGTGCGCGCGAGCCTCGCGTGGAGTCCATCCGCGGTCTGCAGCTGCACGTCGATGGCGCACTGCGGGACGCCGTGACGATCGACGACGGTCACCAGCGCGGACGCCGCCGCGACGAAGTCGAGTCTCACATCGCGCGCCGGCAGGTCGAGCAGCCGCGTGAGCGGGGCGCATCCCGTCGCACGGGCGTCGAGGCGGTAGCGGCCCGCCGGAGCGCCGCGCAGTTCGAACGCGCCCGCTTCATCGCTCATCGCGCGAAGGAGCGGCGGCGACCATTCGGGCACGAGGTCGGAACGGCCGGCGGCGACGGTGGCCGCGCGCAACTCGAGCGTCGCGGCCTTCGCGCCGGCAATCCGGCCGGAGAGGGCGATCGGTGCGTCATCCCCCGAGGTCGCCGGTACGACCGCGACCTCGAAACGGGGCGGCTCGATCTCGCGTGAGATCGTGAAGGGGAGCTCTCGCGTCCGGTACCCCGGCACATGCAGCGTCGCGATCAGCTCGCGCGAGTCGCCCTTCGCAGGGAGCCAAGGCGCGAAGCTCGGGAACCAGCCCTCGCTGCAGCCGACCCAGAGGGCGAGACGCGCGGGCGTGCTCGTGCGAGGCGTGAAGGACGACCGGTCGTCGGAATCGCGCGGCAGCTGGTCGATCGCCTCCCCCGTGGTCGCGTCGCGGACCAACGCGGTCGCGCCAGGGAGTGGTGCGCCGCTCGAGGAATCGGAGACGATGAAGAGTGCGCTGTCCCGCGGAGGCGACACGACGTACTCGACCGTGATCCCGTCCTCGGGCTCCGAAAGCACCGCGTGGTCGTCGGCCATCACGATCAAGGCGCCAAGCGACGCCGGCAGCCGCGTGAAGCGGAAGCGCCCGTCGCGATCGGTGCAGGTGTACTGGTTCGCTGCGAGCGGGCCAGGGTGGAAGGTCGGCGCGTCGTCGAGATGGCCGGCCACGATCGGCTGCGGGTTCGATGCGCGACTCCAGTGGATCAGCGCGTCGGCTAGCGGGCGCCCCTGCCGATCGCGCACGCACCCCGCGATCGAGCGGCCCGGCTGCAGCACGAAGCGGCGCGATTGGTTGCGCGTGCCGTCGCGGTCGAAGTCGGTCCATTCGCCGCTCTGCCACCCCTCCTTCGCCAGGACCAGCACGACGGCGTCCGCTGGCATCTCCGCGACGACGAAGGCGCCGCTCGCGTCGCTGCGGGCGATGGCGCGCGCCTCCACCTCGTCGTCGATCAGCGGCGCGGCGAAGAGGTTCCTCGCCTCGGCCCGGTGGAGGAGCCGCGGCACGACGCAGACGCCTTCGAGCGGTTGCCCGTGCGGATCGACGACGATTCCCGACGCGAACGACGTCACCGTCGCAATCCGCTCGACGATCGGCGCGTTCGCCGCCGCTGCTTCGTCGACCGCCGCTGCGGAACCGTCGGCGGCGCTGGGCGTAGCGTCCAGCTTCGCGAGCGCTGGAGTCGTCACACCCCCCGAGGCGATCGGCGCGACCAGTCGCCACGCCAGCGTGGCCGCCACGATCAGGCCGGCGGCCGCCCCCACTTTCGCCCCGCTGCTCATCGCCGCGCCTCCGACCGTCCACCACCCGACCACCACTCCCGCCCACGCATCGCGCCGCCCGCCGTGAGCGGCGTCGAGCTCGCCCCGCAGCTGCGCCAGCGCGCGCTGCAGGCGGCTCTTCACCGTCGCGACCGGGAGGTCATCGCGCGCGGCGATCTCGCTCGGCGAGAGGTCGTGCCAGTAGCGCAGGAAGAGCGTGCTGCGGTAGGGCTCGGAGAGCTGCGCGACCGCACGCGCGACTCGCTCGCAGAGCTCGATCTGCGCGGCGAGATCGGCGGCGGAGGGCTGTGCCTCGGGCGCTGCCGCGTCGCGCTCGCGTCGCGCGCGACGGTGGGCGTCGCGCTGACCGCGATCCCTCAGTCGCAGCGCCACCTTGGCGAGCCAGCCGCGCAAGCCGGTGCGCGGCTCGGGGCGCGCGGACCACGCGGCCACGATCGTCTGCTGCGTCAGCTCTTCCGCCGCGTCGTCGCCGAGCACCAAGCGCCGCGCCAACGCGCGCACGAACGCTCGCTGCGCGGACAGCTGCTCGGGATCGAAGTTCGCGGAGGCGTCGCTCATCGCCGCTTCACTACCCGCGGAGGAGCTGGAGGATGCAGTTCCGCCCCCGAACGCCCGCGGCGCGCGCTCGCCCGGAGGCAAGCGCGCGCCGCGCGATCGAACGATTCGGTCTCGTGGGTCAGCGCGAGGTGTTCCCGCGCTCCGCGGTCACTGCGTCACGAAGCTGATGCGGATCTCGTCGATGGACTGGGTGAACGCGGCGCCGGAGCCGGCGCGCGTGCTGCGGATCTGCATCTGGCCGGCGCCCGAGATGTAGGGGGCGACGCCGCCGGCCGGCCCCTTGAAGAGGCGCTGCGTGTCGGTGGTGAGCCACGCCACGGTGGCGAGCGTCTCCCAGCGGTTGGCGGCGAAGTTGAACGCCTGCAGGGTCACGCTCGCGTTGGACGAGAGGCGCGTCTCGTAGAGCAGCTCGACCTGCACCAGCGTCCCGGTCAGCGACGTGTTGAAGGTGGCGTGCCAGTCGAGCAGCTGCCCGCCGGTGCCGGGGGCGCTCTGCAGGCTCAAGCGCGCGTCGTCGCTGCTGTTGACGTCGCTGATGGCGCCGCCGACCTGGCTGCCGCTCGCCACCGTGATCGAGGCGGGCCAGAAGTGGCTCTTGGTCACGCCGCCGCCCTCGTTCTTCAGCGCGTTCTCGGCGTTGACGCGGCCGGTCGCGACGAACGTGCCGACGGGGTCGGTCGTGTACTGGACGCGCTCGCGCACCTCGGTGGCGGTGGCGTACGGGCCGACGTGGCTGCGGATCAGGCCGGCGAGGCCGGCGACGTGCGGGCACGCCATCGAGGTGCCCGACAGCGTCGCGTAGGCGTTGCCGTCGTAGGTCGAGAAGATCGAGCTGCCGGGCGCCGCGACGTCGACCCAGCTGCCGTACGTCGAGAAGCTCGAGCGGTTGTCGTTCGAGTCGGTCGACGCCACCGCGATGCAGTTGCCGTAAGCGGCGGGATAGAACTTCGTCTGGTTGCCGTTGTTGCCGGCCGCGGCGACCACGACCACTCCCTTGTTCCAGGCGTAGTTGACCGCCGCCTCGAGCGTCGCGTCCTTGGCGCTGCCGCCGAGGCTGAGCGAGATCACGTGCGCGCCGTGGTCGGCCGCCCAGTTGATGCCCGCGGCGACGTCGGAGTTGCTGCCGCTGCCCGAGCCGTTCAGCACCTTCACCGCCATCAGCGAGCAGTTCGACGCGACGCCCGCCACGCCGAGCGCGTTGTCGGTGAGCGCCGCCGCGATGCCGGCGCAGTGGGTGCCGTGGCCGTTGTTGTCGTCGGGGTCGGTGTCGTTGCTGACGAAGTCGTAACCGGCGACGAGCTTGGCGGCGAGGTCGCCGTGGCTCTTGTCGATGCCGGTGTCGACGATGGCGATCACCACGTTGGCGTCGCCCTTCTGCATGTCCCACGCCTGCTCGCAGCGGATCTTGGTCGGCCCGTACTGCGACGGCCAGCTCGGGTCGTTCGGCAGGTGGACCGCGTGCGAGAGGTAGTTCGGGTGGGCGTACTCGACGCTCGGCAGCGCGGCGTAGAGGGCGGCGGCCCGCTCGGGCGCGAGCCCGGCCGGCAGCTTCACCAGCGTCACGCCGATCTGCGCGAGCTCCTCGATCGGCGTCGCGCCGATCTGCGCATGCGCCGCCGCGGCCACCGCGCGATCGCGGAACTTGACCAGCAGCTCGTCGGGGACGCGCTCGGCGGCGCCGTCGGCCGAGGCCGTGGCGGCGCCGGCGCCGGCGAACAGCAGCGCGAGGCTCGCGGAGGAGAAGAGCGAACGCTTCATGGGAACGGTCCTCGGTGAGGGCAAGCGCGCGGAAGCGTCGTCCTGCCGCGGGATGGGAGTCGCGGCGCGGCACGATCGAAGCGTCGAGCCGAACTGTCAAGTCGCTGCGTGCAGCGGGCCGCTCCGCGCGCCACAATGCGCCGCCTCATGGACGCGATGGACGAGCTGCTCGACGCTCCCGAGGTCTACGCGCGCTGGTTCGCGCGGTGGCATCGCCCCGCCGATCGCGAGCGGCGCGGCGCCGCGACCTTGCGCCCCGACCTGATCGAGGTCGCCGCCTTCCGCGCCGTCGCCGCCGAGGAGTTGAGCACGCTCGCCGCCGAGCTGCAGCAGAAGGTGCAGGACCAGATCGAGCGGATGGTGGCCGCCGCGCGCAGCGACTGGAAGGAGCTCTGCGGCAAGCACGACGTGCTGTCGCGCGAAGGGCTCGGCGCCATCGACGCCGGCTTCGACCCCGCCGCCATCGCAGCGCTCCACGCCGAGAGCGATCCGGCGGAGTTCGGCAACTCGCTGCTGGTGACCAGCTGCGAACTCGGCGCCGTGATCGGCAGCGCGCTGCAGGCGGCGCGCCCGTCGCTGCGCTGGGTCGCCGACTGGCCCTACTTCGAGTCGGTGCTGGTCGACGCGCCGACCGGCCTCGTGGTGCCGCCGTTCCATTGGGCGATCCGCAAGCTCTCCGCGCAAGGCGCCGGCGGCGGACTCGTCGAGCGGATCGGCGTCGTGCTGACCCACTGCGGTGCGCGCGCGCGGGAGCTCGCTCGATGAACCTGCCGTCGCTGCCGACGCGCCGCCTCCTGCTGCGCCCCTTCACCGCCGCCGACGCGCCGACCGTGCAGGTGCTCGCCTCGGCGCCGGAGATCGCCGCGACCACCGCCACCATCCCGCATCCCTACCCCGATGGGGCGGCCGCGTTGTGGATCGAGGGCCACGCCGCGGCGCACGCGTCGGGCAACGCGGCGATCTTCGCGATCACCACGCCCGCCGACGGCGTGGTCGGCGCCATCGAGCTGCGCATCGCGCCGGCGATGCTGCATGCGGAGCTCGGCTACTGGATCGGCGTGCCGCACTGGGGGCGCGGCTACGCGACCGAGGCGGCGCACGCCGTCGTCGACCACGCGTTCGGGGCGCTCGCGCTGAAGCGCGTCTTCGCGCACCACATGAGCAGCAACCCGGCCTCGGGCGCGGTGCTGAAGAAGGTCGGCATGAAGTGGGAGGGGCGGCTGCGCGCCCACCTCCATCGCGCGCGGCAGTTCCACGACGTGGAGCTCTGGGGCCTCGTCGACGACGAGCACGAGCAGCGGCAGCGCGTCCGCGCGGCCGCGACCGCCATCGACCACTGCACGCCGGTGCTGCCGTGCGCCGACCTCGCCGCCGCGCTCGACCACTACGAGCAGCGGCTCGGCTGGCGGCGCGTCTTCCACTTCCCGGAGCGCGGCTACGCGGGCGTCGCGCGCGCCGGCGCCACGCTCCACCTGATGCGGCACGACGGGCCGGGGCGGCCGCAGGGCGCGAGCTGCCGCTTCCGCGTCCGCGGCGTCGACGCGCTCTACGCCGAGTATCAAGCCGCCGGCGTCGTCGATCCGAAGGGGCCGCTGGAGAGCAAGCCGTGGGGCCTGCGCGAGTTCGTCGCGCTCGATCGCGACGGCAACGCGCTCCACTTCGGCGAGGAGACGCGCGGATGAGCGGCGAGGCGCCGATCGATCGACCGGCAGCGCCGACCCGCGCCGCTCCGCGCGCGCCGGGCTCGCCGCTGCGCCGCTGGTGGCGCCGCATCGGCAAGGCGGCGCTCGGCACGCTGGCGGCGCTGGCATTGCTGGCGCTGCTCGAAGGGGTGATCTCCTTCGCGGTCGTGGCGCGCTCGATCGCCACCAAGACCAACCCGCTCTTCCGCGAGTCGCGCCAGAAGATGACGCGCTTCGACCCGGAACTCGGCTGGGCGCCGACCGCGGGCTACCGCGATGCGTCCGCGTTCGGGCCCGGCCGCGGCGTCGCCATCGGCCCGCAGGGATTCCGCGGCGAGCGCAGCGTGGCGGAGCAGGTCGCGCCCGGTCGCGTGCGCGCCGTGCTGGCGGGCGACTCCTTCGCGTTCGGCACCGGCGTCGCCGATGCCGAGACGTGGGCCAGCGGCCTCGAGCGGCGCGAGCCTCGCCTCGACGTGGCGAACCTCGCGGTGGGCGGCTACGGCTGCGATCAGGCCTTCCTGCGCTATCGCCGCGACGCCGCCGCGTTCGAACACCAGCTGCTCTTCTTCGCCTTCATCACCGAGGACCTGCGGCGCATGGTGGTGCCCGCCGAGTGGGGCGCCGAGAAGCCGCAGCTCGCGCTGCGCGACGGCAAGCTCGCGGCGCTGAACCTGCCGCTCGAGCAGGTCGATCCGCGGATGCGCTTCCTGCGACAGGCGGGCACCTTCGTGCAGGAGCTGCGGCTGGTGCAGCTCGCCGCGCGCGTCACCGGCATCGAGCGCCCCGCGCCGAACCTCTCGCACGACGCAGCGCTGCGCGAGCTGACGGCCGCGCTGCTGGTCGAGCTCGCCGAGCTGGCGAAGGCGCGCGGCGCCCACCTCGTGGTGATCCACCTGCCGGTCGAGGGGGAGCGCGGCGGCGGCAGCATCGACGCGCTCGGCCCGGAGCTCGCGCAGCAGGTGCGCGCGCAGGGCGGCGACTGGATCGACCTGCTCGCCGAGTTCCGCGCGCTGCCCGAAGCGGACCACGCGGCGCTCTTCCTCGAGCCCGGGAGCTACGGCGCCGGCCACTACGACGCCGCGGCGTGCGAGCGGGTCGCCGGCTGGATCCACGCGAAGCTGCGCGCGCTGCCCGAGGTGGCGCGCCGCCTCGACGCCGCGCGCTGATCGTCAGCGAGTCACGACCCCGCGGCCTCGTGGACGATCAGCACCTCGTCGAGCGGCTTGCGGGCGAGGTCGGGCACCTCGGCGTCGTGCGCCGGATGGCCGATCGGCAGCAGCAGGAACGCCTTCTCGTGGCGCGGCCGCCCGAGCAGCTCGGCGAGGAAGCCCATCGGGCTCGGCGTGTGGGTGAGCGTGACGAGGCCCGCGGCGTGCACCGCGGCGATCAGGAAGCCGGCCGCGATGCCGACCGACTCGTTGACGTAGTAGTGCTTGCGCGTGGTCCCGTCCGGCGCGACGCCGTGCTCCTGCTTGAAGAGCACCACGAGCCACGGCGCCGTCTCGAGGAACGGCTTCTCCCAGGTGGTGCCGAGCGGCGCCAAGTCGCGGCGCCACTCGTCCGACATCCGTGCGCCGTACGAGAGCTTCTCCTCGTGCTCCGCCGCCGCGCGGATCCTCCGCTTCAGCGCCGGGTCGGCGACGGCGACGAACGTCCACGGCTGCTTGTGGGCGCCCGACGGCGCGCTGGCTGCGGCGCGCACGAGCTCCTCGATCACCGCGCGCTCGACCGGCGCGTCGCTGAAGTGGCGCAGCGAGCGGCGCGTCGCGAGCTGCTCGCGGAAGGCCCGCGCACGCGCGAGGGCCTCATCCGGCGGCACGTGCGGCGCAGCGAACGGGACGAAACGGCCGCTCATCCAGCGACCCGGTGCGCGGCCGGGCCGTCGCCTCGGAGGCTCCGCTGCAGGCACCGTTCGAGCTCGAGCAGGCCGAACGGCTTCTGCAGGAAACCGGCGAGCCCGGCGTCCTGGAAGCGCTCGAAGGCGTCGGGCGCGGAGAAGCCGGTCATCAGCACCACCGGGAGCCGCGGATGGGTGGCGCGCATCCGCCGGAACAGCTCCTCGCCCGACATGCGCGGCATGGTGAGGTCGAGCAGCACGAAGTCGATCCGGTCGCCGTAGCGCTCGAGCAGCCGCAGCGCCTCCTCGCCGCCGCTCGCCGCCTGCACCGCGACGCCGAGCCGCTCGAGCATCCGCGCCGTGGCGGCGCGCACCATCGGCTCGTCGTCGACCAGCAGCGCGAGTCCGCGCAACGGCGCCGCGGATCGGCCCGCCGGCGGTGGCGCGACCTGCCCCGCGACGCCGCGCGCCGGCGCGAGCGGCAGCACGATGCGGAAGCTGCTGCCGCGACCGAGGCTGCTGCGCGCCATGAGGGCGCCGCGATGGCCGCGCGCCACGCCGTCGGCGACCGCGCGCCCGAGCCCCTGGCCGTCGGAGCGCGTGGTGAAGAAGGGCTCGAAGACGCGGGCGAGCGTCGCTTCGTCGAGGCCGTGGCCGTCGTCGGCGACTTCGACGAAGAGGTGCTCGCCGTCGTCGAGCTCGGCGGTGAAGCGCAGCGCTTCGCGCGCGCTCGCGTCGATGGCGATCCGCCCGGTCGCGAGGCGCAGGCGGCCGCGGCCGGCGGGCAGCGCATCGATGGCGTTGCGCAGCAGCACCTCGATCGCCTGCCGCAGCCGCGCGCCATCGGCCGCGATCCGCGGCAGCTGGGTCGCGAGGTCGCGTTCGACCTGCACGCCCGGCGGCAGCTCGGCCAGCAGCGGCTCGAGCGCTTCCGCCGCCAGCTGCGACACGTCGTGCGGCGCCGCGTCGACGATGCAGTGGCCGCCGCACGCGAGCATCTGCTGCACGACGTCGGCCGCGGCGCGCGTGGCCGCCTCGATCGCCTCGAGGTGGCGCGTCGTCTCCTCCCGCGTCGTCGGCGCGGCGTCCCCGTGCAGCAGCGAGACATGGCCGAGCACGCTGGTGAGGCGGTTGTTCAGGTCGTGCGCGAGCCCCGCCGCCAGCAACCCGAGGCTCTCCGTCTTGCGCGCGTCGAACAGCTTGCGCTCGGCGGCGAGCTGCTGCGCGGCGGCGCGGCGCCGCTCGATCTCCATGGCGGCGCGATCGGCGTAGAGGCGCAGGATCGGCAGCTCGGCGATGCTGGGGACGAGCGGACGATCGTGCAGCACGCTCATGTGGCCGAGGAGCTTCCCGTCGTGCGAGCGCGCCTCGATCCCGAGGTAGCTCTGCGCCGGCAGCAACTCGAGCAGCGGCCAGCGGGGGAAGCGCTCCGCGAGCCGGTCCTCCACCAGGAAGAGCGGCTGGCGATAGACGACGCCGCACGGCGTGCCGCTCAGGTCCGCTTCACCGCCCGCGATGGCCGCGCCGTCGACGGTGATCGCGCTGGTTCGCACGTGGTGGGGGCGCTCGGTCAGCAGCTCGCAGATGAAGCACGCGCGCACCTGCAGCGTGTGGGCGAGCCCGCGGCTGAGCTCGAGCAAGGTGTCGCGGCCGCCGCGGCCATCGCTGGCAGCGACCAGCTCCTCGAGCTCCAGCACCGCGCGGCGCGACGACAGCTCGCCGGCCACGCGCACCTCGAACTGGCGCAGCTTGGCGAGCCATCCCTCGGGGTCGGGACAGGGCGCCCCGTGCAGGAGCGTCAGGTGGCCGAGAGCGCGTCCGGCCGCGTCGACGAGACGCAAGCCGACGTAGCTCTCGACGGCGAGCTGCTTCAGGATCGCGAGGTCGGGGAAGGCCGCCTGCACGTCGCGCGCCCAGACGCAGTGGCCGTGGGTGTAGACCAGCTCGCACGGCGACCCCGCCATCTCCAGCTCGAGCGGCTGGTCGAACGGCTCGCCGTGCTGGCTGGCGGCGGCGATCCGGATCGAGCGCCAGGCCGGACCGACGCGCTCCCACGCGATGACCCAGTCGCACTCCAGCTCGCGCGCGACGTGGCGCACGAGCCAGCGGAGGAAGGGGGTGCCCGGCGCGCAGCAGAGCCCGTCCGCGAGGCGGGTCGGGTCGTCCGGTGGCGCGTGGTCGCGGGGCGGGATCGGGGGGATCGCCATGGGGCTCTCGAAAACGTCGCGAGGTCGGCTCGCGGCTGCTTTGTAGCCGTCGCTCCGGTAGGCGCGGTAGCGGTGGAAACCCCCGATCGAGCGCGAAGTCGCGGCGCGGCCCCGGGCGCCCGCCGCGAATGCCGCCCCGGCGGCGCCCCTGGAGCGCCGCCCAGCACCCCCGGGAAATCACTGACGCAGCGTCTCGAGCCAGCTCACCAGATCGGCGAGCTCCTCCTTGCGGAGCGGCTCGGCGAGGCCGTTGGGCATGGCCGAGAGCTTGCTCTCGCGGCGCGCCTTCACCTGCTCGGCGCGCAGCGTGCGCGCGCGGCCGGTCGCGTCGACGAGCGTGACGACGCCGTCGCTCTCCTGCGTCACGAGGCCGCTCACGAGGTCGCCGTCGAGCAGCGTGAGGATGGTCGCGCGGTAGCCCTCCTGGATGCGCTGCGACGGCTCGAGGATCGAGGTGACCAGCTCGGCGCGCGGGTACTTCGTGCCGACGTCGCGCAGGTCGGGGCCGACCTTCGGGCCGACGCCGGCGACGGCGTGGCAGCGGAAGCACCCGGGCCCTTGCTCGGAGAAGAAGAGCGCCTTGCCGCGCGCCGGATCGCCGGCGGTCGCGAGCGCGAACGCGCGCCATGCCGCGAGGTCGAAGGGCGCCTGCGCGGCGTCGCGCTCGGCGACGCCCTCGAAGAGCGGGCCGCTCGCCTCCTCGCTCACCTTCACGTTGAACGACCAGTCGCCGCCGTTCTGCTCGATGCGCAGCAGGAGCTCGTTGCGGCCTGCCTGCAGCGCGATCTCGAAGTGGTCCTGGTCGGGCGCCCAGGCGCGATCGCCGGGTTGCTGATGGACCGGCGCGCCGTTCACCCAGACGGTGACGCCGTCGTCGCTGCCGAGCGCGACGCGCGCCGCGCGGGCGCGCTGCGAGTCGAGCGTCGCGCGCGCGTAGGCGGCGACCCGGTCGCGCGGCGCGAGGCTCTTCTTCAGGTCGACGAAGCCGTGCGGCAGCGCCGCCTGCACGGTGGCCCGCCCGCCCGCGGCAGTGGCGAAGTCGGCGGCACCGGCCAGCGCGAAGTCGCGCTCGAACGGCCCGAGCAGCTCCCACTCGAGCAGCGGCTGCGGCACGTCGTAGAGCGTGCGCACCTCGGCCAGCGCCGCGCCGGCCAGCACGCCGCGCGTCGCCAGCTTCTCGAGATCGGCGCGCACGTCGTGGCGCAGCAGGAGCAGCGCGCTGCGGCAGGCGGTCCGCTCCGTCTCGTCGCCCGCGAGCCCCGCCACGAAGCTGCCGAGCTCCTCGCGCTGCGGCGCTTGCGCCAGCGCGATCCGCGCCGCGCGCACCACGGCGGCGTCGGCGTCCTCGAGCGCGTGGCGCAGCTCCTCGCGCGCCGCCGCGCCGCGCAGGCTCGCGAACGCGCTCACCGCCGCCGCGCGCACCACGGCTGCCGGATCGGCGAGCTGCCCCGCGATCCACGCCACCGCGTCGAGGTCGTGCAGCTCGGCCAGCAGCGCGATGCGCTCGGCGCGCTCGGCCGGATCGGCGCACTGCTCGGCGAGGCGGCGCAGCGGCGCCAGCAGCTCGGGCGCGCGCGTCGTGCGGGCGATCTCGGCGAGGGTCGCGCGCAGCGCGGGCGGCGGATCGCCGGCGAAGGCGC
>JAEUIC010000014.1 GCA_016795285.1 Planctomycetota bacterium | reverse complement strand
TTCGCCGGGTTCTGCACGCGATACCCCGGCCCGAACTCTTCCGTGAGGAAGGCGTGCACCTGCGCGGTGGTGAACTCGTGCGAGTAGCCGGCGTCGACCTTGATCAGCAGCGCATCGCCCGGCTGCACGAAGACCTCGCGGCTGCCCGGCGCCGGGCCGGCGAGCGCGTGGCGCGCGATGATCTTCTCGGCCATCGTCATCGGCCGGCGCTCGGTGGTGATGGGGGGGAGCGTCACCTCGCCCCGCTTCAGCGCCGCCGCGAACTTGAACAGCCCGCCGTGCTCGATGAGGAGCTTCGTGATCGGGTCCTTGCCGGCGGTGAGCTCGGCGAGCGGGATCGACTCGCCGCGCTGCAGGCGCCGCAGCATCGCGTGGTCGCCCATCAGGACGCCCTGGTTGATGTTGTTGCGCCCGTGGATCGGCGCGAACGAGGCCGCGACCGCCATGCGGATGCCCGACCACTTCTCGGCCTGCACCGCCGTCTCGCGCGACGAGCCGGTCCCCTTGCGGTAGCCGCTGACGATCACCTCGAAGTTGCCCTTCCGCAGCGCCTCGGTCGGCACCAGCCGGACGCCCTCGACGATCAGCCCGGCGTAGGCGTTCTTCGCGATCTCCGCCGGATCCCAGTCGAAGCAGACCCAAGCCGGCGTCATCGCGTCGGTGTTGACGTTGTCGAGCAGGTCGTCGACCGACACGTCGTCGAGCGTGAGGTTCAGTTCGCCGCTCAACTGGCGGCGGACCAGTTGCGGGTCCTTGGTGAGGAAGAGGACGCGCTTGCCGGGAGTGAGGGAGAAGGAGGTGACGTGGCCCATGGGCTCGCTCTAGCGAAGACGAAGAGCCCTGCCGCCGCCGTTGCGCGCGCGTCGGGCCCGAAATCGGGCCGGGCACTCTAGCGAGCCCGCCCCCGACGCGCCCACCCCGCGGCGCTGCACCGCACCCCTGCGCTCCCCTCCGCCGCTCCCGAGTGGCGCTGCGCAGCAGCCGCCGCCCCGCCGCCCCGCTCCCGCGAGCGAGCGGCGGAGTTGAGCTGCGAGCTCCGCTCGTCAGCTCCAACTCCGCCTCGAGAAGCTGCGAGCTTCGCTCGTCAGCTTCTCGAGAGGTAGGTGTACGACTCCATCCCCTCCTCGTAGCGCTTCAGCAACCGCCCCGACTCCTCGAAGGTGATGCGGCCGTTCTTCAGCGCCGCCTCGGCGGCGCGCCGCACCCGCTCCATCAGGTCGCGCTTGCTGTACTCGACGAACGCGAGCACCTCGCTCACGCGGTCGCCCTCGACGAGATGGCGGATGTCGTAGGTGCCGTCCTCGGCGACGTCGACGTGCACCGCGGAGGTGTCGCCGAAGAGGTTGTGCGGGTCGCCGAGGATCTCCTGGTAGGCGCCGACCAGGAAGAAGCCGAGCTCGTAGGGGCCGGTCGACGCCTCGATCGGGTGGAGGAGCAGCGTCTCCTTCACGTCCTTCAGGTCGATGAAGCGGTCGACCTTGCCGTCCGAGTCGCAGGTGATGTCGGCCAGCACCGCGTGGCGCGACGGCCGGTTCTTGTGGCCGCTGATCGGCAGCGTCGGGAAGAGGTGCTTGATCGCCCAGGTGTCGGGCAGCGACTGGAAGATCGAGAAGTTGCAGAAGTAGGTGTCGGCGAGGTCGCGCTCGAGGTGCTCGAGCTCCTCGGGCATCTCGTCGAGCTTGCGCACCAGCTTCAGCACCTTGTTCCGCGTCGCGATGTCGAGCTCTTCGGCGTAGGCGCGGTCCTTCAAGCCGAGGATCCCGTGCATGAAGAGCGTGTGGATCTCGTCCTTGGTCGAGGCGACGTCGTGGAACGTCTCGCGGAAGTTGCGGACGTTGATGCTCTGGTAGGCCTCCCAGAGGTTCTTCAGCACCGGATGGGCGTCGGCGGGCGGCGTCGCCGGCGGCGGCCGATCGCTCATGACGTTGGCGCCCATCACGTCGACGATCAGCACCGAGTGGTGGGCGACCAGCGCGCGGCCCGACTCGGAGATCAGGTCGGGGTGGCGAACGCCGGCGCCGTCGCAGATCTCCTGCACGATCCAGACCACGTCGTTGGCGTACTCCTGGTCGGAGTAGTCCTTGCTGACGACGAAGTTGGTGCGCGAGCCGTCGTAGTCGACGCCGAGCCCGCCGCCGACGTCGAGGTACTTCATGTTGGCGCCGAGCTTGTTGAGCTCGACGTAGAGGCGCGCGCCCTCGCGCAGCGCCGTCTTCAGGTTGGCGATCGCCGTGATCTGGCTGCCGAGGTGGAAGTGGAGCAGCTGCAGCGAGTCGAGGCAGCCCTCGCGACGCATCAGCTCGACCGCCTCGGTGATCTCGGTGGCGGTGAGGCCGAACTTGCTGCGCTCGCCGCCCGAGCTCTCCCACTTGCCCGAGCCCTTCGACATCAGCTTGGCGCGCAGCCCGACGACCGGCTTGATGTTCAAGTCGCGCGCGATCTGGATGAGGTCGACGAGCTCGGTGAAGCGCTCGATGACGATGACCGGCTGGTGGCCGAGCCGCGTGGCGAGCAGCGCCGTCTCGAGGAAGACGCGGTCCTTGTAGCCGTTGCAGACCAGCAGCGCGTCGGGGTTGTCCATCAGCGCCAGCACGGCGAGCAGCTCGGGCTTGCTGCCGACTTCGAGTCCGAGCCCGTGCGGCCGGCCGGCGCGCAGCAGCACGTCGACGACCTGGCGGTGCTGGTTCACCTTGATCGGGTAGACGCCGCGGTAGCGCCCCTTGAAGCCGTACTCGGCGATCGAGCGCTGGAAGCAGCTGAAGATGTGCTCGACGCGATCCTCGAGGATGCCGTCGAAGTGGACCGTGACCGGCAGCGGGATGCCGCGGCGGCGCAGGTCATCGATCAGCTGCTTCAGGTCGATCGAGCCCTTGCTCTTCTCCGGGCGCGGGTGGACCTCGATGTTGCCGGACTCGTTGATGCGGAAGTACCCGCGGCCCCAGGCCGAGAGCGAGTAGAGCTGATCGCTCTGCTCGCTGCTCCAGCTGCGGCCCTCTGGATTGGTGAGCAACTCCGGAAGCCTCCCGTTGCGGTCGCCAGTTCGTCGCGCGAGACGGCTTCGCCGTGCGCGCGCGGGGCACAAGAAAAACGATCGGAGGCCCCGTTGTCGAGGGAGCGGCCGCGCGGCGCGCGCGGGGCGGGTGCGCCGCGAGTGTCGGAGGCGTCGGCCGGGCGGCTCGTGGAATTCGCCGACGACGGACCGTAGCTTGCGTTGCTCACCCGTGGCGCGCGCGAAGTTCGCGGCGCGCGGCGGACGCCTCGAGCGCCGTCGCGGCCGACCGCGATCCCTCGCGATCGCCGCGAGATCCCGCGGCATCGCCCGGCGATCCTTCGACCTACCCCGCATCCAGGACACGAAAAGGAGCCATCCCGAATGGACAGCATCGTTGGCAAGCCGCTTCCGGCCTTCAAGTTGAACGCCAGCACCAGCGGCGAGTTCTCCACGATCGACTCGGCGACGCTGAAGGGCAAGTGGACCGTCCTGCTCTTCTACCCGCTCGATTTCACCTTCGTCTGCCCGACGGAGATCGTCGCCTACGACACCGCCGGCGCGCAGTTCGGCAAGCTCAACACGCAGGTGATGGGCGTCAGCGTCGACAGCCACTTCACCCACCGCGTCTACCAGAAGACGCCGCGCGCCGAGGGCGGCGTCGAGGGGATCAAGATGCCGCTGATCGCCGACTTGGGCGGCAACCTCGCCCGCTCGCTCGGCGTGCTGACGGACGCCGGCATCGCGTTGCGCGCCCTCTTCCTGATCGATCCGGACGGGGTCGTGCAGCACGCGACGGTCAACAACCTCGCGGTCGGCCGCAACGTCGACGAGACGCTGCGCCTGATCGAGGCGTTCCAGTACACGAAGGCCAACGGCGAGGTCTGCCCGGCCAACTGGAAGACGGGCGCCAAGGCGATGAAGCCCAACTTCGACGGCCTGAAGAGCTACATGAAGGACATGAAGTGAGCGACTCCTCGGGGCGCGCCCGCGCGTCCTGAGCCGCTCGATCGACGCATCGTCGCGGGGCGCAGCTCGAGCATGGGCTGCGCCCCGTTTCCGTCCCGGCGCCGAGGTGCCGGGCGCTCGAGGAGGGAACGATGGACCGGCGCGAGTTCCTGAAGGTCGTGGGGGGCGCTGCGGCGGCGGCCGGTGCGGCGCCGCTGCTCGCGGCGAACGCGCCGGCGCAGGCGGCACCGGTGGCAGCGGGCGCTGCGGGTGCGGCGCCTTGGTTCTCGATCTCGCTCGCCGGCTGGTCGCTCCACCGCCGCCACTTCAGTGAGGGCAAGCTGCCGCTCGCCGACTTCCCGCGCGTCGCGCGCGAGGAGTTCGGCATCGGGGCGATCGAGCTGGTGAACACGATGTTCCCGTCGCCCACGTGGCGCGCGCAGCAGGAGCTGCTGGCGAGCGCCGCCAAGCACGACGTGAAGGTGCTGCTGATCATGTGCGACGCCGAGGGCGACCTCTCGGCCGAGCGCGACGCCGATCGCCTCCAGGCGGTGGCCAACCACCGCAAGTGGCTCGAGATCGCGGCCAACCTCGGCTGCCACTCGATCCGCGTCAACACGGGCGGACGGCCTGGCACGCCGGTCGACCAGCAGCGCTGCATCGACAGCCTGAAGCGGCTCGGCGAGATGGCGGCCGAGCGGTCGCTCCACGTCCTCTGCGAGAACCACTGGGGGATGTCGTCGTATCCCGACGACCTCGTCGCGGTGATGCGCGGCGTGGCCATGAGCAATGTCGGGACGCTGCCCGACTTCGGGAACTTCCCCGACGACGTGGACCGCTACGCGGCGGTCGCGGCGATGCTGCCGTTCGCCAAGGCGGTCTCGGCGAAGTGCCACGACTTCGACGCGGAGGGCCGCGAGACGCGCACCGACTACGCGCGGATGCTCGGCCTCGTGCGCGCCGCGGGCTACCGCGGCTTCGTCGGCATCGAGTACGAGGGCGAGCGACTCAGCGAGGCGGAAGGAATCCGCGCGGCCAAGCGGCTGCTCGAGACGCTCTCGACCTGAGCGGCGTCGTTCGGAGTCACCCCGACGGCACGGCCGGGCGCGGTCGTTCCGCCGAGGGCGCCGCGGCCGCCACGTTCGCAGCGTCCGCCACGTTCGCAGCGTCAGCCGTACTCGCAGCGCCCGCGCCGCGGAGGTCGCCCTCCGAGGCGCGGGGGCGGGGCATCACGCCTTGATGTGCTTGTTGACCAGCGAGGTCATCTCGAACATCGAGACCTGCGCCTTGCCGGCGAAGACTGCCTTCAACGCGTCATCGGCGTTGATCATGCGCTTGTTCTTCGGGTCCTGCAGACCCTTCGCCTTGATGTAGTCCCAGAGCTTCTTCGTGACTTCGCTGCGCGAAAGCGGCGCAGGGCCGACGATCTTCGCGAGCACCTCGTCCGGCGTCACCGGCACCATCAGCACTGCCGGCGTCGTCTTCGCCTTGCCACCCGACTTCGCATCAGCCATGGGAGTCCCTTATTTGGGCGCCCGCGAGAACGGTCCCCAGGGGCGCTGTCCGCCGATCCCACCTGGCCATGCGCTCCGAACCGGGGGCACTGCAGAACCTGGTTCGCGCTCGGATCGCTTGGCCGCCGCACCCGTTCCCCGCGGGGGACGACCCGACTGCTCGGGCAGGGGGGAGAAACCGAGGGGGATCCTAGCCAAGATGGGGGCGACCCGGAGCGCCTCTCTGGGGCGTCTCGGGGCGCCAACCCCCGATCTGCAGGTGAAAAGAGAGCGAAATGAGCACGGAAGGTGCGAATTACGAGCGTGAACGGGCGGCCGCCGTCGAGGCGGTTGCTGAAGCCGCCCTGCTTTGCCAGCGCGTCCAGGCGCGCAAGGTCGCCGGGGCGGCGCTCACCAAGGGCGACAAGAGTCCCGTCACCATCGCCGACTTCGGCTCGCAGGCGCTCGTCTGCCGGACGCTCGCGCGCCACTTCCCGCACGACGCGGTGATGGGCGAGGAGGGGAGCGCCGAGCTGCGCGAGGCGGGGCACGCCGCGCTCGCCCGCGAGGTGTGCGACGAGGTCCGCGTGCAGGCGAGCGGCGCGAGTGACGCCGAGGTGCTCGGCTGGATCGACCGCGCGCAGAGCGAAGGGGGCCACGGCCGCTTCTGGTGCCTCGATCCGATCGACGGCACCAAGGGCTTCCTGCGCGGCGAGCAGTACGCGGTCGCGCTCGCGCTGATCGATCGCGGCGTCGTCGAGGTGGGGGCGCTCGCCTGCCCGAACCTCGCCGTCGGGAGCGCGCCCGGTTGCCTGCTGATCGCGGTGCGCGGCAAGGGGGTGCAGCTCCTCCCGCTCGGCGCGAACGGCCCCGGTGCGCCGCAGCCGGTGCGCGCCTCTTCCTGCCGGGAGCGCACGACGGCCCGCATCGTCGAGAGCGTCGAGGCGGCGCACGGCGACCATGGCGGCCACGAACGCGTCCGCGCGGCGCTCGGTTGCGCGGCGCCGCCGGTGCGTCTCGACAGTCAGGCGAAGTACGCGGTGCTCGCGCGCGGCGACGGCGAGATCTACCTGCGCTTGCCGACCTCGGCCGACTACCGCGAGAACCTCTGGGATCAGGCGGCCGGCGTGCGAGTCATCGAGGAGGCGGGGGGACGCGTGACCGATTGCGACGGGCGGCCGCTCGACTTCACGACCGGGCGCAAGCTGACGCGCAACCAGGGCATCGTCGCGACCAACGGGCTGCTGCACGAGGCGGTGATCGCCGCCATCCGCTCGATCCGCGCGCCGTGACGGCCAAGGCGCGCCGCCTCTCCCTCCTCGCCGCCTTCGCCGTGGTGGCGCTGCCGCTCGCGCTCGACCTGCTGATCACGACCGACGAGGAGCAGGTCGAGACCACGTTGGCCGCGCTCGAAGGGGCGCTCGAAGCGCGCGACCCGGAGGGGGTGCTCGCGTGGTGCACCGATGACGTGAAGCTCACCGCGCGGCTCCCCTGGAGCGCCGGGCGGACGACGCTGGCGGCAGCGCTGCAATCGCTGCTGCCGAAGCTCGGCGAGCTGCGCCTCTCGCGCGACGAGGCGCGCCTCGACTTCGCCGACGGCGAGGCGCCGCGCGTCACCCTCTCGGGGAGCGGTTTCGCGACCCATCCGAGCTTCGGCGGGGGCCCGTTCCGGCTCGACGCCCGGATCGTCCTGCGGCGAGCGAGCGAGCCCGATCCGCGCTTCCTGCTCGCCGAGGTCGAGTCGCTCGAGGCGGGGCCGCTCTTGCGCTGAACGCGCCGCTAGATTGACCGCCCCTTTTCACCATCCGCGACCGGCGCCTCGTCCGGTCGCGACAGCGAGGTCCTCATGTTCGGCAGCTCGAAGACGACCGTCACGCAGGCGCAGGTGCTCGACGTGCTGAAGACGGTGATGGACCCCGACCTGCACCGCAACATCGTCGAGCTCGGCTTCGTGAAGAACCTCGCGATCGACGGCGGCAAGGTGCGCTTCGACGTCGACCTCACCACGCCGGCATGCCCCGTGAAGGAGCAGCTGAAGGCGGAGTGCGAGCAGAAGGTCGCCGCGCTGCCCGGCGTGAAGCAGGTCGAAGTGCAGATGACCGCGACCACGACCGGGCGCAACTTCACCGGCAAGGCGGCGCTGCTCGGCGTGCGCAACGTGATCGCGATCGCCTCGGGCAAGGGCGGCGTCGGCAAGTCGACGACGGCGGTGAACCTCGCGCTCGCGCTCGCCGAGCGCGGCGCCAAGGTCGGCATCCTCGACGCCGACGTCTACGGCCCGAGCATCCCGATGATGCTCGGCGTGCAGAAGCGGCCGCAGATGACGCCCGACAAGAAGATCCTCCCGATCGTCGCGCACGGCCTCGCCTCGATGTCGATGGGCTACCTCTCCGACGACAACACGCCGGTCATCTGGCGCGGCCCGATGGTCTCGGGGCTGATCCAGCAGTTCCTGAGCGTGGTCGACTGGGGCGCGCTCGACTACCTGCTGATCGACCTCCCGCCCGGCACCGGCGACATCCAGCTCACCCTCTGCCAGCAGGCGCCTCTGGCTGGCGCGGTGATCGTCACGACGCCGCAGGACGTGAGCCTGCTCGACGCCCGCAAGGGGTTGAAGATGTTCGAGCAGGTGAACGTGCCGGTGCTCGGCCTCGTGGAGAACATGAGCTTCTTCGTCTGCGGCCACTGCGGCGGCAAGACGGAGATCTTCCGCCACGGCGGCGGGCAGGGCGAGTCGGTGCGCCTCGGCGTGCCGTTCCTCGGCGAGGTGCCGCTCGATCCGGAGGTCGTGCTCGGCGGCGATTCGGGCCAGCCGATCATGCTCCGCAATCCGAAGTCGGCGGTGAGCGACGCCTACCGCAAGATCGCCGGCACGATGGCGGCGCAGCTCTCGATCGCCAACGCGCAGGCGCCGGTGCAGGCGAACGTGAAGCTCTTCTGGAACGCCGGCGGGGCGGGCGGCGCGGCGGCTGCGGGCGGCGCGCCGGTCGGCGGCCCCGCTCCCGCGCACGGCCATGACCACGGCCACGCGCATGGCCATTCGCACGAGCACGGCCACGACCACGGCCACAGCCACGGCCCCGGCTGCAAGCACTGAGCCCCCGGACATGGCGAAGCCGATCGTCGCACCGCTCGAACTCTTCCAGGCCGACGCCCGCACGCTCGGCGTGAAGTGGAGCGACGGCCACGCGAGCCGCTACGACGTGCGCCAGCTCCGCCTCGCCTGCCCATGCGCCCACTGCATCCAGGAGTGGACCGGCGAGGTGATGGTGAAGCCCGAGCTGATCCCGGCCGACGTCGCGCCGCTCGATCTCGAGGCGGTCGGCAACTACGGGCTCCGCGTGCAGTGGAGCGACGGCCACGCGACCGGGATCTACACCTACGACCGGCTGCGCGCCTTCTGCGGCTGCGCCGCGTGCGGCGGCCCGAAGGATCCGCTCACCCTCGGCGCGGCGAAGCGCTGAGGGTGACCGCCGTCGCCGCGCCACCGACCGCGCGCGCCGCCTCGACCAACCGCGCCGCGTCGTCGCTGCGACCGTAGGCGAGCCACGCCCCGCCGTGTTCGCCGATCCCGAGCGCGCCCGCCCGTTCGAGAGCGGCGCGCAGCGCGGCGGGCGGCCCCGTGAGCCGCGTCGCCTCGCGCTGCGCCGCCGCATCGCGCTCGAGCAGCTCGCCGAAGTGGGCGGCGTCGAACGGCGCGCTCGCCAGCACGCGCCCGGCCGCGAGCAGCAGGTCGCGCTGCTGCAGCGCCGCCAGCAACCGCTCGTCGCGGGTCGCCGTGCCGACCGTCGCCGCGGGGAGCGCCGCGGCTCCCGCCGTCGCCGGCTCGGGATGGTCGAGCAGCAGGTTCCAGGCGGCGTCGAAGGCGAGCGGCGCCAGCTCGAGATCCGGCACGGCCGCGCGCAGCTGCTCGCCATCGCGCGCGACGCGCTCTCGCTGCGACCGCACGATCGCGAGGCGCGCGGCCGCATCGGGCGGCTCGATCACCAGCAGCGTCCCGCTCGGCGTCGGCAGCGGCTGCACGAACGGTGTCGCGCCGGGCTGGAAGTGGTGGGTGCCGTGCAGCGCGCTCGCCAGCGCCGCCTCGGTCGCGGCCGGCTCGCCGCTCGCCGCGAGCAGCGCGCCGGCGAGTTCGCCGAGGCGGCGCGGCTCGCGCCACCGCGCCGCCGTCGCGGCGAGCTCCGGATCGCTGCGCAGCGCCGCCAGCACCACGTCGAGCAGTGCGACCGCCAGCGCCGCCGTCGCACCCGCCTCCCACGTCTCCGGCAGCGCGTCGTCGATCCGCAGCGCGCCGTGCAGCGCCGCGAGCGCGGCGGCGAGATCGAGCGGCGCGAGGATCGCGGGCAGCGCTGCGAGCAACCGCGGCGCGGCCTCCGGCGCTCCGGAGCCGAGCGCGAGGCCGCCCTCTGCGCGCGGCGTGAACTCGACGGTGACGCCGCGCTCGATCGCCGCCGACAGCGTCGCGAGGCGCAGCGGCTCGTGGCCGTGGCCGAACAGCGCGAGGCGGCCCGGCGCGAAGGAGCGCAGCAGCGCAGCGGTCACGACGCCGGCGCCTCCGCGAGCAGTTGCGCGACGACCGCGGCGTTGGCGGGCGGGAAGCGCAGGTTGGCCAGCTCGCGCCGCGCGATCCAGCGGGCGGCCCGGCGCTGCTCCGCTTCGACGCTCGGCGCGCGTTCGCCGGTGGGCCGGCACGTGAAGAAGGAGAGCGCGAGGCGTCTCCCGTCGCCGTCGAACCAGGAGACCGCCAGGAGCTTCACGACCTCGATCGCGACTCCCGTCTCCTCCAACACCTCGCGCACGCAGGCGGCCTCGAGCGATTCGTCGCCTTCGCGCTTGCCGCCCGGGAACTCGTCGAAGCCGCCGAGATGGGCGCCGGCCGATCGCCGCGTCACCAGCACCTCGTCGCCGTCGCGCACGACCGCGACGACGATGTCGGTGAAGCCGCTCGCACCGCTGCTCGCTCCGCCGCTCGCTCCGCGGCCGGCCGCACCGCTCCGGCTCGCCTTCCGCGGCGTCGCGTTGGTCGCGCCGTCGCGCGGCGTGGCGCCGCCGGCTCGTCGGCGCGCGTTCATCGATTCTCGATGCCCCACCACGTGAAGCCGATCGCCGGGTCGTCGTGGTGGAAGCGGTGCTCGTCCTTCGGGTTGTAGTGCTGGTTCGTGTAGTAGACCATCAGCAGGTCGTCGCCCGGCAGCACCTCGTAGCCGTGCGCCACGCCGCGCGGGATGCGGACCGCCTTCGGGTACTGCGCGCCGGCGAAGATCGAGTTGGCGATGCCGAAGGTCGGCGACTGCACGCGGCAGTCGACCAGCGCGATGCGGATCGTCCCGCGCAGCGGCACGAAGACGTCGTCCTGCTCGAGGTGGAAGTGGAACGCCTTGATCACGTTCGGCCGCGTGAGCGTCAGCGACGACTGCTTCACCGCGAAGCCGGCGACGATCTCCTCGTTGTCGCGGAAGATCTCGCCGAAGTGGCCGCGGTCGTCGGGCCAGAGCTTCAGCTCCTTGATCGTCGCGCCGTCGATCTGCCCCTTGGCCGGGCCGACGTTCGAGTGGATCAGGTGGTGGGAGCGGACCTTGGCCGGCTTCGCTTCGAGCATGGTGGGAGGGGCGCCTCTGCGGTGCGGGAGATCGCGAGCGCGGTTGCGCTGCAGCGAGCGGCGCGCAGCCTAGCAGCCCGCCGCCAAAGTCGCCGCGCGGCGACTTCGCGGGAGCGACGCGCGACGGCCGCGGGCGGCGCTCTCAGCTGCGCGCGCGGCCGGTGGCGGGGTCGACCTCGAGGTGGAGGTGCTCGTCGGCGGCGACCCAGAAGAGGAAGCCGTACATCATCTCGTGGTCGGTCTGCTGGCCGAACCGCACGGTGGCGGTCGGGTCGGGGTTCCACGGGTTGAACGGCGAGTTGTCGAAGTGGGCGAGGCACTCGACGCGCGTGCCGGCGGCGAAGCGCTGGCGGCCGGGGAACCAGCGGTAGGAGGCCTGCCAGTCGAAGTCGTAGGTCGGCACCAGCAGCAGCGTCTCGCGCGGCGCGCCCGGCTCGATCGGCTGCGCCTCGAAGCGCATGTCGCGGCCGCGCTTGTGCATGTGGACGAACATGCCGATGCCGATCGCGTCGACGAGGAACGTGTCATCGGCGCGCACCGGGTGGGCGGCGGATCCGGGCGGGATCGCGAAGCGGAAGTCGGCGATCTCGAAGTGGCGCATCTGCTTCTGCACCTTGGCGCGCGGGAAGCGCAGCGCCACCTCGATGCGGTCGCGCTCCTCCTTGCCGCTCGTCACGTAGTGGATCTGCAGCGCCAGCAGCGAGCCGGCCGGGATGCGCACCGCGAGGCCGGGCTCGAGCGCGAGCGGATCGCCGCCCGGCACTTGGCCGGTGATGAAGTTCTCGGTGCGGTACTCCTCGCCGAGCCGCACGTGGGCGAGGTTGCAGTGGTGCATCACGCGCGGGTTCTCGGCGCGGATCTCCACCGCCTCGACCCACGTCTCCTCGACGAAGAGGTGGGGGAGCAGCGCGTACTGGTAGGGCAGCACGCCGGTCGCGGGCAGCTGCATCTCGGTCGGCGTCGCCAGCACGAGGTCGGGCGTGCCGATCCGCCAGCCGTCGGCGCTGCGGCCGAGCCCGGGCGCAGGCAGCGGCGCGGCCGACGCGGCGCCGCGCGGTGCGCCCCCCTTCGCCCAGTCGATCACGAGGCGCCGCTCGTCGGCGGAGAGGCCGCGCGCGTTGCGGAAGCGGCCGTGGTCGGGCGCGGCGTGCCACGGCGGCATGCGGCCGAGCTCGACCACCTCGGCGATCATCGCGGCATGGCTCGCGGCGCTGCTCGGATCGAGCAGCGAGAAGGGCGCGTCGCCGCCCGGCTGGTGGCAGCTGGCGCACTCGCGCGCGATCAACGGCGCGACGTGGTCGACCCAGGTGACGCCGGGCTGCGGAGCGGGCGCCGGCGTGATGACGCACCCTTCGGCGCGCGTCTGCGCGACCGTCGGCGCGCGGCCGGCGATCACCTCGGCCAGAGCCAGCGCGAGGTCGGCGCGGCCGGGCGCGCTCGCCTCGCCGCCAACGCGGTACTGCCCGTCGACGCGGCCGCGGTAGCGGAGCTTGCGCTCGCCATCGAGCACGACCACTTCGCCGGCGCGCGTCGCACCGCATGCGCGCGCGGTCGAGAGGTCGACGTCGCGCACGATCGGGAAGGTCGCGCCGTGGTCGAGCGCGAAGGCGGCCGCTTCGACGACCGTGTCGTCAGCCCCGACGTTGACGCCGACGAAGGTGACCCCGTCGCGCTCGTGCTGGCGCCAGAGCGCCTCGAGCTGCGGCAAGTAGCGCGGCACCAGCGGGCAGTCGACCCGCAGGAAGCAGAGGACGAGCGCGCGGCTCGGCAGGAGCGCGTCGAGGCCCTGGCGCGCGAAGCGGACGTCGACGAACTCGCAGGGGCCGACGACCGCGCCGATCTCCACGGCCTCCACGGGCGCCGTCTCGCCGCACGGCGATGCAGGCAGTGACGGCGGGGCGAGCAGCAGCGCGGCGAGCGTGAGGGAGCGCACCATGGGGCGGGATGATAGTCGCGCCGAGCGCCGTCCGGCCGGAGGCGCGGCGCGCTGCCCGCTCAACGCACCAGCGGCCGCCCCTGCGCGTCGGTGAAGCCGCCGAGCGCGATGCGGATCAGGTCGATCAGCCAGACCACGCCGAGCCCGCCGGCGGTGAAGAAGAGCAGCACGCCGGTGACGATCTTGCCCACGTAGAAGCGGTGGAGCCCGAACACGCCGCCGAAGAAGCAGAGCAGCAGCGCGACCAGCCAGCTGTGGCCGCCCTCCGGGAAGAGCGCCCGCTCCAGCACGTCCTCGCGTCCGGCGACCTTCACCCCGCAGTGGACGCAGAGCACCGCCTGCGCCGGGATCTGCTGGCCGCACGCCTGGCAGAAGATCATCCCGGGCGGTGCGGTGCGCGGCGGCGGCTTCGTGCCGCTCGCCGCCGTGAACGCGCCGCAGTGGATGCACGCTTTCGCGTCGTCGGCGACCTGCGATCCGCAGTGGTGGCAGAACAAGTCAGCGCTCCCTCTCGAAGGATCGAGGTGCGATCCCATCGCGATCGGCCGGTACGACGAGCGCGCCGTCGCGGTTCAGCGCGGCACCGTCGCGCGCCTGCGGTCCCTATCGTGCCGATCGCGTGGCGCGCCGTCAGGGCGGTGGGCGCGACGACCCGAGGAGCGTTCGATGCAAATCCACCTCTCCAGCAGCGGCGAACCGGCGCTGCGGCTCGAGCTGTCGCGCCGCGAGCTGCCGATCTTCCGGGCCGTGCTGCTGCGCGCGAGCTTCAGCGACACGCCTCCCGAAATGCAGGCGGCCGTCTTCGATCTCGTCGAGCAGCTGCTCGCCAAGCTCCCCGACGAGGCGTGAGGCCGAGCGCTCGAACGCGACGGCGATCGCTCATCGGCGACCGCTCGGCAGCGCCGTCTCGAGGTTCTTGCGCGTCGTCGCCAGCAGCGCCGCGAACTCGGCGGCTGCGGCCGGCGCGAGCGGCGCCTCCGCGCCGAACGACTCGAGCTGCGCGAGCGCCCCGAGCGGATCGCCCTTCGCCTGCAGCAGGCTCGCCGCCGTGCGCGCCGCCGGGAAGTACCACGGCGCCAGCGCCAGCGCGCGCCGCGCGAGGCTGAGTCGCTCGGCGGTGGCGAGGCCGGGCGCGAGCTCGCCGCGGGCGAACCGCGTCAGCAGCCGCAGCTCGCGCAGTTCCGCGCGATCGGACGGCGCTGCGAACCGGGCGGCGAGTTCGGTGCGCCGCGCCGCCTCTTCGGCAGTCGGGTCGGAGAGTTCGAGCAGCGTGGCCCATTCGCGTTCGGCGAGTCGCGGCGAGGCGCCGCGGAGCGACGGCGGCAGCAGCGCGAGCCGCGCGCGCGCCTCCTCCGGTTCGGCCGGCCGCGGCGGCGCGACCCACGCGAGCGGCAGCGCGCGTGGATCGAGCGAGGCGGCCGGCAGCGGCGGATCGGCGCTCGCGGTCGAGCGGATCGGCGGGGGCGGCAGCGCCGTCGCCCCGCCCGGCTCGATCCGCCACAGCAGCGCGCGGCGCACCGCCGGGAGGTCATGACGCGGACCGAACGCCCCCTCCTCGCCCTGCGCCTCGCCGCCGGTCGTCGCGACGACGATGCGCGTGCGGCGATCGCGTCCGCCGCGCGCCAGCAGCTCGACCAGCGGCGCCAGCGCGCGATCGACGCCGAGCAGCGTCGCGCGCGCCCGCTCGCGAAGGGCGGGGCCGTCGAGGTCGCGCGGCGGGAGGGGGGCGTCGCTCGTGCAGGCGCCCGCTTCGAACTGCAGCAGGAGCGTGAAGGGCGACGCCGCGTCGGCGAGCCAGCGCGCGGCCGCCGCCGCGGTGGCTTGCGCGTCGCGCGTGAGTTCGAGCGGCGCCGCCTTCGCGCCCGCGAGATCGCGGCCGAACTCGGCGAGCGCGGGGGCGGCCTCGGACGGATCGCCGCGGTGGGCGAGGTCGGAGTGGGAGACGAAGCGGGCGCGCGCGCGATCGGGCGCCGCTTCGGCCGGGCCGAGCCAATTGGCGAGCAGCGCGTCGAGTTCCGCGGCGGCCGCCGCTCGCTCGACGGTGTCGACGCGCCGCTCGCCGCGCCAACCGGCCGCCGCGCGCCATGCGGCGAAGGTCGGCGCGCCACCGCTGGCGGCGAGCTCCTCGAGCAGGTCAGCGCGCGCTCCGTGCAGCGCGACGACGATCGTGTTCACGGCAGGCGGCGCACGCGGCGCTTCGCTGCAGCCGGCCGGCAGCGCCGCGCTCGCCAGCGCGACCAGGGCCGCGCCGCTCGCCGCGCGAAGGAGTCGGCCGCGGCGCCGCTCACCCATCGGCGCTGTCGGAGGAGTGGTCGTGGACGATCTCGAAACCGTCGGCGCCGCGCTCGAGCACCAACGTGAAGCGGCCGTGCGGATCGTCGGGAGGGCGGGCGAGGTGCCAGCGGCCGACCACCACGTAGGCGTCGCGACTGAGCCGTCGGAAGTCGAGCTCGTCGAAGGTGAGCGTCCCGGTCGCGCCCGGCTGGTACGCCTTGCGGTAGCGCGCCTCGAGCGCCGCGCGGCCGCGCACCAAATCGCCGCGCGAGCTCACGAAGACCATCCGGTCGCTCGCGGCGTAGGGAGCGACGAAGGCGTGCAAGTCGCCCTGCGTCCACGCCTGCGCCTGCGCCGCAAGCAGCGCCTCGATCGCTGCGACGTCGGCCGGCGCGCAGTCGTGCAGCTCGGCCGGCGCGCGGCCGCTGCCTGCGCAGCCGGCGGCGAGCAGCTTCCCCGCGACGAGCCACGCGACGGCGCGGCGCCGGCGGGCGAGCGGTGGCGCGCGCCGCTCACCGATATGCTCCGCGCTCTCCTCGGCCGGCGCCCGCGCGTCGACCCTTCGCTGCGAGCTCGTCATGCCGCTCTCCCAAGTGCTCATGCTGTTCGGTCTCACGCTGCCGCTGGTCGGCCTCGTCTTCGGCATGTCGACGCTGAACGGCGGCGACTCGAAGGTGGCGATGTTCACCGAACTCTCCTGCCTCGCCGGTGGCGCGCTCATCTTCATGTGCGGCCACGCGCTGCGGAAGAAGCAGGGCGAAGGGTGACCATGGAGCGCGCGTCCGCCGCCGTGCCGACGGTCACCATCGCCGACGTCGAGGCGGCCCGCGCGCGCCTCGCCGGCCGCGTCCACGTCACGCCGCTCGTCCGCGCGACCAGCCTGTCGCGGCCCGGCGCGCCGCTCTTCCTCAAGTGCGAGAACCTGCAGAAGGTGGGCGCCTTCAAGGCGCGCGGCGCGCTGAACCACCTCTTGCTGCTCGATCCGGCGCGCCGCGCGGCCGGCGTCACCACCTACTCGTCGGGCAACCACGGCGCGGCGCTCGCCTGGGCCGCGCGCGAGCTCTGCGTCGCGGCGACGATCTTCGTGCCCGACGACATCCCGGCCGGCAAGCGCGCCGCCATCGAGGGGTATGGCGGGACGGTGGTGGTGGCGGGCCACACCTCCGCCGACCGCAAGCGGGCGTGCGAGGCGGCAGCGGCGCAACACGGCTACGCGATCGTGCCGCCCTTCGACGATCCGTGGATCGTCGCGGGCCAGGGCACCTGCGGCCTCGAGCTGCTCGAGCAGGCGCCGCAAGTGCGCCGCGTGCTGGTGCCGGTCGGCGGCGGCGGCTTGCTCGGCGGCGTCGCGTTGGCGGTGAAGAGCGTGCGACCTGACGTCGAGGTGATCGGCGTCGAGCCCGAGGCGGCCGCATCGATGCAAGCGGCGCTCGCGGCGGGCGCGCCCACCCCGATCGCGGTGGGGGAGACGATCGCCGACGGCTTGAAGCCGGTGCAGGTCGGCGCGCTGAACCACGCGTTGGCGGCGCGCCACGTCGCGCGCGTGGTGACGGTCAGCGACGCGGCGATCCGCCACGCGATGCGCCAGCTGGTCGAGCGCTGCAAGCTGGTGGTCGAGCCGTCGGGCGCGGCGACCGTCGCCGCCTACCTCGGCGAGCCGGCCGACCTCGCGAGCGGCACCACCGTCGCGCTGCTCTCGGGCGGCAACGTCGACGCCGCGCGGCTCGTCGCGCTGCTCCGCTGAGCAGCTGGACGAACCGCGCGGCGCTGCCGCTCGATTCCGAACCAGTGCAGGGCGCGCGCACCGTGCGCGCACGCGCCCTGCACGCGTCGCTCAGAGCCTGAGAAGAACTCCCTCCCGTCGCCCGACTCGCGGCGCATCCCGCCTGGCAGCGTTGCGCCTCCTCGGCGTATCTCTCCGTTGATACGCCTCGTCGGCGCGCCTCGCCATGCGGGCGCGACGCTTCGTCGGGCTCGGTCCGGGATTCCTTCTCACGCTCTCAGTGGTCCGAGGTGACGACGCGGGCCGCGAACTGGGCCGCCGTCAATCGACCCGCCCGCAACTCGGCCAGCGCTGCGGCGTCGACGCGGAAGACGAGGCGCGTCGCTTCGGGGAGCTGCGGAGCGACGTAGGTGATGCCGCCGTAGCCGAACGTCGTCACGCTGGTCGGATCGCCGCCGCCCATGCCGCCCGGCGCGCCACCCGGCCCACCGCCCACTCCGCCTCCCGCGGCGCCGCCCACCCCGCCGCCGGCATCGCCACCGCCCACGCCTCCGGCACCAGTAGGCGCGCCGCTCGCCGGGCCGTTCGCGCTGCGAAAGAGATGGTGGATCACCGGCACCGAGCCCAGCACCGGCACCTGCGACGCCCCGAGCAGCTGCGTCGGCGTCGGTTGCGCCTCGACCAGCACGACGATCGCGAGCTGCTCGCCGCGCGCCAACTCGACGCGCGGCCCGAAGCGACCGATCACCTCGACCACGGTGGTGCGCAGCGCCTCGAGCGATCCCTTGGCGAAGACGAAACGCGTCGGGAGCGTCGTCGCTCCGGCAGCACGGAGCCAGCGCTGACTCGCCCTCTCGGTCGCCGCGCGGCCCGGGTTCTCGGCCGCCTCCCACTCGGCGTCGTCGTCCGACTGCTGCGCCGCGGGATCGGCGGCGGTCGGCTTGCCCGGCTCGGGCGGCACCGCCTCGATCGGGAGGTGGAGCGCGAGGCTCACGACGGAGCCAATCCCCGGCACGTGCTCGGTCGACGTCCGGACCAGTCCCCCCGCCTGCTCGGCGAGCATCGAGCGCAGCGTCGTGGCGAACGACGATTCGACGGAGTTCACGAGAGGGTTCGATCCGCCGGCGGCACCGCCGCTGCCCGCGCCCCCCGGCATCGCACCGCTGCCGAGTTCGCTCGGAGGCGCGCCGCCGCCGCGTCCATAGGCGTCACCGCCCGGCTGCAGGACCCCGGTGAAGGGGTTGTAGTACTGCTCGCCGTTCCCCTGCGTCCGCGTCAAGACGACGAGTCCGGTGAGCTTCTGGGAGAGCAGCCGGCCGAAGGTGGCGACCCGTTGCCACGGCGCACCCGGTGGCGTGGGCGGCGGTTCCTGCCAAGCGAGCGCGGCGCAAAGGAGGGGGGCGAGCAGCATCGAAGTTCTCCAAGGGGGAGCGCCGCCGCGGGGCCGCGCGGCGCATCGGTGAGAGGTGGGGAGCGAGCGGGCTCAGCGGGCGATCGGCTGGACCTGCAGCGCGAGTTGCGCGACCGCTTCGTGCGCGGAGGCGAGCTCGAAGCCGGTCGACTTCACCAACGTGGCGAACTCGGCGGCGATGGCGCGATCGCGTTGCGCCTGCTGGCGATCGACGACCTCGGCGAGTCGCAGCAGGTCGCGCACGTGGCGCTGCTCGAAGGCGGTGAGCCGCTCCTCGAGCAGCACGATCGCGCCGGCGAGCGAATCGAAGTTGGCCGCGGCGAGCGGAGCGGCGGTGTCACGGTCGAGATCGCGGCCCACATCACCGGCGAGCGGCGCCGCGGCGATCGGCGTGGTCGGAGCGGCGAGGCGCGCGCCGAGGGCGCCCGCCGCCAGTGCGGCGAGCAGCAGCAGCGCGGCGGCAGCGGCGCGGCGCAGCGGCAGCGGCGATGACCGCGGCGATGACCTCGGGCCGCCCACCACCGGCCGCTCGCTGCGGCGCCATGCGTCGAGATCGAGTTCCGGCGGCGGCGCCGTCGCCACTTCGTCCGCGGCGAGCGCCGCACGCACCGCGCGCAGCTCGGCGTGGCTGGCGGCGCAGCGCGCGCAGCTCGCGAGGTGGTCGTCGAGTGCGCGCGCCGCCTCCGGCTCGAGCGCATCGAGCGCGGCGAGCGCCAACAGCGGGGTCGCCTCTTCGCACGGCATCGCGTTCATCGCATCGCTCCATCCGCTTCGCCGCGCTGCGGTGTCCGTCGCTGCGCCTCGTCCTGCGCGAGCTGCGGCCGCAAGCGCAGCTGCAGCCGCAGCAGCGCCCGCGCGAGGCAGCTCTGCACCGTTGTCCGCGGCCGGCCCACCACGTCCGCGATCGCCGCCGGGGCGAGGTCGTGGTAGTGGCGCAACACCAGGCACTCCCGTTCGTCGTCGGGCAGCGAGGCGAGCGCCGCTCGCACCTGCGCCGCCCGCTCGTCCTGCAGCAGCGCTTCCGGCGGCGGTGCCGCGCCATCGACCAGTGCCGCGAGCGTCGCTGCGGCGCGGGTCGTTTCCAGCGGAACGGCGCGCCCCCGCGCGCGCTGCCGATCGCGGCAGAGGTTCACCACGATCGTCCACGCCCAAGTGGTGAAGCGGGCACGTCCGTCGAACTGGCGCAGCGCCTTCCAGATCCGCCACCACGCCTGCTGCCGCAGATCCTCGGCGCCATCGCGCTCGCCGAGCAGCCGCGCGGCCAGCGCCAGCAGTGCGCCGTCGTGGCGGGCTACGAGTTCGCGGAACGCGTCGTCGTCGCCGCCGCGCGCGCGCTGCACGAGTTCGCTGTCGTCCGCCGTGGTCGTCGTCCGCTCCTCGTCGCCGCGCCGCGCTCGTCGCCGTGCCGTTCGTTCGCGTGCGCCCCCTTGGACGACGGCGGGGTGCCACGCGACGACGGAATCTCAGCGCGGCTTGCCCCGTCCGGCGCGCGGGTGCGCCTGGTCATAGACCTCGCGCAGGCGGCGCGCCGAGAGGTGGGTGTAGATCTGCGTGGTGGTCACCTGCTCGTGGCCGAGCAGCTCCTGGACGGTGCGCAGGTCGGCGCCGCGCTCGAGCAGGTGGGTGGCGAAGGAGTGGCGCAGCGTGTGGGGGCTGCCCGGCGCGGTGACGCCGCTCTTCTTCAGGTAGCCGACCACGAGGCGATGGACGCTGCGGGTCGTGAGCGGGCCGCCGCGCCGGTTGAGGAAGAGGGTGTCGGTCGCGAGGCCGCGCTCCTGCAGCAGCTCCGCGCGCACCGCGAGGTAGTCGTCGAGCGCCGCGCGCGCCGGCGCGCCGAGCAGCCCGAAGCGCTGCTTCTTGCGCTTGCCGATCACATGCACCGAGCCATCGCCCTGCAGCGCGCCGAGCGTGAGCCCGACCAGCTCGCTCACGCGCAACCCCGCCGAATAGAGGATCTCGAGCAGCGCCCGGTCGCGCCGCGTCGCGAAGCCGTCGCCCTCCGGCGCGGCGAGCAGCGCGTCGAGGTCGGCGCCCGAGAAGACCTTCGGCAGCGTGCGGCGCCGCCGCGGCGTCCGCAGCCCGAGCGCCGGGTTGATCTCGATCTCCCCCTGCCGCTCGAGGAAGCGCAGGAAGGAGCGGACGGCGGAGAGGCGGCGGGCGAGGCTCCGCTCGCTGTCGTGGCCCGCCTCCTCGCGGCGGTGCTGCACGAAGTGGCGCAGATGGTGGAGCGCGATCGCGCGCGGCTGCTCGACCCCGAGGTGGCGCAGGAGTTCGAGGAAATCGACGAGGTCACGCTCGTAGGCGCGCAGCGTGTGGGGGGAGCGGGCGCGCAGCCGCAGCTCTTCGAGGAAGGCGTCGAGGTGCCGGTACACCGCGAGGCGGACGCTAGGATCGGCCCCCCGCGCGGTCAAACCAGGCGGTTCGACGCGCCGTCCGATCCGATGCGGAGCGTGCCGTCGTCCGTTCCGATGCGCCCGGCCTGCTCGAGACGATCCGCTGCGTCGCCCGCGCGGCGCCGCTGCTCGCTCGCCATCAGGAGCGACTGGTCGCTTCGTGGTCGAGCTGGTTCCGCGGCATGCCTCCCGACCTCGCCGAAGTGATCGGCCCCGCGATCGCCGCCGCCGAGGTGCCGACGCTGGTCCGCGTCGCCTTCCTCGCGCGTCCAGGCGGCGGCGTGCCGCGCGTCGAGGTGTCGAGTCGCCCGCTCCCGCCCGCTCCTACGCGCTGGCGGGTCGCGCTGGCGGCGTCGCCGCGCGCCGAGCCGGTCGAGGAGCGCCGCCACAAGCAGCTCGACCGCCGCTGGGTCGCGGCGCTCGCCGTCGCCGGCGTCGAGGAGACGCTCGTGTGGGACGAGGAGCGCGGGCTCCTCGAGGGGACGCGCAGCAACCTCTTCGTTGCGCGCGGCGACGAGCTGCTGACCCCGCCGCTCTCCGCCGGCCTCGTGCCGGGCGTGGTGCGCGCCGAGCTGCTCGCCGGCGCGCCCGACCTGCGCCTCCTCGTGGTGGAGCGGCTGCTCACGCCCGCCGACCTCTTGCGCTGCGACGCCCTGTTGCTGACCGGCAGCGGCGTCGGCATCGCCGTCGTCGAGGAGTGCGACGGCCGACCGATCGGCACCGCTGCCGGGCGCGCCCGCGCGGCGCGCCTCCATTCGGCGCTCCTCCCCGGGGGGTGATACGATCCGCGCCCGTCGCGGCCGCTCGGGCGAGCCGCAAAAAGGAACGAGCGATGATGCGAGCGATGAAGCGAGCGATGAAGCGGTGGAGCGGTGCGGCGCTGGCCGTCTGCCTGTTCGCGAGCGCCGCCGCCACGGCGCGCGCGCAGGTCACCGTCGACGACCGGGTGGCGAGCCTCACCGAGCTGGTGAAGAAGAAGAGCGACGACCAGGCGAGCGGCGTCGTCGACGGCCTCGCGCAGGCCTACGCCGGCATGGGCGAAGAGGACAAGAAGAAGGCGATCGCCGCCCTCGAGAAGTGCCTCTCCGCACGCCGCGAGGAGGGCGACGACAAGCTCTACGAGTCGGTGGTCACCGCGTTCGCGAACATGGGCGAGGCGGGGCAGAAGGCGACGCTCAAGTCGCTGAAGAGCGCCAACGTCGACAAGCGGCGCGGCGTGCTGGCGTCGGCGCTGCGCTCGCTCGGCTTCCACAAGAACCCGGCCAACGTGAAGACGCTGGTCGACTACCTGGTCCACAACGAGCCGCTCGTGGTGGCGGGCGCTGCCGACGCGCTCGGCAACTACGCCGAGCTGCCCGAGAAGACGCGCAAGCCGATCGTCGAGGAGCTGGTGAAGAACTACGCCCAGTTCGCCTCGGCCGCCTCGAACACCCAGGCCTCCAACAAGGAGAAGGGGATGGCCGAGGAGCGGCTCAACATCGTGCAGAAGTCGTTCCAGGGGGCGCTGCAGAAGCTGACCGGCCAGGAGTTCAAGGACGCGCCGGCCGCCCAGAAGTGGTTCAACGACAACAAGAACAAGAAGTGGCCCGACGCCGCCGGCGGCGGCTCCTGACCCGTCGTCGTCGGTCGTCGCGGAGCGCCCGTTGGCCTGGCAACGCCTGAAGCGGATCTGCTACGAGCGGCTGATCCGTCCGCTCCTCTTCGTCGTCGACACGCCGCGCTCGAAGGCGGGCGGGGTCGCGCTCGGCGTCTTCATCGCCTTCACGCCGACCGTCGGCATCCAGATGCCGATCGCCTTCGGCCTCGCCACGCTGTTCGGCGTGAACCAGCCGCTCGCCGTGGCGATGGCGTGGCTCACCAACCCGGTCACCGTGCCGCCGATCTACTACTTCGAGTACCGCGTCGGCGCATGGCTGCTCGACATGGACGCGATCGGCAGCAGCGGCGACTTCTGGCGCCACTGGGAGGCGGTCTCGGCGAAGTACCCGGGCTACTGGGAGCGCGTCGCCCACCTCGCCGGCGACGTCGGCTTCCCGCTCTTCCTCGGTTCGCTGCCGGTCGCCGTGATCCTCGCGGTGATCAGCTATCCGCTCACGCTCTGGTTCTGCACGCGACGGGCCGCCAAGGTCGAAGCGCAGACGCTCCATCCGGTGGCCGGCGAGATCCTGCCCGAGCCGGCGCACGACGAGGCGGCGGACGCGTCCGCGCCCGCCGCCGCGCCCGCCGCCGATCCGACGGCGCCGCCGAAGCTGCTCCGCCTCGACGATGCCGCGCGCCAGCGCGAGCGGCCGTCGGGCCCGACCAGCAGCGCCGGCCTCGTGCTGCTGGCGGCGACCAGCGCGCTGGCACTGCACGGTTGCGCCGAGCCGAGCGACCGCTTCACCACGCGCGGCGAACAGGCGGAGTCGCGCACGGAGGGGGAGCTGCCGCTCTTCCACGGCTGGTGCGATCCGCAGACGCTCGCGGTCGTGGCGCCCTACCACGCGGCGCAAGGGCGCGACCGGCGCCTGCAGGAGCAGGTGCAGCGGGAGACCAGCGCGGCGGCGCCGCGCCGCTGCGTCGCGCTCACCTTGTTCCGTTTCGATGAGCCGGCCACCGTCGCGCCGAGCGGCGCGCTCGCCCTCGAAGGGGTCGCGGCGACGGGAAGTTTCCGATCGCTCGCGCCGTCCGACGTGCTGCGCGAAGTGGCGAACCGCGCCGACGCGAGCGTGCTCGGTGCACAGCTCGGGGCGGCGGGGTTGCCGAGCTTGAAGCGCGGTCAGTTGATCCGGCTGCTGGTGGTGCTGCCCGGCGAGATCGAGCTCGGCACGGTGACGCAGCTCGCGCTGGTGGACGGGAGTCGAAGCGACGGCACCGCGCGGATCCCCTTGGTGCGCGCGAGCGTCGGTGCGGTGCGCTGGGACGAGTTCCGCTCGCAGCCGTCGCAAGCGGCGTTCGAGCGGCTGATCGGCGCGGCGGCGAACGGGGCACGGAGCGCGGCGGCGAATCCGGGCGAGGCGACCGACCCTTCCACGTCTGGCGAACCGACCAAGCCCGAGGAGCGGCGCGACGATGGCGATGGAACGGGTGGCAAGTGACGGCGGCGGGCGCGGCAGCTGGTTGCCGTTCGCCGTCGGCCTGCTGATCGGCGGCGCCGCGGTCTGGCTGGCGCGCGACGGCGCGCGCGGGCGCGAGGAGTCGCCCGAGCTGCAGCGCGCGCTGGTGGCGGCGCTCGATCGCCTCGCTGCGGCCGAGGCGCGGCTCGCGCCGGCGGCGGCGCCCCCATCGCCGCAGGGGGCACAGGACGGTGCTGCGGCGCGCCCGCTGCTCGGTCGCGACGGCGCGGCGGGCGGCACTTCGCTCGCGGGCAAGCCGGTCGACGAAGGGAGCGCGGTCGCGCGGCGGCGCACCGGCGTCGACGAGTCGACCATGGCGCGCGCCATCGAGCGTGCCGACCGGATGAGCGCGGCGCTCGGGGCGATCGCACCGGCTCCGCTGGTCATCTCCGAAGCGAGCGAGACGCCCGAATCGGACCCGCCGAGCGCTCCCGTGGCGCCGGCGCCGACGACGGAGGCGGAGCGCGAGCGCGCGGCCGAGGAGCGGGCGGCGGCGGTGCTCGTCGCCTTCAACGGGCTGCTCGATGACGCGGGGGTCGATGGCTGGCGGCTGATCGCCGCGACCGTCGACGAAGACGGCCATCGGCTGACCGACGTGGTGCTCGCCGAGCGGGGGGCGCGCGGGACGGCGATCGGCTCGCTGATCGCCGAGTCGCTCAAGCTCGAACGCGATCCGATCACCGGCATCGCCGCGTTGCTGGCCGAGGGGGCGCACGGCGTCGAGCGCGGCGTCGAGGTCGCCTACGAGGGGGAGCGCTATCGGATCGAGGTGCCGGGCGTGCTGCCGGTCGATCTGGTGCCGGCGCCGCTGCGGAGCCTCTTCGCGCTCGGCGGCGAGGCGGCGGACGCGGCGCGCGTCACCAACGGCGACTCGGCCGTGGCGCTGATCAATCGCGCGCTCGCGCTGGAGAAGGGGGTGGTGCTGCGCGTGCGCTCCGCGGGCGAGCTGCAGGACGGCGCGCTCACCAAGGCGATCGTCGACCTCGCCTTCGACTCGAGCGGCAACGCCACCCAGACGGTGCTGGCCGATCTCGCCTGGTTCGAGGTCGACCTCGGCAACCGTTATGCGGAACTCTGCTGCGAGGGGGGCGAGATGGTGGAGGAGGGGCTGAAACGGCCGCTCTTCCGCGGCCGGCTGCGGGTGCCGCTGCGCGACCTCACGCCCGAGCATTGGAAGGGGGTTCCGGCGGTGCGACGCGCCACCGGATCGTGAGTCCCGCGCCCGATCGGCGGCTCGATCGCATGCGCGTTCGCGGCCGGTCCGGCGCCTCGCCACTTGGCCCAAGTGCTCTCGAGAACTATCGTTGCGACGTCGCGTCCGGACCTCGGAGGCGACGCAACGACTCGCGAAGAGCGGATCGCTCGCCCGTCGCTCCAGGCGCCGGGCGAGTCGTCGTTCGTGGGCAGTACGCGCCGGACGGGCCGCGGAGCATGCGCGGCGAGGCCTTTCGAGCGAGTCGTCGCCGGCACTGCCAGGGCGCGCGCTGCGCCATCGGGGGGGCGGCGACGCGTCGAGCGCGTGCGCTGCCGGAGGGGTGGCGCCCTGTGCGCCGTCGGGAGGGAACGTCTTGTTGACCGAGATCCTGATCGGCATCGGCGGCGTGGCCGCCGCGGCCGTCGCATTCGTCCTGGGGCGCAAGAAGTCGGGCCCCGCTGCGCCCGTCGTGGCACCGCCTCCGCAGATCGTCCACGTGCCGGCGAGCCACGAGGAGCTCGAGAAGGCGCAAGCGGAAGCGCGCCGCGTGCGCGCCGATGCCGAGGCGCAAGCGGAGCGCATCCGCCAGCAGGCCGAGCAGTCGCGCCAGCAGGTCGAGCAGGCGCGCAACCAGGCCGAGCAGGCGCGCAACCAGGCGGAGCAGGCCGCGCACGCGGCTCGCCAGCGAGCTGATGCGGAGCTGCGCGAGCGGCGCCAGCGGGTCGAGGCGGAGATCGCCGCCGAGGCCAAGGCGCACCACGAGAAGGTCCTCGACGCCGAGCGCAAGCTCGCGCGGCGCGAGGCCGAGACGCAGGCCGAGAAGCAGAAGATCGAGGTGCGCGAGAAGGAGATCGAGCAGGAGCGCACCAAGCTCGAGCAGCAGAACGTCGCCGTCAAGGAGAAGGACGAGCAGCTGAAGGCGAAGCTCGCCGAAGAGGAGAGCAAGCTCCTGCAGATCGCGCAGCTCACCGCTCCCGAGGCGCGCGACATCGTCATGAAGAAGTTCGAGGAGGCGTGCCAAGGCGACCTCGCCGCCTACCTCGCGAAGAAGGAAGAGGAGAAGAAGGACCGCGCCGAGGAGATCGCGCAGCGCATCGTCGGCACCGCGATCCAGCGCTGCGCCGTGCGCTACGTCTCCGACACGGTGACCTCGGTGATCGACCTGCCGAGCGACGACATGAAGGGCAAGATCATCGGCCGCGAAGGCCGCAACATCCGCGCGATCGAGAAGGCGACCGGAGTCGACGTCATCGTCGACGACACGCCGGGCGTGATCGTGATCAGCTGCTTCGACGCGGTCCGCCGCGAGACGGCGCGCCGCGCGCTCGAGAAGCTGATCGGCGACGGCCGCATCCATCCGGCCCGGATCGAGGAGCTGATCGAGGCGGAGAAGAAGGGGATCGACGAGGACATCCGCCAGACCGGCAAGAAGGCGTGCGCCGACCTCGGGCTGCAGAAGGTCCACCCGCAGATCCAGTTCCTGGTCGGGCGCCTGAAGTACCGCACCTCGTACGGCCAGAACGTGCTCGAGCACTCGATCGAGATCGCGCACATCATGAGCTCGATCTGCGCCGAGCTGAAGTTGGACCCGCTGATCGGCAAGCGGTGCGGACTGATGCACGACATCGGCAAGGCGCTGACGCACGAGCTCGACGGCAGCCACGCGGTGCTCGGCGCCGAGCAGGCGCGCCGCTTCGACGAGCAGCGCCTCATCTGGAACGCGATCGGCGCCCACCACGAGGACATGCCCTACGAGACGACCTACGCGGTCCTCACGCAGGTCGGGGACGCGATCTCGGCCGGCCGGCCGGGCGCGCGGCGCGACTCGGTCGAGCAGTACATCGAGCGGCTCGAGAAGCTCGAGGCGACGGCGACCTCGTTCGACGGCGTCGCGTCGGCCTACGCGGTGCAGGCGGGGCGCGAGCTGCGCGTGCTGGTCGACGCCGACAAGATGGACGACAACATGGCGCTGCTCACGGCGCGCAGCATCGCGAAGAAGATCGAGGACGAGCTCACCTACCCCGGCGAGATCAAGGTCACCCTCATCCGCGAGCGGAAGGTGACCGAGGTCGCGCGCTGAGCGGCATCGATGGAGCCGGAAGCGGCGCGCGGAGCGACCCGGAGCACGGGCCAGGGAACGGCGACGGCGGCGGCGCAGTCGCTCGAGCGGCGGCTCGCCGAGCTGCGCGAGCAGGTCGAGGCGGCGCTGCGCCACTGGCTGCTGCCGGCCGGCGAGGAGATCGTCCCGCAGTTGCAGGCGGCCTGCGAGTACGCGGTGCTCGGCGGCGGCAAGCGGCTGCGGCCGGTGGTGACGCTGCTGGTCGCGCACGCCTGCGGCGGGCGGGTCGAGGCGGCGCTCGCCGCCGGCGCGGCGCTCGAGCTGGTCCACTGCTACTCGCTCGTCCATGACGACCTGCCGGCGATGGACGACGACGATTTCCGGCGCGGCCGGCCGACCTGCCACAAGGTCTACGGCGACGCCATCGCGATCCTCGCCGGCGACGCGCTGCTGACCCGGGCGTTCGAGGTGGTCGCGCTCGGTTGCGACCGCGCGATCGTGCCGGAAGCGGTCCGCGAGCTGGCCCACGCGGCGGGCGTGGCCGGCATGGTGAACGGCCAGGCGGGCGACCTGCTCGGCGAGGGGCAGCAGCCGACCGAGGAGCGCGTCCGCTGGATCCACCTGCGCAAGACGGCGGCGATGTTCCGGGCGGCGGCGACGCTCGGCGCGCGCTGCGCCGGGGCGGCGCCGGAGCTGGTGGCGGCCGCCGGCCGGTTCGGCGAGACGCTCGGGCTCGCCTTCCAGGTGGTCGACGACCTGCTCGGCAAGAGCGGCGACCCGAGCCGCACGGGCAAGCCGGTCGGCAAGGATGACGAGCGGGGGAAGCTCACCTATCCTGCCGCCCTCGGCGAAGCGGCGGCCCGCCGCCGCGCCGCGGAGCTGACCGCGCGTGCTCGCCAGGAAGCGGAAGCGTTCCCGCAGCCCGCGGAGCTCGCCCAGCTCGCGCTCGGGTTGCAGGAACGGCTCGCGTAGACCCTCTCACTGGACCCTTCATGATCCTCGAACAGCTCCGTGCCTCGAGCGACGTCAAGCAGCTGCCGGCCGCGCAACTGCCGGAGCTCTGCAACGAGATCCGCCGCAAGATCCTCGCGACGGTCACCAAGAACGGCGGCCACCTCGGCTCGTCGATGGGCGTCGTCGAGCTGACCGTGGCGCTCCATCGCGTCTACGACTTCCCGACCGATCGCCTCTTCCTCGACACCGGCCACCAGTGCTACCCGCACAAGCTGCTGACCGGCCGCTTCGACCGCTTCGCCACGCTGCGCCAGAAGGGCGGGCTGTCGGGCTTCCCGAACAAGGACGAGTCGCCCTACGACCTGATGACCTCGGGCCACGCCGGCACCGCGATCTCGATGGCGCTCGGCGCCTGCCTCGGCGATGCGCTCGCGGGCGCGAAGAAGAAGACCGTCGCGGTGGTGGGCGACGCCAGCATCGTGTCGGGGATGTCGCTCGAAGCGCTGAACAGCGCCGGCCACCTCGATCGCGACCTGCTGATCATCCTGAACGACAACGAGCAGTCGATCGGCCGCACGGTCGGCGCGCTGTCGCGAGTGCTCTCGAAGGTGCGCCTCTCCAAGCTCTACAGCGGCGCGAAGCACGCCATGGAGAAGCTCGAGGAACTGGTGGCGCGCATCCCCGGCATCGGCAAGGGGGTCGAGAAGTCGGTGCACGAACTCGCCGACCACCTGCGCCACGTCATCGCGCCCGGCAAGATCATGGACGCGCTGGGCTTCCGCTACTTCGGCATCTACGACGGCCACGACCTCGGCGGCATGGTCGAAGTGCTGCAGGCGATGCACGAGCAGCCGGGCGTGAAGCTGCTGCACGTGCTGACCGTGAAGGGCAAGGGGGTGAAGGGGTGCGAGGAGGATCCGCTCGCGCTGCACGGCGCGAAGCCGGGCGACTCCTTCATCCTCGAGTGCGACTCCGCCTGCAAGGTCGACAAGGTCGACGTCGAGGCGCCGCCGGCCGCGAAGAAGCCGGGTGCGGCCGCGAAGGTCGAGTTCTCGCGCGTCTTCACCGACACGCTGCTCGCCGAGGCGGCCGCCGATCCGCGCATCTGCGCGATCACCGCCGGCATGCCCGACGGCACGGGGCTGCGCACCTTCTCCGAGCGCTACCCCGACCGCTTCTTCAACGTCGGCATCGCCGAGCAGCACGGCGTCGCCTTCGCGTCGGGCCTCACGATCGGCGGTCGCAAGCCGGTCTGCGCCATCTACTCGACCTTCATGCAGCGCGGCTTCGACCAGGTCTTCCACGAGGTCGCGCTGCAGCGCAACCCGGTGGTGCTGATGATGTCGCACGGCGGCCTCGCCGGCGACGACGGCCAGACCCACCACGGCCTGTTCGACATCGCCTACCTGCGCACGATCCCGGGCGTGGTGCTGCTCGCGCCGCGCGACGGCGCCGAGCTCGAGGCGATGGTCCGCTTCGCGCTGCGCCACGACGGACCGATCGCGCTGCGCTACCCGAAGGCGGCCACCAGCGCGCCCGGCCGCGCCATCGCGCCGATCGAGCTCGGGCGCGCCGAGGTGGTCCGCGAGGGCGAGGAGATCGCGCTGGTCGGCTACGGCGTGATGAGCGAGACGGCGCTCGAGGCGGCGCAACTGCTCGAGGCGACCGGCCAGCGCTGCACCGTCGTCAACGCCCGCTTCGCGCGCCCGCTCGACGAGCAGCTCTTCGGGCGGCTCCTCGCCGACCACCGGCTGGTGGTGACCCTCGAGGAGGGGGCGATCGCCGGCGGGTTCGGCTCGGCGCTGCTCGAGCTGGCGTCGCGGCTCGACGGAGTGCACGCCCGTGTCCGCTGCCTCGGGATCCCCGATCGCTTCATCGAGCACGGCGCGCGCGCCGAGCTGCTCGCCGAGCTGGGGTTGAACGCCACCGGCGTGCGCGACGCCATCCTCGGATTCATGCGTGAAACCGCCCTCTTCGGCACTGCTGCTGGTTGATGGACGCGATCCGCGCGCCCGCGCCGAAGCGCTTCGCATCGCGAAGTGGCTGGCGGAGCGCTCGATCGCCGTCCAGCGCGTCGACCTGCAGCGCGGCCGGCGGAAGTTGGCGCGCGCCGACCTCGCGATCGTGCTGGGCGGCGACGGGACCTTCCTGCGCGCCGCGGAGGCGATCGGCACCGCGGACGTGCCGCTGGTCGGGGTCCGGCTCGGCACCTTCGGCTACCTCGCCGAGCTCGAGCCGGGCGACTGGGACGACGGGCTCGCCCGGCTGATCGAGGGGCAGGGGGCGCTCGAGAGCTGGCTGCGGCTCCGCGTGCGGGTGCGCTCGCCGAAGGGTCGAGTGCGCGAGTTCGCTCCGGCGCTGAACGAGGTGGTGGTGACCGCGGCGACGGTCGCCCGGCTGGTCGAGTTCACGCTGCGCATCGACGACGAGGACGTCACGCGGTTCCGCGGGGACGGGATGATCGTCGCGACGCCGGTCGGTTCGACTGCCCACTCGCTGGCGGCGGGCGGGCCGATCATCGACCGCACCGACCGCTGCCTGCTGGTGACGCCGCTCAACTCCCAGTCGCTCACCTACCGTCCCCTCGTCCTGCGGAGCAACCGGCGGATCGAGCTGCTGGTCCACCGCGCTCGGCACGGCACGGCGCTCACGGTCGACGGGCAGCACACCGTCTCCCTCGAGGAGGGGAGCGTCGTCGAGATCGCCGAGTCGCCCCTCGACCTGCGCGCGGCGACCGTGGTGACCCGCACGCGGTTCCGCACGATCCGCGAGCGGTTGAAGTGGGGCGCGCCGATCGTGGAGGGGCGGTGACCCCCGCGGTGCTCGGCGATGGCGGTGGCCCGCGCTGGCGCACCGCTTGCGGAGCGAGGGCCGTGGAGGCGCCGCTCGTGGGCGTCGCGCCGTGCCCGCGTCGCCGACCTCCCCCGTGACCACCCGAGGGAGCGGTTGCTATCCTCCCGCGGTTTTCCGGTTTGGCGCTGATCACGAACCTGCGCTTCGATCGACGAAGCCCTGCCCGTTGCGAGCAAAGGAGAGCATCTTGAAGCCCCTGTGCGCGGTCGCCACCGCCCTCACTTTCGCTGGCACTGTCGCTGGCATCGCCGTCGCGCTGCCCGGCGCAGCGTTCGGCCAGAACTCGACGTTGACCATCAACGGCACGACGGCGAGCGACAACTCGTCGACGGTCGACGTTCCGGCCGGCACCACCATGACGGTGACCATCGCCAACGCGACGCTTGCCGGCCGCCCCTACGGGCTCTTCGCGGCCACGGCGAACAACGCGGCCGGCACCGGCTGGTTCCTCGACGAGAACGGCGGCACCAGCAAGAAGCCGTTCCCCGTCGTCACCGGCGTCGCGACCAGCATCGTCGAGGCCGACTACCCGCCGCTCGACGTGTCGCCCGATCGCAGCGCCAACCCGCGCATGCGGCTCGACATCACCGGCAACGTGACGCTGAACCTGAAGGTGCCGTCGACCGCGAGCGGGACGATCTACCTGCAGGCGGTGGCGCTCGAGTCCTCGGGCACCTCGACCGACTTCAGCAACGCGATCGAGGTCAACTTCGTGGCGCCCGGCACCGCGGCGCGCGCCGTCGTCTCGCAGAGCGCGACCAGCGCGAACGCCGTGCAGTTCGGCGTCCTCGAGTTCACGGGCGGCGACGTGAACGGCGCCACCTTCTCGGCCGTGTCGGGGCTGTCGAACATCATCCCTGACGGCATCTCGATGGCCGACATCAACGAGTGGGCGACGCACCAGACCGGCACGACGGCCGACAAGGCGCGCGAAGTCGATTGGCGCAGTGCGACGTTCGGCCCGGCGCTGAACAACGACCACCACGACTACCCGCGCATCCAGCTGCCGGCCGCGGCGGGCGGCGTGCCGGCGCGCCAGCTGCTGCGCTGCTTCGACAACGTGACCGGCGAAGGGTTCTTCCTCGTCGTCAACCAGGGCGCCAACCCGAACACCCCCGGCACCGACGTCTTCGCCATCGCCGGCACCCGCAAGCAGGACGTCTCGGCGACCACCACCAACCAGTGGAAGGGCTCGATCCTCGTCAGCCCTGACGGCACGGTGGCGGCCGGCATCTACGACGACACGGCGAGCGACCCGAAGATCTTCATCTTCACCACCGACGGCAGCCAGCCGTGGAACACGGGCGGCGGCCCGACCGGTTTCGTCGAGGTCACGCCGGCCGGCACCAAGAACTTCAGCCAGGCGAACACCCTGCGCGCCGGCGTCTTCAGCGACAACTTCCTCTGGTTCACCGTCGACTTCGGGACGACGGCGGACGCCGACGGCCGCAACGACCAGCGCGTCTACGGCGTCAACATCCGCTCGGTGAATCCGATTCCGGTGCAGGTCACGATCAATCCGAGCAACGGCTACAGCACCTCGAGCACCACCAACAACGCGGTGGTCGACACGGTCGCCGATCGCTCCTTCCTGCGCCCGAGCGAGGACGCCTCGCTGGTCTGCTTCCTCGCCGGCGACACCTTCGCCGCGACCTCGGGCCAGACCCCTGACAACATCCAGAAGGGCGATTGGTACTGCGTCTACGAGTCGGCGCCGACCGCGGCGGTGAACCTCACCAAGTTCCGCCTCTACCCGCCGAACACCGGCACCGCGCCGAAGATGGCGGTCCCGGGCGAGGCGTACAACGGCGTCAACGGCCAGGCGACCCTCTCGCCGGACGGCGGGATGCTCGCCTTCGTCGCGATCCACAGCGAGGAGAACGGCACCACCGGCGGCGAGGACGACGAGGTCTACTGCTGCGTCACTTCCGATGCCGACGGCAACCTCGAGGGCGACGGATCGGGCGACACGCTCTTCGTCGACGGCCAGGTCACCATCAACTCCCGCATCGCCAGCGCGAGCCTCACCAACACGCTCGACGACGCGGTCGACCTCTACCTGGCGGACGCCGACAACCTCTACTTCTTCTACGGGCAGGACACCTCCGCCACCGACCGCACGATGGACCTGTTCCACTGGCACTCGCCGAGCGGCGTGCTGACCAACATCACCCGCCCGACGCTGGTCGCCCCCTTCACGACCGCCGGCACCGTCCTGCCGGAGGGCTTCTTCCACTCGCCGAACGGCCGCTACCTCTACTTCGCCCGCGCGCTCACGGCCGCCAGCACCAAGACGACGCTGGTCGGTGTCGACACCGTGACGAAGAAGGCGTTCAACATCACCGGCAACGAGTTCTCGGGCGGCACCACCTCGGACACCTTCAACCCGAGCGGCGTCGGCGACAACTTCAGCTGGCACCTCTCCTACTTCGGCGGCCTCTACCCGTCGCTCTGCGTCTTCTCGGCCGCCACGACGGCGGCATCGACCGCGTCGCAGCACATCTGGCTCTTCGACGCGAACTACCCGACCGCGGCGATCCAGATCACCGCCGAGACCCCCGGCGTCGCGCAGAACGTCGAGTCGCTGAACGGCAGCCCGGTGTCGCTCGGCATGTCGTGGGCGTGGACGCGGCCGACCTCGAACCTCGCCGACTTCCAGTACCAGGACCTGCTCTTCTTCTTCCGCGACACCCTGAGCGACACCGCGTCGACCTTCACCTCGAGCGTCACCCTCTCGGCGTTCGACTGGGTCCGCGCGGCGACCAGCAGCGACAGCGGCGGGGCGGCCCCGCCGGCGCTCATCGTCGCGATCGGCGACAACGGCACCGACAGCGCCTCGGACGCGGAGTTCTATTACTTCTCGCTCGACGGCTCGTCGAACTACGACTTCGATGACGGCACGCACGAGATGGGGACGACGGCGCTCTCGGGCGGTCGCTTCACCGGTTTCCTGCAGATCTACCACGTCGACGTGGAGTGAGCGGCAGCCCGCGGCGCGCGCGAGCGACCCTCGCTCGACGCGCCGCTGATCCGGACGATTCGTCGGCGCCCCGCGAGCGGCCTCCGCTGCTCGCGGGGCGCTGTCGTTCCCGATCCTCCCGCCGCGCTCCCAGCTCCCCGCCGCGCTCTCAGCGCCCGATCAGCCGCTCGTAGAGGGCGCGGGCACGGGCCGGCGAGTCGGTCCCCTGGACCAGCGCGCGGCCGTCACGGAAGAGCGTGACGACGACGCCGTCGAGGCGGAGCCGCACGAGGAAGCGCCCCTGCTCGACCGCGCCGAGCCCCTGCCAGCGCGCCGCCATCCGCTCGAGGTCGAGCGCCGCCGTCGCCGCCGGCGCGATCTGCACCGTGTCGCGGCCGCAGAGCTTCGCCTCCTCGCTCTCCGCCGCGGCCTCGAGCGCCGGCCAGCTCCGCCGCGCGCAGACCGGGCACTCCGGCGACGGCGCACCCGGCTGCAGCGCCAGCGCGCGCCCCTCCCACGGCTCGAGGTGCCAGAGGCGGGCGGGGCGGCGATCGCCGGCGAGGAAGCGGAGCGCCTCGCTGCACTGGAGCGCCGCGATCAAGGCCGGCAGCGGCGAGAGGACGCCGACCGTGTCGCAGGTGTCGCCGCCGACGGCGCCGGCCGCGTCGGGGAAGAGGCAGCGCAGGCAGGGGCCCTCCTCGCCCTCGATGCGCAGCACGCTGCCGGAGCCGCCGACCGCGCCGCCGTAGATCCAGGGGACCCGCTGCTGCCGACACCAGTCGTTCAGCAGGAAGCGGCCGGCGAAGTGGTCGAGCCCGTCCATCACCAAGTCGGCGCCGCCGAGCAGCTCCGCGACGTTCTTGCGGGCGAGCTCGACGACGCACGGCTCGAGGCGGGTCGGCCCGCCGATCGCCGCGAGCCGCTCCGCCGCCGCCTCCGCCTTCGGCCGCCCCGCGCGCGCATCGGCCTCGCCGTAGAGCCCCTGGCGCGGCAGGTTGCTCTCCTCGACGAGGTCGCGGTCGATCAGCCGCAGCGTGCCGACCCCGGCGCGCGCGAGGTGGTCGGCGATCCAGCTGCCGAGCCCGCCGAGTCCGACCACGGCGACCGTCGCGGCCCGCGTGCGCGCCTCTCCCGCGGCGCCGAAGGGCGCGAAGCGTTGCTGGCGGCTGAAGCGATCGTCGGCGGCGGCGCCCATCGTCGACTCCTCGTGGCGTCGCGCGCGACTCTACCGCTCGCGTGGAAGGGCTCCTGCGGCTGCTATGGTCGCTCCATGCGCTGCGTCACCATCCGCGAACACGGCTCCTTCGACGTGCTCCGCTTCGAGGAGCGGCCGCTCCCGCTGCCCGGCCCCGGCGAGGCGCGACTCGCCGTGAAGGCGGTCGGCTTGAACCACCTCGACACCTGGGTGCGCCGCGGCATCCCGGGCGTCAAGTTCCCGCTGCCGATCATCCCGGGCTGCGATGCCGCGGGCGTGATCGACGCGGTCGGGCCGGGCGTGACGTCGCTCGCTTCTGGCGACGCGGTGCTGCTCGCGCCGGGCATCGGCTGCGGAACGTGCGAGCGCTGCGCGGCGGGCGCCGACCACCTCTGCCGCCACTACGGGATCTTCGGCGAGAGCCGCGACGGAGCGTGCGCCGACTTCCTGGTCGCGCCGGCGCGCAACTTCCTGCGCAAGCCGACCGCGCTCTCCTTCCCCGAGGCGGCCAGCATCGCGCTCACCTTCCTCACCGCGTGGCACATGGTGGTGGAGCGGGCGCGCCTGCAGCCGCACGAGACGATCCTGATCCACGCGGCCGGCTCGGGCGTCTCGGTCGCCGCGATCCAGGTCGCGCGGCTGATCGGCGCGCGCATCTTGGTCACCGCGCGCGGCGCCGAGAAGCTCGCGCGCGCGCGCACGCTCGGCGCGCACGAGACGATCGACTACGGCAGCAAGCCGTTCGGCGAGGAGGTGCGCCGCATCACCGCCAAGCGCGGCGTCGACGTGGTGATCGACCACGTCGGCCAGGAGACGTTCGACGCCAGCCTGCGCTGCCTCGCGAAGGGTGGCCGGCTGGTCACCTGCGGCGGGACGAGCGGCCCGGAGCTCAAGACCGACGTGCGGCTCGTCTTCTTCAAGAGCCTCTCGATCCTCGGCTCGACGATGGGGAGCCTCGGCGAGCTGCACACCGTGCTCTCGCACTTCGAGCGCGGCACCTTCCAGCCGGTGGTCGACACCGTGCTGCCGATGGCCGAGGTCGCCGCGGGCCACCGCCTCCTCGAGGAGCGCAAGGTGGCGGGCAAGGTCGTCCTCGAGAACCGTCCCGCGCCCGCCTGATCCAGACTGATCCAGACTGATCCAGCCAGAGTCACGCTCCTCGCCGTCGGCGGTGCTGCCAGATGGGCGCCGTGCCGCCTCGAGCGGGGGCCAACAGGAGCGATCCGTGGAAGAGCCGGTCGTCAAGCTCGAGCGCGAGGGGGCGCTCGCCGTCGTCACGCTGAACCGCCCCGAGCGGAGGAACGCGCTCGACAAGGCGATGATCGACGCGCTGCACGGCGTGCTCGACGCGCTGGTCGAGGACGAGACGGTCGGCGCGCTGCTGCTGACCGGCGCCGGCGACAAGGCGTTCGCGGCCGGCGCCGACATCGCGCAGCTGCGCGACCGCCGCCGCCGCGAGGCGCTCCTCTCGATCAACTCGCGCCTCTTCCAGCGCCTCGAGGAGACCCCCTTCCCGACCGTCGCCGCGATCCGCGGCTTCTGCCTCGGCGGCGGCAGCGAGCTCGCGCTCGCCTGCGACCTGCGGGTGGCCGGCGACACCGCGAAGTTCGGGCAGCCCGAGGTGTCGCTCGGCATCGTGCCGGGCGCCGGCGCGACCTACCGGCTGCCGCGCGTAGTGGGGGCCGCCAAGGCGCGCGAACTGGTCTTCACCGGCCGCATCCTCGACGCCGCCGAGGCGCTGCGCATCGGCCTCGTGAACCACGTGGTGCCCGACGGCGAAGTGGTGACCACGGCGCGCGCGCTCTGCGCTGACATCGTGAAGCAGGACCGCCTCGCGGTGCGCTTCGCCAAGCTGCTCTTCCGCTTGGACGGCTCGGCGCGGCCGGGCGCGGGCTACATCGGCGAGGCGATGGCGCAAGCGGTGCTGTTCGAGTCGGAGGAGAAGATGCGCCGCATGGGCGAGTTCCTCGACCGCTCGAAGAAGAAGTAGCGGCGCGGCGACGCCGGCGGCGGGGCGGCGGGGCGGCGGGGCGGCTGCCGGCGCGCTCAGATCCAGCTCGTGAAGGTGGCCAGCGCGGCCAGCGCCGCGACGGCGACTGCGGTGGTGAGCAGCGTCACCGGCAATCCGACGCGCAGGTAGGCGAGGAAGCCGATCGGCGCCACCTCCTTCGCCTGCTCGGCGACGATCAGGTTGGCGACCGAGCCGACCAGCGTGAGGTTGCCGGCGAAGGTCGACGCGGTCGCCAGCACGAGCCACATCAGCTCGCGGTTCGCGAAGGCGTCGATCCAGTCGCGCGCGACCAGCACGAACGGCACGTTCGAGACCAGGTTGCTGCCGACCACGGTGAACGCGGAGAAGAGCGCCACCTCGCGGCCGACGCCGCCCGCCATCCGCGGCGCCAGCGCCGCATGGAGCTGCTCGAGCAGCCCGGTGCGCGCGAGGCCGGCGACCACGACGAAGAGGCCGCTGAAGAAGACGAGCAGCCCGAAGTCGACGTGGGCGAAGGCGCGTGCCGGCTTGTAGCGGCCGACCACCATCGCCATCACCGCGCCGGCGAGCGCGACGAGCGGCAGCTTCTGTCCGGCGGAGAGGCCCGGCACCAGCCGCTCGATCGGCAGCAGGAAGCCGGCCAGCACCAGCGCGACGACGCCGAGCAGCCGGCCGAGCAGCGCACGGTGGACGCGGCGGCCCGCCACCGCTTCACGCGGCCAGGCGGCCGGCAGCTCGCGCCGGAAGAGGAAGAGCAGCAGCAGCGCCACCAGCGCCAGCGAGAGGAGCGCGATCGGCAGCTGCACGGCGAGGAAGCGGCCGTAGCCGATCCCGCTGAAGATGCCGATCAGCATGTTCTGCGGGTTGCCGGTCAGCGTGGCGACGCTGCCGACGTTGGACGCCGTGCAGAGCGCGAGCAGGTAGGGGAGCGGCGGCAGTCCGGCGCTCTTCGTCGCCGCCAGCAGGATCGGCGTGAAGAGCAGGCAGATCGTGTCGTTCACGAAGAGCGCGGAGAGGAGCCCGGCGGCGAAGACGAGCCCGACCAGGAGTTCGCGCGGGCTCCTCGCCACGCGCACCAGGGTCGCGGCGAACGCCTCGAAGAAGCGGGCGAGCCGCAGGTAGGCGATCACCACCATCATCCCGAGCAGCAGCGCGAGCGTGTCGAGGTTGACGGCGCGCCACGCCTCTTCGAGCGGCAGCGCGCCGCACAGCACCATCGCCACCGCGCCCAGCAGCGCGACGCCCGGCCGGTCGAGGTTCAACCACGGCACCCGGCGCAGCGACGCCAGCACGTAGGTGATCGCGAAGATCAGCAGCGCGGCGATCGTGGTCGCGCTCATCGATCGGTCGTCCGCGCGCGCGGCTGCACGAAGCGGGCGGTGGCGGTCGCGAGGCGCGTTCCGTCCGCCGCGAGCAGCTCCGCCGCCTGCGACAGGAGCCGTCCGCGCCGGCGCACCGGCCAGCCGCGCACGACGAGCGGCGCGCCGAGCGGCACCGGCGCCAGGAAGCGGACCTCGAGCCGGGAGGTGAGCGCATGCACCGCGAGCTGCGCCGTCACCTTCGCCATCGCCTCGTCGAGCAGCGCCGCGATCACGCCGCCGTGCGCGCAGCCGGGCGGCCCCATGAAGCGGCGCGGCAGCCGGCAGCGAGCGATCACCTCGCCGGGCGCGCCGCCGGCCACCGGCCGGAAGGCGAGCTGGAGGCCGCCGGCGACGCGCCGATCGCAGCCGAAGCAGCCGCTGCGGCCGCGGACGAGGGCGTGGGGCGATCGAGCCATCGCGGCGTTCAAGCGGCGCGCGCCGTTGCGGTCAAGCGCACCGCTCCGCTTGCCGCGCCGCCTGCCGCGCCGCGACGCCGGCGCGGCGGCCGCCGTTGGTGGCGGCGCCGGCGCCGGGCAAGATGCGCCGCGATGAGCGTCCCGACCCTGCCGGTGAGCCTCTGCGTCATCACGCGCGACGAGGAGCAGCGCCTCGCGCGCTGCCTCGCCTCGGCGCCGTTCGCCGCCGACATCGTGGTGCTCGATTCGGGTTCGACCGATCGCACGGTCGCGCTGGCGCAGGCGGCGGGCGCGCGCACCTTCGTCGAGCCGTTCCGCGGCCACGTCGCGCAGAAGGCGCGCGCCGTCGAGCTCGCCCGCCACGACTGGGTCCTCTGCCTCGATGCCGACGAGGAGCTCTCGCCCGAGCTCGCCGCAGCGGTCGTCCGCGTGCTGTCGGCGCCGCGCGACGCCGTCGCCGGCTACGAGCTGGCGCGCAAGACCTGCTACGCCGGTCGCTTCATCGAGCACGGCGGCTGGTGGCCCGAGTGGCGGCTGCGCCTCTTCGATCGCCGCCGCGGCGGCTGGACCGGCCGCGACCCGCACGACCGCGTCGAGGTCGCCGGCGGTCCGGTCGCGCGCCTCGACGGCGCCCTCTTCCACTACGCCTACCGCGACCTCGAGCACCACCTCGACAAGGTGAACCGCTACACGACGACGATGGCAGCCGGGCTTGCCGAACACGGCAAGCGGTTCCGCTGGTCCGACCTGCTCTTCCGGCCGCTCGCGCGCTTCGTCCGGATGTACCTGCTGCGGCGCGGCTTCCTCGATGGCGGCCGCGGCTTCCTGCTCGCGACGATTGGCGCCTTCTACGTCTTCCTCAAGTACGCCAAGCTCTGGGAGCGCCAGCGAGGGACGCCGCACGGGACGCCGCGCGGGAAGTAGCGGGGCGTGGAGGGACCGCGGCGCTCGAGCGGCGACGAGGCGGCCGCGGCGGCGATTGCGGCGGCGGCTGCGGTTGCGGTTGCGGCGACGGCGGATCGCTGCGGCTCAACCCTTCGGGGTGAGCTGCCGGCCGATCTTGCGGTGGCGGCGCAGCACCTTGCGGCCGCCCTTCGTCTTCATGCGGTAGCGGAAGCCCGTGGTCTTCGCGCGCTTCTTGTTGGAGTTGCGGATCTTCATGCGGCAGTCCTCGGTCGGAAGGGGCGAGCAGTGTAGGCCCGGGGGCGGCCCGGTCAACCCGGCGCTGGCTCGTCGCCCGGCGCCTCCTGGCCCGGCCGGGCGAGCAGCGCGAGCGCCTCCGCCATCGCGCCCGCGAACGGGTCCTCGCCGTCGAGGGGGCCAAGCGGCGCATCGAGCAGCGCCTCGAGCGAGGCGACCGTCCGCACGCCGGCGCTCTTCTGCAGCTGCTTGATCACCGAGCGCAGCTCCTTCGGCAGCGGCGAGCGCAGCGTCAGCGCCCGCCCGTCGGCCGGGCTCGTGAAGGCGATCTGGTGGGCATGCAGCGCCAGGCGGGCGAGCAGCGGCCGCTCGCTCTCGCCGCGCGCCGGCCGGTAGCCGTGCTTCAGCTTCGACAGCAGCAGCTGCTCCTCGCCGCCGTAGACGGTGTCGCCGACCAGCGAGTGGCCGAGGTGGCGCAGGTGGGCGCGGATCTGGTGGGTCCGGCCGGTGAGCGGCCGGGCGTGGACCAGCGAGTAGCCGCGGAAGCGCAGCAGCGCGCGCACCAGCGTGACCGACGGCTTGCCGTGGCCGGGCGTCACCGCCATCCGTTGCACGCGCCCGAGGCGTGGCGTGAGCGGCGCATCGATCACCTGCACCGCGTCGTCGACGTGGCCGGAGACCAGCGCGAGGTAGTCCTTCCTCACGCGGCGCGCGGCGAACTCGGCGGTGAGCGCCGTCTTCGCCTCCTTGCCGAGCGCGAAGACGACCACGCCGCTCGCGTGCTTGTCGATGCGGTGGACCAGCTTCACGTGGTCGTCGGGGCGCGACCGCTTCAAGAGCGTGAGCAGGTCGGGCTGGCGGACGCTGCGCTCCGCCGCGGTGGCGAGGCCGCTCGGCTTGTCGACCGCGATCAGCGCCGCATCCGCGTGGAGCACCGGCACGTCGGCGAGCGCCTTCGGCTTCTTGCGCTTCTTCACGTCGGCGTCGATCACCACCACGTCGCCGAAGCGCAGCGGCCGCGAGTCGTCGATCGGCTCGCCGTTCACCGTCACGAGCTGCTCGGCGATCCAGCGGCGCAGCTCGCCGTGCGACTGGTCGGGGAAGCGCACGCGCAGGAAGCGGTAGAGGTTCATCGAGCGGCAGTCGAGGCCGACCACCAGCGTGTTGGCGGCGCCCGCTTCGGAGGTGGAGAGCGCCTCGCGCTTCGACTGGCCGATGTCGTCGTCGTCGCGGCCCGATCGCTCGGGTGGTGGGGATCGGTTGCGTCCAGCCATGGGGGGCGCGCGCCTTCGGAGGAGTGGGGACGCGACTATTGTAGGGACATGAAGGTCCCGCGCCGGCTCGCCGTCTTCCTGCTGCTGCTCGCGACGGCGTGGTGCGCCGCTGCGCCGATGGGCGGCGGCGTGCGCGCCGAGGACTACCTCGCGCTCGACCACTACTCCCGAGCGCCCTTCCTCTCGCTCTGGAACGCTCCGCACCTCGACATGCGGCTGTTCGGCTACTGGCGACCGCTCTCCGACAGCGCCACGTGGTTGCTGGTGCGCGTCGCGGGGCCGGCGCCAGCGCTCTTCCACGCGGTCCTGCTGCTGCTGCACGTCGCGGCGGCGGCGCTCTGCGGCGTCGCGCTGCGCCGGCTGATCGGCCTCTCGGCGGGGGCCGGTCTCGCGGCGGCGTGGCTCGCGGCGGCCCATCCCTGGTCGATCGCGGTGGTGAGCTACCTCGATGGCGGGATGGCGGCGCTGCTCGCGGCGATCGCGACCCTCGCCGCGCTGATCGCATTGGCGCGCTGGCGCGACGGCGAGGCGGGGAGCGCCCCGTTGTTGGCGGCGCTGCTGGCGGCGGGCCTCGGCTACGACGCGGCGCTGCTGCTGCCGATCGTGGTGGTGGTGGTGGCGGCCGTGCTGCCGCGCGCCGAGCGGAAGGTGCCGTACGTCGCGCTGCTGGTCGTGCCGGCGCTGCTGCTGCTGCGGCTCCTCGCGGTCGGGCGCGCGTTCGACGGCTACCCGCTGCCGGAGCACTTCCTCCGCGACTTCCCGGGCCGCCTGCTGCTCTGCGCCCAGCGCCTCTTCCTGCCGTTCTTCGAGGAGCTCGGGGCGCCGCGCACCTCGCTCACGCTCGCCTTCGCCGTCGTCGCGCTGGTCGCGGTGGTGGTCGCCATCGTCACGCGGCGCGGCCGGATCGAACCGCCACTGCGCCAGGGGGTCGCGCTGCTGCTGCTGGTCGCCGGGCTGCTCGGCTTCGCGCCCGACCTCTTCACGGGCGGTCGCGGGGACGCGCCCGACGAGCTGGTGCTCGCCTACAAGAGCTATCCGGCCGCGCTGGCGGCGGCGCTCGCGACGGGGTGGCTGCTCGGCCGATCGACCGGTCGGCGCGGGCTCGGGAGCGTCGTACTGGCGCTGCCGCTGGTGGCGGGGCTCCTCTGGTTCGGTGCGCCGCTGCGCCGCGAGTTCGGGCGCGCGCAGGAGTGGGCAGCGACGATCCCGGCCGGTGTGCGCGCTGCCGCTTCGGCGACGCCCGGCGCGCGCCGCTTCCTCGTGCGCGAGGTGCCGGTGAAGGCGGAACGCAACGGCCGCTCGATCGCGCGCTCGCTGCAGTTCGGCCTCTCCTCCGCGTTGCGGCCGCCGTGGCCCGGCGAGGAGCTCTTCGCCTACCCGCTCTTCCGCAGCGAGCTCGACGCGCAACGCCACTACGTGAGCGAGGCCGCGATGGATGCCTTCGCGCGGCTGCCGTGGCTCGTGCCGCTGGTCTGCCGCTACCGGATCGTCGACGGCCGCGAGCAGGCGTTCGTCGAGCCGCTGCCGCGCCCCGCCGACGTGCCGGCCGCGCCGGTGCGCCTCTTCGCCCGCAGCGACGCGCGCGAGCTCGCCTTCGACGACGTGGCGCAGGCGTCGCCGGTCGCGGTGGCAGCCGACGGCTCGATCGTGCTGGCGGTGCGCGGCCGCGTCGAGGGGGCGCCGCGCTTCGCCTTCCTGAATCGCACCCACCCGTTCGGCAGCGACGCGCTCGACCTCGTGGCGAAGGAGCAGCGGCCCGCCGAGACGCCGGCCGACGTGGAGCTGGTCCGGGTCCGCTCGCCCTGGCTGCTCGAGCACGCGCAGCGCTTCCCCGACGACGTGACGTTCGTGCTGCTCGAGTTCCTCGCCAGCGCAGCGCCGCGCGCTGCCGGGGCGCCCGACGCGATCGTCTCGAACGTCGTCCCGCTGCGCCTGGTGGCGCCGCGCTGAAGCGGGACGGGGGCGGCTCCGGGCGCCGCGAGGTCGCGCTCCGCAGCGGCGCCGCCGCCGAGTAGAACCTCCGCCCTTTCACGGTCGCACTACGGTCGCAACGAGGGCGTCATGGGACTGGCCTGCGGAATCGTCGGACTGCCGAACGTCGGCAAGTCGACCATCTTCAACGCGATCACGGCGGCCGGCGCCGAGAGCGCCAACTACCCGTTCTGCACGATCGAGCCGAACATCGGCGTGGTCGACGTGCCCGACCCGCGGCTGGCGAAGATCCGCGAGTTCATCCCGTGCGGCCGCCTCGTGCCGGCGACGCTGAAGATCGTCGACATCGCCGGGCTGGTGAAGGGGGCGAGCACCGGCGAGGGGCTCGGCAACAAGTTCCTCGGCACCATCAAGGAGTGCGACGCGATCCTCCACGTGGTGCGCTGCTTCGAGAGCAGCGACATCATCCACGTGAGCGGCACGGTCGACCCGGCGCGCGACATCGAGGTGATCGACGTCGAGCTGGCGCTGGCCGACCTCGACACGGTGCAGCGCGCGCAGGACCGCGTCAGCAAGAAGGCGCGCGCGCTCGACAAGGAGGCGCTCTTCGCCAAGGAGGTGCTCGACCGCGCCGAGCAGATGCTGGCGGCCGGAAAGCAGCTGCGCGCCCACCCGTGGAGCAAGGAGGAGCGCGTCGTCCTCGAGCCGCTCTTCCTGATCACGATGAAGCCGGTGCTGTTCGTCGCGAACGTCGCCGACAGCGATCTCGACGGCAACTCGCCGCTCGCCGAGGTGGTGCGCAAGCACGCCGCCGCGACCGGCTCGCAGGTGGTCGCGCTCTCGGGCGGGATCGAGGGCGAGATCATGGCGCTCGATCCGGCCGATCGCGCCGCGTTCCTCGCCGACATGGGGCTCGCCGAGCCGGGCCTCCATCGCCTGATCCGGCAGGCCTACGCGCTGCTCGGGCTGCAGACCTACTTCACCGCCGGCGAGATCGAGATTCGCGCCTGGACGATCCACAAGGGCGACAACGCCCCGAAGGCGGCCGGCGTGATCCACACCGACTTCGAGAAGAACTTCATCCGCGCCGAGGTCTACTCGATCGACGACCTGCTCGCCCACAAGTCGGAAGCGGCGATCCGCGCCGCCGGCAAGCTGCGCTCGGAAGGGCGCGACTACGTGCTGCGCGAAGGCGACATCTGCCACTTCCTGATCGGAAAGTGAGGAGACGAATCATGGTCTTGCGAATGCTCCGCTCGCTCCTTCTCTGCGTGCCGGCGCTCGCGCTGGCGGCCTGCGCCGGGAGCGGTGCTCCCGCCACTCGCGCGCTCTTCGACGGAGTGTCGCTCGCCGGGTGGCACGCCGACGTGCCGGCCGCCGATGGCGGGGCGCGCGTCGAGCCGTCGTTCATCGTGCGCGACGGGCTGCTGGTGAGCTGCGGCAAGCCGGAGGGCCACCTCATCACCGACGAGTCGTTCCGCGACTACCGCCTCGTCCTCGAGTGGCGCTGGGCGGGAGAGCCGGGCAACTGCGGCGTGCTGGTGCACAGCTCGACGCCGCGCCGCCTCTACGGGATGTTCCCGCAGTCGATCGAGTGCCAGCTCCACGTCGGCAACGCCGGCGACTTCTGGTGCATCGGCGAGGACATCACCGTCCCCGACATGGAGGCGCGCCGCGGCCCGAAGGAGAAGTGGGGCGTCGACGGCGACCGCGCGCGGCGCATCAAGAACCTCACCGACGGCAGCGAGAAGCCGGCCGGCGAGTGGAACGAGATGGTGATCGAGTGCCGCGGTCGCGAAGTCGCGGTGTGGGTGAACGGCGTCGAGGTGAACCGCGGCAGCGACTGCACTGCCGAGTCGGGGCAGATCGCGCTGCAGGCGGAAGGGGCTCCCTGCGAGTTCCGCCGCCTCGAGCTGACGCCGCTGCCGCCGCTCGTCCCGCGCTGAGCGCGCTGCGAGCGAGTTTCGTCCCAGGAATCGGCGCGGGGCGACCGCGCATTCGCATGAGCTTCCCCTTCTTGCCATCGAGGACTCTTCCGATGCACCGTTTCCGTTCCCTCCACCGGGCGTTGGCGTTGGTCGCCCTCGCCGCTTTCGGCGCGCTCCCCGCGTGCAACAGCGCCGCCATCGCGCTGCGCGAGAAGTTCGGCTTCGCCAAGCGCGAGCAGCTCGTCGATCGCGTGCAGGAGGCGCGCGACGGCCAGGAGGAGGCGAAGCAGCAGTTCAAGTCGGCGCTCGAGCAGTTCCTCGCCTTCACCAAGGTCGACGGCGGCGAGCTCGAGGCGGTCTACAAGAAGCTGAACGACGAGTACGAGGCGAGCGTCGATGCGTCCGACGAGGTGAAGAGCCGCATCGAGAAGGTCGAAGCGGTCTCCGACGCGCTCTTCAAGGAGTGGGAGGCGGAGCTCGACCAGTACTCCGATCCGGCGCTGCGTCGCAGCAGCGAGGCGCAGCTCTCCGACACGCGCGGCAAGTACGCGACGCTGCTCTCCGCGATGCAGACCGCCGCGCAGAAGATGGACCCGGTGCTGGCCAACTTCCGCGACAAGGTGCTGTTCCTGAAGCACAACCTGAACGCGCAGGCGATCGCGTCGCTCCAGCAGAGCGTCGACGTGCTGAAGAGCGACGTCTCGAAGCTGGTCGCCGACATGGAGGCTTCCATCGCGGAGGCGAACAAGTTCATCGAGCAGATGCAGCCACAGGGGTAGCGGAGCGCCGCGGGGGCGCATCGGGTCGTTGGTCCGCGGCGCCCCGCAATGGGTGGCGCCGAGGCGAGGGAGGGCGAGTGATGGGCTCCGAGACGCACGACCCGCGGTTCATGCCGGTCATCTACGTGCGCGGCTTCGCGATGAGCCGCGGCGAGATCGATGACACCACCGCCGACCCCTTCTGCGGCTTCAACCTCGGCTCGACCGTCTACCGCGCGGTGCCCGACAAGGACCGCGCGCCGCGCAAGTACGTCTTCGAGTCGCCGGTGGTGCGGCTCGCCTCCGACTTCGGCTACCGCGACGTCTACGAGGATGGCTACGACCTGCTCGATCCCGAGTGGGAGGCGAACGCGAAGAACAAGCTGACGCGCCGCTCGATCGTCATCTACCGCTACTACGACGAGGCGTCGACGCTGCTCGGGAACGCGACGACCCCGCCGATCGAGACGTTCGCGAAGAAGCTCGGCGAGCTGATCCTCAAGGTGCGCGACCTCGTCTGCAAGAACGAGGAGAACGAGCTCGCTCCCGCCGACTTCCGCTGCTACCTGGTCGCCCACTCGATGGGCGGGCTGGTCTGCCGCGCCTTCCTGCAGAACCCGAAGCTCGGCAGCGCCGAGGCGCTCGCGTGCGTCGACAAGTTCTTCACCTACGCGACGCCGCACAACGGCATCGACCTGCTCGGCGGCAACGTCCCGAAGTGGCTCAACGTCGGCGACACCGCCAACTTCAACCGCGAGCGGATGGCCGACTACCTCGCGGTGAAGCCCGCCTTCAAGGAGACCGAGCGGGTCGATTGGATCCCCGAATCGCGCTTCCCGTCGAGTCGCGTCTTCTGCCTGGTCGGCACCAACCGCCTCGACTACGAGGCGGCGTTCGGCGCGTCGCGCACCTTCGTCGGCCACGGCAGCGACGGGCTCGTCCGCATCGAGAACGCCACCACGAAGGGGTGGAAGTCGGGCGGCCAGCCCGGCGAGCCGTGCGCGAAGGCGTTCACCTATCGCGCCCACTCGGGCTTCTTCGGGATCGTGAACAGCGAGGAGGGCTACCAGAACCTCTCCCGTTTCCTGTTCGGCGACGTGCGTGCCGACATCCACGTCGATTTCGACGACATCCGCTTGCCGAAGGCGGTGGCCGATGCGGAGGAGGATGGCGCGAAGGTCGGGGCGCTCTACCAGGTCGAGCTGCTCGCCTCGCCGCGCGGGAAGCTCTGGTACTTGACGCGCCGCGTCGCGGAAGAGGACTCGGTCGCGTGCCTGAGCCACGCCGATTGGCGGCGCGCCCCGAAGAAGGAGGGGCGCCTCTACCTCTCGACGGTCTTCCTCTCCAACCGCGCGCGCGTCAACGAAGGGCGCCCGTCGCTCGCTTACAGCGTGACGCTCGGCGTGCGCGTGCCCGACTACGAGATCGAGAAGAAGCTCTGGTTCGACCAGCACTACGAGGGCGGCTATCTGTTCCGCGACTCGGTCGTGGTCGAGCTCGTCCCGCCGCAGAACCAGACGGAGGGGGACGAAGGCGAGTGGGCGGTGAAGTACGCCTGGCAGGGCAAGGCAGTGAGCGTGGCCGACACGCCGATCTCGCCGAAGGCGCTGAGCAAGGGGCGCGTCGAGGTGAGCCTGCCGTTCGCCAGCGAGACGACGCCGGGCGTGCGCGGCAAGCTGCGCTTCGTGCTGTCGGCGTGGAACGTGGCGCCGGGCGGGAGCTGAGCGCGAGGGCGGCGCGCTGCGGGAGGCGGGGCACGGGGCGGCGGGCTGGTCGATCGAGGCGCCGCTGCGAAACCTCGCGGCGGGAGCGGGGTTCCTGGAGGCGCTGCGTGGACGAGCGTCGCCCGCCGGCACCCATCCTCATGGAGAGCCTCTCGATGGTGCGTCTACTCGCGAGGAGCGCGGCCGTGTGGCTGCTGCTCACGGCGTTCGCTGCAACGGCGTCGGCACAGGGTGGCCGGCCCGGTGGTCGGCCCGGCAAGCCGGACGGACGACCGCCGCGCGGCGGCAAGGAGAAGCCCGGCGAGGGGCGGCGCGACGAGGCGAAGGAGCGCGTCGAGAAGCGGATCGAGAAGATCATCGAGCAGGGGCGCGCCGAGGGCCTCGACGAGAAGCAGATCCGCGCGCGCGTGAAGGCCTACCTCGACTCGCTGAAGGAAGCGAAGAAGAAGAAGGACGGCGAGCCGAACGAGAAGCCGCAACGGCCGCGCCCCGGACGTCCGGGCGGCCGGCCCGGCAAGCCCGGCGAGCGGCCCGCAGGACCGCCCGACGGGGGGCCCGGCGATGGCCCGAACGGCGGCCCGCCGCCGCCGCCGAAGGGCACCCCGCCGCCGAGCGATCCTCCAGCGGGCGATCCGCCGAAGCCGCCGCCGCACGGCAAGCCACCGCGCCCGCCGCGCGGTGGGAGCGGGATCTGACGCGCGGCGCGAGCTCGACGTCTCGACCGACCTGCTGAGGCGATCTCATCGCGGGCCGCACGCCCAGGGCGTCGGCCCGCGGTTTCGTTGCGGCGCGCATGGTGCGAGGAGGGGGAGTTGAACCCCCACGGGTTGCCCCACTGGATCCTAAGTCCAGCGCGTCTGCCAATTCCGCCATCCTCGCGCGCGGCGCATTCTGGCGTCGCGACGGCGCGCGGCCAATCGGCGAGCGCGAGCGGCGAGCGCGGCGTGGCGCGCTCGCTCGGGATCAACTCCGCGACGGGACGCCGGCTGCACGGCTCGGCGGGCCGCTCCGCTCGCTGGCTTGCGCGGGTCCCTCCTCTCGCTCGGTGCGGACCGCTCTCGATCAGGGGCAGTCGGGGCCGAGGAAGCGGATGAACATCGCGTTGCTGAGCTCGTAGCGCGGCGGGAAGACGGCGTCGGTCTGCGCCGCCTGCCAGACCGAGTCGATCGCCTCGGTGGAGAGGCCGGGCGGGACGATGTCCTCGACCGTCGCGCGCCCCGCGCCGTCGAGCTGCCCTTGCGCCACCAGCGCGTAGCCGAGCACCAGCGAGAGCTCGAGCAGGCGCGGCTCGGGCTTGCTCGGCTTGTCGAGCAGCAGCGGCGCCGGGCCGCCCGAGAGGAAGAGGAAGTAGAGCGCGTTGGGGCGCCCCTCGAGCGTCAACGTGCCCGCCTCGCCCTGGCGCAGGATCGAGGGCGCCCGGATCACGAACTCGAAGATGCCGTTGGTGGTGATCGAGCCATCTCCCGACCAGACGGCGAGTTCCTGGTTGGTGGCGGAGAGCGCGACGCCGCGCTCGCGCGGGACGTCGGGCAGGGTGACGCTCGGGCCGGGCAGGCGCGGCTCGACGATGACGCTCTCCACGAGCGGTCCGGTCGTCGAATAGAAGAGGCGCAGGCCGGTCGACGAGAGCGCCATGCCGGAGAGGCCGTCGCCGACGTCGATGGTGTCGAACTGCGCCAGCGTCTCCGCATCGAGGCGATGGATGCCCGGCGCCTTGTCGGTGGCGACGTAGAGCAGCTCGCCGTCGAAGTCGAGCGCGGCCGCGATCACTCGGCCCGGCATCGTGCCGGTGGCGCTGGTGATCGGCGGGGCGGCGAGGTTCGCCAAGTCGAAGCGGTTGACGACGGCGGCGCCGTTCAACGTCTCGACGAGGCAGGCGAAGCGCGATTCGCGGTCGGTGACCAGCAGCGCGTCGCGCTCGACGGTGGGCAGCAGCGTGTTCTGCGTGAGCGTCTTCGGATCGAGGTCGATCAGGCCGGCGCTGGTGACGACCAGCAGCCGACCGCCGGCGCCCGGCGCCATCGCGAACGGCGAGGCGCGCAGGCGGATGGTGGAGCGGCGGAAGTAGAGGGAGGGATCGAAGACGTCGATCCGGTTGCGGCTGCTGACGGCGGTGTAGCAGCTGTCGCTGCAGTGGTCGTGCAGCAGGCCGCCGACGCTCCCGCCGATGCTCTGCAGGTCGAAGAGGGTGTCGCCGTCGGCCGGGTCGATCACCAGCAGCCGGCCGCTCAGCTGATCGGCCGCGCAGAAGCGCTGGCGAGCGCCGTCGGTGGCGAGCGCCCCGAAGTCAGCGAGTCCGCCGACCACGCGTCGGCTCTGCGAACCGCCGCGGTTGCAGGCGGCAGGAAGGAGCGCGCCGAGCAGCGAGAACGCGAGCGCGGTGCGGTGTGAACGAGCGGCAACCATCCGGGATCTCCGAGCCACCAGGCAGGGCGCGCGAACGTCGGCGCGTCGAGCCGTCGATTCGATCATTAGCCGAGCCGCCGGATGGAGTCGGAAGCGGCGCGCGCGTCGCGAAAAGAGTTCGCTCCGCGCCCAGCGCCCCCGGGAGTCCCGCCCGCGATTCGGCCCCGTCGAGGGCCAGCCCCAGCCGTCGCGCCGCTGCACCGATCCCGAGGTGCGACGACTTCCCGGCGGAGGATGCTGCCGCGCCGCCGCGAACTGCAGGGCGAGCGAGGCAGGAGAGAGCCGAAAGTGGTGCCCGCGCTAGGACTCGAACCTAGGGCCCGGTGATTAAGAATCACCTGCTCTACCAACTGAGCTACGCGGGCAACTTCAGCAACGACTTCAACGAACGACTGCTTCTGCGAACCACTGCGAACCGTGCCACCCAGCCGTGCCGCCCAACGTCGACGGCGCGAACTGCTTCCAACGTGCGATCGTCCGGCGGCAGCGGCCGGACGGCGTCGCCTCGCGCGCCGCACTCGAAGGGCCAACCGTCGCGAGGACGGCTGGTACGCCCGGCAGGGCTCGAACCTGCAACCTTCGGGTTCGAAGCCCGACGCTCGATCCAGTTGAGCTACGGGCGCGCGAAACGAGGCGGAGAAGTTACTCCGGCGCGCGGGCAGATCAAGAGAGCGGTCGCGCGGAACGTCCGCGGCAGGGCCGGAGAGAAGTCGCATGGGGTGAGTGAGGGGACTTGAACCCCCAACCCCCAGAGTCACAGTCTGGTGCTCTAACCAGTTGAGCTACACCCACCATCGCGACGAAACGGGCCGAAAACCTAGCGGCGCCGGCGCCCCTTGCAACGTTGATTTCGCGACCCGAGCCGCTCAATTGTGCGCCCTGCTCCGCCCGCGACCCCTTCCGCCCGGGGCGCAGCCCTCCGAAACGGCGGCCCGCTGCGACCGCAATCGCCCGGAAGCTCGTCGATGGAACGCCCTCTCTTCTCGCGCCTCCGCGCGTTCGCCGCCGCCACCGGCCGCTCGGGCGGCCGCCTCTTCTTCGCGAGCGGCCGCGTCAACCTGCTCGGCGCTCACATCGACTACCACGGCGGCTGCGTGCTCCCGGTCGCCATCGACCGCGGCATCGCGCTGCTCGCCCGACCGCGCGCCGATCGCCGCCTCACGGTCGCCTCGGCCGACTTCCCCGGCCGCTACGACTTCGCCCTCGACGCCCTGCCGCCGGCCGGCGACGCCGGCTTCGCCGCCTATCCCGCGGGCGTCGCACAGTTGCTCCGCGAGGCGGGGCGCGAGCTGCCGGGCTGCGACTTGACCATCGCCGGCGACCTCCCGCCCGGCGCCGGCATGTCGTCGAGTGCGGCGCTGCTGGTCGCCACCGCGATGGCGCTCTCGACCCTCTCCGGGGCGCCGCTCGAGCCGCTCGAGGCGGCGCGCCTCGCCTTCCGCGCCGAGACGGGCTACGTCGGCGTCCGGTGCGGGATCATGGATCCCTTCGCCAGCGCGCTCGGACGCGCCGGCCACGCGCTCTGGCTCGACTGCAAGGAGGAGCGGTTCGACTACGTGCCGCTCCCGGCCGACCGACTCGCCTTCGTGATGCTCGACTCGATGACGCGGCGCGACTTGAAGAGCGGCGCCTTCAACCAGCGCGTCGCCGAGTCGAAGGCGGCGCTCGCCACGCTGCAGCGCCACCTGCCCGCCATCACCTGCCTGCGCGACGTGACGGTCGAGCAGCTCGACGCGCTGCGCGGCGAGCTCGAGCCGCAGCCGTTCCAGCGCGCGCGCCACGTGGTGACCGAGGTCGCCCGCGTGCGCCGCGCGCGCGAGCTGCTGCTGCGCGGCGAGCTGCTCGAGTTCGGCCAGCTGATGTGGCTCTCGCACCTCTCGTCGCGCCATCTCTACGAGGTCTCGACGCCGCGCCTCGACGCGCTGCACGAGATCGCGCTCGGCCATCCCGGCTGCTACGGCGCGCGCCTCACCGGCGCCGGCTTCGGCGGCTGCGCGCTCGCCGTGGTCCACCCGCGCGTGGTCGAGTCGTTCTGCGCCCACGTGGTCGCGGCTTTCGAGCAGCGCTTCGGCCAGCGCCCCGAGATCCATCCGCTCGCCTTCGGGCAAGCGCCCGGCGAGGTGATCGAGCGATGAACGGTGCCCTCGTCCCGCTCGAAGTCGGCGCCCGCGCGCCGCAGCTCGACCTCGCGCGGCTGCAGCCGGCGCTCGCCGCGCCGCCGCGCTACCTGCTGCTCTGCTTCCTGCCGCTCGCCGGAGCGCCGGTCTGCGCGCACGATGCGAAGGGGCTGGCGACCGTCGCCGCCGAGTGGCGCGGCGCCGGCGTGCCGATCGTCGTCTCGAGCGTCGATGGGGGCGACCACTTGCGCCGCTTCCTCGACGAGCAAGGGGGCGCCGCGCTCCACGCGCTCTCCGACGGCGACCTCGCGCTCGCCCGCGCCTTCGGCGTCGCCTGGCCGCAGCGCTTCGCGGCACGCGCATCGTTCCTGCTCGCGGCCGATGGCGACCGCCACCACGTCGTGCGCGCGGCCGCGCTCCACCCGATCGCCTTCGCGCGGCCGCTCGTGCTGATCAGGTACTGGCGGGACCTCGTGGCGCCATCGGGCGCGGCGCCGGCTCGCGGCTGACGAAGAGGATCGCCAGCGCGATCGCCCCGAGCCCGAGCCACGCGTGCAACGCCGGCGGCGGCGCGCCCATCGCGTAGTCGAGCAAGAGGCCGACCGCCGGCTGCAGGAAGATGAAGCCGGCCATGCGGCTGGCGGCGACCCCTTCGAGGCCGGCATTCCAGAGCAGCACACCGAAGAAGCTGCCGAACAGCGCGAGGTAGGCCATCCACGGCAGCGAGGCGCGGCCGACCGCGAGCGCGCCGTCGAGCGTCGCCGGCCCCTGCTCGAGCGCCAGCCATTCGGCCACCGCCCGCAGCGCCGCCGGCGTCGTCGCGCTCCACTCGAGCGGCGCGAAGAGCCCCATCGCGAGGCAGCCGAGCGCGGTCGACCAGGTGCTGATCGAGAGGGCGCTGTGGCGCGCGGTGAGCGGCTTGGCGGCGACCGTGTAGAGCGCCCAGAGGCTGCCCTGGATCGCCAGCAGCGCGTTGCCGAGCAGCGTCTCGCGGTGCGCCGCGCCGGCCGCCGCATGCGCCTCGCCGGTGAGGCCGGCGGTCGCCTCCGCGCCGCTCGCGCCGCCGAGCACCACCAGCAGCGCCCCGGCCAGCCCGATCGCGATGCCGAGCAGCCGCGCGCGCGGCAGCGACTCGCGCAGGAAGAGCACCGAGAGCGGCACGATCATGATCGGCTCGAGCAGCGCGAGGATCGAGCCGAGGCCGGGCGTCGAGAGCGCGACGCCGCGGATGCCGAGGATCAGCGGCAGCGCGAAGCCGGGCACCGCGACCACGCCGACCAGCAGCCAGTCGCGCGCCGAGAAGCGCGGCCGCAGGACTCCCGCGCGCCACGCGACCAGCGCGAAGAGCAGCGTCGAGAGCAGCGTGCGCAGGAAGCTGAAGGTGACGGTGGGGAGGCCGGCGGCGTGCGCGCCCGCCATCGCGGCGAAGGTCGAGCCGCCGATCACGTTGGCCAGCACGCACCAGAGGAGCGCGCGTTTCACGGCGTCTCGGCGGGCGGGGGAGCGGGAGCGGCCGGAGCCGCGGGAGCGGCCGCGTCGCCGTGCGCCGGCGGCGGTTCCGGCGGCGCCTTCGCGTCGCGCACCGCTTCGGAGAGGAACCAGAGGTGGTCGGCGCAGCGGCCGTTGATCGAGTCGCGCGGGTAGCGGCCATCGGCGCCGATCGTCCCGGCCGGCATGCCGGTGAGCAGCTCGATCCCTTCGTCGACCGAGTCGATCGCGCAGATCTTGAAGCGGCCGGCGGCGACCGCCGCGACCACCCGCTCCGCCAGCATGAGGTCCTTCACGTTGCGGCGCGGGAGGATCACGCCCTGCTGGCCGTCGAGCCCCTCCTGCGCGCAGACGTCGAAGAAGCCCTCGATCTTCTGGTTCACCGACCCGACCGGCTGGATCTCGCCCTTCTGGTTCAGCGAGCCGGTCACCGCGAAGCCCTGCCGGATCGGCACGCCCGCCAGCGCGGAGAGCAGCGCGAACCACTCGGCGGCGGCGGCCGAGTCGCCGTCGATCGGCCCGTAGCTCTGCTCGAAGCAGAGGCTCGCCGCCAGCGCGAGCGGGTGGTTCTGCGCGAAGCGGTCGCGCAGCAGCGCGCTCAAGATGAAGACCCCCTTGTCGTGGATCTCGCCGGAGAGCTGAACCTCGCGCTCGATGTTGAGCACGCCGGAGTCGCCCGCGGCGACCGTCGCGGTGAGGCGCGCCGGCCGGCCGAAGTCGAAGACGCCGGTCGTCACCACGGTGAGCGCGTTCACCTGCCCGACCTTCTCGCCGCTCGTCGAGAACAGCAGCGTGCCGGCGCGGACCTGCTCGTGGAAGCGCCGCTCGTTCAGGTCCTCGCGCTCGCGCGCGGCCGCCAGCGCGAGGCGCACGTGGCCGCCGCCGATGGCGCGCGCCGCGTCGCGCTGCGCGAAGAGGTTCGCCTCGCGCGACAGGTCGGCGAGCGGCGAGAGCCGCGTGGTCAGCACGCCGCCGCGACCCGCGCGCCGCGCCGCCTCCTCGAGCAGCGCCTCGGCTGCGTCGTCGGCGAGCGGCAGGAGGCGCTCGTCGGCGGCGAGGCGGCGCAGCAGCGCGGCGTAGCGCGCGACGTTCTCGTCGGTGCGCTCGATCTGGTCGTCGAACTCGGCGCGCACCTTGAAGATCGCGCGGAACTCGGGGTCGTGCTCCTCGAGGAACTCCTCGTGCTCCGACTCGCCGATCAGCACCACCTTCACCTTGATCGGCACCGGCTGCGGCTTGAGCGAGAGGGCCGGCTCGCGCGAGGCGATCTCGACCTGCTCCTGCTTCAACGCGCGGCGCAGCGTCGACCAGACCCCCTCCTCGGCCAGCACGTCGCCCGCCTTCAGCACGAGGTAGCCGCCGTCCGCTTCGACCAGCGCGCCGGCGCGGATCGAGCGGTGGTCGGCGAAGAGCGCACCCGAGCGGCCGGTGCGCACGTCGATCGAGCCGAACAGGTTCGCCATGGTCGGGTGGTTCACCACGACCACGGGCGTCGATTCGCGGGAGGCGTGGTCGAGCACCACGTTCACCGCGAGGCGGCGGCGCAGCGCGCGCGCGAACCGTTCCCCTTGCGGGCGCGCCATGCGCTCGAGGATCCACTGCTCCGCGTTGGCCAGCAGCTGCTCGACCGGTTCGAAGGGGAACTCGCGCGCGACCTCGTCGAGCTCGGGGTGGACCACGGCGCGCGCCTGGTCGCGGTCGAAGGCGGAGAGCTCGCGAGCGCGCGCGCGCGCGGCGCGCCGCAGCTCGATCACGGTGCGTTCGAGCTGCGCCTGCACCGGCCGCGCCGCCTCCTCGATGGCGTCGACGCGGCTCGCCGCGATGCGCCCCTGCTGCGCCAGCATGCGCAGCGCTTCGATCGGGAAGATCTCGTCGCCGTCGGCCACGCCGAGCGCGGGGCGGGTGAAGCCGTGCTCCTTCACCTCGTAGAGCGAGAGGCCGGCCGGCTGCGCGGCCGCGGCCAGCTCCGCGAGCTGCCGGCTGCTCGCCTCGGCGAGCGCCTGCTCGAGGCGGCGGCGGCGGCGCAGGTGCGCCTCGTCCTCGGCCAGCGCGTCGAGCTTGGCGACGAGGTCGGTGGCGAGCTCGGCCATGCGCTGCGCGAAGGGGCGCATGCGGCCGCTCGGCAGCTCGATCAAGCGCGGGCGCGCCGGATCGGCGAAGTCGTGCACGAACGCCTTGTCGGCGACCACGGCGCAGCGATCGGCGAGTCCGGCCAGCAGCCGGCGCACCGCCTGCACGCGGCCGGTGCCGGGCAGCCCCGAGACGAAGACGTGGTAGCCCGGCGCGTCGATCTCGAGGCCGAGCCGCAGCGCATCGAGCGCGCGCCGCTGGCCGAGCCGGTCGAGCTCATCGCTGGCGACGTCGACGGCGGAGGCGGGCAGCTGGCAGCGCCAGCGCAGCTGCGCGACGGGCAGGCCGGTCGGTTCGGGCAGCGACATGGAGACCTTCGTGACGCGAGGGAGCCGCGGCAGGTAAGCGCACGGAAGAGCGGCGGCGCGGAAAAGCGGCGGATGCTAGCCTCTGCCGCGCGAACCCGGGATCGCTGGAGCCGGCCTGGATGGAACCGGCATCGGTGGCCTAAGTCGGTGGAGCAGAGGAGCGCGATGCCGACGGCCGTCGCCGCCCGCTACATGTTCGTCTCGGGCATGGCCGCCCTCGTCTACGAGGTGCTCTGGGTCCGCGACCTCGGCTACCTCTTCGGCGGCTCGGCGCAGGCACTCTCGGCGGTGGTCGCCGCCTTCCTCGCCGGACTCGCGCTCGGCGCCTTCGTCGCCGGACGGCGCGTGCAGCCGGGACCGCGGCTCTTGTGGCGCTACGCGCAGCTCGAGCTCGCGATCGCGCTGTTCGCGCCGCTCGCGCCGTGGCTGATCGCCGGCCTCGATCGCGCGCTGCTCGACGCGTGGTGGCCGTGGCTGATCGAGCGGGAACTGGCCACGCCGGTCCGCTTCCTCGTCACCTTCCTGCTGCTGCTGCCGGCCACCGCCTGCATGGGGGCGACGCTGCCGCTGCTCTGCACCGCGTTCGCGGGGGGCGGCGAGAAGAGCGGCGCGCTGATCGGGCGGCTCTACGGTTGGAACACGCTCGGCGGCGTCGCTGGTTGCCTGCTGGCCGGCTTCGTGCTGGTCGAGCAGGTCGGGCTGTGGAAGAGCCGCCTCGTCGCCGCGGCGTTCAACGTCGCGCTGGCGCTGCTCGCGTGGCGGCGCGATCGCGCGCAGGCGCGCGCGGCGGCGGGCGGCGCGATGGGCGGCGCGGCGGCGGGTCCCGCGAGCGGCAGCGCTGCCGCGCGACCGCCGTGGCGCGAGGCGCCGATCGATCGCGCGCCGTGGCTGGCGTGGCCCTGCTGGGCCGGGGCGTTGGTGGCGACCTCGGCGCTCTCGATCGTGCTCGAGTTCGGGTGGACGCGCTTGATGGCGCTCGGCGTCGGCGGCACCACCTACGCCTTCTCGATCGTGCTGGCGCTCTACTTGGCGGGGCTCGGGCTCGGGGCGCTGGTGGCGGCGGCGCTGGCGCGGCGTGGCGCTTCGTCGTTGCGGCTGCTGATCGGTTCGCAACTGCTGCTAGCGCTCCTGCTGCTCGCGCTGCACCCTTTCATCGACGATCTGGTGGCGGGCGTCGGCGGCGCGCTCTACGACGCGACAGCGCGCGCGGAGGCGGCGATGCCGGGGGCGCGCGCGCGGCTCGCGCTGCTGCTCGGCGGCGTGCTGGTGGGGGTGCCGTCGCTGCTGCTCGGCATCGCCTTCCCGGCGCTCTCGGAGCTGCGCGTCGCGGCGACCGGAGAGCTCGGCCGCGGCATCGGCGCCTCCTACCTGCTCAGCACGGCGGGTGGGGTGGCGGCGTCGCTCGCGACCCATTTCTGGCTGCTGCCGGCGCTCGGCCTCGAGCGGACGCTCTTCTTCGCGTCGCTCGCGGTCGGCGTCGTCGCGGCGCTGTTGATCGCGCTGGCGCGGGGCGGCGCGGGCCGCGGGACGGGCGGCGGAGCGCGGCGCATCGCGCTGGCGGCCGGCGTGCTGGTCGCGGTGGCGGCCGGCGGCTTCGCGGTGCAGCAGCGCGGCCGCTGGGATCCACGCGCGATCTACGGCGGCGTCGGCCTCTACGGCCCGCGCGCGCTGGCGCCGGAACGCCAGCTCCTCGAGGTGCGCGACGGCGCCTCGTGCAGCGTCGCCGTCTTCGCGCAAGGGGCCGAGCGGTCGCTCGCCGTGAACGGCAAGGTCGATGCGACGTCGCGCGGCGACATGGGGACGCAGCTCCTGCTGGCGTGGTTGCCGCAACTGCTGGCGCGCGAGTCGAAGGAGACCTTCGTGCTGGGCTACGGCGCCGGGGTCACGGCGGCGGCGGCGAGCCGCTACGGCGGCCGCGTCACCTGCGCGGAGATCGAGGAGGAGGTGCTGGCCGTCTCGCACCACTTCGCCGACGTGAATCGCGCGGCCCACGCCGATCCGAACATCGCGCTGATCGCCGACGACGGCCGCGCGCTCCTGCGCCGCGCGCCGGTCCGCTACGACGTGATCACCACCGAGCCGAGCAACCCGTGGCTCGCCGGCATGGCGGGCCTCTTCACCGTCGAGTTCTACGAGCTCTGCCGCGAGCGCCTCGCGCCGGGCGGCGTCCTCTGCCAATGGGTGCAGCTCTACTGGAGCAGCCCCGAGGACTACCAGGCGATCTTCGCGACGCTCGGCAGCGTCTTCCCGCACGTGGCGATCTGGAAGACGACCAGCGGCGACACGCTGATGCTCGGCGCGATGGAGCCGCTCGCGCTCGATCCGGCGGAGCTGGCGCAACGGGCCGCCGCGCGGCCGTGGCTCGCGCCGTCGCTCGCCGGCAGCAGCGCGTCGCTGGCCGCGCAGTTGGCGCCGATGGCGCTGCTCGCCGGGAACGATGCGCGCGCCTTCGCCGATGCGGGGCCGCGCCTGATCCGCGACGACGTGCCGTTCCTCGAGTTCTCCGCCGCGCGCCACATGCAGGCCAACTCGGTCGACGCGATCCTCGCGCGCCTCTACGCGGAGCGCCGCACGCCGCTCTACCAGCAGGAGGCGCTGCAGGCGGCGTTGCCCGCGAACGAGGTGGCGGTGCTGCTGCGCGAGGTGGCGGCGGGGCTGCTCACCTACGACCAGGCGTCGCTGGCCGAGCCGCTGTTGGCCGAGGCGCACGCGCGCGAGCCGACGCTCGAGCGGCTGCCCTTCTGGCGCTGGCTCTCGGCGACCAAGCGCGGCGACGCGGCCGAAGCGGCGCGCCGCCTCGCCGAGCTCGAGCAGCGGGCGCCGGCGTTGCTGATCCAGGTGGCCGAGGAGCACGGCCGGCGACGCGACTTCGCGGCGGCCGAGGCGGCGCTCGAGCGGCTCGAGGCGAAAGCGGGCAGCAGCCCGGCGAGCGAGTTCCAGCGCGGGCGCCTCCTCGAACTGCAGGGCAAGAAGAGCGATGCCGTGGCGCGCTACGAGCGGGCGCTCCGGCTCGACAGCCGGATGGCGCCGGCGCGCGAAGGGCTGCGCCGCCTGCGCGAGGGCCGCTGATCCGCACCGGTGGCGGGGAGAAAACGGCGGTCAGAACCGCACAGGTGGCGGGGGGAAAACGGCGGTCGAAACCGCACCTGTTGGGTCGTTGGTGTCGAGTGCGAGCGACTCGAGGGAGGCTCCATGAGGACACTCCGCGTGGTGGCGCTGATGTCGGGCGCATTGCTCGCCGTCGCGGCATGGTGGCTCGTGTCGCCGCCGCCGCCGAGACTCACGCCGCCGGTGACGGGGGCGCCGTCCTCGCCGCGTGCGCTGGCCGACTCCTCCGCGCCGCCCGCCGAAGCGGCCCCGAGCTCTGACTCGCCGATCGGCTCGCGCGAGGCGGCGCCGCCATCGAGCCGCGACGCTGCAGCGAGTTCCGCCGAGCCGGCTGCTCCTGCTCCGAAGGTCGGCAGCGGCCGAGTTGCGCTCCGCTTCGTCGACGCGGTCGATGGCGCGCTGCTCTCGGACCTGCCGTTCGTCCTCTACAGCGAGCGGCCGCACCTCCACCTCTTCGCGCGCGGCGTCAGCGATGCCGGAGGCGAAGCGCGCTTCGCTGAGCTGCCCGAGGACGTGCTGATCGTCGCGACGGCGCGACGACCACCGAACGCCGCGACGACGCATGCGCTCTGGCTCGGCGCGGGCGAGTCGGCGAGCGTCACCGTCGCGGTGTCGCGTGGGGTCCACGCGACTGGCCGGGTCGTCGACGACCGCGGCGTGCCGATCGCCGGCGCCTCGATCGCGACCGACTCGCGCGCGGGCCCGACCCTGCTGCACGCATCGGCGCCGCTGCAGCCGGCCTCCGCCGAAGTCGAGGCGCGCTTCGCCGGCGCGGAGCCGATCGCTGCGACCAGCGATGGCGAGGGACGCTTCGTGCTCGCAGCGATGGCGCCGCAGCCGGAGGCGATCTGGATCGTCGACGGCGCGATGCGACCCGAGCGGCTCCAAGCGCTGTCGGTCCACGCTCGCTTCGAGGGGCGCCCGCCCGCGTCGATGAAGGTGCCTCGAGAAGCGCTCGAACGGGTCGCCGTCGGCGGGGCCGCGTCGATCGAGCTGCCCGACCTCGTGCTGCCGCGTCCCGTGTCGTTGGCGGGCGTCGTGGTCGACGAAGCGGGCGAGCCGCAACCGTGGGTGCTGGTCTCGACGCATCGCGGCCGCCGTCACCTCGACCAAGCGCGCCCGTTCGGTGCGCGCGGCGTCGCCCGCTTCCCCGCCGCGTTGGTGGAGAGCGCCTCGTTGCTGCACGACCCGCCCGAATTGCTGGCGGCGTTGCCGCGCGAGCCCGAGTTCGTGCTGCTCGCCGGCGAGGCGCTCACCGACGGCGCGGGCCGATTCGCGATCGACGACGGGCACTCGAGCGGCTCCGCGCTGCACGTGACGCTCGCGACGATCGATGGGCAGGTCGCCGAGCTGCAACTCGAAGCGCTCGCTCCGGCGGCGCCGGCCAGCGAGCTGCGGCTCGTGCTGCCGACGGTCGCCGAGCTCTGGCTCGAGGTCGCGGCGGCGGCGGGGAGCAGCGATCGGGCGGGCTGGCGCTCCGGCCGGCTGATCGCTCCTCCCGAGGTGCAACTGCTGATGCGCGACGGTCGCCGGCAGGCGGCGCGCACGCTCGCGACCAGCGCGGCAGGCGAGTTCGCGGTGAGCGCACCGGTCGATCGGCGCGAGGTGATCGGGCTCTCCGTCGAGAGCCGCGGTTGCCTGCCGTTCGAGCGACGCTTCGCGCAGCCGCCCGCGCGACGCGAGCGGATCGTCGTCGAGCTGGCGCTGCGGCCCGCGCTGCGGCTGCGGCTGCTCGTCCCGCCGGCGGCGCAGTCGCTCGAATCGGTGCAGGTCGAGCTGCGGGCATGCCGAGTCTCGGCGGCGGCGCGCGAGGCAGCGATCGAGCGTGACCCGCTCTGCCCCGATTGCTGCGGGCTCGGGGCGGCCGAGGCCGTCGCGTTCGCGGGCACCGACCGCTTCGACTGGGAGCTGCCGGTGCCGTGGGACGCGCCCTACTGGCTCACGGTCGCCGGCTCCGAGCACGGCCCGTTCCATCCGGGCGAGCAACGGCACGAGGTCACGTTCGACTGGCCGCCGCCACCACCGTCGTCGCCGCGTCGTGGACGGCCCGAGCGTGCTCGTTACGAGATGGCGTCCTTGACGCGCAACGGCGGCGCGGGGCGCGCGGACGCGGAGGGGCCGGCGCCCGTCGCGTGCGAGGTGCGGATCGAGCTGACGCGGGTCGCTCCGGAGCGTCGCTCGCGCGTCCTGGTCGCCTTCGAGCCGCTCGAGGTCGACGCGGTCACGGCGGAGCAACGGCTGCGCGTCGTGTCGCCGACCGCGGAGCCCGGGAGCGATGGCACGTCGCGCCGTGGCCGCGTCTTGCTGGAAGCCGGGCGCTATCGCGTGCGGGTCGGCAGCCACCTCCTCGAATGCGCGCCGCTCGACGTCGACGTCGAGGCGCCGTGGGTGATCGAGCTCGTGGCACGCTGAGGTGGCGGGGAGAAAACGGCGGTCAGATCCGCACTGCGCCGCCGTCACGCCGCTCCGCCACTGCATCCCGCCGCCGCGGGCATCTCGCGAAAGGTGCGGAATTGACCGCCGTTTTCCCCCCGCCACCGGTGCGGAATTGACCGCCGTTTTCTCCCCTCCACCTAGCGGACGGCGTTCACGCCGCGTTCGAAGAGCTTGCGGCCGTCGGGCACCTCGGCGAGGCCGTCGCGCGTCCAGGTCGGGTGGTGCCACGGGAGGAAGTGGCGTTCCGGGTGGGGCATCAGGCCGAGGATGCGGCCGGTGCGGTCGGTGAGGCCGGCGATCGAGTCGACCGCGCCGTTCGGGCAGTGGGGGAAGGGCGGATCGTCCTCGCCGTTCGGGCCGATGTAGCGCAGCACGACGCGCCCCTGCTCGTGCAGCGTGCGGCGCACCGCCTCGTCGCGCGGGATCAGCTTGCCTTCGCCGTGCGCGGCCGGCGCGAAGAGCGTCTCGCCCTTCGCGAGCCAGACGCAGCGGTCGCTGGTGACGCGCATGCGCACCCAGCGATCCTGGTACTTGTGGACGTCGTTGTCGGTGAGCGTCACCTCGGGCTTGCCGAACGGCTGCTCGAGGCCGGGCAGGAGCCCCATCTGCACGAGGATCTGGAAGCCGTTGCAGATGCCGATCGCCGCGCCGCCGCGCTGCACCAGCTTCACGATCTGCTCGCCGGCGCGCGCCGCGAGCTCGAGGCCGAAGACCTTGCCGGCGAGGATGTCGTCGCCGTAGGAGAATCCGCCCGGGATCGCCAGCAGCTGGTAGTCGGCGAGCAGCTCCGGCCGCTCGAGGAACGGCTCGGCCGGCAGGATGGTCGCCTGCGCGCCGCAGCTCTCGAGCGCGAAGGCGGTCTCGGCGTCGCAGTTGGTGCCGGCGGAACGGACGACGAGTGCGCGCGGTCGAGCAGCCATCAGAAATCGAGCCCCGTGCGGAACGCTTCGGTGAGCTTCGCCACGTCGATCTGCAGCAGCGGCTTCGGCGCGAGGCCGCTCACGGTGAAGACCGGCCGCTCGGTGAGCGTGCCGATCACGCCGTGCGGCACGCCGGAGAGCAGCTGCGTCACCGCGTCGAGGTCGTCCCACGCCACTTCGAGCAGGTAGCGCGGCGCGCTCTCGCTGAAGAGCAGCGTCGCGTCGTCGTCGAGGCCGGCCGGACGCGGCACGTTGCCCAAGTGGAGCGCGGCGCCGAGCCCGCCGGCGAGGCACATCTCGGCCGCCGCGACGGCGAGCCCGCCCTCCGAGAGGTCGTGGCAGCTCCTCACCTTGCGCGAGGCGAGCGCGCGCGCGACCGCCTCGTGGAGCGCCTTCGCGCGCGGCAGGTCGAGGCGCGGCACCACGCCGCCGGCGCGCCCGAGCAGCGTGTGCGCGCGCGAGCCGCCGAACTCGGCGCGCGTCTCGCCGACGAGCAGCAGGTGGTGGTCGGCGCGCTTCGCGTCCATCGTCACCGCACCGGTCACGTCGTCGAGCAGCGCGATCGCGGAGACCAGCAAGGTCGGCGGGATGCGGATCACGCCGTCCTTGGTCTTCGTCTGGTTGTGGAGCGAGTCCTTGCCGGAGATGAACGGCGTCCGGTAGGCGAGCGCCGCGTCGCGGCACCCCTCGGCGCAGCGGGCGATCGAGCCGAGCGTCGCCTCGTCGTCGACCGAGGGCCAGGCGAAGTTGTCGAGCAGCGCGAGGCGATCGAAGCGGCCGCCGACCGCGATGACGTTCCGGATCGCCTCGTCGACGGAGAGGAGCGCCATCGCGTGCGGATCGGCGGCGCCGGTGGTGGGCGACATGCCGCAGCCGACCGCGAAGCCCTTCTTCGAGCCGAGCCGCGGCGCGATCACGCAGCCATCCGACGGCCCGAAGCCGCCCGCGCCCACCATCGGCTTCACCGCCGAGCCGGCGAGCACCTCGTGGTCGTACTGCCGGACGATCTCCTCCTTGCTGGTGATGTCGGGCGAGGCGAGCAGCTGCAGCAGGAGGCGGTTGCAGTCGAGGTCGCGCGGCAGCGGCTCGGTGGCGCCAGCGGTGGCGGCCGCCGCCGCGCGCGGCGCGACGGTCGCGCGGCGCGTGCGCTTCGGCAGCCCGTGGTGGAGGAACTCCATCGACAGGTCGGCGCACGGCTGGCCGGCGAACGTGAGGCGCAGCCGTCCGCTGCCGGTGAAGGTGCCGAGCTCGGTCGCCTCGACGCCATGCACCTTGCAGCGCGCGCGCAGCTCCTCCGCGTGCTCCGGCTTCACGGCGAGGACCATGCGCTCCTGCGCCTCGCTGATCCAGATCTCGCCGGCGGTGAGCCCCTGGTACTTGAGCGGCACGCGCGACAGCTCGACGTCGGCGCCGAGCTCCTCGCCCATCTCGCCGATCGCCGAGGAGAGGCCGCCCGCGCCGCAATCGGTGATCGCCGTGAACCAGCCGCGATCGCGCGCGTCGAGGACGGCGTCGAGGAGCTTCTTCTCCTCGATCGCGTTGCCGATCTGCACCGCGCCCGACGCGACGGTCGAGCTCGAGCTGTCGAGCGAGAGGCTCGAGAAGGTGGCGCCGTGGATGCCGTCGCGGCCGGTCCGGCCGCCGAGCACGAAGACCTTGTCGCCCTTCTGCGCCGCCTTCGCGATCTTGTCGCGCGGGATGAGGCCGACGTTGCCGCAGAAGACCAGCGGGTTGGTGCGGTAGTCGGGATGGACGAAGACGGCGCCGTTGGCGGTCGGGATGCCCATCCGGTTGCCGTAGTCGCGCACGCCCGCCACGATCCCTTGCAGGATGCGGCGCGGCGGCAGGGTGCCGGGCGGCAGCGCCTCGACCTCGAGGTCGAGCGGACCGACGCAGAAGACGTCGGTCGAGAGGATCGGCTTGGCGCCGAGTCCGGTGCCGAGCGTGTCGCGCAGCACGCCGCCGAGCCCGGTGCCGGCGCCGCCGTACGGCTCGAGCGCGGACGGGTGGTTGTGCGTCTCGACCTTGAAGGTGACGGCGTACTGCTCGTCGAACTCGATCACGCCGGCGTTGTCGCGGAAGACCGACAGGCACCACGGCAGGTTGAGCTGCTGCGTGGCGGCGAAGATCGTCTCCTTCAGGAGGTTCTCGTAGCGGCGCGGTGCTCCGTCGCCGTGCAGCTCGACCGCGCTCGTCAGCGTCTTGTGCTTGCAGTGCTCCGACCAGGTCTGCGCCAGCGTCTCGAGCTCGACGTCGGTCGGGTCGCGGCCCTCCTTGCGGTAGTGCGCCTGGATCGCCTGCATCTCGGCGAGGTCGAGCGCGAGCATCCCCTCCTTGCTCAGCCGCACGAGCGTCGCGTCGTCGGCGTCGCGCAGCGCGACCTCGACGCGGCGGAACGGCGCGGGGGCGAGCTCGCCGAAGGGGGCGATCGCCTCGCGCGGATCGAGGCGCACCTCCTCGACCAGCAGGTTGGCGAGGCAGCGTTGCGCCACCGTCTGCAGCTGCGCTTCGTCGGCGGCGCCTCTCAGCAGCACGGCGCGGTAGGTCCGGACCGAGCGCGGCGCGAAGCCGACCGCCTCGAGCGCGCGCAGCACCGAGGCGGCGGCCGGATCCATCACGCCCGGGCGGCGCACCACGTCGAGCCGCCGCCAGCCGGCGGGGGGTGGCGGCACCGGCGCGTCGGCGGCGAGGCGCTGCGATTGGTGCAGCACCGGATCGGCCAGCACGGCGTGGAGCTTCGCGGTCGCCTCCTCGCCCGGCGGAGAGCCGACGAAGGCGACGCTGTAGCCGCGGATCAGCTGCACTTCGACCGGATGGCCGAGCGTGCGGCCGATCTCGGCAGCGAGCTTCTTCGCGTGGGCATCGGGGAGACCGCTGCGCGTCGCGACTTCGACGCGCAGGAACGCGGACGTGGGGGAGGGATTCGGCGCCATTGGGGGATTCTTTATCGTGCCCGCGCTTCGCAAAGAAGCTGCGGGACGCGCGCGCGAGAGCGGCGCGGCTCGCGGCGACGGCGCCGCCGCACGGCGCATTTCTGGAAGAGCGGTGGAGAACCTCGGGTGGCGAGCGCCAACGAAACCAAGGAGTGGCTCGACTTCGAGCGGCCGATCGCCGAGATCGACCAGAAGATCACCGAGATCGAGAAGCTCGCGACTTCGTCGCCCGCAGCGTTGACGCCGTCCGACGTCGCCGCCGAGGTGGGGCCGCTCAAGAACTTGCGCGACAAGCTGATCCGCAAGATCTTCAGCGAGTTGACGCCGTGGGATCGCGTCCGCCTCGCGCGTCATCCGCGGCGTCCCCATTCGACCGACTACATCGAGCACGCCTTCACCGGCTTCCTCGAGCTGCACGGCGACCGCGTCTTCGGCGACGATCGCGCCATCGTCTGCGGACTCGCGAACCTCGGCGAGCGGCGCGTGCTGGTCGTCGCCCACCGCAAGGGCAAGACGACCAAGGAGCGCGTCGCCGCCAACTTCGGCTGCGCGCATCCCGAGGGCTACCGCAAGGCGATGCTCAAGATGCGCCTCGCCGAGCGGTTCCAGGTGCCGATCGTGACGCTGATCGACACGCAGGGCGCCTTCCCCGGCATCGGCGCCGAGGAGCGCGGCCAGGCGGGCGCCATCGCGAAGAGCATCCTCGAGATGTCGACGCTGCGCGTGCCGGTGGTGAGCGTCGTGATCGGCGAAGGAGGCAGCGGCGGCGCGCTCGGCATCGGCGTCGCCGACAAGCTGCTGATCCTCGAGCACGCCTACTACTCGGTGATCTCGCCGGAGGGGTGCGCGGCGATCCTCTGGAAGGACCCAGAGAAGAAGGGCGAGGCGGCCAAGGCGCTGCGCCTCACCGCGCCCGACCTGCTCGAGCTCGGCGTGGTCGACGAGGTGATCGAGGAGCCGGCCGGCGGCGCCCATCGCGACCCGGTGGCGATGGCGGCGACGCTGAAGGCGGTGGTGGGGCGCCACCTCGACGAGCTGGCGGCCCTCCCGCACGAAGAGCTGCTCGACCGGCGCTACGCGAAGTACCGCGGGATCGGAAAGTTCCGCTGGGCCGGCGACGCCGCCCCCGGGCGGTGAGGTTCCGGGGCTCCCGCCGGGAAGAGCGGGCCAACGCGCTCCCCGCTGCGCCGTAGGGAAGGCGTCCGGAACGCCGTGGGGGCGCTCCGGCGGGCGAGGAGCCACTTGTCCGATGAGCGCACGATCGGGAGCGTTCGCGGCGATGCGAAACCTGCGCGCGGAGGGCAGCGGCGCTCCGGACGCCACCGACAACGCGCTGGTCGAGCGGACGCTCGCCGGCGACGGGCAGGCGTTCGAGGGGCTCGTGCGGCGCTACGAGGAGCGCGCGTGGTGGGCCGCCTACCACCTGCTCGGCGATGCCGAGGAGGCGCGCGACGTGGTGCAGGACGGCTTCCTGCGCGCCTACAAGGCGCTCGCGCGCTTCGACTTCGGGATGAGCTTCTACACGTGGCTCTACCGCATCGTCGTCAACCTGTCGATCGACGCGATGCGCAAGCGGTCGCGCATGCGGCCGGTGGCGCTCGACGACGTGGCCGGCGGACTCGCCGAGCCCGATGCGCCGTCCGGGCCGGGCGAGCGGATCGAGTCGGCGGAGACGGTGGCGCGCGTGCGCGAAGTGCTGGCGTTGCTGCCGGAGAAGTACCGCACGGTGATGACGCTGCGCGAACTCGACGACCTCTCCTGCAAGGAGATCGCGTCGATCGTCCGCTCGACCCACGCGACGGTGCGTTGGCGCCTCCACGTCGCGCGGCGCATGTTCAAGGAGCAATGGGATCGCCTCGAACGCCTCGCGAAGCATGACGCGAAGGCGCGCGGCGCCCCGACCGGAAGCCACGACGACGCCCCGCCGAACTGAACCCCCAGCCTGAACCTCACGACGCGACGAACGCGAGAGAAATGCTCACCATGGACTGCGAAGCGATCCATCCCCTGCTCGACCTGCACGCCGGCGGCGATCTCGACGCCCGCGAGGCCGCACGCGTCGACGCCCACCTGCGCGGCTGCCTCGCCTGCTACCGCGAGTGGAACGAGTTGCAGAGCCTGCTCGCGACGGTGCGCGGCACCGCGCGGCGCGAGCTGCGCAGCGAAGCGATGGGCGAGTCGATCGTCGCCGGAGTGATGCGCGCGATCGACGGCCCGCCGCCGCCGGCGATCCGCTGGCTGCCGCGCCTCACCCTGGCGAGCGGCTGGGCAGCGGCGGTGGTGCTGGCGGTGACGCTCGGCTGGAACGTGCTGCGGCCGGCCGCGCCGCGGCCGGAGCGCGCCGCGCCGCCGATCTACGAGAGCCCGTCGCTCGACCCGTCGCTGATCCGCACGATCGGCGACGAGCTCGGCCGGCAGTTCGACGAACTGCCGAACGGCTTGCCGAACGGCGCGCCGAACGGCCGCACGCTCATGCCGCCGGCGCGTCGCCCGCGCGCGCTGCGCAACTTCTGACGCCCCGACTTCCGCCCCGACGCCGCTCCGCCCCGCACTCCGAGGAAACGAGGTTCGCCCGATGGTCGCCCGCACCACCCTGCTGCTGCCGTTGCTGTTGCAGCTCGCCTCGCTGGCGCGCGGCGCGGCTTCGCAGGAGCCCGCGCCGACCGCGCCGGCTGCACCGGAGCGCCGTGCGGCGCCGGTCGCCGCGCCGGGCCAGGCGCCGGTGCGCGACGGCTTCGAGGTGGAGCTCGCCGTCGAGCGGCCGCTCCTCCTCGAAGGCGGGCGCAAGCTCGAGGTGCGGCGGCGGCTGGCCGGCAGCGCCGAGAAGCTCGGCGGCAACGTCGTCTCGCTCACCATCGAGCGGCGCATCGGCGACGGCATGGTCTACGCCTTCGAGTCGAGCGGGCTGGTGCTGAACCAGGCGGGCGACGTCGTCACCATCGGCTCGTCGCTCGAGCAGGCCGGCCGGATCGCCGTCTACTTCCGCAACGCCCCCTCGCTGCGGCCGCGCCGCGCGACCGTGGTCGGCGTCGATGCGACCACCGACGTCGGCGTGCTCTCGATCGGCGCGATCGAGCTGCCGCCGCTGCAGCTGGCGGCCGAATTGCCGGCACCGCCCGTAGTCGAGGGCGTCCCGCTCGATCCGCTCGTCGCCGAGCAGCGCTACGTCGTGACCTTGTTCGGGAGCGCCGAAGGCGAGTCGAGCGACGTCTCGCTCGGCTGGCTGCACGCGCCGCTGCGCAACCCCGTGGTCGGCAAGCGCCGCTTCGATCAGCTGCTGCGCGTGACGCTGGCGCGCTCGCCGACGAGCGGCGGCGGCGGCGTGATCGCGCAGCAGGACGGCAGCGTGGTCGGGCTGCTGCTGCAGTCGCCGAGCGTCGAGGGGGCGCCGGTCGGCGGGACGCCGTTGCTGGCGCTGCCGGCGACGACCGTGCAGCGCGGCGTCGCGGCCGTGCACGCCGCGCGTGCGGCAGCGGCCGAGTCGGCGGGCGCCGCGGAAGCGACGCCTGCGGCCGGCGCTCCGTCGTCCGCGTGGTTCATCGCGCCGCGCACCTGGATCGGCTTCGGGGCGACCGACCTCGCTGAATCGGAGTTCCTGGCGCAGCTCGGCGTCGGCGGGGCGATCGTCGTGCAGCACGTCTTCGAAGAGAGTCCGGCGCTCGCCGCCGGCGTCGAGCCGCACGACGTGGTGGTGGCGTGGAACGGCGAGCCGATCGGCTCGGTCGATGCGATGCTCGGCCACCTCGCGCGCAGCGCTCCGGGCGACGCGGTGCAGCTCGACGTGGTGCGCCGCCTCGAGCGCCGCTCGCTCACGCTCACGCTCGGGGCGTGGTAGCTCGCGACTCGTCCTGCTCGACCTTCAGGCGCAGCTGACCGCAGGCGGCGGCGATGCCGTCGCCGCGCGGATGGCGGACGGTGGCGTCGAGGCCGGCGCCGAGCAGGATCGCCTTGAAGCGGTCGATCGCGTCGGGGGCCGGTCGGCGGTAGGGGAGCCCGTCGACCGGGTTCACCGGGATCAGGTTCACGTGGCACGGGAAGCCGCGCAGCAACGCGGCGAGCTCGGTCGCCTCGCGTTCGCTGGCGTTGATGCCGTCGAGCAGCACGTACTCGAAGGTGACGCGCCGACCGGTCGCGTCGAACCAGCGGCGGGTCGCCGCGAGCAGGTCGCGCAGCAGGATGCCGCCGGCGTTGGGGAGCAGCTTCTCGCGCAGCTCCTGGCGCGGCGCGTGCAGCGAGATGGCGAGGCCGAACTCCTTCTTCAGCGCGGCGAGCCGGTCGATGCGCGCCGGGAAGCCGACCGTCGAGATGGTGATGCGGCGCGCGCCGAGCCCGAGTCCGGCGGGATCGTTCCAGGTGGCGAGCGCCTGCTCGAGCGCGGGCAGGTTCATGGTCGGCTCGCCGATCCCCATCACGACGACGTTGGTGACCGACTCGCCCGGCGGCAGCGCCTCCTGCACCACCAGCACCTGCTCGATGATCTCGCCCGGCGTCAGGTTGCGGATCAGGCCGTCGAGGCCGGAGGCGCAGAAGACGCATGCGACCGGGCAGCCGACCTGCGTCGAGACGCAGACGGTGCGCCGCTCCTCCTCGGGGATCAGCACCGTCTCGATCGTCTTGCCGTCGGCGAGGCGCAGCACGAAGGCGCGCGTGCCGCCGGGATCGGCGCGATCGGCGGCGATGGCGGTGCGCCGCACGACGAACCGCTCCGCGAGCGCGGCGCGGAACCGCTTCGAGAGGTCGCTCATCGCGGCGAAGTCGCGCGCGTGGCGCTCGAAGACCCAGCGGCGCAGGTTCTTGCCGGCGAAGCGCGGCTCGCCGAGTTCCGCCGCGAGCGGCTCGAACGCGGAGAGGGCGAGGTCGGTCAGGGAGGGGAGCGTCGCCATCGCGGGAGCGCGCCGAGCGCCGTGGCGCTCAGCCGGCCTGGCGACGTTCGGCGGGCGCGGCAGCCGCAGGGGTGAGCGCTTCCGACTGGATCTTGTCGCGCCCCTCGAGGAAGGCGCCGGTCACCGTGTAGCGCGCCGGCGGGCGGTGCGGCAGCTCGTAGAAGAGGTCGAGGAAGACCTCCTCCATGATCGAGCGCAGCGCGCGGACGCCGGTCTTCTTCTCGCGCGCCTTGGACGCGATCACGCGCAGCGCCTCGGGGGTGAACTCGAGCTCGCACCCCTCGATGGCGAACATCCGCTTGAACTGGCGCACGATCGAGTTCTTCGGCTCGACGAGGATGCGCACGAAGTCGTCCTCGCGCAGCGGGTCGAGGATGCCGATCACCGGCAGGCGGCCGATGAACTCGGGGATCATCCCGAACGAGATGAGGTCCTCGCTCTCGACCTTGCGCAGCAGCAGGTCGAGCTCCTCCTCGTCCTGCGGCATCGCGCCCGGCGCGGCGAGGAAGTTCGCCCCGTAGCCGATCCCCTGGCGGCCGAGCCGCCGGCGGATGATCTCCTCGAGCTGCACGAAGGTGCCGCCGCAGATGAAGAGCATGTGGGCGGTGTTGACCTGCAGGTAGTGCTGCTCGGGGTGCTTGCGACCGCCCTGCGGCGGGACGTTGGCGACGGTCCCCTCGAGGATCTTCAAGAGCCCCTGCTGCACGCCCTCGCCCGACACGTCGCGGGTGATCGAGACGTTCTGCGTGGTGCGCGCGATCTTGTCGATCTCGTCGACGTAGCAGATGCCGCGCTCGGCCGCCTCGAGGTTGTAGTTCGAGGCCTGCACCACGCGCAGCACGACGTTCTCGACGTCCTCGCCGACGTAGCCCGCCTCGGTCAGCGTGGTGGCGTCGCTGATCGCGAACGGGACCTTGAGCAGCTTGGCGAGCGAGCGGGCGAGGAGCGTCTTGCCCGAGCCGGTCGGCCCGATCAGCAGGATGTTGCTCTTCTCGAGCTCGACGTCGTGGTGCGCCTCCGGGTGGAGGATGCGCTGGTAGTGGGTGTAGACGGCGACCGAGAGCACCTTCTTCGCGTGCGCCTGTCCGACCACGTACTCGTCGAGGAACGCGCTGATCTCGGTCGGCGTCGGGACCGGGCCGAACTCCTTGATCGGTTCGCGCTTCGCCTTCGGCTGGGCCGGGACGCCCTTCGGCTTCAGCTCCTCGAGGAGGAGCGTGTTGCACAGCTCGACGCACTCGTTGCAGATGTAGACGCCGGGCGGGCCCGCGATGAGGCTCAAGACCTTGCGCCGGTCCTTCTCGCAGAACGTGCAGCGCTCGACGTCGCTGCCTCCGCGTGCCTTCGTCATCCGGCCTCTCCTGGCGTGCGCCGGCGCGGGGGGAGCCTCTCGACTCCTCCCCGCGGACCCGCCGCCGCTGCTACTTCTTCTTGGGTTCGGCCGGCGTCGGCGCCGGCGGCTCGATGACCTCGTCGACGAGGCCGTACGCCTTCGCTTCCGCGCCCGACATGAAGTGGTCGCGGTCGCCGTCGGCGTCGATCCGTTCCGCCGTCTGGCCGGTGTGGCGCGCCAGCACGGCGGTGAGGGTCTTCTTCAGCGTCTTGATCTCGCGCGCCTGGATGTGGATGTCCTCGGCCGTCCCGCGCGCGCCGCCCCACGGCTGGTGGATCATGATGCGCGAGTGGGGGAGGCTGTAGCGCTTCCCCTTCGTCCCGGCGGCGAGCAGCACGGCGCCCATGCTGGCCGCCTGCCCGATGCACCAGGTCGAGATCGGGCACTCGACGAACTGCATCGTGTCGTAGATCGCGAGCCCGGCGGTCACCGAGCCGCCCGGGCTGTTGATGTACATGTGGATGTCCTGCTTCTTGTTCTCCTTCTGGAGGAACAGGAGCTGGGCCACCACGGCGTTGGCGACGAAGTCGTTGATCGAGGAGCCGAGGAAGATGATCCGGTCCTCGAGCAGTCGGGAGTAGATGTCGTAGGCACGCTCGCCCCGACCGGTCTTCTCGATGACGTAGGGCGGGTTCGGGATGATCTCGCTGCGGGGCGCGCTCACGGTCGTTCTCCGTCGGGGTTAGGACGACTTCTGAGCGTCACTCTCGGTCGCCGCCGCGGCTTCCCTTAACTGCCGCCGCACCTTGGCGCGGCGGATGTCCTCGACCACCCGGGGCAGGAGCCCCTGCGACTGGAAGTGATCGAAGAGCTTCTGCGGCTCGACCTGCCAGGAGCGGGCCATCAGCATGAACTGGTTCTCGAGCTCCGGGACGCCGACCTCGGTCTCGAGCTTCTCGGCGATCCGGTCGAGCAGGAACGCCTCGCGGATGCGCCGCTCGACGTCGGCCTTCAGCTTCCCTTCGTCCTCGAGCAGCTGCTTCTCGACGTCGGCCGGCGGGGCGCCGCGGTTCACGAGCTCGCGGCGGACGCGCTCGCGCTCCGCCTCGAGGTTGCGCTGGAGGAACGCGTCGGGCAGCACGATCCGATGGCGCTCGAGGAGCTGCTCGACGCAGAGCTCCTCGACGGCGCGATCCTGCTGCGCCTTCAGGATCTGCTGGAGGCGCTCGCGGACCTGCTTCTTCAGCGTGTCGAGGTCGGGGACCTTGAAGCGCGCGAGGAACTCGGGTGCGTCGAGCGCCGGCAGGGTGACGCGGCGGATGTCCTTCACCGCGCAATCGGTGATGGCCGTCTTGCCGCGGTGCGCCTCGACCGGGAACTGGTCGGGCAGCTTCATCGTGACGCGCTGCGTGTCGCCGCGCTTCGCGCCGACGAACTTGCTCTTCGCGTCCTCGCACGAGACGCCGTCGACGAGGCCGGCGCCCGTGTCGATGATCCGGTTCTCGAGCTTGTTCGGGAACGTGGTGCCGTCGACGAAGGAGAGGCTCAGGTCGGCGATCACGATGTCGCCGGCGACCGTCTCTCCGTCGGCAACCGTGGCGGCATCGGCGGCTTGGCGGCGCAGCCCTTCGAGCTCGCGCTCGACGTCCTCGTCCTTCATCTCGAGGGTCGGCGGCGTGACCGTGAAGCGGTCGAAGCCGCTCGGCTCGACGTGGGGGATCACCTCGAGCTGCAGCTCGATCGCCATCGAACCGTCGGCGGCCGGGACGAGCTGCTCGTCCTTGACGAGCGGCGGCTCGACCGGGTGGAGCTGCTTCTCCTTGATGCCGCTCTGGAAGGCATCGACGAAGAGCTTGCGCCGAACCTCCTTGGTGGCGCCTTCACCGAAGCGGCGCGCAAGGACGCTCTTCGGCACCTTCCCGGGGCGGAACCCCGGAACACGGGCACGCTGGCGGAGGTCACCGATCTCGCGCTCCAGCGCGAGGTCGAACATCTCCTTGGAGACGCGGATCCGGACGGTCGCAGTCGTCTCGCTGTGGTTTTCGACCTCGAAAGACATGTGCTCCAAGTCGCTCCGTTGCACGGGGTTACAAAAAGAGGCCGGATCTTAGGAGCGAAGCGGGTCGATGCAAGCGAACGGCCCCGTGGCAAAAAGAGAATGCCGCTGCCGCGCGAGCATCACGTTCGCGCGGCAGCGGCCTTGAGGTCGAGGACGTCGTTGCGGGGTCGAGCCGATCTCAGCGCGACTTCTTCCGGCGCGCGGCGAATGCCGCGGCGAGACCGCCGCCGAGCAGGACCATCGTCGCCGGCTCGGGCACCGGCGCGCCGTTGCCACCAGGGCCGGCAGGCGGAGGACCCGACGGACCGGGACCAGCGCCCGCACCGCCGCCGCTGCCGCCCGCGCCCGGATCAGGATCCGGCGTGCCGCCACCGTCGGAGGGCGTTCCGCCATCCCCCGATCCGTCCGATCCGCCGTCAGCGTCGCCGCCGGCGCCATCTTCGCTGCCGATCGGATCGAGCGGGCCGGAGCCACCATCGCCGCCGTCGACCGGCGGGCCGTCGATGCCGGCGAGGTTCAAGGCGTGCCCCTGTCGGTGGCAGCCTGCGCCAGCGAGAAGTGCGGCCAATGCAATTCCGTGGATGAGCGTCGAGAAGCTTCGCATCGCCAACTCCCTGGCAGGGCGGATCAGAGCGGATCAGTTCGGTCGCGGCGGCATCAGCCGCTGCTCGGTCGGTCGATTCGCGTGCTGGTACATCCGGAGCGGGGGCTCCACCGTCACGCGAACTTTTGCTGCGTTCTGCTTCCGTTCTTCTTGCGTCGGTGGGGAGTACTAACGCAGGAATTGCAGGGGCGCAAGGTGAGGGGCGAATCGCCACCCTCCCGATCCGCGGGAATCTCCTTCGCATCGGCGTCGCATCGGCGTCGCATCGGCGGCGCCGACCGGCGGGTTCCTCGGCGGGTGATGGGGCGGGCGCGGCGACCGACCGTCCCGCCGGATCGCCCCGGGGAGCCGCCGGGAACGCGCGCGCGCGGGGCTAGACTCCCCGCCCCTCTGGCGCCCCCTCTTGCGGGCCGCCGTGGCAAGCGGAGATCGAAGGGTGAGCGACGTATCGCGCGACCGGCTCGACAAGCTCGATCAACTGCGGGCGCTCGGCGTCGAGCTCTGGCCACGCCAGTTCGCCGGCCGCATGGAGATCGCGCCGCTCCTCTCCCGTGCCGACGAGCAACCAGGCCCGGCGGTGCGCGTCGCCGGCCGCATCGCCGCGCGCCGCGACATGGGACAGCTCTCCTTCTTCGACCTCGTCGATCCGAGCGGCCGCGTGCAGGTGATGGTGAGGAAGGACGTCGGCGACGTCGGCCACGCCATCGCGAAGAAGATCGTGCAGCTCGGCGACGTGGTCGGCTTCGGCGGCACGCTCGGCCGCAGCAAGACCGGCGAAGTGACCGTCTTCGCCACCAGCGTCGAGTTCCTCGCCAAGTCGTTGCGCGAGCCGCCCGAGAAGCGCCACGGCGTCACCGACGTCGAGCTGCGCTACCGCTACCGCTACCTCGACTTGATGAGCCACCCCGAGTCGCGCGCCGGCTTCGTGCTGCGCAGCCGCGTGATCCAGGAGCTGCGCCAGCTGCTGGCCGCGAAGGGCTTCCTCGAGGTCGAGACGCCGATCCTCCATCCGATCGCCGGCGGCGCCGCGGCGCGTCCCTTCACGACGCACCACAACGCGCTCGACATGGACCTCTACCTCCGCATCGCGCCCGAGCTCTACCTGAAGCGGCTGCTGGTCGGCGGGCTCGAGAAGGTCTTCGAGATCGGTCGCGTCTTCCGCAACGAGGGGATCTCGCCGCGCCACAACCCCGAGTTCACGATGATGGAGCTCTACTGGGCCTACGTGGACTACGTGGCGGTGATGGACCTCACCGAGGAGCTCTTCGTCACGCTGGCGAAGCGCCACTGCAAGGACGGCAAGACGCAGCTCGGCGAGCGCGTGATCGACCTCAACGGCCCGTTCGCGCGCAAGACCTACCACGAGCTCGTCGCCGAGCACGCGCGCATCGATCCGCACGACGAGGCGGCGCTGCGCCGCCGCACCGCGGAGTTGAAGCTCGAGCTCCCGGCTTCGGCGCCGGCGTGGAAGCACCTCGAGGCGCTCTTCGAGCAGTGCGTCGAGCCGAACCTCGTGCAGCCCACCTTCGTGACGCTCTACCCGACCGCGATCTCGCCGCTCAGCAAGCAATGCCCCGATCGGCCCGAGCTGGTCGAGCGCTTCGAGCTCTTCATGAACGGCTGGGAGCTCGCCAACGCCTTCTCCGAGCTGAACGATCCGCTCGATCAGCGCGCTCGCTTCGAGGCGCAGGTCGCGAGCAAGGACCCGGAGGCGCCCGCGGAAGTCGACGAGGACTACCTGCACGCGCTCGAGCACGCCATGCCGCCGGCCGGCGGCCTCGGCATCGGCATCGACCGGCTCTGCATGGTGCTCGGCGGCTTCCTCTCGATCCGCGACACGATCCTCTTCCCGCTGCGCCGTCCGCTGGCCGCCGAGGCGCCGATCGACTCGCCGCCCGCCGGCACGCCGCCGCCGACGGCAGGCGGCGGCGCGACGCCGGCCGGCGGCTGAGCCGATGGACCTCCTCCTCATCGCCTGGCGCTACCTCGTCGCGCGGCCGATCACGCTGGTCTCGATGCTGAGCGTGACGGTCGGATTGGTCGCGATCGTGGTGGTCGACTCGGTGATGAGCGGCTTCCTGAACGAGCAGCGCTCGACCATCCGCGGCCTCTCGCCCGACGTCACGGTGACGGTCGATGCGCTCGACGACGCGGCCATCGCGGCGCTGCTCGAGCAGCTGCGCGCCGACCCCGGCGTCGTCTCGGCCGAGCCGCGCGCGGAGGCGGCGGCGATGCACCGCGGCGCGGGCACCACCGCCTATCTCGGCGCCGACCGGATCGGCCAGAGCTACTTCGTGAACCTGCTCGGCATGGAGCGGGCCGAACTCGCCGACGGGATGCGCGCCTCGCTGGCGCCGACCGTGGTGCCGGCCGGCAGCGAGGTGCACGCCGAGGTGCGCCGCTTCCTCGCCACCAGCAACGTCGCGCGTCCCGACGACCCCTTCTGGTTCGATCCCGCCGATCCCCACTGGCGCGACCGCCTGCCCCCCGACGCCCGCTTCCGCGACGACCTCACGCCGATCCTCTTCGGCCGCTACCTCGCCGCGCAGTTCCAGTACTGGCCCGGCACCATCGTCTCGGTCGCGACGCTCGCCGGCGAGCTGCGCGAGGGCGAGCGCCTCGCGGTGCGCACGCGCGACTTCGTCGTGGTCGGCACCTTCTCGAGCCGCGATCGCTCCTTCGACGACACGCACGCCCTGGTGCCGCGCGAGCGGCTGGTCGACTTCGCCGCGCTCGCCCATCCGGTGCAGGAGATCGCGCTCGACGTGGCGGGCGAGCCGGCGGCGGCGCGCGATCGGCTGCGGACGACGCTGGCGACCGCGGGAGTGCCGCCCGCGGCGATCGAGACGTGGGAGGATCGCCGCCACCTGCTGCTCGGCGCGGTGCTCGGCGAGCGGCGCGTGATGAACGTCGCGATGTTCTTCGTGGTGATCGTCGCCACCTTCAGCCTCTTCGTGACGCTCCACCAGATGGTGCGGCGCAAGACGCGCGACATCGGCGTGCTGGTCGCGCTCGGCGCGCCGGCGATGCACGCGGGTCGCCTCTTCCTCCTGTGCGGGCTGCTCGTCACGCTGGCCGGCTCGCTGCTCGGGCTGTTCGGCGGCATCGCGCTGGCGCACTGGCTGAACCCGCTGCTCGACCTGGTCGAACGGGTGAGCGGCTTCCGGCTGTTCGATCGCAACCTCTTCAGCTTCAAGTCGCTGCCGGTGCAGATCGAGTTCGGCCGGCTGCTCGGCTACACGGTGGCCTCGGTGGTCTGCGGCACGCTCTTCACGCTGCTGCCGGCGTGGCGCGCCGCGCGGCTCGATCCGGTGGAGGCGCTGCGCCATGAATGACGTCCCGGTCCACGCCGCCGCCGCAGGTTCCGCCGCGATCCGCGTGCGCGGCCTCGAGCGGCGCTTCCTGTCGGGCGGCCAGCAGCTCGAGATCCTGCGCGGCGTCGACCTCGACGTCGCGCCGGGCGAGGCGGTGGCGATCGTCGGCCGCAGCGGCGGCGGCAAGTCGACCCTGCTCCACCTGATCGGCCTGCTCGATCGGCCCGACGGCGGCTCGATCGAGCTCGAGGGGATCGACGTCGGCAAGGCGTCGCGTCGCGTGCGCGACACGCTGCGGCGCGACCGGCTCGGCTTCGTCTTCCAGTTCTATCACCTGCTTCCGGAGCTCACGGCCGAGCAGAACGTGCTGCTCGGCGCGATGATCGGCGTGTCGCCGTTCCAGTGGATGACCAGCCGCAAGGCGACCCGCGCCGCCGCGCGCGAGCTGCTCGAGCGGGTCGGCCTCGCCGATCGCGCGAACCACCTGCCGAACCGCCTCTCCGGCGGCGAGCGGCAGCGGGTCGCCATCGCCCGCGCGCTGCTCCGCCAGCCGGCGCTGCTCCTCTGCGACGAGCCGACCGGCAACCTCGACGAACGGACCAGCGGCGAGATCGAGGAGCTGCTGCTCGCCATCCGGCGCGAGCGGGGGGCGGCGATGGTCCTCGTGACCCACAACTTGCGCCTCGCCCACCGGCTCGACCGGGTGGTCCGGCTGGAAGGCGGGCGCCTCCACGCCGTCCAAGCGCCGGGAACTGCGGAGGGAGCGGTTCCGCTGACGATGGCGTGACGGCACAATCAGCGCGGTCAGCGCGGTCCGACCGAGCGGCTCCCACGCCGCCCCGCTCGGCCCGATCGCCGAACCCCGCAGGAGCGAGTTCCATGGCGCAGCGCAACGACGATCGAGCGACGGGGCCGGCCGCAGGGCCGCGAGCCGTCGCGCCGCAGAGCACGGCGCGTCGCGGAACGGGGCGGGGCGCAGCGGGGTGGTTGGTGCCGCTCGGGTGGGCGGCGGCGGGGCTGCTCGGCGGCTGCGCCTGCGGCGACGATCGCTACTGCGGGACCGGCCTCGACAAGCCCGAGTTCGGCGACGCGGCCGGCGAGTTCTGGCAGCGGCTCGCGCGCTTGCCGGAGACGACCGGCGACGAGTTCGACGACCGCGGTGGCCGCCTCTGGAACGGCTTCGGCCGGATCGCGGAGGGGCGCGGCCGCGAGTGGGACGACACCGGCGATCACCTCGCCGGGTTCGGGCCGTGGGTCGGCGGCGAGTTCGACGAGCGCGCCGACCAGCTCTTCGGCTTCTTCTCGCGGCAGGGCGAGCGCGCCGCCGACGACAGCTGCTGCTTCTTCGAGCGCGCCTGGCACGACATCAAGCTGGCCATCGAGTAGCGCGCCAGCGCGTTCGTCCTCTGGGTCAGCTCGATCAGCTGGATCAGCTCGGCGGCTCGCGCCCGTCGCGCAACGCGAGCGGCGCGTCGAGCACCTCGCGCAGCACCAGCGCGCGTCGCAGCGCCCGCGCATCGAGAGCGCCGAGCTCGGCCGGTCGCGGACGACGCGTGAGCGCGGTCGCCAGCGCATGCGGCTTCAGACGGCTCTGCGTCGCCGCGCGCGCGGGCCGCGTCGACGGGGCGGTGACCTTCGTGCGAGGCGCATGCGCCGCGCGCACCGCCCGTTCGGCGAAGCTGCTCTTCCTCACCCGCTGCGGAGCGTCGCCCCGCTTCGCTTCGAGCTCGGCAGGCCGCACGCGCGCCGATTCGCGGCGCGGCGGCGGGGCCGGCGCTTCGAGCGAGCGCCCCTCGAGCGAGTGGGCCGGCTCACGTGCCGGGCGCCGCGGCGCAGGCGGTTCCGCATGCGTCGGCGCGCGCGGCGCGGGTTGCGTCGGCTGCTGCGGCTGCGGTTGCTGCTGCTGTTGCTGCGCGCGGCGGCGCAGCATCTCCTCGAAGTTGCGGCGGATCCGTTCTTCGAGGTCGCTCGCTTCGGGCGGTCGCTCGCCGGGCGGCACGCCGCCACCGCGCGAGCCGGGGCGCCCCGCCTTGCCGCGCTCGCCGCCGATCATGCGGCCGAGCCCGCCGAGCAGCATCAACGCCAGCCACACCGCGATGAGCGGGTTGTCCTTGATCAGCCTGAAGAAGTCGGCCGGTTCCATCGGAGGGGTGCCGCCGCTCGCTCAGCTCTTCTTCGGCGAAGCGCCGCCCGGCGTCGACTCGCCGCCCGCGAGCGCCTGGCGCATCGTCGTGTCGGCCTGGACGTTCTGCATGCGGACGTAGTCCATCACGCCGAGCCGGCCGCTGCGGAACGCCTCGGCCATCGCCGACGGCACCTGCGCCTCGGCCTCGACCAGCTTGGCGCGGTTCTCCATCACCTTCGCCTGCATCTCCTGCTCGAGCGCGACGGCGGTGGCGCGCCGGCTCTCGGCGTGCGCCTCGGCGACGCGCATGTCGGCCTCGGCCTGGTCGGTCTGCAGCTTGGCGCCGATGTTCTCGCCGACGTCGACGTCGGCGATGTCGATCGAGAGGATCTCGAACGCGGTCCCGGCATCGAGCCCCTTGCCGAGCACCGTCTTGCTGATGCGGTCGGGATTCTCGAGCACGTCCTTGTAGGAGTTGGCCGAGCCGATGGTCGAGACGATGCCCTCGCCGACGCGCGCGATGATCGTCTCCTCGGTCGCGCCGCCGATCAGCCGGCCGATGTTGGTGCGCACCGTGACGCGCGCGCGCGCCAGCAGCTGGATGCCGTCCTTCGCCACCGCGGCGATCTTCGCGCCCGCCTCCTGCGGGCAGTCGATGATGCGCGGGTTGACGCAGGTCTGCACGGCGTCGAGCACGTTGCGGCCGGCGAGGTCGATGCCGGTGGCGATCTTGTAGGGGAGCGCGATGCCGGCGCGGTCGGCGGCGATCAGCGCGCGCACGACGCTCACCACGTTGCCGCCGGCGAGGTAGTGCGCCTGCAGGTCGCGCGGGTCGATGTCGACGCCCGCCTGCACGGCGGAGATGCGCGCCTGCGCGATCGTCTCGGGGCTCACCTTGCGCAGCGACATCATCAGCAGCTCGAACAGCCCGATGTTGGCGTTCGAGGTCATGCAGCGGATGTAGAGGCCGAGGTACTTGAAGAAGACGGTCAGCACGACCAGCAGGAAGATCGCGCCCAACACGATCGCGATCATCCCGGCGTCGACCGCCAGCAGGGCGAGAGAGGAAGTGCTCGAGGACGCCATGACGACTCCTTCGTGCGGGGCGCTCAGGCGCTCGCCGCTTCCACGATGACCCGATTCCCTTCCACCTTGATCACGCGCACCGGCGCGCCCGCAGCGAGGTGGCTGCCGCGGGTCACCACGTCGACGCGCCGCCCCTCGATCGAGGCGATGCCGGCCGGCCGCAGCGCCGTCGCCGCGACGCCGCCCTTGCCGAGCAGGGCGTCGAGCCCCTCCTCGGTCGCGGCGCGCTGCACGAAGCTCGGCCCCTTCAGGATCATGCGCCGGCCCATCGGCGTGCGCGGCAGCACCTTGAACGCGAACACGACGGCGCTCGGGACCAGCAGCACGACCAGCAGCGAGTAGCCGAGCAGCGCGCCGCTGCCGCCGTTCCGCGCCGCGCAGAAGCCGCCGCCCACCAGCAGCGATCCGGCGAGGAGGCCGAGCAGCCCGGCCGACGGGAAGAGGATCTCGAAGACGACGACGACGACGCCGCCGAACAGGAGACCCCACCCCTCGATGCCGAACTCGAACATCGTCACCCCTCAAGCCGTGGCGGCGCGCGCGCGCACCACCAGTCGACCCGGTTCCACCGTCACGACCTCGATCGCGCGGCCCGCCTCGATCCACTCGCCCTCGGAGACGGCGTCGAGCTCGCGGCCGTCGACCACGACCTTGCCGGCCGGGCGCAGGACGGTGAGCGCGACGCCGCGCGTGCCGAGCGCCGGACGGTAGCTCGGGTCGATCGCATCGAGCGCGAGCCCCGCGGGGCCGGCGAGCGAGGGAGCGGTGCCCGTACCGGGACGCAGGATCGCGCGGTTCAGGATCGGGATGCGCGGCAGCAGGATCGCCAGCGCGATCATCCCGACGCAGCTCGCCACCAAGCCGAACGTGAGCGATTGCGTGGTCGACCACCAGGCGGCATCGGCGTACGGCCGATCGCTCTCCGGCAAGAGCGTCTGCTGCGCCGCCATCGCGAGTCCCGCCACCACCGCCAGCGCGCCGCACACGCCGGCGACCATCGTGCCCGGCACCAGGAAGACCTCGACGGCGACCAGCGCGAAGCCGAACGCGATCAGCAGCAGCTCGGTCACTTCGGCGAGGCCGGCGAGGTACTTGCCGAACATCCAGAGGCCGAGCAGCAGCGCGCCGAGGATGCCGGGCAGCCCGAAGCCCGGCAGCTTGATCTCGACGAAGATCGCGATCATCCCGCCGATCAGGAAGAGCAGGCCGAAGCTCTGCAGGAAGCCGACCAGCCGCTCCGACCACGACGGCTCGACCACGGTGACCGTCCCCGACGCCAACCCGAGCTGCGTCAGCAGGTCGGCGCGCGAGACGGCGAGCCCGTCGATCATCCGCACCTCGAACGCCTCCTGCGCCGTGAGGTTCAGCACGGCGCCCTTCTCGCAGATCGTCCGCAGGCGGCGCAGCCCCTCCTCGCCCTTGGTCGCGACGAGGTTGTCGAGTTCCGACTGCGTCACGTAGCGCACGTCGCCGTCGACCTCGACCTCGTAGACGGGCGACTCGGCGTAGACGAACGCCTCGGCGAGCGCCGCTGGCCGCCCGTTCGCTTGCGCCTTCGCGCGCCAGTGGGCGCGGTAGTGGCCGACCAGCTTCTTGAAGAGCGCGTCGTCCTCGCCGCCGATCCGCTCCGCGCCGCCGATCGGCACGCCGAAGAGCTGCGGCATCATGATCACGAGCGCCGAGCCCATGTTGGAGCCGGGCGCCATGTAGAGGCGCTGGCACGAGATCGCGATCAGCGAGCCGGCCGACGCCGCCTTCTGGGTGACGTAGGCGACCGTCTGCAGCTCGCCCGCCTTCTCGATCTCGTCGATCAGGCGATCCATCAGCGTCACTTCGCCGCCTTCGGTGTCGATCTCGAAGACGATCGCCCGCGCGTTGCTCTGGTGGGCGAGGCGGATCGAGCGGACGGTCAGCGCCACCATCTCCTCGGAGAGGGGGCCGACGATCGGCACCACCACGCTGCCGCTGCGAGCGGGTGCTTCGGGAGCGGCGCTCGCCTCCTGTGGCGCGAGGGGCGCGAGCGGCGCGAGGGGCGCGAGGGGCGCGAGGGTCGCGGCGACGGCGGTCGCGCCGACCGCGCGCGCGCCGCCGCCGGCGCCGATCCACAGCGCGAGCAGGGCGAGCGGTGCGAGCAAGCGGGACGGGAGCGCGGGCATCGCGTGGCCATTCCTGGTGGGGAGCCGAGGGGCTCTGGCAGAGCCGTGGGGTCGGCGAAGCGAACGATCGAGGAGGCGAGGCTTGAGCGGCCCGACGCGCGCCGTAGCCTGCCGTCGCGTATGGCGGCGGCGCATGATACGGCGGGCGACGGGGCGGCGGTGCGAGCATGGAGCGCCGGTCGTCGGCGCACGTGGCTCGTGCTGCTCCTTGCAACCCTCGCTCCGTGGCTCGGGTTCGAGTGGGGCAAGCCCGGCCTGCTCGACCCGTCTCCCGATGCGCCGTGGCCGATTCGCTCGCTGCTCGCCGTCGAAGCGTGGCCCGCGGGCGAATTGCCGCACGACAAGTACCCCGAGGGGTGGCACTTGCTGGCCGGCGGTGCGCAGCAGGTCGCGCGCGCGGCGTGGCTCACCGATGCCGAAGCGGCGCAATTGGAACGATTGCGCACGCAGATCGGGGAGGCGGTGGCGGCGCGACGCGGCGATGCAACCTTCGATCCTTCGGCGCTGCTCCACGCGGAAGGGGCCGGTTTCGAGGTCGGCGCGTGGAAGCTGGTGGTCGCGGGGCGTCTCCTCGCGCTGCTGATGGTGGTGGTGCTGGCGGCGGCGGCGGGCGAACTGGCGATGGCGGCGGCCGGGCCGCGCTTCGGCTGGGTCGGCGCGCTGGCGATCGCGCTGCAACCCGCCGTCGTCCACTACGGCGCGACGCTCAACACCGACGTGCCGGCGCTCGCCTGCTGCGCGCTGGCGTGGGCGCTGCTGGTGGCGGGGCGGGCGGCACCGGGGGGGCGCCGCGTGGTGCTGGCCGGCGCGGCGCTCGGCCTGGCCGCCGCGATCAAGGACCAGTACGCCGCGATGGCGATCGGCGTCGCGCTCTTCGCGTGGCGGCGCGGCGTGGGGGCGGCGCGCGGTCGCGTCGCGCGCGCCGGGCTCCTGCTGCTCGGCGGTGCGTCCGCCTACGTGCTGACCAGCGGCCTCCTGTTCCACGAGCCGGGCGGGGACATCGGCTCGACCTTCCGCGCCCACGTCGCGCATCTCTTCGGCGACGGTTCGCAGCCGTTCCGCATCCACGATCTCTCGCCGCGCGGCGTGCTGGGGCTGCTCGACGACACCTTCGAGCGGCTCGTCGCGGCGGCGGGGGTCGCGGGCGTCGCCGGGATCGGGCTCCTGCTGGTGCAGGTCGTCGCGCGGCGGCGCTGGCGCGCGCTCGCGTGGCTCCTGCCCGGACTCTGCTACCTCGCGCTCTTCCTGGCGCCGGCGGGCTACGTCTATCCGCGCTTCACGCTGCCGCTCGGGCTCTGCGGCGCGCTCGGGCTCGTGTGGGCGCTCGGCCATGCGCGCGGCGTGCGCGGCGCGCAGCGGGTGGTGATCGCGGCGCTCGCGCTGGTCTACCTCGGCGCGGAGGCGAGCCAGGTGGTCACCTCGAAGTGGAGCGATCCGCGGTCGGCGTCGGTGGCGGCGCTCGCGGCGCGGCGCGCGCCGGGCGACGAGGTGTGGCTCTGCAGCGAGCCGTGGCTCTACGCGCCGTTCCCGCCGGTGGCGCCACCGCTGCGCGTGCGCGAGCTGCGCGAGATGGCGGCCGCGGTGCGCGATGGCGAGGCGCCGCCGCGCTGGCTCTGGTTCGCGGCCGAACGACGCAACGCGCTGCTCACGCCCGACGCGATCGCCAGCATCGAGAAGCGGTTGCGCGTCCGCCTCGTCGAGCGGTTCGATCCGGCGCCGACCGGCAACCTCGCGAACGATCCCGACGGGCTGCTGCTGCCGGTGGTGCTGCTCTTCGAGCGCGTGCCGTAGCTCGATCCGCGCGCGGAAGAATCCACCCCGCCACCGTGGCGGAAGAATCAACCCCGCCACCGGTGGTGGGCGCGGCTAGTGGAGCGGCAGCGCGACGCCGTCGAGGTCGGCGGGGAGCGGGAGGCCGATCGCGCGCGCGAGCGTCGGCGCCACGTCGACGGTGAAGGCGCGGCCGTTGATCTGCGCAGGGGCGACGCCGGCGCCGAGGAAGACGAGCGGGACGCGCGTGTCGTCGTCCCACGCGGTGCCGTGGCTGGTGGCGAGTCCCTTCGTGACCGACGCGACGCGCGCGCCGCCCGCGAGGTAGATCGTGCCGGGCGGTAGCACGAAGAGCAGGTCGCCGGCGCGGTCGCCCTCCGATGTGGCGCGCAGTCGCGGGCCGATGCGGTCGTCGGGCGCGAGCGGCTCCTGCAGCTCCGCGTGGCTGCGCGCGTCGCGGAAGGGGGGCGTCTGGCGCAGCGCCGCCGCCAGCGCGCGCGCCACCGGCTCGACCTCGCGCCCCGCCGCCGCGAGCAGCGCGCGATCGAGCCGCAGCGACGTGTTCGGCAGCGAGATCGCCGCCTTCTCGAGCGCCGGGTCGATCGCCGCCAGCGCGGCGCGCACGCTCGGCTCGAGCGTCGTCCAGTCGATCCAGTCGCCCTCGCGGCGGCGCGCGCGCGCCACCGCCGGCAGCGACGGGATGCCGTGGTCGCTCGACAGCGCGAAGAGCACCTCGCCGGCGCCGACGCGCGTCTCGAGGAACGCGACGAAGCGCGCCAGCGCGCGGTCGAGCGCCAGCAGCTGCTCGGCGATCTCGCGCGAGTCGGGGCCGTGGCGATGGCCGATCAGGTCGGTCGACGAGAGGCCGACGGTCAGCAGGTCGGGCACGGCGTCGTCGCCGAACGACTCGCCCTCGACCGCCGCGCGCGCGAAGTCGAGCACCAGCTCGTCGCCGAACGGCGAGACGGCCAGCGCGGAGGCGCGCCGCGCGAGGTCGCGCTCGTCGAGCGCGTGCGGGAAGGTGCGGGTGGGGCGGGTGCCGGAGGGCGCCTCGGTCGGCTCGTCGTCGACGGTGCAGCCGAGCGCCTCGTAGTCGGCCTCCTCGAGCGTCGCCTCCCACGCCGACGGGAAGCGGTCGCAGGGGCGCCCGTCCGCGAAGCGCGCCGCCCACTCGGGCAGCGTCTCGCCGACGCAGCGCGTCGAGCTGACGAAGGTCCCCTTGCCTTCGTCGAACCACCACGCCGAGTGGCTCCCGCGTCCGAGCGGCAGGATCGCCGAGCGCGGCTTCAAGGCGACGCCGACCACCTTCGCGTCGGGGTGGGCCGCCTTCCACCAGTCGCCGAGCGCGTCGCAGCGCAGCCGATGGCCGGAGTGGCCGCCGCCGAGTCCGCCGACCGCCTTCGCCGCCGGATCGGAAGTGGCGTTCACGTTGCGGCCGCTCGCGGCGTCGAAGAAGTCGTTGCCGACGATGCCGTTCTGGGCCGGGAAGCGGCCGGTGCCGAGCGCGGCGTGGCCGGCGGCGGTCACGGTGAAGGCGTGGTGCTGCTCGCCTTCGGTGAACCAGCGCCCCTGCTCGCGCAGCCGCGCGAAGAAGCCGGTGAAGCGCGGCGCGAAGCGCTCGAAGTAGTCGGGGCGGCACTGGTCGACCACGAAGAGGACGACGAGGCGCGGCGGCGGAACGTCGGCCACGGCGAGTGCCGGAGCGCCCCGCGGCGCGGGGCTGGCGAGCGCGACCGCGACGCCGAGAGTCACGCCGAGAACCACGCCGAACGCCGCCCGCACGCTCGCGCCGAACGAACGGGCGATCCGCGCGGCGTCGTCCCCTCCGACGCCGCGATGCTGCTGGCAGTTCACCCGCTCACTCTCCCGTGTAGCCGAGTTCGGCGAGCGTCTTGCCGACCCCCTCCGTGTCGACCGTCTCCGCCTTCGGCGCCAGCTTCTCGAGCTCGGCGCGCCGCGCGGCGTAGTAGCGCGACAGCGCCTCGAGCTCGCCGGCCATCGTCTTCGCGAGGTTCTTCGCGTAGTCCTGCCAGCGCTCCTTCCAGCTGAACAGGAAGCGCTGCCCCTGCTGGCCGTTCAGCGCCTCGTACTCGATGGCGGCCAGCTCGTCCTGATCGACGCGATGGATCGCCTGCGTGCGCGTGCCGGGCTCCTCGCCCTTGCGCGGCAGCGCGAAGAACTGCGCCGCGAAGACGCGCCGCTCGGGGTCGCCGCTCTTGTCGCGCATCAGCTCGACGAGCGAGCGGCCGTGGTGGATCCACTCGCCCGGATCGACGCCGCAGAGCTCGAGCAGCGTCGGGCCGATGTCGAGGTTGCCGGTCGGCGTCGCCACCCGGCCCGGCTCGATGCCCGGCACGCGGAAGAGCAGCGGCACGTGGACCTGCTCGTTGAAGAGCGACGAGCCGTGGCCGACGTTCTTCTTGTCGCCGTCAGCCGACGGATCGAGGATGTGCTCCTTGAACGCCTCGCCGTGGTCGGAGAAGAGGACCACGATCGTGTTCGAGGCGAGCCCGAGCTCGTCGAGCCGGCGCAGCACGCGCGCGACATGGCGATCGGTGTAGGCGATCTCCGCCTCGTAGAGCGACCGCATGCGCGCCGTCACCTCGGGGCGGCGATCGACGCCGTTCGGGAAGCCCTTCGGCGGCGCGCGATCGGGGAACTGCGGCGCGAGGTCGGGGTGCTTGACGTAGTCCTCGTGCGGGTCGAAGAAGTGGGCGAACAGGAGGAAGCGGCGGTCGCGGTGCTCGTCGAGGAAGGCGATCGCCTTGTTGGCGATCTCGGGCGAGGTGAGGCGGCGATGGGCCGCCGTCTTCATCGCCTCGGGGTTGTCGGGCGCGAGGCCGCTCGCCGCCAGCGTCGCGTCGAGGTTCCCCTCGTTCACGACCATGCCGAGGTCGTCGTAGCTGTCGAAGCCCTGGTCGAACCCCCAGTAGGCGTCGGTGAAGGTGCCCGAGACGGCGCCGCCGACCGCGTAGCCGGCTGCCGCGAGCTTCTCGATCCACGTCACGAAATGGCCGCGGAACTTGTGGTTGCGATGCACCACGCCGTGCGCCTCGACGTACTGCCCGCTGAAGACCGAGCTGTAGGAGGGGAGCGTCCAGGAGGCTTGGCTCAGGTTGCGCTCGAAGAGGACGCTCTGCTTCGCGAGCGTGTCGAGGTTCGGAGAGGTGGGGCGGTCGTGGCCGTAGCAGCCGAGGTAGTCGGCGCGCAACGTGTCGATGGTGATCACCACGACGTTCGGCCGCGCGCTCTCCTCGACCTGCTGGTGGAGCCGCGGCACGGTGACGAACCAGCGGCGCGCGCCGCTCGCGTGGGCCGCGACGCCGTCGATCACGACGTCGAGCTCGGCACTGCCGGTCGGCGCGCCTGCGAGCTCCGCGCGCACCCGCCGCCACGCGGGGGTGCCGTCAGCGGCCGGCGCGACGAGGCGCGTCGGCAGCGCGACGAACTCGCTGCCGCGCTTCAACCTCACCTCGACGCTCTTCGGCGTGCGCGTGCCGGCCGCGCCGGTCACCACCAGCCGCTTCTTCGTCGCGTCCTGCGGATCGGCCTCCTCGCGCGTCGGCGGCGTGCTGGCCACCTCGAACTCGAGGTAGCTGCCCGGCGTGCCGAGGAGCTCGAAGGGCGCGTTCACGTCGTCGTGCCAGAGCGGCCGCGTCACGTCGGCGATCGAGAAGCGCGGCTCGTCGGTCGAGGGGTCGGCGGCGCCGAGGCGCTGCGTCGCGAAGGTGGGCGTCGTCGCCGGCGGCGGCAGCGGCGGATCGATCGTCGGCGGCTCGGGCGGGCGCGGCTGGTCGAGCTCGGCGAGTTCGGCGGCGATCTCCTCCTCGCGCGATTTCTGGCGCGCCGTCTTGAAGGCGTCGTCCGCGCTCGGCGCGACTGGCGCCTTCGACCAGCGCGCGCTCTCCGCCGCGGCGACGATGCCGCGCGCCGACAGCGGGCCGGCGGCGTCCTTGCGCACCCAGAAGTAGGCGCAGATGCCCGACTCGTCGGTGAGGCCCGGCACCTCCATCGCGCGCAGCTCGTAGTCGGGCGTGGGCGGCGTCGGGAACTCGCGCGCCGCTTTGCCAGCCGGGAAGAGCTGCGGGTGCCAGAAGATGATCTCGGGGCGGCGCTGTGCGAGGTAGGCGCGCGTCGCCTGCTTCATGTGGCCCGGCCGATCGAGCAGCCACGGATCGGAGTCGACCTTCGCCGTGTGGCGATCGCAGAGGCCCGACTGGTCGATCGTGGGCAGCTTGCTGAAGAAGGGGACGGCGCCGGCCGCGGTGATCGCGATGGTGGGCGGCGTCGGCGACTCGCCGAACTTCGCGTGCAGCGCCTTGCCGAGCAGCTCCCACTGGCTCGAGTTGCGCTTCATGCGCCAGACGGTCGCGATGGCGCGCGACTTCTCGACGCCGGCGATGCTCTCGTGGGTCGGCTGCAGCAGCGCGTAGCCGCCGCTGGCGAGCAGCGCGAGGCCGACGACCGCGCGCGCCGGCGCCGGCAAGCCGAGACGTCCCGCGCCTTCGAAGAGCGCCTGCAGCAGCGCCGCCGCCGGCACCATCGCGAGCGGCAGGAGCGGCACGAGGAAGCGGTAGAGCGCCATGTAGTCGCCGCCCGCCCACGCGAGGTAGCCGCAGAAGAGGGTGAGCGCGAGCGCGAGGTGGGCATACGTGCGCCGCTCGGCACGGAAGCGCGGCAGGAGCAGCGTGGCGACCAGCGAGACGACGGTGAGCGCCGCCGCGAGCGGGTACTCGCTCGCCCACGTGAGCAGGTAGTTGATGCCGAGCCGCAGGTTCAGCGCGCCGCCCGCCTTGATGTAGAAGGTGTTCGGCAGCCAGTCCTGGTAGTAGCTGTGGCGCCACAGGACGAACGGCCCGAAGAGCAGCACGAAGCCGCAGGCGAGCGCCAGCGCGCGCCGCACCAGCGGCCCGATCTGCAACGGCCGCGCGAAGAGCCCGCAGAGCACGAGGTGCAGCCCGGCTGCGCCGCCGAAGATGACGCCGTCGGGGCGCACCATCGTCGAGAGGCCGAAGAGCGCGCCCGCCAACAGCAGCCCGCGCGCGCTGTGGAACCAGCGCTCGTAGGCCAGCACCGCCAGCAGCGTCATCGCCGCGTAGCAGCTCGCCTCGAGGCCGCTCACCGACCAGAGGATCATCGGCCCCTGGCAGACGAGCAGGAGCGGGGGCACCGCCGCGAAGGCGAGCGAGCCGGTCAGCTTCCAGGTGAGGCGCGCGGAGGCGACCAGCGCGATGGCGAGGAAGAGGAGCCCGAGCGCCAGCGAGACCGGCTCGGCGCCGAAGCCCGCCTTCATGCCGGCGCCGACCAGGATCACCCAGAGGAAGTTGGTGTAGCCCTCGACCCGCTCGCCCTCGTTCCAGACCAGCCCCTTGCCGGCGGCGAAGTTCTCCGAGTAGCGGTAGCTGATGTAGGAGTCGTCGCAGAAGAACTGCAGCAGCTGCGCGTGCCAGGTCGCCACCGCGACGGTCGCGACGGCCAGCAGCAGCGCCACGGCGAGCGTGGCGCGATTCGCGGTCGAGTTCATCGGGTTCATCGGGAGGGGGAGCTCCGGAGGCGGCGGCAGAGCGTCGTGCGCGCGCGACGCTTCAACTCATCGGCGGGTCGGTCGTCGATCGGTCATCGGTGGGAATAGCCCGAAGCCTGGATCCGCTTGCGGTGCTCGGCGGCCGCCGCGTCGTCGAGCGGCGCCCCCTCGGGGAGCGCCGCCGCGGCGAGCGCCTCGATCACCTCGCGCAGCCGCGCCTGCAGCGCCGCGGCGCGCTCGGGCTCGATCGTGGCGAGGTTCTTCCGCTCCTGCGGGTCGTCGACGAGGTCGAAGAGCTCGACCGCGCCGCTCACCAGGTCGACGATCACCTTCGAGCGTCCCTGCACCAGCGCCCGCTTGCGGGTGAGCGTCTCGCGGTTGCGCTCGCGCTCCCGCTTCAGCGCCTCGAGGTCGGCAGCGCGCGCGTCGAGGAGCATGCGCACCTGCGTCGGATGGTCCTCGAGCCGCTTCTTGCGCTTGCCCGCCGGCTCGTCCTGCTTGAACAAGCGGTAGCTCTCCGTCCCGTCGGCGGCGACGTCGATGAAGAGCTTCCACGGCGCGCGCGTCACGCTCTTCTGGGCCGCGATCGGCTCCGACTCGTCGAGCCCCGACGTCTCGACGGTGCAGAGCGCCTCGTCGGGGCGCAGGCCGGCCGCGACGCGCGCCGCGGCGCTGCTCCACGGCCCCGCCTCCTCGCCGCCCGCGAGCCGCAGCAACGGCACCAGCACGTCGTCGAGCTGCACCGGCAGGTCGCCGTGGCGCGCCGCCTCGAGCCCGGGGCCGGCGACCAGCAGCGGGATGCGGATGCTCTCCTCGTAGAGCTGGACGGTGTGGCCGATCCAGCCGTGCTCGCCGAGCGACTCGCCGTGGTCGGCGGTCACCACCACGAAGGTGTCGTCGGCGATGCCTTGCGCTTCGAGCTGGTCGAAGACGCGGCCGACGTGGTGGTCGGTGAAGGCGACCTCGCTGTCGTAGAGGGCGTCGAGGCGGGCGCGATCGGCGGCGTCGAAGCGCGGCGCCTGTTCGCGCAGCGCGTAGATGTCGGCGCCCGAGAAGACGCGCTCGGTGTCCTCGCCGCCGAACTTGAAGCCGTCGTGCTCCCAGTAGTTGTAGTGGGGGTCGAAGTAGTGGAGGTAGAGGAAGAAGGGCGCGCTGCGCGGCTGCGAGAGCCAGGCGATGGCGGCGTCGCTGATCCGGTCGGAGTTGATGCCGCCGCGGTCGACCATGCAGCCCTGGTCGTAGCGGTCGAAGCCGCGCTCGAAGCCGAAGAGCGGCTGCACGAAGTAGTTGCCGACGAACGCTGCGGTGGCGTAGCCCTCGCCCTCGAAGCTCTCGGCCAGCAGGCGCGCTTCGGGCGAGATCGACGCGAAGAAGTGGGAGGCGCGATGGACTTCGGGCTGCAGTCCGGTGAGGAGCGAGGCGGTCGAGGGGAGCGTCCACGGCGCCGTGGCGTAGGCGCGCTCGAAGCAGAGGCCGCGCGCGGCGAGCGCGTCGAGGCGCGGGGTGGTCGGCCGCGCGTAGCCGTAGCAGCCGAGCCGATCGGCGCGCAGCGTGTCGATCACCACCAGCAGCACGTTGCGCGGGCGGGCGGACGGGGTCGCCGCTTCGGTCGCCACTTGTGCCGCTTCTTGCGCCGCCTCTTCCGCCGGCGTCGCGCGACCCGCGGGCGCGACGCACGAGAGGCAGGCGAGGGCAAGGAGCTGCGGAAGGAGACGCGCTGCCATCGGCACCTCGGGTTCGCTCCCTCCGGTTCGGCTATCTTGCCGTCCGATCTCTTGCCGCCCGATCTTCTCGCTGCCGCGCCGCCGTTCGGCGCGGTCCATGGCCCGTCGCGGACCGTCTCGGAGGCCTTCCTACGTGCGCACCGGCATCGTACGACGTCGCCGCTTCCCCGGCGGGTTCCTTCTCGGTCGCGGCGGCCTGCTGGCGGCGCTGCTGCTCGCCTCGGTGGCGGCGGCGCGCCCGCAGGCGACTCCCGCGCCGGCCGGTGATCCAGCCGCCGACCCGGCAGCCGACCCGACCGCTCGCCACGAGGTGATCCACCTGCTCGAGCGGATCGGCGAGGCGAAGCTCTCCTCGATCCTGCTGCAGGCGGAGCCGCTCGGGCGGACCCGGCTCGCGCTCGATCAGCTGCCGCCCGAGAAGGTCCATGACGAGGGGCGCACGCGCCTCTGGCGGATCGACGTCCCGTTGACGCGCGGCCCCGACGGGCTCGCGGTGGCGCCGACCATGACCCTCGCCGGCGCGCCGCTGCCGCCGGAAGTGACGGCCGAAGTGCTGCCGTCGCGGGTCGAGGTGCACTTCAAGGACCACCCCGACTTCAAGACCTTCGAGCGGGCCGGCGACGTGCATGGCAACCGCTACATCGTCTTCTCCGCCGAGGAGGAGATCGCGTTCAAGGTGCCGCTCCCCGACTTCCCGGTGCGGCTCGGCCTGTCGGCCAAGGTGCTCGGCACGCAGGACGACTTCACGGCGCTCGGCAAGGCGCCGCACTACGCGGTGAGCGTCGACGGCAAGCCGCTCGGCGAGTTCGACGGCACTTGGAAGCTGAACGAGCAGCTCTTTGACCTGCCGGTCGCGAGCGGCTCCGTCGAGGTGCGCGTCAAGGTCACCAACGTCACGCCGCAGAAGGGCGGCATGGCGATGCTGCGCTCCTTCGCGCTGGTGGCGGCCGACGGCTGCGATCGCCTGCTGGTCCGCGCGCCGAGCGCGGTGAGCGGGCTGGTGGCCGACTACGCGATCGCCGCGCCGCCCGCCGTGCAGACGCTCTTCGACCAGTCGCTCGAGCCGGGCGACCTGAAGGAGTGGAGCGGCGACGTCGTGCTGCTGCCGGGGCCGGTCTCGATCGTGAGCGACTTCCCGCAGGAATACGAGGTGCTGGTCGACGCGCAGCCGCTCGGCCGCGTGAAGGGGCGCGGCGCGGAGCTGCGCTTCGAGGCGTCGCGCCTCGGGCGGGCGAAGGTGACGCTGCGCACCAAGGGCGCGCTGCGCGGCACCTTCCACCTCGTGCAGCCGCGCGCGATCTTCTCCAAGCTGCGCGACCCGATGGAGTCGCTGCGCGACCCGAGCCCGTTCGTGCGCGGCCTCGAGTCGACCGGCACCCATCCGCTGGTGCGCCACGTGATGTCGAAGGACGACACGCGCCTCGCGCTGCTGGCGCCGGCGCCGACCACGATGGAGCTGCCGTTCGAGTTCGCGGCGGGCGATCGCTTCGAGGTCTCGCTGGCGGCGATGCCGCTCGTCGAGGAGAAGCTGCTCCATCCGCCGGTCTTCGGGCGCGCGCGCTTCGTGCGCGAGGACGGCAAGACGCTCGAACTCGCCACGCTCGAGTGCAACCGCAAGCGGCGCGTCGACTGGGAGCGCACCGTCACCACGATCCCGGCCGAGGCGGCGGGGCGCGGCGTGCTGCGCTTCGAGTCGGCGTGCGACGGCGGCACGCCGCTCGCCGCGTTCGAGGCGCTGTTCGCCTTCGGCGACCCGGTGGTGGTGCGCGCCACGCAGCGCCGCCAGCCGAACGTGCTGGTCTACCTGATCGACACGCTGCGCGCCGACCACTGCACGCCTTACGGCTACGCGCGCGACACCACCCCGAACCTCGCCCGCCTCGCCGCCGAAGGGATCACCTTCGAGCGCGCCTACTCGCAGGCGCCGTGGACGCGCCCCTCGGTGGCGACCCTCTTCTCGAGCTACCTGCACAGCTTCCACGGCGCCAGCAAGAGCACCGGTCTCGCGCCGCAGATCGACACGCTCGCCGAACGGCTGCGCCGCGCCGGCTATGCCACCGCCGGCTTCCTCGCCAACGCCCACGTGCACGGCGCGAGCCTCAACTTCGAGCAGGGCTTCAGCCACTTCGAGGCGATCGAGAAGGCGCGCCAGCGCGGCGACTCGCGCGCGAACCAGGTGCACGACTCGGCGCTCGCCTGGCTCGAGCAGCAGCGCGATCGCCCCTTCTTCCTCTACCTGCACACGATCGACCCGCACGCCCCGTACGACCCGCCCGAGGCGACCCGCGGGGTCTGGAGCGGCGCGTACGACGGCCCGATGACGCCGCGCCGCACCAACGCGCGCGAGCTGACCGATCGCGCGCCGCTCCCGGCCGCCGACCTGCAGCACGTGCTCGACCTCTACGACGAGGAGATCCTCTACAACGACCGCGAGTTCGGGAAGCTGTGCGACTGGCTGCGCGAGCGCGGCCTGTGGGACGACACGATCGTGCTGGTCGTCTCCGACCACGGCGAGGAGTTCTGGGAGCACGAGGGCTTCGGCCACGGCACCCAGCTCTGGAACGAGCTGCTCCACGTGCCGCTGATCGTCAAGCCCGATCGGCGCGCGGGCGACCCGCCGGGCGGCCACCGCGTGAGCGAGCGGGTGCGCGTGATGGACGTGCCGCAGACCTTGCTGGCGCGCGCCGGCATCGACGCGCCGCCCGCCGAGTTCATGGGGGTCGACCTCGGCATGGCGTTCCGCCGCGAGGAGGTGCCGGAGCTGCCGGTGATCGCCGAGGAGCACCCCGACCGCAAATGCCTGATCGTCGGCGACCTCAAGTGGATCAACTGGGGGCCGAAGTGCCGCCGCCAGCGCACGTGGCTCTTCAACTTGGCCGACGACCCGTTCGAGCGGAACGACCTCTCGGAGACGCACGCCGACGTCGCACGGCGCATGCAGGCGGAGCTCGAGCGGATCTTCCGCGACTACGAGGAGCGCGGCTTCCAGCACTGGGACAACGCGGTGCGCGAGCGGCTCGGCGCCGGCGACCTCGAGGCATTGCAGCAGCTCGGCTACCTCGAGGCGACCGGCGACGAGGAGGAGTAGCGCGCGCGGCGGTCAGCGCCCGCCGGACGCGCCGCCGTCGGCCGGCACGGGCGGCGTGCCACCCGGCGTGATCGGCCCGCTCCAGATGCCGCTGAACTTGATCTTGAGCAGCGGCAGCGTCGGGCTGTCGGCCGCGATCTGCAGCTCGCCGCTGAACGCCTTGCTCTTCGGCGGCTTGATCACCTTGAGCTTCACCTCGTACTTCTGCCCCTCCTCGATCGTGATCAGCTCGGCGGCGAACGACTCGGTGCCGAGCCGCGAGGTGATGGTCGCGCCGGTCGCCTTGTAGGGGATCTTCGGGTTCTTGTTCTCGAGCACGACCGTGCGCACGTCGTTGGTCCCCGCCTTCACCACGCCGAGCGTGATCGTCTCGGGGCTCCTGCGGTTGTCGATGCTCCACGCCACGTCGGGCACCACCCGCATCGAGTAGTGCAGCTGGTCGAGCGACTTGATGGTCGGGTGGTCGAGCGCGAGCTTCAGCTTCCCGAAGTGCTCGCGGCACGGCAGCCCGTCCTTCGAGCGCAACCGGATCTCCCACACGCAGACCTCGTTCTTCCGCGGCTTCACCTGCTTGTACTCGACCTCCATCACCGGAGGCTGCGGCAGCTCGTGGCCGACGATGGCGAACTCGCCCTGGTCGACCGACGCCATGCGGACCACCCGCTCGACCGGCTCGCCGTAGCGCACGTCGCCGAAGGAGATGCTGGCGGGCGACAGCTCGAACGGGTTGTCGATCACCATCACCATGTCGAGCGACAGCGGGCTCCGCGCCCGGTCGTTGGTGTAGATCTGGATCTTCTTGCGGGTGAGGCCCGCGAGGCCGGCGGTGTCGACGATGCAGTCGAGCGTCGCCTCCTCGCCCGGCTTCAACGTCCCGTACCCCTCCTTCAGCTTCAGCTCCTTCGGCGGCACCACGCGGTCGGGGAGGCGCAGCTCGGAGAGGGTGCAGTGGCACTGCGCGCCGACCTTGATGATGACGAGGTCGCCTTCCCCTTCGTTCTTCAGCTTGAACTCGGTGTGGAGCTGCTCGCCGGAGAGCGTCTTGCCGAAGTCGTGCGTGTAGCGATCGGCGCTCACCCGCGGCTGCGGCCCCTCCTTCGAGTACTTGGTCGACCAGTCGCTCGACGGCTTCGGGATCGGCAGGTCGTCGTCGCCCTCCTTCGGCGGCTCGACCACGCTCCACTCGACCGGCAGCTCGAGCGTGGCGCCCTCGAAGATGAAGGTGAGCAGGCCCGAGCGGTCGCCGACCGGCAGCTCCTTGGCGTCGACCGTCACCTCGATGCGCACCGTCATGCCCTCGGGCAGCTCGAGCTCGCTGTCGGTGCCGAGCGCGATCGGGAAGCGCTGCAGCTCCTTCACGAACGCCACGCCGAGCCCTTCGCCCTTCGCCTCGACGCGCTTCAGCTTCGCGCCCGAGTGGTCGAGCGTGACGCTGCGCACCGCGAGGCTCCCCTGCACGACGGAGAGCTGGTTGATCGAGGCGCGGCCGAGCTTGACTTCGCCGCCGGAGCAGGCGAGCGCGAGGGCGAGCAGCGCGGGGAGCAGGGCAGGCGCGAACATGAGCGGATCTCCACGTCCGGCGAGCGGCCGGCACCGGCTCCACCCTACGCCGCCGGGGCGGCGATCGTGGGAGCGCGCCGGAAGAGCAAACCACCGGAGCGCGCGCTTGCAAGCGGCGCGCCGGCGTGCCCGACCGCTCCCGGGGCGCCGCCGCCCCCGGGCCGCACGGGTCAGTCCCGGCGGCGTGGCCGGCCGAAGGGCGCGCCGTTGCCGCCGAACGGCGAGACGAGCTTCTCGTCCTCCTTCGGCTTCTCGAAGAGGAGCTCGACGCCGCTCGTGCCGCCGGCCGGGATCGACAGCGCGCGCGCGACCACGACCGACTCGCCGCGCCAGAGCTGGACCGAGTAGTCGCCCGGCGCGCAGTCGTCGAAGCGGAAGCTCATCGCCGTCCAGTCGATCTCGCCGCGGCCGGCCGACTTGCCGTCGGCGTCGATCAGCGTCAGCAGCGCAAAGCGGCGGCGCGGCCCCTCGTCGCCCTCCAGGTCCGGCGGCGCGTCGCCCGGCGGCAGGAGGAAGGTGCCGCTCGCCGCGACCGAGGCGATCAGCTCGACGTCGAGGTCGACGTCGCCGCGGCGCGGATCGACGTCGATCGGCGCCGAGTAGGGGGCGGCGCCGCGCTTGCGCACGAGCAGGTCGTACTTGCCGGCCGGGACGAACGGCATCTCGAAGCTGCCGGTGAGCGGATTGACGGCGGCGAACTGCCCCATGCCGCCGTCGCCGCCGCGCAGGATCACCGTCGTGCCGAGCCCCGCGGGCATCAGCCCCGGCCCGCTCACGCGGCCGCGCACCGCCGCGATGGCGAGCGCGAAGTCGCGTTGCTGCGTGTCGCCCGCGACGATCTCGATCTCCTCGCGATGGAGCACCGACGCCAGCGAGAGGAGGTCGGAGTCGCCCTTCAGCCCTTGCACCGAGAGGCTCGCCTTGCCGGCCGGCAGCGCCTCGAAGCGGTAGTGGCCGCTCTCGTCGGTCTTCGCCGTGATGTTGCGCTTGCCCTCGACGCGCACGCTGAGCTCCGCGGTCGGCACGCCGTTGATCGTCACGCTGCCCCACAGCTCGCCGGCCGGGCCGTCGAAGGCGCCGCGCAGGTCGATGTCGAGCTCGGTCGTCTCCGCCTCGCGGATCTCGAAGTCGCCCTTGGCGAGCGGGTCGTCGCGGAACGTCTCGAAGAGCGCGAGCGCGCCCTTGCCGACGATGCGGTCGCGGATCTCGTAGCGGTAGTTGCCGACCTCGAGGTTCACCACCGCGAAGTGGCCGGTCTCGGCGGTCGCGGAGAGCGTCGGCATCGCGGCGTCGGGGCGGCGGACCTCGCGGCGCGTCACGATCACGAAGAGCGACTTGCCGGGATCGGCGCCGGCCGTGTGGACGCGCCCCTTCAGGTTGCCGCCGAGCGGCAGCGCCACGACGAGCGGCTCGCACGGCACTTCCACCTTCTGCTCGAGCGTCGCCTTCAGCGGATGCTGCACGGTGAGCGTGTACTTGCCCGCCGGGATGCGCTCGAGCACGACGCGGCCGTCGCGGTTGGTGCGGCCACGCGCGACCGGCCGCTCGAAGACCCCTTCGGGGCAGAGGCTCGCGAAGGCCCACTCGAGCGGTTCGCCCTCCTGCGCCGACTGCACGGTCAGCGCCAGCGAGTTCGCGCGCGCGAAGACGAGGTCGAAGGTCTGCGGCGGATCGGCCACCTCGACCTTGGCCGTCGCGAGCGCGAAGTCGTCGGCGCGGCCGATCAGGCGGTACTTGCCGAAGTCGAGCCCGGCGATGCGGAACAGGCCGTCGCCGAGCGGCGCCACGTCGACGAGCTTCTGCATCGGCGGCGCGAGGATCGGCGGCAGCGGCGCGCCCCCCTCGATCGGATCGGGCGCGATGAAGAGCTCCGCCTCCTCGAGCGGCGCGCCCGCCTCGTCGACGAGGCGCGCGATCAGGCCGCTCGGCGGCCGCAGCCGGACGAGCAGCACGTCGTCGATCGCCTTGAACGGACCGTGCACTTGCAGCGGCTGGCCGCGCGAGGCGCGCGTCGCCACGTAGGCGTCGCTCCCTTGCGGCAGGCCGGCGAGCTCGAAGAACCCCTTGCCGTCGGTGCGGCCGGCCGGCTGCAGCAGCGCGGCGGGCACCGGTACCGCCGGATTGCGGATGCCGACCAGCACCTCGATGCCGGCGACCGGCTTCTCCGCGCCATCGACCACCTGCCCGCGCACGACGAAGCCGTCGCCGAGGTAGAGGTCGCCGATCGCCCGCTCGCGCCCCTTGCCGGACGGCTGCGTCTTGGTCACCGCCTTCTTGCCGGGATGGTCGGCCACCACCGTCACCATGCCAAGCGGCACGCCGGGCAGCCGGAAGGTGCCGTCCTCGGCGCTGAACGTCGTCGGGATCGGGACGAGCTTCTCGTACTCCCAGACCACCGGCGGGATCTCGAACGCCTTCGGGGCGTCGAGCACCTCGACCATCACGCCGCAGCCGCGCCGGATGTCCTCGATGCCGAACTGGAAGATCAGCGCGGGCAGGTTGGTGGCGCGGACGCGCGCGCCGGCGACCGGCTTGCGCTCGCTGTCGACCACGCGGCCGGTGAAGGTGACGAACGGTTCGAGCACGATGTCGCCGAGGTCGATCACCTCGCCGGGTCGCGGCGACTGGTCGACGATGCGGAAGTTGCTGCGCGGCCCGCCGAGATCGATCCCGAGCAGGTGGACGGCGCGCGGCTCGAGGCCGGCGAGCGTGAAGCGGCCGTCGGTGCCGCTCTTCGTGCGGCCCGTCTCGAGCGGCGGCGGCGCGTGCTGCTCGTCGAGGAGCACCGCGGTGTCGAGCAGGAAGCGCGACGGCTCGAACTCGACGGCCGAGATCGGCAGGTCGGCGACCGGCGTGAGGTCGGGCTCGAGGAGGCGACCGGTGAGCGCGCCGAGCGCCTTCTTGTAGCTCTCGGGCGCTTCGCGGCTGGCCGGCTCGGGCGGCGCCTGCGGCTCGGCGGCGCGCGCCGCGTCGATGCCGGTCACGTCGGCGGGCGCCGCGGCGACCATCTCGCGCGCGCGATCGAGCGCCGGCGGCGTGAGGTCGAGCGAGGGGCGGTCGCGATGGAGCCACCACCAGGCGCCCGCGCCGATCAGGGTGGCGAGCGTCGCGGCGGCCAAGACGAGGCGAGTGGTCGGTTTCATCCGAGTGCGCTCCTTTCGCTGCGCGCCCTCGGAGCAGGTGCCCGGGTCGGAAGTCTGCCGAGCGGCGCGCGCGACGCAAGAGCGCGTTCGCGCGCGCTGCGAGCCAGCTCGCGTCAGCGGCGAGTCAGCGGCGCTGCACGCGGAGCAGCGTCACGTCCATCAGGAGCTCCTGGCCCGGCAGCAGCTCGAAGCCGACGCCGAGCTTCCCGTAGGCGAGCTCCGCCGGCAGCACCAGGAAGCGCCGCTCGCCCGGCGCCATCTGCAGCAGCGCCTCCTCGAGGCCGGGCAGCGCGAGGCCGCGGCCGAGCTCGAACTCGAGAGGGCCCGAGACGCGGCTGTCGCTCACGGTGCGCCCGCTCTCGAAGGTGGAACTTTGCTGCTCGACCACGACGACATCGCCGGCACGGGGCGGCGGGCCGCTGCCGCGCGCGACGACGCGCTGCCAGAGGCCGCTCGCGCTCTGCACCAACCGATCGACCAGCCAGACCTCGTACTCGAGCGTGGCATCGGGTGGCACGCGGCCGCGGCCGAGCGCGCCGTGCGCCAGCGCCGGCGGCACCGTGAAGCGGCGATGGCCGCCGACCCGCAGCCCGCGGATCCCCTCGACGAAGCCGGGCAGCAGGTGGTTGCCGCCGAGCCGCGCGACGAACGGCTCGCCGCGGCGCGTGCTGTCGTAGGGCTCCGCGTCGCCCGGCCCGTCGCCGATCGCCGCGATGCGGCAGTCGTAGTGGAGCGCGAACCAGTCGCCCTCGCCGAGCGGCGCGCCCTCGCCCGGCTCGGCATCGCTCACGGTGACGCCGCTCGCGAGCGGCGTCGGCAGCGACCAGGGCGGCGGCGCGGGAGGCTCCTCGCCGCAGCCGGCGAACAGCAGCGCCGCCGTGGCGGTGAGCGCCGCCGCGAGCGCCATCGAGGCGGCCCTCGCGCGCGCCGGCGGCGACGCGGTGCGAGCGGAGCGGTGCGGTCGGATCGATGCAGGCGCCATGGAGTCCCCGGACGGACCGAGCAGCGGGCGACTCTCGCGCCGAGCCGAATGGGAATCAAGTTCCGCCGCGCGGCCGACCGATGGCTCGCCGCAGAGCACCCACGCGATTCGACTTCGTGCGGTCGGGAGAGCGAGTGATGCGGGCGCGTCCGTTCCGCCCCGAGCTGGTCTTCTTCGCGACGCTCTGCCTCGTGGCAGGGGCGGCGACCGCATGGCTCTGCGGACAGCTCCGCTTCGCGCTCGGCGCGCAGCGGTCGTGGGCGACCGCGACGGCGACCGTCCTCGAAGCGCGCACCGAATCGCTCCGCGTGCCGCGTCCCTACGGCCGCGTGATGGAGCGCCAGCTCCCCGACCTCTTCTACGCCTACGAAGTCGACGGCCGCGAGTACGAGGGGCGCGCGATCGCGCCGCTCTGGCTGCCGCTGCTCGCCTCCGATCGCTACCAGCTCGCCGCACTGCGCGGCCTCGAACCGCAGCAGACCACCGCGATCCGCTTCGATCCGCAACGGCCGGAGCGGAGCTACTTGACCCTCGACGCCGACCTCTGGCTCGTGCTCGGGCTGCTCGCGGTGGCGGCGGGAATCGCGCTGCAGTCGGGCGGCGCGCTCTTGCGCGCGCTGCTCCGGCGCGACTCGCTCGACGAGGAGGGCTTTGCGACGCGCGGCCGCGGCTGGCCGCTCGGGACGTTGCTCGCCGGCGCCGGCTCGGCAGCGGTCGCGGCGCGCTACCTCGCGTGGGGCGAATGGGCGGTCGAGGCGTGGGTCGCTGCGCTCCTGCTTCTGGCGTGGAGCGCACTCGCGCTGCGCGCGCGACCGGCCGTTGCAAGCGCGTGACGCGGGCGCGCGAGTCGCGGCGGTAGAGCAGGCGCGAGCTGCGTTACGCTCGCAGCCGTTCCGCCGCCACCCCGTGCGCCCGAGGGTCGCTCCCATGCTCCTTCGTCCGCTGCTCCGCACGTTCGTTGCGCTGCTGGCTGCGTCGCCGGTCGCCGCGCCGCTCTCCGCTGCGTCGCCGCTCGCGGTCGCGTCGCCGCGGGACGACGAGCGCGAGGCGAAGGCGCCGTCGCCGAAGCCGACCGGCGCCGTCTACCAGTGGAAGTCGGCGAGCGGGGCGCCCTTCGAGTACTTCGTGCCGAAGAGCTACGACCCGCAGCAGGGCGCCAACCTGACGGTGGTGCTGCACGGCAACGGGCTCGACTACCGCTGGACCTTCTGGAACCACCCGGCCGGCGAGTTCCGCCCCGACGACATCGTCGTCTCGCTCGAGGGGACCGAGAAGCTCGCGTCGACCGGCGCCTTCGAGTTCGTCGCCGGTCGCGCCTCGTGCACCGCCGTGCACGAGCAGCTCGAGGAGCTGAAGGCGGTCTTCAAGGTGAACCAGACCTTCCTCTACGGCCACAGCCAGGGCTCCTTCTTCGTCTACGAGTACGCGGGCGAGTACCCGAAGGACGTGGCGGGCGTGGTCGGCCACGCCGGCGCGCTCTGGATGTCGTCGAAGCTCGCCAAGGCGAACCATGGCCAGGCGATCGCCTTCCTGCACGGCACCGATGACGCCAACGTGCCGTGGGGGCAGAGCGTCGCGGGGCGCACCGCCTATCGCGAGGCGGGCTATCCGCGGGTCCATCTGCGGACGCTGTGGGATTGGCCCCACGCGCCGAACTGGCAGCAGGCGCAGAACCAGCTCGCTTGGTGCGAGGGGATGACCAGCGAGTCGGCCGAGCGGGTCGCCGCGGCGCTCGCGACCCTCTCCGAGACGAAGGTGACGGGCGGGCTCGACCCGGCGGCGCTGCATGCGGTGGCGGCGCGCCTCGAAGGGCTCGCTGGCGCGAGCAGCGCGCAGAAGGGGGCCGCGACGCGCGCGCGCAGCGCCGTCGAGAAGAGCGCGACCGCCATCGCCGCCGCGATCGACAAGAGCCTCGGCAAGGAGAAGCTCACCAAGGCGGGGGGCGCGCCGTGGCACGGCATGGCGCTGCGCTTCCTCGAGGACTTCGACGGCGTGCCGGGCTGCGCCGCGTGGTGCAAGGCGCATGCGGCGGAACTCGCCGCGGTCGAGAAGGTGGCGACCGACGGCGCGCGCGAGTTCTGGCAGCAGGCCGACAAGGGGCCGGAGAAGGCGTTCAAGCTCGGCGTCGACCTGCTCGAGGGCGGCTGGCGCAATCCCTACATCCGCGACGTGGCGGCGAAGGTCGAGGGGTGGCTCGGCGACGGCGCGGCGAAGATCCCGAAGAAGGAGGCGGCGCGCGCAACCGCGCTGCTCGCGGCGTGGAAGAAGGGGCGCGAGGAGGGGTTCGCCGCCTACGCGAAGCTGCTGAAAGAGCTCACTCCTTGAGCGACCTCGGGCACGTCGCGCGGCGGCTGCTGGAGAACGTGCGCGCCGATCGCCACCATCCGCCGCTCGCCGCGCTGGCCGCTGAATGCGATCCCGAGCGCTTCGTCTGGCGCATCCTGCCGCATGCGGCGCGCAGCTTCTCCTTCTGCATCGCGGTGCTGCCGCGGTCGCTCGCGCGCACGCTGGCGGTCGCCTACTGCTACTGCCGCATGCTCGATACCTGCGAGGATCTCGCGCCCGGACCGGCCGCGAAGGAGGCGGCGCTCGCCGCGTTCGTCGACCGCTTCGCGCACGGCGCGGTCGAGTGCGAGGCGCCGCTCGCGCCGCCGCCGTCGCTGGCGGGCGCGGTGGCCCACGATGCGCGCGACGAGGTCTACCTGCTGCTCTTGCGCGAGGCGGGGCGCGTCGACGCCTTCTTCCGCACGCTCGCTCCGCCGCAGCGCGAGGTGGTCGTGCGGCTGGTGCGGCGCATGGGGGCCGGCATGGCGGAGGCGGTGCGCACCTTCGCCGCGCAGGGCAACGCGCTGCGCGACGATGCGCAGCTCGCGCGCTACTGCTTCGCGGTGCTCGGCTGGCCGCTCGTCTTCGCCGAGGAGGCGCAGCGCAGCGCGATGGGCCTCCCGATCGACCTGCCGCCGGAACGGATCGCGCTGGCGGCGGCGGTGGGGGAGGCGGTACAGCTCGCCAACGTCGCGCGCGACCTCGAGAAGGACACGGCGCAGGGGCTCCACTACCTGCCCGAGACGGCGCGCGCGAGCGCCGCCGAGCTGCCCGCCGCGATCGCTGCGGGCCGGCACCGATTGCTGCGCCATGCCCTCGCGCGCGGCAGCGCCTTCGCGCCCTTCATGGCCGGGATCCCGAGCGAGAGGTTCTCGCTCGCGCGCGCCGGCGGGCTGCTGATGGCGCAGTTCACCCTCGCCTTCTGGCAGGGGACCGCGCGCCGCCTGCAGCTGCCGATCGTGGCGCCCGCCGAGCGAATCACGCCGTTGCGCAGCATCGGGCCGCTGCTCGGCTCGGTATCCTCCCGCGCCGGTTTCGCCGCGACGCTCGCCCGACTGGAGGCGCGCTTCGCGGCGGCGGCGCGGCGCCTCGCGGAGCACGACGGCGCCTGACCGCCGTCGGTTCACCGCGCGAGGCAATCGGCATGGGCGAGAGCGCACCGGCGCCGGCGGCAGCTCCGCCGGGCGGGTTCAAGGACTGGCTGTTCCGCTGGCGCGGCTGGGGCGTCATCGCGTTCGGGTTCGCGCTGCTCTTGTGGAAGTGGCCGCTCGCGCCGCAGCTGCGCTACGCGCTCGCTGCCCTGCCGATCGTGCTCTTCGGCGTCTTCTTCCGCGTCTGGGCGCGCTGCTACTTCACCCGCGGCTCCGACACGCGCCGCATCCAGGCGCACCGGCTGATCGTCTTCGGGCCCTACTGCCGGGTCCGCAATCCGCTCTACGTCGGCAACGTCTCGATCGCCGTCGGCCTCGCGCTGGCGGCCACCGATCCGGCGGGCGCCGGCGCGCTGCTGCTGGCGCTGCTCGTCTTCTATTCGGGGGTGATCCGCAGCGAGGAGGCGGTGCTCGAGCGCTCCTTCGGCGCGAGCTACCTCGAGTTCAAGAAGCGCGTGCCGCGCTGGCTGCCGCGCCTCTTCGCGGTGGCGGCCGACGCCGATGCGCCGCAGGCGGAGGTCGGCCACGCGTTGCGCAAGGAAGCGCAGCGCATCGCCGGCACGCTGCTCGGCTGGGCAGCGCTGCTGTTCGCCGCGTGGTGGTTGCGATGAGGCGGCCCGCGGGTCGCGACGGAGAGGGCCGATGAGCGAGAAGCACGAGTCGCGGGCGGTCGCAGTGGAGCGGGTCGACGACCTCGCGGTGCTGCGCATCGCCGCCGGCAAGGGCAACGCCCTGTCGCCGGCGCTGGTCGAGGAACTGCTCGAGGTGCTGCGTCGTCCCGACGTCGCCGAGGAGTCGCGCGGGCTGGTGCTGACCGGCGATGGCCGCTTCTTCTCGACCGGGCTCGACCTGGTCGCGCTCGAGAAGCTCGACCGCGCCGGGATGCTGCTCTTCCTCGACCGGCTGCAGGGGCTCCTCGCGCAGCTCTACGTCTGGCCGCGGCCGGTGGTGGCGGCGCTGAACGGCCACGCGGTGGCGGGCGGCTGCCTGCTCGCGCTCTGCGCCGATTGGCGGGTGCTGGCGCGCGGCGAGGCGCGCATCGGACTCACCGAGATCTCGCTCGGGCTGCCGCTCCCGCAGGCGGGGCTCGAGATCACGCGCGCCGCGCTCACGCCGGCGGCGTGGGCGCAGGTCGTCTACGGCGGGCAGACGCACGTGGGCGACGGCGCCGCCGCGCTCGGGCTGGTCGACGAGCTCGCCGAGCCGGCGAAGGTGGTCGAGGTCGCGCTCGAGCGGCTGCGGCAATGGGCGCGCCATCCCGCCGTCGCGTTCCACTTCACGAAGGCCGCCGCGCGCGATCCGGTGCTGCTGCGCATCCGCAATCGCCACGACCAGCAGCAGGAGGCGTGGGTCGACCTCTGGTTCTCGCCGCCGGCGCAGGCGAAGTTGGCCGAGGTCCGCGAGAAGCTGACCGCGCGGAAGAGCTGACGCGTGGACCGCGCCTTCTTCGACCAGATCCGCGCCTACGTCGACTTCGGCGCCTCCGACGCCGCGGCGCTCGCCACGTTGGCGCCAGCGCTGCCGCGCATCCTCGACGAGCTGGTCGAGGACTTCTACGGGGAGATCCAGCGCCACGACGAAGCGCGTCGCGTGCTGGTCGACGACGCGCAGCTCGCCCGCCTGAAGCAGTCACTGCGCGACTGGGCGCGCACGATGGTCTCGGGGCCGCACGACCTGCGCTGGTTCGAGCTGCGGTCGCGCATCGGCCAGCGCCACGTCGAGGTCGGCCTGCCGCAGCGCTTCGTGCTGCTGGCCATCGCGCGCATCCGGCCGCGCCTCTTCCGCCTCGCGCTCGAGGTGGCGGCGGAGTCGGGCCGCTCGCCCGAGCCGCTGCTCTTCGCGCTGGCGAAGGTGCTCGACCTCGAGCTCGCGATCATGCTCGAGAGCTACCTCGAGCTCCACCATGCGCGCGTCCGGCAAGCGGAGCGGCTCGGCACGCTCGGGCAGCTCGCTGCGAGCGTGAGCCACGAGCTCAAGAACCCGCTCGGCGTGATCAACACGAGCCTCCACCTGCTCGGCGGCGAGCTCGCGAAGCTGCCGGCCGGCAGTTGCGCGCCCGCGGTGGCGACCCACCTCGCCCGCATCCAGCGCGGCTCGAGGCTCGCGGCGCGCCTCGCGTCGCAGCTCCTCGACTTCGCGCGCGGCAAGCAGCCGGAGCCGCGCTCCTTCGCGCTGGCCGCGCTGCTCGACGACGCGATCGCGATGGTGGAGGAGCGCGACGGAGTCGAAGTCGAGGCGCGCTGCGATCCGCCCGACGCGACCGCGCATGCCGACCCGGGGCAGCTCGCGCAGGCGCTCGCCAACCTGCTGCGCAACGCCTGCGAGGCGATCCGCGAGCAGAAGGTCGGCGGCAAGGTGACGCTGCGCGCGCGCCGCGACCCTCTGGGCGTCGTGCTGGTGGTCGCCGACGACGGGCCGGGCATCGCAGCGGAGCACAAGGAGCGCATCTTCGAGCCGCTCTACACCACGCGCCCGACCGGGACGGGGCTCGGCCTCTCGATCACGCGCGACCTGATCGAGGCGCACGGCGGTCGGTTGTCGGTCAGCACCGCGCCGGGCAGCGGGGCGGTCTTCACCATCCTGTTGCCGCAAGCGACGCGCTGATCGCGCGGCGCGGCGCGCTGCGCCGCCAGACGCGACGCACGGTCAGCGCGGCGTCGGCGGGCTGGCGTCGGGCGGCCGCATCGGGAGGCGGACGCGGAAGCGGGCGCCGAGCAGCGTCGGCGAGCGATCGACCGCGATCGAGCCGCCGAGCGCATCGACGTTCTTCTTGACGATCGAGAGGCCGAGTCCGGTGCCGCGCGTCTTGGTGGTGAAGAAGGGCTGGAAGAGGTGCGGCAGGACCTCTTCCGCGACGCCCGGCCCGTCGTCCTCGACGCTCACCTCGGCGAACGCGCCATCGACCGAGAGCGCGATCCGCAGGTGGCCGCCCGCGGGCGCCGCCTGCAGCGCGTTGTCGATCAGGTTGGCGAGGAGCCCCTCGACCCGCTCGCGCGCGCCGACCACCACGGCCGCCTTCGGCGCGAGGTCGAGCTCGATCGCGCGGCCGTCGGCGGCCGGCCAGCGGCGCGCCTCGACCACCAGCGAGCCGAGCAGCTCGGCGAGCTGGAGCGGCTCCTCGCGGCGCGTCCCCGGCCGCGCGAAGTCGAGCAGGTCGGAGAGCGTGGCGCCCATGCGGTCGGCGAGGGCGAGGATCTCGTCGAGGTTCTCGGCGTCGCGCGGCACGTCCTGGCGCGAGCGGCGCAGCAGCTGCGCGAGCGCGCGGATGCCGGCCAGCGGATTCCGGAGGTCGTGGGCGATCGAGGAGACCAGGCGGCCGAGCGCGGCGAGGTGCTCCGATTCGGAGAGGCGCCGCTCGAGCGAGATGCGCTCGGAGAGGTCGACGGCGCGCAGCAGCACCAGCGGTTCGCGGATCGACTCGAGCGTGACCGCCCGCAACCCG
>JAEUIC010000001.1 GCA_016795285.1 Planctomycetota bacterium | reverse complement strand
CCCCCCCCCCGGCCGTCCGGCCCCCCTGGGGGGGTGCCGCTCCTCGCCCCCCCCCTTTCCGCGGCCCCGGCCGGGGGGGGGGGGGGGGTTTGCTTTGGCCCCGGCGGGGGGGGCCCAACCAACCCCCCCCCCCACCCCGCTACCCGCTTCTCTCGGTGCCGGGGAGTTTCCATCCGGCACGACGGAAACTCCCCGGCACCCGACGTGGATGGAAACTCCCCGGCACCTGGCGAGACGGAAACTCCCCGGCACCGCAGCCGCGGCACCGCGGCCGGAGGGTCAGTCGAGGAGGGCGTGCCAGAGGGCGGCGAGGGCGAGGTCGTCGGGGCGGTCGGGGCGCGGGTCGATGGCGGCGAGCCACGAGCGGGCGGCGTGGCGCGCGGCGAGGTCGCTGGCGAGCGCGGCGTGCAGCTCGGCGCGGGCGGCGGCCAGCGCGGCCGCGTCGCCCTGCTCCTGCGCGAGGCGGGCGCGCAGCAGTCGGCCGCGCGCGCTCGGCGCCGGCGTGCGGGCCACCACGAGGGCGGCCGCGGCCTGCTCGAGGCAGGCGTCGTAGTCGAGCGTCGCGTCGCCGCCGAGCTCGGCCAGCGCAAGCAGCGCGAACGCCTCCGCCTCGGCCGCATCGCGATCGGCCGCATCGTGCGCGCGCGCCGCCGCTGCTCGCTCGAGCGCCGTCGCCACGTGGGTCAGCGCATGATCGGGCTCGAGCCAGCGGCGGCGCAGCGCGACCTCGACCGCCAGCGCCGCACCGACGCCCGGCAACCCGCTCGCCGCGACGCGCTCCGCCGTGGCCGCCGCCAGGTCGAGCAGCGCGCCGCGATCGCCGCAGCGGGGATCGCGCGCCAGCGCGAAGAGCGGCTCGAACCAGCGCCGCACGCGGGTCGCCTCCTGCGTCATCCCGGCGAACGAGACGCGCTGCAGCAGCGTCCCAAGCTCGCCCAACGGCCCCGGCTCCGCGACGCGCGCCCAGAGCTCCGCCTCGATCTCGTAGACCGTCGTCGTCGCGATCTGCGGTGCCAACGCACGCACGCGCCGCGCCTGCGCCGCCGCCGCCTTGCACCGCTGCGCCAGCGCCGCATCGCGCACGGGCGCCGCGACTGCCGCGCAGATCGCGAGCTGCACCTCGCCCAGCTCCGCCTGCGCCACCGTCCAGGGGTTCTCGCCGTTCGCGCCGCCGTTCGCGCCGCCGCTCGGTCGCGCCCGCTCGCGCAGCTGCGCGATCCGCGTCGCGAGCGCCGCCGCCTCCTCCTCGGGCAGCGGCTCGCCGAGGCGCACGCGCAGCTCGAGCAGCAGCAAGCGCGCCTGCAGCTCCTGGACGCGCACCCACGCGTGGTCGCCCGCCAAGGCGACCGCTGCGCCGTAGTCGGCGGCGGCGCGCTCCTGCTCGTCGAGCGCAGGCTGGCCGTTCAGCACGGCGAGCGCGAGGTTGCTGCGCGCCCACCCGACCCGCGCATGGGCGGCGCCGCGCGCGTCGTCGGCGATCCCCTCCTGCACGACGATGCGGTCGCGCAACGCGCTCCACTGCGCGACGCAGGCGCGCCAGCCCGCTTCGCTGGCGGTGCCGGCGTAGAGGTGCGCGCACTCGAGGTCGAAGTCGAGCTGCGCGGCGAGGATCGCGTCGACCAGCGAGCCCGAATCGGCAGCGGCGAAGCAGCGGCGCGCCTCCTCGAGCTGCTCGACCGGGCTCTGCCCGAGATCGAGGCGATCGCGCGCATCGACCTGCAGGCAGAGCGCCAGGAGCTTGGTGGCCGGCACGACGCCCGGATGCATCTGGTGGAGCGCGCGCGCGTGGTGCAGCGCCTCGGGGACGCGCCGCTGGTCGAACAGCGCGAGGCAGAGGAAGAGGGTCGCCTCGAAGTCGATGTCGTCGTGCGCCGCGATCCGCTCGAGCCGCTCGATGACGCCGCGCGGATCGCCGCGCTCGAAGGACTCGAGCCCCTCGACGAGCCGCGTGATCCACTCGAGGCCGGGCAGCGCGTCGAGCTGCGCGGTGCGGCGCGCCTGCTCGAGGTCGTCGCGCGCGTCGGAGAGCACGAGGCGCATCGACGGATGGGAGTGCAGCGTGGCCGGCGCGGCGAGCGGCTCGACCAGCAGCTCGTAGGAGATCGGCAGCGACGTCGACCACGCCGGCGAGTCGGCGGCACGGCGCAGGTGGCGGCGCGCGGAGAGGAGCCAGACCACCGGGTTGCCGGGATGGCGCAGCTTGGCGCGCGCGAACGAGTCGGCGGCATGCGTCGGATCGAGGAGGAAGTCGCACCACGCCGAGTAGGCGGCGGCGACGCCGGTCGTGTCGCCGCTGGCGGCGAGGATCGCGTCGATCTCGTCGCGCAACGCGCCGCGCTCCGCCTCGGCGAGCGGCCGGTAGCGGGCCGTCTCGGCGCGCGCGAAGAGGCGGCGCAGCTGCGGCGACAGCTCGAGCAGCGCCGACTCGATGGCGAGCGCCTCCGCGTGCGCGTCGAGTTCGCGCCGCTGGTCGAGGAAGTGGTGGACGCCCTGCGAAAGCGCCAGCAGCAGCGCCACCAGCCCGCCGCCGATCGCCAAGCGCCGCCCGCGCCCGCCGCGCGGCGCGAGGACGCCGCCGTTCGCGCTGCTGCTCGCGCCGCCGTTCGCGCCGCGCAGCCGTGCGAGCTCGTCGGCCAGCGCGCCGGCATCGGCGAGGCGCCGATCGGGGGCGGGCTCGAGGCAGCGCGCGACCAGCGAATCGAGCGCGCGCGGCAGCGTCGGGTCGAGCGCGGTCGGCGCCGGCCGCGTCGTCGCTCGCAGCGCCAGCGCGTCGGCGGGCGTCGCCGCGTGGCCGAAGGCGGGGCGGCCGGTCAGCGCGAACTGCAGCAGCACGCCGAGCGAGAAGAGGTCGGAGCGCGCGTCGGGCTCGCGGCTGCCGTCGAGCTGCTCGGGCGCCATGAAGGCGTAAGTGCCGACCACGCCGCCCGCCGCCGTCAGCGACCGATCGGCGCGATCGCGCGCGACGCCGAAGTCGACCAGCACCGCCTCGTCGCCGCGCCGCACCATCACGTTGCTCGGCTTCAGGTCGCGATGGATGACGCCGTGGCGGTGGGCGTGGTCGGCGGCGCGCGCCACCTGCTCGACGACGGCGAGGCGGCGCGCGAGGTCGGGGCGCTCCTGCTCGATCCAGCGGTCGAGCGGCAGGCCGTCGACGAGGTCCATCACGAGGTACCAGCTCGTCCCCTCGTGGCCGAAGTCGTGGACGGTGACGATGCCGGGATGGCGCAACCGCGCGGCGGTGGCCGCCTCGCGCCGGAACCGTTCGAGCGGCTCGGCCGAGGCGTCGGGGTCGCCGCGCAGCTCGAGCAGCTTGAGCGCCACCTCGTGCAGCAGCTCGCGATGGAGCGCGCGCCAGACCGTGCCGCTCGCGCCGCGGCCGAGCGGGGCGAGCAGCAGGTAGGGGCCGATCGAGCGGCCGCCCGCGGCGCCCTCGCGCAGGCCGACCTCGTCGAGGAAGGCGCCGCGCAGCGCTTCGGCGAGGCGCCGCTCGTCGTCGGGGCGCTTCATGGCGGGCCGCTCATGACGTGAAGACCGCGCGCACTTCGCTGATCAGGTCGGCATCGCTGCTCAAGCCGTCGCGCAGGTAGCCGAGCACGAGGTTGCGGAAGCGGCCGCGCAGCGCGGCGAGGCGGTTCTTCACGTCGTGCAGCGACAGCGCGAAGCCGGCGGCGAGGTCGGCGTAGCTCGGCGCGGCGCCGCTCGCCTCGAGGACGTAGAAGCGGTGGAAGAGCTCGAAGTGGTCCGGCTTGCCCTCGCGCTGGCACGCCGCGCGCAGCTCGGCCAGCGCCTCTCCGAGGATCGCGCGCATCAGCTGCCGCTCGAAGCGCTGCTCGGGCGAGTGGCCGGCGTCGGGCGGGTCGGCCTCGACCGGATCGAGGTCGGCGAGCGCGACGATGCGCACGCCGCCGCCGCGCTTCTGCGCCGAGGCGTCGCGCCGGTGGGCGAGCATCCAGTGCTTGAGCGTCGCCTTGACGAAGCTGCGGAAGCGGCCGCGCTCGGCGGCGACGTCGTGCAGCAGGTCGCGCTCGAGGAAGGCGGCGCAGTAGCCCTGCGTGAGGTCGCGCGCCTCCTCGGGCGGCTCGTTCCAGTCGAGGCGGATCGTCCAGTAGATCGGCCGCCAGTAGACCGACAGCAGCCGCTCGAGCGCGGCGGCGCGTTGCGCGGCGGCGCCCGCCTGCGCGTCGCGGATGACCGCCCAGCAGGTGGACGGGAAGCGGGCGTGGGCGCCCCCCTCCATCAACGCGTCGGCACCGCGTGGCCGTTGCCGTTCCACTTCACGACGAAGAAGGTGAGCGGCGCGGCGCCGGTGTTGGTGAGGCCGTGCTCGACCCACGGCTCGATGTAGAGCAGGTCGCCTTGCTCGGCGGCGAACTCGCGGCCGGCGAGGCTCCAGACGCCGCTGCCGCTCGCGAGCCAGAGGAACTCCTCCTCGGCGTGGACGTGGGGCGGGTGGAGCTGCTGGCCGGGCGCGAGCTCGATCGAGCCGATCAGCAGGTCGCGCAGGCTGCGCGTGGTGGCGCCCTCGAGCGCGAAGTGGAGCTTGGCGACCGGCAGCTCGCTGTTCTTGCCGTCCGCCTGGCGGATCAGCTGCGACGGGACGTTCGGCGCGAGCGGCGCGCAGCAAGGCGCGGGCGCGCTGGCGGCGAGCGGATCGCTGGCGCAACCGGCGGCAGCGAGCGCCGCGAGCAGCGAGAACGAGAGGAGGAGTCGAGGCACGCGTAGCTCCAAGCGATGGGGGTCGGCGGCAGTGGCGTGGGCGCACGGCTTAGCCGTTCCGCAGCGGTCGCGCCGCGCGCGATTTCGGGACGCGCAGCCGCGGATCGGCGCGGCGCGGCGAGCGGCGAGGCGGTGCGGTTCCGACCGCCGTTTTCTCCCCGCCACCGACGGTCACGCGACACGCCGCTTGAGCGGCGGACGGGGAACGACGACAATGCGCCGTTCCCCCGGGGCGTTTGAGCTTTTTCCGAACATATTAGGTACGGATGCCGCACCATCTCGCTTTCTTGAACGACGGACTCGCTTGGTGGGGCGAGCTCTCGACGCCCGGATCGACGGTCGCCGGTGAGGCGAAGGGGCCCGCGACCTTCGTCCCGCTCGACCACGACGCCCTGCGCGCCGCGATGGCGACGTTGCTGCCCGGCAAAGCGGCCGAGCGCACCACGCCCGGCAGCGCCACGCTCTGGCTGCCGACCGGTCCCGAAGGGCCGCTCCTGCCGGAGCGCGCGCGCCTGCGCTTCTCGGGCGAGCACCACGACGTCACGTTGGTGGCGCACGAGGTGCCCGTGCTGCAACTCGGCTGGCGCGCCGCCGTCGAGCTGCTGAGCAAGGTCGCCGCCGCGCTCGATCGCAGCGAGGACGAGGATCCCGCCGCGAGCGGCCTCACCGCCGACGTCCGCTTCTTCGCCCACGCGCTGCGCTTCGTCGCGCGCCTCGTGCTGGACGGCCGCTTCGTGCCGGGCGCCGAGGGCGACGAGGTGAACGTGAAGTCGCGCTGGCAGCCGGTGCTGCGCGACGAGGAGCACGCGCTGGTGGCGGCGCTGGCGGCGGCGATGCCGTCGGTGGCGCGCGCCATGGCGCCCGTCGACGGCAAGGCGGCGGCCACCGAAGCGCCGCGCGGCGATCCGCGCACGCTCACCAAGCGGTTCGTCGCCGAAGCGCTCGACACGCTGGTGCGGATGGGGGCGAACGAGGCGCGCCAGCTCGGCTTCGGGCCGACCCGCCCGGTCCGCTCGCAGCACGACGCGTGGATCCGCGGGTTGCTCGGCTTCGATCCCGCGGTGAAGGTGCTGCGCGACGACGGCGATCCGCTGGTGCAGGAAGTGGCGGGCTGGCAGCGGCCGCTGCAGCTGTCGAGCGATGCGCCGGTGCGCGTGGTCTTCCGGCTCGAGGAGCCGGAGGGCGACGGGCCGACCTGGAAGCTCTGCTGCCTGCTGCGCGCGACCGAGGATCCGAGCTTGCTGGTGCCGCTCGGCGAAGCGTTGGCCGGCCGCGGTGGCGCGGCGCTGCGGCGCGGCGGCGTGGCGCTGCGGGAGCTCGCGCTGGTGGGGCTCGGGCAGGCGGCGAGCGTCTCGCCGATCCTCTCGGCGGCGGTCGGCGCCGACCCGCGCGGCGAGCTGCCGCTCACGCTCGACCAGGCGCACCTCTTCCTGACGCGCGACGCGCTGGCGCTCGAGCAGGCGGGCTTCGCGGTGCTGCTGCCGGCGTGGTGGCTGCGGCGCGTCGGCAAGCAGCCGCTCGTCGCGCGCGGCAAGCTGCGCGGCGGCTTCGGCAACAGCAGCGGCGCCCTGTCGCTGAACGACGTGGTGACGGTCGATTGGGAGATCGCGCTCGGCGACCAGGCCTTCTCGCCGGCCGAGCTGCAGGCGCTCGCCAAGCTGAAGCAGCCGCTCGTCAAGCTGCGCGGCCAGTGGGTCGAGCTCGATCCGACGCAGCTGCAGCACGCGCTCGACCGCTGGAAGAAGCAGAGTTCGACCACGGCGAAGGTGAAGGACCTGATCCACCTCTCGCTCGGCATCGACAGCGGCGAAGGGGCGCCCCTGCCGGTCACCGCCATCGAGGGCGGCGGCCTGTTCGGCGAGCTCTTCGACGGCCTGCGCGGCAAGGAGAGCTTCGCCGAGCTGCCGGTGCCGAAGGGCTTCATCGGCGAGCTGCGGCCGTACCAGCGGCGCGGCTGGTCGTGGCTCAAGTTCCTGCGCCGCTTCGGGCTGCCCGCCTGCCTCGCCGACGACATGGGCCTCGGCAAGACGATCCAGGCGCTGGCGCTGCTGGCCGACGAGCGGGCCGGCGGGGAGAAGCGGCCGGTGCTGCTGGTCTGCCCGACCTCGCTGGTCGGCAACTGGCAGCGCGAGGCGGCGCGCTTCACGCCGGACCTCACCGTGATGGTCCACCACGGCCTCGAGCGGCAGCGCGACGCCGAGTTCACCCGCGCCGCGCAGCAGCACGCGCTGGTGGTGACGACCTACTCGCTCCTCTCGCGCGACGGCGAGGCGCTGGCCGCGGTGCCGTGGGCCGGCGTGATCCTCGACGAGGCGCAGAACGTCAAGAACCCCGACACCAAGCAGGCGCGCGCGGCGCGGCGGCTCAACGCCGACTGGCGCATCGTGATGACCGGCACGCCGGTCGAGAACCACGTCGGCGACCTCTGGTCGCTCTTCCAGTTCCTGAGCCCCGAGCTGCTGCCGGCGCGCGAGCAGTTCCACCGCGAGTTCCTGATGCCGATCCGCGTCGGGCGCGACGAGTCGGCGCTGGCGCGCCTCAAGCGGCGCACCGGCCCCTTCATCCTGCGCCGCCTGAAGAGCGACCCGGCGATCCTCCCCGACCTGCCGAGCAAGCTCGAGCACAAGGTCATCTGCAACCTCACGCGCGAGCAGGCGACGCTCTACGCCGCCGTCGTGAACGAGATGACCGAGCGGCTGCGCGGCGCGGTCGGCATCGAGCGGCGCGGCTTCATCCTCGCCGGCCTCACCAAGCTGAAGCAGGTGTGCAACCATCCGGCCCACCTGCTCGGCGACGGCTCGGCGCTGCCGGGCCGCAGCGGCAAGCTCGATCGCGCCACCGAGATGCTGGCCGAGATCGTCGAGGTCGGCGATCGCGCGCTGGTCTTCACGCAGTACCGCGAGATGGGCGAGCTGCTGCAGCGCCACTTCGCGTACGAGCTCGGCCGCGAGGTCGCCTTCCTCCACGGCGGCACGCCGCGCGCGCACCGCCAGGAGCTCGTCGATCGCTTCCAGGAGGCGCCCGACGGCCCGCCGATCTTCGTGCTCTCGCTCAAGGCGGGCGGCACCGGCTTGAACCTGACGCGCGCCTCGCACGTCTTCCACTTCGACCGCTGGTGGAACCCGGCCGTCGAGGCGCAGGCGACCGACCGCGCGCACCGCATCGGCCAGACGCGCCAACTGCAGGTCCACCTGCTGGTGTGCGCCGGCACGCTCGAGGAGCGCATCGACACGCTGCTGGCGCGCAAGAAGGAAGTGGCGGAGCGCGTGGTCGGCAGCGGCGAGCAGTGGCTCACCGAGCTCTCGACCGAGCAGCTGCGCGAGCTGGTCATGCTGGACGAAGAGGCGGTGGCCGAATGAAGCGCGGACGTTGGTATCGCGATCCCGATCCGGGGGGCTTCCGGGCCGCGCGGCCGCGCGCGGCGGGGGGCGGCCTCAAGTCGGAAGTGCGCACCGCCCGTTCGGCGCGCAGCGAGTGGTCGCGCCGTTTCCTCGAGGTGGTGGAGCGGTTCGGCTTCGGGCTGCGCCTGCAGCGCGGCCGCGGCGACGCGCGCCACGGACTCGTCCGCACGCTCGACGTCGAGAGCGGCCGGCTGGTCGCGTCGGTGCAGGGGATCGTCAAGGCGACCCACGACGTGGTGGTGAGCGTGGCGCCGATCGCGCCGGCCAAGATCGACGCGGCGCTCGCGAGCCTCGCGCAGCCGACCTTCGTCGCCGCGAAGCTGCTGGCGGGCGAGCTGCCCGGCGAGCTCGAGAACGCCTTCGCGGCGACGGGCGCGGTGCTGCTGCCCGAGGATCGCGACGAGTGGAAGATCACCTGCGACTGCGACGAGCCGGAGCAGCCGTGCCGCCACGCGGCCGCCACCTGCTGCGTCTTCGCCGCCGAGCTCGAGCGCGACCCGCTGCTGCTGCTGGCGCTGCGCGGCATGGTCCGCAAGGAGCTGATCACGCGGCTCGGCGCGGCCGGTGAAGCGGCGCGCGGCGAGACGGCCCCGCCGCCCCCGCCGCCGCCCCCGCCCGAGAACCACCCCGAGCCGGCGAGCGACCCGGCCGGCTACTGGATCGGCAGCGAGCTGCCGCCGTTGCCGGGCGGCGCCAACGCGATCCCGTCGCAGCCGGGCGCGCTGCTGCGCCGCCTCGGCCCCTTCCCGTTCTGGCGCGGCAGCGATTCGCTGACCGGCGCGCTCGAGCCGGTCTACCGCTCGGCCGCGATCGTCGCCGCCGCCATCGCGCTCGGCCCCCTCTTCGCCGACAGCGAAGAGGAGGACGACGAGTAGCGCGGGGCGGCGTCGATCGCGGGCGGCGGCGCGGCGCCGCTACTCGCCCTTCGCGCTCTTCGGCGCGCGCAGGAAGAGCCAGACCCAGCCGTGCGACTCCGACTCCTTCGGGAGCTCGGAGCGGATCTGCAGGATCTTGCCCTGCAGCTCGATGATCCGCTTCTCGCGGGCGACGCGGGCCGGCTCGCTCTCGTCGGCGGCAGGCGGGTTGTAGGCGATCGGCGCGAACTCCGCCTCGAGCTTCGCGAGCTCGGCGCGCAGCTCGAGGTGGCGTTTCGCCTGCTCGGGGGTGACCGGCAGCGGCTTCGGCTTCACGTTGCCGTAGTCGCCGAGCAGCAGGTCGAGCTGGCCGTCGCCGTTCCAGTCGGCGGTGCAGACCTTGGCGCGCGCGCCGCGCGTCGGCTCGCTCGGCACGTCGTCGCCCCAGCCGGGATTGCCGGGAGCGACCAGCGGCACGGCCGGCGCCAGCTTCGGCGCCCCCTTCGCGCCGTCGTTGCGGAAGAGCGAGACGGCGCCTTCGCCGTCGCCCACCAGCAGGTCGAAGTCGCCGTCGCCATCCCAGTCGGCGCAGTGGGGGCCGGCGTCGCCGGCGACGTGGAGCTGCGACTCCCCGACCTTCAGCGGCTCGGCCGCCGCGAACTTCCATTCGCTGGCGCTTCCCTCGTTCCTCACCAGCCAGACGTCGCCCGCGATGTCGCCGACCAGCAGGTCGTGGTCGCCGTCGGCGTCCCAGTCGATCGCGAAGACGGCGGCCGCCGTGCCGGTGATCGCCATCGACTGCCCCGGCTTCGCGCGCAGCGTGCGACCGTGGTACTTCACCACCATCGCCGTCCCTTCCTGGACGAACTCGCCGTGGCCGGTGATCAGCAGCTGCTCGGGCGTCTCCTCGATGCCGCCGCCGATGCAGATGAACTCGCCGTCGGCGTGCTTCAGCATCTCGGGCGCGGCCCACGACAGGTCGGGCTGGCGCGCGAAGAAGAAGAGCTCGCCCGGCCACGAGCCGGAGAGGAGGTCGACGTTGCCGTCCTGGTCGAGGTCCACCAACTGGGGACCGAAGCCGACGCATCAGCCAGTGGGGACGGTCCCTTCGACGCGGCCATCCTGGAAGGTGACGCCCGCGGCGAGCTTCGGCGCCGTCGCCGTGCCGAGGTTCTTGTAGACGAGCAGCCGGCCGCCGAGGAACTGGCCGACCAGCAGGTCGGGTACGCCGTCGTCGTCGAAGTCGCCGAAGAAGGGCGCCGCGTGGCCGATCTCGACGGCATCGATCGGCTGGCCGTTCGCCTCGAGGCGGACCGGCGGCAGCAGCTCGTCGTGCGACAGCGGCGGGTGCGCCGCCGCTTGGGCCGGCGCGGCGGAGTTGCACGCGAGCAAGAGGGCGAGGCAGCTCGACATCGGGAGGCTCCTTCGAACCGTGCGCGTCCGATCGTGGCGCGGGATCGCAGGGTGAGGCGGTCGGACCATACGCTGCTCGACGTCGCCGGCCCAGGTGGCGGGTTCAACGGCGGCGACCCTATCGTGCGCGCCTCGTCGCGGCCCGCCGCCCTCCGGCCGCCGCCGCCTTGGAGCTCGCCATGCCGAAGAAGCGCAAGTCCGCCGCCCGCGCGGCCCCCCGTGCGGCGCCCCGTGCCGCGCCTGCCACCCTCCGTCCGCGCTTCGACACGGCCGCCGTCGTCGAGGTACTGAACCGCATCCTCGAGATGGAGCTCGCCGGCGCGGTCCGCTACACGCACTACTCGCTGATGGTCTACGGCTGCAACCGCATGCCGATCATCACGTGGCTGCGCGCGCAGGCGCAGGAGTCGATGCTCCACGCGCAGCAGGCGGGCGAGTACGTGACGCACCTCGGCGCCCACCCGTCGCTGGGCATCGGGCCGCTCCTCGAGACCGAGCAGCACGAGATCGAGGACATCCTGCGCGAGTCGCTGGCGCACGAGCGCGCCACCTTCGCGCTCTACGAGAAGCTGCGCGGCATGGTCGAGGGCAAGTCGGTGATGCTCGAGGAGTATTGCCGCCAGATGTTGATGACCGAGGAGTCGCACCAGGGCGAGGTCGACAAGATGTTGCGCCGGCCGGGCGACATCGGGCAGTTCCACGCCGACTGAGGACGCCAACGCGCGCCGCCTCCCGGCCGCGCGGCCAGCGGTGCCGTCACGCCGCGAGCGAGTGCGACCATGCGCCTCGTCCTGATCAGCGACACCCATCGGCGGCACGCGCGGCTGGCGCTGCCCGAGGGCGACCTGCTGATCCACGCGGGCGACTTCTGCAGCGGCGGCCGCCTCGCGGAGATCGCCGAGTTCGACGCGTGGCTCTCGCTGCAGCCGCATCGCCACAAGGTCGTGATCGCCGGCAACCACGACCTCCTCTTCGAGCGCGACCCGGCCGCCGCGCGCGCCGCGCTGCCGCACGCCACCTACCTCGAGGACAGCGGCGTGACGCTCGAGGGGCTGCGCCTCTGGGGGAGCCCGTGGCAGCCGCGCTTCATGAACTGGGCGTTCAACCTCGAGCGCGGCGCGCCGCTGCGCGCGAAGTGGGAGGCGATCCCGGCCGGGCTCGATGTGCTGATCACCCATGGGCCGCCGCACGGCGTGCTCGATCGCACCTGGCGCGGCGAGGCGGTCGGCTGCGAGGAGCTCGCGCCGATCGTCGCGCAGCGCCGCCCGCGCCTCCACGTCTTCGGCCACATCCACGAGTCGCACGGCCGCGTCGAGCGCGACGGCACCACCTTCGTGAACGCCGCGATCTGCGACGACCACGATCGCGCCACGCAACCGCCGGTGGTGGTCGACTGGTGAGTCGCCGCGGACCGCGCCGCACTACCATCCGCCGCCCTTCGTCCCGCGTCTGGAGGATCGGAGATGACCGCGTTCGCGCTCGCCTGCCTGGTCGCTTGCCTCGGCGTCAGCTCCCCGCGTGACGACGCCCCTGCGCCGAAGCCGGCGCCGCAGGCGATCGCGCTCGACTCGACGCACGAGCTCGCGCTGCACGACGGTCGCAAGCTCGCCTACTCGATGGTCGGCGAGACGCTCCACCTGCGGAACCTCGCGGACGAGGTGGTCGCCGAGTTCTTCGCCATCAGCTACCTCGCCGACACCGCCAGCGAGGCGGAACGGGTGGCGCGTCCGGTCACCTTCGCCTTCAACGGCGGACCGGGATCGTCGTCGATCTGGCTCCACCTCGGGCTGCTCGGGCCGAAGCGGGTGGTCGTACCGAGCGATGCCGGCCACGCCGGGGCACCGCCCTTCCCGCTGGTCGACAACCCCGACTCGCTGCTGGCGGTGAGCGACCTCGTGATGGTCGATCCGATCGACACCGGCCTCTCGCGCGTGGTCGGCAAGGGGGAGAACGGCGACCACTGGGGCGTCGACGAGGACGCCCGCTCGATCAACCGCTTCATCCGCGAGTGGCTGGCGAAGCACGGGCGGCACGGCTCGCCGAAGTACCTGCTCGGCGAGAGCTACGGCGGCATCCGGGCGCCGCTGCTGGTGCGCGAGCTGCAGGGGGGCCACACGCCGATCGCCCTGAACGGCGTGATCCTCATCTCGCCGGCGCTCGACATGGCGCTGGTCGACGGCCAGGAGACCGACGCCACCTACGCGGTCGAACTGCCGACCTTCGCCGCAACCGCGTGGTACCACCGGGCGCTCCCGGAGCCGCCGGCCGAGCTGCTGCCGTTCCTCGCCGAGGTGGCGACATTCGTCGACGACGAGTACGTGCCGGCGCTCTTCCTCGGCCGGGAACTCCCGGAGGCGCAGCGCGAGGCGCTGATCGCGAAGCTCCACCGCTACACCGGGCTCGCCCCCGACTACTGGCGGCGCGCCAACCTGCGCGTCTCCTCCGATCGCTTCCGGCGCGAGCTGCTGCGCGGCCGCGGCGAGGTGGTGGGGCGGCTCGATTCGCGCTACCTCGGCCGCGAGCCCGACGCGGTCGGCGAGACGCCGAGCGGTGACCCGATGTTCTCAGGGATCGGCGGCGCCTACGCCGCGGCGTTCCAGAGCTACCTCCACGCCGAGTTCGGCCGCTTCACCGAGCGCGAGTACCTCGTCTCGAGCCCGCAGGCGGGCGGCGAGTGGAAGCGGCCCCCCGCGAAGGCGGGGGTCTTCCACGGCTACGTCGACGTGATGCCCGAGCTGGCGCGCGGCATGGAGGAGAACCGCGAGCTGCGCGTCTTCATCGCGAGCGGCCTCTACGACCTCGCCACCACGGCGTTCGCTGCGCGCCACAACGTGCGCCGCAGCACATGCGACCTCGAGCGCGTCGTGCTGGCCGACTACCCGGCGGGCCACATGATGTACGTCCACGAACCGACCCTGACCGCGCTGGCGGGTGACCTGCGGAACTTCATCGCACAGGGGAAGTGAGGCTGCTGCCGGGGGGCGGGCCGGGGGAACAGCGGGGCACGGTCGCGTCGCGTGGCGGCGCGCTGCATGACGCGGAGGTGACGACTCGTCCCGCGCCGCGAACCAAACGCCGGCCGCCACCGTCGAACGAGGCGAGCCGCCCTCCGCCCGGAGGGGTGCCGCGCCGGTCGGTGACATCGGGTGACATCGGCGCAGCGGGCGCGCTGCTCCCGATGGGGGCGCGTCGTGGTGAAGAGCGTGGTGAAGAGGGATTTGCCGATCGCCGCGGGCGCACTGAGGCCACCCGAGGCGCAGCCACGATGGGTCAAGGAAGTTCCTCGGGTGCCTAGTGGTTGACACCTTGCGGTCGCTGGATCGCTACAGACGACGTTCGAGCAGTGCGAGCAGTTCGTGATCGGCAAGAGCGCGTTCGGGGAGCGGCAGCGAAGTTTCCGCATGGTCGGGGGGCGTTCGACAGGCCCCATTCGACTGTGCCGGTTCGATAGGGCCGGTTCGACAGTGCCGCGTTCATTGGGGCAGAATCCACGAGCAGATGGAGTGCGATCGATGCGACTCCTGAGAATCGGTGTGCCGGTGGTCGCCGGTCTGGTGGTCGGCTACATCGTCGGCAGTGTCGTCAGCAGCTCGTCGCGTGACGTCGTGCTGGCGCCGCCGGACGGCGCGCGCTCGCCCGCACCGGAGTTGACCGCGTCGACGCCGGCGGACAGTGAAGCGCCGCTCGAGGCGATCCGCGGGAGCGACGCGGCAGAGGGCCTCGCCCACGAGGACGCTGCCACGGCCCCGCTCGCGCCGCGCCACGCGACTCGCGAGCTCTTCGATCGCGAGCATCGCACGGAGACCTACCGGCGCCTGCTTCGGCCGATCGCCCGCAAGGAGTTCCTCGACGGGGCGGCGCTGGTCGGCAACGCCATCCTCAACCCGGAACAGCGCTCCCTCACGGAGGCCGAGCTCGCGGAGCTCGATCAGATCATCGAAGCGCACCGCGCCGAGCTGCTCGAGGCGATGGTCGTCCGCAACGAGCTGCATGACGACATCCTCGAGGGGAAGCTGCTGGCCAACGAGGTGGTGACCGCTGATCCGGCGGCCGCGAACGGGTCGGTGGCGCAGGACACGAGCGCGACCGCCGCCACCGCGGCCAAGGGACGGGTGCTCTCGACCGGCGTCCTCAATCGCGGCGGCAAGTCGATGAGCTACGAGATCCGCGAGAACGAACACCCCGAGTTCGATGCCACCTATGACATCGAGCTCGCCATCAAGCAGGAGCTCGAGTACGAGGTGAAGGAGTTCTTCGCGACGCTGCCCGCCCGCTGACGCAGGCTGCGTGAGAGCCTGTTGCGACGGACCGCTGGAGATTGCCCGCTCCCGTGCCACGCGCGCGACGCCGCTCCGGCGCAGCGCTCGAAAGGACCTCCGAGTCGTTCGAGGAGACTTGCCATGAAGATCGCCGCATTCCTCATCTCCGCCGTGCTGGCTGGAGGCGCGTCGTTCGCGCTGCCGCCGAGCTTCCTCGCCGCGGCGCCCGAGCCGATCGCGTCGCCACCCGCGCTGCTGCTCCCGGAAGGGGACTGCACCGGCTGCGTCAACTCGATCACCACCTACACCTTCACGGGGACGCCCAACTGCGACGCCGATGTGGGCATCGCGGTGTTGCACCAGTACCCCGGTACGTGCAACCTCCAGACCTGCACTCCGGCGACGCCCTGCAAGTTCATGATCCGCAGCTACATGTACGGCGACTGCCTGACCTACTACTTCGAGAACACCTTCAGCGGTGTCGGCGGCCTCTTCTCGCCTGATGCCGTCCACTACGACACGGTGCAGCCGGCGTGTGGCGCGCAGGGATCGATCATCATCGAGACGGCGGACAACTACCGCCTCGCCCAGCTCGACTTCATCTGCTCCAGCTGCACCCGCTGATCGCGAAGCGAACTGCTGCGAACGGCGGTGAGCCGCAGGCCGCGGCGCTCGATCGTCCGATCGCGGGCGGCGGGGGGACAACCCCTCGCCGCCCGTTTCCGTCTCAACCGCGCCACCTCGACTGGCCGAACGGTCGGCCAGGAAGCTCGAGGAGGAATCGCGGTGGTCGAAACCCTGCATGCCGGCGCCGCGCGCGCCCCGCTCGTCCGCTGGCTCGTCAAGCTGCTGATGCCCTTCGGGATCGGGCTGCTGCTGACGCTCGCTGGCTGAGATCCCGCCGCGTTCTTCGGCGGCGTCGTTCGGCTGCGTCCTTCGGCTGCGTCGTTCAGCTGGGCGCGCCGCGCGTGCCGCGTCGACGCACGCCGCTACCATCGCCCCTCGGCTGCGGGTCGCTCCGTGGCGACTCCCGAGGAGAGCAGCCGATGGCGATCGATCGTGGGACGCGCTTCGGGTCCGCACTCGCAGTGGCGCTGCTGATCGGCTGTGCCACGCCTTCGTCGCCTCCGCCGCCCGAACCGCCGCGCCCCGATCCGCTCGCCGAGCACCGCCGCCACCTCGCGGAGGCGTGGAGCTTCCTCGTGCAGCGCTACGACGCCGACGGCGACGGCGCCATCGCGAGAGGCGAGTACGCGCGCGGCGACGAGCCCTTCACGCGGCTCGATCGCGACGGCGACGGGTCGCTCCGCTTCGCCGATCTCGAGCAGCCCGGACCGCTGCCGCCCGACTTCGGCATCCCGCTGCTGGTGGTGCGGTTGGCTGGCGATGGACGCGAGGGGGTCACGCCGATCGCGCCGCTGATCGACGCGCTCGCCGCTCTCGACCGCGACGGCGACGGCCGGGTCGCCCGCGCCGAGTTCGAGCCGGTCGCCGCGCGCGGCGTGCCGCTCGGCGTCGATGCGTTCGCGACGCTGCTCGCGGGGATGGACGACGACCGCGACCGCCTTCTCTCGCGGCCGGAGATCGCCCGCTGGCTGCAGGGCCGCGATGCCGAGGGGGACGGGCTGCTGGAGCTGCGCGAGCGGCCGCGCGGCGCGCCGCCGCTGCGCCTCGGCTGGAGCGAGCCGCACGAGCGCGAGCTGGCGCCCGATTTCGCGGCGCTGCGGCTCGACGATCTCGCGCCGGTGCGCCTCTCCGAGCTGCGGCGCGACAAGCCGATCGCGCTGCTCTTCGGCAGCTTCACCTGAGGACCGTTCAGCCGCTCGGCCGGTCGGCTGAGCGAACTGCATCGGGTGGCGGGGCGCGCGGTCGACTTCTGGCTGGTCTACCTGCGCGAGGCGCACGCGGTCGATTCGGCGTGGCCGATGGCGACGCCCGACGGGACCGTGATGGAGGAGCCGCAGACGCTCGAGGAGCGCGCCGCGAATGCGCGCCACTGCAAGACGGCGCTCGGCCTCGAGGCGCTGCCGGCGCTGATCGACACGCTCGACGACCAGGCCGACCGCGCCTACGAGGCGTGGCCCGATCGGCTCGTGCTGATCGATCCCGACGGGAAGGTGGCGTGGCGCTCGGGCCCGGGCCCGTTCGGCTTCGACCTGCCGGGCTTCCGCGCCGCCATCGCGCGCGAGGTGAAGCGACTGCGCCGCGACGCGGTGGAGGGTGCCGCCGACGAGGCGCTCGCGCCGGAGACGCCCGATCGCGACGATGCGGCGCCGCCCGCGGACGAGTCGCGGGCGGCCGATCCTGACGGAGAGGCGTGATGGCGTCGCGGTACCTCGAGGACGTGCTGGCCGAGCCGTTGCGCCTGCAGGAGCTGCTGACGCGGCTCACGCGGGCGCCGCTCGCCGAGACGGTCGCGCAGGGCGCCGAACAGCTGCGCGCGGCCGCTTGCCCGTGGATCGCCGGCATGGGCTCGAGCTACCACGGCGGGCTCGCGCTGCAGGCGCTGTGCGACGCCGCTGGCCGCCCCGCCCGCAACGGCGACGCCGGCGAGCTGCTCCACTTCGCGCCGCTGCCGCCGCGCGGCACGCTGCTGCTCCTCTCGCGCAGCGGCCGCAGCGTCGAGGTGGTCGAGCTGCTGCAGAAGGCGCGCGCGGCGCAGTCGACCACGATCGCCGTGACCAACGACCCCGACTCGCCGCTGGCGCGCGGCGCCGGGACCAGCGTCCTGCTCGGCGCGCCGTTCGACTTCAACGTCTCGGTGCTGATGTACAGCGGCGTCGCGCTGGCGGGCGCGCTGCTGGTCGCGCAGTCGCTGCAGCGCTGGCGTCCCGAATGGGCGGCCGAGCTGCAGCGCGCGCTGCAGGATGCGCAGCGGCGGCTGCCGGCGTGGCAGGCGGCCATCGCGTCGTCGAGCTTCGTCGCGGCCGAGTCGACCACGCTGCTGCTGGCGCGCGGCGCCGGGCTCGCGGCGGCGAACGAGGCGCGCCAGCTCTGGGAGGAGGCGGCGAAGCACCCGGCCACCGCGCTGTCGACCGCCGCGTTCCGCCACGGCCCGAACGAGGTGGTGGCGCCCGGTTGCCGCGTGGTGCTCTGGCTCGCGACGACGGAGCGGCTGCGCGAGTTCGACCTCGCGCTGGCGGCCGACCTGCGGCGCGCCGGCGCGAAGGTGGCGCTGGTCGGGCGCGACCTGCCGTCGGGCGTCGCCGACCTCGCGCTCGAGCTGCCCGCGACGCCGCCAGGCTTCGCGTTCCTCGTCGAGCTGATGCCGGTGCGCCTCCTCGCCGAGGCGGTCGCACGCGCGCGGCGGATCGACTGCGACACCTTCCGCTACTGCCCGTTCGTGGTGGCGAGCGAGGCGGGGCTCGGCGACGGCCACGGCGCGGGCGGCGGCGGTTCGAGCGGCGGCGGGAGCGCGCCGGCATGAGCGAGCGCTGCGCGTGGCTGGTCGCCGCGAGCGTGGCGGCGAGCGTCGTCGCGTTCTCGGGTTGCGGTGCTCCGCCGCCGCTGCCGCCGCCGGTCGCCCATCCGTTGCCGGGGCCGGGCAACTACTCGTACGCGGTCTACGACAACGACGATGCGCTGCTGCACAGCCCGATCGACGGCCTCGTGCGCGAGATGGCCGATCGCGCGCGCCGCGGCGCGCCGGCGCTCACCGACCTCTTCGTGCTGGTGCACGGTTGGGACTTCACCATCGAGGAGGCGTTCGCGCTCTACGAGGGCTACCGCGCGACGCTGGAGCAGCGCCTCCCCGACCTGCAGCGCGGCGACCCCGACTTCGAGCCGTTCTTCCTGTTCGTCACGTGGAGCTCGGTGACGCGGCCGATCTCGAGCGCGCTGCGCTCGGTGCTGCCCTTCCCGCCGCCCGATCTCGCCGAGTCGGCGGTGCGCATCGCCGACGGCCTCGCCTTCCACGTGCCGAGCGCATGGGGCGAGTCGCAGGATGCGATGCGGCTCGCGCTGGGACCGCCGCTGCGCTGGTCGCAGCTCGACCTGCAGGGCGACCCGGTCGCCGAGTACCAGCGCGCCATCGAGGCGGGGTTCCAGCGGCTCGGCGGCGCCGGCTTCGAAGGGTTCGAGGTGCCCGTCTCGCTGCTGCTCGAGCAGCTGATCCGATTGCGCCAGGAGAGCGCGCCCGAGGGCGGCGAACCGTCGCTGGCGCTGCACGTGCTGGGTCACAGCTTCGGCGGGAAGCTGGCGTCGCTCGCCGCCTACGACGCGGTGCAACGCACGACGGCGCGCGAGCTGGCGCGCGGCGAGCCGCTGCGCAGCGACGACCTGATCGACTCGCTGGTGCTGGTCTGCCCGGCGCTGCAGGCGAGCGAGCTCTACTGGGAGCTGCCGCTGCCCTTCGCCCCCGCGACGACGCGCGCTCCGGCGACGGCGTTCCGGCGGGCGCGGCTCGGCTCCGCGCCCTCGTTGCGCTTCGACGTCGCCTCGCGGCGCATCGGCACCAAGGCGCTGATCCACAGCAAGCACGACTCCGCCAACGGCTGGGTCTTCGGGCTCGGCGACCTGCTGATGGACCACGACGCCGCGGCGCGCGCGCAGCGGACGCTCGCCCGCGCGCACGAGCGGCCGCTGCCGCCGCCGCGCACGCTCGGCCAGCGGCTGCTCACCTTCCCGTTCGACCTCGCCGACCGCACGCTGCAGGTGGCGGTGCGCGGCAGCGCGATCGTCGCGCAGACGCTCCTCTCCGACGCGGGCGCCGTGATCGACGGCTTCGCGGAGGCGGCGGTCGAGATCGGCGACGAGTGGCAGAGCCCCGGCGCCGTCGCGATCGACCTGCTGAAGCTGCCGTTCGCGCCGCTCCTCACCCAGCGCAGCATCGGCAACCGCGGGCTCGATCGGCCGCGCTCGACGCTCGGCTGGATCGACAGCCGCGAATGGTTGTTCGCCGACTCGTGGCTCGACGATGCGGCCACCGCCTATCTCGAGGAGTCGCAGCGCGTCGACGCCGACGACCTGCTGGCGCAATCGGTCACGCTCGGCACGCCGCCCTCGATCGAAGGCGACGGCTGGCTCGCCTGCGATGCGCGCAAGCTCTTCACCGGCCCGGCGCCGCGCTTCCTCTCCTCGATCGTGCCGCCCGGAGCGCACGGCGACCTGCGCTCGAACGAGCTGCTGCGCGGGCCGGGCTCGATCGAGCTCAGCAAGCGCGTCCGTTCCATGAACCTGCTCTACAACCTGACGCGCGGCCGGCGGCTGGCACGCCACGGCCACGACGCGCTGCGGCCGCGGAGCTGACCCGGTGCCGGGGAGTTTCCGTCCGGATGAGGTGCCGGGGAGTTTCCATCCGCCTGGGTGGCGGGGAGTTTCCGTCCACCCCGAGGGCGGCGAGCGGCCGCTGATCGACCTGGTGACGGGCGGCTCGCACGGCGACGTCCACCCGTTCGTCGCGATCGCCGTCGAGCTGCAGCGGCTCGGCCACGCGGTCCGCCTCTTCACCCATCCCCACTTCGCGCCGGTCGCCGCCGCCGCGGGCGTCCCGTTCGTCGCGGTCGGCAGCGACGACTACGAGCAGGTGGTCACCGATCCGCGCCTCTTCGATCGGCTGCGCGGCGGTTCGTTCGTGTTCCAGAAGGTGCTCGAAGGCATCCCGATCGCCGACGCGGTGCGCCGAACGGCGTGGCGCGAGCGGCGGCCCGCCGTCGTCGTCGGCCACCCGATCTGCATGGGGCTGCGCTGGGCGTGCGAGGAGGAGCGCGTGCCGCTGGTGCTGGCCCATCCCGCGCCGATGACCCTCTTCTCGCGCGCCGACCCGGTGCCGGCGCTGCAGCAGACGTGCGGCGGCGTCGCGCGAGCGTTGGCGCGCCTGCTCCATCGGCCGACGTTGGCGCTGCTGCGCGCCATCGTGCAGCGGCGGCTCGCGCCGTTGCGCGCCGCGCGCGGCCTGCCGCCGCAGCGCGGGCTGCTCGAGCTCGAGTCGAGCGGCGGCGTCGAGACGCTCGGCCTCTGGTCGCCGGCGTTCCGCGGGCGGCAACCGGACGATCCGCCGAACTTGCAGATCTGCGGCTTCCCGTGGTGGGATCGCGCCGAGAGCGAAGCGCTGCCCGACGGGCTCGAGGAGTTCCTGGCGAGCGGTCCGGCGCCGCTCTGCTTCTCGCTCGGCTCGGCGGCCGCGTGGCAGCCGGGCGACTTCTACGCGAAGGCGAGCGCGGCCAGCGCGGCGCTGGGGATGCGAGCGCTGCTCCTGACGCGCGATCGACGCGGCGTGCCGGAGCAGCTGCCCCCCGGCGTCTTCGTGGCGAGCTACGTCCCGTTCTCGCGCGTGCTGCCGCAGGTGCGCGCCTTCGTCCACCACGGCGGCATCGGCACCACGGCGCAAGGGCTGCGCGCGGGCGTGCCGGCGCTGGTCGTCGCGCACGCGCACGACCAGTTCCACAACGGCGTGCGCGTCGCGCTGCTCGGCGCCGGCCGCCTCGTGCGGCGCGGTCAGCTGACGCGCGGCCGCCTCGTCCGCGAGCTGCGCCGGCTGCTCGACGACCCCGCCTTGCTGCCCGGCGCCCGCGCGTTGTCCGCCGCGCTGCGCTCCGACGACGGCGCCGCCACCGCCGCCCGCCGCATCAGCGCGCTCACCGCCGGCCGCCCCTGACGCGGTGCCGGGGAGTTTCCGTCCGGACCAGGTGCCGGGGAGTTTCCGTCCACCGTGGTGCCGGGGAGTTTCCGTCCACCGTGGTGCCGGGGAGTTTCCGTCCACGCGCGCGCGGCGCCGTGCCGTCGCGCTCGATCGCCGCGAAGAGCCCCGCGCCGCTCCACTCGCGGAACCACTCGCCGATCCGCAGCAGCGGCTCCTTCCCGCCGACCCGCGCCGCGCGCTGCACCGCCTTCGCGAGCGGCACCCCCGCGAACAACGCGGCGAGCAGCGCATGCTGCGGCTCGCTCAACGTCGAGCGCCAGACGCGCCACTCGTGGCGGTGGACCAGCAGGAAGCTCGGCAGCTCGTCGCGCGCCGGCGGCGTCGGCTTCGCGCCGTCGTAGACCGCCTGCAGCCAACGATTCACCGGGTGACGGAACGCGAAGAGGCGCGCCGCCGCGATCGGCCGCAACTGCGCGCTCGCCCAATCGGCCGGCGCCAGCTCCCCGAGCGCGCTCGGCGCGAGCGGAGGCACGTGCGGCGCGTGGAAGAGGCGATCGACCGCGCGCTCGAGCGTCGCCAGCTCGACGAGGAAGCGGCGCCGGGCGCGCCAGCGCGGCGGCAGCGGGGCGCGCGCGACGAAGCGCGGCAGCCGTTGCGCGAAGTCGTTCAGCGTGAAGCTCCGCGACGGGTGTGCTGCGACGTAGCGCCGCGCGAGCCGATCGAACTCGGCGTCGCCGAGCGCGTGGAGGAGCCCCGCGAAGTCGTGGCGCAGCACGTCGCGCAACCGCAGGAAGTACGAGTGCGCGTAGAGGTCGAGCCGCTCCGCCGCGCTCAGCGTCGCCGACGGCAGCAGCTCGGTCGCGAGGCGCCGCCGCGCGAGCGGCGCTGCGGAGCCCTGCGGGTGCATCACCGCCGCCTGGAACCAGCGCTGCAACGGGCCGACCGAAGCGGCGCGCGAAGTCGCGGGCGCGGTGGGTGTCGGCGCCACTGCACGGCGCGCTCGCCGGCTCATGTGCCGCTCCCGACGGCGCCGGCGCGCACGAGTCGGCGCGCGCCGCTCGCCTGGAATCGGCGCGCCTTCTGCAGCTCGGCCAGCGTGTCGGCGAGCGGCGGGATCTCCTCGTCCCACTCGAGCAGCGTCGAGCGGCCGCCGCTTCGCCGCTCGACCTCGGCGTAGAGCTGCCAGACCGGATCGCAGACCGGCGCGCTGTGGGTGTCGATGCAGTGGGTGCCGTGGTCGGTGTGGCCGGCGAGGTGGATCTGCACGACGCGGTCGTACGGGATCGCCGCGAGGTAGTCGGCGGCGTCCCACCCGTGGTTGCGGCACGAGACGTAGACGTTGTTCACGTCGAGCAGCAGCGCGCAGTCAGCCTCGTCGGCGAGGCGCGCCAGGAACTCCGCCTCGCCCATCGTCGAGCGGCCGAAGGTGACGTAGGTCGACGGGTTCTCCAGCACGAGCGGCCGCTCGAGGAACTCCTGCGCCGCCCTCACCTTGCGCACGAGGTGACGCAGGTTCGCCTCGTCGTAGGGCAGCGGCAGCAGATCGTGGCTGTTGCGGCCGGCGACGCCCGTGAAGCAGACGTGGTCGCCGAGCCAGACCGCGTTCACGCGCTCTGCGAGCTGCTTCAGCTGCCGCAGGTAGCCGAAGTCGAGCCGATCGGCGCTGCCGAGCGACATCGAGACGCCGTGCAGCACGAGCGGCCACTGCTCGGCGAACTGCTCCGCGATCCGCGCCGGGCGGCCGTCGGTGGCGAGGTAGTTCTCGGTGAGCAGCTCGAAGAAGCCGACGGCGGGGCGCGTCGCCAGCAGCGCCTCGTAGTGGACGGTGCGCAGGCCGAGGCCGAGCCCGAGGTGGGGCAGGCCGAAGCGGTTGCGCGGCGGGGCGGGGCGAGGCGGCGTGGGGCGGGAGGGCACGAGAGCTTCCTCGAGGTGCGCGGCGGCGACGCGACACGGCGCGCTGCCGTGCGTTGCGCCGCCGCCGCGACGCGGACTCGGACGGGATGCTGGTTCGAGCGCGCTCAGTGCTTCGAGGGGACCGCGCAGCCGCCCTTGCCGGCGCACTCGTTCATGCCGCGGCAGGCGTTCTTGTCGGTCTTGCAGCCGCCCATCCCCTTGCAGGCGTTCTTGCCCGCGCACGCGTGCTTGGCGTCGGCCGACGCGCAGCCGCCCTTCCCCTTGCAGCTGTTCTTGCCGGCGCAGGAGTTCTCCGCCGTCGCGCAGGCGCCCTTGCCCTTGCAGCTGTTCAGCCCCTTGCAGGCGTGCTTGTCGCTGGCCGCCTGCGACTGGCTGCTGCTGCAACCCGCGGATGCGCCGGCCAGCACGCCGCCCGCCGCCAACGCCAGGACCAGACTCAGATCGCACGAAGAGAGCTTCATCGAATTCCCTCACCACCAGGAGGCCGCGGCAGCGCCGGGCACCGGAGAGCCCGCAACTCGAGGCGCGACCCCACGGCCGCGTCGTCGCGGACGACGGCGCACCGATGACCGATGCCCCGTCCCGGTTTCACTACGGAGCCCACCGCCCGTCCGGACGTCCGCCCGCCGGACGGAAACTCCCCGGCACCGTGAACCGGGTGCCGGGGAGTTTCCGTCTGCCGCGGTGGCGGGGTTGATTCTTCACCACGGGTGGCGGGGTTGATTCTTCCGCGGCCCGGTGCCGCTCGGCGAGCGCGACGGCGGTGATTCGACAGCGGCCGCTCGCGCGCACTCAGCGTGGCGAGCTCGACGTGTCGAGCGGTGGTGGCGGCGCGGCGGGGGCGACGTCGCGCGAGGCGAACGTGGCCGCGAGCGCGGCGAGGGTCATCTGCAGCAGCCCGAACCCCAGGACCTTGCGCGCAGTGGCCGCCGGCAGCACCCCGAACAGTTCGTGTTGCATCACGAGCGCCGGATAGGCGAGCAGCCACAGCAGGAATCCCAGCAGCAGTGCGCTGCCGACCCGCCGGCCGAGCCGCGGTCGCGCGAACCAGACGAGCGAGCCGACCACGGCGCCGAGCACGAATCGCAGGAGGTAGTGGCTCGCCGCACCGCCGCCCGCGCTGGCGAGATCGCGCCCCGCCCGTGCGGCGGCGACGACGAACGGTTCGAACAGGAGCGCGTGGTCGATGGGCGTGCCGAGCACGAAGATCACTCCGGCGGCCGATGCCGCGCGAACCCACGAAGACATCGCGATCTCCCCCTGCAGCCGCTGCTCGGAGCGGCGACCCCGCGAACGGCCGTCCGGCACGTCCTCGATGATCGCCTCACGCGGCTCGAACTCGACCAGCGTCGTTCGAGGCGCTCGTGGAGGCCCCGTTTCGCGCGCCGCTCACCGCCTTTGCTTGCCGCCGGCGGTGGTCGACGGCGCGGAAGAATCGACCCCGCCACCCGTGGTGAAGAATCAACCCCGCCACCGGGTCGGACGGAAACTCCCCGGCACCTGGCCGGACGGAAACTCCCCGGCACCTGAGTCCGGCACCCGGCCGGACGGAAACTCCCCGGCACCTGAGTCGGGCACCCGAATCGGGGCGGGGCACTTTCGGGTGGGGGTGGCGTAGGGAGAGGCATGGGCGAGCCGACGCGGCGGGAGTTCTTGGGGCAGGTGGGGCGCGCGACGCTGGCGTCGGGGGCGCTGGCGTCGGGCGCGTGGGCGTCGTCGGCGGCCGCGTTCGGGGGGCTGACGGCGGGGCAGCTCGCGGCGCGGCCGACCCATGGCAGCGCGGGCGATCGGCTCGAGCTGCTGCGCTTCGTCCGCGAGACGCCGCTCGACGCGATCGTGCCGGCGGCGGTGGCACGGCTGCGCGCGGGGCTGCCGCTCGCCGAGCTCGCCGCGGCGACGCTGCTGGCCGGCCTCGAGGACATCCGTCCGCGCCCGGTCGGCTTCCACTTCCACTGCGTGCTGCAGCTGCCGGCGATCGGCTCGGTCGCGGCCGCGCTGCCGCCGGCAGAGCAGCCGCTGCCCTTCCTCTTCGCGCTGCAGGTCTACAAGCAGTCGCAAGCGGCCATGGCGACGCGCTCGCCGTGGTCGCTGCCGCCGCCGCCGAAGGTGCTGCCGGCCGCCGCGCGCGCCGGCGCTGAGCTCGCTGCCGCGCTCGACGAGTTCGACCTCGAGGCAGCCGATGCCGCCGTCACCGCGCTCCACCGCACGGCCCCGCCCGACGTCGTCCTCGCCGCGCTGCTCCCCTTCACGCTGCGCGACTTCGCCGACGTCGGCCACCACCCGATCTTCGGCACCGCCGCCTTCCGCCTGCTCGACCTGCTCGGCTGGCAGCACGCCGAGCCGCTCTTGCGCGCGCTGGTGCACGGCTTCGTGCTGGCCGGCCGCACCGACACGCTCGCCCCCCACGTCGCGAGCCGCGGACTCGCCCGCCGCCTGCTGGCCGAGCGGCCCGCGCTGGCCGCGCCGTCGCCCTACCCGCTCGCGCCACGCGGCAGCCTCGCGCCGCCGCTGCCCGGCACTCCGGCGCTGCCGCCTGCCGGTGAGCTCCCGCCCTTCTCCCGCGCGGCGCTCGGCGAATCGAGCGGCAACGCGCTGGCCGCGATGAGCGCGCTGCTGCGCGCCCTCCCGCCCGAGCTCGCGCTGCAGCACGGCTTCGCGGCGGCCGAGCGCGTGGCGCTCGAGCTGCTGCTCGAGAATCCGAAGCTCCTCTCGGTCCACGCCGCGACGTCGATCCGCGCGCTGCGCGAGCTCGCCGCACGCAGCACCGACCGCGAGTTGCAGTTCACCGCGCTCTTCCAGGCGGCGTCGTGGTGCCCGCTCTGGCGCAAGGCGTTCGGCGGCCCGCACGGCGACGAGGCGGCCGCCTCGCTCGACGCGCTCGCCCGCGACGCCGCCGCGCTGCCGCCGACCTCGCCCTCCGCGTCGACCGCGTCGAACTCGTCGCGTGCTTCGCGTGCCGCCGAGCTGCTCGCCGACCACGGCCGCGTCGAGCGCCGCGCGCTCTCGGTGGCGTTGCTGCGCGCGCTCGACGACGCGCGCGGCGATCCGCAGGCGGTCGACGCCTATCGAGCGGCCGCTCGCGCGCTGCTGGTGGCGAAGGGCCGCGAGGCGCACGACTGGAAGTTCTTCGCGGTGATCGACGAAGGGGCCGCCGCCGACGTGCACGCGGGCCGTCCCGCCGATCCGCTGCCGCTCGTGGCGCTCACCGCCTACCTGCGCAGCTCGCGCGATCCCGATTACGGGCCGACGGCAGAGGCGCGCGCCGCGCTCGCTGGAAGCTGAGCCACGAGCGGGGCCTCGCGACTCAGCTCGACGGACCCGAGTTCTCCGCGTCGGTCCTGCGCGCGCCCTCGCTTCGGCAGTGCAGTCGCTCGACCCACCGCGCGCTGGCCAGCAGCAGCGCGAGCCAGGTCGCCGGCACCACCGGATCGAAGTGGCCGGCGAACGGGATCTCGCCGATCGCCGACGCCGCCACCTGCGCGAACGGCAGCCCCGCGCAGAAGAGCAGCGCGGGGTCGCGCCGCCAGAGGCCGATCGCCCCGCACGCCAGCAGCGCGAGCAGCAGCCAGCCGCCGCACCAAGCGCGCGCATGGCGCGACCAGAGCTGCAGCAACCGCACGCGCGCGTCGTCCGCGGCGGCGCGCGGCGGGTAGGGCGGCAGCAGGCGGCGACCGAGCTCGACGCGGTCGAGGTAGCCGGCCCAGAGCCGCTCGGTGCGCGCCTCGAAGCGCTCCCACTCGGCGCGCTCCCAGACCGAGCGGATCGTGTAGCTCGCGGCGTCCTCGCGCGCGACGTTCTGCACCATCGAGTCGATGGTGAGCGCGAAGCTGCGCCGCGGATCGACGCGCAGCGCCTGCAGCGCGGCCGTCTCGAGCAGCGCGTCGGCGCTGTCGGGGTCGAGCCGCTCCTGCTCGATCAGCAGCGCGTGGAGGCGCCAGCCCGCTTGCGGGAAGGCGAGCGATTCGTGGCCGTTGCGGCGCGCCAGCGCCTCGAGTCGCTCCACCTCGGGAGTGGGCGGGAAGGCGCGTTCGCGCGCGGCCACGCGGCAGAAGAGATGGATTCCCCTGCCCTCGACCAGCGTCACGCGCCCGTAGTCGACGAAGTTCTTGGCCAGCACCGCGGCCAGCATCAGCGCGGCGCCGGCGAGGTAGCGGAGCAGCAGCGGCGCGTGGGCGCGCGGGCGCGACAGCAGCAACGCCACCACCGCCGCCGCCAGCAGTGCGACTCCGGAGCTGCGCTGCGCGACGGCGCCGACCGCCAGCGCCCCCGCGAGCCACGCGCTGCCGCCGCCGCTTGCGCCGCTCGCATCGCCGCCACCGCTCGCGCGGCGCGCCGCCAGCGCGCGCACGAACCAGTAGCTGCTCGCCGCGACCAGGAAGGCGAAGAGGCTGTCGCTCATCGCCGTCTGCGCGAAGAGCGAGAGCGGCGCATGCAGCGCGGTCAGCAGCGCCGCGACGAAGCCGACACGCGGCCTGCCGAGCAGCTCGCCGCAGCGCAGCGTCAGCCACGGGATCGCCGCGACGCACGCCTGCTGCAGCACGACCAGCACCGCCATGCGCGCGGCGGCCGGCAGCGCGACGATCAGCGCGTCGAGCAGCAGCGGGTAGGCGGGGTTGAAGGTCGGCCAGCGCAGCGCGAGGCGCGACGCGAAGGTGTGGCCGAGGTAGGCGGTGGTGTCGGGGAAGTAGAGGCCACCGAGGCAGGAGAGCTCGAGCGCCGCCGCCAGTAGCGCGATCAGCAGCGGCACGATGCGCCAGCGCGTCGCGAGCCGCGCTTCGCCGCGAGACGTTGCGCCGCCCGTCGCCGCGCCCTTCATCGCCGCGCGATCAGCGCCGCTGCGGCGAGCGCCAGCAGCAGCCCCGCGATGCGCGTCGCCGGCAGCGCCTCGCCGAAGCAGAGCCGCCCCGCGACCACCGACAGCGCCAGCGTCAGCACCGAGGAGAGCGGCAGCGCCACCGACAGCTCGAGCCGCGAGAGCGCGTGGAACCAGAGCGCGGTGCCGACCACCAGCAGCACGCCGCCCACCCAGACGAGCGGCGCCGTCGCCATCCTCAGCAGGTCGACCGCCCGCGGCGCCGCACCGAGCGCCAGCCGATCGAGGCCGACCTTCGCCGCCGTCTGGCCAGCGACGCAGAGCGCGCTCGACAGCGCGACCCAGAGGAGGCCCGCGTTCACAGCGCCGTCTCGCTGCCGCTCGCGATCGCGCGGGCGCGCGGCACGTTGGAGAGGACCAGCGGCACTTTGCCGGTCGGGCCGCGCTTCAGGCCGTCGGGCGCGACCTCCTCGAGGCGCACCCTCATCGTCGGCCCCACCAGCCGCTCTGCCCACGCGATGAAGTCGCGCCGGTGCGTCGCGTCGAACGCCGGCCCCGGCACCACGCGGATGCAGAGCGCCGCCGCCTCCTCCTGCACGAACTGGACGCCGACCACGCCGTCGACGAGGTCGGGCACCACGAAGAGCGCCGTCACGCAGCGACCGTCGGGCGTCACCACCGCATCCTCGGTGCGACCGTGGATCGCCTTCACCAGCGGGAGGCTCCGGCCGCACGGACAGCGCGCGTCAGGCGGGGCGAGCTCGACCAGGTCGCCGACGTCGTAGCGCAGCAGCGGCATCGAGCGGTTGTGCAGCGACGTGCCGACGATCGCGTGGAGCGGCCGGCCGTCGGGCGTCGCGAACGCGGTCGGCAGGAACTCGTGGTGGCAGTAGTCGCTGTTCACGTGGTAGCCGCCCTCGAGGCATTCGCTCACCGACGCGACCTGCTCGAGCAAGCCGTAGGAGTCGAGCACGCGGCAGCCGAAGACGCGCTCCATCACGGCGCGGCGCGCCGGCACGAGGTTCTCGCCGGTCGAGAAGAGCGCCTGCAGCTTCAGGTCGCGGATGCCGTGCTCTTCGAAGAGGAGCGCGAGGAAGTAGAGCGGGCTCGCCAACCCCTTGAGGAAGCGAACGCGCTGCGCGCGCATCGCCGCGGCGTACTCCTTTACGTTCGCGCGCGAGAGCGCCGCGCTGTTCAGCATCAGGCGGCGCAGATGGGGCTGCCAGCGGGCGACCTGCGCGTGCCTGCCGCGGTGCAGGAAGTGGTGGGCGTTCAGCTGCGCGAAACGCTGGCCGAGCCGGAAGCCGGCCCAGCTCCAGTGGCGCCAGTAGTAGACGAACTCCAGCACGCGCGCGTGGCGATCGACGAGGAAGGCGACCGGATGGCCGGTGGTGCCGCTGGTGAAGGAGGGGCGCGCCTGATGCGCCGCGGCATCGCGCGCGTGGAGTCGCGCGCCGAGCGTCCGCACGTCGTCCTTCGAGAGCAGCGGCAGGCGCGCGAGGTCGGCCGGCGTGCGCAGATCGGCGGCGCGCACGCCCGCTCGCTCGAACCGCTCGCGCCAACCGTCGCACTGCGTGGCGGCGGCGTGCACGACGGCGCGCAGCCGCTGCTCGCGCCAGTCGCGCCAGCTCTCCTCGGGCTCCCACTGATGGCGCGCGAACGCCCGCCCGAGCTGCCCGATGGCGAGCGGGTGGAAGAAGTCGCGCAGCGAGAACTCGATCTCGGGCATGGGGGACCGGCAGCGTAGGGGGGCGAGTCGCGCGCGGTGCGCGGCTCGCTCGGCCAGCTTCGGCGCGCCGGCCGCTGCGACCGTTCCCCCACGGCGTCGAGCCGGCGCGATGCGAAGCCGCTTCCCGATCAGCGTCCGCCGTCCGCGCCCTTCGGCACGACGACGACCGGCACGCCACGCGCCGCCAGCCACTCCTGCGGGTCGAGCCAATCGGAGAGGTCGCCGTCGCCGGCCGCGCGGTAGCCGTAGTTGTGGTCGTCGCGATAGGGGCCCGGATAGAGGCCGAAGTGGAGGTGGGCAAACTGGCCGCCGTTCTCGTCCGACCAGGAGAGGCCGACCGTGCCGAGCAGCTGCGCCGTCGTGACGACCTCGCCGACCGCGACGTGGAGCTCCGGCGCGGCGTGCATGTAGACGGCGTCGACCTGCTCGCCCTTCTCGAAGCGATGCTCGACGACCAGCCGCACGCCGGCGTCGCCGCCGCCGCTGATCGAGCGGACGACGCCGTCGGCGATGGCGTAGAGGCCCGCGCCGTCGAAGCAGCCGCCGACGTCCTGTCCGGTGTGGACGACCGCGCCGCCGCGCCGCCCCTGGCCGAAGGGTTGCAGCACGAGGCGCGGCACCTCCTCGCGACCGTAGTCGAGCAGCGGCGCGACGCACAACGTCGCGATGGGCAGCTCGGCGCGGCCCTCGTCGCGCTCGGCGAAGGGGGCGACGCCCGCTTGCACGATCGTCGCGCCGAGCGACTCGCGCTGCTCGAGGCCCGTCAGCAGCGGCGCGAGGAGCAGGCCGCCCTTCGCGCGCACCTGCAGCTCGCCGCCGAGGCGGCGCGGCGCGTGATCGCCCACCAGCCGCTGCTGCAGGGCGCGCAGCGCCGAGCGGACGTGGGGGTCGCGCTCTCGCTCCAGCCGCTCGGCCACCGATCGCGCGAACGGCGCGCGGCGCGCTGCCGCCTCGTCGGGTGCCGTCGCAGCGAGATCGCCGAAGAGCGCCAACGCGGCCAGCGCCGCGCGCTCGCGCAGGCGCGGCTCGGCGTGGTCGAGGCGGGCGAGCGCGGCCGGCAAGGAGCCGGCGTCGTGCAGCCGCTCGAGCCAGAAGAGCGCGCGGTGGACGACGTGCCAGTCGGCGTGGTCGAGGCAGGCGCGCGCGAGCGGCAGGAGTTCCGGCTCGCGGTAGCGCTTCCACGCCTCGATCGCCGCGACGGCGCGCGTGCGCGCGAGGTCGGCCGCCTTCTTCGCGCGCGCCTCGGGCGCGAGCTTCACCAGCGCGCGCAGCTCGCCGCGCACCGAGTCGACCAGCTTCGCGCCGTTGCCGCGGCCGATGTCGCCGCCCCACGCGCAGGGCGACTCCGCTTGCAAAGCCGCGAGCGGCAGCGCCAGCAACAGGGCGATCAGCAGCGCCATGGCGAAGCTCCCCCGATCGAGCGGCGTCCGGTCGCCGTCGACCGGACTGCGGCACGAAGCGGGCGCGATGGTACGGCGCGCCACACCCCTTGACGCGTCACCGGCGGCAGCCTACCTTCTACAAGTGTCGAAGGATGGACCGCCGATGCAGCTCTCCGAAGCCGAGTGGAAGATCATGAACGTGCTGTGGCGCGCCGGCTCGGCGAGCGCCCGCGACGTGCTCGACGCGCTGCAGGGCGAGACCGGCTGGGCCTACACCACGGTCAAGACGATGCTGACGCGGCTGGTCGAGAAGGGCGCCGCGCGCGAGAAGACGGTCGGGCAGGCCGCCGTCTACTCGGCGAAGGTGCAGCAGAAGGCGGCGCAGCGCGCCGCGTTGGCGGCGCTGGTCGAGCGCGCCTTCGGCGGGACGATGGGCGGCTTCGTCCATCACCTCGTCGCGAACGAGAAGCTCGACGCGAAGGAGCGCGCCGCCCTGCAGAAGCTGCTGGACGACGCGCAACGCGAAGCGGGCGAGGGCGCCCCGTGAGCGCCGCCGAGCTGGCGCTGCCGTGGCTTGCCGCCGCAGCGGGGCACGCGCTGTCGTTCGCCGTCGCGGCGGCGCTGCTGCTTGCGATCGACGCGCTGCTGCTCCGGCGCGCGCCGCCCTTGCTGCGCCTCGCGCTGCACGGCGCGGTGCTGCTCAAGCTGGCGCTCCCGGCGAGCCTCGCTGCGTCGTTTGGAGCGCCGCTCGCCGCAGCGCGCGCCGTCACCGAGTTCTCGGCCGTCGCGCTGCCGAGCGCCCTCGCTGCGCCGCCGCCGCCGCCTGCCGCGTGGGCGCTGCCGCTGGTGGCCCTCTGGATCGTGGTCGCCGTGGCGCTGCTGGTGCGCTCGCTGCGGCGCGTGGTCGCGGTGCGGCGCGCCTTGCTGGCCGACGACCTCGGCGCGTCGGCGGCGCTGATCGCGGCGGCGCGTCGCGCGGCGCGTCGGGTCGGCGTGCGCCGCCTGCCGCGCCTCGTGGTGAGCGCGACGGCGCCGAGCGCCGCGCTGATCGGCGGCGGGCGCGCGCTGCTGGTGGTGCCGGCGATGCTGCAGGCCGAGGCGCTGGTGATGGGCGGCCGCTCGAGCGCGCTCGACCACGCGCTGCTCCACGAGCTGGTCCACTGGCGGCGGCGCGACCCGTGGTTCGGTGCGCTCGCGGAGCTCCTCTGCATCGCGTGGTGGTTCCAGCCGTTCGCCTGGTGGGTGGCGCGCCGTGCCGCCGCGCTGCGCGAGCTCTGCTGCGACGACGCGGTGCGTCGCCTCCTGCACGACGAGGCGCCCGCCTATCGAGCGACGCTGCTCTCGCAGGCGCGCGCGCTGCTGGCCGCGCCGACGGCCGTCCGCCCGCTCGCCGGCGGCTCCGCGTTCCTCGACCGGCCGGCGACGTTGCGGCTGCGCCTCGAGGCGCTCGCCCGCGCGCGCATCCACCGGCCGCGGCGCGAACGGGCGCTGGCCGGCCTCGCCGCGGCGCTGGCTCTGGCCCTGTTGCTGCCGCTCGGCGGTGGCGCGGCGGGACCGCTGGCGCCGCTCGCGACCGCGCGGTCGTCGCTGCTCCCCCCTTCGAGCGAGTTCGCCGTCGGCGCATCCGAGCGCGCACTGGCGCGCCAGCTGCTGCTCGACGCGGCGACCTCCGGGCGCCGCAACGGCTGCCTCCCCTTGCACTACGCGGTCACCTTGCTGCGGACGGAAGCGACGGACGCGTCGCCTCTCGTCGCGGCGCGGTGATCGATCGTCTCGCGTCTCGATCTGCACTCTCCGCGCGCGTGAGCGGTGCGCCGCTCGTGCTGCGCCATTCCACGGAAGGAACTTCGATGAAGTCGTCGTTGCTGGTCGCCTTCGGCGCGTCGCTCGCCGCCGCCCTGCTCCCGCTCCTGCCGGCGCAGGAGCAGCAGATGCCCCCCGAGATGGCGGCCGCTTTCGAGAAGGTGAAGGCGATCCTCGAGCCGGGCGCGCTGCACCAGAAGCTGGCCGACTACCTCGGCGATTGGGACGTCGAGACGTCGATCTCGATGGCGCCCGGACAGCCGCCGATGAAGAGCAAGTCGAAGGCGAAGTTCAGCTGGCGCATCGAGGGGCGCTTCCTCCAGCAGGAGCTGAAGGGGCAGCTGATGGGCAAGCCCTACGAGGGATTCGGGCTGATCGGCCACGACAACTTCAAGCAGGCGTTCGTCTCGACCTGGGTCGACAACTTCAACACCTACAAGCTCGACTCCGAAGGGCGCCTCGGACAGGACGGCAAGACGCTGATCTTCTACGGCACGCTCGACGAGTACCTGACCGGCGAGAACGATAAGCCGGTCAAGTACGTCTACCGCTGGAAGAGCGCCGACCAGTTCTCCTTCGAGATCCACGACCTCGCCATCGGCGAGGCCAACACGTGCGTGGTGACGATGGACTACCGCCGCGCGAAGTGAGCGGCGGGTCGGGCGATCGGGCGCGCGCCGGCAGTCGACCGCCGGCGCGCGCCGCGCCCCGATTCCGGCGGCGCCGCGCTTCGGTCAGAAGAGCGGCTCCGCGAGCGCGTCGGCGCTGCGGAAGTGGAGCGTGACGCCGTCGCTGGCGAAGGAGGCGGTGATGCCGTTCACCACCTCGAGCAGGCCGCCGAGCTGATGCTGGAGGGCATGCTCCGCCTCCGCCGCGAGCGGCGGCGTCCGGATCGTGACTTCGATGTTCGGGTCGGTGGCGGCGATGCGGATGCGGATCGGCGGGCGGTCGGCGGGCGGCAGGCGGCGCGCCAGGAGGTCGATCGTCGTGGTCAGCGCCGCGATCGCCTCCGACGGCTCCGACTCGAGCGAGAGCTGCAGGTCGAACGGCTCGACGGTGACGCCCCCGATCATCCGCGTCTCGCTCTCGGAGTTGAGCAGCGCCGCCTGGATCACCTGATGGATGGTGGTCGTGCCGCCTTGCTGCGGCGCCACCGCCTGCTCGATGGCGACCAGCGTGCGCGCGGCGAGGTCGATCTCGTGGGCGTGCTCGGAGAGCAGCTCGCGCGCGTCGCCGATCGCGAGCGCTCCTTCGCCGAGCACCGCCGCGTTGCGGCCGAGCTGGTCGGTGGAGAGCTCCCCGCGTGCGGCCGCTGCCAGCAGCTCCTGGCCGCCGCGCAGGTCGGCGAGCGCCGCCTCGAGCAGCCCCGTGCCGAGCGAGACGCGGCAGAGGATGTTGCGCAACTCGGAGAAGGCGGGGCGCACCGCGATCCCGGTCAGCTCGCGCGAGCGTCGCGCCTGCGTCGTCGTGCGGTGGAACAGCTCGTCGACGAGTTCGGCGATCGCCGTGACGGAGGCCTGGAGCGCGGGGGTGATGGTGCGCGGCTGCAGGTCGACGATGCAGAGCGCGCCGACCGTCTGGCCGTCGACGTGGAGCGGCACGCCGAAGTAGGCGCGCACGCCGTAGAGCTCGGTGAGCTCGCGCCGCAGGCCGGGGGTCTCGAGCGCATCCTCGACCAGGAACGGCGCGGCGGTGCCGACCACGTGCTGGCAGAAGGAGACGCAGCGGTCGGTGGTGCGCGACGAGTCGAGGTCGGGCGGCGCGCCGAACTGCGCGAGGTAGCGCTGCGTCCGATGGAGCACGATGCTCACCATCGCCAACGGGAAACCGGTCGTGCGCGCGGCCTGCTCCACCAGCGCGTCGAGGCGCGACTGCAGCTCGGGGTGGCGGAAGAGCGAGGCGGCGGCGAGGAGGCGATTATCGGCGTCGAGGACACGCTGACGATCGGCGTCGTCGAGGGCGGGATCGACGAGCGGCTCGGGCATGGTGTGGACTCCGGGGGGATGCCCCTTCGTCGGCTGCCCCGCCGTCCCGCCGGATCGGGAGTTCCGGCTGTGCGGTCGCGATCCGTTGCGGGGAATCCCTGCCGCGCCCGTCACAGCCGCTTGAAGAAGTCCTCCGAGTCGTCGATCTCGGAAAGGAATTTCTTGAACTGGTCCTTGGTCGCCTCGTCGATCTTCGCGCCTTCGCCGCCGCGCGCCGGTCCCAGCACGCGATCGACCACGGCGTTGGGCACGTAGACCTCGCCCGACAGCTCCTTGTCGAGGATCACCTCCTCCAGCGCGACCAGCCCGTGGCGCACCAGCGGCGACTTGGCGGCGAAGAGCTTGCGCCGCTTCACCAGGTCCTCCTCGCTGCGCGCCACCAGCTTCAGCAGGTCGGCGGCGTCGATGCACGGCGTGCCCTGGGTCAGCTCCTGGAAGATCAGGGTGACCAGCACGATCTGGTGCTCGAGGTCGAGGCGCAGCTCGTCGCGCAGCTGGATCAGCGGGAAGCGCTTCGCGGCGGGGGTCGCGGCGAGGCGCGATTCGATAGCGGCGGCGAGGCGCGGGATCTGCCGCTGGATCAGCGTCAGCGAGTCGGGCAGCCCGGCGCCCTCGAGCTCGTCGGTGTAGTCGAAGCGGAACAGCTTGGCCGCCCGCTTCTGGTAGAGGCGCGCGAGCTTGCGCAGGTCGGTGAGGTGCTCGAGGTGGCTCTTGTAGGGGCGCTTCGAGAGGTCGTGCGGCGCGCCGGCCCCCTCGCGCTCGCGCGGCGCCCGCAGCGCGCGCAGCAGGATGCGGAACGCCCGGTCGGAGAGGCGGTAGCGCAGGTCGAGCAGCTCCTCGTCGCCGGTCGCGCCCGGCAGCTCGGGGACGACGACGCCGGCGGCCAGCAACCGCGACTCGGGCGCGAGGAGGCGCACCCCTTCGAGCAGCCCGAACGACGAGTCGGAGAGGATCGAGAGCAGCTCGCGCCCCTTGAGCGAGGTGTCGTCGCTGGTGAGGCGGCGCTTCAGCAGCTCGAGCATCAGCACGACGTGCTCCTTGCTCAGCCGGTAGCGGCGCAGCAGCAGCTGCAGCGGTCCGCTCCCGCCGAGCTCGCGCAGCAGCGTCGACACCTGCACCATCCGCTCGCGCGCGCGCCGGGTCAGCTCGGCCGCTTGCTCGGGCTCGAGCGCGAGCTCGCGCTGGCTGCGGCGCACGTTGCCGAGCTCGTCGGCGAGATCGAGCAGGCGCTTCAGCAGCACGCGGTCGTGGCGCGGGTTCATGCAGCGGGTTCCTCGGTCGGCGCGGCGAGCAGCGGCAGCGTAGCCGCGCGCCGCTACCCTTGCGCCGCTGGCAGCGGCCGATGGCGGCTGGCGGCTCGTGCGTGGTTCGCGGTGGGGAGCTCGCAGGATGGGGATGATCGTCGCCGGCGCCGACTTCGGCTCGAACAAGACCGGCTACATCGTGGCGGAGGCGAAGGGCGGCGAGCTGGTGCAGCTCGAGCGCGAGAGCCGCTTCACGCGCCTCGCCCAGGGGATGGCGGTGAACGGCCGCATCCACGGCGAATCGGTGATCCGGACGCTGCTCTGGTGCGAGGAGATGCGCAAGCGGTTCAAGAAGCTCGGCGTGGCGCGCTTCCGCGGCGTCGGCACCGAGGCGCTGCGGCGCGCGTCGAACCAAGGCCAGGTGCTCGAGATGATCGAGGACGTGCTCGGCTGGCCGGTCGAGGTGGTGAGCGGCGAGGAGGAGGGGCGCATCACCTTCAAGGGGGTGCGCATGCGCTACTCGAAGGGGCCGCTCGCGGTCATCGACATCGGCGGCGGCTCGACCGAGGTGGTGATCGGCGGCGAGCCGCCGAAGAAGGGTGACGAGGCGGTCGCGGTGAAGAGCCTGCGCGCCGGCGCGGTGATCCTCACGGAGCGGTGCGGCGAGGATTGGGACGCGCTGGTGAAGGCGACGCGCAGCGAGCTGCGCGGCTACGTGCCCGACGGCGAGCCGCCCGGGATGCTGACCGTGCTGGGGGGCACCGGCGCCAACCTCGCGATGATGGACCTCGACGAGCACGACCTCGACGAGGAGCACGTCGAGGGGCACGTGATCGAGCGGCGCCGCCTCGAGGAGCTGCGCAAGAAGACGCAGGCGATGAGCCCGAAGCAGCGCATCGAGAAGCTCGGCCTGCTGCCGCAGCGCGCCGACGTGCAGATCGCCGGGCTGGCGATCCTCGAGACGGTGCTCGACCACCTCGGCATCAAGGCGGTCCGCGCCACCCGTTACGCGCTGCGTCACGGCGTGCTGCGCTCGATCGCCCCGCGCGACGCCACGCCTTGATCCAGCTCAATCCGACCACGCCCGCGCTGACCTCGCGCCGCCGCTTCCCGTGGCGCGGACTGCTGCTGCTGGCGGCGCTGGCGGTGGCGGCGCGCGTCTTCCTGCTCGAGTCGCTGCGGGTCGCCTCGGGCTCGATGGAGCCGTGCCTCCACGGCGATCCGCAGGCGGGCGACGAGATCGCGCTGCTGCGCTGGTGGTGGCAGCTCGTGCCGCCGCGCCGCTTCGACCTGGTCGTCTTCGCCCGCCCGCCCGACGAGACGCGCCGCGGCGAGGAGATCGTGGTGAAGCGGGTCGCGGCGGTGGGCGGCGAATCGGTGCGCATCGCCGATGGCGAGCTGTGGATCCGCGAGCCGGGCGGCGTCGAGAAGGCCGTGGTGAAGAGCTACGACGAGTTCCACCCGCTGCTGGTGCCGCTCTTCCGCGAGCCGTTCGACGGCGACGCGCTGGCGCGGCTCGAGCCGCTCGATCGCGACCTCGTCGAGGCGGTCGGCCGCGAACTGCACCTCGACGGCCGCGAGGAGGGCAGCGAGGCGGGCGTGCGCCTCGCCAGCGCAGCGGCGCGCTTCGACGACGGCTTCCTCGCCGCCGACGGCAGCCGCGTCGAGGGCGAGCACGAGGTGAGCGACCTCCTCTTCGCCGTCGACCTCGCCGTCGAGGATGCCGCCAGCTGCATCGTGCTGCAGTTGCCGATCGCCGGCCAGCCGTGCGAGTTCATCGCCACGCCGGTCGGCGGCGGCTACCGCGTCTCCTTCGCCTGCCGCGGCGAGTCGCGCGCGCAGGGGACCGCGAGCCACGTGAAGGTCGGCCAGCCGCTGCGCTTCGAGTTCTTCCTGGTCGACGGCCGGATCGGCGCGGCGGTCGACGGCGACGTCGCCTTCTGGTCGCGCTTCGATCGTGACCGCTCCTCGCTGGCGGCCGGCGGCACGGTGGGCGCGCCGACGCTGCTGATCCGCCAGGGGCGCGCGCGGCTCGTCGCCTTCGAGGTGGCGCGCGACCTCCACTTCACCCGTCCGAACGACGCCCACTTCGCCGTCGAGGAGCCGTTCGAGGTGCCGGAGGGGAGCTGCTTCGTGGTCGGCGACGCCAGCGCGCAGTCGATCGACAGCCGCTACTACGGGGCGATCGAGCGCGCGGCGCTGCGCGGCCGGCCGATCGGCGTGATCGCCCCGGGCCGACGGCGCCGCTGGCTCTGGTGAACGGCGCGCCGAGCGCCGCCCCGTGACCGCGCCGCCCGCCGGAGCGCCCCGGGGCGGCGGAACCTCGCGCCCGCGGCGGGGTTGCGACTGCTCGAGATGAGGCCAGCGCAAGCGATGACCGACGTGCGGCACAACCCGCAGCACCACGCGCCGCAGGATGCGCCTCCCGGCCCGGCCGGCGACCCCGGCCAGGCGTGGATGGCCGCGTTCCAGCGCGGCGACGAGGCGGCCTTCACCGCGCTGGTCGCCCACTACGGCGCGCGCGTGGTCAGCTTCTTCCGGCGCGCGGGGGCCGACGCGTCGGCGGCCGAGGACCTCGCGCAGGAGGCGTTCCTGCGCGTGGCGCGCGCGCGCGACCGCTACGAGCCGACCGCCAAGTTCACCACGTGGCTGCACCGCATCCTCTTCCGCATCGCGCTCAACGATGCGGCGCGCAACCGCTGGCGCCGCTCGGTCGGCTTCGCCGCGCCGCGCGAGCTGGAGGAGGGGCCGACGCCGGGCGCGCCCGAGCCGCTCGCCGACGCGACGCAGGCGCCGCTGCCGGCGTTGACGCGCGACGAGGTGCGCCGCCAGGTGCGCGCGGCGGTGGCGGAGCTGCCGGAGCCGCAGCGGACCGCGCTGCTGCTCCATCGCTTCGAGGAGTGCTCGCAAGAAGAGGTCGCGACGACGCTCGGCCTGTCGGTGCCGGCGGTGAAGTCGCTGCTGTTCCGGGCGCGCGAGAACGTGAGGAAGCGCCTCGCGGCGCTGCTCGGGGATGAGGTGGACCATGGAATGTGATCGATTCACGGAGCTGCTGCCGGAGCTGCTGGCGGGGGAACTCCCCGTCGCGACGGCGGCCGAGGCGGAGGCGCATGCGCGCGCATGCGCGGCGTGCGGACGCGAGCTCGCCGACCATCGGCGCAGCTGGCAACTGCTCGGCGTGCTGGACGAGGCGGTGGCGGTCGCGCCCGAGCGGCTGGCGCAGATGGCGCAGCGCGCGCTGGCGCAGTCGGCCGCCGAGGAGGCGGGTGGCCCGGTCGACGCGACTACCGGCGCCACCGTGCGCGTGCTGCCGACGTCGCGCTGGCGGCGCTGGCAGCAGCTGGCGGCGGCGGCGGTGCTGGTCGCCGGCACCGCGCTCACTACCCGCTTCTGGATGGAGCGCAACCGCGCGCTCCCCGACTTCCTCGACGACGCCGACTTCGTGCAGCACTTCGAGCTGCTCCGCGACCTGCCCGACCTCGACGGCGAGGGCGACCTGCTCGACGTCGACGACGAGCTGCTCCTGCTGCAAGCGATGCGGGGGGCGTGACATGACTCATGACGTGGCCCACTGGATGAGCGCCTTCGTCGTCGCCGTGGCGGCCGCCTTCGCCGCCCCGTCCGCAGCCGTGCCGCAAGGCGACGCGCCGGCGCCCGCGCCCGCCACGGCACCGGAGGCCGCTGCGGCCCCCGCGCCGCGCGAATCGGTGCGCGCCGCCTGGGCGCGCCTCTCGCCGGAGGAGCGCGCCGACCTCGAGCGCGCGTGGGGGCGCTGGAAGGGGCTCGGCGGCGAGGAGCGCGCCGTGATGAAGCGCCGCCACGAGCGGCTCGAGCGGGCGCGTTCGCGCGCGAAGGAGCTGCACGCCGACGAGCCGGCGCGCGCGCTGTCGCGCCGCGAGATGAACCGCCGCGCGCTGGCCGACCTGCGCGAGACGTGGGACAACCTGCCGCGCGAGCTGCGCCGCCGCGTCGACGGCGAGGTGCGCGTGCTGCCGCTGCCGCAGCGCGAGCAGCGCCTGAAGCGGGCGTTGGCCGACGGTTTCGAGCTGGCGCTGCGCGATCAGCTGCGCCTGCCGCTCGAGCGCGGCGAGCTGCGCGAGGAGGAGGTCGCGGCGCTGGCGCGCGCGGTGCGCGAGGCGCCGCACGAGCGGATCGCGCGGATGCGGCAGTTCATCGTCGACCACCCGAAGGCGTTCCGCATCGCGCCCGAGATGGCCGAGTCGCTGCGCAACGAGCAGGACCCCGGCCGCGGCCTCCGCATGCTCGAGAAGCTGCGCCGCCGCCGCCCGCCACCCGGCGAGCCGCCGCCGCCGCCGCCCAGGTGGCGGGGAGAAAACGGCGGTCAGAACCGCACCGGTGGCGGGGGATAAACGGCGGTCCAAACCGCCCAGGTGGCGGGGAGAAAACGGCGGTCAGAACCGCACCCTGTCGCCGGCGCTCAGTAGCCCATGCACTGCCCGCCGTCGACGCGCAGGCAGGTGCCGGTGACGTAGCGCGACAGCGGCGAGGCGAGGAAGAGGATCGCGTCGGCGACCTCGCCCGCCTCGCCGAGGCGACCGAGCGCTGCGGCCTGCCGCGCCATCTCGGTGATCGCCGGCGGCAGCGACGCCGTCATCGGCGTCTGGATGTAGCCGGGCGCGACCGCGTTCACGCGCACGCCGAACGCGCCCGCCTCCGCCGCCGCCGACTTCGCCAGCGCGATGACCCCCGCCTTGCTGGCCGCATAGCTCGAGCTGCCGAAGCCGCCGCGCAGCCCGAGGATCGACGCGATCAGCACGATCGAGCCGCCCCCCTCCGCGCGCAGCAGCGGGATCGCCGCGCGCACGACGTGGAACGAGCCGTCGAGGTTGGTCTCGACCACGCGCCGCCAGCGCGCATCGTCGAGCTTCCAGACCACCGCATCGTCGGTCACGCCCGCGCAGTGCACGACGACCTCGAGCCGCCCCAGCTCCGCTCGCGCCGCTTGCAGCGCCGCCGCCACCTCCGCGCTCTTCGTCACGTCGCCCGCGATCACGCGCACCGCGCTGGCCGAGCTGCCGCCGCCGCTCGCCGCGCCGCTCGCCGCGCGATCGAAGCCGACCACGCGCGCCCCCTCCTCGAGCAGCCGCGCCACCACCGCCGCGCCGATCCCCGACGCCGCGCCGGTCACGAACGCCGCCTTGCCGCTGAGCTCGAGTCCCGCCATCGCTCGCCCCTCCCGCCGCGGCGCGCGCCGCCGCCCCTCGACTCACCCCACCAGCGCGGCGCGGTGCTCGGCCAGGAACGCGGCGACCGTGGTCGGCTCCTTGCCGCCGAGCGTCCGCACGTGGTCGTTCAACCGCGCCGCACTGCCGTCGCGCGCCACCGCCGCCAGCTCGGCGATCGCGGTGGCGAGCCACTCCGGGAGCCCCGCGCGCACCATGCCGGCCGCGTACTCGGCGTCGGTGAGGTTCACGTAGCGGACCGGCTTGCCGACCACCTGCGTGAAGAGCGTCGCGATCTCGGCGAAGGTGAGCGCCTCTGGCCCGCGCAGCTCGTAGACCTTGCCGGCGTGCGCCGCGATCGGCGCGGTCAGGATCGCCGCCGCCACCGCCGCGAGGTCGCGCACGTCGACGTGGGCCGCGCGCGCGTCGCCGAGGTTGTTGCGGAAGGTGCCGTCCTTCTTGATCGAGCCGGCCGCCCACAGGAGGTTCTGCTGGAAGAAGGTCGGCCGCAGCGCGCACCAAGCGATGCCGCTCGCCGCGACGGCCGCCTCGGCTTGGCCATGCATCCGGCCGAGCGCGTAAGGGCTCTTCGGGTCGGCGCCGTTCGCCGAGAATTTGACGACCTGCCGCACGCCCGCCTGCGCCGCCGCTGTCGCGAAGGCGCCCTCCTGCTCGGCGATCCGCTGGCTCACCGCGGAGAGGAGGAAGGCGCGCTCGCAGCCGCGCAGCGCCGCCGCGTAGCTCGCCGGCTCCGCGAGGTCGCCGCTCACCACCTCGACGCCCGCGCCGCGCAAGGCGTCGAGCTTCTTCGCGTCGCGCGTCAGCAGCCGCAGCGCGACGCCGCGCGCCCGCAGCCGCTCGACGAGCGGCCGCCCGTTCGTCCCGCTCGCACCGGTCACGAAGATCATCGTCGCCTCCTGCACCAGCGGGAGCGGGGCTCGATCGAGGCGCGATCGCGGTTCGATCGCGATCGGCTCGCCGGCTCGCGTGCTGGCGCGGCGACTCTACTGCCGCTGCGACGGCCGCCGCTCGCGCACCAGCTCCACCTCGATCGCGACCGTCCCGCCGCGCACCAGCTCCACCGCGACCGGCTCGCTCGGCCGGTAGCCCTCGAGGCCGTCGACGATCAGCGTGGCGGGGCCTTCGCCGTTCACCTGCAGCCGGATCGAGGAGTCGGCGCCGCGCACTTCGGCGCGGGTGATTCCCTCGACCCACTTCCCGTGCACTTGGATGCAATGGAAGGCGTCGAAGCCGTCGAGCGGCACCTGTGCATCACCTTCGCGCAGGGTCACGCGAAGCTCCGACGGCTCGCGCAGCGTCCGCTCGATCGTCGTCGCGCCGCTGCCCACCACGTGACGCGTGAAGTCGACCCAGACGGTGTTCGGTTCGCTGCCCACCGCCAGCGCGAGCTCCGCAGCCGGCACCACCAGCGTGAAGATGCCGTCGATCGCTTGAGTCGATTCGCCACCGCCGAGCCCGATCGTTCCCTCGCGATCGTCGGCGGCGACCCAGTCGTACCAGCACGGAATCAGCGGTTGCGCGACGTCCGAGCCGACCACGCGCACGGTGACGACGGCGGGTGGCGGGATCTGCAGCTCGACTTCGGCGGTGCCGGCGGGCGATGCGGGGACGACGAAGCGCGTCGAGTAGCGCCATGGTGCGAACCACGCGACGGCCTCGCCGGGAGGCAGCGACTCGAGCGCGAAATGGAGCGTGTCGGCGCGCGGGCCGGGCTCGAGGCGATGAATTCGGCCACGGCCGCTCACTTCCCGCTCGGCGAAGGGATCGAGCGACCGGATCGCGATTCGATCGGGCAACGCCGGCATGTCCGACGCGAGCCACCCCGGTCCCAGCACGACGCGCCCCGTGACTGCCACGCGGAGCGGCGTCGGCGTGGGCTGCCACGCGAGGAGCAGCCGCGCGTCGTCGCCGGGCGCCAGCTCGACTTCGCCGACGGCGTGGACGAACCGGTCGTCGAACATCGCGACGCTGCCGATCACGACGATCCAGCCACTGATCGGAAGGTCGGTGAAGGTCACTCGTCGCTGCGAATCGATCGGATCGGCTCGATCGGGTGCGAGACGCGCCAGCAGCTCCATCAGCTCCAACGAGACCGCCGACCACCGAGGCGTCGCCAGCAGCCGTGTGGCCGCGTCGAGTTCGCGCTCCATCGCGGCGCTGCGGCCGGCCGGATGGGAGGCGGCGTTCCGTTCGAGCAAGCGCCGCCCGCGCTCGAGGCCCGACGCGATCGACTCGCGCGAGTAGAGGCGGGCGTAGAGGCGCTCCTCGCGCGGCGCGCCGGTCACCTCGACGGTGAGTCGGGTGGCAGCGGCGAGGGCGACGGTCCGCTCGCCGCCGGAGTGCCAGTCGACCGTCAGTGTCTCGGGCGCGTAGCCCGAAGCCTCGACGACCAGCACGCGCGCCCGCGGCCAGTCGCGCTTCGGGAGGAGCTGCAGCGGCGATGCGCCGGCGGTGAGCAGCCGTTCGCTGCGACTCGGAGTCGAAGCGAGGCGGCGCAGGTGGTCATCGAGCTCGCTGCAACGCACCTCCACCTGCGGAAGCGGCGCTCCGCTCGCGCGATCGATCACGTGCAGCGTCACCGGCAGGATCGGCGGAGCGGTCGGCGGATCAGGCGTCGAGTCGTCGAGGTCAAAGGGCGCGGTGGGGCGAATGGTGCCGACGAACGGAGCTTCGGCTTGGAGCTCCGCGGTCCGCTCTGCTGCCGGGGTCGGAGCTACAGCTTCCGCCGCCGCGGCGTGCTCGTCGCTGCCTGTTGCCTCGGGTGAGCCGCGCTCGTGCGAGCCGACCACGCGCTGCTCGTCGCCGCTCGCCAGCATCTGCCACACCGCCGCGGCCAGCAGCAGCAACAGCGCGAGCGGCAGCAGCAGCTCGGCGCGCGGTCGCGCAGCTGCTCGTCGTGGCGGAGGGGGTGAGGGTGGCATCGAAGGGCGATCACCGGGCATCGGAGCGCTCCTGCTCGACGGAGAGTACGCCAGCGCTTCGTGAGGCGGGGAGACGCGCGTCCCGGAGCTGGTGCGACAGAAACGTTTCGGTGCGGTCTCCTGCCCGCGACCTCACCGCATCCGCCGCAGCGCCACCTCGACGTGGACCGTCTCGCCGCGCACCAGCTCGACCGCGATCGGCTCGCTCGGCCGGTAGCCCTCGAGGCCGTCGACGATCAGCGTGGCGGGGCCTTCGCCGTCGATGAGGAGCGTCAGCGAGGTAGAGCCGTCGGCCATCACCATCCCGAACGCCCCACGATCGATGCCGCTGCCGCGGAGCACGAACGCCGGGAAGGCCTCGAAGTCGAGTGGTACGAGCGCCTTGCCGTCGCGCACCGTCACCGCGAGCTGTGCATGCGTGCGGATCGACCGTTCGATCGTCGTTGGACCGCTCGACAGCGAATGGCGAGAGAAGTCGTGCCACGCGGTTCCTTGGTCGTACCCGACGCCCAACGTGAGATGGCCCGCCGGCACGACGAGCCGGATCGTTCCGTCGGGCGCGGCTGCTTCCGTACCGGATCCCATCCAGTCGAAGCGACCGTCGTTGCTGCCGATCCAGTCGACCCAGCTCGCAACCGGTTCGCGCGAGTCGTTCGGGGCCACGGTTTGCACGGTCACGATCGCGGGCGATGGGATGTGCAGCTCGACGTCGACGGCGCCGTCCTCGGCATGCGGCACCTCGAACGACAATCCGTAGCGCCATTGCTTGAACCAGGCGACGGCGGGGCCGGGTGGCAGCGCGTCGATCGCGAAGTGGAGCGTGTCGGCGCGCGGGCCGGGCTCGAGGAGGTACGAGCGGCCATGCAAATCGGATCGCGTCGTCAGCGGATCGAGCGACCGGATCGCGACCTGATCGGGCAGTGCGGGCATCTCCTCGTCGAGCCATCCAGGGCCCAGCACGACCCGGCCCGTGACGGTCACGAGCGGCGGCGTCGCGGCCGACTGCCAAGCGAGCGGGAGCAAGGCGTCGTCGCCGGGCGCCAGATCAACCTCGTCGACGGCATGAAGCGTCCTCGTACCCACCTCATCGAACTGGAAGACCGCGACGATCCAGCGGCCGGCCGGGACCCTCTCGAAGGTGGCTTGCAGCTTCACGCCGAGCGTTGCGCCGCGCGCTGCTTCGACCGATGCGAGACGCCGCGCCAGCTCGAGCGACACCTCGGGCCCCGCGTGTCCCTCGAGCAGCCGCGTCGCGTTCTCGAGCGCGTTCCGCAGCTCCTCGTACCCCGTCGGGTCGGTCGCCGCCGGCCGGCTCGCGAGTCGCCGTCGCCCATCCGCGATCTGTCGCTCGATCTCGACCAACGAGTAGAGCTGCACCCTTCGGTCGACGAGATCGGGTGCGCCCGTCAACTGGATGGTGAGGCGCGCGGATGGCCAGAGGGCGACGGTCCGCTCGCCGCCGGAGTGCCAGTCGATCCGTAGCCAGTCGCTGGCGTAGCCGGGCGCGTCGACACGCAGCGCAGTCGGCGGCGGTCGCTTGGAACGATCGGGCTGCAGGAGCAGCGGCGAGGCGCCCTTCGTCAGCAGCGGCAGTTCGCCCTCCTTGGCCCACGCGCGCAGCGTGAACGACGAAGAGTTGCGTTCGTCGTAACGCACCTCCGCCTGCGCGAGTGGCGCCCCGCTCGTGCGATCGATCACGTGCAGCGTCACCGGCGTGGCGGGCAGGTCGATTGGCGGATCAGGCGTCCACCCCTCGTCATCGGGGTCGGCGGGGTGGGCGGTGCTGGAGCGTGGCGCCTCGGTCTGGAGCTCCGCGGTGCGTTCCGCGATCGGCGGCGGCGCCACCGTGCCAGCCGCCGCGGCGTGCTCGTCGCCGCCCGTTGCCTCGGATGAGCCGCGCTCGTGCGAGCCGACCACGCGCCGCCCGTCGCCGCTCGCCAGCATCTGCCACACCGCCGCGGCCAACAGCAGCAACAGCGCGAGCGGCAGCAGCAGCGCGGCGCGCGGTCGCGCAACCGCTCGTCGTGGCGGAGGGGGCGAGGGTGGCATCGAAGGGCGATCACCGGGCATCGGAGCGCTCCTGCTCGACGGAGAGTACGCCAGCGCTTCGTGAGGCGGGGAGACGCGCGTTCCGGAGCGGGTGCGACCGAAGCGCTTCGGTGCGGTCTCCCGTACGCGACCTCACCGCATCCGCCGCAGCGCCACTTCGACGGCGACCGTCTCGCCGCGCACCAGCTCCACCGCGATCGGCTCGCTCGGCCGGTAGCCCTCGAGGCCGTCGACGATCAGCGTGGCGGGGCCTTCGCCGTTCACTTGCAGCCGGATCGAGGGGTCGGCGCTTCGCCCGATGGTGCCGGTGATCCCTTCGACGCTCTGCCCGTGGACGTGGACCGAGCGGAGCGCGGCAACCCCTTCCAGCGGTACTCGCGCCGGTCCGTCGCGCAGGGTCACGATGATCTCCGCCGGCTCGCGCATCGTCCGTTCGATCGTCGTCGCGCCGCCGCGCACCGTATGGCGCGTGAAGTCCTGCCACACGTCGTTCGGCTTGTCGCCCACTCCGAGCGCCAGCTCGGCGGCTGGCACCACCAGTGTGAAGCTCCCGTCGGCGGCTTGCGCGGCCGAGAAGCCGAGGAGGCCAAGCATCCCCTCGCGATCGTCGGCAGCGATCCATTCGATCCAGAACGACTTCATCGGCCGAGCATCGAGCGGATCGACGACGCGCACCGTGACGACAGCCGGCGGCGGGATCCGCAGCTCGACCTCGGCGGCACCGGTGGGCGACGCGGGGACGACGAAACGAGTGGCGTAGCGCCACGGCTCGAACCACGCAGTGGCCTCGCCGGGAGGCAGCGATTCGAACGTGAAGTGGAGCGTGTCGGCGCGCGCGCCGGGCTCGAGACGACGCTCCGCACCGTGGATCCCGATCTCATCGCCGCTTCGATTCGAGGCGAACGGCTCGCGTGACTCGATCGCGATGCGGTCGGGCAGCGCCGGCATGTCCGTCGCCAGCCATCCCGGTCCCAGCACGACGCGCCCCGTGACGGCGACTCCGAGCGGCGTCGGCGAGGGCTGCCATGCGAGGGAGAGCCGCTCGCTCTCGCCGGGCGCCAGTTCGACCTCGCCGACCGCATGCACGAGCCGCGACTCGAACATGCCGGCGCTCCCGATCGCGATGATCCAGTTGCCGATCGGGAGGTCGGTGAACGTGACCCGCTGCGCCGTGTCGAGCGGTTCGGCTCGTTCGGGTGCGCGTCGCGCGAGCAAGCCCATCAGATCGAGCGACACCGTCGACCACTGAGGCGTCGCCAGCAGCCGCGCCGACTCGTCGAGTTCGCGCTGCATCTCGGCGCTGCGGCGGGCCGGATGGGAGGCGGTGTGCCGTTCGAGCCGGCGCCGGCCGCGCTCGAGGCCTGATGCGATCGACTCGCGCGAGTAGAGGCGGGCGTAGAGCTGCGTCAGGAGCGGCGCACCGGTCACTTCGACGGCGAGTCGCGCGGCGGGGGAGAGCTCGATCGTCCGCTCGCCGCCGGAGTGCCAGTCGATCTTCAGCGCGTTGCTGGCGTAGCCCGCCGCCTCGACGACGAGTTCGCGTGCGCGCGGCCACTCGCGCTTCGGGAGGAGCTGCAGCGGGGAGGCGCCCGCGACCATCAGTCGCGCGTCGCGACTCGGGGTCGGGTCGAGACGCAGCAGCGCTGCATCGAGCTCGCTGCAGCGCACCTCTACCTGCGGAAGCGGCGCTCCGGTCGTGCGATCGATCACGTGCAGCGTCACCGGCAGGATCGGCGGAGCGGTTGGCGGATCAGGCGTCGAGTCGTCGAGGTCAAAGGGCGCAGTGGGGCGGATGGTGCCGACGAACGGCGCTTCGTCTTGGCGCTCCGCGGTCCGCTCCGCCGCTGGGGTCGGAGCTACAGCTTCCGCCGCCGCGGCGTGCTCGTCGCCGCCCGTTGCCTCGGATGAGCCGCGCTCGTGCGAGCCGACCACGCGCTGCCCGTCGCCTCCCGCCAGCATCTGCCACACCGCCGCAACCAGCAGCAGCAACAGCGCGAGCGGCAGCAGCAGCGCCGCGCGCGGCGGCGGGCGCGGCGCACCGCCGCTCAGCATGCTTCGTACTTCCAGTTGCGCCGCTTGCCTTGCGCGAGCCACTCGATGGCGGTGGCGATCCGCTTGGCGCGCGTCTCATCGCGCTTCGCGTCGGCGATCCACTCGATGTACTCGGCGCGGCAGCTCGGCGGGAAGGCGTCGAGCGTCGCCTGCGCCCTCTTGTTCTTCTTCAGGGCCGCGGCGAACTCGGGATGGGGCGCGAGCGGCTTCTTCGGCCGCGTCTTCTGCTTCGGCGCCTTCACGCCGGCCTCGTTCAGCGCCATCGCCTTCTTCACGTAGCGGCCGAGCTGCGCCTTGGACGGCAGGTCAGCCGGCGACTTCAAGCAGCCGAAGCTGCCCATCGCCTCCTTCGCCTTCGGATCGTCGCCGACCACGAGGTCGTGCTTCCAGAAGCCGAAGACGGCGTGCGCCTTGAAGGCCGCCATGCCACAGAGGAGCCCTTTCCACTCGAAGGAGGGCATGCGCCACTTGATCGTCTCGACGACGTCGGGACAGGCGGCGTGCACGACGTCGCGCAGCTGCCGCAGGATCGGCTGCGCGAAGGGCGCCGCCTGCTCGACGTAGGCATCGACTCGCGGATCGCGCTGGCCCATCGTGGTCGCTCCCGAGGAGAGGCGGGCGGTCGCGCGATCGTAAGCTCCCGCGGACTCTGGACCTGCAGTGGCTTGCCGGCGGCGTGCTTGGCGTCCGAAGCGCCTTTCCGCGCGCCTCCTCGCGATCGGCTGCGCCCTTTCGAGCAACCCCCCGATGACGAACCGCGATCGACCCCGGAAGCTCGCCCTCCTCGTCGCCCTCTCGTTCGCGCTGCCGAGCGGCAGCGCGGTGGCCGGCGACGAACCCGCGAAGAGCAGCGGCCGGAAGCCGCTCCAGGTCTTCGTGCTCGCCGGGCAGTCGAACATGCAGGGGCACGCGCACGTCCGCACGTTCGATGCGATGGCCGACGACCCGAAGACGGCGCCGCTGCTGGCGCAGATGCGTGACGCCGACGGCAAGCCGCGCGTCTGCGAGCAGGTCTGGATCTCGTCCGTCGGCTGCCTCGGCGACGCCTACTCCGATCGGCAGGAGGCGATGGGGCGGCTCACCGTCGGCTTCGGGGCGCCCGAGGAGAAGATCGGCCCCGAGTTCACGTTCGGCCTGACGATGGAGGAGCGGCTCGGCGAGCCGATCCTGCTCATCAAGACCGCGTGGGGCGGTCGCAGCCTCCACACCGACTTCCGCCCGCCGAGCGCCGGCCCGTACGCCTGGAGCGCGTACGAGCTGGAGCAGCTGAAGGGGCGCGGCGAGGACCTCGACCAGGCGCGCGCCGAGAAGCTCGAAGCGACCGGCGTCTACTACCGCGCGATGGTCGACCACGTCCGCTTCGTGCTGGCCGACCTGCCGCGCGTCGTCCCCGGCTACGACCCGCAGCAGGGGTTCGAGCTGGCGGGCTTCGTCTGGTTCCAGGGCTTCAACGATCTCGTCTCGGGCTGGACGTACGAGCGGCAGGACCAGCCGGGCGGCTACGACCTCTACGCCGAGCTGCTCGCCCACCTCATCCGCGACGTCCGCCGCGACCTCGCCGCGCCGAAGCTCCCCGTCGTGCTCGGGGTGATGGGCATCGGCGGCTTGAAGGAGGACAAGGGCGGGGCGCAGATGCACTTCCGCCAGGCGCAACGCGCGCCCACGCGGCTGCCCGAGTTCCAAGGCAACGTGGTCGCCGTCGAGACGGCCCCTTTCTGGGACGACGAGCTCGACGCGCTGCAGCAGCGTTGGGAGCAGCTCCACGACGAGTTCCATCGCGACGCCGAGCGGCACCCCAATTGGAGCGACGAGGAGCGAGACGCGCAGCGCCAGAAGGCGACCGCGGCGAAGCTCACGCCGGCGGAGCGGAAGCGCCTCGAGGGCCTCTCGAACGGCGGTTACCACTACCTCGGCGCGGCGAAGATCCTCGCGCCGATCGGCAAGGCGTTCGCCGAGGCGCTGCTCGCGCTGCGCGGTGCCGAGGTGCAGGGAGGCAAGTGAGGGCGGCTGGCGGGACGGACGCGACGCGTCGCTCTGCGCCACGCTGCGCCACGGGAAGAGCCACCGATCAATCGAGCCGCCGCAGCTCGACGGTGACGTCGCCGACCGCGCCGCTCGAGAGCTCGATCGGGAACGGCGCGATGGGGGCGTAGCCGGCGAGCCCGGTGAGCGCGATCTCCACCGCCCCGTCGCCCTCGAACCAGAGCGTGTTGGAGAAGTGCATCTCGGAGCGCTCCTCGCCGATCCAGCGGCAGTCGGCGCGCAGCGGGCGCGCCTCGACGTGCCACTCGTCGCTCCACGGCACCATGCCGCCGGCGTCGCGGAGCGTCAGGGTCACGCCGCTCGACTCTCTCGCGCGCAGCTCGAGTCGCAGCGTCGGCTCGCGCGCCTCGAAGGTCGCGCCGACGCGGAAGAGCTGCGGCGCGAAGCGCGAGGCGGCGATCAGCAGGACGCCCTGCGGCACGCGGAAGCGGACGCGGCCGGCGGCGTCGCTCGTGGCGCGCGCTCTCTCGACCCAGGGCGACAGCGCTTCGGCGCGATCGGCGCCGCACCAGCCGACGTGCAGGTCGGGTTGCGGCTCGCCGGCGGCGTCGACGATCGTCGCCTCGACTTCGGTCGGCGGCGGGATCGCGATCTCGAGCGACGGCAGCGCGACCGCGTAGCTCCATTCGGGGAACCAGGCGAGCGCGCCGTCGAGCGGCAGCCGGCCCGCATCGAACGTGAAGGTGCCGGGCGGTTCGATCGCCGTGAGGCGCGCACCGACGCCGTCGGCCCCGCCGTGGCGGCTCCGCTGCTCGGGTGCGAGGTAGCGGATCGTCATCCGCGTCGGCCACTCCGCGCGATCGACGGCGAGCCACGCCGGGTCGAGCACGACGCGGCCGACGAGCGGCGCGTCTTCGGTGGCGACCGGCGCGGCGTAGCGAAGCGACGCGACCGCGCGATCGCCTGGCTGCAGCGTCGCCTCGCCGGCCGCGACCGCGCTCCCGTCCGCCGCACGCACCACGACGTGCCAGCGGTCGGGCGACAGCCCCTCGAAGAGCGCGCGGCGCTGCGCATCGAGCGCGCGGCGACGAGCGAGTCGCTCCGCGTGCGGCGACCCGTCGCGGCGCAACGACTCGACGGGTGATGCGGCGGGCGAGTCGGCGAGCGCTCGGGCGCGTCGCCGCTCGAGCAGCGCGCGATGGGCGTCGGTCGAGAGCGGCCCCGGCCGCGCGAAGCGCTGCGCCGTCGCCAGCTCCTGCGCCAGCGATCGCTCGAGCGCGTCGAGCGGCACCGCCGATGCGACGAACTCGCCCTCGGGCGGGGCGCCGAGCAGTTGCACCTCGAGCGCGCCCGCCGGCTGCAGCGCGAGGGTCCGCTCGCCGCCGCCGCGCCAGTCGATCCCCCGCACGCACGGCTCGAAGCCGCGCGCCGCGACGCGCACGCGCGCCGGCGGCACGGCCGGCGGCTCGACCCGCAAGGGCGAGCTGCCTCGCGCCAGCAGCGGGAGATCGTCGCGATCGAGCAGCGCGCGCGGCTCTGCGAGCGGCGCGCCCGCCGGCTCCGGCAGCACGCCCGCCGCGATCTCGACGTCGATCAGCTCGCGGCCGGTCGCGCGATCGACGACGTGGAAGGTGACGGCTCGCAGCGGATCGGCCGCGGTCGCGCTCGACTCCGCGGCGGCGGTGCTGTCGCGCTCGCCGGCAGCCGGTTCGGGCCCACGGCTCTCCTTCGCCCGCTGCGCGAGCCCCTTGCCCTTCAGCGGATCGCCGGCCGCCGCATCGCTGCGCGGCGGTGCGAGGTCGCCCGCGCCGTTCGCCGAAGTTTCCGGCGCTGCCACGCGCCGCTCCGGCAGCGAGTCGAGCAGGAACCAGAGCGCGCCGGCGAACGCCGCCAGCAGCGCCAACAGCAGCAGCATCGCCGCCCGCTTCATCGCGCCAGCCGCTCGAGCGTGAGGTTCACGTGCGCCGTCTCGCCGCGTGCCAGTTCCACCGCGACCGGCTCGCGTCGTGCGTCCGGTTCGGCGCGCCACCGTACCCAGATCACTCGAAGCGCAGCGTCTCCGGCTGCGAGTCGACGATGCGCCCGTTCCAGCCGATGGCGAAACCGAAGAGCGACCACTCCTGGCCCGCGAGGCCGGACGGGACGGTCGCGGTCACCGCGAAACTGCCGGCCGCGTCGAGCGCCCCGAACGCCAGGAACTGCCCGACGGGAGCGCCATCGATCGACTCGAGGAAGAGGGCGGCCAGCGCGTTCGCCGGCCCGCCGCGCGTCGCAGCTTCGACCGTGTCACCGACGGCGGCGCTCGGTGGCGTGAGCTCGAGGTAGAGGTCGTCGAGCTCGAGCAGCGCGACGCGACCGGTGCGGGCGCCGTCGATCGAGACGGTGAGGTCGACCGCTGCGAGCCACGGCCCGACCGCTCGCGACGGGCCGGTCGGGAGCCACGACGGCGGCGCGGCGCCGAGCCAGCGGTGGCCGCTCGAATCGTCGGGGAAGGGCGGGAGGCGGACAAGGAGCGCGCCGTCGCGGCCCGCTCGCGCGTCGACCCAGCTGCCGTAGCCCGGCCCTTCCGTCGCGCCCACGACGAAGTCGGGAAGCCCGTCGCCGTTGCAGTCGGGCAGCGCGGCGAGGTCGCGGCCGTAGTACTCGCCGGTCCGCGAGCCCTTGATCGTCGCGTAGACGCTGAAGCCCTGGCTCGAGCGCAGGACGACCTTGCCTGCGGTCGTCGAGTTCGAGAGGTCGGAGGCGATCGCGAGCTCGCTCACCCCGTCGCCATCCTGGTCGCCGATCGCCAGCACGCTCCTGCCCATGCGCTGCCCCGCGAGCGTGCCGGTCAGCTCCTGCAGCGATGAACCATCGACGCCGGAGACGAGCGAGACGCGGCCGCAGTCGGCGAGCGGCGCGTCGTGGCCCGGTGCACCGACCGCCCAGTCGCCGACGCCGTCGCCGTCGATGTCGCCGAGGAAGGCGATCGAGGAGCCGTACTCCTCGACCGTCGATGCCGCGTCGCCGGCGACCTGGAAGAGCAGCGCGCCGGTCGCCGCGTCGAAGAGGTCGAGGCCGCCATCGCCGGTGAACCCTCCGCGCGACGGGACGCCGATCGCCAAGTGGATGGCCCCGCTCGCTTGCACGCCGGCCGCGAGCGCGGCGCCGAAGAGCTCGTACTGGACGGCGGGCTGGAACGCTTGCAGCAGCGAGAGGTCGGCGCCGGAGCGGACGTGGACGACCTCGTCGAACGGATAGGAGCCGTAGTAAGGCGGCGGCCAGTACTGCGCCCACGTCGCGACACCGCCGACGGCGAAGTCGCTGACGCCGTCGCCGTTCACGTCGGGGAGCGCCACGTAGCGACCCGCGAGCTGGTTGGCGACCGGCAGCTCCCGCAACCGTCGCCCGTCCGCACCCGACAGGAGGACGAGGGTCCGATCGGCGGGGAGGTTGGCGAACTCGCTGCCCGACTCGGTCGTGACCACCTCGGGCAGCCCGTCGCCGTCCTGGTCGTCGACGAAGGCGATCCCGCTCCTCCAGTAGGAGTCGTGCTCCACGCCGCCGAACTGGAAGCGCAGCGAGAGGTCGATCAGCGATCGGCACTGCAGCGAGCCCTGCGGCTGGTAGTCGAAGCTCGCGGGGAGGCTGCCGATCAGCAGCTCGGAGCGGCCGTCGCCGTCGACATCGACGCCACCCGCCAACGCGGTCGCGAACTCCTGCTGGCTCGGGGCGTCGTCGTCCATGCGCTGCAGCTCGCTGCCGTCGCGGCCGGAGCGGATCGTGAGCGAGCGAATGCCGGCCGCTGTCGGCTGCACGAAGCCGACGTCGGCGTCGCCGTCGCCGTCGAGGTCGCCCGCCGCGAAGCAGGGGCAGCCGAAGCGCTCGTTGCTGCTGGCCGCCTGCCAATGGTGGAGCGTCGCGCCCGTCGCTCCCGACAGCACGGTGGCGAAACCGGGCCAACTGCCGACGCCCGTTTGATCGACTCCGACCATCCCGTCGGGCGTGCCGTCGCCGTCGACGTCGCCGACCGCGCGCACGCAGACCTGGTGGATCCAGACCGTCTGCGAGATCCGCGGCGACGCGCGCCACAGCGGCGCCCGCGTCGCGCCCGACCAGAGATCGACGTTGCAGACGGCGTTCCCGCTGGCGTCCTTCAAGGCCTCGAAGGTCAGCAGCTCGGAGCGGCCGTCGCCGTCGACGTCGCCGATCGCCGCGATCCGCTCCGCGCCGCCGAAGTCGGTCCCGTAGCCGGAGCCCTGGAGCGAGCCCGCCACCGTGCCCAGCACGGCCTGGTCGCGGCCCGAGCGGAACTCGACGCGACCGACGACGCCGAGGCCGCGGGTCGGGATGCCGATCGCGAAGTCGGGCGTGCCGTCGCCGTCGAGATCGCCCATGCCGGCCAGCGACGCGCCGAACGGTTCGCCGCCGGCCGCGCCGATCTGCTCGAAGAGTCGCGCCCCGCTCGCGCCCGACCACGCCGACACCGCGCCGTCGTCGGCGGAAGTCGCCGGCGGCGCGCCCACCAGCATGTCGTCGCGACCGTCGCCGTCGAGGTCACCGGCGCTGGCCACCACCGCGCCGAAGGTGGTGCGGACCGGATCGACCCAGTCGTGCAGCGTTGAACCGTCGACGCCGGAGCAGAGGCGCACTCCGCCGCCGATCGGCACGTAGGTCGAGCCGACGGGCGCGAGGCCGACCGCGAAGTCGCGGACGCCGTCGCCGTCGACGTCGCCGAGCCAACAGGCATTGCCGCCGAGTTCCTGGCGCCGCGTCTCGCCATGGAGCGACCAGCGCTCCTGTTGCGCCGTCGCCGTCGAGGCCAGCGTCGCCGCCAAGAACGCGATCCGCGTCGCTTGTTGCATCGCGTGCTCCTCCTGCAGGTGGCGCTGAAAGTAGCCCAGGGGCGCGCGACGTGCAGGACGGGCGGAGCCGATCGCCCCGTTCGTGACCGCTGCGGATCCGCCCGCTTCAGCGCCGCAACCGCTCGAGCGCGACGCTCACGCGCACCGTCGCGCCGCGCACCAGCTCCACTTCGACCGGCGCGATCGGCGCGTAGCCGGGCGGCTCCTCGAGGTGGAGGAGCGCCGCGCCTTCGCCGTCGATGACGAGGGTCGCGGTCGACTCGTGCACCGCGCCGAGAGAGCCGACGATTCCCTCGCCGAGCGCAGCGCCGCGGAGGTGGGAGCGGAGGAGCGACTCGGACTCGATCGGGACGATCGCCTCGCCGTCGCGGTACTCGAGCTCGACGAACGCGGATTCGCGCAGGGCGAGATCGATCGACTCTCCGCTGCGATCGACGTGTCGGTCGACGGTCGTCGGCCACGAGGCGTGCTCGTCCGATCGCGCGCGGATCCGCCAGTGGCCCGCCGGCAGTCGCAGGAGCAGCGGTGCGCCGTCGTTCGAGCGCTTCTCGCCGCTCCCGCCAGCGAGGGCGGCGGGTTCGCTTGCGGCGATCACGTCGAAGTCGGCGGGCACGATGGCGAGGTCGCCGTCGCGTCTGGTCGCGCGAACGGTCAGCTCCATCGGCGGCGGGATGGCGAGCTCGACCTCGGGCGGCTCGGACCCTCCTTCGAGCGGCTCCGGGACGGCGAAGCGAACTCGATACGGCCAGTCGCCGAACGTCGCGACCGCGGGGCCGGGTGGAAGCGCGACGCCGCCGAAGAGCTTCTCGTCCGCCGTCGCGCCGTCGTCGAGGCGCGAAGTGACGCCCCATGGGTGCAGACGGTCCGCTGGCGGCGCGAGCGCCCGGAAGGTCACGCGGTCCGGCAGCGACCCCATTCCCGGTGCGAGCCATCCACGGTCGAAGCGGACGCGACCGTGGAACTCGACGCGCGCGGGCGCCGACGGCGGAGGGAGCGGCGCGTCGTCGAGCGTCAGCGAGGCGCGTCGGCCGGCGACGATGTCGAAGCGGCGGTAAGCGTGCAACGTCGGCAGCTTCGCGCGATCCTGCGGCAGGTCGTAGAGCGCCACCGCCCAGCGGCCGGTCGCGAGGTCGTCGACGCGACAAAGGGTGAACGACGCGGCGCTGGCGCTGCGATGCGTCGTGATCGAGTACAGCGTGCGTTCGACCTCGCGGCTCGGTTTCCACGGGTCGACGTCGGCGACGAAGCGATCCTGATCGCGCAGCCTCCGGACCATCCGGTCCCACGGACCGGTCGTCATGTCCGCTCCGAGCCGTTGCGCCCGCTCGATGCGCTGCCGCAGCAGCTTCGCCTCCTCCGCGACCGCGTCGATCGAGTGGAGGCGCACGCGGAACTGCATCTCGGCGGGCGCCCCCTCGAGGTCGAGATCGAGGCCGCCGGCCGGCCGCAGCTCGAGCGTCCGCTCACCGCCGCCGGTCCAGTCGATGACGAGCTTCGCGCGCTCGTAGCCGGCGGCACGCACGAGGAGCGTGTCGCGTTCGAGCGGCGTCACGGGCGGGGGCAGCAGCTGCAGGGGCGCTGCTCCGCTCGCGAGCCGTTCGAAGCCGTCCGTGGGGGTGAGGCTCCAGTCGTCGATCGCGGTGCCGGGACCGCCGGCCTCGCGGAGGACGGACACGTCGCTCAGCTCGACGCCCGTTCCCGCGTCGATCACGTGGAGCAGGAGCGGTCGTGGCGATCGCGCCGCAGCGAGCGGCGCTGCGTCGGTCGGATCGGTTCCAGCAGCGCCCGTTTCGGGAGTGGGGGCACTCGCGTCGGTCTCCTCCCGCGTCGCTGTCACGGCCTCGATGGCGGGCGTGACGGGAGCCGCGGAGTCGTTGCTGAGCGTCGACTCGCGGCGCGCGGCCGGCTCGATCCGCGGCTGTCCCGCGCGGCGCCACCACCACGCGCCCATTGCCAGAAGAGCCAGGACAGCGATCAGCGTCCCGACGAGACGCGCGCGGCTTGGACCGGGATCGGGCGGCGACATCACGTTCTCCGCGGGCAGACGGACGGCGGGGAGCGTAGCGCCGCTCGGTAGGCTCGCGCGCCTCCGGGGGGAGACAGCGATGAGGTCGATTCGCGGCAGCGGGTTCGTAGCGGCGACGGTGAGCCACGTGACGCGCCTTCGCGGCGCCGCGCTCCTCGCGATCGCGATTGTGCCAGCGGCGTTCGCGGCAGCAGGTGTCGCCGCGGCGCCCGACGAGTCGCCCTTCTTGTTGCCGGAGCCGGCGCCCGGTGCCCCGCCCCTCGCGGTGACGACCTTCGCGACGGCGCCGCAACTCCACAATCCGACCAGCCTCGACGTCGACTGCGACGGCCGGGTGTGGGTGACCGAGGCGGTCAACTACCGTGGCATCCCGGCGCGCGATCAGAACGCGCTGCGGCGCCCCAACGGCGATCGCGTCACCATCCTGATCGACACCGATGGCGACGGCGTCGCCGACGCGAGCAAGCTCTTCGTCGAGGATCCCGAGCTGGTCGCGCCTCTGGGCATCGCGGTGTTGGGTCGGCCGGGCGGACCGCGCGAGGTCTACGTCAGCTGCTCGCCGAACGTCTTCAAGTACGTCGATGTCGATGGCGACGATCGGCACGATCGGCGCGAGACCTTCCTCACCGGCTTCGGCGGCAAGGACCACGACCACGGCGTCCACGCGCTGGTGCAAGGGCCCGACGGCGCGCTCTGGTTCAACGCCGGCAACGAAGGGCCGCATCGCGTGCGCGACGCCGCCGGCTTCGAACTGCGCGCCAGCTCCTTCACCAGCGGCGATGCGGGCGGGCCGGGCAGCGACGGGCGGCAGTGGATCGGCGGCGTGAGCCTCAAGATCGGGCGCGACGGGCGCGGCCTCGAGTTGCTGGCCCACAATTTCCGCAACAGCTACGAGCTCGCTGTCGATGCCTTCGGCGAGGTGTGGCAAAACGACAACGACGACGACGGCAACCAAGGCTGCCGCCTTACCTGGGTGTTGCCCGGCTCGAACCAGGGCTATGCGAGCGCCGACGGCAAGCGCAGTTGGCAAGCCGATCGGCGGCCCGGCCAGTCGACGCTGACCGCCCACTGGCATCAGGACGATCCGGGCGTCGCGCCGTTCAGCGCCGCGACGGGCGCGGGCGGGCCGACCGGGATCTTGCGCTACGAGGCGAGTGCGCCCGCAGGGTCACTTGGCGGCGCGCTCGGGTCCGAATTCGACGGCGCGCTCTTCTCGTGCGATGCGGGTCGCAGCCTCGTCTTCGTGGCGCAACCGATCGCGCGCGGCGCCGGCTTCGCGCTCGAGCCGAAGCCGTTCCTGCAGAGCCGCGCCGGCACCAAGCAGGCGAGCTGGTTCCGGCCGAGCGACGTTTGCGTCGACGTCGACGGCGGGCTGCTGGTCGCCGACTGGTTCGATCCGGGCGTCGGCGGCCACGGCATGGGCGATCGGCAGGGCGGCGGGCGGATCGTCCGCATCGCGCCGGAAGGGGCGCGGCGCCTCGTCACGCGGCCCGACCTCGCGACGCGCGCCGGCGCCATAGCGGCGCTCGATTCGCCGGTGCTCCACGTGCGCGCGGCGGCGTTCGACGCGCTGCGCGAGCTGCTGGCGGGGCAGGACGAGGCGCTGCAGGAGCTGGCGCGCGACGTCGAGCGGCGCGGGGCGACGCCGGCCGCCGCGCGGCGGCTCTGGCTGCTGGCCAACGCGGGCGCGTCGGGCGAGCGGCTCGCGTGGCGCTTCGTCGCGCCGTCGGGGAACGAGGCGCTGACGCTGGTGGCGTTGCGCGCGCTCTGGCCGACCGCGATCGCGCCGCGTCTGGCCAGCGGCGATGCGGCGATCGTGCCGCTGCTCGGCGAGGTGGCGCAAGTGGCGGGGCCAGCGTTGCGCCGCGAACTGGCGGTGCGGCTGCGGACGGCACCGCTCTCGGCGAAGGTGCAGCTCCTGATCCCGTTGGCGAGCCGCCTCGATCCGACCGATCGCTTCGAGGTCGAGGCGTTCGGCCTCTTCGCCGAGGGGCACGAGGCGGAGCTGTGGCCGTTGTTGATGGGGGCGCTCGGTGACACGCCGACCCAGTGGAGCGCCCGCTTCGAGGCGATCGCGTGGCGGCTCCATCCGGCGGCGGCGCTCGACGCCTTCCGCGCGCGCGTCTTCGCCAGCGAGCTCGACCTCGCGGCGCGCCGCCGCTCGCTCGACGCGCTCGCCTTCGTCCCCGATGCACGCGCCAGCGAAGTGCTCTTCGAGCTGTTGCGCGGCGACGCGCTGCAGAGCGGCGGCGATGCGTTGCGCCCACAAGCGGCGGCGTGGCTGCAGCAGCGCGGCGGCCTGGTGTTGGAGCGCGGCGAGGCGCTCTGGCGGAGCGGCCGCTTCGTCGTCGAGCCCGCCGCGACCGCCGGCGCGCCGGCGACCACGACCGTGACGCTCGCGACGGGCGAGAAGCTCCCCGCGAAGAGCGTCTCGATCGACCTCTCGATCGACGGCGCCGAATTGCTCTGGCTGGTGGTGAGCGACGGCGGCGACGGCCACTCGCACGACTGGGCCGACTGGCTCGAGCCGACGCTGCACGGCGCGCCGCGCGCCGACGGAACCTGCGAGACGCTCTCGCTCCGCGAGCTGACTCCGCTGCTCGCCACCGTCGGCTGGGGCTCGCTCGGCGTCGACCGCAGCGCCGGCGGCACCTCCCTCCAGGTGGCGGGGCAAATGCACCCCGTCGGCTTCGGCGTCCACGCCCCTTCCGAACTCGCGTTCCTGCTGCCGCCCGGTCGCTTCGTCCGCTTCACCGCCAGCGCCGGCCCCGACGACGGCGGCCTGCAGCAACCCGGCGCGCGCACCTCGCTCGAGTTCTCCGTCCACGCCTCGCGACCCGCCGGCACGCCGAGCAGCGGCGCGCTCGATCCCGCCCGCGCCGCCGAGCGATCCGCGCTGGCCGCTCGCGCCGCCCTCCTCGCCGATCGCGCGACGCCGCGCGAGCAGCGCCTCGAGCTGGCGCGCGCTCTCTCGCTCGAACCCGCCGCCGGCCTGCTGCTGATCGAGCTGGCCGCGCGCGGCGACCTCGACGACGAGCTGCGGCAGGCGGCGGCGCCCGGCCTGCTGCGCCACCCGGAGCTGTCCGTGCGCGCGCTCGCCAGCGAGTCGTTCCCGCGGTGGAACGACGACGGCGTCGCGCTGCCGAGCGTCGCCGCGCTGCTGGCGCTGAAGGGCGACGCCGCGCGCGGTCGCGCCCTCTTCACGAGCGATCGAGCCGGCTGCGCGAAGTGCCACCGCCTCGCCAGCGCGGCGGGTGGCGGCGACGCGGCCGCGGGTGGCGACGTCGGGCCGGCGCTCACGGCGATCGGCACCAAGTACGACCGCGCGGCGCTGCTCGATGCGCTGCTGCAACCGAGCGCGGCGATCGCCTTCGGCTTCGAGCCGTGGATCGTGCAGACCACGAGCGGCGAGCTGCTCTCCGGCTTCCTGCTGAGCGACGGCGATCCGCTGCTCTTGAAGGAGGCGAGCGGCGCGCGCCGCACGCTGCGCGCCGCCGAGGTGGCGAAGAAGCGCCGCTCGACCAAGAGCTTGATGCCCGACAACGTCGCGACCGGCCTCGCGCCGCAGGAGCTCGCCGACCTGGTGGAGCTGTTGGCGAACGCGCGCGGTTGAGCGAGCGGGCCGGCGTGACGGGGGAGGCCGCTGCGCGCTCTGCGTGACGGCGATGCGGGAAGCGGGGGGCCGAGCGATGGGTGGACGGAAGCTCGAGAAGGTGGCGTGCGGGGCCGATTGCCTCTACCCGCAATCGATGCGGAGCGAAGAGGAGCGGCGCATCGACGTGCGGCGCGCTGCTGCCGGCCTGCCGCCGCTGGCCGAGGTGCCGCGCATCGGCGTCGCGGTGTCGGGCGGCGGCATCCGCAGCGCCACCTTCGCGCTCGGCTTCTTCCAGTCGCTGGCGCGCCTGAAGCTGGTGCGCCGCATCGACGACCTCTCGACGGTGTCGGGCGGCGGCTACTTCGGCGCCTTCCTCGGCCGCCTCTTCGGCCGCGACTACGTGGTGCCGCCGAGCGAGAGCGCGACCGAACGTCCGGTCGATCGCGTCGAGCAGGCGCTGGCCGCCGAGTGCGGCGAGTTCCGCTACGAGCGCAAGGACGCGGCCCCCGATTCGCGCTCGCGCATCACCACCATCCGCAAGGCCGGCGCGATCGGCCAACTGCGCGACAATGGCCACTACCTCGCGCCGAAGGGCAACGCCGACCTGATCCTGTTCGGCGCCACGCTGCTGCGCAACTTCCTGCTGCTGCAGGGGATCGTGCTGGCGACGCTGACCGCGCTGCTGCTCTTCCCGCGGCTGGCCGACGCGACCATGGCGCTCCTCCATCAGCCGTCGATGGAGCACTTCCTGCCGCCGATCTTCGGCCCGCTCGACGACGGCTTCATCGGCCCGCGCCTGTCGACCGCCGACGACGCGGCGAACGTGCTGCGCTTCGCCTTCAACGACTCGCCGGTGCTGCTCTGGCTGCTCTGCGGCGTGCTGGTGCTGGGCGTGATGCCGTGCCTCTTCGGCTACTGGGTGATCGCTTCGCGGCGCCCGACCAACGCCGTCGGCCGCACGCTGGTCCGCATCGACGGCTCGATCCCGCTCTTCCTGCTGCTCTGCTCCGCGGTCCTCGTGCCGCTCGGCCTGCTGCGGCCGCAGGAGCCCGACCTGCAATCGCTGCTGCTGCGCGCGGCGCCGGGCGCGTCGGGGCTGCTGGCGCTGGTGGCGGCGTGGCTCGTGCGCCGCAGCGTCGAGAGCCGTCCCGACGTGAAGCAGACGGCGGTCTACCGCTGCCGCGCGCTGCTGACGCGACGGCTCACCACGGCGCTGATCGTCGCGGCGACGCTGCTGCTGCTCTGCGGCGTCGACCTGCTCGGCGCGTGGCTGCAGCGCGAAGGGGTCGTCTCGGGGCTGAAGCAGATCGGCGCGCTGCTGGCCGGCGGCACGGTGCTGGCCGGCTTCGGCAAGCGGCTGGTCGTCGTGCTGGGCGGCGGCCTCGGCGGCGCACGGCCCGCGTGGTGGTCGACGGCGCTGGCGTGGACGGCGGCGCTGGCGTGGGCGCTGGTGCTGCTGGTGAGCGCCGACGTGATCGCGCGCGCGCTGGCGGCCGGCGCGGCGCGGACCGTCGTCGATGCCGTGCGCGTGCTGCGGCCGGCGGCGGAGTTCCACCTCGATCGCCTGATGACAGCGGCGTTCGCCGGCATCCTCGGCGTCACGGTGCTGGGGGTGCTGCTCGGTTGGCTGCTCGGCCGGCAGCATCGGCTGGTGAACCTGTCGGGCCAGAACTCGATCTACGCCGCTCGCCTCACGCGCGCCTACCTCGGCGCCTCGAACCCGGCGCGCATCTACAAGCGCGTGCTGATGAGCGATGCGATCGACAGCGACGACGCGACCGTCGCCGAGTACTGGCGCCACGATCGCGGCGCGCCGCTCCACTACATCAACACCACGGTGAACGAGACGGTCGACGACTCGTCGGGCGTGCAGTCGCTCGATCGGCAGGGGCTGCCGCTGGTGCTGGGGCCGGCGGGCTTGAGCGCCGGCAAGAAGCACCACTACCTGACCGACTGGTCGACGCATGACGACGTCGGGGAGCCGGGCACGCCGCCGGTCGATCGCTCGCTGGCCCCGCGCCACCCGCGGCCGAGCGAGGCGGACGAGGCAGCGGGGCACGACGCCACGAAGGTCGCGGCGCAGCGGCCGTTCGTCGTCTTCGCCGACGGCTTCCTGCCCGAGTGGCTCACGATCGGCAACTGGGTGTCGATCTCGGGTGCCGCCTTCTCGACCGGGCTGGGCTCGCGCACCACGCTCGGCATGAGCCTCCTGTGCGGCCTCTCCAACGTCCGGCTCGGCTGGTGGTACGACACCAACATCCCGGCGACGGAGCGCGGCGGCTCGAAGCTGCTCTCCTGGCTCGACCGCCACTTCATGGTGCAGACCTACCTCACGCGCGAACTGCTGGCGCGCTTCCACGGCATCAACCGCCGCCACTGGTACCTGAGCGACGGCGGCCACTTCGAGAACATGGGCGGCTACGAGCTGATCCGCCGCCGCGTCCGCCACATCGTGGTGGTCGACGGCGAGTGCGATCCCGACACGACCTTCGAGGGGATCGGGCAGCTCGTCCGGCTGGCGCGCGTCGACTTCGACACCGAGATCCGCTTCTGCGGCGAGGCGGAGCTCGACGGTCTCGTCGCGCCCGAGCAGCGCCGCTTCTTCGGCAGCCTCGACCACCTGCGGCGCGGCCGTTGGGAGGGGGTCGGCGAGCCGGGCGACGAGGAGGCGGGGCGCAAGGATGCGACGCTGGACGAGGCGCGTGCCGACGGCCATTCGCTGGCGCATGCCGCGTTGGCGATCGTGCGCTACCCCGACGGCTCGGTCGGGCAACTGATCTACGTGAAGACGACGCTGCTCGGCGACGAGACGGTCGACCTGGCCCACTACCACGCCGCGCATCCCGACTTCCCGCACGAGACGACCGCCGACCAGTTCTTCGACGAGTCGCAATGGGAGAGCTACCGCAAGCTCGGCGAACTGATCGGTGAGCGGCTCTTCGCGCCCGGCTGGCGACCGCTCTACGGCACCGTCGTGCAGAGCTCGCGCGCCGGCACCTGGTCACCTGCCGACCTGCTGCACGGGCGGCTCGCGGGCGAGGAGCGGGCGGCGGAGGCGACGGCCGCCATCGCGCCGGCACCGGTGGTCGAGCCGGTGGAGGGTGCGGCGGAGCGAGCGGCGGAGGCGTGACGCGTGGCGGGTGGGGCGGCGGAGGGCGTAGGCTGCGCGACTGAAGCGTGATCGCCTCGCCCCCGCTGGAGCTGCCATGCGCCGTTCGCCCCTCATCTCGCTCGGTCGCCTCGTCGCGGCGTCGGCGCTGCTGGCGGGCCCCGCCGTCGCGCAGGTCCACTACCACGCGGACGGGCAGCCGTGGCGGCAGCGCGCCGACTCGGGGCCCGACGCGGAAGTGCCCGGCTGGTACTACCACCTCGGGTTGAGCGGGCTGCGCGTCGAGCTGGTCGAGAGCGCGCCGACCCAGCTGCTGGTGCGCCACGTCTTCGCCGATGCGCCGGCGAACGGCCGCGTGCGGGTCGGCGATGCGATCGTTGGCGCGGGGGGGCGCCCGTTCGCGACCCCTCATCGCAACGGCTACGGCATGGAGGTGTTCGGGCCGACGGGGCCGCTGCTCGACTTCGCGAACGCGCTGGAGGAGTGCCAAGGCGAGGCGGGTGACGGGAAGCTCGCGCTGCAGCTGCTGCGCGACGGCAAGCCGGTCGCGGTGACGCTCGCCATCGGCAAGCAGTTCGGCGCGTTCGGGCCCAAGTTCCCGGCCGAATGCGCGAAGAGCGAGAAGCTGCTGGCGCGCCTGCTGGAACGGCTGGTCGGCTGGCAGCGGGAGGACGGCTCGTTCGGCGATCCGATCCGCGACACCTTCGCGCCGCTGGCGTTGATGGCCGGCACGGCGCCCGAGCAGCGCGCCGCCGTCGAGCGCAACGTCCGCTTCCACGCGGAGACGACGAAGGCGAGCGACCGCGACGGCCTCATCAACTGGCGCTACATGGCGGCCGCGATCGTGATGGGCGAGTACCACCTGGCCACCGGCGCGAAGTGGGTGGTGCCCGAGCTCGAGGAGGTGCGCGACTTCCTGCTCTCGTCGCAGTACGTGTCGCTCGATCAGCGCAACCCGCAGGCGAAGGTGAGCCATCCTGACAGCTGGCCGACCGATGCGAAGCAGCAGCACGGCGGGTGGGGCCACAACCCGGGATTCGAGGGGTACGGGCCGATCGCGATGCTCACCGGCCAGGGGGCGCTCGCCTTCGCGCTGATGGCGAAGTGCGGCGTCGCCGTCGATCGCGAGCGGCACGCGGCGGCGCTCGACTTCCTGGCGCGCGGCACCGGCAAGAACGGCTACCTCTGGTACGCCGACTCGGTGGCGGGCGACGACGACTGGGCCGACATGGGGCGGACCGGGGCGGCCGGCATCGCGTGCGCGCTCGCCCCGTTCGACGTCGCGAAGCAGCGCGCGCAGGCGCTGCGCCACGCGGCGGTGATCGGCGCCCATCCGGAGAGCTTCCCCGACACGCACGGCTCGCCGCTGATGGGGATGGGCTACGCGGCGCTGGCGGCGAACCTGCAGCCGGCGAGCTGGCGCCGCTTGATGGACGCGAACCGCTGGTGGTTCACCCTGTCGCAGTGCAGCGACGGCAGCTTCTACTACCAGCCCAATCGCGACAACGCCGGCTACGACGGCGAGGCGCGCGAGGCGGCGAGCGCCGTGACCGCGTTCCTCCTCGCGATCCCGAAGCGCCACCTCGTGATCACTGGGCGCGACGGCGGGCGCTGAGCGGGGCGCCGGCGACCGAGAGCGGCCCCGCGCCGCCCGGGCGCGGCACCTTCGCGGCTCGTTCACCATTCTGCTCCGTGGCGACGCTCGAGATTCGGCGTCGACCCGGTGCCGCGCTCGCGGTGCCGCCCGGCACGAGTGCGCAGCGAGGAGCGGGCGATGGCGAAGGGAATGCGGCGGTCGAAGGTCGCGTGGGCGGTGGCGCTGGTGCTGCTGCTCTTGCCGGCGGGGTGGGCGGCGGTGGCGGCGGCGCCGGTCGCGTGCAGCTTGTTGTGGGGCCACAGCCCGACGCTCGTCTGCCTGCTGCACGGCGAGCTGGCGAAGGAGGGGCTGACGGTCGACAACTTCGAGCGGTCGTTCTCGGTCGGCTACGAGGACATGACCGGCTCGGGGCCGCAGAAGGGGTTGCTGCAGATCCGCGGGCCCAACGGCGGGTTCATCGGGAAGGGGCTCTACCCGTTGAACAGCAACACGACGTTCTTCAACGGCGTGTGGGTGCAGCCGGCCGGGACCGCGTGCTGGACGATCGGCACCTTCTTCACCGGCAACTGGGCCAATCCCAACAACCTCGTGCTGACGCGCTGGACGCCGGGCAGCGGCACGCCGTGGAGCTCGCCGGTCAACGCGACGACGGTCCACTTCACGCCGACGATGCTCGGCCTCTCCGGCAACCGGACGTGGGGCTGCCGGGTGATCTGGGCGTCGCCGACCGACCTCTTCATCAGCGGCTGCACCGACGTCGAGCTCTTCGTGGCGCGCGTCGACAAGCAGACGCTGTCGCTGGTCACGTCGTGGGGCGTGAGCGGCGTCGCGAGCTTCGGCTCGACCACCCCGAACGCCTGCCCGACCCATGCGACTCCGGGCGCGTTCCTCGCGTTCAACTTCTATCCGCAGGCGTTCATCGAGCTGGTCGGCAACGCGCTGTGGCTCGGCGGGACGCTCATCAACGACCTCGCGGGCGTGCCGCTCGACCAGGACTTCGTGATGTCGAAGTGGGATGCGACGACGGGCGCGCTGGCGTCGCCGTTCGGCGTGCAGTACAGCCGCGTGGTCGGCAACGACTACATGAAGGCGATGGCGGCGACCGGCCAAGGCGTCTACGCGACCGGCACGCTGAACCCGGGGCCGGGCGAACGGATGCAGCTCCTGGCGTGGCACCAGGACGGCTCGTTGCGGCCGCCCTTCTACACGCACGGCACGGCGCCCTCGCGCGGCAACGACGTCGAAGCGGTGGTGACCGGCAGCACCTGCCACGTCTTCGTCGGCGGCTACGACCAGACCAACGGCGCGACCTGGAGCTTCACCCACGCGGTCGGCTACGGCCAGCCGCTCACCTTGCCGACGCTGTGGCGCGGCGTCGGCAGCTCGCCCAATCCGAAGGCGTACGGCCCCGCCACCTCGCTGATCGACGAGGTCTACGACATCGGGCTCGGCAGCGGACTGTGGGCGGGGCACGTCTTCTCGGTCGGCGGCGTGCAGTTCGCGCCGAGCCAGTTCGGCCAGCCGCTGCAGTGCATCGCCCCGAGCGGCGCGGTGCAGTTCAGCAACAACCCCTCGCCGCTGACGCTGGCCGACGATCGCGCCACCGCCGTCGTCTACCACTCGGCGAGCCTCGGCACCGTCTTCACCCACGGCACCGCCTTCGACCCCGGCAGCTTCCTCAACTGCATCGGCCACTGGAGCGCCCGCAGCAGCCGCTTCAAGCCGTGAGCGCGTTGCGGGACGCCGCGTTGACCTGAGCGAACGATCTGCCGCCGCGGCGCCCGACGGGCCGCGGCGGTGGTCGTTGTGGGGAGCGGGGTAGCGGGGGCGCTGCGTCCCCTGCCGCGTCGAGCGGCCGGTCGGGGCGCTACCTGCCCTCACCACCCCTCGGGCAGCTCGAGCGTCGCGGGGTCATCGAAGAGACGCCACCGCTCGGGCGGCAGCTCGGCGAACGCTGCGGCGCAGCGCGCTGACTCGCGCGCGGCGTCGCCGCTCGCGTCCGTCTCAGCCGTCGTCGTTCCCGCCCCCTTCGGCGTGCGGCGGATCCAGATCGCGGCGATCTGCACCGGGTGGCGGCGGGCGAGCTCGCCGTAGACCTCGGGGTCGTGCTGGCTGCTGTCGCCGATCAGCACGAAGCGGCGCTGCGGCCAGCGCGCCAGCAGCGGCTCGAGGACGGCGAGCTTCTTCGCGTGCGAGTCGCCGACGAGGTCGCCGAAGTCGCCGTCCTGGAGGCGGAAGTGCTGCAGCTCGAGCGCGCCGGCGGGGAAGCGCTGCTCGGCGAAGAACTCCTGCAGCGGGCCGGTCAGCTGCCACGGCGAGAGCGAGACGTAGTGGAACGCGGCGCCCGCGGCGGCGAGTCGCTGGCAGAGCGCCGCCATGCCGGGCACCGCTTCGAACGGCTCGACGAAGGTGCGGCGCAGCACGCGCGAGCGCGAACCGACCTCGCTGACCTTCAGCGTGTCGTCGAGGTCGCTCACCACGGAGAGGCCGCGCGGCGGGATCAACAGCAGCTGGGTCGTCGCGTGGCCGGGCGTGCCCGACTCGCCGATCGTCGCCGACAACAGCCGCGGCGCGCCGCTCGATTCAGCGTCGCCGGCAGCGTCGCTCGCTTCAGCGCCGCCGACCGCGCCGCCGCCGACGCCACCGGCCGCGACAGGGCTCGCGCCGGCCAACAGCGCCGCCGCGACCTCCGTCTCGCTCAGCGTGACGATCGCCTCGGCGTGGCCGTTCGGTGCCGTCGGGCCGATGCGGAAGGTGTGGCCAGCCACGGTGACGTCGCGCGATTCGCGCCGCTCGTGGTCGACCAGGAAGAGCGACGCGCGGGCGAGGAAGCGCTCCGCTTCGGGCGTGCCCGATTCGAGCTCGAGCTCGCGACGCAACGGCGCCAGCAGCGCCGCGCGCAGCGGATCGTCGCGCTCCGCTTCGTAGACCTCGACGTGGAGCGGCAGCGACCAGCGGCCAGCGTCGTCCTGCCACGCCGCGGTCGGGAAGAAGCGGACGAGCTCGTCGGCGTCGGCGTCGGCGTCGGCGTCGGCATCTGCATCGGCGTCGGAGTCGCTGCGAGCGCGCGCGAAGGCGATGGCGCCGAGCAGCGCCCACGATGCGAGGCAGCGCAGTCGATCGAGCGGCGAAGGCATGGGGCGCGCGAGCTCCGTCGGAGGACGGGCCGTTTCTAGCGCGGACGAGTGCGGGCGGGCCGAATGAGCGGCCTGCGCTGCGATTCGGGCTTGCGGCGATCGCGCGGGCGATCAGCGACGCGGGGACGGTGTGATGCCGGCCAGTGCAATACGAGGGCGGGCGATTCGAGGGCGTTTCGACTTCGGCGATCCTCCGCGCCGGCGGCGCGATGCGCCAACCGGCGGCGGAGTGGGCACTCTCAGCGGTTCGCCGCTATCGGCGACCGCCACCTCTCAGCGGTTCGAAACGGGCCGCGGAGGGGGTTGCCACTGCTTCTTCATCTCGGTCTCCAAACTCACGAACTCCAAAGTCAGGTTCCGCTCCGGGGCGCCGCGCGAGGCGTCGCTCCACGAGAGCGTCGTCGATCGGGCCGAACTGGCGCATTGCCCATTGCAGTGCGCCAAGTCGTCCAGCCAGTGGACCGACTCGAAGGCGACCGGCCCGGGGGCGAACCCACCAGAGCCGAGGTCGACTGCTTCATCGTCCAAACGTACTGCAAGAACGGAGCCACTCACGAACTTCGTCGCGTGAACGTTGGATGAAGATCGCTGGGGCGCGGATCGCGGCCGAGCCCGCGCGTCGCTCCAAGGGGCGGTGAACAGATCGGCTCCTCCTGGCGGGTGGGCGGTGGACGCCGCACCGCAGCGCGTTCGCCCCAACCCATTGCGGTGCAGAACGGCGGCACCACCAGTTGGTCCTGCCGCTCGAACGTCCCCTCGGCTGGAGGGGATCCAGCCGAGGGGCTCATCAAACCGACGGCGACCGGTGCGAGATCGCGTCGAGAGGGGATCGGGAAGGCCGCGGCGGCGCGAGCGGCTTCGCGCAGCGGCGGTTCGAACGAAGGGAATCTGACCCGCGCTCGATGAAGCGAAACGGTCGCGCTCGATGAGGCGGTCGCAAAGGCGCGCGCCGCGGCGGCCCTGCCCGAATCGGCGCCGTCAGCGCGGCAACGCGATCCAGCGCGTCGCACCGAGGCGGCCGCGGCCGATTTCCACCGCCACCGCCACCTGCTGACCGTCCTTGGTGCGGCGCACCGCGAAGCGGCCGCTGCGCGCAGGAGTCGCATCCGGGCGCGCGAGCGCCTCCGCGACCGCGCTCGCGAGCTCGTCGCTCGCTGCCAGCGCTTCGGCCTGCGCCGCCGCTTCGGCCGCGTCGTCCGCGCCCACCACGCTCACTTGCACCAAGCACGCCGCGGCCGGCTGCCACGCCTGATCCAGCAGCGCGCGCATCAGCTCCTGCAGCAGCGCCGTCATCCCGACCCGCAACGTCTCGTAGCCGAGCGACCCCGCCTCGACGCGCGCCGACTGCGCCAGCCCGTTCGCCAGCGCCAGCACGCCATCGCCCGGCAGCGCACTCGCGAGCCCCGCCACGTTGCCGAGCGCCTGCGTGGCCGCCTCGCGCAGCAGCGGCTCGAGCGTCGCGCGATCGAGCCGCGCGTCGGTGAGCACGGTGAGCCGCAATGGCGAGCGACCGCGCGGCCGCAATCGGCCGCTCGCCAGTCCGAGCAGGCTGACCAGCTCGCCATCGACGATGCCGCGGGTGGTCGCCAGCGCGCTCGGTGGCGCGGTCGCTGGTGCGGTCGCTGGTGCGGTGGCGGCCGGCGTCGCGAGCGCCGCGGCGAGCGGTGCGAAGCCGTCGACGGCGCCGGCGGTCGCTCGATCGGCGCTGGTGCGCGCGGCGGCGGAGACGTGCAGGCCGTCGTGCCGGAAGAGGACGCGGCGCACTTCGGAGAGGCCGCTCGCCAGCGCGCGGCGCGTCGCGCGATGGGCCGCGTCGGCCGGCTCGTTGACCGGCTCGTTGACCTGGTTTTCTGGCGGGGCGAGCAGCGCCGCGGTGGCGCCCTGCTGGTCGGCGGCGCAGCGGTCGACCTCGATCGAGCCGAGCCACTCGGAGTCGCCGCCCACCGACGCGCTGAAACCGAGGGGGCGATGGGTCGCGCCGCGTTCGACGGTGAATGCCATGCGGCGACAGTAGCGCGCGAGTCGGCCTCGACGCCGGGCGAGCCGCTACAGTGCCCGCCTCGCATGCAGCCATGAGCAGCCGTGAGCAGCCGAGCCGCCATGAGGCGCGAGCTACCGGGAGACGCGATGGGCCCGCCGGACAAGACAGCGCAGCAGCTCTCCACCAGTTTCGTCCTCGCCGAGCGCGACTTGGCCTTCCTGGCGCGCCCGGAGCTGCGCCCGATCCGGCTGCAGCTCGAGCTCCTGAAGCCCGAGCTCGTGATGCGCGAGCACGGCGTCATCTCGACGGTGGTCGTCTTCGGCAGCGCGCGCGTGCCGGCGCCCGAGGATGTCACCACCCACGTGACGAAGGCGGAGGCGGCCGCCGTCGCGCAACCCGACGATCCGAGGCGGCAGCGGCAGCTGCGCGCCGCGCGGGCGCTGGTGAAGCACGCCAAGTGGTACGGCGAGGCGCAGAAGTTCGCCGCGCTGCTCTCGTCGGCCTGCCAAGTCGGCCACGAGTGCAACTACGTGGTCATCACCGGCGGCGGGCCCGGGATCATGGAGGCGGCCAACCGCGGCGCGCACGAGGTGGGCGCCAAGTCGATCGGCCTCAACATCGTGCTGCCGTTCGAGCAGCGGCCGAACCCCTACATCCACCCCGGCCTCTGCTTCAACTTCCACTACTTCGCCATGCGCAAGATGCACTTCCTCATGCGCGCGAAGGCGCTCGCCTTCTTCCCGGGCGGGTTCGGGACGCTCGACGAGATGTTCGAGGCGCTGACGCTGATCCAGACGGGCAAGATCCCGCGCGTCCCGTGCGTGCTCTTCTGCCGCGAGTTCTGGGACAAGCTGCTCGACCTCGAGTTCCTCGCCGACGAGGGGCTGATCTCCCCCGAGGACCTCGACCTGATCGAGTTCGTCGAGACGGCGGAAGAGGGCTGGGCGCGGATCCAGGCGTTCTACGGCAACGGCAAGCACGGCCACGAGGCGAAGAGCTGAGATGGGGCGGTCGCCGACGGCGGCGACCCGCGGAAGGAGCAGGCGGTGGCGACCACGAAGAGGCTCGGCATCGGGATCATCGGCACCGGCTGGGTGGCCGGCGCGCACGTCGACAACTGGAAGCGCGTGGACGGCTGCGAAGTGGTCGCCGTCTGCTCGCGCGAGGAGGAGAACGCGCGCCGCTTCATCGCGGAGAAGGGGCTCGCCCATGCGGCGCCCTATGCCGATCGGGCGCGCTTCCTGAAGCACAGCGGGCTCGACGTGGTGGTGCTGGCGACGCCGCACCCGAGCCATCCGGCCGAGACGATCGCCGCCGCCAAGGCGGGGAAGCACATCGTCATCGAGAAGCCGGTCGCGCTCGATCCGGCGAGCCTGCGGAAGATGGTGGCGGCGGTGAACGCGGCGGGCGTGAAGACCAGCGTCTGCTTCGAGCTGCGCTGGATCGGCCTGTTCAAGAACATCAAGGCGTTCCTGCAGCAGGGGCTGCTCGGCGACGTCTTCCACGGCGAGGTCGCCTACAACCACGGCTGCGGCCCCTGGTACAAGCAGTGGGACTGGAACCGCCGGAAGGAGATCAGCGTCTCCGCCGAGCTGACCGCCGGCTGCCACGCGATCGACGCGCTCACCTGGTTCATGGGGCGGCGCGTCACCGAGGTCGCGGCGATGAAGGGCTGCTCGCCGAAGAACCCGCTGCAGTACGAGTACGCGCCCAACTCGACGGCGCTGTTCCGCTTCGAGGACGGCGCGACCGGCTCGGTCCACACCTCGATCGAGTGCCGCAACCCCTACCACTTCCCGATCGTGCTGCAGGGCGACAAGGGCTCGATCAACTACGACAAGCTCTACACGCTCGCGTGGCCGGGCCAGAGCACCTGGACCACGATCCCCGCCGACCTGCCCGACTCCGGCAAGGTCGAGCACCATCCCTACCAGGGGCAGTTCGACCACTTCGTCGACTGCATCCGCCGCGACGTCCGCCCCGAGAACGACCTGAACGCCTGCGCCCACGTCCACGAGATCTGCTACGCCATCGAGGAAGCCGCGAAGCAGGGCAAGACCGTGAAGGTGAAGCGCACGCCGGGGACGTGAGCGGCGGGGCGCTGCCGCGCGGCGCGGGTCGCAGGCGGGACTATCGCTGGCGCGCGAGCTTTCCTTCGCTCACGGCCAGCCCGGTCGCCTCGAACGCCTGCCGCATTGCCGGCACCGATTCCCACGGCTCGACCAGCAGGCGGTCGATCGCGGCGTCGCGCGCGCGCGCCCGCTCGATGGCCGCCAGCGCTGCGTCCGCCTCGCCGCGGATCGCGGCAACCACCGCGCACCCGAGATGCGCCTCGGCGCAGCCGGAGTCGATCGTGAGCGCGAGGTCGAGCTTGCGCTGCGCCGCGCGCAGGGCCGCGCGCGCGCTGCGATCGAACTGGGACGCGCCCAGCAGCATGAACGCCTCCCGTGCGAGAGATGTCGCCTGAGCGGCCGGCCGGAAGCCCGAGCGGATGCGGTACTCCTCGATCGACGGCTCGTCGGCGAAGCGCCAATCCGCGGCGGGGGCGATCCAGCCGTGCTGCGCGAGAGTCCTGAGAGTCGCCTCGGCGAGGAGCTCGTGGCCGCGACGATCGGGATGGACGTCGTCGACGAACAGGCCGCGCTGGTCGGGCAGGCACGGCGCCGACTCGGCATCGAAGAGCGGCGCCGCGTCGACCAGGAACGCACCGGTGCTCGCCGCGACTTCGGCGACAGCCTCTCCGCCACGCGGCAGTTGGCGCCACGGATATCCGTCGAGGTCGAGCGCCTCCCGCAGAGCGGTGCGCGCCGCGTCGCGATCACCGCGAAGTAGCAGGAGGCGGCCACGCTCCCATGGGAGGAGTGCCACCGCACCGTCGACGCGCGCCAGCGCATCGAGGCGATCGAGCAGGCTCTCGATGGAGGCGGGTGACGCTGTCTCCCCGCGCTCCGCGCGCTCCTCGAGCGCGCGTCGCTCGACGCGGATCGCCTCGCACTCGACCAGGAATGCAGCGCGCGCTGCGCGACTCGTCGAGGGAGAGAAGCAGGAGAGGTGCGGAGCGGAGTCCCATGCGTCGGCGACGGGACGGACCAGCGCGACCTCGATCCCCCAGCCGGAAGCCAGCTCCACGATCGCGACGAGATTGCTGCGGTAGGTTTCGAGCCCGCGCTCGATCGCCTCGGGCGGGATCAGCGGCTCATCGTGGACCAGGGTGCGCCGGTTCACGACGTCCGCCATGGTCGAGCGCGGCGGCTGCATCGTCATCTCGAGGAGGGCGGCACCGACGCGCGTCCGCGACAGGGCTCGCCGGAAGGCGTGGCTCGCGGGATCGAGCACGCGCGGCAGGTTCATGTCGAGGAACTCGTTGTGCCCGACGTAGATGACCAGCAGCGACGCGCCTACGCTGCCGCTCTCGCGCAGCAGGTCGAGCACGTCTTCGCTGCACATGCCGCTCGCTCCGAGGTTCACCACCTCGAAAGCGCGCCCCGGCAGCAGCAGCGGCAGCCGCAACGCGAGCCAATCGGCGAAGGGCAGCGGCGGATCGAACGGGACGCCGTACATCGTCGAGTCGCCGAGCGCCAGCACGCGGATCGTCCCGGCGGGGGGCTGCGCGGCGAACTCCGGCGTGCGCAGCTTGGCCGAAGTCGTCGGCGCGCGGCCCGATGCCGCGATCCTCTCGTTCGCACCGTGGCCCGAGCGAACGAGGAAGCACGGCCGCCGATCGGGGCGCAACGCCAGCAACGCCTCGGCAGCCGCGAAGAGCAAGGCAAGCAGCAGCGGTGGTCCGCTCGCCGCGAGCAGGAGGCGCTTCGCCGTTCGCGTCATCGGTTGAACTCGTAACGGGTCCCGTCTGGACGGCGCGACAAGTCGTAGAGCCGCAGCTCGCGCGCGGCTCCCGGCAACTGCCGTCGAGCTGCCACGTAGGCGTGCTCCTCGAGCCAAGGGGGCACGCGCCGCCACGCCACCGTCGGCTCCTCGACGGGCGGCAGCGCGAGCACGAACCAGGGCAGGTCGGACGCGAGCCGCTCGATCAACTCTGCCGGCTCGGCCGGAATTTCGGCGTCACCGACGTCGCCGAGCACGCGTCGCTCGGCATAGAACTCGAGGGAGTCGCTGAACGGTTCGCAGGTGACGAGGGTCCGACCCGCCGGAACGAGGTCGCGCACCACCTGCCCCGCCTCCTCGAACCAGGGCGTCGAGTCGCGCTTCTGCCACCGCAGGGTGGCCTCGAGCCCCTCCCACGCCATCGCACCCAGCAGCGCGAGGGTGATCCAGGTTCCGACTCTCCGAGCGGCGATGGCGGCCGTCACGACGTGCGTCACGACACCGACCAGCAGCGCGACGAGCGGCAGCGCCACGAGCAGCCAGTAGCGGTGGACGAGCACTCCTTGCGGAAACGGCAGCGTGTAGCCCAGTGCAAGCGCGGTCAGCGCGAAGAACAGCGGTCGAGCGCTCGCGAGTCCGGTCGGGGAGGCCTGCTCGGTCCGACGAGCGGTGGCGAGCATGACGGCGCCGATCGCGGCGAGCCCCAGCCCGATGCGCGTGAAATCGAAGCGGGCATGCCCCCAGAGTCGCCGCATCGAGTCCGCAGCATCGACGCTGGCCCACCAGCGGGATTCGCCGACGCTCCGGTTCAGCAGCGCTTCGAAGAGACTGCCGCCGTGGAGCACGCCGGTCGCATGCCGCATCACCCACCACGTCTGCGCGAGGTGGAGCGCGAAGGGGAGAAGCGCCGCAGTGCCGATCGCCGCGACGCGACGCCAGTGGCGCGCTCGGGCGTCACGCCATGCGAACGCTGCCGCAATCGGAAGCGCCGCCCAGGAATAGAGCGCCGCTCCCGCGATGGCCGCAGCGGTGCCCGCAACGCGCGGAGGTGATGCCGCCCGCTCGCCCGCTCGCCCGCTCGCCCGCTCGCCCGCTCGAACATCGAGCAGCAATGCCAGCAAAAGCAGTGCGATCGCCTGTGGGCCGAGTTCGCTCCCATGGGTCGAGAAGTAGGCGCCGGCCGGTACCACCGCCGTCGTGAAAGCTGCCGCGAGACCCGCGCGCCGCGACAAGCAGCGTGCGACCAGCAGGTAGGTGATCACGACCTGCGTGAGCGCCGCGAGCATCCCGGTGATCTTCGCGGCGAACGCGCTGATCCCCAGCGTCGCGAAGCAGGCCGCCATCGTCCAACCGAGGCCCGGAGGATGGTGCAGGTACCAGGCCCATTCCGATGGAGGGGATGCCTCTGCATTCACCACACCGGCAAATCCGGTCGCCGCTGCGCCGTAGCGCAAGTAGTTGCGCGCCTGCTTGCCATAGAAGGCGCCCAACTGCTGCCACCCTTCGCCGAAGGGGCCGGTGAGCCCGCCGTGTCTTGCTGCCCATGCGATCGCCACGATCGCTGCCAAGAGCAGCGCCGTGCGCCGACGCACCTTCGCTTCGTCTGTCTCGCTCGGGGCAGGGCCGAGAGTCATGGGTGGACGATAGCTCGGGTTTTCGCGAGCGGGGGAGCGAGCGACGGCGTTCACGAACGCCGCCAGGTGAATGCTCCCGAGCTACGCTTGGTCAGCAGCGGCTCGCGAACGCGTCAGTGCTTCGGGGCGCCCTTCGCGAGTTGAGGCAGCGGGAGCGAGGCGATGGCGAGTGAGGCGCGGCCAAGGCCACTGCTCATCGTCGGGGTCGCCATCGCGGCGCTGCTGGTGGCGCTGCTGGCGTGGGCGTACTTCTCGGACCCGCCGCCGCTCGTGCCGCCGCCGCTCGGGGGCGCTGCGGGGGCCACCGCTGGCTCGCGCGCGGGCCCGCTCGCGGATCGTGCCGCAGTGGAGCTCGCCGAGCCGGCCGGCGCGTCGCGGCGCGAGGAGCGGCGCGCACTCGCGCCCGAAGCCGCGACGGACCCTACCGCCGCCGCCGCGGCCGAGCCGCGCGCCGTCGGCGACGCACGCTTCCACGGCACGCTCGAGATGCGCGACGCGGACGATCGGCCGCTGCCGCCGCCGGACGCCACGCTCGGGGTCGTCGCCGTCGCCGACACTGAAGGCGACTCGAGCCCGCCGCGCCTCGTCGAGGTCCGCGCCGGCGCGTTCGACGCGCTGCTGCCGATCGCCGCGCGCTACTACGTGGCGAGCGTGCAGACGGGCGGGCAGTCGGGCGGGCAGTGCGCGTGGCTCGAGACGCCGCTGCTCGAGGCGAGCGCGGCGCCGCATGCGCTGATCGCGCGGCTCGCGCGGGCGACGACGTTGCGCGTGACCGACGCCGGCTCGGGCGCGTTGCTCCAGGAGGTCTTCGTCACGGCGCCCGAGGGGCCGTTCGATCGCCCGTCGCCCGACCAGTGCGAGCCCGACCAGCTGATCGTGCGATCGGCGCCGTCGCCGCTGGTGCTGCCGCTCCCCGATCCGCGCCGCGAGCCGACGCTGCTCTGGCGACGGGACGTCGTCGTCGGCGCGCCGGACCATGCGTCGGTGCGCATCGATCTCGACCTGAAGAACGGGGGCGAGCGGCTGGTGCCACTCGAGCGCGGCGCGACGGTGACGGTCGCCGTCGAGCCGTGGCGGTTGCCGCCGAGCGATCCGGCCGAAGGCGTGCTGGTCGCGCGACCGTTGCGCCCGACCGTCCGCCTGCGCCACGTCGACGCGCTCGATCCGGCGCGACCCGAATCGGAGCACCTCGTCACCATCACCCATTGGGCGATCGACGCGGAGGCGCGTCCCGACCCGCGCGGTCGCGTCCGCTTCGAGGGGGTGAAGCCCGGCAGCGTCACGGTCAGCGTCGAGCTCTCCGATTGGCGCGCGGAGGAGCCGGCGCTGTCGTTCGCGCAGTTCGAGCTCGCGGCCGGCGAGGAGCGCGCGGTCACGCTGAGGATGCCGGAGCTGGCGACGCCGCTGCGGGCGGCACCGCTGGCGGGGATCGTGCAGATCGACCCGGCGTGGGACGACCTGCCGTGGGCGCTCGAGATCCGACGGGCGAGCGACGACGACCCGCGCCGCCTGACGCTGTCGCGCGGCGAACTCGAGCTCGAGCACGGCAGCGCGGGGCGCTGGCGCTTCCGCATCCCGGCGGTCACCCCCGGCACCTGGATCGCGCGCGTCGCCGCCATCGAGCGGCAGTTCGTCTTCGAGCAACCACCGAGCGGACGCTCCGACCTTCTGCTGGTGGTCGGTCCGCCGGTGGAGGCGCGCCTCGAGCTGCGCGACGCCGCGACGCGCGAGCCGATCGAGCTCGAGGGGGTCCATCTGCAAGTGGTGCGCCCCGATCCGCAGATCCGCGAGTGGCGATCGATCGATGCCCGATGGAACGCCGCGACGCGCCGCTACCACGCCCGCGTGCCGCGGGACCGGTACGCGCTCTCGATCGCCGACTGGCGCTACGGCGAGCCGCGCGGCGAGTTCGATCTCACCGCGGAGAAGCCGTCGGTCGCCTTCGACCTCGAGCGCAACGGCGGGCTGCGCGTGCGGCTGCGCGTCGGCGAGACGGTGCTGCCGACCAGCGAGGCAGCGGATCGAGCCCGGCTCGCCTGGAGCGACGGCCGCGGCGCCGCGACGCGCTACTACTACGAGCCCGAGCACGTCCGCATCGTGCCGTCGCGCTACGGCACGGCCACGCTCACGCTGCGCCCGCCGCCCGGCTGCAAGGCGCCGCCCGATCGCGAAGTCGAGCTGCGCGCGGGCGAGTTCGTCGAAGTCGACGTGGTCTTCGAACGCGAGTGAGCGGCGCGGCGGGGCGGCGACGCGGCGCGCGCGTACGACGCATCGGAATCGCTCAGCGCGGACCGCCTTCGGGGCAGCAGCGTTCGAGCGCGCTCTCGCGCTGGAGTTGCAGGAAGCGGAGCCGCTCGGCGGCGGTCGGCGGCAGGAATGACCCTCGCCGCGGCGACATGGACGACCGCGCGCGCAGCTCGCCGTAGATCGCGTCGAGCGCGGCGGCGTGGTCGGCGAAGGTGGGGGGCGGCGGCGGGCGCGCGGCAGCGAGCTGCTCGCGCAGCTGCGGCTCGTCGAGGCAACGGCCGAGGTCGCGCGCCAGCGCGGCGACGTCGCCGGCGCGATGGATCAGCGCGCCGGCGCCCGCTCGCTGCGCTGGCGCCCCGCTGTCGGAGAGCAGCGCCGGGAGGCCGAGCTCGAAGCACTCGTCGAGCACGTAGCCGTGCGTCTCGAGGCAGGTCGACGGGAAGACGCCGAAGTCGGGCGCGAGTGCCGCGAGCTCGGCGAAGGTGAAGGGGCCGTGGAAGACGACCGGCGCCGAACCGGCCAGCGCGCGCATCGGCGTCTCGATCGCGCCGTCGGCGAACGCGCCCAAGAGGTGGAGCTCCGCAGCGGCGCCCGGCCGCGCCGCCAGCGCGCGCGTGAACGCCGCGACCAGCTCGACGACCCCCTTGTGAGGGGCGAGCCGTCCCCAGTAGGCGAAGCGGAGCGGGCGATCGGGCGGCGTCGCCGGCCGGCGCAGGCCGTGCGGCGCATAGGGAAGCGCGAGCGTGGTGATCCGTTCGCGCGGGAACGCGAGGCCCGCTGCGACTTGGTGGGCGACGAAGTCGGAGATCGCCAGCACGGCGCCGGCCTGGTCGAGCTCGGCCAGGAATTGGCGGCGGTGGAGCTCGATGCCGACTTCCAGCTCGTCCGCGCGCTCGTGGCCGAAGCGCGGCACGCAGCCGACGCAGCTCTCCGGCGCGAGCGGCCGCGAACACGGCGCACCGTCGCGATCGACGCGGAAGCAGCGCGGACAGGAGACGAGGAAGTCGTGCAGCGAGACGACCGTCGCGATGCCGCGCGCCTCCGCGCGCAGGACGAGGTCGGTCGTGAGGCGCATCCAGTGCTGCACGTGGACGACGTCGGGCCGCTCGCGCTCGAGCAGCTCGTCGAAGAGGCGGCCCGCTTCGGGATGCCAGAGCTTCGCGTAGTGGTCGAAGAAGAGGTCATCGCGCACCAGCCGATGGACGCGCAGGCCGTCGCGCGACTCCGGTTCGAGGCGAGTCGTCGCGGCGCGCCGTCCGCTGCCGGCGAGCACGACCACCTCATGGCCGCGCGCGCGCTGCGCGGCGGCCAGCGCGCCGGCGTACGTCTCAACGCCGCCCGGCCCGTCGGGCGCGAACGCGTTGACGCAGTGGAGGATCTTGGTGGGCGCCGTTCGTTGCATGCGGGCTAGATAGCGCCTCTCCACCCCCCGCTACCATCCGCCGCCACGATGGGCATCCCGACCAAGGACTACGGTCGCCAGCATCGCGCGCTGTGGGGCGAACTTGCTGGCGAGCTCGAGCGCTGCCTGCTCGGCGACGACCCGATCCTCGGCGCCGCGGTCGAGGCGTTCGAGCGCGAGCTCGCGGCCTACCACGGCGTCGCGCATGCGGTCGGCGTGAATTGCGGCACCGACGCGATCGTGATGGCGCTGCGCGGCCTCGGGGTCCGCGACGGCGACGAGGTGGTCACCAGCGCGCACACCTTCAGCGGCGTGGTCAGCGCGATCGTGCAAGCGGGCGGCGTCCCGCGCCTCGTCGAGCCGGAACGCGACACGCTGGTCGTCACGCGCGAGTCGCTGCAGGCCGCCTGCACGCCGCGCACGCGCGCGCTCCTGCCGGTCCACCTCTACGGCCAGCCGATCGACCTGGCGGGACTGCGCGACTGGTGCACGGCGCGCGGCCTCGCGCTGCTCGAGGATGGCGCGCAGGCGCACGGCGCGCGGAGCGGCGGTCGCAGCGTCGGCTCGTTCGGCCACGCGGCGGCGACCAGCTTCCACCCCAGCAAGAACCTCGGCGCGTTCGGCGACGGCGGCGCGATCCTCACCGACGACGCGAACCTCGCGGCGACGCTGCGCATCGCGCGCCATCTCGGCAAGGACGGCAAGTACGAGATGGTCGCGATCGGCCCGAACAGCAAGCTCGACACGCTGCAGGCCGCGCTGCTGCGCGTGAAGCTGCGCCACCTCGACGAGTGGGTCGCGCGCCGCGCCGCGCTGGCCGAGCGCTACCAACGCGGCCTCGCCGGCGTCGGCGATCTCGTGCTGCCCGCCGTGCCCGACGCCTCGAGCGGCGCGCGCCACGCGTGGCATCTCTACGTGGTCCGCACGGCGCGGCGCGACGCCCTGCGCGCGTTCCTCGCCGAGCGCGCCATCAAGACCGGCATGCACTACCCGATCGCGGCGCACGAGCAGCCCGCGCTGCGCGACCGCTGCCGCGGCGGCCCGTTCCCGTTCGCCGCGGAACTCGCTCGCACGGTCGTCTCGCTGCCGCTCTCGCAAGAGCTCACCGAGGCGGAGATCGACGCGGTCATCGACGCGGTGCGGCGCTTCTTCGCTGCGAAGCCATGAGCGAGCGGCTCGTCCTGGTCGGAGGCGGCACCTTCGCGACGCGCTTCTTCGAGGCGCTCGCCGCCGACGCCGCCGCTCCCGAGCCACTCGAGCTGCGGTGGATCGGCAGCGATCGCGCCCGCACCACCGCCGCCGCCGATCACGCGCGCGCGTTGCTGGCTCGCGTGCGCCCGCGCTGGCGGCTCGCGGCGGGCGTCGACTTCGCGGCGGGCGTGCGCGGCGCGACGCTGATCGTGCTGATGGCGCGGATCGGCGGGCTCGAGGCGCGCGCCGCCGACGAGGCGCTGGCGCTCCGCCACGGCATGGCGGGCGACGAGGGGCTCGGCATCGGCGGCGTCGCCAACGCGTGGCGAACGGTGCCGGTCGTGCGTCGCTTCGCCGCGACGATCCGGCGCGAGGCGCCGGCCGCGACGGTCGTCAACCTGATGGCGCCGCTCGGCATGACGACGCGCGCGCTGCACGAGGGCGGGGTTGCGGCTACCGGGCTCTGCGAGCTGCCGCTGCTCACGCTGCGCAGTTGGCGCGCGAGCGGCGATGCGCCCGCGGCCGAACTCGCACCCGCCCTCGCGCACCCGCCCGCGCCGGCCGCCGACGGCGCCGACGATCTCGACTACGCCGGCCTGAACCACCTCGGCTTCTTCTGGCCGCGCGGCGCGCGCGGCGCGGCGTGGCTCGCGACGCTGGCGCAGCGCGGCGCCATCGATGGAGCGCTGCTCGCTGCACGCGGCGGCGCGCCGCTCCACTACTACGAGGCGCTGATCGAGCCGGAGGTCGGCGCGCGGCGCGGTCGCCTGCGTCCGGTCGGTCGCGCCCTCGCCCTGATCGAGCTGCGCGAGCGCGCGCTGGCGCAGATGCGCACCGCCCCCGGATCTCCGGTGGCCGCGCTCGCCGAGCGGCCGACGCCATGGTTCGACGCGCTGCTGGCACCGACGGTCGCGGCGCTGCTCGCAGGCGGCGCGGTCGACGGCTTCTTCGACGTGCGCAACGCCACGCGGCTGCCGGGCCTGCCGGCCGACGTCGTCGTCGAGCTGCCGGCGACGCTCGCGCGCGCGGGCGCCGCCGTCCGCGTCCCGACCGCGCTCCCGCCGCCGATCGCCGCGTTCCTGGCCGCCGCGGCGGAGTGGGAGGAGCGGAGCTATCGAGCTGCTCGCGATCGCGATCGCGCGCAGCTCCGCGCGGCGCTGCTCGCGTGGCCCGGCGCGTGGCCGCGACCCGCGCGCGCCGCGTTCGAGGAGTTGGTCGAGTCGATCGCCGGCAGCGATCCAGCGGAGGAGCGACCGTGAAGCTTGGAGTCTGCGCGCAGGCGTTGCCGCGCACGTCGCTGATCGCGGCGCTCGACACGGCGCGCGACCTCGGCTTCGAGGCGGTCGAGCTGCCGGTCGATGCCGCGAGTCCCTGGATCGACCTCGACGCGGCGCTGGCCGGCGGCTGGCGGGAGATCGCGGCGGCGCTGCGCGAGCGCGGGCTCGTGCTGAGCGCGCTGTCGAACCACCAGGAGGGGCAGCTGCTGCTCGGTCCGCACGGCGAGGAGACGGCGGCGATCCATCGCGGGTCTCCCGACGAGCAGGTCGCCTACGCGCTCCATCGCCTCCGCCAGACCGCCGAGCTGGCGCGCCGCCTCGAGGTCGACGTCGTCTGCGGCTTCACCGGCTGCTCGAACTGGACGCGCTTCTTCCCTTGGCCGCTGCGCGACGGCTGGGAGCGGATGGAGGCGCCCTTCCGCGCGCGGATGCGGCCGCTGCTCGATGACTTCTCGCGCCTCGGCGTCCGCTTCGCCCACGAGTGCCATCCGCTGCAGTTCGCCTACAACACCGAGACGGCAGCGCGCGCGGTCGAGCTGCTCGAGGGCCACCCCGCCTTCTGCTTCAATCTCGATCCCGCCAACCTCCTGCTGGCCGGCGTCGATCCGGTCCTCTTCGCGGCGGAGCACGGCGCGCGCGTCGTCCACGTGCACGGCAAGGACGGCGAGGTCGTCGCCCACCACGCGGCGCGCTCCGGCCTGCTGGCGCATGGCCCGTGGCATCGACCGGGCCGCGGTTTCCGCTTCCGCGTGCCGGGGTGGGGCGACGTGCCGTGGCGCCGCCTGATCAGCGAGCTGCAGTTGGCCGGCTTCCGCGGCGTGATCGCGGTGGAGCACGAGGATCCGACCATGTCGGAGCGCGAGGGGCTCCTGCAGGCGATCGCCCATCTGCGACCGCTCTTGCTGCGCGAGCCGCCGCCCGGGGAGCGCCGCTGGTGGTGAACGACGCTGCACGGAGCCGCGCCGCGCTCGAGAGCGTGGGCCAGAGCGATGGGCCGCGCGAGGAGCCGCTCGATGTGGTCGCGCGACTCGCCGACCATCAGCAGAACCTCGTGCCGGCTGCACCGCCGCCACCGCGCGCGGCGCTGCTCGCGCTGCCGCTGCCGCCGCTCGCGCGCGCGCTGCTCGGCGACGCGCTGGTCGCGGCGCGCGCGCAGTGGCTTTCGCGGCGGGCCGAAGAGCACGGCGGCGGCGACGGACCGTTGCCAATCGTCGATCTCGAAGTCGACCTCGAACTCGAAATGGAACTCGAACTCGGACTCGCCGCAGCCGCGACGGTCCACCTCGAGGCACGCCTCGCGCCCCTCGCTGCGGCCGGCATCGCGACGCTGATCGTGGTCGGCGGCGCTGAGCAGCGCGGCTTTGCGCGCGCGGTGGCGGCGCGCTGGCCCGGCTCGCTCGAGCGACTCGAGCTGCCGCTCGATGCGCTGCTGGCGGCGATTCCGGCGCTGCGCAACGACGAGCGGCCGCCCGCCGATGGCCGCGTCCTCGTGCGCGCGCTCGATCCGGGTCGCCGCCTCGGCGCGTGGTGGTGCTGCGTGCCGCCGGCCGCGCTGCTTTGCACGCGCGAAGGAGCCGAGCTGCGCGCCGCGTGGCAGCGCTACTGGAGCGCGCGCGGCTGGCCCGACGCGGTGCGCTGCGCGGTGCTCGGCCTCGATCCGCTGCTCGACGCCGCGCTGCGCGAGCCGCCATCATCGCCGCCATCGTCGCCACCGCCCGCGCCTGCCGACCCGCCGCTCGCGCGCCACGTCGCGATCACCGGCCTCGACGGCGCCGGCAAGTCGACCCACGCGGCGCGTCTCGCAGCGTCGCTGGCGGAGCGCGGCCACGCGGTCGCCGTCGTGAAGATCTACCGCCAGGGCGCCTTCCTCGAGCTCGCCGGCGAACTCGGGGCGCGCACGCGCCGCGGCGCACCGCTCGCGGCGTTCCGCGTCTCGCGTCTCGTCAAGCTGCTCGACAGCGTGCGCGTGCTGCGCGATCGGCTGGTGCCGCTCGCCGGTCGTTGCGACGTCGTGCTGCTCGATCGCTGGCTCGAGACGCACGTCGCGGCGGCAGCGAGCCAGCTCGGCTGGGAGCTCGCCGACCATCCGCTGCTGGCCCCGTTTCCGCGTGTCGACCGCCGCTTCTGGCTCGAGCTCGGTGCCGAGGAGGCGATCGAGCGGCTCGACGCGCGCGCCGAGCGGCGCAGCGCCGACGAGCACGCCACCGGGTTGCTCGGCTACGCCCGCGAGTTCGAGCGGCTCGCGGCGGGGCCCGGCGAGCAGCGCCTCTCGGCGCGCGCGCCGCTCGAGGAGAACGCCGCGCAGCTCCTGCGCGAAGTGGTGCCGCTGCTCGCCGCGCCGCGGCGTCGCGGCGAAGTGGTGGCGGTCGAGAACGGCGCGCCGCCGCGGCTGCCGCTCGATGCGGCTCACGGCCGCTGTCGTCTCCACCTCGGCGCGCACGCCGAGCGACCCGAGCTCGGTCGCGGCCTCTTCGAGCTGATCACCTTCCTGCGCGAACGATCGGGCGGGGCGCTGAGCGGCGTCCCGGAAGCGACCTGGATCGAGGCGTACCTCGTCGAGCTGCTGCTGGCGCTCGGGACGACGCGACCCGCGCGCGCGGCGGTGGCGTTGTGGCCGGCCGCGTTGCTGGCGATGGAGGAGTGCGCCGACCTGCCGATGGTGGCCGAGCTCGCGCGGCTGCTCGACGCCGAGACGCAGGTCGAGTCGGCGAGCAGCGACGACGAGGCGCGCCGCGCGGCCGACGACGCGTTCCGCGCGCTCGGCTTCGCGCCGGCGGGCGCCGCTCGCTTCGCCGCGAGCTACTCCGAGGCGCTGCGCGCGACGCCGCGCGCGTGGAGCGCTGCACCGAGCGCGCCCGCTTCGTAGCCGCAGCGCGCCCGCTCGACGCGGGTCGCCGCGCCGATCTCCGCCATCGCGTCGCGCCGCAGCGCCGCCTCGACCGCCGCCACGAAGCGGCCGTCGAGCTCGACCACGCCGCCGCCGACCACGACGAGCGGCAACGCCAGCAGGTTGATCGCGCTGGCCAGCGCGCCGCCGAGCGCCGCCGCCGCTTCCGCGAGGGCCGCCGTGACGCGCGGATCGCCCGCGGCCGCCGCTGCCGCGAGGCCGCCCTTCGCCAATCCGAGCTGTCGCTCGATCGCGCCGCCCGAGGCGACGACGCCGATGCAGCCGCGCCGGCCGCAGGCGCACTCGGGCCCGTCGCGATCGACGGAGAGGTGGCCGATCTCGCCGGCGAGCCCCTCCGCGCCCGGCCAGAGTTCACCGCGCAGCACCAGCGCGCCTCCGATGCCGGTGCCGACGGTGAGGAAGAGGAAGTCGCGCTCGGCTGCGCCGCGCACCGCCCGCTCGGCGCGCGCTGCTTGATGGACGTCGTTGTCCAGCGCGACCGGCAAGCGGAGCCGCTGCGACAGCTGCGCGGCGAGCGGCACCTCGCGCCACTCGCGCAGGATGACCGAGCTGCGCGCCACGCCGCGCGCGACGTCGACGAGGCCGGGGAATCCGATTCCCGCCGCGCGCGCGACGACGGCTGGCGCGCGCGCCGCCAGTTCGGCAGCGAGCGTCGCCATCGCGTCGATGACGCGCGCCGGCGCGCCGTCGGGCGTGGCGATCCGCTGCTGCGCGACGATGCGACCCGCTCCGTCGAGCAGCGCCGCCAGCAGCTTGGTGCCGCCGAGGTCGAAGCCGAGCGTCGCGTCCGCCATGCCGAGCGGCTCAGCCGGCATGGGCCGCGCTCGCGCGCGGGCGCAGCAGGGGTTGCGCGATCGCGGCGGCGACGGCGGCCTGCAGCTCGTCGCTCGCGACCTCGTCGATGGTCACCGAGGTGGCCGAGGTCGGCAGGACGTAGTGGAGCCGGTTGCCGCGCACCAGCCGGATCGCCGCGAGCCGTCCGAGCGCCGCGTGCAACCGTTCGGCGGCGACGGGAGGCGGCAGCTCGCAGCGGGCGAGCAGCGCGACGATCCGGTCGCGATCGGCGGCGGGGCAGAGGCCGCGCGCGCAGGCGATCTCGAGCGCGACGACGAGTCCCCAGGCGACCGCCTCGCCATGGAGGAGCCCTTCGTACTCGAGCTCGGTCTCGAGCGCATGGCCGAAGGTGTGGCCGAGGTTCAACGGCCGGCGCAGGTCGTGCTCGAACGGGTCGCCTGCCAGCAGCTCGATCTTCTTCGCGGCGGAGCGGCCGACCACCTCGCCGAGCCGCACGCTGTCGCGCGCGAGGAGGTGGCGCGCGTCGCGTTCGAGCAGGGAGAGCAGCTCCGGCTCGCCGATCATCGCCACCTTGATCGACTCGGCGAGTCCGGCGGCGAGTTGGCGGCGGTCGAGCGTGCGCAGCGTCTCCGGGTCGATCCAGACGTGGCGCGGCTGGTGGAAGGCGCCGAGGAAGTTCTTCGCCCACGGCGCGTTGACGGCCACCTTGCCGCCGATCGCCGCATCGTGCTGCGCCAGCAGCGTGGTCGGCACGTTCGCGTAGGCGATGCCGCGCATGTAGGTGGCCGCGACCATGCCGCCGAGATCGCAGGCGACGCCGCCGCCCACGTTGACGACGACGCCGCGCCGATCGAGCCCGGCCGCGTGCAGTTGGCCGACGAGGCGCTGCCACTGCTCGACGCTCTTCGACGCCTCGCCGGCGGCGACGACGTGCAGCGAGGCGAGCTGACCGCGGGCGTGGAGCGCCGCCAGCAGCGGTTGCGCGTAGAGCGGCGCGACGCCGCTGTCGCTGATCAGCGCGAGGCGGGCGCCGGGGAAGCGCAGGGCGAGCTGCTCCGGCAGCTCGCGCAGCAGGCCGCTGCGGATCTCGACCGCGTAGCGGTGGTGCTGGTCGGCGGCGACTTCGAGTCGAGCGGTCGGCTCCATCGGCTCAGCCTCCCTCGGCGACGGCGGCGTAGTCGCAACCGCGGCAGAGGAACCCCGGCTCGAATTCGTGGCGCAGGTGGCGCGCGCGGATCTCCCGGTAGCGATCGCTGCGCCAGACGTCGGCGATGCCGATCCCCGCCGCGGGATCGATGCGGCCGACCACGGCGGCGCGCTTCCAGTCGACGTTGCAGAGCACGCAGGTGCCATCCCAGAGGACGTAGAACTTGACGAAGGGGCGCTGGCAGAGCGGCGCGGCGCGAGCTGCGGCCGCGTCGGCGAGCGGGCTGCTCGCGAGGCCGGGCGCGACGCCGGCGACGGCGCGCTCGTTCGAGAACGCCTTCAGCAGCACGTGGTCGCGGTAGAGCGGGTCGGCGGCGGGCAGCGTGGCGACCAGCTCGGGCAGGTCGCCCATCACGACCTTGAGCCGCAGCCGGCCGATCCGGCCGTCGCGCGCGTGGCCGAAGAGTCCGCGCAGCTGGGCGTCGATGCGCGCGAAGGAGAGCCCCTCCATCACCGCTTCGTAGCGCGGCGCCTCGAAGCCGTGCACGCTGACGCAGAGCTCGTCGAGCCCCGCCTCCGCCAGCTGTTCCGCCAGCTCGAGCCGGAGCAGCGCCCCGTTGCTGAAGAGGTTGAGCGTGGTGGCGGGCAGCGCGCGGCGCGCCGCAGCGATCCACTCGACCATGCGCCGGTCGAGCAGCGGCTCGTTCATGAGGAAGAGGGAGAGGCGCTCGATCGGATGGTTCGCCAGCTCGGCGAGCAGCGCGTCGTAGAGCGCGCGGCTCATCTCGCCGTGCTCGAAGCCCGGCGCGCGCGTGACGAGCGGATGGGGGCACATCTGGCAGGCGGCGTTGCAGCGCGTCGTCGTCTGCAGCTGCACCTTGAGCGGGAACGGCGGCAGCAGCGCGTCGACCTCGGCAGCGCCGGCCGTGCCGCCGCGCGCGCGTGCGGCCGCCCGCAGCAGCTCGTCCTCGCGCACGCTGGCGGTCGCTCGATCGAAGGGGCGCATCGTCGTCCTGCGGCTCTCGACTCGCACTCGACTCGCTCCCGCGAGCCGTCTCCACGTGCTCCTCGATAGCACGGGAACGCGGTTCGTGGGCGGCTCAACCGGTCGGCGGCGCCAAGTTCGGCGGCGTCGCACCGGCGGCGCGCTCGAGGGCGAGCGAGCGTCGCACGACGCCGTTCAAGGATTGGAGCTGTGACAATCCGGAACGTTCGATCCACCGGAAGCAGCTGCCCGTCGGGCGGAGCGCCGCGGGCTCGACGTCGAGCGCGAAGGCATGGTGGCGGACGATGCGCTGACGCGCCACGTCGACGTCGTCGAAACTCCCGAGCGCGATCGGCGCCGCGCCGGCGAGGCCGAGCTCCTCGACCAGCTCGCGCGCCATCGCCGCGGCGGGCGCCTCGCCCGGCTCGACCTTGCCGCCCGGCGTATCCCAGAGTCCCGGATGGCTCGCGGCGTCCGCCGCGCGCTGCTCCAGCAGGAGCGCGTCGCCATGGCGCAGCAGCGCGCCGCAGACGGTGAGCGCCGGCGCATCGGTGAGCCGCTCGAAGGCGTCGACATGGCGAGCGAGCAGCGCCTCGGCGCGCTCGAGGTCGCGCGCGTCGTTCACGTCGATCCAGGGCGCGGCGTGCAGGTGGGCGTGGATCCGATCGCCGCGCGCGCGCAGCGTCTCGAATAGCGCGGGCAGCGGGCAGGGGTGGTCGCGCGGGATCGCGGCCATCGCCGCCGGACCGAGCACCGAGAGGGCGCTGCAGATGAGCGCCTCGTGGCTCGGCTTCTCGCGGTAGGCGGCGACGTCGCGGCCCGCGAGCTCGATCACCCCCCACGGGATCGTGAACGGCTCGCGATGGACGGCGATCGTCAGCGCGGCGCCCGACGCGGCGTGGTCGCGCAGCAGCGCGGGCAGGTCGAGCGCGGCGAGGTTGTCGGCGTTGACCACCAGCAGCGCGTCGGCGCGCCCGGCCCACGCGGAGGCGGCGCCGATCGTCCCGCGCGGCGTCGCTTCGATCGCGAGCTCGAGCGTCGCGCCGAGCGCCTCGGCGAGCGGGCGCGCCCGACGCAGCACGAAGTCGCGCAGCTCCGGCGCCGCGGCCGGCACGACGACCGCGAGTTCGCGCAGCCCGGCGCGCAGCAGCGCCAGCACGTTGCGCTCGAGCAGCGGCACGCCGCGCACCGAGACCAGCGGCTTGATCGCCGGGGCGCCGCTCGCCCGCATGCGGCTCCCCATGCCGCCCGCCTGCACCAGCGCGACCGTCCTCATCGCGGCAGCTTCGCCTCGAAGACGAAGAGGCGCAGCGGTTCGGCGCCGTCGTTCACGAGGCCGTGCGCGCCGCCCGGCCCGTTGCGGATGAGGTCGCCGGCGTTGACGCGGAAGCTCTCGCCGTCGCGCTCCATGCGGCCGCTGCCCGACAGCACCAAGTAGAACTCCTCCTCGTCGTCGGCGTGCTGGTGGCGGCCGATCGAGGCGCCGGGCGGCAGCTCGGCGAGGTCGATGAAGTTCAACGCGCCCGAGAGCTGCTCGCGCGCGGCGACGCGGCAGAAGGCGATGGTCCCGTCGCCGCCGTGCGCGCGGACCCGTTCGAGCGGGAGCTGGCCGAGGTTGCAGCGATCGAACGGGCGACGCATGGGCAGCGCTCCGCGCGTGGCCTATCGTGCGGGTCGATGCGGATCCTACATGCGATCCACTCCTTCCCGCCCGACTCGCACGGCGGCACCGAGACCTACGTCCGCGAGCTCGCCGCGGCCCAGCAGGCGCGCGGCGATGCGGTGGCCATCGTGGCCGGCAGCGATCGCGTCGAGCGCCGCGACCCGCTCGTCCTGGAGCGGGAAGAGGGGCTCGACGTCTGGCGGTTGCGTCCGCCGCCGCGCGGCCTCGCGCAACTGGTCGGAGTCGACGAGGGCGCGCGCGCGTCGCTCGAAGCGGTGATCGAGCGCACGCGGCCGCAGCTCTTCCACCTGCACCACTGGCACAACCTGACCAGCGACGCGATCGCCGTCGCGCGACGCCGCGGCGCGGCGGCCGTCGTCACGCTCCACGATCTCTGGGCGAGCTGCCCGCTCTTCTTCCGGCTGCCCGACCATCGCGACCTCTGCCCGACCGCGCGCACCGTCGACGAGTGCGCGCGCTGCGTCGCGCGCCTGGTCGCCGCGCCGCACCAAGCGCTGCTCGATCGCTTCGCGCAACGGCGCGAGCGTCTCGCGGAGGAGTTGCGGCTGGCGGGGATCGTTCTGGCGCTCTCGCTCGAACAGCGCGACTGGTTGCGGGAGCTGCTCGGGCCAGTTTCGGAACGACTCGTCGCAGCGCCGCTGCCCGCGCCGCGCGTCGCTTCCCCGCCGCCGCGCCGGGAGCGCGCCGGCTCGCCGCGGCGGCTGGTGGTGGCGACGTGGGGGGCGCTCGATCCCGGCAAGGGGTTGGGCACGCTCGTCGAGGCGGCGGAGCGGCTGCCCGATCCCGCGCGCGTCGCGATCCACCACCACGGGCGGCTGCTCGACGCCGCGGAGCGCGCCGCCGTGGAGCGGGCGGCCCGCCGCGTCACGCTCACGCTGAACGGCCCCTACACCGCGAGCGCGTTGGCCGAGATGTCGGCGGATGCCGATGTCGCGGTCTTCGCGTCGCGCTACTTCGAGACGCACGGGCTGGTGGTCGACGAGGCGCTCGCGCTGGGGCTCCCGGTCCTGGTGGCCGATCGGGGGGCGCCGGCGGCCCGGGTCGGCGCGCGCGGCAGGGTGTTCCGCGCCGGCGACGCGGAGCAGCTCGCGCGGTTGCTGCACGACTGCCTCGATGGCGACCTCCTGACCTCGCTGCGGCAGGCGGCGAGGCCGGCGCTGCGCTCGATGGCGGACCATCTGGTCGAGCTCGATCGCGCCTACGCGGTCGCTGCCGCGGCAGCGTCCACCCGCTGACGCAAGCTGACCGCCGGCCCACGGTTCGGGGGCTGTTACGCGCCCGGTCGAACCCGAGTGTTCCGGTCTGCGCGCCGGCGGAGTCGAGCGCCACGACGCAGTTCATCGGCGCCGCCTACCTCTTCGAGCGCAACGGCTCGACCTTCGGCCAGACGGCGCCCTTCGAACCGCCGGCGACGACCTACAACTTGAACTTCGGCCACGACGTCGCGGTGAACGGCAACGCGGCCGTGATCGGCCAGCCGTTCGACGGGGTGAACCCGACGATCTCCGGCTCGGCCTGCATCTTCCGGCGCCGCTCCGCCAGCAAGCCGTGGGTCGCCGACCAGATGCTGCTCCACGCGAACGGCGGGTTCGACGACGAGCTCGGCGCGACCGTCGCGATGAGCGACCACCACATCGTGCTCGGCGCGTGCTACTCCAACTACTACGGCCAGGACGAAGGGAGCGTCGCGTTCTACGACAAGGAGGAGCTCTCGCTCTCGATCACGCCGCGCTACCCCGCGCCGGGCGCCGCCATCGACCTCGAGGCGCATCGCGGGAACCCGGGCGAGCTGCTCCGGATCGCGGTCGAGGAGTCGAGCGGCACGCAGCTGTTCGTGCCGCTGATCCCCGACGTCTTCCAGGCGAACGACGCCTATGCCGTCCAGGACAGCGCGCCCGACCCGGCGCTCGGCCTCACCGTCGGGCTGCGCGCGTGGAAGTCGAGCGCGACCGGCGAGCTCGTCGCGTCGAGCCTCGAGTACGTCGACTCGTAGGACGCCCTCGAGGGGGGCGGCGCGGCGGTCGCGCGAGCGGCGGCGCGCTCACGCCAGCAGCGGCTGGATCACCTTGCCGTTCGGGTCGAGCAGGGTGATCGGCCGCTTGCCGGCGTGGAAGAGCTTGGCTCCGTCGAGCCGCAGCGCGGCACCGAGCGTGGCGAAGAGGTCGGCGACCTGCGTCGGCTTGTCGGCGATCTCGGTGCCGTGCTCGTTGGTGGCGCCGTACGCCTGTCCGCCCTTGATGCCGCCGCCGGCCAGCGCGACGCACCAGTGGTTCGGCCAGTGGTTGCGGCCGCCGCTGCCGGTCACCTCGGGCGTGCGCCCGAACTCGCCCATGCAGACCACCAGCGTGTCGGCCAGCATCCCGCGCTTCTCGAGATCGTCGAGCAGCGTGGCGAAGGCGGGGTCGAGCTGCTGATTGAGCGTCCGCACGCGCGCGTAGTTGTCGTCGTGCGTGTCCCAGCCGTTGCTGACCACCTGCACCGCCTGCACGCCGTTCTCGAGCAGTCGCCTCGCCAGCAGGACGCCTTGGCCGAACGGGTTCCGGCCGTAGGCGTCGCGCACCGCCTCCTTCTCCTGCTCGACGTCGAACGCGGCGAGCAGCTTCGTGTCCATCAAGCGGCGCGCGCGCTGCCGCTGCGCCCGGTTCGCCGCGACGGCCGGCTCGCCGCCGCGCTTGGCGAAGCTGTCGTCGAGCACGTCGACCATGTCGCCGCGATGGTCGAGGCGGCGCGGGTCGACGCCGCCCGCGTAGGCGAGGTTCTCGATCTTCCCTTCGGGCCGATCGAGGACGAACGGCGACGCCGCGACGCCGAGGTAGCCGGCCGCGAGCGGCGCGCCGTTGATCTGCACGAAGGCGGGCAGGTCGTGCGCGAGGTCGCCGAGCTCGTGCGCGACGATCGAGCCGAGCGACGGGAAGGTGACCGTCGGATTCGGCACGTAGCCGCTCTGCACCAGCGCGCGGGCGCGCGAGTGGTTGCCCTCGCGCGAGGTCATGCTGCGGATCACCGCCAGCTTGCGCGCTCGCTTGGCCAGCTGCGGCAGCGAGTCGGCGAAGCTCCAGCCGGTGAAGTCGGTCGGCAGCGCCTTCACGCCGCCGGCGGTCGGCGCGCCTGGCTTCGGATCGAAGGTGTCCATCTGCGACGGCCCGCCCTCGAGCCACAGCACGATCAGCTTGCGCTTCGCGCTCGCGCGCGCGCCGCCCTGCTGCGCCAGCGCCTCGTCGGCCAGCAGCGAGAACAGCGACGGCGCGACGGCGAGCGTCCCGGCGCCGCGCGCCAGCACGCCGAGCAGCTCGCGCCGGCTGAAGGTGCGCGTGCCGGGCGGCAGTCGGTCGTTCGAGTACGCCATGGCGGGCTCCTGCGGTCGATCGGGGAACGGGCGGTGCGCGGCGCGGCTCAGCGGTTGGTCAGGAACTCGGTCGAGTTGAGCAGCGCCCAGAAGAGGTCCTCGATCCCGCGCTTGTTGCCGCCGGCCGCCCCCTTCACGAGACGGCCGAGCCGCTCCGCTTCGCGCGGCGTCGGCAGCCGGCCGAGCGTGGCGAGGAAGACCTGGCGCAGCCGCTCGCGATCGGCGCGCGACTCGTCGAGGATCTCGTCGAGCATGCGGCTCTTCTTCAGCCGCGTCTCGTCGTTGGTGAGGTTGCCGTTCATCAGGAAGAGCGCCTGCGGGATGCTCGCCGCGAAGCGATCCTCGGCGCCGCCCTCGTCGTCGTCGAAGACGTAGCGGAACTTCTCCAGCACCTTGCGGCGCGCCGCCTCGAACTCCTCGCCCTTGGCGCGCACCAGCGCGGCGTCCTCGAGCGCGGTGGCGCGCTGCAGCGAGTGGAGCACCTGCTCGGCGGTGAAGGGGCGCAGCGGATGGGCGGCGAACCAGCGCTCCGCGTGGGCGCGATCGTCGGCATCGTCGTCGAGCGAGGTGCCGAGCGCGTAGGTGCGCGTGCGCACCAGCGCCTCCATCAGGTAGCGCAGGTCGAAGCCCGACTGCGCGAACTTCGTCGCCAGCAGCTCGAGCAGCGGCGGCAGGATCTGGTCCTGGCTGCCGGTGAGGTCGTCGACCGGGTCGACGAGCCCCTTGCCGAAGAAGTGGCCCCAGAGGCGGTTCACGGTCGCCTTGGCGAACCACGGGTTCTGCGGCGCGACCATCCACTCGGCGAGCTCCTGCCGCCGCGTCCGCTGCTCGCTCTCGGTGAACGGCGCGCCGTCGAGGAAGCGCGCCTCGCCGTAGGTCTTCTGCCGCTCGATCCCCTTCTCGAGGCGCTGGCGCTGCGTGCCGGGCAACGTCTCGAGGAAGGCCATCAGCTGCTCGTCGGTCAGCTCGCCGTCGCCTTCGCCGCGCTTCAGCCGGCGACGCAGGTCGATGGCGTCGGCGTCGCCGCCCATCGCCGCGCCGCGCAGCGCATCGCGCAGCCGCCGCAGCTGCCCGATGCGCAGCTCCTGGTGCGTCGCGTCGATCAGCCGGAACGCCTGCGGCATCTCGCCGAGCTTCTGGCTGCGGACGCCGAGGAAGAAGCCGGTGAAGCCGTTGAAGTCGGCCTGCTTCCAGCGGTCGCTCGGATGGTCGTGGCACTGCGCGCACTGGATCTGCACGCCGAGGAAGGTGCGCGAGGTGACGGCGGAGAGCGCCTCGAGGTCGTCGACGTAGGAGAGGACGAAGCTGGTGGCGCCGTTCTCGTCGCTGCGCCCGCTGCTGCCGACGAGCTCGCGCACCAGCGCGTCGAACGGCGTGTTCTGCGCCAGCTGCTCCTCGAGCCACGGCCGCAGCCGAGCCCCTTCCGGTCCGCCCTGCTTCTGCGCCGCCGAGAGGAGCGCGTTGCTCCACTGGTAGGAGAAGTTCTGCGCGAAGGTGCGATCGGCGAGGTACTCGGCGATCTTCCGCTGCCGCTTGTCGCCGCGCTCGTCTTCGAGGAAGGCGGCGACCTCCTCGCGCAACGGGATCGTCCCGCACAGGTCGAGAGAGAGGCGGCGCAGCCAGGTCGCGTCGTCGGCCGGGGCCGCGGGCGCGAGCTTCTGCTGCTGCCACTGCTCGGCGAGCGCTCGGTCGATCAGCTCGGCCAGCGCCGCCGGCGAGGGGCGCTCGCCATCGCCGGTCGCAAGCGGCGCCACGAGCGCGAAGAGCAGCGATGGGAACGGGACCATGTCGACCTCCGTGCGGCGCGCGGCGCGCCGCGGCCTCCCGTGCAAACCCCGGGTCTCATCGGCGGTTGCGCGTGCTGCGGTGGGGGCGAGCCGTGCGGCGGGCGCGGCCGCTCAGCGATGGAGGGGATAGCGCTCGATCGCCGCCTTGGTGCGCAGTTCCTGGCGCAGGTGGAACACCTCGCTGGCGGAAGGGGCGCGAGCCGCCCAGATCGCCTCGAGCTCGGCGGTCGCGCTCTCGAACGGCACCGCCTCGCGCTTCACGATCTCGACCACGTAGTTGCCGCTCGGCGCCGAGAGGGGGCCGACCAGGTCGCCCGCCTTCGCCGCGCCGAGACCTGCCAGCACCGCGCCGCCGAAGTGGTCGCTGCGCAGCCGCTCGATCTCGCCGCCGAGCGGGCGCAGGTCGATCGGCAGGGTGTCGAAGCGCGGCACCGTGAAGAGGTCGCAGTCGCTCGCGACGAGGCGGCCGAAGCTGGCGCGATCGGCGGTGACGGCGGCGAGGAAGCGGTCGGCCCGCTCGCGCGCCTCCGCCTCGAGCTTCGCGCTCATCTCCTGGTCGACGCGCTGGCCGGGGCGCACCGAGCGGAGCTTGCTGAAGAAGGCGACCCGGACGTGGACGCGCTCGCCGGCCTTGCCGAACTCCTTCTCCCAGAGCTCGCGGTACTGCTCCGGCTTCATCCGCTGCCGTTGCAGCAGCCGCCGAGCGACCACCTCGATCTCGAGCGTGCCGGCGCGGCGGTCGCGGTAGCCGGCGCGATCGAGCCCCGCCTTGGCGAGCTCCTCGATCCAGCCCGCTTCGGTGCCGCCATGGCGGAGCAGGATCTGGTCGCGCCAGTCCTGTTCGAAGGCGGCGTCGAGCTCGGCGGCGGTGGGCAGGGCGAGGCCGAGGCGCGCCGTCTCCTGGCGCAGGAGCGCGAGATCGATGTAGTCGTCGAGGTGGCGCCAGCCGTGGGTGGCGACCACCCAGTCGCGGAACCCTTCGAGCGGCAGCTCGACGCCGTTCACGCGGGCGACCGCGTCACTGGAGCCGGGGCGTTCGGTCGACGCCGGGGCGGCGGGTGCCGGCTTCGGGGGGTCGCCTTGCGGGCAGGCGAGGAGGAATCCGCACAGATGAGCTCTCATTCCGAACATATCCGCCTCCGATCGTTGGGGGTCGCGGGCAGAAGATACGTCTCCCCACGGGATCCCGGAGGCGCCGGGGCGGTCGGCGGCGCGGATCGGGCGCGTCAACGGCCCGTCAGCGGCTGGAAATGATCGGAAAACGAACTCGAACAATCGGTGCGGCGGCCGAGTCGAACGACGTTCGCACGAGCGTGCGGCCTTGCCCCTTCAACGACTTGGGCTAAGAACCGCGGCTCGCGATGCGTCGCGACTTGCAACGAAGCGGGCGCGGACTTGCCCGCCGCGCACCGGGAAAAAGGGAGAAGGCGTGATGGCAGCGTTCGGTTCGAAGGGCGTGTTGCGCCGCGGTGTTCCGCTGGCGATCGCAATCGGGTGGGTGTCGGCTGGTAGGGCATCCGGTCAGGAAGAGACCGTCGAGCTGCTCGACGAGGGGCCGGCGCAGTTCAGCCAGCCCGAGATCACCGAGTTCACGCGCGGCATCACCTACGGGATCGCCGAGTCGTCGTGGATCCACCAGCCGCAGATCGAGGACGTCGTCGCGACGCCGTCGCCGCGGGTGATCCCGATCATCAAGCTGCCGATCGATCCGGTCGACCGCGCCAACTTCCGGCCGGCGCCGCGCCGCTTCGCCGGCTTCGACGGCATCGCCAACACCGGCTGGGTGCCGCCCGATCCGTGCCTCGCCGTCGGCCCGAACCATGTCGTCCAGACGGTCAACATGAAGATCGCCTGGTACGACAAGGCGGGCACGCAGCAGTTCAGCGCCGACCTCGGCAACGCCGGCAATCCCGGCTTCTTCGAGGGCGTCGGCGCGCAGGGCTTCACCTTCGATCCCAAGTGCTTCTACGACGAGATCGCCGGCCGCTTCGTCGTCGTGGTGTTCGAGGTGTACGGCACGACCGAGTCGTGGATCGACATCGCGGTCTCCGACGACAGCGACCCGAACGGCACCTGGTACAAGTACCGCACCGACGCCGTGACCGACATCAGCGGCACGACGTACTGGGTCGACTACCCCGGCTGCGGCTACGACGACAAGACCTACGTCATCACCGGCAACCTCTTCGGGCTCAGCGCCGGCGGCTGGGGCGGCGTCAAGTACCGCATCTTCGACAAGACGCCGCTGCTGACCGGCGCGCCCGCGGTCTATTCCGACCTGCGCGACGGCGGCGCCGGCTCGGTGCAGGTCGCCGAATGCCACACGGTGCCGAACGCCATCTTCATGGCGAGCCTCGACTCCGGCACCTCGATCAAGCTGCAGGCGATCCGCAACCCGCTCACCACGCCGTCGCTGGTGACCACGACCGTGGGGGTGGCGTCCTACGCCGCGCCTCCGGCGCCGCCGGAACTGGGCGGCGGCACGCTCGACGCGCTGGACGGCCGCATCATCAACGTCGAGTTCGGCAACGGGAAGATCGTCTGCGGCCACGGCATCGACCCGGGCGTCGGACGTGCGCTCGCGCGTTGGTACATCTTCAATGCCAACAGCTGGCCGGTCGCCGGCAGCCCGACGTTGAACCAGAGCGGCAACGTCGACATGGGACCGGGCGTCCACACTTTCTATCCCGGTGTCGCGCGGCAGAGCAGCGGCGAGGTCGGCATCATCTGCGCCTACTCCTCAGCCAACGAGTACGCCGGCATCGCGACCGCCGTCCATCGCACCACCGACCCCAACGGAGTGGTCGGCCTGATCGAGCGGGTGAAGTACGGCAGCTCCAGCGCGAGCGGCCGCTGGGGCGACTACTTCGACGCCTGCATCGACCCGTCCGATCCCACCAAGTTCTGGGGCATCGGCGAGTACCCGAACTGGGGCACCCACATCGCCGAGTTCGACGGCGTCCCGACCACGCCGACCACCGGCATCCTCTATTCGGTGCGCGGCAAGAAGCTGATCAACGGCTTGTGGCTCGAGGCCGGCGACATCGCCCATCTCGATCCGATCACCGGCGTCCACACGCTCTACTTCGACCTGAGCGACATCGTCACCGCCGGCTCCCCGAACCTCGACGCCTTCGCGCGCATGAGCGACGGCTCGCTGCTGCTGTCGTTCGGCGGCACCGTCGGAGTCCCGGGGTTGACCGGCGGTCCCGCCGGCGGCGTGGTCGAGGACGAGGACATCATCCGCTTCGTGCCGACCTCGCTCGGCGACGTGACGGCCGGCTCGGCCTCGTTCTACTTCGACGGCAGCGACGTCGGCCTCACCACCAGCGTCGAGGACATCGACGCGCTCGCGCTCGACGCGGCGGGCAACCTCTGGGTCTCGATCGAGGGCACGTTCGGGGTGCCGGGCATCAACGGCCTCGACGAGGACGTGATCCAGTTCACGCCGACGTCGCTCGGCGCCACGACGGCGGGCACCTGGTCGTGGATCCTCTACGGCCTCGATCCGGACGTGAAGCTCGGCCAGACCGGGGAGAACGTCGACGCGCTCGACTACGACACGGCCAGCGGCACGCTGACGCTGTCGACCGTCGGCAACTTCCAGGTGCCGGTGAACATCCTCGGCGACAACCGCGACCTGCTGCAGTTCACGCCGACGGCGCTCGGCTTCAATCCGGCGGGCACCTGGATGGTGACGCTCGACGGCGACCTCTACGGGCTGTCGGCCTCCGACCTCGACTGCCTCGAGATCCTGCCGTGAGGTGACGCCGCGAGGCGTTCGCTGCCGCGCCGCCGCCAGTCCGTGGGGCGGTTGCCGGCAGCGCCGCTCGATCCCGCAATCGCACGGCGCGCCGGTGGGGCGAATCCCTGCCGGCGCGCTGCTTTCCAGTCGGGCGGGCCGGTCCGGACCAGCCGCCCGCTGCTCGAGGAGCCATCGATGGCGCGCAAGGTCGAGGTCGATTGGTACTACCACCGCGCCGGCTGAACGGGCTGCATCAAGGCCCAGGAGTTCCTGGGCGACTACGAGCTGGTGGTGGCGCAGAAGGTCGATGCCCGCAAGGTGCGCCTCGGGCCGAGCGACCTCGGCACGGTGCTCGACGGCGTGCGCTTGGTCCTGGTGGCGGGTGGCCGCACGCTCCACCGCTTCGACCTCGCCGCCAAGGAGTGCGATCGCCCCGAGCTCCTCTCGCGCATGATCGGGCCGACCGGCAACCTGCGCGCGCCGACCGTGCGGCGCGGGCGGCTGCTGGTGGTCGGCTACCACGCCGACGCGATGAAGGAGCTGGTGGGCTGAGCGGGCCGGAACGACGGCGCCGCGCCGCTCGCCGAGGAGCGCGCGATGCCCGCCTCGAACGATCCGCCGCGTGACCGCGCCAGCGCCCCGGCGAGCGGCCTCTACCTGAAGCCGCTGCTGCTGGGCGTGATGCAGAACTACGTCTACCTGGTCGGCTCGCGAGCGACGCGCGAGTGCCTCGTCGTCGACGCCGCGTGGAACATCGACGCGATCGTGCGCGCCGCCGAGGCGGACGGCATGCGGATCGTCGGCGCGCTGGCGACCCACTACCACCAGGACCACGTCGGCGGCGACCTCTTCGGCCACACGATCGAGGGGCTCGCCGCGCTGCTCGAGCGCGTCTCGGTGCCGATCCACGTCCAGCGCCACGAGGCCGACGGCATCGCCAAGGTGACCGGCGTCTCGCGCAAGGAGCTGGTGCTCCACGACGGCGGCGACGAGGTCGCGGTCGGCGACGTGAAGGTGAAGCTGCTCCACACGCCCGGCCACACCCCCGGCAGCCAGTGCTTCCTCTGCCACGGCCACCTGCTGTCGGGCGACACGCTCTTCTTCCGCGGTTGCGGGCGCGTCGACCTGCCGGGCGGCGATCCCGAGCAGATGTGGAAGAGCCTGAACGGCGTGTTGCGCAAGCTCCCGCCCGAGACGATCCTCCATCCGGGCCACCAGTACGGGCCGATCACGGAAGCGACGCTCGCCGACGAGTTCCGCGAGAATCCTTACCTGAACGTGCCGGAGCTCGAGGATTGGCTCGGGATGATGGGACGCGGGTACTGAGCGGTGGTCGAGGAGCGAGGCGTGACGGCAGGGTCGACCGGAGAGCTCGCGCTGCAGCTCGAGGGGGTCGTCAAGGAGTGGCGCGGCGGGGCGGCGCTGGCCGGCGTCGATCTCGCGGTGCCGCGCGGCGCCGTGGTCGGCCTGGTCGGACCGAGCGGCGCCGGCAAGACCACCGCGATGCGCGTCGGGCTCGGCCTGCTGGCGCCCGATCGCGGCCGCGCCACCGTCTTCGGCGCGCCGGCGGCCGAGATCGCGCGCCACTCGGGCCGCGTCGGGCTGCTGCTCGACGGGCCGGCGCTCGAGCGCGGCCTCACCGTCGCCGACAACCTCGAGCTGCACGCGCTGCGCCACGGTCGCGCGCCCGTCGATGCGCGGCCGCTGCTCGAACGGCTCGGCCTCGCGCGACTGGCGACGCGCCGCGCGGGCCGCCTCTCGCAGGGCGAGGCGATCCGCGTCGCGCTGGTCCGCTCGCTCCTCCTCGCGCCCGACCTCGTCGTGCTGGACGAACCGGTCGCCCACCTCGACCCGGCGCTGGCCGCCGTCGCGCTCGACCTCTGCGCCGAGGCGGCGCGCGCGCGCGGCGCCGCGCTGCTGGTCTCGAGCCATCAACTGGCCGAGCTCGAGCGGGTCGCCACCCACCTCGTGCTGCTCCATCGCGGCCGCGTGCTGCTGCAGGGCGATCTGCCGACGCTGCTCGCCACCATCGCGCCGGCGTTGCGGATCGCCGCGAAGCCGCTCGACGGCGCGCGCGCGGTGCTGCAGCGCCATCCCGGCGTGAAGCGGGTCGACCTGCTGCGCCTCGACGGCGCGGAGCTGCTGCGCGCGGAGCTCGCGGCCGCCGATGCCGCCGCTAGCGTGAACGCCGCGCTGCACGCCGCCGCGATCGAGGTGGCCGCGCTGATGCCCGAGCGCCCGACGCTCGACGAGCTGTTCCGCCGCGCGCTCCACGCGGCCGCCGTCGCCGAGGCCGCCGCATGAGCTGCCTCGCGATCCTGCGCGCCGAGCTCTTCCGCCTGTCGCGCACGCGCGCCGGTCGCATCGGCCTGGTCGTGCCAGCCCTGCTCGGCGCGCTGCAGGTGGTCGTCGCCGACTTCATGGACGCGGCGAAGCTGGCGCGCGCGGCGGCGGAGTCGGGGGCGAGCGAGGCGCTGCCGCCGTCGCCCGCCTTCGGCCTCTTCGCCGACGGCCTCGGCGGCCTCGGCGCGATGAGCCTCGTGATGATCGCGCTGCTGACCGGCGCCTTCTCCATCGTGCGCGAGCGCGACCAGGGGAGCTTCGCGCTGCTGGTGCTGGCGCGTTCGCGCGGCTCGATCGTGGTCGGCAAGGCGCTCGGCACCTGCCTCTACCTGATCGTCGCGTTCGTCGCGCTGCTGCTCGCGACCATGGGCACCGCGGCGATCCGCCACGACTTCACCGCCATCATCGAGGATGGCTACGAGATGGCGAGCGCCGGCGACCAGTGGCTCGAGGTGGCGCGCGCGGTGGGGGCGGGCCTGCCGGCGATCCTCTGCTGCGCCTGCTTCGGCGTGCTGGTCTCGGCCGTGACCACCGGCGTCGGCGCGGCGGCGGTCGGTGCGGTGGTCCCGTTCACGCTGCTCGCCCTCTTCCAGAGCACGCTCGGCGGCGCGGCCGAGCGCCTCTTCATCACCTATGCCCCCTTCTTCAGCGAGCGCGCGCCGCTGACGCGCCTCTCGAAGGTCGCGCGCGCCTTCTCCGACACCCACTGGGAGCAGGGCGAGCTGGCGCGCGCCGCGCTGGTCCCGGGCGTCGAAGCGATCGCCTGCCTCGCGCTCGCCTGGCTCATCACGCGGCGGCGCAGCGCATGAGCGCCCGCAAGGCGCCGCTCCGCCGCAAGGTGGCGGGGCAGTTGCACCCCGGCGCGGCCGCCGAGTCGATCGTCCCGCTCACGCCCGACCGCTGGCGCGACTTCGCGCAGCTGTTCGGCGCCCACGGTGCGTGCGGCGGCTGCTGGTGCATGAACTGGCGCTTCGGTGCGCGCGAGTTCGCCGCGAACAAGGGCGACGGCAATCGCCGCGCGCTGCAGCAGCGGGTGCGTCGCGGCGTGCCGCCCGGCCTGCTCGCCTACCACGACGCCGAGTGCGTCGGCTGGATCTCGATCGCGCCGCGCGCCGAGTTCCCGCGCCTCGAAGGTTCGCGCGTCCTGAAGCCGCTCGACGACGTGGCCGTCTGGTCGGTGACCTGCCTCTACCTCGCGAAGCGCGCGCGCCGTCAGGGGCTCGCCACGCGCCTGCTGCAGGCAGCGGCCGCCTTCGCCTTCGAGCACGGCGCGCCGGCCGTCGAGGGCTATCCGGTCGTGCCGAAGCAGGACGCGATGCCCGACGTCTTCGCCTGGACCGGCCTCGAGTCGAGCTTCCGCAAGGCCGGTTGGACGCGCGCCGGCGCGTGGTCGCCGAACCGGCCGATCTACCGAGCGCTGCCGCCGCGAGCGGGCCGCGCGAAGCGCTGAAGCGCGCCGATCGCGCGAGCGGGGCCGTCCCGCGCGGCGCCTTCGCGGTGCGCGCCCCTACAATCCCGCGCCTCGCGGAGCCGCCGGACGCGCCGCTCCGCACCGATCGACACCGACCCGACTCGCTCCCCGCCGAGGCCCCGATGAGCCAGATCTCGACCAAGCCGCCGAGCGGCATGCGCGACTTCCTCGCGCCCGACCTCGCCCGCCGCCGCCACGTGATCGGCGTCATCGCGCGCGTCTACGAGTCGTTCGGCTTCACGCCGCTCGAGACGCCGACCATCGAGAACCTCTCGACGCTGCTCGGCAAGTACGGCCCCGAGGGCGATCAGCTGCTCTACCGGCTGCTCCATCGTCGCGAGCGGCTCGCCCGCGCGCTCGAGCCGAAGCCGGACGGCAGCCGCCCGACCGAGCTCGACCTCTCGGACGAGGGGCTGCGCTACGACCTCACCGTGCCGCTCGCGCGCGTCGTCGCCAACTACGGCGAGCTGCCGGCGTTCTACAAGCGCTACCAGATCCAGCCGGTGTGGCGCGCCGATCGGCCGGCGAAGGGGCGCTTCCGCGAGTTCTTCCAGTGCGACGTCGACATCTGCGGCACGAAGTCGCTGGTCGCCGACGCCGAGGTGTGCGGCGCAGTCGCGACCGTGCTGCGCGAGCTCGGCTTCGCGAAGCCCGACGATCCTGCCGGCGGGTTCCAGATCCACGTGAACCACCGCGAGCTGCTGCGCGCGATGGTGGCGGAAGCGGGCATCGCCGCCGAGAAGGAGGGGCAGGCGCTCATCGCGCTCGACAAGCTCGACAAGATCGGCGCCGACGGCGTGAAGGCGGAGCTGATCGAGAAGGGGATCGCCGCCGAGGCCGCGTCGTCGCTGCTATCAATGATCGACGACACGGGAGCGGGACCGTCCTTGGACGTGTGGGCGAATGGCCCATCGGAGCGAGGCGCGGCGGCTGCGAGGGAGCTCCAAGAGCTGCTCTCCATCGCCGCGGGCGGCCCCGCCGGTGCTCACCTCGTCTTCGATCCGACGCTCGCGCGCGGGCTCTCCTACTACACGGGGCCGATCTTCGAGATCACCTGCGCCGGGCTCGCCGGCTCGATGGGCGGCGGCGGCCGTTACGACGGGCTGATCGGCATGTTCACCAAGCGGCAGATCCCGGCCGTCGGCTTCTCGCTCGGCCTCGAGCGCGTGCTGCTGGTGATGGAGGAGCGCGGCATGTTCCCGCCGCTCGCGGCCGGGCCGCAGCTTCTGCTCTGCCGCTTCCCCGACATCGCGCCTGCGGCGGCGGTGGCGGTCGCGACGCAGTTGCGCGCCGCGGGGCTGCGCGTCGAGCTCTACGCCGACACGCCGTCGCTCGGCAAGCAGCTCCAGTACGCCAACACGCTCGGCGCCCCGTTCGCGGCGATCCTCGGCGGCAACGAGCTCGCGCAGCAGTCGCTCACCCTGAAGCGGCTCGCGACCGGCGAGCAGAAGACGCTGCCGATCGCCGACGTCGCGGCGTTCGTGAAGGCGGGCTGAGCTCGAAGGGGCTGAGCTCGCAGGGAATGGGCTCGAAGGGACGGCGAGCGGCTCAGGCCGGCCGATCGCCGTAGAGGCCGCGCAGCACCAGGGCTCGCAGCGGCAGCGGCGGCTCGTTCGGGCGCCGTCGCGTGTGGCGTCGCGACTCCTCGAGCGCTTGCTGCAGCGAGGCGGGGTCGTCGACGTCGTACCAGAAGTAGTTCGAGTCGAACTCCTCGGCCTCGGCTCCGTCCGACACGAAGAGGTAGGGCATGAGCGGCTCCCCGTCCGAGCGCGCCGACCGCGGGCGACGCGCTCGAACGGGGAACTGATTAGTGGGTCTTCGCGGTGGCGCGACGACGCCGTCGATGAAGCGGTGATGAAGGGAGGCGCGGGGCGAGCGCCTCACTTCGCCGGCGACGCCGGATCCATCCAGAAGAGCTCCCAGTGGTGGGAGTCGAGGTCGTAGAAGCTGCGCAAGTACATGAAGCCGTGGTCGGTCGCAGGCATCGCCGTTCGGCCGCCCGCCGCCAGCGCCTTCTGCGCCAGCTCGTCGACTTCCGCCCGGCTGCTGCACGACAACGCGACCAGCACCTCGGTGCCCTTCGTCGCGTCCGTGATGGGCTGCTTGGTGAACCCCTGGAAGAAGGGGCGCGTCAGCAGCATCACGAAGCCGGTGTCGCTCAGCATCATGCAGGCGGCGTTGTCGTCGGTGAACTGCGGGTTGAACTCGAAGCCGAGCGCCGCGAAGAAGCGCTTGCTCCTCGCGAGGTCGGCGACGGGCAGGTTCACGAACAACTGGCGCGGCTTCGCGATCTTCATGCGCGGGCCTCCGTCGCTCAGCCCTCGACCAGCGACTCGAAGCCGCCCCACGTCATGCGCTTCATGTCGAACGGCATGTTCTCCGCGTTGCAGGCCGCGGCCAGGCGCGGGTCCTTCATCACCTTCGCGGTGACGCGGTCGTGGTGCGCGCGCGACTTGTAGACGATCCAGGCGAGGACGACGGTCTCGCCCTTCTTCGCCTTGGTGAGCCGATCGAAGCGGGTGCCCATCGGCACGTCGAGCTGGTGGGCGACGCACTCGTGGTAGGCGAGCGCGCCGTGCTCGATCCAGACCTTGGCCGCGAGCTGCGCCAGCTTCTTGTAGGCCGCGAGGTTCTTCTTCGGGATCGGCAGGACGAATCCGTCGACGTACTTGGCCATCGTTCTCTCGAGCCTCCGTCGGCGCCGATCGGCGCCGCTGCATGAGCCGCTCGCCGCGGGCCGTGCTCGACCCGTCCTCGACCGCGACTCGCGCCGCATCATGGCACGACCACCGCCGCCCCCAAGGTGCCGGGGAGTTTCCGTCCACCCAGGTGCCGGGGAGTTTCCATCCGGTCGCGCTCGATCGGCCCGGACGGAAACTCCCCGGCACCGGAATGGAGGTGCCGGGGAGTTTCCGTCCGGCGAGGCGAGGTGTGCGAGCCGCGCTCGTCGTCGCGGCGGGTCAGCCGGTCGCTTTGCGCAGCGCGGCGAGCTCGGCGTCGCTCCAGAGCTCGGCCGTGCGCTCCTCCCAGCTCGGCAGCGGCGCGAGGCGGTGGCTCGGCGTCGGCTCGTACCAGAAGGCGGCGCAGCTCCAGTCGTCGTAGCTCTCGCAGAGCTTCCCGTCCTTCTGCCCGAGCTGCTGCACGGTGACGCGCGCCTCCTTCTGCCACAGCACCGGATCGGGCAGGTGCCAGCGGTAGAGCGACGCGAAGCGGCCGGTGTGGAGCGTCGCGCCGTGGTAGAGCGACGCGCGCGGCGGCAGGCCGTGGGCGAGGCCGGTCCAGTCGTCGGCGCCCGGTCCGCAGAGCGTCGGGAACGCGGCGTCGCCGTCGACGAAGACCTTCACCTCGCCCTCGCCCCAGAAGAAGTCGTGGAGCGCGCGCACGCCCAGCACTGCGCCGATGAAGCGGCCACGCCCCATGCGCAGCGGCAGGAGCTCGAAGTCGCGGCCGAGCGTCGTCGGGTTCTCGCGGCGGAAGGCGACGTGGAGCCGCCCGATCGTCGACTCGTGCGCGTCGCCGAGCGTCGCCGCGATCTGGAACGCGAACGGCAGCGCGTGGTCGCCGTCGTTGCTGATCGTCATGCGGGCGCGCGAGCGGAACGGCTGCGGCAGCCAGAGGTGGAACGAGCCGTGCGCGTCGACCGAGTGGACGGCGGTCGTGCACGGGACCGCCTTGCCGTGGGCGAACCCCATCAAATCGCCGAGCGGGCACTCGATGCTCGGGTGCTCCTGGTCGTCCCACCAGGTGCGCACGACGAGGCTGCGCAGCGCGAGCGGCGAGGGCTGCGTCGCGCACCAGAAGTCGCGCAACGTCCCCGGCCCCTCGACGTCGGCGAGCTGCAGCGACTCGCCCGGCTGCAGCAGTCGCGCGGGCGAGCCCTTGCGGCCGATGCCGAGGTGGCTCGCGGCGCGGCCGCCCATGCCGGGCGCGCCATTCTGGTTCTCGAAGTTGATCCAGCGCGTCTGGAGCTTGGGATCGAGCAGGTAGGGGTGCACGCGGGCCCTCGAACGGGACGCCCGCCGCCGCTCTCCCTTCACTCCGCGATCGCGCGCGGCGGCGCAGCGTCCCGGCTCGCGATTGTGGCGCGGGGTGGCGCTCGCGCGGCAGCTCGAGATGCACCGGTGCGCCGGAATCTTCTTCCGGCGGGCTCGTGCGCAACGACGACGCGCGACGACGACGCAAGACGACGGCGCGAGGGATGCCGTGCGCGCTTCGTGCGCCACCTGCCGGCGCGGTCTGACGACGACGGTCCGGACGGAAACTCCCCGGCACCGAGCGAGATGGAAACTCCCCGCCACCGACGGTGGGGAGGCTCAGAGGCCGAAGGTGCGGCCGTCGTCGAGGACGTGCATGCCGGCGCCGACGACGGCTTGCCAGGCGGGGCTGTCGACGGTGGCGGCGGCGTTGGTGTGGTTCAGGTGGGTGAAGAAGAGCTTCTCGCGTTCGGCGGCTGGCAGCGGGGCGAACCGCTCGAGCGACTCGCGGATGAAGGGGTGCGGGATCTCCTTCATGCTGCGGCCGGCGATCTCGCCGTCGGCGAAGAAGCAGCCGTCGATCAGCGCGATGTCGACCGCCGCGATCGCCTGCTCGATCGACCGGATGCCGCCGTTCGCGGGATCGTCCGGCGGCGTCCACGCGTCGAACGCCTCCCACTTGTCGATGTCGGGCAGGTAGAGCAGGTCGCGGTTCGGCCCGTCGATGAGGAAGCCGACCGTGTCGGAGAACTCGTCGCGGTGGGGGACCCGGAAGCAGCGCACGCGCAGGTCGGGCGCCAGCTCGATCACGATGCCGGGGTCGAGCTCGCGCAGCATGAGCCGCTGCTCCTCCACCAGCAGCTTCCACGGCCCGTTCGCGCGCAGGAACGCGGCGAAGCGCGGCGTCACGAAGGTCGGCAGCTCCTTCACCGCGTACGCCTCGCGGCCGAGCTCGAGCAGCCCGCCGTAGTGGCCCATGTGGGCGTGCGTCAGGAAGAGCCCGTCGAGCAGCGGCGGCCGCGGCCCCTCCATCTCGCGCGTCGCCGGATGGCCGCGCCCGAGCTCCATCTGCGCGCGCAGGTCGGGCGTGCAGTCGAACAGCCAGCGCCGCCCGTCGCGCGGGTCGCACATGAGCAGCGACGTGACCCGCCGCGCGCGCGCCGGATCGCGTCGCGCCTCGCTGCAGCAGTCGCGCTCGCAGCCGAGGTGGGGCAGCCCGCCGTCCTGCGCGGTGCCGAGCACGACGACGTAGGGCGCCTGCGACGGCAGCGGCTCGTCGAGCGGCGCCGCGACCGGCTCCTCGCCGCTCGCCACGCTCGCCCCGCCGGCGCCATCCGCCGCGCAGCCGTGCAGCAGCGCCGTCGCCGCCGTCGCCAGCAGCCCGATCACCAGCAGTCCGCCCGTGCGCACCGTGCCGCTCCTCACGAGCCTCCTGCCGTCGCCGGCGCCGCCACCGCGGCCGGCGTCGCCGGCGCGTCGAGCCACCCGTCCGGCGCGCGCGACAGCGCCAGCAGCGAGTAGGCCGTCCCGTAGTGGTAGTGGTAGTTGTAGAGCGGGTAGTCCCAGAACGAGCCGTCGGGCTGCCGGCAGTAGAGGACGCCGCGCGCCAGCGACGGGAAGTAGTCGCGCTGCTGCTCGATCGGCAGCTTCTCGTCCAGCACCAGCGCCGCGTAGTAGAAGCCGTAGAGATAGAAGTAGCCGCTGATGCTGTACCACGACTCGTGCGGCACCGGCCGCCGCACGGCGATCTGCTGGAACCCCACATACCGGTTGACGAGGTTGTCGACCGCTTCCGACCAGGCGACCTTGTGGTTCGGCTTGCGGCCGAACGCCTCGAGCGCGTAGAGGTTGCCGGGCGTCCGGCACGCCGAGCCCTTCGGCTCGTTGATGCCGCGCCGCGGGTTCTGCCAGAGGTAACGGCCGTAGAGGAACGATCCCTCCGGCGTCTGGCCGGCGGCCAGCCGCTCGACCGCCTTCTTCACGAGCCCCTCCGGCGCCTTCTCGCCGAGCCGCTCCGCGCGCTCGACGCCGATCAGCACCGTCGCGGTGGTGAAGGTCATCTCCGAATCGCTCGGCGGGATCGACTGCAGGTCGAAGTCGAGGTAGCTGAAGCCGCCGTCGAGGATCTGGTAGCTCGGCAGCCGGTCGAGCAGCTTGCGGCACGCCGCCTTGATGGCCGGCAGCCGCGCGTCGTCGGGGTGCGCCAAGCCCCATTCGCCGAGCGCCTGCAGCCCGTAGCCGAGCGCCCAGGTGTTGTAGAACTCCATCCCGTTCTGGCGCTTCACGTCATGGTTCGCGAGCAGGTAGTCGAGCCCGCGACTCGCCGCCGCCGCCGACTCCGCCGTCGGCCGCACGCACTGGTCGAGCGCCATCACGCACAGCGCCGACGTCGCCACGTGGAACGCCTCGAGCGAGCCCGGCACCGACGCCAGGATCTCCCAGCCGCGCGCGGTGTGGTGCGTCCCGAACCCGCCGTCCTGGTTCTGGTTCGCGATCAGCCAATCGCGGCCGCGGTCGATCGCCAGCACCACCTCGCGGCGCAGCGCCTCGCCCTTCAGCGCCGCGGCGGCCGGCCCGTAGCCCTTGCCGAGCTCGCTGATCGCGGGGGCCGGCGCGCCGGCGGGCAGCGGCGTGGCATCGCCTCCCAGCAGCGCCGCCAACAGCAGCGCCGCGTTCACGTGCCGCCCTTCGCCGGGACCTCGATCACCACCGTGCAGCGCATGCCGGCCACGAAGCTCGGCTCCGCGCCGTCGAGCTCGACCGTCCCCTCGTAGCCGTTCTCCGGCCCGCCCGCCGTCCGCGGGCTCGGGAAGCGGTCGAAGCGCAGCCGCCCGACCAGCGAGCGCGCGCCGTCGGCCGCCGGCTTCACGGTGACCGCCATCCCCTGCGGGAGCTTCAGCACGTGCGATTCGGGCAGGTCGAGCGCCACCGCCATCGCGCCCGGCTTCGCCACCGTGAACGGGGTGCCGCGCGCGGCGAGCTGGCCGCCGACCTGATGGCGCGCGGGGCTGCGGCCCGGCTTGTAGTCGTCGAGCGCGCCGTGCAGCACGACGCCCGCCTGCGGCGCGCGCAGCGTGAGCCGCTCGCGGTCGCGGCGCAGCTGCTCCACCCGCTCGCGCGCCGCCTTCATCTCGGGTTCGAGGCGCGCCAGCGAGTCGTCGCGGCTGCGCTTCTCCATCTCGAGCTGCCGCACCAGCCGATCGCGGCCGTTCCGCGCATCGCGCACCGCCCGCTTCTTCTGCTTCAGCGTCTGCGGATCGCCGACCTCCTCGTCGATGCGGCGGCGCGCCTTCTGCAGCTCGTAGCTCGCCTCGCTGCGCGCGAGCTGCCGGCGCGCCCGCTTCAGCACGATCTCCTCGGTCGCGTCGGTGAGCTCGTCGGCGGTGTACATCTTCTCGAGCTGCGCCAGCTCGTCGCGCTGGTCCTCGAGGTTGTCCTGGCTGTAGCCGTCGTTCAGCTCGACGCCGCGCCGCTTCAGCTCGAGCTCGGTCTTCTCCCACAGCGCGAGCGCCTTCTCGGCATCCTCGATCGCCTCGGCCGCGTCGGCCAGCCGCACGTCGGCCGACTCGATCTCGAGGCGCGCCTGCTCGCGCGCGTTCTGGTGGCGGATCTCGGTCGAGCGGAGGTCGCGTTCCGCCGCCGCCAGCGCCTCGTCGAGCGGGTCGAGCTTGCAGCGCGCCAAGAGGTCGCCCGCGCGCACCGGCGTGCCGTGCGCCACCACTTCCAGCAGCTCGAGCGGGCTCGACCACGACTCGAGCGCGAGCTTCACCTCGCTCGCCTCGGCCGGCACCAGCGTGCCCTGCCGCTCGAGCGACTTCGGGGCCTCCTGCAGCGGCGCGGCGGCGACGAGCGCGCCCATCGGCACCAGCAGCGCGAGGAGCAACGCGGGGCTCTTCCAGCGGGTCGCGAACACGGCAGTTCTCCGATGGGGGTCCGGTAGGGTTCCGGTCGGTGGATGCAGCGCCAAGCGCGCGACGAGCGGCCGCGCGCGAGCCGGTATGGTACGACGGCCCCCGAACCGAGTGCCGCGCTGCGGGCTTCTCCCGATGCGACGCGCGCGGCCCGAAGGAGTGGTGCCGATGAAGCTGCGAGAACTGGCGGCGTCGCTCGCGGCGTCGCTCACCGTCAGCGCGTGCGTCACGGTCGCGCCGCCGCCCGAAGACGAAGGGCTGCCGAGCGCGCCGAGCTACGAAGCGCTGCCGCGCAGCGAACCGGGCTGGCCGAGCGGCACCCCGTTCGTCGGCCTCGAACTGGCGGAGGCGCTGAGCGGCGGCCTCGACTCGCTCGAGTTCATGGCGGGGCTGCGCATCGCCGCGGTGGCGCCCGGCTCGCCCGCCGAGGAGGCGGGGCTGGTCGGCGGCGATCGGCTGCTCTCGGTGGACGGCGCCAAGCTCGAGCGGCTCGACCAGTGGACGGCGCTGCTCTCGAGCGCGGCGCCGGGCGCGCAGTGGCAGCTCGAACTCGAGCGCGACGGCGCGGTGCGGCGCGCGGCGCTCACCGTGCGTTCGCGCAGCGTCCCCGAGCCGACCACCACCGATCGCTTCCTCGAACGGCGCCTCCTGCGCTGCAGCGCCACCACCACGGCGCTCGCCGGCAGCGGCGCGACGCGGCTGGTGGCGCGCCTCGACGAACTCGCCGACGACAGCCCGCTCCACGCCGCCGGCGTCGGGCCCGGGGTCGCCATCGTCGCGCTCGACGGCACGCCGGTCGTCGGCGCGGCCGACCTCTTCGCGCGCGTCTCGCGGATGGAGCCGGGGCAGGAGGTCGCGCTCGACGTGCTCGATCGCCTCGATGCCAACGCGACGCCGCGCCGCGTCGAGGTCGAGCTCCACCAGCCGGAGCGCCACCTGACGAAGCTCTCCCTCTGGCCGCTCATCTCGTGGAGCGAGACGCCCGACGAGCAGAAGGGCGAGATCGTGGTGCTCGATCTCTGGCTGATCTGGCTGTGGAAGCGGACGCACGACGGGCCGACCACGCAGACCAGCATCCTGCGCTTCCTCGCGTGGGAGAGCGGCGTCGGGGCGCTCGAGGAGAGCGGCAAGTGACGGTGGAGCCGCCGCCGCCGGCCGTGGCGTCGCTCGAGGCGCCGGCGTTCGTCGAGTCGCGCCTCGACGTCGGCAGCGACCGCTTCGAGTACCAGCTGATCGACGTCGACGGCGACACGCGCGTCGACCTGCTGGTCGCCACCATCGCGCCGGGCGAGCGGAAGCTGCGGCTCTGGAAGCAGCGCGCCGACGCGAGCTTCCCGCCGGCGCCCGACTGGCAGCTCGCGGTGCCGCCCGACGTGGTCGCCTTCTCGCTGCTCGACCTGCGCGAGGAGGCGGGGCGCGAGCTCCTCTTGATGACGCGTGCGACGCTCTGGTCGCTGTCGACCTCCAAGGAGGGGCTGCAAGGCAACGTCCGCCGCGAGCTCGACTTCGCCTTCTTCCCCGACCTGCCCGATCCGGAGCGGCTGCCGTGCTGGCGGCTGGTCGCCGATCTCGACGGCGACGGGACGGAGGAGCTGCTGGCGATGTCGGCCGATGGCGGCCTCGCGGTCGTCGCGATCGAGGCGTCGGCGCAGGGGCGGCAGCTGCGCGTGCGCTGCCATCTCGGCTGCTACGAGGAGCCGTCGCGCGCGGCGCGCGGCTCGTTCAGCTTCGGCTCGGGCGGCGTCGAGACGCGCGCGGGCGAGCTCGGCGCCAACCCGTCGCTCTTCCCCGGTGCGCGCAGCTCGAAGCCGACGCTCACCGGCGCGTTCCTGCTCGAGCGGCGCCGCCGCTTCCTGCTGCCGCGCCTCGAGGACTTCGACGGCGACGGCCAGTTCGAGCGGGTCGACGTCGTGAACGGTCGCTGGCACGTCGCGCCGGCGCTCTTCGCGACGCGCAAGGGCGAACGCGAGGCGGTCATCGAGCTGCCGGCAGGGGCGCGCGACGCGTCGGAGCGCCACTGGCTCGACCTCGACGGCGACGGCCGCCGCGAGCTGGTGAGCTTCTCGACCGACGACGACGACAAGGTCGCGCTCGCCTGGACCTCCGCGCCCGATCCCGGGCAGCCGCTCGGCGCCAAGATCGCCGACGCGCCCTCCGCGCGCGTGAAGCTCGCCGGGATGAGCGTCGACTTCGGGCTGCTCGACGTCGACCACGACGGGAAGGTCGACCTGACCGCGCGCGTGCTCGACGTGCCGACCGGCCTCTCGACGCTGGCGACGGTGCGGCTCGACTCGGCGTTCCATGTCTTCCGCGGCGGAGCGGGCGCGAGCTGGTCGAAGTCGCCCGACTTCTCGTTCGAGCGCCACTTCAAGCCGGAGCAGTTGGCGCGCGTGCAGGAGTCGCTGCTGCTCAACCTCGGCGGCGACTTCGACGGCGATCGGGTGAACGACTTGGTGACGACGCAGCTCGATGGTCGCATCGAGATCCGCGCGGTGCGCAAGGACGGGGAGCGGCTGCAGCTGATCGAACCGCCCTTCGCGTCGTTCCAGCCGTCCGCGCCGGTGACGCGCCTCGAGACGTGGGACCTGAGCCTCGACGGCGTCGCCGACCTCGTGCTGCGCCACGAGCGGGCGTTCACGCTGTTCGTGTCGCGCGGCGGAGCGAAGCGATGAGCGCGCTCCTCGCGGTGCTGGCCGGCGCGGTCGCCTGCTTCGCCGACGATCCGGTGCGCGGCGTGCCGGTCGCGCTGCCGCGCGACACCGAAGGGCTCGCGCTGCTCGATTGGGACGGCGACGGGCGGCAGGAGCTGCTGATCGCGCAGCCCGACGAGCTGCAGATCGCGACGCTCGCGCGCGGGGGCGGGCTCACGACGTTGCACTCGATCGCGCGCGGCAGCTCGCGGACGCTCGCGTGGTGCGTCGACGAGACGGCGCGGCCGGCGGCGCTGCTGACGGTGCGCGAGGAGGGCCTGTTGCAGCGCCATCGCGCTGGCCAGCCGCCGCAGGAAGCGGCGCGCGTCGCCGGGATCGCGCTGCCGGGAGGCGTCTACGCCTTCCCGTTCGCGCGCGATCTCGACGGCGACGGCGATCAGGACTTCGCGCTGCCGACGGCGCGCGGCCTCGAGCTCTGGTTCGTCGGCGCCGACGGCGTCGGGAAGCGCGGTCCGACCGTGCGCCAGCGCGTCGACCAGTCGATGACGCTCGCCGCGCCCGAGGACGATCGGCCGGCGGTGGCGGCGTCGGTGGCGATCCCGGCCTTCGAGGTCGTCGACCAGAACGGCGACGGCCGCGCCGACCTCGTCTTCGAGTCGGACGATCGGCTGCAGTTCTTCTGGACGCGCCCCGACGGCTCGCTGCCCGAAGCGCCGACCGTCGAGCTCGACCTCGACGAGCTGAAGAAGAAGCTCGACAGCGGCCCGCGTGGCGTGCTCGATCCGGCGAACCTCTTCAAGGCGTTCTCGGGCAGCGTCAGCGCCGAGGTGCGCGACCTCGATGGCGACGCGAAAGCCGACCTGCTGCTGCGGCAGGGCTCGAAGGTGTCGCTCTACGCGGGCGGGGCGCAGGGGATCGATCGCGCGAAGGCGGCGCAGGTGCTGAAGGTCAGCGGCAACCTGCTGCTCGCCTTCGCGCGCGACGACAACGGCGACGGCAAGGAGGACCTCTGCCTGCTGCAGGTGGCCGACGTCTCGATCGGCCAGGTGCTGCTGTGGGTCATCGTCGGCGGCAACCTCGAGTTCGACTGCTTCACCTACTTCCAGGAAGCGACGCTGCGCTTCAGCAAGAGCCCGTCACGCCGCCGCCGCCTCGTGGTCGAGCTGCCGGCGCTCCTTGGCCTGCAGGACGAGCTCGAGGAGAGCCCGGTGGTGAAGCGGCTGGCCGGCGAGTTCCTGCGCGTGCCGGTCGGGCTCGACCTCGACGGCGACGGCGTGCGCGGCGACGTGGCCGACCTGCAGCGCGACGGCGTGATCGCGCTCCATCGCGGCAAGGCGGCGCTGTCGGCGGCCGGTGATCCCACCTTCGCGACCTTGCGCGCCGAGCTGATGGCCCGCTTCGATCGCGTCGCCGCCGGCAAGGAAGTGGTCAAGATCGAGCTGATGGAGCTGGTCGACTGGGTGCCGACCCCCGGCTCCGCGCTGCGCGCCGCCATCGCCGGCAAGACGGCGACGCGCCTGCTCGGCCTCCCCGACCCGAGCGCCGTCGCGAGCCCCAACGCGAGCCGCATCCCGCAGACCGATCGCCTGCTGGTCACCGCCGATCTCGACGGGGACCAGAAGGACGACCTGCTGCTGCTCGACCGCGATCCGCTGACGCTCGAGGTGTTCTGGGCGGAGTGAGGGGGTAGCGGTACGCGGCCATGAGGGGCGTCACCGGGGAGTCGCCCCGGGGGATTCGCCGCCGCGGCACCCTCGGCCGGATTTCCTGACACATCGCGCGACGCCTTCGGATGGCAAGGGGAGCAAGCCGCGGCGAGACGTTCGTGCCGCTGGCGCAGGACCCCATTCGTCAGCGAGGCCTTCATGCGTATCGGAAGCGGTGGCAGCGGTCGATCGGTTCGGCTCGGCGCGCTCGCCGGCCTCGGGATCGGCTTCGTGCTCGCGTCGTCGGCGCGCGGGCAGGCGACGGAGCAGCAGTCGCTCACGCCGGCGACCGGCACGCTCTACCAGGAGTTCGGCTCGAGCGTCGCCACCAGCGGCGACGTGATGGTGGTCGGCGCTCCGTTCGACAGCACCAAGGCGTTCCAGGCGGGCACGGCGTTCATCCTTCGGCGCAGCGCCGTCACCGGCCTCTGGGCGCAGGAGAAGCAGCTCTTCGCCAGCGACTTTGAGTACGACGCGCGCTTCGGGACGGCCGTCGCAGCCGACGGCGACAAGGTGGTCGTGACCGCCAAGGCCAAGGACACGGCGAAGGGCGTCGACGCCGGGCAGGTCTACGTCTACCGATACGACGCGGTCACGAAGCTCTGGAACGAGGAGCAGAAGCTCGTGCCGAGCGGCGGCAAGGCGGGGGACGGGTTCGGCTTCTCGGTGGCCATCAGCGGCGACTCGCTCGTGGTCGGAGCGAACAACGTCGACTTCGGCGGACTCGTCGACGCGGGAGCGGCCTACGTGTTCCGTTGGCAGGACCCGACCGTGAAGTGGATCGAGGAGGGACAGCTCCTCGATTCGAACGCGTGGCACGGCGACCAGGCGGGCCGCTCGGTCGGCATCGACGGCTCGACCGCGGTCGTGGCGTCGACGCTCGCCGACACCGGCGGCTGGCTCGATGCCGGTGCGGTGAGCGTCTTCACGCGGACCGGCTCGACGTGGAGCCAGACGGCCGACCTGACCATCGCCAACAACTACACCTTCAACGATTTCGGCACGGCCGTCGCCATCAGCGGTGATCGCATCGTCGCGACCGCTCAGGGCGAGAGCTACGGCACCTCGATCGGCTCGGTCGGCTACTGCTACATCTTCGAGCGGAGCGGCGGCACCTGGGGGCAGACCGCCCGGATCGCCAATCCGAACCTCGCGCCGTTCTCCTTCTTCGGCAAGAGCGTCGCGATCCGCGGCGATCTCGTGGTCGTGGGCCATCAGGACAACGACACGTCGGGCGCCGTCGATTCCGGTGCCGCGTGGCTCTTCCGCTGGGGCAAGAAGACGGGGTGGGTCGCGGATGGCCAACTCGTCGCCAGCGATCGCGCGGCCGGTGACCGCTTCGGCACGAGCGTCGCCGTCTCCGACGACACCATCGTCTGCGGCGCGCCGAAGAACGACACGGCGTCGGGCAGCGACTGGGGCGTCGCCTACGCCTACGCCGCCGCCGAACTCACGCTGACGCTGGCGCCAAGCCACCCGGCGCCCGATCAGGCCATCGACGGGAAGGTCTTCCGCGGTGCGGCCGGCGGTCTCGTCTTCCTCGCCGTCGAGGAGATCTCCGGTTCGCCGGTCTTCGTCCCGCTGCTGCAGACGGTCTTCGCGGCCGACAACACCTTCACCTTCTCCGACAGCGCGCCGAATCCGGCGCTCGGCTTCCACGTCGGGGTGCGCGCCTACAAGATCGCGCCGACCGGCAAGCTGGTCGCTTCGGAACTCGCGTACGTCGATCTCTGAGAGAGCGCGACGGGCTGGCGCCCCGCTCCCCGCGCGCTACATTCCCGCCTCGCGATCGCGGCGCCGTTGGTGGCGCGCGCTCGCGGGTGGCGCCGCCAGCGTGCGGCGCCGGTGCCGGTGCGAAGCGTGAATCAGCGAGTCCTGGGCTACGGCCCGGAGACTTCGGCGCCCGCGTCCTGCGCGGGTCGTCGCGTCGCCGCGATTGCGGCGCGGGGCGTCGTCACGCACTGATCGGCGCGGCGGTCGATCGACCGCGCGCCCCTTCTGGCTCGGCGCCTTCGTCGAGTCCACCTCCACCGGAACTCCGTCTCCCATGAGCGACTCTTCCGTCGTCCGCACCGCGGACGCGATCGATCCCCGTTGGTTCGAGACTTTCTTCAGCGGCCTCGCGCTCGACTTCTGGCGCGCGGCCGTGCCCGCCGAGCAGACGCGCGTCGAGGTCGACTTCCTCGCGAAGGCGCTGCAACTGCCGCCCGGCGCGCGCGTGCTCGACATCGCCTGCGGCCTTGGCCGCCACTCGCTCGAGCTCGCGGCGCGCGGCCATCGGCCGATCGGCGTCGACGCCTCGCGCGAGGCGCTCGAGCAGGCGCGTGCCGAGGCGGCCGCTCGCCAGCTGGCCGTGGAATTCGCGCCGGTCGATCTGCGCGAGCTGTCGGCTTGCTCCGCCGCCGCCGGCCCGTTCGACGGCGCCTTCGCGCTCGGCAACAGCTTCGGCTACGTCGACCCGTCCGCCACGCGCGGCTACCTCGCCGGCGTCGCGCGCGCGCTGAAGCGGGGCGCGCGCTTCGTGCTCGACAGCGGCTACGTCGCCGAATCGCTGCTGCCCCACCTGCGTGAGCGGGAATGGCTGGCGATCGGCGACTTCCTCTTCCTCGAGGAGAACCGCTACCTCGTCGACCACGGCTGCGTCGAGACGACCTACACGTTCCTCCGCGGCGGGGAGAGCCTCACCCGCAAGGGCTACCAGTGGGTCTTCACGCTCCGCGAGCTGCGCGAGCTGCTCCACGCGGCCGGCTTCGACGTCGAAGCGCAGCTCCAATCGACCGACGGCACCCCCTACGCGTGGGGCGCTCGCTACTTGCTGCTGGTGGCGCGCAAGCGGTGAGGCGCACGCTCACTCGTCGCCTCACTCCCCGACGTGCGCCGCCGCCAGCTCGCGCGCCTCGCTCCAGAACGCGCTCCACTCCTCGCGAGCGGCGGCCGGCAGCGCGGCCAGCGCGGCGGCGTCGCGCACGCCGGCGAAGTCGCGTTCGGCCAGCAGCAGCGCGACCCGCTGCGCGGCCGCCTCGAGCTCCTCGTCGCTGCCGGTCTCAATCAGCTCGCGCGCCACCAAGAGCTCGTCGGCGAGCCAGCGCAGCGCCTGGCTGCGCCAGAGCGCGCGGCCCGCCTCGTCGAGCGCGGCGCCGTCGTCGGCGCGGCCGCTCGCCACCTGCGCGGCGCTGCGGGCGGCGTCGAGTCGATCGCCGGCGGCGCCATCCTCGGCGAAGCGCGGCGCCGCGGCGAACGCCTTCGAGTAGGCGGTGGCGGCGGCGACGTGGAGCCGGCGCCCGCGCGCGAGGCGGGCGAGGTCGAGCCAGCCGCGCGCGTCGGCGGGGGCGCCGGCCGGCTGCAGCAGCTCGGAGAGGCGCGGTTCGAGGGAGAGCAGCCGCTCGCCGTCGGCGATGGCGCTGGTGAGCGGCGGCAACGCGGCGCTGGCAGCCGGCGCCGCGCTGCGCAGCTCCTCGGCGCGGCGCAGCGACTCGAGCGACTCGCGCCAACGGCCCGCCGCGCGCAGCGCGAAGCCGAGGTCGGCGCGCGGTGTCGGATCGCGCGGCGCGAGGCGCGTCGCCAGCGTCAGTTCCGCCAGCGCCGCGTCGATTTCGCCCGCCTCGCGCAACCGCAGGCCGAGCTGCTGGCGCGGGCCGGCCGCCTTCGGATCGAGCGCCACCGCCTCGCGCAGCGCCGCCACCGCGGCCGAGAGCTCGCCGGCGCGCCGTTCGATCGCCGCCAACGCGAGGCGCGGGCTCGGATCGCCCGGCTCGAGCGTCGCGGCCTGCGCCAGCGCCGTGCGCGCGCCCGCGAGGTCGCCGCCGCGCGCCAGCAGCAGGCCGCGCGCCTGGAAGGCGTAGGCCGCGCGCGCGCCCGGATCGAGCGCGATCGCCTGGTCGGCCTGCGCCTTCGCCTCATCGCTGCGGCCGAGCGCCAGCAGCGCCAGCGCCAGCTGCGAACGGGCGCGCACCTGGTCGCGCAGCGCCGACGTCCCCGACGCCGCGACGAAGCTCTTCAGCGCCTTCTCGAGCGTCTCGATCGCCTCCGCCGCGCGGCCGAGGCTCTGCTGCGCCATCCCCTTCGCCAGCAGCACCTTCGCGGAGGTGCCCTGCAGCTCGAGCGCGGCGTCGCAGTGGACGATCGCCTCGGCGTCGCGGTGGAGCGCCGCCAGCGTCAGCGCGAGGTTCAGGCGCGAGATCGCATGGCGCGGGCGCAGTTCCACGCAGCGCTCGAAGCAGCGCGCCGCCTCGGGCACGCGCTGCAGCTCGACGTAGCGCATGCCCGACTGGCGCCACGCGTTCCACGAATCGGGACGCAGCGCGACGGCGATGGTCGCGGCGCGCAGCGCCTCCTCGGCGTGCGGCGGCTCGTAGCGGAAGTGGAGGTCGGCCAGCGACATCTGCAGGTTGAAGTTGTCGGGGTGGAGCAGCGTCGCGCGCGTCGCCACGTCGACCGCCGCATCGAGCGACGGCGCGAACGAGCGGTCGTTCGAGAGGGCGTAGATCAGCGCGATCACGCTCTCCTCGGGCATCGTCGCCAGGTCGGCGCCGGCCGCGAGGTCGAGCAGCGCGTCGCCGCGCGGCGTGTCGCGCAGCCGCGTGCGCCACGGGTCGGGATCGGCCGCGCGCGCGATCGGCCGCAGCGTGTCGGCCAGCGCGCCGCCGCGCGCCTCCTCGAGCGCCGCCCAGTAGTCGAGCGCGAGCGCCAGCGCGACCACGATGCGGCTCGCCTTCACGCGCTCCTCGGCGGTCGCGGGCGCCAGCGTCGCGACGTCGATGCCGTAGTCGCGGAAGGCGGCGGCGAAGTCGTCGACGGTGGAAGCGTTGGGATCCTGCTCGGTGCCGCGGATCTCGGCCAGCCGCTCGACCATCGCGCGGTCGGCTTGCGTGCGCGCCGCCTCCGCGACGGCCGCCGTGCGCGCCCCCGCGATCTCGTCGCGCAGCGCCGTGGCGCGCGCGCGCAGCTCGTCGCTCGCCTCGACCGTCGTGGCGAGGCGCGCGGCGCCCTCGGCCGCGGCGAACGCGGGCTCCCACGGTGCGGCATCGCCGGCCGCCGCCGCCTGCGCCTTCGCGCGCAGCGCCACGACCTCCTCGAGCGCCGCGGAGAGGCTCTTCTCGCCGGTCGCGGCGCGGTCGCGCGTCTGCTCGCGCTGCCACCAGAAGCCGCCGCCCGCCAGCACCACCAGCGCCAGCAGCGAAGCGACCAGCAGGAGCCCGCGCGCGCGCGCCCGCGCGTCGGCGGCCGCGATCAGCGCCGCCTGCCCGCGCGCTTCGAGCTCGGCGATGTAGGCGGCGATGCGCGTGGCGACCACCTGCGCATTGCGCGGCCGCTGCTCGAGCAGCGGGGCGAGGCACTGCTTCGCCAGCGCGATCAGCTCCGGGTCGGCGCCGCTCGCGTCGAGCCGCGCGAAGGCGGGGGTCAGCTCGCCGCGCGAGGCGAGATCGAAGACGTCGGCGCCGCTGCCGACGTAGGGCGGCTGGCCGGTCAGCAGCTCGCAGAGGATCGCGCCGAGCGCGAAGACGTCGCCGCGCTCGTCGACGCGGTCGAGCTGCCCCTGCGCCTGCTCGGGCGGCATGTACGCCGGCGTGCCCAGCACCGAGCCGGCGAGCGATTGCGAGCCGACCGAGCCGGAGCGGACCGTCGCGATGATGCTCAGGTTCGGGTCGCGGGCGCGCCGCTCGTCGACGACGCCGCCTTGGCCGAGCACCTTGGCGAGCCCCCAGTCGACCACCTGCACCTCGCCGAACGCGCCGACCATCACGTTGGCCGGCTTCAGGTCGCGATGGATCACGCCGCGGCTGTGGGCGTAGGCGATCGTCTGGCAGATCGTCTCGAAGATGGCGAGGAAGCGGCGGCGGTCGTGGGTCAGCTCGGGCCGCTCGTGCAGCAGCGCCGACAGCGTGCGCCCCTTCACCAGCTTCATGGTGAAGAACGGCAAGCCGTCCTCGCCCTCGCCGAGCTCGTAGACCGGCACGATGCCGGGGTGCTGGAGCTGGCCGCCGATCTGCGCCTCCTCGACGAAGCGCTGGAGGACCGAGTCGTTCTGCGCGTGCTCCTCGCGCAGCACCTTCATCGCGACGTCGCGGCCGAGGTCGGTGTCGTGCCCCTTCAAGACGACGCCCATGCCGCCGCGCGCGAGCTCGCCCGCCACCTGGTAGCGGCCGGTGCGCTTCAGGTCGGGCAGCGGCGTGACGATCGGCGCCGGCGCCGCATCGGCGTCGCGCAGGACGATGCGCGAGCGGCCGGCTCGCGAGTTCTCGGGGTGGTCCGCCGCGCTCATCGCTTCCTCGAAGGGGATGGCGCGGCGAACCCGCGCCTGGTCAGCGGTACTTCAGGTTGCCGAGATTCACGCCGCCGCTGTCGAAGTTCTTGTTGATCTCCTTCAGCGCGTCGGAGAGGTCGGTCAGGTAGGCGTCGAGCTCGCCGTCGCCGTTGATGTCGAGGTCGCCCTCGCCGAGCGCCCCGGAGAGCGCGAGGTCGCAGATCGCGATCATCTCGGCCACCGTGTAGCCGATCAGGTCGCGGTTGACGCCGCTCTTCAGCTCGAGGTCGCCGATCTTCTTCGGGACGCGCAGCTTGAGGTCGTCGTAGGCGCCCGCCTGGTCGAGCGCGAAGTTGAGCTTGGCCGCCAGCAGCTCGGCGGCGAACGCGCCCGCCGGCGTCTCGACCGGATCGACGAGGTCGCTCACGAGTTCCGCCACCGGCCCGTCGTCGGGAAGGAACTTGGCGATGGCCGAGGGGCTGGTGAAGACGATCGCGAACTCGCCGTCGCCGTCGACGCCATCCTGGTCGCCGAGGATCACGCCGTTCGGGAAGAGGAGGTCGAACCACTCCTCGACGCGGCAGGCCGGCCCGCCGAGCCCCTCGCAGTTCACGCCCAGCGCGTCCTGCTTGAAGGTGACGAAGTCGCCCGGCGCGAGGTCCTCGATGATCTCGAGCGACGCCTGGTTCGAGACGCCGGCCGGCTTGCAGGTGAGGAACTGCGCGTAGATCACCGTGCCGATCAGCTCGAGGTCCTCGGGCAGCTCGTCCTCGAGGCAGTAGTTGCCCTCGCCGTCGAACTGGAACTGCACCGCGACGATCGGCGGGAAGTCGAGGCAGAGGATGCCACAGTTGGTGCGCGTCGGGCCGTCGCCGAGCGAGGCGTAGAAGCCGCCGATCGCGTTGGCCGGGCCCGACATGCAGACGGTGACGGTCGAGCCGACCGCGGAGCACTCGGGCAGCTCGAGGCGCCAACCGTTGTCGCCGTCGCAGTCGCCCTTGTCGGGGCGCGCGGCGGGCGCGAGGGCCACGGCGGCGTTGGCGGCGTTGGCAGCGACGGTGGCGAGCGCGGCGAATGCGGTCAACGGGAGCAGTGCGGCGCGAGCAGCGGAGAAGCGGCGGTGCATGGGGATTCCATCCGAGGTGCGGGGTCGAGGGCAGCGGACGATAGTTGCATTCGCTGCGCTGGCAAGGTGTGCAACGACCCGGGATCTCCCGCCGCCGTCTTCATCGTTCCTTCATCCGGGCGCGCGCCCGCGACCGGCCCTGCCCCTCGCGCCCCGCGTGGTCAGCTCGGCGAGCGCATCAGCCACGCGCCGATGCAGGCGGCGAGCGGCACCGCGATCGCCACCAGCAGCGTGCGGCGCGGCCGGCCTTCGCCGCTCGGCAGGAGGAGGCTGCCCCACGCGACGCCGAGCAGCAGCGTGGCGCCGCTCGACACGTAGCGGGCGGCGAAGCAGTAGGCGAGCAGCCCGGCGAAGGCGAGGGTCGGCGTCGCGATGGCGCTGCGCGGCAGGGTCGCGGCGGGGCGCACCAGCGAGAGGAGCAGGGTGACCAGCAGCGCGGCGAAGAGGCCGCCGGCGCAGCGGGCGAGCTTGTCGCTCTGCTCGGCGAAGCAGGCGACGGCGGTGGCGGCGGCCAGCACCATCGGCAGGAGCGAACGCCACGCCGGCTGCCGGGTTGCGCGCGACTCGCCGAGCAGCAGGAAGAGCAGGAGCGCGAGGCCGCCCCCGAGGTAGACGAGCTGCGCGTCGAGCGGCGACCATTCGCGCGCGCGGCCGGAGGGGCGCACGATCCACCAGGCGAGCGCGGCGACCAGCGCGACGTGCAGCACGAAGCGCAGCGCCGCCGCGGCGCCGTGCGACTCCTCGAAGAGGAGCAGCAGCAGCGTCGCCAGCGCGAGCCAGGCGCTCCATTGCCACCGCTCGGCCGGTGGCAGCCCCGGCAGGCTGCCGATCACCGTGAAGAGCCCGGCCAGGAAGGCCAGCGCGAGACCCGCCGCGGTGGCGCCGCCGCGCAGCGAGGCGGTGGCGTCGACCGAGGAGCGGCTCGACGAGCCGATGGCGCCGAACACCTGGAGCAGCGTGGCCGTGACGGCTGCCGCGCCGAGCGTCTGCAGCCACTGCTGGACGATCTGCTCCTCGAACCAGGCGATCAGCCAGTCGAACATCGACGCTCCTCGCGGTGCCGGCGGCGGCAGGCGCCGCCCGCCCGGCCGCTCAGCGCTTCTTCGCCTCGAGCGAGAGGATCACCTCGATCTCCTTGCCGAGCAGGTCGGGGGCGTAGTTGATGCCGAAGTCGGCGCGCGCGATGGTGAAGCGTGCGTCGTAGCCCGCCACGGTGCCGAAGTAGGCGCCGGTCGCCGTGCCCACGTACTCGGCCGTGACGGTGATGCTCTTCGTCACGCCATGCATCGTCATCGGGCCGGTGATCTCGAACTTGCCGCCGCCCTTCGGAACGACTTTCTCCGACTCGAAGGTGATGGCGGGGAACTCCTCGACGTTGAAGAAGTCGGGGCCGCGCAGGTGCTTGTCGCGGGCGTCCTTCTGCTCGTCGGGCACGCCCGTCTCGTCGTTGGTGTCGATGCTGCGCGCGTCGATCTCGAGCGTGATCATCGACTCGGCCGGCTTCTCGGCGTCGAGGATGAGGCTGCCCTTGATCTGGTTGAAGCGGCCCCAGCTGCTGCTGGCGCCGAGGTGGTTGATGCGGAAGAGGACCGCGGAGTGGATGTTGTCGATGTCGTAGCGACCCGACGCGGCGGCGGGCGCCGATTGCGGCGCGGGAGCGGCCTGCGGCGGCAGGGCGGCGACCGTGGCGAAGGCGGAGGCGGCGAGCGCGAGCTTGGCGAGCATGGGGATCTCCGGTGATGCGGGGCACCGCCGCGGCGGCGCGATTCGGGCGGGATGGTAGCGTGCCCGCCATGCACACGAACCTGATCCGGAGCGCCGCGCGCCGCGCGCTCCTGCTGCTGTCGATCGCGGTCGGGAGCGCGCCGGCGCTCGCGCAAGGCGAACCGGGCTCGCGCGGCGGGCGGGGCGGCCGCGGCGGTCGCGGCGCGCGCGCCACCTCCGACGCGGCGACCGCTCGCGAAGCGCTGCTCGCCGCGCCGACGCCGACCGAGGCGCTCTTCTCCGATTTGCTCTTCGCGGTGCTGTCGGAAGCGACGCAGCGCAAGCTGCCGTCGACGATGGAGAACCCCGACGCCAACTACTCGCCGGAGTACGTGGCCTTCCGCGCCGAGATGTACGGCGCCTTGCGCGAGCGCCCCGACCTGCGCGCCTTCCTGCGCGGTCTCGCGGGCCGCGCGCCGAGCGGCGCGTTCGACTTCATCGGCGTCACCGCGGCGATGATCCTCGCCGACGCGCCCGATGGCGACGACCTCGAGGCGCTGCTCGCGGGCTACGCGGCGACGCCGCCCGACAGCCGCGCCGGCATCGCGCGGCAGCTCGGTCGCGCGGCCGGCACGCTGCGCGCGGCGGGCGTGGCGCGCGCGGAAGAGGTGATGGCGCAGCTGCGGCGCGATGCCGCCGAGGGGCGCGCGACGCAGCGCGGCGCGGCGATCGAGGGGCTCTACCGCGGCGGCGCGGTCGACGAGGCGCTCGGCGCGATCAAGCCGCTGCTGATGGGCGACAGCGATCCGCTCGAGACGGTGCCGCTCCTCTCCGCCTGCGCGCGCCTCCTGCGGCGGACCGACCTCGACCCGTTCCTGCGCGCGCGCGCGGTCGCCGCGGCCGGCGCCGCGATCGAGCAGCTGCTCGATGGCACCGAGCCGGTGCAGGCGACGCAGGTGATCTCCGGCCAGGGGCGCACGTTGCGCGCGGCGATCAGCTTCCTGCAGGAGGTCGGCGGCGACGCCGAGTTCGCGCTGATGATGCGCTGCCTGCTCGAGCCGCGCGGCCAGCGGCTGCTCGGCATGGACGGCCTGCAGAACCTCCGCTTCGCGCTGCAGAGCAAGCGCGCCACCGTCGCGCCCGAGCTCGGCCAGCAGCTCGACGGCCACTACCTCGAGCTCGTGCTCGCTGCCGGCAACCGGCTCTTCTCGCTCGAGGAGGAGCCGTTCGAGCCCGACGAGCAGCGCTCCTGGTACGAGGCGCGCGACCTGCGCTACAACGCCCTCTCCTACCTGTGCGACCAGTTCTTCCGCACGCCCGCGGTCAAGGAGCGCATCGGCAAGGAGCCCGACCTGTCGGTGCTGCTGGCCACGCTGGTGCGCAGCAAGCGCGACGTGCGCGAGGAGGAGGGCGGCGCCGACGCGCGCTGGCTCGCGGTCGAAGAGAAGCTCGAGAACCGCGTGCTCTCGCTGCAGCTGCTCGGCCTGATCGAGCGCGAGTGGAACCGCGATCCGGCCGGCCTCGACCTCTTCGCCGAGGCGCACGCGCTGCTGTGCATCGAGGTGCAGGCGCCGCTGCCCGACTTCGCCGAGCTCGCCGCGTTCCGCGCCGCGCGCGCGCCCGGCCTCGTCTTCGAGGTCGCCATCGTGCGGCCCCCTTCCGACGCGTGGGTGCAGCGCGCTTGCTGCCAGGCGATCGCCAACCTCGGCTACGTGGTGAACACCGTCAACGGCCGCATCCGCATCGAGGCCGACGGCGAGAACCCGTGGCCGTGGCCGCGAGCGGGCGACGCGCAGCGCTGACCGATCGCCTGCAAGGGAGGGACGCATGGGGAAGAGCGGCACACCGTTCCTGCGCGGCGGCAACCTGAAGGACAGCCTCGGCACCACGCTGAACGGGCTGCTGCAGATGGTGCCGCCCGACGAGCTGAAGCGGCTGAAGCAGCAGGTGCGCGAGGAGGGGCTCGCGCGCGGCGTCGTCTACGAGGACGACGACGGCCGGCCGCAGCCGACGCCGATCCTGCTGCGGCCGCGCGTGCTGGGTGGCAACCAGCGCAACTACCTCCACCAGATCTGCCGCGTGATGGAGGGCGCCTGGATCAAGCTCTACGCGCTCTGGCGCGACGATCCGCTCGCGCGCCGCTACCTGCCGATGACGCCGCGCGAGGAGAAGTGGCTCGCCGACCTCGGCGGCAAGCAGGCCGACGTGCTGTTCGGCCGCTGGGACGCGACCTCCGACTTCGGCACCAAGGACTGGCTGAAGAGCACGCAGTTCTTCGAGTACAACCCGATCGGCGCCGGCGGCACCTACCTCGCTCCGGCGGTCGACGAGATCATCCTGAAGACCGTCGTGCCGGCGCTGCGCAAGCACGCCCCGACGCTGCTGCTCGAGATGAACGACGACCCGCGCCGCGTGCTGCTCGAGGTGCTGGCCGACCACGCGCGCAGCCTGAAGCTGCGCCGCTTCAACGTGGCGCTCTGCCAGTACAAGGGGCTGCAGGGCGGCGTCGAGGAGTTCCCGTTCAACGTCGGCTTCTTCCGCTCGCTCGGCGTCAGCTGCTGGCACGTCGATCCGCGCGAGCTGCGCGTGAAGGACGGCGAGCTCTGCTTCACCGAGAGCGGCGTCGACCACCCGATCGACCTCGTCTACCGCGACCACGAGATCAACGACCTCGCGGCGCAGGAGGAGGAGGGGGTCGACATGAGCGGCATCAAGCACGCGCTGCGCACCGGCCGCTGCATCAGCTCGCTCGCCGGCGAGTTCGACCACAAGAGCGCTTTCCAGGTCTTCACCGAGCCGCGCTTCGCCGCCGCCTTCACCAGCGAGGAGCGGCGCGTCATCAAGGCGCACGTGCCGTGGACGCGGCTGATCGAGGAGACGCGCACCAGCGGCCCCGATGGCGAGGAGATCGACCTGCTGCCATGGCTCGCCGCAGAGCGCGAGTCGCTGCTGCTCAAGCCGAACCGCAGCTACGGCGGCTCGGGGATCCTGCTCGGCCGCGACTGCTCCGAGCGCGCCTGGTCGCAGGCGATCGAGCGCGGCGTGAAGAACCCCGGCACCTGGGTGGTGCAGGGCTATCGCGCCGTCGCGGAGAAGGACTTCCCCGTCATCGACGAGGAGGGGAACCTCGGCCTCGCCGAGTACTTCACCGTGCTCGGCCTCTACGCCAGCGAGCAGCGCCTCGGCGTGCTCGGCCGCGGCTCGCGCCGGCGCGTGGTGAACGTCGCGCAGAAGGGCGGGCTCGTCTCGGTGCTGCGGCTGCTGTGATGGGGCGCCGCGCGATGAGGTCGCGTCCGGCGCGGTGCGGCGCTGCGCGCGTCAGTCGCCGTTGCAGCGCTCCGTGAGGTACGCCTCGAAGTCGGGATCGCCGGCGCGCTCGAGGACGTGGCGGCGCCATGCCGTGCGCTCGAACTCGACGAGCCGCAGGTACCAGTCGGGGAGGATCTCCTCGCCCTGGCCGGCCGCCGTCCAGTTGTAGGGCGCCATCGCGGCGCCGACGAAGCCGGCATGCAGCAGCTCGTTCTCGCGCTGCCAGCGATCGATCATCACGTGCACGTGCGAGCGGCCCTGGTAGACGACCACGAAGCCGGCGCCATTCATGTCCTCGCGATAGGGGCGCGTGCGCAGCTCGAGGTCGACGAGGTTCTCGACCGCGCTGGTCAATTTCGGCCCGAGCGCACTCCCCTCGCCTTGCGCGCCGTAGAGCTTGAGCGCCGTCTCCTGCAGCAGCAGCGGTTGCACGAAGCGGACGCGTTGCGGGCGGAAGCGGGCCGCGGGTGGCGTTCCGGCGGGCGGCACGGTGGGCGTCGCAGTGGGCATGTCGGTCCTCGTGGGGCCGTCGGCCGAGCTGGCAGCTCGCGTCGATCGACAGCCTCCTCTCTCGACTCTGCGCTCCCTCGATTCGATCGGGGTTGGCGACCGGGCGACCCCGGGATTCCCCCCGGTCGCGGGGCTCGATCGGGAACGGTGTTCCCGCGGCGGGTGCCGATCGGCGCCCGATCGCGTCATTCCTTCGCGAGCGGCGCGCGCGGTCGTTCAGGCGCGGTCGTTCACGCGCGATCGGCGGCCGGCGCGCGAGCGGTCGTGCTGCTCGCCGCGAAGACGGTCTCCCGCTCGACGCGCGCGATGCGCGTGGTGAACGCGCGATACCACCGCGAGCGGCCGGCGCGCTGCGCCGCGAGGTGGTCGCCAACCGCCTTCCACGCGGCGATCGCTTCGAGCGACTCCCAGTACGACACGGTGATGCCGAGGCCGTCGTCGCCGCGCGCGCTCTCGATGCCGAGGAAGCCGGGCTGGCGCGCGCCGAGCTCGACCATCGCGGCGGCGGTCTGCGCGTAGCCGTCGTCACCCGGCGTGCGCAGCGACGTGAAGATCACCGCCCAGTAGGGGGGCGGCGGAGTCGCGGCGGGGGCGGGTGCTGGCGCGGTCATGCGGGGCCTCGACGCGTGGCGGACGATGCGCTGCGGCGGAGTTCGCCGGGCCGGAGCGCGCGCGACTTCTCTACCATCGCGCCGCGTGGAACGAGAGGACGCTGCGTTCGAGTCGTTCGTGCCGCCGTGGTGGGCAGCCGGGACGCACGGGCAGACGCTCGCCGGCCACCTGCTGCGCCGCGTCCATTGCCGCGGGCAGGGCGAGCGCGAGCGGCTCGAGACGCAGGACGGCGACTTCCTCGTGCTCGAGTGGTTCGGCGGGATGCCGCCGCGCGCGGCGCCGATCGCAACGGCGCCGCTGGTCCTGCTGCTGCACGGGCTCGAGGGGTCGAGCCGCTCGGGCTACATCGTCTCGCTGGCGCAGGCGCTCGCCGCGGCCGGCTGCGCCGCGGTCGCGCTCAACTTCCGCGGCTGCAGCGGCGAGCCGAACCGGCTGCCGCGCGCCTACCACGCCGGCGAGACGGGCGATCTCTCCTTCGTCGTGGCGACGCTGGCGCAGCGCTTCCCCGGCCGGCCTCTGGGCGTGGTCGGCTTCTCGCTCGGCGGCAACGTCGTGCTGCGTTGGCTCGGCGAGCAGGGCCGTGAGGCGGCGGCGACGGTGCGCGCGGCGGCCGCCGTCTCGGTGCCCTACGACCTCGCGCGCGGCGCCGACCACTCGATGAGCGGCGCGGGGCGCCCCTACGCGCTGCGGCTGATCGCGGAGCTGCGTGCCAAGGCGCGCGCGAAGGCGGCGCTGGTGGCGGGGCGGGTCGACCTCGAGCGGACGCTGCGCGCGCGCACCTTCCGCGAGTTCGACGAGGCGTTCACGGCGCCGCTGCACGGCTTCCGCGACGCCGACGACTACTACACGCGGGGCAGCAGCGCACCTTGGCTCTCCGGCATCGCGGTGCCGACGCTGGCGATCCACGCGCTCGACGACCCGTTCCTGCCGAGCGCCGCCCTGCCGCTCGCCGCGCTGCGCGCCAACCCGGCGATCACGCTCGCGCTCAGCGACCGCGGCGGCCACGTCGGCTTCGTCGCCGGCTCGCCCTGGTCCCCGCGCTTCCTCGCCGAGCAGCGCCTCGCCCGCTTCTTCGCCGCCACCCTCCGCTGAGGTGCCGGGGAGTTTCCGTCCAGCCAGGTGCCGGGGAGTTTCCGTCCGAAGCCGGGTGGCGGGGTTGATTCTTCCGCGCGCCCCGCCGCGCGCCCGCTCGCCTACCAGTCGTCGCTGCGGAAGGGCGACGCCGGCAGCCCCTCGCGGTTGTAGAGGTTCGCCCCCGCGGGATTCATCGAGAACGCGTAGCGCACCGCCACCGGCGCCGGCACCTCCTTCGCCGTGACGACCACCCGCGGCCCGTCGATCCGCGCCGCGGCCCAATGCCACACCCGATCGGCGCCAGCCAGCGCGAACCGCGCGAGCCGCCCGCCCTCCACCTCGCGCGCCGCGCCGCGCCCCTCGCGCGCGCCGACCATCAGCCCGCCGCCGACGTGGTCGAACGCGACGATCGCCTCCGCCCCGCGCACCTCGAGCGCGCGGAACAGCGGCCCCGACACCACCATCTCGCGCTGCCCGTAGCAGTCGCGCAGCGCCCACCGCGCCAGCCGCTCGCCGACCGTCCGCTTGTCGTGCGGATGGATGTCGGCCGCGTCGCCCGCGTCGATCGCCACCGCCATCCCGGTGCGCGGCAGCACCAGCGCCTTCGCCTGCGCAGAGCGGATCCGCGCCCAGCCGTCGCCGCCCGCCGGCGCGTCGTTCGGCTGCTGCCACGCCGCGAGCTGCACCCAGTAGAACGGCAGCTCGCCCTGCCCGAGGAACGCGCGCCACCCTTCCACCAGCGCGCGCGTCTTGTGGAAGTAGCTGTCGCCCTCGTCGCCGTTGCTCTCGCCCTGGTACCAGAGGATCCCCTTCAGGCCGAGCCCGCGCAGCGGCGCGACCTTCGCGTTCCAGATCGCGAACGGCGTGCGATTGAGGATCGGGAAGTTCGGCGCCGGCGGGGCGGCGGGCGGCAGCGCGCCCTTCGCCAACGCGCCGCGCGCCTCCTTCAGCCACTCCTCGAAGCGGTCGAGCTGCGGCGCGAGTGCCTGCACGTCGGCCGCCATCTCGGCGAGCTTCGCGCGCCGGAACTCGGCGAGCTCCGCGACGGCCGCGAAGCCGTCGGGGTCGAGCCACGGCTCGATCGCCGTGCCGCCCCACGCCACGTTGATGAGTCCGATCGGCAGGTCGACCGCCTGCTGCACGCGCTGCGCGAAGAAGAAGCCGACCGCCGGGAAGTAGCCGACCGATTGCGGCGTCGCGACTTGCCACGGATGGGCGACGTGCTCGGCCGGGACGTCGTCCTGCGGCGAGGTCGCCATCACGTAGCCGAACTTGAGCGCGCGGATCGTCGGCGCGCCGAGCGCCGCCAGGTCCTCGTCGCAGCCGCCGACGCCCCACTCCATGTTCGACTGCCCGGCGCAGAGCCAGACATCGCCGACCAGCACGTCCTGCAGCGTCACCGACTGCTTGCCGGCCACCACCAGCTCGCGCCCCTCGCGGCTCGCGGCGAACGCGGGCAGCGTCGCGCGCCAGCGGCCGTCCTTGCCGGCGGTCGCCTTCGCCTGCGCGCCGCCGAAGCGGACAGTGATCGCCTCGCCCGGCTCGGCGCTGCCCCACAGCGCGAGCGGCCGATCGCGCTGCACGACCATGTGGTCGGAGAAGAGCCGCGCGAGCCGGACCTCGGCATGCGCGGGCGCGGCGAGCGCGGCTACGGCGGCGAGCGCCAGCGCAGCGGCGCGCGCTCGAAGTGACGTTGCGGCGAGCGACGCGAGACGCAGGCTCTTGCGCAAGAAAGGCATCGGCGGCTCCGGGTGGGGGAGCCGCCGACGTTAGGGGAACTCGATCGAGTGCGCGCCGGTCGCGTGGCGCGATCGCGACGCCGCCGCCGCGTGGAGCGCCGTCGCTAGAGCGGCCCGCCGCCCGGTCCGCCGGTCGCGGTCGGCGGCGCCTTCGGCTTGCGCGCGGCCACCACGAAGAGCAGCAGGCCGAGCACGAGGAAGCTGCCGAGCCCCCACCAGTTGTGCTCGTCGAGGAACTGCCGCGCGTTCATCGAGAGCGAGCTCGCATCCCAGAACGACGTCAGCTTCGAGTCGGCCGGGATGCCGACCCGCTGGAGCACCTGGCCGACCGTCTCGTCCGGACCGGCCAGCTGGTGGGCGAGGTTCAGGTCGATCTTCTCGCCGCCGCCGAAGCGCAGGTCCTCGCCCCACGTCGTGTCGGTGCGAGTGCCGTCGGCGTTGACGATCGTCTTCGGCGCGAGCAGCGCCGCCGACAGGATCGCGACCAGCGCGCCGCCCGCGATGAGGCCCGAGCTGAACAGCACGCCCGGCGAGCTCTCCTGCTCCGCTTCGGTGAGCTTGGTCCGCTTGTCGGCCAGCTTTCGCACCAGGCCGCCGAGGAAGATCGACGAGCTGGTCGAGATCGGCAGGTAGACGCCGACCGCGAACGCGAGCGCCGGCACGCCGCACAGCTCCATCATGATCGCGATGAAGACGCCGATGAGGACGAGCTCCCACGGGAGCGTCCCCTCGAGCACGCCGTCGATGATCATCTGGAAGAGGCGCGCCTTCGGGGCGTCGAGCTTCGCGCCGATGTTGCGCTCGACCGTCTTGCCGTCCTCGGCGAGCTGCACCGTCTCCGTGCCGCAGACGCCCGGATCCTCGCGGTAGATCAGCGCGCCGTTCTCGGTGAGGTAGCGGCCGACCGGCACCGCGACCAGCGATGCGTCCTTCGGATCGGGCTGCGCGCGCCGCACGAACAGCACGTCCCACTGCTTGCCGCGGAACTCGCGATGCGCCTTCTCGAGGTGGATCTCGGCGCCGCGCCCCTCGGCCTCGAACTGCGCGAAGGTCGCCTCGCTGGCGACGAAGCCCTTGCTGTCGAACTTGTGGTAGCTCGTGTAGTTGTCGTTCAGGAACATCAGCGTGAAGCCGATCACGGCCGCGCTGGTGATGACGCCCCAGGTGATGGCGATCTGCTGCTTGCGCGGCGTGGCGCCGAGCAGGTGGCCGCACTTGAGCGCCTGCGAGGTCGCGCCGCCGTTGCTGGCCGCGACGCAGACCAGCGCCGCCGTGCAGAGCGCCATCTCCTTGTAGGAGATGCCGGTCCAGCCGACCGCCACGAAGAGCAGGCAGGTGATCAGCAGCGTGGCGACCGTCATGCCGGAGATCGGGTTGCTCGAGCTGCCGATCTCGCCGGTGATGCGGCTCGACACCGTGGTGAAGAAGAAGCCGAACAGGACGATGACGATCGCCGAGAGCCAGTTGATGCCGAGGATGTCGCGCTCGATCATCCCGTGCGCGAAGGCCCAGTTCGGCGCCCAGATCGCCAGCACCAGCACGACGCAGCCGAGCAGCACGACGCTCATCGGCAGGTCGCGATCGGTGCGCTTCACGGTCGCGCCGCGCGCGCCGCCCAGGCCGCCGAGGCCGCGCACGAAGGCGCCGAGGATGGTCGGCATCGCCTTCGCCAGCGAGATGAGGCCGCCCGCCGCGACGGCGCCGGCGCCGATGTAGAGGACGAAGGTGTTGCGGATCTGGCCGGGCGACATCGCCGAGGCGGGGATCGGCTGGCCGTTGCCGTCGGTGAGCAGCGGCGAGGTGATGTCGGGGCCGAAGAACTTCACGGCCGGGATCAGCACGAGGTAGGAGAGGACGCCGCCCGCCAGCATCACGAACGAGGTGCGCCAGCCGATGATGTAGCCGGTGCCGATCAGCACCGGGTTGGTCTCGAAGCTGAAGCTGCCGCCCTTGAAGAGCGCGAACGCCTTCCCCTTCCAGGTGAGGTTGTCGAGCATCCACTGCGGCACCTCGGCGAAGAGGCGCCCGATGCGGCCGAGGTAGGCCCACAGCCCGCCGAAGAAGAGGCCGGCGAAGAGGCTCTTCGCGCTCGAGCCGCCCTTCTCGCCGACGATCAGCACCTGCGCGCAGGCGGTCCCCTCCGGGTAGGGGAGCTTGCCGTGCTCCTTGACGATCAGGCTCTGGCGGAGCGGGATCATCATCAGCGTGCCGAGGATGCCGCCGAGCAGCGCGATCAGCGTGATGCGCACCGCATCCATCTCGAAGCCCATCAGGAGCAGCGAGGGGAGCGTGAAGGCGACGCCTGCGGCCAGCGACTCGCCGGCCGAGCCGGTGGTCTGGACGATGTTGTTCTTCAGGATCGTCGACTTGCCGAACGCCTTCAGGATCGTGATCGACAGCACGCCGATCGGGATCGAGGCGGAGGTCGTGAGGCCGACCTTCAAGCCGGCGTAGACCGACGCGGCGGCGAAGACGATGCCGAGGATCGAGCCCAGCACGATCGCGCCGATCGTCGACTCGGTCATCTCCGTCTCGGCGGAGACGTACGGCTTGAAGTTGGACGACGCGTCCGCCGCGCCGCCCGAGCTGCCCATGTCCGTGTTCATGGGGGCGGCATCATGCCCGCCGCTCCCCGGGAAGAACATCGACCGCCCGCCGCGCGGCCGGCGATCAGCGCCGCCGATCGTCGCGCCTCGCGACGGCGCACGGAGTGCGAACGACGACGCGTCCGATCGACGGCGCCGCTGCCCTGCTCGCCCCCTCGCTCCGCTCGGCTACTGCTTGCCCTTCGGCGCCTCGCCCTTGCGCGGCGGCGGCAGGTAGCGCCGGCCGTTGTTGGGGTTGTCGCGGTCGAAGGCGAAGGCGTCGCGGTTGTCGAGGAAGTGCTGCACGTAGTTGATCGGGATGGCGAAGTTGAGCCCCTCGCTGAAGAGGAGCTTCCACGCGACGACGCCGACCACCTCGCCGTTCTTGTTGAAGAGCGGGCCGCCGCTGTTGCCGGGGTTCACCTGCGCGGTGGTCTGGATGTAGACGAGGCCGTCGTTCTCGCGGTTGGTCGTCGAGACGATCCCCTCGGAGACGCTGCGCTCGAGCCCCTCCGGCGCGCCGATGGCGAAGACCGGCTGCCCCTGCTTCACCGTGTCGATGTCGCCGAGGAAGACCTTGGTGAGCTTCGTGTCGCCGAGCTCGGCCGCGTCGATCTGCAGCAGCGCGAGGTCGACCTGCGGGTTGACCGCGACGATCTTCACGCGCTCGAAGACCTTGCGCTCGATCTGCTGGCCGACCTTCTTGTAGACGGTGACGGTCACCTCGGTCTCGCCCTGCACGACGTGGGCGTTGGTGACGATCCACCCCTCCTCGCTGACGATGAAGCCGGAGCCGAGCGAGCTCGGGTTCTTGATGAGGACGACCCCCTCGCCGAAGGTCTCGACCGCGTCGCGCACCGAGATCTCGGGCAGCGCCTTCTTCGAGTAGACGCCGCGGCGCGTCTCGGCGCCCGCCTCGAGCGCGCCGGCCGCCTCGCCGCTCTTGCGCTCGAGGATCTGGTTGCGCGGCACGGTCAGCACGGTGAAGCCGAGGTCGACGTAGAGGGCGTCGCTCGTCTCCTTCAGCACGGTCCCGCGCACCACCGCGCCGCCCGCGAGCTGCAGCTCGTCGCCGCGCGCGCCGCCGGCGAGGCCCGCCACGCAAAGCAGGCCGAGCAGCCCCAGGCGGAGCGCGCCGCTCCCCCGCAGCGCCATCGGAAGTCGCACCATCGTGAGCTCCATGTCGCGCCACCGCGGCAACGCAGCGCGCGCGGCTTCGGGCGATCGAGGCGGCGCAGTGTAGCGGCGGCGTGCACGCGAGCGCGCGCGAGCGATCGGAGCCTCCGCTACGATGCCGCCCCTCATTCGGGAGCCGCTCGATGCAATGCACGCAGCTGTCCGCGCTCGCCCTCGGCGGCGCCCTCCTCGTCGCGCCGGGGGTGCCGCGGCCCGAGGAGTACGGCTTCACCGGGCTGGTCAACTCGCGCCTGAACGACGGCCTCTTCAAGCTGATCGCGGCCGACGTCGACAGCGACGGCGACACCGACCTCGCCGTCATCAACAACTCGAAGGCGCGCATCGACTTCCTGCTGCAGCGCTCCGCCGGCGAGCCGCTGCGCGACTCGGCCGCGACGCAGGCGGGCGACGGGATGAACGACTTCCCCGACGAGGTGCACTTCGGGCGCGACTCCTTCGCCACCGAGCAGAAGGTGAGCTCGCTCGCCATCGCCGACCTGAACGGCGACGGCAAGAACGACCTCGCCTTCGTCGGCGACTCGCAGAAGCTCACGGTCGCCTACCGCGACGCGAAGGGCGGCTTCTCCGAGCGCGTCCGCCTCGACCTCGACGAGCTCTCGAACGTCGCGCAGGCGGTGCGCTGCGGCGACGTCGACGGCGACGGCCGCGCCGACGTGCTGGTGCTCGGCCGCAAGAAGACGCAGCTCTTCCTGCAGGGCGGCGACGGGCGGCTCGCCGAAGGGCCGGAGCTCCTGAACTCGAGCGCATCGCCCGACGGCTTCGCGCTGGCCGACCTCGACGGCGACGGCAAGGGCGACCTCCTCTACGTGAAGGCCGACGCCGACGCGCCGCTGCGCTTCCGCCTGAGCCGCGGCGCCGGCGAGTTCGGCCCCGAACGCCTCTTCCCGTTCACCGAGCTGCGCAGCTACGCGCTCGCCGATCTCGATCGCGACGGCAAGGCCGACGTCGCCGCGGTGCGCCGCCGCAGCGGGCGCGTCGCGCTGCTCGAGTACGCGGGGGCCGGCGCGGTGGCGCGTCCCGGCGAGATCCTCCTCTCCTCGCCGCGCCTCGTGGCCTACTCGACCCAGAAGGACGAGAAGCCGCGCGACGAGCTGCTCTGCGACTTGGACGGCGACGGCAAGGTCGAGCTGCTGGTCTGCGAGCCTTCGGCTGCTCGTGTCGTGCGCCACGGCGCTGATCCCGACGGGCTCGCGAGCCGCGGCGAGCCGTTCGCCAGCTTCGTCGGCGCGCGCCACCCGCGTCTCGCCGACCTCGATGGCGACGGCAAGGCGGAGCTGCTGGTCGCGGCGCCCGAGGAGGGGGCGATCGGCGTGGCGAAGGTCGGCGCGAACGGCCACCCCGGCTTCCCCGAGCCGCTCGGCTACAAGGCCGACGCGCTGCTGGCGCTCGACGCCGCCGACCTCGACGGCAGCGGCAAGCAAAGCGCGCTGGCGCTGCTCGCCAACGGCAAGGGGGCGGCGCGCAGCTGGTCGCTGGTGCGCGTCGCGGGCGGCGAGCCGTTCACCGTCGAGCTCAAGAAGCTGCCGACCGACCCGAACGACCTCTGGCTGATCGACCTGAACCGCGACGGGCTGCGCGACGCGTTCATCACGGTGCCGACCGAGGTGCCGCGCATCCTGCTGGCCGGCAAGGGCGCCGATGGAACGCTCACCTGGACGCAGGTCGAGACGCAGGACGTGCCGGGGCTCGGCCTGCTGAAGGGGGTGCCGCGCACGGCGCTCTTCCACGGCGACGTCGACGGCGACGGCACCGTCGAGCTGCTGGTGCCCGGCCCCAACTTCGCGCGCGCCTTCACGCTCGGCCCGAAGGGAGTGCCGCAGGTCGTCGCGCAGTGGAACCTCGAGGAGGCGTCGGCGAAGGTCGGCTGCGTCGCGGCGGGCGATCTGGACGGCGACGGCAAGCCCGAGATCCTGGTGCACGACAAGACCAGCCGCACGCTGCGCGCGCTGCGGCTGGTGGACGGCGCGGCGCGCACCATCGCGCGCACCGAGACGGCCGACCTCGAGGTGAAGGGGCTGCGCGTCGCCGACCTCGATGGCGACGGCGCGCGCGACGTCGTGCTGCTGGCGGCCGAGCGCTTCGCCGTCGTGCAGTCGGGGCGCGCCGATCCCGGCTTCGTCGAGACCGACGACTACGAGAGCCCGCTGAAGAACGCCTTCCTCGACCAGCTCGCGTTCGGCGACGTGAACGGCGACGGCATCGTCGACGCGATCGTCACCGACTCGAGCAAGCACCTCGTCACCATCGCGGCCCACGTCGACGGGAAGCTGCACCACGTGCTGCAGTTCCCCGTCTACGAGGAGAGCCTCTTCGAGCGCGACGGCGGCGGCGGCCGCGAGCCGCGCGAACTGGTGGTGGCCGACCTGAACGGGGACTCGAAGCAGGACCTCGCCCTGCTGGTCCACGACCGCATCCTCGTCTATCCGCAGGAGTGATCCCGATGTCGCGTCCCTGGCTGTTCGCCGCCCTGCCCGCGTCGCTCGCCTTCGTTCCGCAGGAGACGCCCGCGCCGGCCGCGCCTGCCGCTGCGCCGCCGGCGCAGGAGAGCGCGCCCGCGGCTGCCGCTCCCGCGCGCGGCCCCGGCTACGAGTCGGTGGTGGCGGCCGACACGCTGTTCTTCGTCGGCATCGACCATCTCGATGACCTGCTCGCCGACTGGCGCGCGTCGCCGTTCGGGCGGCTGGTCGGCGACGAAGCGGCGGCGCCGGTGCGCGAGAGCTTCGCGGCGCTGCTGGCGGCGCTGGCCGACGACTCGCGCGAGGAGCTCGGCGTCGACCTGGTCGACATGATGGCGAAGATCGACGGGCGGCTCGCCTTCGCGGTCGGCGGCGACCTGATGGCGAACGGGAGCGACGGCCACGGCGTCGCGGCGTTCGAGTCGACCGCGCACGCGCCCGAGCTGCGGGCGCTGCTGGCGACCGCGCTCGAGAAGATGGTCGAGGCGGGCGAGGCGGTCGCCAAGCACGACAAGGTCGGCGAGCACGACCTGATGCAGATCACGCCGCTCGGCAGCGAGGACCAGGGCCGCTTCCAGATGGCGCAGGCGGGCAGCACGCTCGCGCTCGGCACGGCGGTCGGCAAGGCGCTCGAGCGCGAAGACTTCGTCGCCTTCGTGCAGGCGCTCGATGGGGCGGGCGGCGAGGCGCTCGGCGCGCAGCAGGAGTTCCGCGAGTCGCTCGCGGCGCGCGTCGGCGGCGTCAAGTTCTTCTTCGACACCGGCCGGCAGATCCGCGCGGCGCAGTCGCCGCCGCTCGAGGATGGCAGCGAGTCGCCCGACACGCAGCTGCAGCGCACGCTCGGCCTCGATCGCTTCGGCCCGCTCGGCGCCCATCTCGCGATGGATGCCGACGGCATGCGCATGCAGTTGCGCCAGGCGTGGGGCCAGGGGGGCATCGCGGCGGTGCTGCAGGCGCTGGTGGTCGGCGGCCCGCACGAGCTCTTCAAGCTGCTGCCGGTCGATGCGGTGGCGGCGATCGGGCTGCAGCTCGACCTGAAGGCGGGGCTCGATGCGGCGGACGCGCTGGCCAAGGAGGCGGGCATGGGCTCGCTCTTCGGCGAGCCGGCGCCCGAAGGGAACGACCCGGCGGCCGCGGCGCAGGAGCAGTTCCAGCCGCGCCGCGACCTGCTCGACCACCTCGACGGCCGACTCGCCTTCACGGTCCTCGCGACCGAGCCGGAGGAGTCGTTCATGGGGATGGGTGCCGGCGGCAGCGCGTCGGTCAACTTCTCGCTGCTGCTCGGCACCAGCAACAGCGCGGCGCTCGGCGCGTCGATCGACAAGCTGCTGCGCAGCCAGGGGATGCACGCGGCGCGCCGCAAGAGCGAGTTCGAGGGGCAGCTGATCTACTCGCTGCCGTTGGGGCCCGTCACGATCCACTACGCGATCGTCGAGGACGCCATGCTCACGTCGCCGTCGCTCTCGATCCTGCAGGACCTGCTGCGCCGCCGCTCGAATCCGGAGCTGGCCAACCTGCACGGATCGGAAGTCTTCGCGCGGCAGCGAGCGGGGCTCGGCGGCGTGCCGGGAGTGCTGATCTGGAGCGCGAACTCGCCCGAGCTGTTCGACTCGCTCGGCGGTGCCGCGACCGACACGCTCGAGGGCGGCGGGTACGAGGAGTGGGACGACTACGGCGACACGGAGAAGCTGGAGCCGGAGGAGATCTACGGCGACGAGCAGGACGCCGGCTCCGCCGAGGAGCCGCCGTCGCTGTCGCCGGTGCAGCAGCGCGGGCTCGCCTTCGTCGAGGCGTTCGCCACGATCGACAACGCGCTGCTGAAGAAGCACCTGCCGGGCGGCGCCGTGATGGCGTTGCGCTTCGACGCCGGGGGCGCGTGGCTCGAGTACGTGTCGCGCTGAGTCAGCGGTCGCCGCGGGTGCGCGCCGGTTCGGGCGCGCCGGCGGCGGCCTCCTGCGACGGCGGGAACGCGACGCCGGCGGCGCGCAGCAGCCCGAAGGGCGGAGTGCCGCCCGCGAAGACGAAGAGCTGCTGGTTGTCGAGCGTGACCGTGCGCAAGCCGTCGCGCTCGCGCACGGTCAGCGTCACCGCGTCGCGATCGATCGCGACCACGTCGCTGCGGAAGAGCACCTGCACGCGGCCGCTCGCCTGCGCTGCGGCGATGCGCTCCTCGTTCCTCCGCTTCAGCCGGAAGAACGCCTCCTTGCGGTAGCTGAGCGTCACGCGGTTGCCCGGCTGCCCGGCCAGCGCCAGCGCCGCCTCGACCGCGCTGTCGCCGCCGCCCACCACCAGCAGGTCGGCGTTGCGCCAGAGCGCCGCGTCGATCAGCCGGTAGGCGACCTTCGGCAGCTCCTCGCCCGGCACCTCGAGCTTGCGCGGCGTGCCGCGCCGGCCGAGCGCCAGCACGACGTGGCGCGCGCGCACCTCGCCGACCTCGTCGCCGTTCGCGCCGCTGCGCGTCGTCACCACGAAGCAGTCGCCCTCGCGCTCGATCGACTCGACGCGCGTCTGGGTGCGCACCTGCAGCGGGAAGCGGCGCGCCGCCTCCTCGAACAACTCGACGAGCTCCTCCTTCAGGTACTCGCTCTTCTTCAGCCGCCCGAGCAGCGGCAGCTCGACCGGCTGCGTCATCACCAGCTTCTGGCGCGGGTAGTGGAGCAGCGTGCCGCCGAGCGCATCCTGCTCGAGCAGCACGTGCGTGAGCCCCTGCTCGATCGAGCGCAGCGCCGCGGCGAGGCCGGCCGGCCCCGCGCCGACGATCGCCACGTCGACGACCGGCGCCGCCGCGCTGCGACCGCCGCTGCGCCGCGCGATCTCGTCGACGGCGGTGGTCGCCTGGCCGATCGCGTGGCGGATCAGCGCGATGCCGGAGAGCTCTCCGGCGACGAAGAGGCCCGGCACGCTCGACTCCTGCGTCGCCGACAGGATCGGCAGGTCGTCGCGTTGTGCCAGCGCGCCGAGCCCGACGTGGAGCGCGCCGACCGGACAGGCGATCTCGCAGCGGCCGTGGCCGACGCAGCGCGCGCCGTGCACCACGCGCGCGACGCCGTCCAGCACCGCCAGCACCCCCTCCTCGGGGCACGCCTTCACGCAGAGCCCGCAGCCGACGCACTGCAGCGCGTCGATCTGCGGATGCTGCGCCAGCGGCTGGTCGGAGCCGCGCGCGCGCGCGTCGTCGAGCTCGGCGCGCGCCGCCGCCTCGCGCTGCCGCGCCGCGCGCCGCTCGAGCCACGCGAGCAGCAGCAGCAGCGGCACCAGCGCCGCGGCGAATCCGAGGAGGGAGGGAAGCATCGGGTCGTCGCTCTCCGGGAGAGGCGCGCTCAGAAGCGCCAGGTGATGCCGAGGTCGGCGGAGAGGGTGTCGAGGTCGTCGCCGAGGCTCTTCGCCAACCGCAGCCAGAGCGAAGCCGCGCGGCCGAGCTGCTGGCTCGCGAACAGCGAGGCCGTCTGGCTGAAGTAGGCGTCGCCGCCGTCGATCTCGAGCGTCGTCGCGTCCCAGCCGAGCCGCAGCGAGAGGTCGCCCGACGGCGTCCAGGTCAGCCCGGCGCCGCCGCCGAAGCCCTCCTGGTCGAGTCCCACCAGGTTGAACACGGCGAGGTCGCCGCCGAACGTCTCGGCGCCGAACAGCGTCGCGTCGCGCGCGCGCAGCGTGCCCTGCAGCTCGGCCGGCGTGCCGTCGCCCATCAGGACCGCGAGCTCCTGCTCCAGCGCGAGTCCCGACTTCCACGACTCGAGCGCCGCCACCGCCGCGCGCGAGCGGCCGCGGCCGTAGCTCGCGTCGCTCGGCACGATCCGGCGCAGCGAATCGGTGTCGGGGTTCTCGTAGTGTGACCAGCTGCCGCGCAGGCCGAAGCCCTCGCTCGCGCGCCAGAAGCCGCTGGCGTGGAGGCGGGTGAGCCCGGCACCGGAGCGGCGCGCCTCGTCGCCGCCGTAGAGGTCGAGCTGCGCGGAGGTGCGCAGCCAGTGGCCGCCGGCGAAGTGGGCGCTCAGGTCGGCGAGCAGCGCGTGCTGGTCGGCACTCCCCTCGTACCAGCTCGCCATGCCGCCGAGCGCGGCGCCGAAGCGCGTGCCGCCGGTCGAGCGCTGCTCGAGCGCTCCCCAGCCGGCCAGCACGAGCTCGTCGCGCCGCACGCCGAGGTCGTCGCGATCGGGCCGGAAGCCGAGCGCGCTGCCGATCCGCGCGCCGTCGCCGACCACCTTCTCCGCGTAGGCGCCGTCGATGCGGCCGACGCCCGGGAGCGCGTGCGGCAGGAAGCGGCCGAGCCCGATCACGCTGCCATCTTCGAAGTGGCGGCGCGCCACCAGCGTGTCGGCGCGCAGCCGCCACTCGTCCTGCTTCGGATCGCCGTCGTAGCCGTCGCCGCCGCGGCGATTCAGGTCGAAGCGGAACTGCAGCGACCACGGCTCGCCGCCGATCCGTTCGACGTCGCCGCTCGCGAAGAGGCGCAGGTTGGTGTAGTCGCGACCGTTCTCCGCGTCGTGCAGCCAGCTCGTGCCGAGTCCGGCGCTGCCGTGGAAGAAGTTGCCGCGCGACTCGGTGCCGGCCGCGACCGGCGGGGCGAGCAGCGGCTGGAACGGCGCGCTGCCGCTGCCCGCGGCCGGCGCGGCACCGCTGCCGGCGGCGCCGCCGCCCGTGGCGGGCGCGCGCGGCGTCGGCGGCTTCGGCTCGGCGAGGCCGCGCAGCACCACGCGATCGCCGGCGCGGACCGCCGCGTCGGGCTCGATCGTCACGTAGGCGGCGAAGCACGAGCCGGCAGCGACGTGGCGCACCTCGAGCTCGGCCAGCACGCGGCCGTCGCGCTCGAGCGTGCCGCGCGTGCCGGCCACGACGCCGGCGTCGCCACCGACTCCGAGGTAGACGCCGTCGGCCGCGACCTGCGTCACGGTCGTCTCGACGTCGCGTGAGGCGCGCCGCGCAGGGGCGAGCGCGACCGCCTGCGCGGCGGCACGCGCGGTCGGCAACGCGCCGAACAGCGCGAGCAGCAGCGACGCGGGGCTTCGTGCGGCGCTCATTCGCGGCCGTCCGGATGGCACTGGAGGCAAGCCGGGCTGCTCCACGAGTAGCCGTTCACGTCGTCGTGCTCGGCGTCCGCCTCCGACTTGCGGTGCTCGTGGCAGTCGATGCAGGAGAAGGCGGGGTAGTTGCCGGTGGTGTGGCAGTCGGAGCAGCCGAGCCCGCCGTGCGCGCCGCTGATGGGGAAGGCGTCGTGGTCGAAGTTGCCGTCGCCCCAGGTCGCCGTCGTGTGGCACTGCTCGCAGCTGGTGCCGAAGCCGGCGGCGACGTGGTCGGGGTTCTGGGCGCCGGCGTAGTCGTCGGCATGGCAGCTGTAGCAGTCGCGCGGCGTGCCGGCGTAGGTGCCGCCCGCGTGGCAGGAGTCGCAGCTGATCGCCGCGTGCTGGCCGGTGAGCGGGAAGGTCGAGTGGTTGAAGCCGTTCTGGCCCCAGCCGATCGGCGTGTGGCACTGCTCGCAGCTCGTCCCGAAGCCGGCCGTCAGGTGGTCGGGCGCGCTGGTCGCGGCGTAGTCGTCGGCATGGCAGCTGTAGCAGTCGCGCGCGGTGCCAGCGTAGATCCCGCCGACGTGGCAGTCGGCGCAGTCGGCCGCGCGGTGCTGGCCGACCAGTGCGAAGGTCGCGTGGTTGAAGTGCGCCGCGTCCCAGGCGGTCGGCGAGTGGCAGCGCTGGCACTCCTGCTGGTAGCCGAGCGCCGTGTGGTCGGGGCTCGTCGCGCGCGCGAGGTCGTCCTGGTGGCAGGCGGCGCACTCGAGCGGCGCCCCGACGAAGCGGCCGACGCGCGCCTGCTCATGGCAGCGATCGCAGGCGGCGGCGAGGTGGGCGCCGGCGAGCGGGAAGCGGGTGCGCGCGTGCTCGGCGATCTGGCCGGTCGGCGCGAAGCTCTGCTGGTCGTGGCACTGGGTGCAGTCGCTGCCGAGCGTCCCCTCGTGCGGATCGACGTGGCAGCCGCGGCAGCCGTGCACCGCGAACTCGGCGACCGGGCCGCGATCGTTGTGGCAGCGCAGGCAGGCGGCGGCGGCGTGCGCCCCCTCCAACGCGACGCCGGTCTGCGCGGCGTGGTCGAAGGTGAAGTCGGGCTTCAGCACGTCCCACCGCTCGGCGACGTGGCAGAGCGAGCAGTCGGTCGGGAAGGTGCGATGCGGGACGAGCGGCCCGAAGCGCCCCTCGTCCCAGCTCTGGCGCGGCGCGGGGCGCAGCGCGTAGCAGGCGGCCAGCAGCAGCACGCTGCCGATCGCCAGCAGCGCCCGCCGGCGTGCGGCGGGCGTGGGGTCACCGTCCGGTGTGGCAATCACGACATTCGACTCCGAGCGGGACGTAGTGGACCACCTTGCGGCCGTCGGGCAGCTCCACCTCGCGGTGGCACTGCACGCAGTCGAGCCGCGCGTGGACGCCATCGAGGGCGAAGCGCGCGTCGCGCTGGTGGTCGAAGGTGACGGGGAGCCAGCGCTCGTCGGAGCGGTGGCAGCGGTTGCAGTCGTTGCCGGCGCGCGTCAGCTGGCCGGCGTGCGGATCGGCGTGGCAGCTCTTGCAGTCGCGCGCGGTGCCGACGAAGGTGCGCACGCCATCGCCGCGAGTGCGGTGGCAGTCGTTGCAGGCGATCGCCCGGTGGGCTCCGGTGAGCGGCGGCTGGTGGCGGTTCGCCGCGAAGGTCGACGGCACGAAGCGCTTCTCGTCGTGGCACGCCGCGCAGCCGCCCTTCTGGCGGCGGAACTGGCCGCCGTGCGGATCGGCGTGGCAGGCCTCGCAGGCCGTCGGCGTCGCGACGTAGCGAATCGGTGCGCCGGCCTTCGGCGAGCGGTGGCAGCCGGCGCACTCCGCGGCGGCGTGCGCGCCGATCCGCGGCGGATGGCGCGTGGCGACGTCGTAACGCGACGGCACGAAGCAGGTCGCGTCGTGGCAGCTCTCGCACGACTGGCCGCGCGCGACGAACTGGCCGCCGTGCGGATCGGCGTGGCACTGCGCGCAGGCCGTCGGGGTCGCGACGAAACGGACGGGTGCGCCGGGCGACGGCGCGGCGTGGCACTTCGCGCACGCGGCGTCGAGGTGGCGGCCGAGCAGCGTCGGCTGGTGGGCGGCGGCGGTGAGGGTCGACGGCACGAAGTGGGTCGAGTGGCACTCCGCGCAGTTCGACTCGCGGGCGCCGAACTGGCCGCCGTGCGGCGACTCGTGGCACGCGGTGCAGTCGTTGGCCGCGCGGCCGGGGTAGCGCTGCGCGAAGGGGCGCGCCGGATCGTGGCATTGCGCGCAGGTGCGCTCGGCGTGCGGGGCGGTGAGCGCGAAGCCGAAGCGGGCGTGATCGTCGGCCGCCACGCGCTGGGTCGCCGTGGCGAAGGTGACGTCGGTGGCGAAGTGGCAGGTCGTGCAGCGATCGGCCGGCAGCGCTCGATGGGGCGTCGCGTGGCACTGCTCGCAGGTGGTGCCGCGCACGGTCGCGAAGTCGAGCGGACGGGCGGCAGTCGCTACGGCGGGCGCGGCGCCGCTCGCGAGGTCGCTCGCGAGGTCGCTCGCGCCGGGGTGGCACTCCACGCAGCCGACGCGCGCGTGGGCGCCGATCAGCGGGAAGCGGGCGGCGTGCTCGAAGCGGGGCGCCGGGGCGAACCGCTCCTGATCGTGGCAGGCGGCGCAGTCGTCGCTCATCGCGGCGCCGTGCGGGTCGGCGTGGCAGCTCGCGCAATCCTGGGCGAGGCCGAGGAAGGTGCGCCGCGACGCCGCGATGGCGAGGCGCTCCGCCGTCCCCTCCGGCAGCTTCGCGACGTGGCAGTCGGCGCAGTCGAGCCGCGCGTGCGCCCCGTCGAGCGCGAACGCGACGTGGCGATGGGCGCGGTCGACGGCCGGCCCGTCGCCCCACGACTGCTCGTGCACCAGCGGGAAGTCGGCGCCCCAATGCTCGCCGTGGCAGTCGCCGCAGTCGGTGCGCCCCTGCGCGACGAGGGCGCCGTGCCAACCGCTGCCGCTCGCGAGCTGCGCGGCGATCTCGCGATGGCAGCCGCCGCAGCCGTCGACGAGGTCGCCCTCCGCGTGGCACTGCTCGCAGCCGGCGAGCCCCGCGAGCTCGGGCAGCGCGGCGTGCACGGCGGTGAGCTCGCCCGGGCTCGGCGCGATGCGCGCGAGGTTCACCGCCAGCGCGACGACCGACAGGCCGAGCAGCGCGAAGACGACGGCGCGCGCGCTCATGGCAGGAAGTTCCGCGGATCGAGCGCGTGCCAGTCGAGCGAGCCCCAGCGCACCGCCAGCGCGATGTGGCAGATCGCAGTGCCGACCATCACCAGCGCGAGCCAGCGGTGGAGGAAGCGCCACGACGCCATCAACGCGGAGAGGTCGCGCAGCCGCGCGAGCCGCTGCGCCTCGCGCAGGATCGAGTCGAGCAGCGGCTCGATGCGACGACGGATGGCGGCTTCAGGTGTGCGATCGCGCAACAGCGCGCGGTAGCGCTCGTGCGCGGCGCGCGCGACCGGATCGCCGAAGAGGACGCCGAGCAGCGCTCGCCCGCGCGAGATCGCGCGCAGCGATTCGCTCGGCGGCAGCTCGAGCGGTGGGAGGCCGAACTCGGAGAGTTGCGCGCGCAGCTCGGCAAATCGTGCATTCGCTTCATCGAGCGAGAGTTCGCGCCCCTCGCGCGTGCGCGGCAGCTGCGCGAGGACGTAGCGGCCGATGACGCCGGTGAAGAGCACGATCGCGAGCGCGACACTGGCCACGGTGGCCGAGGCGCTGCGCAGGTGGCCGGCCGCGTGGAGCAGCACGCAGCCGCCGGCCAGCAATCCCGACACGACGTGCAGGTCCATCCAGCCGCGCAGGCTGCCGAGCCAGCTCGCGCCGACCCAGCGGCGCCGCACGAGGTAGGCGAGGTTCAGCACCATCAGCGCGGCGGCGACGACGCCGAGCGCGAGGCCGACGCGGCCGCTCGAGCGGAGCGCGGCGTGGCGCGGGTCGAGTGCCTGCGCACCGAGCGGCGCCATGTAGTAACTGCACTCCTTGCAGACGTGGTGCACGAGCAGGCCGACGCCGCCGATCAGCGTCAGCGCGGCCCACCACGGGGTGTGCAGTCCTTGCTTTGGATCGCCGAGGCTCGCCACGGGGAGAACAGCTCCGCACGCCGGTCCAGGAGATGGATCGAGCGACGGAGCGGCCGTCCCTCGCCCGCGCGCGCGACGTCGAGTCGAGCGCGGCGGGGAGAGTCATTGCAGCCCGCGTACCAACCGCGCGCGGGCTGCCGCGGGAGGTCGGAGCGTGCGCTTCTCTGCGCGTGCCGCTGGGTCAGCGCGCGCTCGGCAGAGCGCGTACGCGCAAGTGGCGCAGCTCGAGTCCGCCGCCGCCGTCGACTTCGAAGCCGAAGGCGCCGTCGCGGCGTCCGTCGCGATCTTCCGTATCGACCGTGATCGAGCCGTTCAGCTGCACGGTGATGCGCGGGCCCACCGCGGTGACGAGAAAGTGGTTCCAGCCGCTCCGTTCGGGCAAAGGCCACCAGATCTCCTGGCGCGGCTGGACCAGCAGCCCGCGGCCGTGGCGCTCGGTGAGGCGGCCCCAAGTCGAGGCGCCGGCGTGGGTCGCGTAGCTGGCGCCGGCGCGCGCGAGGAAGCTCGACGGATCGGCGCTCGCCGCGCCCTGGCGGAAGAGGAAGGCGGCCGTGTCGTCGGGCTTGGCGAGGCGCGCCTCGAACTCGAAGGCGAAGTCGGCGAGCTGCGGCTCCGCGAACGCGAGGCCCGCGCCCGCGCGCTCTGCCGCCGCCGGCAGCTGCAACACGCCGTCGACGAGGCGCCACTCGGAGGAGGCGTCGAAGCTGCGCCCCTCGAGGAACGGCTGCCAGCTCGCCGCCGTCGCCGGAGCGGTGACCGTCGGCGCCAGCAGCCACGCCGCGAGGTCGCTGATCTGCTCCAGCGTGAGGCCGTCGGCGAGCCCCTCCGGCATCACCGACTTCATGGCCGGCCGTCGCCGCGTGATCTGCGCGACCGGCAGCTCGACCTGATCGCCGGTCGGATTGACGACGACGACGCGCTTCGCGTCGGAGAGGAGCGGCAGGCCGGTGACGATGTCGCCGTTCGCGAGGAAGAAGTTCTCGCCGCGGTACTGGTCGGAGATGGTGCGCGACGGCGCCAGCAGCGCTTCGAGCAGGTCGCGCGCGCCGAAGCGCGAGCCGACGGTGGTGAGGTCGGGGCCGACCGCGACGCCGATCTCGCCGCGCTTGTGGCACTTCGAGCAGAGCTGCTGGTAGAGCAGCCCGCCGTCGGCGGCCGAGCGGTGCGGGGCGTGCAGCGTGCGCTCGACGAAGGTGAGCACGCGGTCGAACTCGCGCGGCTCGGCGGCGACGGCCGGCGGGCGGCTCGCGCTGGCGGCCAGCTTGCGCCGCTCCTTCGCCTCCTGCTCCAGCAGCGTCCTCTCCGCGTCGGTGAGGCCGCGATCGACGGCGTCGCGGATGTTGGTGAGGTAGCCGACGTAGCTCATGCCGCCGGTGTTGGCGCGCGCCGCGGCGTCGAGCCAGCGGTGCAGCTCGACGCGCGCGCCGTCGGGCCACGCCGTCTCGATGCAGCGCAGCGCATAGGCGTAGGCGATCTTCTGCTCACGCGACGGCTCCTGCGTGAAGGCGCGCCAGAGCAGCTCCGCCGCGCCGGCGGGATTCGCCTGCGCGATCAGCTGCGCCCAGTCGCGGTTGGCCGCGGCGTCGCGGCACGGGAAGCCGGCCAGCAGCCGCTCGCCGGCGAACGCGGCCTCCGGAGCCGCGATCCGCCAGAGCTGCAGCAGGCGCAGCGTCGCGTGGCGCAGCTCGCGCAGCGCGGCGGGCTCCGCTTCGGGCGCGGGCGGCGCCTGCCGGTTCACCGCTTCGAGCAGCACGATGCCGAGCTTCAGCACCACCTCGGCGTCGAGCGCGTCGACCGGCGCGCGGCCGGCCAGCTGCAGGCGCGCCAGCGCGATGGCCGCCTCCGCCTGCGCGATCGGCTCCTTCAGCGCGGCGAGCGTGCGCGCGACGTCGACCGCCGGACGGCGCTCGAGTTCGCGCGCGGCGAGGAAGCGGCGCCACCGATCGGGCGAGGCGAGCTCGCTGGCGACGCGCGAGAGCGGCGCGGCGTGCAGCTCGCGATGGAGCGCGGTCGCGGTGGTGGCGGCGGGGTCGCCGAGCGGCGGCGCGGCGCCCTCGCTGGCGGCGGGATCGACGCAGCGCAGCCGATGGACGCCGCCGACCGTGCCGCGCCCGCCGACCGCGAAGAGGAGCGAGCCGTCGCGGTCCATCGCGAGGTCGGTGACGTTCAGCGGATGGCCGCGCAGCAGCACGTCGGCCGTCATGTCGTAGCTCGCGCCGCGCGGCGTGGCGCGGAACGCGTAGATCACGCCGAGCGACCAGTCGCCCGCCAGCAGCGTCCCCTGGAAGCGCTTCGGGAACTGCGTGCCGGTGGCGAGGCACATGCCGGTGGGCGAGCCGCGGCCCGCCTCGATCGACGGCGGCAGCGAATCGGCGGCGACGTTGGGCCACACCGTCGAGCCGGTCCGCCAGCCGTACTCGCCGCCTGGCACCACGTGGACGATGCGCACCGGCCGGTACCACGGCAGGCCGACGTCCCACTCCATGTCGGAGTCGAAGGTGAACAGCTCGCCGCGCGCGTCGAAGGCGATGTCGTAGTGGTTGCGGAAGCCGGCGGCGAAGAGCTCGCAGCGGCCGCTGTCGGGCTCGATGCGCAGCACGACGCCGCCCGGCGCCGTGCACTCGGTCGCGTGGCCGAGCGGATCGACGTAGCGCGGCAGCAGGTGGCCTTCGTAGGTGAGCCCGTAGGGAGAGCCGTCGGCCGGCGGCTGGCCGAGCCGCGCGTGGTTGCCGAGCGCAACGTAGAGCGCGCCGTCGGGACCGGGGACGATCGCGTGCGGGCCGTGCTCGCCGAGGTCACCCTCGAAGGCGACCACCTTGGTCGGCGTCGTCGCGCCGTCCGCGAGTCGGTAGAGGCCGTGGCCGTCGGGCCCGGCGCCGGTGAACCAGGTGGTCCCCTCCTGCCAGTGGATCCCCTGGCACCCCTTGATGGTGTCGGTGAACGGCGCGATCTGCTCGGCCACTCCGTCGCCGTCGCCATCGACCAGCGCGAAGATCGGCCCGCCCTCGACGTTGGCGAGCCAGCGATTCGGGCCGCCGTCCGCCAGCGCCACGACCGAGCCGAACCCCTCGGCGACCGGCGTGACGACGAAGCCGGGCAGCGCGTCGAAGGTGGGCGGCGGCGGGGCGTTCAACTCGCCCCACGGCGAAGCGCCGTAGCGAGCGACGAGGCGCGCGGCGGGGGCGTCGGCGGCGAGCGGCTCGCTGGCGGTCGCGGCGAGGTAGGGGCGCGCGCGCCACGAGCCGTCGGAGACGAGCGTGGTGCGGCTGCCGTCGGCGCAGGTGACCTCCAGCGCGAAGAGGAAACCGGCCGGGCCGCCGTCGTTGGTGACGCGCGCGACGAAGTCGTTCGGGCCGGCGCGCAGCACGTTGGTGAGGTCGAGGCGCGCGAGGCGGGCCCAGTCGTCGCCGCGGCCGGCGACCGTGCCGTTCACGCTGAGCCGGAAGTGGTTGTCGGCGGTGACGGCCAGCAGCGCGCGCGTCGGCGCGGCCGGCAGCTCGAGCGTGCGCGCGAGCAGCCACTCCTCCTTCGAGCCGTCGTCGCTCCTCGGCGTCGGCGCGGCACTGCTCGGATCGCCCCAGATCCACTGCGCTTGCGGCAGCGCCGCCGACTGTGCGCGGAGCTCAGGAGCGGCGGTCAGCAGCAGCGCGAGCAGCGACGCGGCGCGGCGCGCGCGGAGCGAGAGGCTGGTGAGGCAGGAGCGGAGCTGCGACGAGGCGCGGGGGTGAGGTTTCATGGGGCGGTATCTTGCCGTGATGCTCGACGCCGTCACGGTCTTCTGTGGCTCGCGCCGCGGACGCGATCCGCGCTACGTCGTCGCCGCGCGGGAACTCGGCACCGCACTCGCCCGCCGCGGGATCCGGCTGGTGTGGGGGGCCGGGCGCGTCGGCCTGATGGGGGAGGTGGCCGATGCGGCCCTTGCCGCGGGTGGCCACCTGCATGGGGTGATCCCCGAGTTCCTCCGCACCGAGGAGCTGCTCCATCCGCGGCTCGGCGCTGCGGAACTGACCGTCACCGCGAGCCTCTACGAACGGAAGCGCCACCTCGTCGAGCGGGCGCGCGCCTTCATCGTGCTGCCGGGCGGGCTCGGGACGCTCGACGAGCTCTTCGAGGTGCTGACGCTGCGGCAGCTGCGCCAAGGCGCCGGGCGGTGCGGGCTGTTGAACGTGGCCGGCTTCTTCGATCCGCTGCTCGACCACCTGCGGAAGACCGTGGCCGAGGGGTTCGCCGACGCCGCCCACCTCGACGAACTGTTCGTCGAGCGCGAGGTCGAACCGCTGCTGCAGGCGCTCGAGCGGGCCTGCGACGGCAGCTGACACTCCCGCGCGTCACGCGAGGGCGGTGCGCGTGAGCGGGGCGGCCGGGACGAAACGAACGGGCTGGCACGCTTGCGCGCACCAGCCCGTTCGAGATCGATTCGATTGCAAGGCGTCGAACGACCGCAGCCAAACGACTGCAGTTGATCGACGTCAGTCGATCTCAGTAGCGATCGCCGCCACGGCCACCGCCGCCGCCGAAGCCGCCGCGGCCACCGCCGCCGCCGCCGAAGCCGCCACGGCCACCGCCGCCGCCACCGCCACCGTAACCACCACCGCCGCCGCCGCCGCCGAAGCCGCCGCCGCCGCCGCCGCCCGTGCGCGGACGGAAGCCACCCGGCCGCTCTTCACGCGGCTTCGCCTCGTTGACCGTCAACGGACGGCCGTTCATCTTCTGGCCGTTCAGCGCTGCGATCGCAGCCTTGGCTTCCTCGTCCGTGCCCATCTCCACGAAACCGAAGCCCTTCGAGCGGCCGGTCTCGCGGTCCATGATCACGTCCGCGCTCTTCACGCCGCCATGAGCCGAGAACATGTCGTTCAGCTCCTGGCTGGTGGTCGAGTACGGAAGGTTGCCGACATACAACTTCGTGCCCATTCTCAATCTCCGGTCAACGGACAGCAGGGCAGGCTGGGCAGCCCACGCTGCAATTCCTGGCGGCCACGGTCGTGGCCATTCATGCAAGAAACCCAACGGGCGAACGGATGAAACCACACGACGTCAGATTGCTCTGCCGTCGACTCATCACGAGGCGTTCCGGCGGACAAAAGACGCGCGCTCACGGGGAGAGACGACATCCGGGGCACGTGGTGACATCAGCGGCGACGAAGAATCCGTCGCGCGCACCCCACCGCAGTCCAAGACGAGATCGGTCGACCGCAATCGCAAAGCCTTGAGTTCCGTCAGGCACCAGCCCGACGGGGCGGGACGATAGCAGCGTTTTCTCTCGCGGGGGAAGGGGGAAAATCTCGCGAGCGACGTCACCGAAGGGGTCAGCGAGCCGATCCGCGGCCATGTCGCGGCCCATCGGAGCCCCTCCGCCGCGTCCGTTCGCGCGCTCGACCTTGTTCCGATGGCGCACGGTTCACGCCGAGGGACGGTCGACGGCGCCGCGCCGCTCCGCCGGAAGAGCGGGCCGATGCGCGTGCCGGCCAGGGTGCCGCTCGCCCGACTCAACTCGAGGCGGGCAAGCGACTTGGGATCGAACTCCGCCGCTCAGTCGGTCTCGAATCCGGCGACCTTCGCCGGTCCCACGGCATTCGAAGTGGACGCTTTCCGCGCCGCACGCGCCTCCATGGCCAACCAGAGTCCGGCCAGCACGACCAGCGCAATGCCACCGTAAGTGGTCCAGAGCCAGAAGCTGACGCCGTCGGTGGCGCCATAGGAGTGGAGTCCGACGCCGAGCTGGTTCACGTGGAACCAGGAGAAGACGACGATCGAGGCGCCGAAGACCGCGGCGGTGCAGACGCCGATGTCGCGCAGGTAGCCGCCCATCCGGCCGTGCAGGATCGCGAGCTCCCACAGGCAGATCATCAGCGCGCCGTTCTCCTTCGGGTCCCAGCCCCAGAAGCGGCCCCACGAGTCGTTGGCCCAGACGCCGCCGAGGATCGTGCCGACCACGCTGAAGAGGAGCCCGAAGCAGAGCACGCCGTAGGTCATGCGCGTCAGCGCGCGATAGAAGTCGGCGTCGCCGCGGCGCAGCCCGAAGAGCTTGCCGAGGATGAAGACGATGCCGGGCAGCGCCGCCAGCAAGCCCGCCGCGTAGCCGATCGTCACCGACGTGACGTGGGTCGAGAGCCAGAAGTTGGTGTCGAGCACGGCGACCAGCTGCGGCATCGTGTCGACGCCCTTGTCGAACGCCTCCTTCGCCTCGTAGCGCTGCGTGAGGAAGAGCCCGGCCGCGCCCAGCACCGCCGCGAAGACGACGCCGATGCGGCGCCGGTCGATCAGCTCGATGACCAGCGCCACCAGCACGATCGCCGCGGTGATGAAGGGGATCGTCTCGTAGAGCGTCGAGACGGGCGGCCGCGCGCGCAGGTAGCCGCGCCACGCGATGGCCGCGACGTGCAGCGCGAGCGGGACGAACAGCAGCCACGGCAGCGCGCGGTTCAGCTTGTGGTCGGCGCGCAGCAGCCAGCCGACGGCGACCAGCACGAAGCAGATCACGTAGAGCACCAGCGCGCGGAAGAAGAGGTCGGCCTCGTAGTAGCTGATCTCGCTGCCGATCTTCGCGTACTGCTCGCGGCCGGTGGCGGTCCGCACCAGCGTGTCGCGCACCTGCTGCAACGCCGCCTTCATGCGCGGCGGGTCGTTGCGAGCGGCGAAGGCGTCCTCGAAGCCGACGATCGCCGGCAGGTGGAGCGCGAGCAGCTCGGCATCGCCCGCCGCGACGCGCTGCTCGAGCGCGCCGAGCGTGAGCCACTCCTCCTCCTCGCTGCCGCCCGGCCGCTTCTCGGCGGGGCCGGAGTTGTACATCGTCGTCTTCACCAGCGGCGCCGGCTTGGCGTCGGGCGGGAAGAGCGTGAGCGCGCTGGCGAAGTCGGCCATCTGCTGGGCCAGCCGCAGCATCCGCTGCGCGCCCGTCCGCGTCGCCTCGTCGACGCCGCTCGCCGCGCGCTCGGTGAGCGCCGCCGAGTGCTCGAGGAGCCGCGAGAAGCGCGTCGTCTTGCCGTCGCCGAGCAGGTCGGCGAGCTGCGCGCCCGCCGGCATCTCGAGGAACTCCTGCTGCGCGAAGACCAGCGCGCCGAGCAGCCCCTCGTACTGGTTCATCTTCATCGCGAGCTGCATCAGCTGCTCGTCGAGGTAGCTGCGGTTCTTCGCCTCGCGCTTCACCGGGTCGCTCATCATCGCGCGGGCGCGCGCGAAGAGCTGCGGACGGCCCGGCTCGAGCTCGAGGTAGCTGTAGCGATCGCGCTTCTTGCGGCCGTCGATGCGCTCCACGCCGATCGCGTCGAGCACCTCCCACGTCTGCAGCTGGAAGCACGGGTGGCGGCGCGACGCCTCGGGGAAGAAGAGGCAGTCGAGCAGCCACTCGGTCGGCGAGAGCTTCACCTCGACGTCGTCGTCCTTCTGGTCGGGCGTGCCGCGATCGTCGACCATCCGCAGCGTGCGCGTGCCGTTCAGCTGCAGCAGCTTGAAGCCGGCGAAGGTGGAGAGCGGCTTCACGCGCCCCTGCTCGAGGATCGGCAGCTCGCCGAACAGCGCGACGATCTCGGGATCCCACGGCGCGGCGCGGCGCACTTCCGGCGGCGCGTCGTGCGGCTCGTTCGCGTGGTCGTGGCCGGCGTGCTCGTCGACCGGCTCGCCCTGGGGCGCGGCCGTCTCCTGCGCCGCCGCTTGCGCCGACGGGATGCCGAGCGCGGCGCCGACCGTCGCGCCGATCGCCGGCCCGATCAGTCCGAGCGCCGCCGCGACAGCGCGCCGCGCGAGGGTCCGGAGGAGCGTGGGCTTCGCGAGATTCATGGCGAACTCCGCATCACGACTTCGGGGCGGCAGGGGCCGGGGCGGGCCGCCGCGTCGAGGCGACGTACTTCTTCAAGCGCAGCGAGAAGTGGAGCAGCAGGCCGACCGCGATCACGTAGCACGACCACTTCGGCCACTGGTCGGACGGGTTCTCGACGACCGTGAAGACCGAGTAGAGCGGCTGGTCGAGGTTGCCGTCCTGCGGTCCCCAGTTGGTCTGGAACAGCGTGTAGCCCTGGTGGCGCAGCGGCTCGTTCATCGTGATCTTCATGGCGGTCTGCTGGCCGCCGTCGAACTTGGTGATGTTGCTCCAGTAGGTGCGAGCCATCGACGTGCCGGGGTGGAACTCGACGATGAACTTGTCGAGCTGGATGTCGAACGGCAGCTCGTGGCGGCGCTTGCCGAGGTCGATCAGCCACCGCTTGCCGCCAGCGTCGACGGTGAGCGGCTGCATCTGGCGACCCCAGACGATCGCGTCGGTCTGCCGGCCGGTCGTCTTCTCGGCGATCGTGAGGTAGGCGCCCGGGACGTTGAACTCCTGCTCCATCTCGGGCTTGCTGTCGAGCACCACGTAGCCGTCGATCACCGCGCCGTCGCCCTTGAACATCGGCCCTTGCGGCACCACGCGGCAGTTGCGGAACGTCTTGGTGACCAGCACGTCGAACGGCAGCGCGTCGTGGGTGAAGCGATGGGTCGCGCCCGGCGCGAGCTCGCGCCACTCCTCGCTCGGGATCACGTGCTCGCGCACGCGGCCGGTCGCGTCGGCGTCGCGGACGGTGATGTCCCACTCGTGGTAGCTGTAGTAATCGCGGCTCCGCTCCTGCGGGAAGACCTGCAGGACGCCTTCGTGCGACCAGCGGAACTCGACGAAGCCGGCCGCCAGCATGAAGAGGATGCCGAAGTGGGTGATGAGGATGCCGGCGCGCGAGCGGTCCTTGCGCAGCCGCACCATCCCGCCCAGCACGAGGTTCACCACCAGCAGCGAGAGCAGCAGGTAGACGCCCGGCAGCGGCACCGGGAAAGCGGGGATCGTCATCAGCGGCCCCTTCGCGGGGTCGCTGAACGGCAGGCGCACCGCGAAGGGGCCCGCCTCGTGGATCAGGAAGAGCGACTCGAAGTACTTCTTCTGCGTCTCGTAGAGGCCGAACTCCACCTGCTCCAGCGTGCCGAGCCAGGTCAGCAGCAGCAGGAAGACCAGCAGCAGCGCGGCGAGTCCGTACGACGACAGCAGCGCGTAGAGCTTCTTCAGCAGTCCCATCAGCGTCTTCTCACTCCGCCAGCGATGCGCAGAGCTCGAGGAAGCCGTTCTTCACCGCTTCGTCGACCTCGGCCTCGGGACCGGTCAGCTTCACGAAGAGCGACTTGCCCTCGAGCAGGGCGATCGCGCCGAGCAGCCGCGCCTGCGGGAGCTTGCGCGCCGTCATCGCGTCGTCGAGCGCGCCGAGCAGGTCGAGCTGCACGCCGTCGCGCCCGGCGAGCGTCACCCGCGGCAGCGCCGCGAACTCGGCGGCCGCCAACGGCCCGAGCCCGAGCTGCCCGCGCCAGCGATCGACGTTGCCCGACAAGCCGCCGCCATCGCCACCGAGCACCGACACGACGCACTCGGTCTGCTTGGTGCCCGGCGGGCGCAGCGTCACGACGCGAGTCGCGCGCGGAGCGTCGGCCGTCCAGCCGATCGGCCCGGTGAAGCGGATGCCTTGGTTGGTGGCGGAGACGCGGCCGTCGGCGCCCGGCGCGGGAGCGCTCGCCGTGCCGGCGCCCGCCGCCGCTCCGCCCGCGGGTGCGCCGCCCTCGGGCCCGCCGCTCGCCGTCGGGCTCGCATTGGCGCCCGACCCGCGCCGGGCGGCCGCATCGGCCGGCTGCAGCAGTTCGAGCGACGCGACGAAGCGATCGAAGTTGGCGGCCTCGGCGGTGATCACCGCGGCGGGGCCGGTCATCTTCACGAAGATCGACTGGTCGCCGAACGTCGTGAGCAGCCCGATCAGCTGGAAGTCCGCCTTGCCCGGCCCTTCGGCCATGCCGGCGAACGCGCCGGTGAGGTCGACGCGCACCGCATCGAGCCCGAGCAGCTTCTGCTTCGGCAGCGCCTTCACCGCCTCGGCATCGATCGGCGGCAGGCTCATCTGCTTGCGCCAGCGGTTCACGTTGTCGACCAGCCCGCCCGCGCCGCCCGGCAGCAAGCTGAGATAGCACTCGGCATCCGGGTGGCCCGCCGGCTTCAAGTTGGCCGTGCGCATCGAGTTGGGCGGCAGCTCGGTCCAGCCAGGCGGGTTGTCCCAGACCAGTTCGGGCGTCGCCTTCGCGGTGGCGCCGGCGTGGCCGCCGCCGCTCATCGAGCCGAACCGGTCCGCGCTGGTCGCTCCGACCTTGTCGCGGCCGGGCGTCACGTCGACTTCACGGCTCTGCGTGATCGGACGGGGGCCGCCACCGTCGCCGCTGCAAGCAGCCGCGAGAAGGAGCGGAAGAGCGAGGGAGGTAGCGCGCATCGCTGGCGATTTCTCGCGGTGGGAGAGGGGCGCGACGACCAGCCGCTGCATGGAAGTGCAGCAAGTGCCGGTGCCCGCGCGGTTCCTTCAGTGTCGGCGGGAGAGCGGCCGCACAGTACGGCGGTTTCCGGGCGAACGCGAAGCGAATGATGGGCCGGCGGCCCCGGTGCAGTGCGGACGCGGCGCTGTCACTTCCGCAGCTGCAGCTCGACCTCGGCGATGCCGACCGCGCTCTTCGCCGCCGGACGGTCGCTGCAGTCGACCACTCGCACGTCGATCCTCCGCACCACCTGCACGCGCGGCAGCCGGACCTCCCCTTTGCGGCCGTCGCGGGGCAGCACCACCTCGAAGGTGCCTCCCTTGCCGCGATCGAGCGCCACTTCGAGCCGCCGCACCCGCCACCCCTGCCGATCGATTTCGAAGAGTCGCTGCTGGATCGGCGTGATCAGCAGCGTGTCGGCGCGCATCGGCTTCTTCAGCTCGAGCGTGAGCGTCGGTCGCTGGTCGCCGTCGGCGCACAACCAGCCGCGCGACGCGAGGTTGTCGACGGCGAGCGCCGGCGCGAAGTCGCCGCTGAACTGGCTCGACGCCGTGGCGACGGCGTTGCCGGGGCCGAGCAGGTTGCGCCCCGCGTCGCCGGCGTAGCGGAGCAGCTCCGGGTCGGGGGCGCGGCGGATCGGGACGGTGACGAGCGGCGAGCTGAAGAGCGCCTCCGCGGGCGGCCCCTTCTCGGGCGGCGCCGCCAACCGGACGAGCGCGCGGATCGGGTAGCTGCCATTGCGATCGAAGGTGAACTGCGTCGCGAACCGCTCCGGACCGGCCGGCCGATCGGCGGCTCCCGCGACCACCGCCAGCACCCGCTGATCGAGCAGCGCGACGTCGACTCCCGAGAAGGTGGCCCCTCGTCGCAGGTGGATTGCCAGTACGTTGCGGCCCGTGCGCAGCAGCGGCGCGAGCGGCACCTCGGTCGGCACCGGCGTGTAGGGCGCGAGCGCGTCGCGACCGTGGAAGAGGCGCGTCCCGTTGAGGAAGAGCTCGAGTTCGGCGACCGCGTCGCTGCCCGGCGGCGGGCTCGCCGCGCGTGGCCGAGCGACGGCCGCGTGCGCCGACGTCGAGCGCGGGATCGCGTCGAAGTCGGAGAGCGAGCGCGCCAGGTAGATCGCGTCGTAGCCGCCGAGCCCGCCGCTGATCGGCGTGAGCGCGAGGCCGGTGAGCGTCGTCGCGCCGCCGAAGGCCGCGACCAGGTCGATCGTCTCGGTGCGCCACTCCTTCGGCGCGCTGTCGGCCAGCGCGGTGCTGGGCCAATCGACTTCGCTGCTGCCCGCGTGGCGGCGGACCGTCGACGCGCCCCACGCCCCATTGGCGGCGAGCTGCACCATCACCGCGCCACCCCCCTCCTTGCGCCAGCTCCAGCGGAGGTAGCGGAACTCGCCGGGGCGCGGCTCGGCGGCGATCGGGAAGCGCCAACCGGGGAGCGCGGGGTGGTGGACCTGCTGCGGCTGCACCGCGAGCCACGCGCGGCCGTTGGCGGCGTTGCCGTCGCGCGTCGTCACGCTGCCACCGCCGCTCGACTCGGTGAGCTGCGCGGCGAACTCGGGCTCCTCGTCGAAGAGGCAGAGGAGCGGGGCGGTCGGCACCGCTTCCGGCGGAGCGGGCGCGGCGACGTAGAGCTGCGGATCGAGGCGCGGCGCATCGTCGAGGGTGAACTCGCGGCGCAGCCAGAGCTCGGCCGCGCTGGTGGGGGTGCGGACGGCGATGCCGCTCGTCGCGGGGTCGCCGAGCGCGCCGCTCACGCTCTTCCAGCCCTTGTCGTCGAACGCCGGGTCGGCGAAGGGGCCGAGCGGCGCCGTCTCGCTCATGCGCCACGCGGTCGGGCCGTCGCGGCTGTCGGCCAACAGCGCGCGCCCCGGCACCGCGTAGGTGACGTCGATCACGCGCGGCCCCTGCCCCGCCTCGCCCGGCCACTCGAACGCCTTCGCGGCGCCGCCGAACGACGAGACCCACAGCGTGAGCGGCGTGTCGCCCGAGCCGCGCAAGCTGACGTCGAACTGCGGGTCGTCGCCGCCCCAGAGGTTCTCGCCGCGGACCGTCACGCCCGAGACGGCCGAGGTGGCGCGCGCGAGGAAGAGCAGCGCGAAGCAGGTGGAGGGCTGCGGACCGCCGTCGCCGTCCCACTTGCCGTCGGCCTGCTGCGCCTCGACGGCGACGCGCGCCCCTTCGCGATACCACGACTTGCCGGCGAGTTCGTCGACCTCGCACAACCCGCCGACGCGCTCCACGCCGTAGAGCCAATACCACAGCCAAGTGCCGTTGCGCGGATTGGTGTCGGCCGCGAAGTTGCGGTCGAGCCAGGCGACGCCGCGCCGCCAGCCGGTCGCGTAGGCGGCCTTGCTGGCGCCCGACTTCGCGAGCTGCTCGTCGACGATCTTCAGCACGCAGACGCCGCCGGTGGTGACGGAGCCGTAGGCGGCGCCGCCGGGGTAGTAGCCGAAGCCGGCGCCCTCGTAGGCGCTGTCGACCTTCTCCTGGTGGGCGAGCGTCGCGTCGCCGAGCTTCATCCACGCTTCGGGCGGGATCTTCACGCCGCGCTTCGCCGCCGCGCGCAGCCCGAGTGCCGCGTACTGCATGTTCGAGAGGTCGGCTGCGGACGCCGCGGGATAGCTGAAGCCGCCGCCGCCCTGCTGCCAGGAGAGCAGCCGGCGCGCCGTCTCCTCGATCCGCCCCAGCAGCGCGTCGTCCTGCAGCTCGGCGAGGAACATCAGCTCGAAGCCGGCGGCGTAGACGTGGCTCGTCGGCTCGCACTGGAGGCGCGCCGCGGCGCGCTGCACGGCCGGATGGTCGCGACCGACGCCGCACTTGAGGAGCGTGTAGCCGGCGAGGCCGGTCATGCCGTGCTTCACGTCCTCGGCGCGCGAAGCCCACAGGCCGTCGAGTTCCTGCTGCTCGAGCAGCCAGCGCACGCCGCGGCCGATCGCCAGCCCGACGCGCCCCTGCGCCTCGTTCAGCGCAGTGAGGTCGCGACGCGCCTGCAGCGGCCGCTTCGCGTCGGTGCAGGAGAGGCGCAGCCGGCTCGCGACGTGGCGCCCGCCGAAGGCGAAGTCGAGCCGCAGCCGCAGCTTCACGCCCGCCTCGAAGCCGAGGTCGCGTTGCGCTTCGAAGACCGCCTCGTGGGCGACGCCGAACTGCGGCGAGATCGCCCAGCCGGTGGCGGGCGCGCCGTCGATCGCGGCGGCGACGCCGAAGCCTTGCTGTTCGTGGTCGGTGCTCGGCCGCTCGAGGAGCACCGGCTTGAAGCCGTCGGAGTTCTTCGGCGCCTGCTCGACGGTGAACTCGGTCAGCACGAAGTTGCCGTTGTCGGCGAGCCCCGGGCCGCCAGCCGGGCCGTCGGGATCGGCGAGCGTCTCGATGCGCAAACCGGTGAGCCCGTTGCGATCGACGAGGCACTCGAAGGTGAGGCTCTCGGTCGCCGCGATGGTGCGGCCGCCGCCGGCGTCCCGAACCCGGATCGTTCCGTCGCCCTCGAGCGTCAGAAGCGAACCCTTCGCCGCAGCCATCCGCGTCGGCCGAAGCACGACGAAGCGCGATTCATCGGCGCGCGTCACCAACGGCTGCGCGGGCTGTGCCAGCAGCGGTGCCAACAGCACGGCCAGCAGCCACGCGAGCAGGAGTGCGCGTCTCTTCGTGGAGTTAGGGAATTCCATGAAATGGCCATTCTTCCGCATCGCGCGACCTCTCGCCATGGGACGATCGCGCTCCGGTTGCCAGGGCGTCGATCGCCACCGTGTCGCTAGGGGTCGATCGGGAGGGGGTCGCCATGTCCACAGCTCCGAAGGATGTCGAGCTGCGGCTGCGCGCCGCGGTCGAGTCGGCCCCGAGCGGCCTGCTGATGATCGATTCCAACGGCACGATCGTGCTGCTGAACCGCGAGGTCGAGCGGATGTTCGGCTACTCGCGCGAGGAGCTGCTCGGCCAGTCGGTCGACCTGCTCGTCCCCGAGAGCGCGCGGCCGCGCCATCCGATCGATCGCGCCACTTTCATGCGCGATCCGCGCGTGCGCGCGATGGGGCAGGGGCGCGAGCTCTTCGGCCGTCGCAAGGACGGGAGCGAGGTGCCGGTCGAGATCGGCCTCACGCCGGTGGTCACCGAGGACGGCCTCTACGTGCTGAGCGCGATCGTCGACATCAGCGCGCGCAAGCAGGCCGAGCTCGAGCGCCACCGGCTCGAGGAGCAGTTGCGCCAGTCGCAGAAGATGGAGGCGCTCGGCACGCTCGCGGGCGGCGTCGCCCACGACTTCAACAACCTGCTCGGCGCCATCTCCGGTTACGCGGAACTCGCGCGCGACGAGGCAGGCGACGCCACGGCCACGCGCAGCCACCTGCTCGAGGTGTTGAAGGTGGCGCAGCGCGGCAAGAGCCTCGTCGACCGCATCCTCGCCTTCAGCCGCCGCCAGGAGTTGCGCCGCGAGCCGCTCGACCTGCGCGGCGCGGTCCGCGACGCGGTCCACCTGCTGCGCGCGACCCTCCCGGCGACCGTCGAGATCCGCGAAGAGCTCGCCGCCGCGGTGCCGCGCGTGCGCGCCGACACCACCTCGGTCCACCAGGTCGTGATGAACCTCATGACCAACGGCGCGCAGGCGATGCCGACGGGGGGCCACCTCGAGATCGCGGTCGGCGCCACTTACCTGCGCGACTCGTGCGCCCGCGAGAAGGGGGTCGCCGAGGGGCACTACGTCACGCTCGCCGTCCGCGACGAGGGGACCGGCATGTCGGACGCGGTGCGCGCGCGCGTCTTCGAGCCGTTCTTCACCACCAAGGCGCCCGGCAGCGGCAGCGGGCTCGGCCTCGCGATGGTGCACGGGATCATGCGCGCCCATGAAGGGGCGGTCGCCATCAAGAGCGCGGAGGGAGCCGGCACGACGGTGCGCTGCTACTTCCCGGTGAGCGAGGCGGAGGAGATCGCCGGCTCGCCGATGACGCCCGAGATGGCGCGCGGCAACGGAGAGCGGATCCTCTTCGTCGACGACGAGCCGCAGCTCGTGCGGATCGGGCAGCGGCGCCTCGAGATGCTCGGCTACCTCGTCACGGCGGCGGACGGCCCCGAACGCGTGCTGGCGATGGACGCGGTGCAGCTCGCCGGCTTCGACGTGGTGCTGGTCGACTACACGATGCCGGGCATGAGCGGCCTCGCGCTGGCGACCGAGCTGACGCGCCGCCGCCCCGGCCTGCCGATCGCGATGTTGACCGGCTTCATCGACGACATGCCGGCGGAGGTGCTGAAGGCCGCTGGCGTGCGCCGCGTCGTGAAGAAGCCGCTCGCCGCCGCGGAGCTCGCGGCCGTCGTGCGCGAGCTGCTGGCGATGCGCGCCGGCGGCTGAGATCAGGCTCCGAGGCCGGCGAGGCGCCCGCTCGAGTCGCCGAAGCTCGCGGCGCGGGCGCCGGCGCGGTCGAGCAGCTCGAGCCAGAGGTTGCAGAGCGGCGTGCCGGGCGCGAAGCGGAGGTGGCGCGCGCTCTGCACCGTGCCGTTGCCGCCGCCCGCCAGCACGATCGGCAGCTCGTCGTGGTTGTGGGCGTTGCCGTCGCTGATCCCCGATCCGTAGGCGATGAGCGCGTGGTCGAGCAGCGTCCCGTCGCCCTCCTCGATCTGCGCGAGGCGGCCGAGGAACCAGGCGAGCTGCTCGACGTGGAAGCGGTCGATCTTCTCGACCCGCTCGATCTTCACCGGGTCGTCGCGGTGGTGCGACGTCTCGTGGTGGCCGTCGGGCGCGCCGAGCTGCGGGTAGCTGCGGTTGTCGCCGTCGTTGGCGAACATGTGGGTCGCGACGCGCGTCAGGTCGGCCTGGAAGGCGAGCGCCAGCAGCTCGGCCAGCAGGCGCGCGTGCTCGCCGTGGTCGGCCGGGATCGCGGCGGGCAGCGCGATCGACGGCGCCGGCCGCGCCGCCGCGTCGGCCTCGGCGCGCGCGAGGCGCTGCTCGATCTCGCGCACCGCGGTGAGGTACTCGTCGAGCTTGCGCCGATCGGTGGCGCCGAGCTGCACCGCGAGGCGCGCGGCATCCTCGCGCGCGGCGTCGAGCACGCTCTTGCGCCGCGCGAGGCGGCGCGCGCGCTGCTCCGGCGTGAGGCGATCGTCGGCGCCGAAGAGCCGCTCGAAGAGGGCGCGCGGGTCGGTCTCCTTCAGCTGCGGCGTCGTCGCGCTGCGCCACGAGATGTTGCACGAGTAGGCGCACGAGTAGCCCGAGTCGCAGTTGCCCGAGGTGAGCGGCGGCGTGCAGCCGACCTCGAGCGAGCGGAAGCGCGTCGCGCCGCCGATCCGCTCGGCGATCTGCTGGTCGATCGAGACGCCGTTCTGGATGTCGGCGCCCTCGGTCTTCTTCGGGTGGGCGCCGGTGAGGAAGCAGGCAGCCGCGCGCGCGTGGTCGCCCGGCCCGTCGCCGAGCGCCTCGGCGTTCTTGTGCGCGAGGCCGCTCAGCACCAGCAGCCGGTCGCGGACGGGGGCGAGCGGCTCGAGCGTGGGCGAGAGCGGGAAGCCGGCGCCCTCCGCCTTCGGCGTCCACGACTCCATCCACTTGCCGTTCGGCGCGAAGAGGAAGGCGAAGCGCAGCGGCGCGGCCGGCGCGGAGAGGAGCCCGCGCGCGTAGGCGGCGCGCGGCAGCATCGCCTCGAGCCACGGCAGCGCCAGCGCGACGCCGGCGCCGCGCAGGAAGGTGCGACGGGAGAGCGGAGCGCGCGTCAGGAAGTTCGCCATGGCGTCCTCATCGTCCTTGCGCCTCGCCGCGCCTTCGCACGAAGCCGTCGAGGCCGATCAGGTCGACGACCAACTGCTCGAAGGTCGGGCTCTTGCCGCGGTAGCGCGCGACCAGAGCATGGACGGCGCGCCGATCGTCGTCGAGGAGGCCGCGGCCGAGCGCGAAGGTGAGCAGCTGCTCGGCGAAGCAGCGGGTGAAGGCGTCGCCCTCGAGGACCACCTCGGCGAGATCGGCCGCGCCCGCCAGAGCGCGGCCGTCGGGCAGCGTGCCGCGGTCGTCGACCGGATGGGGGCCGTCGCGGTCGCGCCACGCGCCGACCGGGTCGAACCGCTCGAGCGCGAAGCCGAGCGCGTCCATCTTCACGTGGCAGCCGGCGCAGTCGGGCTTCGAGCGGTGCGCGGCGAGCCGCTCGCGCAACGTCGCCGCGGCGCTCGCTTCGGGCGAGTCCTCGAGCGCGCCGACGCCGGGCGGCGGCGGCGGGGGCGGCGCGCCGAGCAGCCGCTCCAGCACGAACTTGCCGCGCTTCACCGGCGAGGTGCGCGTCGGGTTGCTGGTGAGCGTCAGCAAGCTCGCGTGGCCGAGCAGGCCGCGGCGCGCCCGATCGGTGACGCGCACGCGCCGCATCGCGGGGCCGGTGACGCCGGCGATCCCGTAGTGCCGCGCGAGCCGCTCGTCGACGAAGGTGAAGTCGCCGTCGAGCAGCTCGCTCAGCGGCCGCCCCTCGCGGAAGACGGCGTCGACGAAGAGCTCGGTCTCGAGGCGCATCGACTCGCGCAGCGCGTCGTCGAACGTCGGGAACGCCTGCGGATCGGGCGCGACGGTGGCGAGGCTCCGGAGCTGCAGCCACTGCGCGGCGAACTGCGTGACGAGGCTCTCGGCGCGCGCGTCCTTCAGGAGGCGGCGTGCCTCCTCGGCCAGGATCTCCCGCTCGCGCAGGAGCCCCTGCTCGGCCAGCGTGGAGAGGCGCTCGTCGGGCAGGCTGCTCCACAGGAAATAGGAGAGGCGCGAGGCGAGCTCGTGGCCGGTGAGCGGGCGCACCGCGGTCGGATCCTCGGGCGCCGCGTCGAGTTCGCTGCGGAAGAGGAAGTTCGGCGAGACCAGCAGCGTGGCCAGCGCGAGGCGCAGCGCCTCGTCGAGCGAGTCGCCGGCCGCCAGCGCGCCATCGACCTGCGCCAGCAGGCGCTCGAGCTCGAGCGCGCTCACCGGCCGCCGCCACGCGCGCGCCGCCGTGCGCTCGAGCGCTGCGCGGGCGCACGCGCGCGTGTGGGCGTGGTCGCCGCCGCACGGGAAGAAGCGCCGCTCGGAAGCGGTGGCGGGGAACGGATCGAGCGGCCCCTCGATGGCGAGCGAGCGGACCAGCAGGTTGCGGTCGCGCTCGCCCGGGTCGGCGGCGTCGGCCTGGTAGTAGTCGTTCAGGAACGCGACGGCGAGGCGGAGGCGGCCGCCCGGCAGCTGCCCGCGCCACTCGCGCTCGACTTCGGCAGGTCGCTCCTCGGCCACCTCGCCGCGCAGCAGCTCGGTCGCGCGGCGGCCGTCGGCGCCCTCGGCGCGCGCGGTGAGCGCGAAGCGGCACGGCTCGGGGCCCGCTTGGTCGCCCTGCAGGCGCGCGCGCACGACGTACTCGCCGGCGCGCGGCAGCTCGATGTCGGCGAAGGCGGAGCCGTTCGAGTAGAGGCTCACGAACTCGTCGCCGCCGTAGCTGCGGTCGAGCGTCGTCTGCAGCTGGTTCGCGCCGGTGAACGACTGCGTGCGCGCGGTGCGCAGCGTCGCGCCCGGCAGCGCCGCCGCCGCGATCTCCTCGGCCAGCGCCGCGTACTTCTCGAGCAGGAGCGGCGAGAGCGACAGCACGTCGCCGATCGTGTCGAAGCCGTAGCCGACCTCGTCGGGCGGCAGCTTCTCTGCGAGCGGCAGCGGCAGCTCGAGCAGGTCGCGCACGCTGAAGGCGTACTCGAAGCGCGAGAGGCGGCGCAACGTGACGCGCCCCGGATCGAGCGGCCAGCTGCCCGGCCCGGTGCCGAGGCGCACGTCGAGCCAGCGCTGCGCGGCGGCGAGCAGCGCTTCGTCGGCAGCGGGCGCATCGGGCGGCGGCATCTCGCCGCGCTCGAGCTTGTCGCGCACGCGCCGCCAGATGCCCGCCGTCGCGCGCGCGCCCGCCTCGTCGAGGCAGCGGTCGAGCGCGAGCGAGGCGGCCGGCTCGGCGCCCGCGTGGCAATCGAGGCAGCTGTCGCGCAGCAGCGGCAGCACGTCGCGCGCGAACTCGACGTCGGCAGGGGGCGGCTCGCCAGCGAAGGCGAACGGCGCGCTCGTCGCGCAAGCGAGCAGCGCGCGTCGCCTCATGGGGACTTCACGATGCGCGCGCGGCCGCTGCGCTCGCTCCGCAGCTGCTTCTTCGCCAGCGCTTCGAGCGCGGCGGGCCGCAGCTGGCGACCCGCGGCGAACAGCGGCTTCGCCTCGCAGCCCGCTTCGAGCTCGCGCTCGAAGAGGCGCAGCGGCGGGACGTGCGCCACGCTCCAGCCGAAGGCGCGCGCGCCGCCGGCGAAGGTGCGTTCGTCGACGGTCGGCTGCGGCAGGCGGGTCACCTTGTCGACGTGCTCGTTGAAGCGATCGGCCAGCGAGAGGCCGTTCTTGCGCGGCGCGATCACCTCGTCGACCATCTCGCCCAACGTCGCCAGAGCCAGTTCGGCGTCGCGGCCGGCCGGCACGTGGCCGTGCAGCAGCAGCAGGTGCGCGGTCGGCGAAAGGGCGAGCGTCTCGGCGCGATAGGCCGGCTGATCGGGATTCTCGAGCCGCGTCGCGAAGTCGACCGCGTCGTCGGCGAGGTCGTTCCAGAGTTCGGCGAAGAGCGCGACGGCGACGTGGTCCTTCGTCTCCTTGCAGTCGACGACCCACCACTGGAAGACGTGCGTCTGCGGCAGGTCCCAGCCGGCGTCGAAGCGGCCGGGCTCGCGCAGCGCTGCGAGTTCCGCCGGACCGACCACCACGCGATCGCCGAGAGCGGGCGGCGGCGGAGCGGGCGGCGGCGCGTGCGGCAGCCGCAGCGCGCCGAGCCCCTTCTCGAGCTCGCCGCGCAGCACGTTCGCCTTGCCGCTGCCGACCGCCAGCACGCGGACGAGGTCGCGCGCCGCATTCCCGCGCAGCCATCCGTCGACGCGCGCCGTCGTGGCCGCCTTGAAGCTGCCGGCGAAGTCGATCCGCGGGGCGCGGTGGAGCGCGACCTGCGCGAAGGCGGAGCGGAAGAGCGCGTCGTGGAACGCCGTCGGGACCGACCCGGCGAGCTGCAGCTGCAGCGCGTCGACCGTGCTGGCGAGCTGCGCGGCCTCGAGCGGCGGGAGCGCGATCATCTGCGCCAGCGCGGCGATCTGCGCGGCCGGCTCGCGGCTCGTCCCGTTGGCCGGCAGCAGCAGATGGGCGAGCTTCGCCTGGGCGCCGCCATCGCTGGTGAGCAGCGCGGTGGCCGTCGCCGCGATGCCGCCCGGCGCCAGCGCCGCCGCGGCCAGCAGCGCGAGGCCCGCCTCACCCGCCCCTTCCCGCAGCGCGCCCCCGCCGAGCGCGAGCGCCATCCACGGCTCGTTCGCGTCCTCCTCCGACCACGCCGTCACGACCAGCCCGTTCGGGAGCGTGCGCGACTCGACGTCGCCCGGCAGGCCCGCGCCCGCCGCGGCCCGCGTCGACGCGAGGGCGGTCGGCTCCGGGGACGGCAGCGAGGCGCCGACCATGGAGGCGAACGACGCCGCGGCGAGGACCGGACGGAGCATGGGTCATTCCCTGGAGGCGCGGGTGGCGAGGCCGCAGCGCAGGGATCGTAGCGGGGTCGTGCGCGGCTGGTCACCGCATCGGCAGCGGCGACGCGCGCAGTCGTCAGCGCGTGCGACGAGCGAGCAGGTCGGCGCGCTGCTCGAGCCAGCGCCGCTGCGCCCGGTTGCGGGAATGGCGAATCGCCTCGCGCAGCGCGTCGACGGCCTCCGTTCGCCGATCGGCGCGAGCGAGGAACTCGGCGCGCGCAGCCGGCAAGGTCGGATGGCGGCGCAGGCGCGGCTCGCGAGCGAGCGGTTCGAGCGCGGCGAGCGCGGCGGCCGGTCCCGCCGCGTTGCCGAGCGCGATGGCGCGATGGAGCGCGTGGATCGGCGAGCCGTCGAGCTCGAGCAGGCGGTCGTAGTGCCAGACGATCTGCGCCCAGTCGGTCGCGCGATGAGAGGGGGCGCCCGCGTGCAGCGCGGCGATGGCCGCCTCGTGGTGGAAGCGGGTGAGCTCGTCGCCGGCCGCGGCGCGCGCGAGGTGCCAGAAGCCGCGCGCCCGCGCCGCCGCATCGAACTCGGCGCGCGGCTGGTCGGCGAGCAGCCGCAGCTCGCCGGTGGCGTCGTGGGTGGCGGGGAGGCGTGCCGCCTGCAGCAGCAGCAGCGCCGCCAGCGCGTGGACGCGCGGCGAGGTGGTGGCCGGGTGGGCGGCCAGCAGCGTGCCGAGCCGGAGCGCCTCGCGGACGAGGTCGCCGCGCAGCAACTCGTCGCCGCCGGTCGCCGCGTACCCCTCGTTGAAGAGCAGGTAGACGACGTCGAGCAGCGCGTCGAGCCGCGTGGCGAGCTCGGCGCGGCGCGGCAGCGCGAAGGGGACGTCGAGGCCGCGCAGCGTCCGCTTGGCGCGTACCAGCCGCTGCTCGATCGCTCGCTCGTCGCAAAGGAGCGCGCGCGCGATCTCGGCGACCGTGAAGCCGGCGGCGCAGTGGAGCGTCAGCGCGACGCGCGAATCGGGCGCGAGCGCCGGATGGCAGCAGAGCAGCATCAGGTGGAGCGTGTCGTCGGCCGGAGCGCGGTCGTCGTCGGCGGCGGGCGGGGCGGCGGCGGAGCGCTCGGCGGCGGCCGCGACGCGTGCGGCCCACCGCTCGAGCTGCGGCTGCTTCGCCGCGACCGTGCGCGCACGGCGGAGCAGGTCGAGCGCACGGTTGCGCGCCACCTGCGCGAGCCACGCGCCCGGCCGCTCCGGCACCCCCTCGAACGACCAGACGCGCAGCGCTTGCAGCAGCGCGTCCTGCACGCAGTCGTGCACGAGGTCGAGCTGCGAGGCGCCGAGCAGGCGGGTCAACGTCGCGACGAGCTGGCCCGACTGCTCGCGGACCAGCGCGTCGAGGAGGGGGCGTGGATCGGCGGGGGCGGTCACTTCTTGCGGCGGCCGCGGGCGCGGACCTCCTCGATCGCGCGCACGTCGATGCGCTGGCCGTGCACGAGATGGGGGTGGTCGGCGAGCAGCTCGATGCAGTGGGCGTAGCTGTCGGCTTCGAGCACGTAGAAGCCGCCGATCACCTCGTGCGACTCGGCGAACGGGCCGTCGGTGACCTTCACCTTGCCGCGCCCCTTCAGCAGCCGCTTGCCGCCTTCGTCGGCGAGCTTGTGGCCGACCTTGATCCGCTTGGTCGCGTGCGTCTTCATGCTCCACGCGACGTACTGCTTGATCACCTCCTGCATCTGCTCGGGCGTGCAGGTGGCCCAATAGGACGGGTCGTCGGTCAGCAGCACCATGAACTTGGCCATCGCGGTTCTCCGTTCGGACGGGGGTTGAGTCATTGCCGGCGCGAGCCGTTCGACCTCCGCCGGCGCGCTACCGACGTCTCACGCCCGCCCGCCCCGACACGATTCCCGCCATCCCGATCCGGGAGTGTTCCGCCGACGGAATCCGCGCACGGTCGCGACTCCGCGGCGTTCCCGTCGGTCGGCGGCGCTGGTCGGCGGCGGACGAGGTGCGGAAAGCGGCGGCGGAACGCTCCCGGATCGAAACGTCAGTCCCAGTCGAGGAGGCTGATGCCGAAGGCGATCGAGTGCTGGCGGTGGTCGTAGTCGATCAGCGTCTCGCCGAAGCCGCCGAACGCGCGGCAGAACAGGGCGATCCGGTCGTTGAAGATCGGGTAGGCCAGCGAGAGCTGCACGGCACCGCGGTTGTCGCCGCTGCGCAGGTTGTTGCGCAACAGGAACGAGGTGACCAGCCGCTCCTTGTCGCCGAACCGGAAGTCGTGGTCGATGACCAGGTCGCCCGCGCCCATGAACTTGCTCAGGTCGGGGTTGTCGTCGTTGACCGCGCTCTCCGGGATCCGCCACCACGGCCGCAGCATCACGCTGGTGTCGTCGCCGACCGTGAGGCCGAGCTGCCCGATCACGCGGTTCCAGCTGCGCGACTGCGGTCCGCCGCGCCCGTTCGACTGGTGGTTGATGCCGAGCCCGACCAGCTCGAGCTTCACCGCCCCCCAGTCGCACCACGCGCCGGTCGGCTGGATGACGAACGTCTCCGGCTCGTAGTTGGTCTCCCGGAACGGGCCCGACGGCTGGAAGATCTGCCAGTGCGACTGCTGGGTGTAGGCGAACCAGAGGTCGGGCTGGTCGTCCGCGTCGGACTCGAGCAGCTTCATCTTCAAGCTGAACTGGAACTCGAGCTCGCCGTGCTTCACGTCGTCGGACGGGCTGCTGTTCGACGCCTCGTTGGCGTCGTTCGCGCCGTGCAGCGCCACGAACGTGTCGTGGTGCGGCATGAGCTGGAACTTGTCGTTGTCCTTGCCCTTGTCGAGGTCGAAGTGGCGGGCGAGCTCGGACCGCGGCGGGCGCTCCGCTGGCGCGGTCGATGGAGCGAGCGGCGCCTCCTGCCGCGGATCGGCCGGCCGCGGCGGCCCCGCATGGCAGCCGAGCAGCAGGAGGCCGCTCGCCATCGCCATTCCGATCGCCGCCGTCCGCTGTGCCGTTCGTCGCGCCGCCCGTTGAGCCGTTCGTCGCGCCGCCCGTTGAGCCGTCCGCTGCATCGCCATGTCGTCCCCCTCCCGAGCCGTGAAGGGGGGGCAGCCTACGGCCGCGCGTGCGGCGCTCCAGCATCTGCCGGCGTTGCGATCCGGGAGCGTTCCGCCGCCGAGATCCGCACTCCTCTCAACGGCCGAACGCGCCGCCCCGCTCCGAGACGGGCGGCAGCAGCGACACGGACGCCGCGAACGGGCCGATCGCCGGCTGCGCGTACCACGTGACCGAGCCAGCATCGATCTTCCCGTTCACCGTGGCGCCCGGGAGCGGCGCCAGGAGGTCGAGCCGCCCATCGCCATCGAGGTCGGCGAGCGTCACCGGATCGGAGAGTCGTCGCAGGAACGCGCCCAGTCCTCGCGAACGCGTCGGCGGCTCGAGCACGGCGAGCGGCGCCACCTCGCCGTGCAGGCGCGCACCTCCCGCCAGCACCAGCGCCTTTCCCACCCGAGCGAACCCGCCGAGCTCCGCGAACGGCTGCGGCAGGACCAGCTCCAGCGCGCCGTCGCCGTCGAGGTCGCCGTACTCGATCGATCCGGCCACGTCGTCACGGCGCTCCACCCGATGGGTCGCGATCGGCGTGACTCGCCCCGACCACGCGCCGCCGGCGAAGACCACGATCGTCTCCCCGTGCTCGTAGCCCCCGCCGCTGCCGATCCCGAGTTCGAACTCGTCGATCGTCTGCCCGACCACGTCGGCGATCCCATCGCCGGTCACGTCGATGCAGTCGCGGACGAGGAGCCAGCTCTCCCGTCCCGGCGCCCGGTCCACCGCCAGTTGGGCCGTCGCAGGAGGCGCTCCGACCATCGTCGGTCCGCCCGCGAAGCACTCGACGAAGCTGCTCGGCGGCAGTCCAGGACGGCCGAAGTCGTTCGTGGCGAGCAGGAGATCCTCGACGCCGTCGCCGGTGAGGTCGGCGATCGCGAGGCCACCGCCCGCGAAGCGCCGATCGATCGCGCGCGCGGCGACGAGTCGCGCCGTCGAGCCGATCGCCCCGCTCCACGTCGCCCCGCCCGCCCACACGTGCGCCATCGCGATGACGGTCCCGTCATCGTTCTCCTGCTCGGTGAGCGTCACGACGTCGAGCTGACCGTCTCCCGTGAGGTCCGCGAAGCCGATCCCGCGCTCCTCCGCGTTCGCGCCGAGCCGCGCACCCGCCCGCGGCGCGGCATCGATCAGCTCCGCGCTCGGTGCGACCGCGCCCACCAGTCCCGGACCGCCCCGCCAGCAGGAGATGGCGCCGGCTTCGACGCGACCGTTCACGGCGGCCCGCGGAGTGAGCGCCAGCAGGTCGACGATCCCGTCGTGGTCGAGGTCGCACAGCACGATGCGGCGCGACGAGACGCGCTGCCGCCGCTCGGCGAGCGGGCCGTTCGGCAGCAGCTTGGCGCGCGGCGCCGGCGTGCCGACCAGCGCAGGGCCGCCTTCGAAGAGCAGCAGCTCGCCATGCGGTTTCGCATCGGGCGCGGCGACGAGCAGGTCGTCGATGCCGTCGCCGGTGAGGTCGGCGATCCGCGCGGCAGCGGCCTGGAAGAGCAAGCCGAGCCGCTCATCGGCGCGCGGGACCGGCCGATGGAGCAGCGCCGTCGGCGTGACGTTGCCGCTCAGCGCCGGGCCGCCGGCGAAGATCGCGATCGCGCCGGCATCGACGCTGCCGCCGACGTCGGCCCGCGGCGCGGCGGCGATCACGTCGGCGACTCCGTCGCCGGTCACGTCGCGCAGCTGCACGCAATGCGTCTTGCCCGCCTCCCACGAGAAGATCGGATCCTCCGAGCCGCCGAGCCGATCGTGCGGCGACGGGCTCGCGAGGCGCAGCGAAGCGGTGGGCGTGCGCACGCCGCTGAAGCGACCGGGGCCTCCGTCGAAGACGTGGAGCGCGCCCGCCTCGACGCCGCCGCCCGAGTCGGTCGGCGCGACGACGACCACGTCGACGAAACCGTCGCCGGTCACGTCGCCGAACAACAGCGATTGCGACTCGGCGCTGCGCGTGGTGCAAGTCGGCGCGTGCATCCGTGCGGTCGCCACCAGCGGGTTCGAGGCGGTGGCCGGGCCGGGCCAGAAGTGGAGCGAGAAGCCCCCCTCGCGCGAGCTGGCGATCAGGTCGTCGTAGCCGTCGCCGTCGAGGTCGATCGCCTCGAGCTCCTGGCAGGCGGAGCCGCCGTGGCCGAGTTGCGCGCCGGCGAGCGGCGTCGCCGCCACCAGGAGGCGGCGCGTCCACGGCTGCGGCGCTCCGGGTCCGTGGAACGAGAAGAGGGCGATCGCACCGACGTCCTCGAGCCCGGCCCGATCGAGCGTCGGGACGGGCACGGCGACGTCGAGGCGGCCGTCGCGATCGAGATCGACCAGCTGACTCGCCGAGCCGGAGAGGGTGATCGTCGAGTCGCCGAAGATCGGCCACTCGCGGGTGGCGCACGCAGCGCTCGTCGGCACGGCGGATTCGCGCGCTTCGAAGGTGATGCGGGCGAGGCCGCCGTCCGACTCGTACGGCTGCCAGCGGACCGTGCGGTGGAAGGGCGGTCGGGCGCCGCGGATCGGTGCGAAGCGCACGCGCGTCGGGCCGCGCACGAGATCGACGTCGAGCCGGTCGCCGTCGGGATCGTCGACGCGCAGATCGAGGACCAGTTCGCCGCCGACGCGCGTCTCGGAGCCGGGGCGCAGCTCGATCGATAGGGTCGGGGGGGACTGCGCCGATGCGAGCGACGGAAGTGGTGCGAGCAGCGGAGCGAAGGCGATCGCGAGGACGAGGCGCGCGCTGGCGTACGACATGACTCCTCCTTCGTCGTGCGGGGCGAAGAGGAGATCGGCCGGCGGAGGGGGGGCGCTCGATGCGCGCGCGGTGCTCCGCCGGCGTTCCGATCCGGGAGCGTTCCGCCGCCGACCGCCGCGCACGGCCGCGCGCACAGCCGCGCGCAGTGCCGCGCGCTCAGCTCGCGGGGTCGCTGTCGGCGTCGCGATCGGCGAGGAAGGGGTCGCCGTCGTCGCCGGACGGAAACTCCCCGGCACCGAGGGCGGACGGAAACTCCCCGGCACCGTGGGCGCGGCTCGGCTCGGAAGAATCAACCCCGCCACCGTGGGAGCGGATGGCGGCGAGGAAGGCGGGGCCGAGGTCGGCGGCCTTCTTGTCGCCGACGCCCTTGCAGGCGCGGAACTGCTCGGGCGTGGTCGGCTTGCGGGCGGCGAGCTCGGCGAGCGTGCGGTCGTTGAAGATGACGTAGGGCGGGACGCCGCGCGCATGGGCGAGCTCGCGGCGGAGCTTCCGCAGCGCCTCGAAGAGCGCGTCGTCGACCGCGAGCGCCTCGTCGTCGGCGGCCAGCCGCGCGATCGAGGCGCGGCCGCGCGACGTCTTCGCCAGCTTCGGCAGCGCGAAGAGCGCCACCTCGCGCTGGCCGCGCAGCACCTCGCGCGCGGTCGGCCCGAGCGCCAGAGTCGGGTAGTCGCCCTCGGCGACGACGAGATGCCCCTGCGCGACGAGCTGGTCGATGCAGTGGCGGATCTCGCGGCTCGACTGCTCCTTCAGCAGCCCGAAGGTGGAGAGCTGGTCGTGGCCGTGCTGGCGCAGCCGCTCGCTGTCGGCGCCGCGCAGGACGTCGGCGACATGGCCGGAGCCGAAGCGCTGCTCGCAGCGCGCCACGCACGAGAGGATCTTCTGCGCCGTCACCGTCGCGTCGGGCAGCGCGGCGAGCTCGCCGAGGCAGACGTCGCAGGCGCCGCAGCCGCCGGCGCCCGCCGATCCAGCTGCCGCCGCGCCGCCGCTCCACGTCTCGCCGAAGTGCTCGACGAGGAAACGGTGGCGGCACTGCGCGCCGCTCGCGAAGGCGAGCATCTGGCCGATCCGCTTCACCGCCGCGGCGACGTCCTCGGGCGACCCTTCGCCCTCGCGCGAGCTGCGCTCGAGCAGGTTCTTCCACGAGTGCCAGTCGGACGCGGCGTAGAGCAGCACGCACTCGGCCGGCAGCCCGTCGCGACCGGCGCGGCCGCTCTCCTGCATGTACTGCTCGATCCCCTTCGGCAGGTTGGCGTGGACGACGTAGCGCACGTCGGCGCGATCGATCCCCATCCCGAACGCGACCGTCGCCACGACGACGTCGACCTCCTCGTTCAGGAACTGCTCCTGGTTGCGATGGCGCGTCTCGGGATCGAGGCCGGCGTGGTAGGGGAGCGCCTTCACGCCCGCGCGTTGCAGCGCGGCGGCGTGCTCCTCGACGTCCTTGCGGCGCAGCGCGTAGACGATGCCCGCCTGGTCGGGGTGGCGTTTGATGACGGCGAGCACTTGGGCGAGCAGCTCGCCGCGCGGCTGGAAGCGGTAGGTGAGGTTCGGGCGATCGCAGCTGCCGACCAGCAGCGCCGGCTCGCGCAGGCCGAGCTGCCGGACGATGTCGGCGCGCACGCCGGGCGTCGCGGTCGCGGTGAACGCCTGGATCGGGATCTCGGGGTGGTCGCGGCGCAGCTGCCCGAGCTGGCGGTACTCGGGCCGGAAGTCGTGGCCCCAATGGCTGATGCAGTGCGCCTCGTCGACCACCAGCGCGGCCAGACCGCTGCCGAGCAGCTCGCCGACGAAGCCGTCGAGCACCAGCCGCTCGGGCGCCACGTAGAGGAGCTTCAGCTGCCCCTCGCGCAGCTGCTGGCGCACGAGGCGCCGCTCGTCGGGCGTCTGCGCCGAGGTGAGCATCCCGGCCGCGACGCCGCTCTCGCGCAGCCCGTCGATCTGGTCCTTCATCAGCGAGATCAGCGGGCTCACCACCGCAGTGACGCCGCTGCGCAGCAACGCGGGCGCCTGGTAGCAGAGGCTCTTTCCCCCGCCAGTGGCCAGCACGACCACCGCATCGCGCCCTTGCAGCGACGCCACCATCGCCTCGGCCTGCAGCGGCCGCAGCGTCGGGTAGCCCCAGATCCGTTGCACCGTCGCGGCGAGCTGCGCGCGCGCCGCCTCGGCGCCGGCCCGATCGGCCGTCGTCGCGCTGCGCGCCTCGTCGAAGGCGCCTGCCGTGCCCGCTGCTCCCGCCACCGTCGCCATCCCCCGCTGCCGCGTCGAGGCGGAGACGTTAGCCGCGGCGAGTGGTGACGGGCAGCGGCGCAGCGACGTCTTGCTGGATCGGCGTTCGCTCCTAGTGTCGCCCGCCGTTGCCCGCGTTCCGTGCCCGGCCCGCGGTTCCATCGAAGGGGTCGACCATGCGTCTCTGCTCCCTCGCGGCGATCGCCGCGTGGATCGCCGCCGCGCCGCTGCAGGCGCAGACCACGCTGCATGCGAGCCTCTCGAGCGCCGGCGTCGACGCCAATCGCAACTGCGACTCGCCGGAGATCTCCGCCGAGGGGCTCTTCGTGGTGTTCGACTCGACGGCGACGATGCTCGACCCGGCCGACACCAGCTCGACGCGCGACGTCTTCCTGCGCGACCTGGTGGCCGGGACGACGGTGCTGGTGAGCGTCGCCACCAACGGCCGCGGCGGCGACCGCGCCAGCTCGCTCGCGCGGCTGACGGCGAACGGGGCGTACGTCGTCTTCCAGAGCGACGCGACCAACCTCGTCAGCGGCGACTTCAACAACCAGAGCGACGTCTTCCTGCGCGACGTCGCCGGCAAGGTGACCCGCCGGATGAGCGTCACCTCGGCGGGCGCGGCGGGGAACGACGCCAGCGCGAACGGCCGCGCCAGCGACGACGGCGCCTTCGTCGTCTTCGACAGCGTCGCCACCAACCTCGACGCCGCCGACGGCAACGGCGTCGGCGACATCTTCCGGCGCGACGTGGCGGCCGGCATCACGACGCGCATCAGCCTCACCGACGCCGACGCCGAGGCGAACGGCCGCTCGCTCACGCCCGACGTCAGCGACGACGGCACCCTGGTCGTCTTCGCCTCGTTCGCGACCAACCTCGTGAGCGGCGACAGCAACGGCTTCGCCGACATCTACCTGCGCGACCTGGTCGCCGGCACGACGCGCCGCCTCAGCCTCTCGGCGACGGGCGCGCAGCCCACCAACGACTGCGTCGACCCGGTGATCTCGGGCGACGGCCGCTTCGTCGCGTTCGGCTGCTACGCCGACAACCTCGTGCCGCACGACACCAACGGCATCCACGACGTCTTCGTGGTCGAGGTCGCCACCGGCGCGATCGAGCGCGCCAGCCTCGACAACGCCGGCCGCGAGTCGGACGGCTGGTCGCTGCGCCCCTCGCTGTCGACCGACGGCCGCTTCGTCGGCTTCCTCTCCGACGGCACCAACCTCGGCGTCGGCGACTGGAACAACCAGCGCGACTTCTTCGTCCGCGATCGGCAGCTCGGCATGACCAGCTGGTTGAGCCTCGGTGACCAGCACCAGACCGGCTCGAACGTCTGCGAGGGGGGCGCGCTCTGCGGCGACGGCTCGCGCGCGGTCTTCGCCAGCAAGAACCCCGGCTTCGTCGCGACCGACGTCGACGGCGGGCTGCACGACGCCTTCGTGCGCGACCGCCAGCCGGTCGACGCGGGGTCGAGCCCCTACGGCAGCGGCCTCGCCGGGACGCTCGGCGTGCCGAGCCTCGCGCTCAGCGCGCTGCCGGTGCTGGCCACCACCGTCGACGTGCAGATCGGCAACTCGACGCGCTGGTACACCGTCGCGCTGCTGCTCGCCGGCACCACGGCGATCGACCTCCCGGCGTGGGGCGGCCGGCTGCTGGTCGAGCCGCTCGCCTCGATCCCGGTGGCGCTCTTCCCGGGAGTCACCGCGTTCCCGATCGAGATCCCGCCGGACGACCTGCTGATGGGCGATCGCTTCTACCTGCAGGTCGTCGAGCTCGACGGCGGGGCGCCGCGCGGCGTCTCGCTGACGCCCGGCCTCGACCTGCAGCTCGGCTGGTGAGCGGAGGGACACCGATGAACACCGATCGCTGCATCGTTCCCGCTCCCGCTCGCCGCTCGCTCGCGTGCACGGCGCCGCCGCTCGCGCTCCTGGCGCTGCTCGTCGCGCCGCGCGCTTACGGGCAGGTCACCTCGCTGGTCTCGACCGCCGCCGACGGCACGCAGGCCGACTCGCCGTGCAGCATGGGCGACCTCTCGGACGACGGGCGCTACTGCGCCTTCGTCAGCCGCTCGCGCGTGCTTGGTCCGGGGACGACCACCGCCAACCTGCACGTGTGGGTCAAGGATCGCGCGACCGGCGCCATCGAGCTCGCGAGCCTCCTCGACTCGGGCGCCGAGCTCGACCGCGACTGCACGCGGCCGCGGATCTCGGCCGACGGCCGCTTCGTCGTCTTCGAGACCGCCGCGACCAACGGCCCCGGCGACAGCAACGGCTTCTTCGACTGCTACCTGCGCGACCTCGACGCCGGCACCACCGAGCGGGTCAGCGTCGGCCCCGACGGCGAGCTCGGCAACGGCGAGAGCCGCTACCCGGTCGTCTCGGGCGACGGTCGCTACGTGCTGTTCACCTCGTTCGCCGACAACTTCAGCGACGTCGACTTCAACGGCACGGCCGACGTCTTCCTGCGCGATCGGCTGCTCGGCACGACGACGCTCGTCTCGGTTGCGCTCGACGGGACGAGTGCGTCCGACTACAGCGAGGCGTACGACCTGACGCCCGACGGCCGCTTCGCGCTGTTCCGCAGCGCCTCGACCGACATCGTGGCCGGCTCGATCGCGCACTGGAACAAGGTGCTGCTGCGCGACGTCGTCGCTGGCGTCACCGAGCAGGCGAGCCTCACCTGGGACGGCAAGTTCGTCGCCGCCGATTGCGTCGACGGCCGGGTGACGGCCGACGGGCGCTACGTCACCTTCACGTGCGGCAGCCAGACCGTCGTGCCCGGCGACTCGAACCAGGCCGACGACGTCTTCCTGCGCGATCGCGTGCTCGGCACCACCGAGCGCGTCAACGTCGGCGAGCTCGAGCAGCAGGACGACCGCGGCGGCCTGCGCGGTCGCCCGAGCGACGACGGCCGCTTCGTGCTCTTCGCGTCGGCGGCGACGAACTTCGCGTCGACCGACACCAACGACGCGGGCGACGCCTACCTGCGCGACCGCTGGCGCGGCGAGACGCGCCATGTCTCGCTGTCGACCGAGGGGCTGCAGTCGAAGTCGGGTGGCGGCAACCCCGAGCTCAGCGCCGACGGGCGCGTGGCGATGTTCCTCAGCGCGACCGACGAGCTGGTCGCCGACGACCGCAACGGCGTCGACGACATCGTCGTCCATGAACGGGCGCCGAGCGCCGCGACGCGCAGCTCCTACGGCGCCGGCTTCCCCGGGTGGCAGGGCATCCCGACCGTCGCGCTCGCCGACGATCCGGTGATCGGCCGGCCGATCGACCTCGTGGTGTCGAACTCCGCGGGGAGCTGGACGCTCGGCTTCGTGCTGATCGGCGGCGCGCCGCTCGACCTGCCGGCCGGCTGGGGCGGGTCGCTGTTGGTCGATCCGGTGGCGCTGCTGCCGATCCCGCTGCCGCCGACCGGCTACACGCTCGCCGAAGAGGTCCCTTACGACGCCGAGTTCTGGGACGTCGTCCTCTACCTCCAAGTGATCGAGCTCGATCCCGGCGCCTTCGAAGGGCTCTCCTCGACCGCAGGGCTCGAGATCCGCTTCGGCAGCTGATCGGCCCGCGCCGCGCCCGCATGGCGAGGAGGCGCGACGCTGCCAGGCGGGTTGCGCCGCCTGCGCGTCGCGTCAGCGCGCGGGCGCCATGCGGACGACGATCGAGCCGTCGGCTTCGACGGTGGTCGCCTGGATGACGCCCTCGATGCGCAGCGCGGCGTCGGCGTAGCTCGGGACGCCCGGTTGCGAGGGGCGGGTCAGCGCGGCCAGCACGGCGTCGCTGTCGAGCGGCGTCCGGATCAGGAGCTCCTTGCGTTCGTCGTCGGCGATCACGGCGACGTCGCCACTCAGCGTGTGGACCGACGCCGTGCCGAGGTCGAAGGCGGTCGGTGCCATGTGGAAGAGGCGCTGGCCGGGCGCGACGCGGAGCACGCCGAAGGGGGTGTAGCTCGTCGGCAGGAGTGGCGCCATGGTGAGCGCCGAGAGGTCGATGCGCAGCAACGTGCCGGCCCCCTCCAGCACGGTCGCGACGCGGCGCGCGACGGCCGCCGCAGCAGGCGCCGCTTGCGTCTCCTTGCGAGCGACCAGCGCGGCGAAGTTCGCCTCGTCCTCCGCGGCATCGGCCTCGGCCGCCAGCTCGTCAGCGGCGGGCGCGCCGAGCGCGTCGTGCAGCAGCTCGGTGAGCGTCACGCCCTGCACCACGCGCCCCTTCCAGTCGGGCGCCAGCGGATCGAGCAGCCGGCCGAGCGCGCCGCCGAAGAAGTAGCCGCGCCGGCGCACCACCGCGGTGCCGAAGGAGTCGCCGTTCACCGCCATCGTGTGGCGCGCGAGGTGGCGCAGCTGCGTCGTGCGCTGCTCGACCTCCTCCTTGCACTCGCGCGCGGCGTCGAAGCCGGGCTGCCCGGCCGCCAACGCGGCGCCGACGCCGTGGTCGCGCCAGAGCTCGAGCGCGCGCCACTCGACGTAGGTGGCGAGCCCCTCGTTCATCTCGTTGGCGTCCTCGGCGCGCAGGATCGCGGGCGCGAGGCCGGCCCGCCGCCGCTCGCGCAGGCCGAGGAAGCGCAGCGCTTGCTCCTCGCGCTCGTCGGGCGACTCGGCCGCGAGCGCCGCCAGCAGCGCCTCGCCCTCGAGCTCGAGCCGCGCGGCGCGCTCCGGCTCGAGGTCGGGGTAGTCGGCGAGGTCGAGCTCGTTGTAGGCGGGCAGCTTCATCGCGCGCGACGCCCACGCATGGAACCCCTCGTGCACCTGCGTGCAGAGGTTCCAGGCGTCGTCGATCGAGTCGCGCGCGCCGCGATCGGTGACCACCAGCGTCTGCACGCCGTTGATGTTGGCGGTGGTGTCGGTGACGACCGAGTAGAGGGTCGTGCCGCGGCGCACGAAGAGCGGCTCGGCGGTGGCCGGATCGGCGCCGAGCGGGTTCTTGCCGGTGAAGCGGACGTAGGAGGGGGGCGGCCGCGGGAAGCGCAGCAGCACCTCCGCCTTGCCCGGATGGCTCATCAGCGCCGGGATCTCGCTCAGCCGGTAGCCCGGCCAGATCTCCGCCTCGTGCGCGTCGACCAGCCGGCACGCCTCCTGCCACTGCAGCAGCGTGATCGGATCGATGCCGAGCTCCTCGGCGCGCGCCGGGCGAGGCGCGGCGGCGGCGAGGTCGGTGGTGCCCCCGGTGATGAGTCCGGTGATGAGTCCGGTGGCGACGACGGCGAACGGCGCGAGCGCGCGGCGGCGAGCGAGGGGCATGCGGTGCAAGCGGAGCTCCACGGGACGAGGCGTTCGATACGGAGCGACCAGCCGAAGTGGTGGATCGGAGTGGTCGATCGGCGTCGCCACCGCCGTTGCGCGGTCTCTAGTCCTGCTACTTCGTCGGCCGCCTCGCCTTCGCGTTCCGGGCCTTGGCGACTGGCGGATCCGCCATCGGCTCCTTCGCGCCTCGCGCCTTCGCAACCAGCTGCTTCGCCACGCCGACCAGTTTCTTCCTCACCGCGAACTGGTGGGGCGTGGTTCCGTCCTTCGCCGCCCGTTGCGGATCGCCGCCAGCGGCGAGCAGGCTCTCCCACATCGCGAGGTTGCCGCGCGAGGCCGCTTGATGGAGCGCCGTGAAGCCGTCGGCGTCGGGCTGGTTCGGATCGGCGCCTTGCTCCAGCAGCCAGCGCGCCGGCGCGAACTGCCCCCAGCGCACCAGGTCGTTCAACAGCGGTCGCCCGGCGCTGCGCGCATCGGCGAGGCGCGCACCGTGCTCGACGCAGAGTGCGCCGTAGCGGGCGAACTCGCCCTTCGTGTTCCACACGGCCGTGACCAGCGCGGTGGTCGGATCGGCGCAGCTCCGCAGCAGGAGGCGCGTGGTCTCGAAGCGGCGCGCGTTGATCGCGAAGTAGCTCGGCGCGAGCGGGGCCTTGCGCGCGACGCCGAGCGCATTCGGGTCGGCGCCGGCCTGGAGCAGCAGCGTCACGAGCTCGTCCAGAGCCCGCGCCAGGCGAGCGTCGTCGCGCCCCATACGCGAGCCGCAGGCGAAGTGGAGCAGCGTGAAGCCGTCGGGATCACGCGCTTTCGCCAGCGCAGGTTCCTTCGCCAGCCGCTTCGCGAGCGCCGCTCGCTGGCCGAGCGCTGCCGCGGCGAAGTCGTCGACGCGGGCGCCACGCTCGATCAGCAGCGCGACGACGTCGTGCTGCCCGCCGAGCGCCGCCAGCAGCAGCGGCTCGACCGCCGGGAAGCCGGAGCGCAGCTCGAGCGCGGCGCCACCATCGAGCAGCGCGCCGATCGCGGCGAGTCGCCGTGCGGGCTCGATCGCCGGCTCGTCCCCGTGCGCCGTCTCCTGGATCAATGCGGCGAGCGGCGTCCAGCCGCGCTGCGAGTGGTTCGGGTCGGCGCCGGCGCGCAGCGCGCGAGCGATGGCAGCGGCGTCGAACGCCTTGCAAGCAGCGGCGAGCGCGGCGGCGGGTGTGGGCGGCATGGATCGAACCCTGGCACTCGCGGAACGGGTCGAGGGACGACGAGCATCGCATGGCAATCGAGCGACGCGAAGCGCGCGGTACGGCGGCAGACCACCAGTGACCGCCCCGCGAGTCGCAAGGAACGGCGGGTGAATGCCCCGTAGTGGCTCGCGGCGGTGCGTCAGGACGCCGCGGTCGCGCTTGCACGTCTGCGGCGTCGCAAGTACGTCAACGTCGCGCTGCTGGTGATCGACGAGGTCGGCTTCGAGCCGATGAGCAAGCCGGACGCGAGCCTCATCTTCTGCCTGGCGAGCTACTGCTACGGCCGCGGCTCGATCCTGATCACCACCAACAAGGGCATCAAGGATTGGCCTGAGATCCCCGCCGGCGACGAGGTGCTCGCCGCCGCGATCCTCGACCGCCTGCTGCACAAGAGCCACGTCTTGAACATCAAGTGCAGGCGCTATCGCTTGCGTGAACTCGAGCACGCCGCGAACACCAGGTCGTGAGCGGCGCGAGCGCGGGGTGGGGCTTCGGTCATCATAAGGGCTCCCCCCACCCCACCCACGCAGGTCCCATGACGTCGTACCCGTCCGGGGAAGCCTAAACCGCCGGAAGATCAAGGCATACAGGAGCAGACCCCTCGCGAAGCTTCGTGTCGCCTTAACTCGCGAGACTTCGTGTCGCTGGACAGCTGTCCAGCGGGGGGACTTGTGGACCTTGGTCAGAGGGGGCGTCTGCGGGGCGAACCCGCAGACCCAACAGGAAGCGCGGCCGCTCTTAGCGGCCCCGCTCGGACCCCAGCGAACGACCCAGACCCACTACGCACGAGGTGCGTAACGACTGGCGTCCCGTAACTGCATAAGAGATGACGTCCGTTGACACTCGCCGGAGGTCGCACCCGAGACCACCACTTGAGATCTGGTACGACGATCAGGGGCAGGTCACCCGGGACGCCATCGTAAGTCATTGACTACACTTAACTTGTGTTCATGGAATAGAATCTCCTTAAAGCACTTGTAATGCCGGAATAACAAGCGTACCCTTCATTTCAGTTCTCCGTCAGGTCGATCCAAGGACTGCCTTGCAAATTCTCAAATAGGAGCGTCGAATGAACCGCTCGTTAAGTCAGATTTCGATTCCCTTGCTAATCGTGGCGCTGATTTCATACACCACAGTCAGTGCAACAGCAACGATGTCTTCGACGCTCAAGCATGCGTCGGATATGGATCTTTCAATGTCAGTTGGGCTTCAGACCTTCCCGACGAGACGTTGTGCCGTTCAAGGCGGCCTACCATGTGACGACTCGGGCGGTCCCGAGGGCATATCAAATTGTGGTGACATCGTCTATTGTGCTGATGGTGAAGAGTGCTACACAAGCAAGAATGGTCCCAGCAATCACGATAGATGTGTGCCTGGCGGCGACGGGTGCCTTTTGAATCCAAACGGCTACTGCACGCAGGCTTGGGTGGGGATTTGCGACGTCGGCTACAAACAAGGTGTATATGACTGCTGGTGCCTAGATGGGGCCTGGGTCGAATACGGCGGACGCAACTGGTGCGACTAGCGACTCGGTCGCTGTCGCCGCGTTTCCGGGTTCGCGCCAAACCAGCAGTTCCCGTGTGCGACGCTCTGGTAACGATCTCGACACGTTCCGCGTGATCTTTGAGGCTCGCCATCATCACGGACGAGGAGGCTTCTCATGCTGAGTCTCTTGGTGCCGCTGCTGGCTTGTTGTCAAGCGGCGGGCGGCGTTAGCTCGGGTGAAGGTAGGCTTCGCGACACGTTGGAGTCGCTGGCGAGAACGGTCTCTTCCGTCGAAGCAATCACATCAGATGTCACTTCTACATATCATCGGCGCGACGGCAAATCGGGGGAACTGCGTCGCGGCGAGCAAAGTCGCACGATCAGCACGCTGCTAGTTGGGTCCCGGTCTCGTGCCCGGGTCGAATTCAGGCCATTGATAACGAAATGGCAGGGAGGTTCTGCGGAGTTTTTCGAAGAGCATCACGAGCTAGTGTTCGATGGCGTAAGCTGCACGAAGCTCCGATTCTCATATGGCGCCGAAGGCAAGGCAGTTCCAATGGCAACTCCCGCCTTGGAACTTCTGACTGATACCGTAGAGATTGACGCGGCGTATGAATCCTCAGTGATTCAAGCGACTGTTTTCGGTGATTACCTGCCTGGTCAGACGACTGTTAATTACCTGGCGGAACGACGCTCGGTAACGCCGGAGTGTGTTAGTGCAAGTATAGTGGGCGACCGCGCGAACGAGATTCAACTGGTCGTAACATCGCCAGACGCGTCGATCGTCGAGACGTGGGTATTTGACTCTAGCAGGGACAATTCGCTGCTTCAGTTCACGAAGACAATCGCATCGCGCGTAACGGCTTCATTGAGGATCGAAGAGCTGTCAGCTCACGCAGGCGGTCGGTATTTTCCAAAGCGGGCGACTCGAGAGCGCTTCAACAAGGCTGGTGAGTGTATTATGCGGCGACACTGGGAAGTCGCTGAAGTAGCGTTTCATGCTGACAGTAGAGTTGCCGACTCTTGGCAATCTCGCAGCGATGCTGGCACAAGAGTCATAGATGCGGTGATCGGCGCTCAGAGAGTTGTCGCAAGGCCAGACGATGCAGTATCATCGCAAATCAGTGACGAAATTCGTGCAGCAAGAGTCGCTCGCTCGCAACACGCTGCGCAAGTAGACTCTGTAACACAGAACCGAAACACGCCATTTTGGTTGCTCGTGGGTGGCGCGCTCCTGATTATTCCACTCGTTGCTGTCCGGAAGCTCCGAGGCAAGTTCATGAAGAACGCTCACTGCCTCGGGTTGTTCATGCTCGCCAGCGCCATAGGCGCGGCACCACTCTACGGGCGGGATGAGGGACTGATAATGATGCCGCCGGGCTCATACAAGTTTGAGAACTGTGGCGTGAACACGGCGGCTTTCGTCCTCGGTTATTATGAACGGCGGCAATCGCTCGAGCAGATTTCCATCGCTGTCGACGCTGGTAGCAAGAGGGAGCGAGAAGTCACATTGCTTGCTTTGAGAAGAATACTCGAGGCGCATGGGTTAACGGTAATGGCGTATAAGGAGACTCGCTTCGAGGAGTGTATGCGCAGGCTTGATGGAAGTAACGTCGCGATACTGCATCTGTTTGAGCCGGGCGCCGATAGCGGTCACTTCGTAATCGCAACTGCCTATGACGCGAACTGTCTACCGTTTGTAGTGGATGCTGGAAAGCGATGTGCGTGGGCCACGGAGGAATCGGCGCGCGAATTGGCGTCTCAATTTTCCGGAACCTGGCTATTGGTTAGTGCTTTGACTCCTGAGACGCAAGTATGGGCGCTGACGGCAGACGAGATTCCAGTTGCGCTAACTCTTGACAAGGGGCGAATTGGCGAGCGTTGCGAGCGACTAGTTAGGATTCGAAATGACGTAAGCACAGCGCTACGCCTAGCTAGCACGAAGTCAAGCTGTGGGTGCTTTGAATACGCTCGACTGACAGGCGGCGCGAATGAACTGGCAGCTGGTGCCGAAGGGGAACTCAAGATCGGCCTTCGGACCGCTCAGCTCTCTGCCGGTTCGCAGCAACTGCGCCTACGATGGGTCGACGACGCCGGGCGAGAGCTGTTTACAATAGTAAGAATAGAAGTGTCGGGAACCGCGGAGCCGTTACGTGTGCTGGTGATTCCGGAGCAGTTCAACTACGGAACAATGTCTAGCTCCAATCGATCAATGACGTCGTCGCGCGTTGGTGAAAAACGAGAGTACCGCGAGAGGGTCCAGGTGATTCGGCCCATTGGATACGCCGTTGCGCAGTGCGAGTTTGATGCCAAGTTGATCAAGGATGTGCGGCACCTAGAGACGCGGCGATTCGGTACGCGAGCGTGCGATGCGTATGAAGTCGTGTTCGAACATTCATCGGGTGATGTCCTTGACGCTACGCTGACCTTTCGAATTACTGGCTCAGAGGACGCAACAGCAATACTACGGATTCTGGGAGATGCATCTCTGCGTGTTCCGTCAGTGCATGACAAGTAGCATTGACATAGACATCAACCACGCGGCGGAGCCTCTCTCACAGCAGCGGTTCGCATGAAGACAATGACACATTCGCGCGCTGCACGGGTAGTTCTGGAGATGGCTGTCCGGATCCCGCTAGTTATTGTGTTCTGCGTGTCAAGCACTGGAAAGCTCGCTTCAGCCGGCACCGCGCTCGATCTGCCTAGTTCCAGCGCGAGTATTACGAGAATCGCTACAGGACCCGTGCTGGGAATCATAGAATTGAGCATGGCGCTTCTCCTGTGCGTGAAGCCGGCCCACACTTTGACATTGATTTCCGTGTTGGCGAGCGCACTCTCATTTCTAACAGTTCAAGTGATCGCAAAGCTAGTGTCAAGCGAGGCTGACTGCGGCTGCTTCGGTGGTGTTCTTGACGTTAGTGTAAATAGTATGCTTGCAATTGACACCGCGCTGGTTCTCCTTTCCATTGCGATGTGTTTTATTCGCCGAATTCCCCGCCTGCGATCGGCAAATGTGGTTGTTCTCGTGATTGCGGTAGTTGCGAGCTTGGGCGCATTTTTCGCTGACAGCTCGAGGCCTCGATCCCGGGAAGAGCTACTGCGTGCGGTTGCGGATCGCCCTGGGTTTGACGATGGGGCGGTTATCGGCATCATCGCATGTAAATGTCGAACGTGCGAAGAGGAGATTCGACGACGTAGACTGATTGGGCAGGCGGTAGTTTGGGTCATTCGTGAGTCGGAGGAGGGCAGCTGTGCCGAAATGCCACAGCTCGCCGATTCTCCTGTTGTTGTACATGACGACTTATGGTGGTCATTAGTTGACTCAGCGCCACCCGCGTTCTATGTCGTCCATCAGCGCAAGTCTGGCCGGACTGCAGCAGGTGAGAGGGGGTCGAGTGAGCTGTGGATAGAAAGTGAGGGCGGGCGATGAGTCGTAGCGCGCGTCTGAGGTTGGGCTTGGGGGCGTTTGCACTCGTTGCTTCGCTCATTTGTGTAATTAGTGACTTAAACAAGTCCTCGGGTGGCATCGAGCAGCGACAACGCGACAATCGCCGGTCTAGTGCGGCGAAGCTGATTGAATTCAGCAGTGAAGTGTCGACGCAGAAAGATGACGGCGTAACGATTGCAACTCGCGAACTCTCCAGGTTCGACGGAGGGGAGAGGATTCGAGTCGTGGGCCGTGTTGTTGAGATAGGCACCGGGAATCCAGTAGATGACGCAGATGTGCAGATATCCGTATTGCTCAGGGGAGCGTCGAGCGGTAAGAGTGAGAGTGAAACTCACTGCACGACTGATGTGTTCGGCGAGTTCTCTGGTGACGTTGTGATGAGTGACATAGCTCTGCTCATCCGTGCGAGTTGCCAATCGCCAGGTGGGTGGATATCGATGGAGGAGCGGTCCGTAGGCAGAGGCGACAAGGAAGTAGAGTTTCAACTAGTACTTGTTCCGATTGATTGCAGCTTAGTAGGACGAGTGGTCGATGGGGTTGGCAATGCGATTAGTGGAGCGCAGGTAACACTGGTTGGCTCAGCGCCAGTGCAATGTCGCGGTGACGGAAGCTATGAGATGCCGGCGCCAAGCCAGTTGGGGTGGGTCCATGTCACCGCACAGGCGCCTGGATTCGGCGAAATGTCGGCGCCCGTTCGCGTTGAGGGCTCTGCGGGGAAGTTGATACCTGTTCCAGAGATTGTGTTGAGCGAAGAGGCGGTGGTGGTCGGATTGATCCGCAGTACGTCGGGAGTGTCCATTCCGGGAGCAGTAGTTAGATCATTCCGCAGCAGACGTGGCGGGGTTACGTCTGACGAGAGCGGTCGCTATGAACTGCGGGGCCTTGGTGTGCTTGGAGCTTCGGATACGGTTTACGTTGAGGCGGTTGGATATGCAGGAGCTGAGGCGAGTTTGTCACTAGTGCCTGGAGAATGTCGGCTTGACTTTGAACTGCGACCAGAGACTGTGTTGCGAGGACAACTCGTCGGAGCCGGCGGTGCTCCAGTCAAGGACGTTCGGGTTGTCGCTGGCTTTTCAGTTGATGCGTTTGATCGTCGGGAGGCGCGGTCTGGTTCCGACGGGACGTTCGAAATACGCGGACTCAGTGACGGACGCCAGAGACTAAGTACCATCTCAAAAGAGTGGGCACCAACTGTCACGGAAGTCGAAATCCCATCGGGTGCCGTGGCGTTAGACGTTGGACAATTGCAATTGTCGTATGGTAGGAGCATCCGAGGAGCCGTAGTTGACGACGCTGGAGATGTAGTCAACGATGCAGTTATTGAAATGTTCTGCGGAAACGATGTGCTACTAGATCCAGTGAAAACGAGTGCCGACGGTACCTTTGAGTTGACGGGCGTTCCGGACTGTCCTGTGACGCTCCTTGCAAGTAGGCCGGGTTATGTTCGACAAATATGCAAGCTTGGTGCTGGCGCTGTTGCCAGTGTTAGTCTAGTGCTAACTCGGGCGGGAACTGCTTGCGGGGCAGTCGTGGATGCGGCCACTGGCTTGCCCGCTACGTCGTTTCGGCTTAAATTGGTTGACGCTTCGAGTTCGGAAGTGGTTCTCGCGAGTCGTGATTGGTTCCGATTCGGGAAGAGATTTGAGAACGTCGATGGCGAATGGACACTCGACGGGGTCGAGATTGAGCCTGGGACGTATGTAGGAATTGAAGTTGAGACAGATGATGGACGAGTAGGGTTTCTTAGCTCAGTTGAACTAGCACCGGCCTCGCTTTGCCGGCCGAATCTGATTGATGTTGCGGCGCCGCTAGTTGTGCACGGAATGGTTGTTGACGCCGCAGATGGGGCTCGAGTTAAGGGTGCGGCGATAATTGTGCATAGTCAAGTTGGAGTCGAGGACCAGTCAGTTCTCGCGCGCTGTGTTACAGGTGTTGATGGAAAGTTCATGGTCAAGATACCACATCGTGGGATGTTTCGGCTCCAGGTAACAGCAGCACATTATGAGAGTAGTGGGATTGAAATTGATCCAGAGCGGGTGCGTCAGTTGCAAGAGATCGTTGAGATAAGACTGCAGAAGTTCGGCAGAGTGTCTGGTGCAGTACTTAACGCAGATGGAAGCCCAGTTGTCAGATGTCGTGTGTTGTTGTTCAAAAATGGCAAACACGATGGACGTAGACAGGTGGCAACCGACGAGTATGGGCGGTTTGTGTTTGAGTCGGTGGCGGCGGGAACGTGGGTGGTTGAAGCTAATTGCGATGAAGGCGGAACCGGATCCCAGGTGATCAGGGGGGGGCTGCGCGTCGAGCCGGCGGAAGACAATTGGCGTGAGCTGCGGTATCCTGGAACAGCGATTCTGAAAGGAGAGATTGTTCCTATTGGTGAGTGCAATGTCCCGATACAAATCGAGTTGTCGCGAATCGTGAGTGAAACTGAAGGAATGGAGGGAGCCGTTCAGCTTGGAACAGTCGTTAGAGCCGCTAGAGATCGGAGCTTTGAAGTTCGCGGTCTAGGTGAAGGAGCTTGGATCGTCCGCGCCATTGGCATTGATCCGCTGCTCGGTAGCTGGGGCGGGAATGCTGAGGTCGAGTTAATCAACGGTGAAGAGTGTAATACTACTATTCGTCTTGTGTTGCTTCGGTGGCATGGAAAAGGAAGGTAGACGATTGCCGTTTGGAGACTGTCGTATAGGAAAAAGCTGGTGAGTGCTCGCCGAGCCGGGCTGCGTGAACACCTGCGATCCGCCGATGAGAGAGGGTAGGAGCAGGGCGAACTCCCTGGACCGTCCGCGCGCAGCGAGGGGCGCGCAGCATGAGGTCTTGCTGCAAAGCGGCACGAGCACGAGCGAAGCAGCTGGAGGCACTGGTCGGGCGGCTGCTCGCGAGGATTCAGATCCTCGAGCGGCGAATCGACGAGAAGTCCGGGCCGCCCCCTGCGGCACCGTACGCGGGCGACGTGTCTGCGCCGACGCCGAAGCCTCGTGGACGTCCGGAAGGCCATTTTGGCACGTCGTGGTCGATTCCAGCGTATCCGTCACGCCACGCACGCCTTGACTGCCGCGCGGCGGTAGCTCGGAGCTTGGCGCTCAGCGCGACAGCGCGGCGCGGATGACTTCCTCGGCGCGGGTGAGTTCCTGCTCGACCTGGCCGGCGAAGTGGATCTTCCAGCCGTGCGGGGTGAGCTTGGTGACGTCGCTCTCCCTGCCGATGCGCAGCAGCACGTCGCGCAGGTAGAACTGCGGCACGATGCCGATCTCCTTGCAGGTCTGCACAAGCGAATAGAGCACGGCGGCAGCCTTGCCACCGCGGACGTTGCCGACCATCAGCCAGTTCTTGCGGCCGACCGCCACCGCACGCAGCGCGCGCTCCGCCGGCAGGTTGTCGATCGCGAGCCGACCGTCCTCGACGTAGCGCGAGAGCGCCCGCCAGTTCGATCGTGCGTAGTCGATCGCCTTCGCCAGCGGGCTCTTGTCCAGGACCTTCGCCCGCGTGAGCTCGGTATCCGTCACGCCAAGCACGCCTTGACCGCGGCGCGGCGGTAACTCGGTGCTTGGCGCTCAGCGCGACAGCGCGGAGCGGATGACCTGCTCGGCTCGGGAGAGCTCTTGCTCGACCTGGCCGGCGAAGTGCTGCTTCCAGCCGTGCGGGGTGAGCTTGGCGACGTCGGTCTCGCGTCCGATCCGGAGCAGCACGTCTCGCAAGTACGTCTGCGGTACGACGCCGATCTCCTTGCAGGTCTGGACCAGCGTGTAGAGCACGGCGGCGGCCTTCCCACCGCGGACGTTGCCGACCATCAGCCAGTTCTTGCGACCGACAGCGACGGCGCGCAGCGCGCGCTCCGCCGGCAGGTTGTCGATGTTGAGGCGGCCGTCCTCGACGTAGCGCACCAGCGCCGCCCAGTTCGCGAGCGCGTAGTGGATCGCGTTCGCCAAGGGGCTCTTGTCGAGCACCTTCGGCTTCGTGGCTTCGAGCCACTCCTTCAGTTCCGCGAGCACTGGACGCGCCGAGCCCTGCCGCAGCTCGCGCAGGCCATCCGCATCGAAGCCGTGCAGCTTCGCGACACGCTCCGCTGCGTAGAGCCGCCCGATCCGCTCGAGCCCCTCGTCCGCCAGCGTCGCGTCGCTGTCTCGCGCTCGCACGAAGTAGCGACGCGCGTGCGCCCAGCAGCCGACCTCGATCGCCCGCCCACGCGGCGCGAAGAAGACGTCGTAGCCCGCGAACGCGTCGGCCTGGATGTGGCCTGCGTAGTCGCCAAGCATCGCGATCGGACCATTCACCGAACGTGACAGATCGAGACCTCCCGCCGCCAGGTTCTTCTCCAGCCGCGCCCGCCGCCATCGCTCGCATCCGCGAGCTACCCGCCCGCGCTGCTCGCCGCCGCCTTCCCGACCGCCTTCGGCTCCGCCTCGCGCCGGCGCGTCACCGCGGCGAGCGTCTCCGTGACGCGGCGAGCGGCCGCTGGGTCGCGCGCGGTCGCGGCGGCGCGGGCGAGATCGGCCAGCGCCACCAGCCCGAGCGGGCGATCGTCGGCGTCGACGATCGGCAGGCGGCGGACCTGGTGGCTCGCCATCAGGCGGGCGGCGTCCTCGTCGCTGTCGCTCGCGCGGCAGCGGACGACGTTGGTGGCCATCGCCGTGCGGACCGGGATCGCGGAGAGGGGCAGCCCGCGCGTCCACGCGGCCATGCAGAGGTCGCGATCGGTGACCATCCCGGCGAGCTTCCCCTCGATGTCGACGACGACCAGGGCGCCGCAGTCGTGCTCCCAGAGGAGCTGCGCCGCGCGTTGGAGATCGTCGTCGACGTTCACCTTGAGGACCGGCTGGCTCATGCGCTGCTCGAGCTTCATCGGACGTACTCCTGTTCCGGGCTCGCGAAGAGTCGCGCGTGCGATGCGCCGCGCGGCTCGACGGTTTCGCCGGTGGGGCGTCCGGTCCGGACGCCGGCGCCGGCAGATCGGGAGGCATACGATGTGCCGCTCGACGACGGCCGGACCCTGTGGGTTGCGCGGCGGCAGCGTGCGACCGGCGCGCAACGAGCCGCGGCGCGCGCGCTGAGGCTCGCCCACGCGAGGGGGCCGTTTCCCGTGACGCTGCTTCGCCGATCCGGTTGGGGAGCGGAGGAGGAGTCGATGGACCAGCGGTCACGGCGGCGCGGCGAGGGGCGTGCGAGCGGGCGGCGGCAGCTCGCGCGCGCGCTGCGGACGGGCGCATGGCTCGCGCTGCTCGGCTTCACGTCGCCTGCCCGCGCGCGGGCGGGGACGTCGCCCGCCGAGTCGCCGTCGCTCGCCGCCGTGTCGCGGGCGCTGCCGCTGCTGCAGCAGAGCGCGATGACGTGGTTCACGAAGCGCAGCTGCATCTCGTGCCACCACCAGTCGCTCGGCGCGCTGACCGTGGCGCTGGCGCGCGAGCGGGGCGTCGCGGTCGACGAGGCGCTGGCGAAGGCGCTGGACGAGCGCGTGGCGGCGAGCCTGCCGGCGGCGCGCGAGGACGTGCTGCTCGGCGACGCCGGCATCAACGCGCAGGTGGGGCTGTCGTGGAAGCTCTTGGGGCTCGCGGCGTCCGGCTACGCCGCCGATCTCCACACCGATGCGCGCGTCCGATTCCTCGCCGCGCAGCAGCACCAGGACGGCAGCTGGCGCTCGGGGAGCCGGCGGCCGCCGCTCGAGGACAGCGACCTCGCGGCGACGGCGGTCGCGGTGCGCGTGCTGCAGCTCGCAGCGCCGCCGGGTCGCGCGGAGGAGTTCGCCGAGCGAGTGGCGCGCGCGCGCCGCTGGCTCGTCGCCGCGACGCCTCGCGATGGCGAGGAGTTGGCGCTGCGGTTGTTCGGGCTGGCGTGGAGCGGCGCGGCGCCGACGCTGGTGGAGGCCGCGTCGCGCGAGCTCGCGCAGGCGCAGCGTTCCGACGGCGGATTCGCGCAGCTGCCGACCCGCGCGAGCGACGCCTATGCGACCGGGCAAGCGCTGCTGGCGCTGAACCAGGCGGGCGGCATGGCGATCGAGGATCCGGCCTGGCAGCGCGGCGCCGCGTACCTGCGCTCGACGCAGCTGCCGGACGGCAGCTGGCACGTCGCGACCCGCCGCTTCGGCGAGGGACTCGCGCCGTTCGACAGCGGCTTCCCGCACGACGACGATCAGTTCATCTCCTACGCCGCCAGCGCGTACGCCACCAGCGCGCTGCTGCTCGAGCAGCGGCCGGGGCGCTCGCCGCTGTGGAGCACGATCACGCCGCTGCCGCGCGCGGCGACGACGGTCGTCGAGCCGCCCCTCCCGCCGCTCGTCGAAGCGATCCTGGCCGGCGACGCCGCCGCGATCGATCGCGCGCTGGCGGCGGAGCCGGCCGATGCGTCGCTCGCCGCAGCGGGGCGCGCCGGTCTCACGCCGCTGATGGCGGCGCTGCCCGACGCCGCGCTGGTCGCGCGGCTGCTGCAGGCCGGGGCGCCGATCGAGGCGCGCGCGCAGAACGGCCGCACGGCGACCTGGCTGGCGGCGGCGCAGGACGGCGCGCTCGAGTCGTTGCGGCTCCTGCTGCGCGCCGGCGCCGACGCGCGCGCCGCCGATGGCCGGGGCGCGACGCCGCTCCACGCCGCGGCGCTGTCGGGCGACGTCCGCAAGACCGAGCTGCTGCTGGCGCACGGTGCCGCGATCGACGCGGTCGATGCCGAAGGCTGCACGCCGCTGGTCTTCGCCGGATTCCAGGGCGATGTCGCGATGGTCGAGTGGCTGATCGACCACGGTGCGACGCCGAACGCGACGGTCGCCACCGGCGAGTCGGCGCTGCTGCTGGCGACCCAGGACGGCCGCGACAAGGTCGCGCTCCTCCTCCTGGCGAAGGGGGCGAACGTCGCGGCGCGCGACGCGGAGGGCCGCACCGCCCTCCACTGGGCCGCGCGCGTCGACCGCGGCGACTCGCGCCTGCTCGAGCGCCTCCTGGCGGCGGGCGCTGACCTGCACGCGAAGGCGAACGACGGCGCGACGCCGCTGTCGATCGCGCGGGCGAGCGGCCATCTCCACCACGTCGCCGCCCTGCGCGCCGCCGGCGCGAGGGAGTAGCGGCGCGAGGGGGCGGCGATCGGCTGGGAGCCCCCGCCCCCCTCAGAACCGCCACTCGAGCGCGGTGATGAAGTTGCGGCCGGGGGCGTCGATGCCGGAGCCGTGCAGGCGGTAGCGGTAGTTGAAGAGGTTCTCGAGCGCGAGCGTGAGCGTCGTCGCGCGCGCCACCTCGAGGCCGGTGCGGAGGTTGAAGGTCCACCACGCAGGCGTGCCGCTGTCGGGGAAGCGCGGGTCGGCTTTGTCGACCGCGGCGAGGCGGCGCTGCGCCAGTGCGCCGCGCGCGTACGCCTCGGCCCACCAGGGGCGGCTCGCCGCCTCGTCGTCGACGCGCCAGGCGAGCAAGCCCTCCGGCGCCGGGATCTTGCTGACCGGCTCGCGATCGCTGCGGTTGCGGCCGAAGCTGGCCGACGCCTGGAGCTCGAGCGTGTGGCGCAGGCCCAACGAGTCGGCCTCGTTCACCACCTGCGCCACCGCGAGCTCGGCCGAGTAGATGACCGCGCGGCCGGCGTTGTCGACCACGAAGTAGTCGGTGCCGCCCGACGTGAAGGCGAACTCGTTGGTCAGCAGGTCCTCGTACCAGGCGACCGCGAGCGCGGCCTGCGCCGTCGTGCGCGCATCGGCCTGCTTCGCGCCAAGCTCGGCGTTCCAGACCTTCTCCGCGTCGACCGCGAAGTTGGGGACACGATCGCCCGCCGCGAAGTCGCCGACCACGGCGAGGTCGTCGAGGTTCGGCGCCCGGAAGCCGCGCGAGAGCGACACGTAGAGCGAGCGCGTGTCGTCGAACTGCTTGCTGAGGCCGGTGGCGAAGGTGACGTCGTCGAACTCCTCGTCGAACTTCCCGAACGGGCCGGCCGTGCCGACGGTGAGCCCCTCGAAGTCGAGGTCGACCGCGACCCGCGAGGCGCGCACGCCGTTCACCCACTCCCAGCCGTCGCCGAAGCGCCACTCGTCCTGCGCGTAGACGCCGAGCGTGTCGTAACGCGCGCCGTCGGGATAGCGGCCGCTCGCACCCGGCGTGACCGTGTTCGCCGCGGAGTCGATGGTGTAGCTGTCGGGGTTGATCCGCTCGAAGTAGCCCTCGGCGCCGACGGTCAGCAGATGGGCCGGATCGACGCGCAGCCCCGCCTGCAGCGAGAGGCCGGGCGCCATCACCTCGTCCCGCTCGACGGTGGTGACGCTCGGCGACGAAGCGCGCACGCGGCGGCGCCCTTCGACCGGCGCGTTCAGGCTCGCGATCGCCTGCGCCGATTCCAGCAGCGCCCCCTCGTCCTCGTGGCGCCAGCGCAGTTGGTGCCAGCGCAGCCGCTGCGGATCGAAGTCGCGCTGCAGGTCGGAGGGGTTCGGGTTCTCGTCGTTGGCGATCAGCCGCTCGCTGGCCGGCACGTTCCATTGGCGGCTGTAGAGCAGCAGGTAGTCGAGCGTGTCGTGATCGCCGAGCTGGCGCGTGAGGCTCAGGTTCAGGTCGCGCTCGCGGTAGCCGGTCGGCTCCTGCTCGCCGCCGCGATCGACGGCGCCGATCGGGTCGCCGCCGACGCGGCCTGCTGACACGTCAGCGAGATGGCGCGAGGTGAAACCGGCGAGGAGGCCCCAGCCGTCCCACTCGGCGTTGGCGTCGACGTGGCCGATCAGGCCGGCGTTGACCGTGTCGTGCTGCAGGTAGACGCGCCCGCCCCAGTCGTCCACCCCTTCGATGGGGCGCCGCGCGCCGAGCAGGTTGACCGCGCCGCCCATCGCATCCGACCCGTAGAGCACCGACGCCGGCCCGTGCACCACCTCGATCCCGTCGAGCGCGAAGAGGTCGAGCGTGTTGAGGTACTGGTGGTTGCGCCGGAACGTCGTGTTGCTGAAGCGCTGGCCGTCGATCAGCAGCAGCACGTCCTTGCCCGAGCGGCCGCGCAGGATCGGCGAGCCGCCGCCCTGGTTGCTCTTCTGCACGTTGAGGCCCGGCACTTCGCGCAGGGCGTCGGGGGTGCTCTGCGGGACCATGCGGCGGATCCGCTCGAGATCGCGGACGGTGACGCTGGCCGGCACCTCGAGCGACGACTCCGCGCCGCGCGTCGGCGTGACGACGACCGGGGCGACCGGCACGATCGGGCGCGGCTCGTCGGCCGGCGGCTCCTGCGGCGCGCGGGCGAGCAGCAGGGCGGCGATGGGGGCGAGCGAGCTCATTCGGACCAGCTCCGTCGGGCGGTGGCCTCGGGGACGAGCGGCGGGGCGAGCCGTGGCGCGAGCGGCGGATGATGACGAGGCGCGCGCCCGGAGGGAACGGTCTACGAGCGGTCGCTAATCTGCCCGCCCCTTTCGACCCCGTCGCGCGTCGTCGACGTGCGCCTGCAGGAGCTGCTCGTGGCCAAGATCCGTCGCCTGTCGATCGCTCGCTTGAAGCTGCCGGCGGCCTTGAAGCGGGGCGGCGCTGCTGCTGCGAAGAAGAGCGCAGCGGCGGGTGCGGCGAAGCGGGGCGCAGGGGCGAAGGCAGCTGCGAAGAAGGCAGTGAAGACGGCGGTGACGAAGGCGGTGACGAAGAGCGCGAAGCCGGTCGCGAAGAAGGCGACGGCGATGGCGGTGGCGAAGCCGGTCGTGAAGAAGCGGGCGACGAAGTCGAGCCAGCCGACGCCGATCGCCGCGCCGGCCACTGCCCCGCTCGCGGTCGCGCCGCGCAGCGACGGCGGCCGCCTGTCGCAGATGGCGTCGGGGCTCACCGGCTCGGAGATCCTGAAGATCGCCGCCGAGATCCGCGCGCAGATGGCGGCTGGCGCGACGATCTGCAACCTCACGGTCGGCGACTTCGACAGCAAGCAGTTCCCGATCCCCGAGTTCCTGCGCGACGCGATCACGGCCGCGATCGCGAACGGCGAGACCAACTACCCGCCGTCCGACGGCGTGCTGCCGCTGCGCCAGTCGCTGCAGCGCTTCTACGCGTCGGAACTCGGCCTCGACTACCCGATCGAGGGGATCCTCGTGACCGGCGGCGCGCGGCCGGCCATCTACGGAACCTACCGCTCGCTGGTCGATCCGGGCGACGCGGTCGTCTATCCGGTCCCGAGCTGGAACAACAACCACTACTGCCACCAGCTCGGCGCGCTCGAGCGGCCGGTGGTCTGCTCGGCGGAGCAGTCGTTCCTGCCGACGCGCGCGCTGCTGCAGGAGGCGATCCGCGGCGCGCGGCTCCTCTCGCTCAACTCGCCGCTCAATCCGACCGGCACCGCGTTCAGCGCGGAGGTGCTCGGCGAGATCTGCGACATGGTGCTCGAGGAGAACGGGCGGCGCGGGCCGGGCGAGCGGCCGCTCTACGTGATGTACGACCAGGTCTATTGGATGCTGACGTTCGGCGGCGTGAAGCACGTGACGCCGGTCGGGCTGCGACCCGAGATGCGTCCCTACACCCTCTTCGTCGACGGCTTGAGCAAGCCCTTCTCCGCCACGGGGCTGCGCGTCGGTTGGTGCGTCGGGCCGACCGACGTCATCCGCTCGATGAGCAACATGCTCGGCCACGTCGGAGCGTGGGCGCCGCGCGCGGAGCAGATCGCGTCGGCGCAGCTGCTCGATCGCCCCGACGTGATCCGCGAGTTCCACGCGGTGAGCAAGCAGGCGGAGCAGCAGCGGCTCGAAACGCTGCACGGCGGGATGGCGGCGCTGAAGGCGGCGGGGCTGCCGGTCGATGCGCTGGCGCCGGCGGGCGCGATCTACCTCACCGCGCGCTTCGCGCTGATGGGCAAGCAGGCGCCCGACGGCACCACGCTGCGCACCAACGAGGAGATCCGCCGCTACCTGCTGAACGCGGCCGGTTGCGCGATCGTCCCGTTCCAGGCGTTCGGCTCGAAGCAGGACGACGGGTGGTTCCGCATGAGCATCGGCGCCGTGTCGCTCGCCGACATCGACGCGATGTTCCCGCGCCTCGACGCGGCGCTGCGCGCGCTGCGCTGACCGGCCGGCATCCCGATCCGGGAGCGTTCCGCCGACGGATTCCGCACCCCGCGCCGCTCCACGATCGGTGCGGCGTCGGTGGGGCGTGGTGTGCGGTTCCTGGCGGCGGCGTTCTCCCGGAACAAAACGCCGTCAGAAGAGCGACCAGCGGCGCGGGCAGATCGCGAGCAGCGCGACGATCTCGGCGCGCGAGCGCTGGGTCGCCGCCGCGACCTCCTCGCGCCAAGCGGCGGCCGCGTCGGCGAGCGGCTGCAGGAAGAGCGCCTGCGCGGCGCGCTCGATCTCCTCGGCGCGCGTGGCGCCGTCGGGCGCGGGCAGCGGCGAGTAGTTCACTCGATCGAGCCGCTCTGCACGCGTGCCGGTCAGCATCGACAGCGCGATCGTCGCGAAGAGCTGCTGGTGGGGCGCGCCATCGAGCCACTCCGCCAGGAACCCCGGCATCCCGCGCCGGCTCTCGCTCCAGGCGAGCGCGAAGTGGAGCGCGCCGAACGCGGGGTCGAGCTGCTCGTGCTCCACCGCCTCGGCCACGGCGGTCGCATCGTCGCCGCGCGCCGACTCGATCAGCAGTTGCGCCGCGCCGCCCCGCACCTCCGGCGCGAGCGCCAGCGGCCAGAGCCAGCCGCGTTGCGCCACCGCGGCGTGCAGCAGCTCGCGGCGCGTCCCGTGGCGCCAGTCGAGCCACGGCTCGTGCTCCGGCACGACGATGCAGCCGACGAACCCGTAGCCCGCCTGTTTCACGACGCAATCGCGCCGCAGCACCCCTTGCAGCGCGAGCCACGCTCCGACGCTGAGCAGCAGCGGCGCCACCTGCACCGCGATCCAGAAGCGGGCCGAGCGGCGCGCGCCGCTCGCCGCGCCGTCCCGCGGCGTGGTCGGGCCGGCCGAAACGCCGCCCGCTTCGCCGCTCGCGGCGCCGGCACTCGCTGCGGTGCCTCCCTCGGCGCCGCTTCCCTTCGCGTTCGCGCCCTCGCTCACCTCGCCACCGTCGGCTTCCGCGCTGCGACCAGCAGGCTCGTCACGTAGTCCTTGGCGGTGCGGCCGGGCGGCAGCTGCTTCGTGATCTCGGCGTAGAGCGGATCGCCCATCGACTCGAGCGTCGCGAGGTAGTCGCCCTTGCGGGTGAGCTGCACGTCGACCAGCCCGGCCGCCTTCGCCCACGCCTCCGACTCCGCGACCAGCGCCGCGCCCGAGACGCAGCCGACCAGCGCATCGACCATCGCGAGCACGGCCGGCGGCAGCCGCGCCTCGAGCGCGAGGTCGGAGACGACGACGCGCCCGCCCGGCTTCAGCACGCGCGCGATCTCGCGCCACACCTGCGGCTTGTCGGGCGAGAGGTTCAGCACGCAGTTGCTGATGACGACGTCAACGGAGCCGTCGGCCACCGGCAGGTGCTCGATCTCGCCGAGGCGGAACTCGACGTTCGAGAGCCCGGTCTTCTTCTGCCACGCCGCGAGGTTGCCGCGCGCGCGCTTCACCATCTCGGGCGTCATGTCGACGCCGATCGCGCGGCCGCGCGGGCCGACCTTCTTGCTGACGAGGTAGAGATCGAAGCCGGCGCCGGCGCCGAGGTCGACCACGACGTCGCCCTCGCGCAGCCCGGCGATCGCCTGCGGGTTGCCGCACGAGAGGCCGAGGTTCGTCCCCTCCGGCAGCGCCGCGAGCTCCTCCTTCGAGTAACCGAGCGCTTCCGCCAGCGCGCCCGGATCGGCCGGAACCGAGCAGCAGCCGCCTTGGCCGCCGCTCGACGGGCCGCAGCAGCTCGCCGCGTCGGCAGCGGGAGCGGCGCACGCCTCGCCCGGCGCGCAGCAGCTCGACGCGGATGCGGCGGTGGCGGCGGCGCTCGTCGGCGCGCCGCTCGGTCCGCTCGCCGTGGGCAGCGTTCCCTGGAAGACCGGCAGCTGGCTGCCGCCGCGCGCGATCTTGGCGTACCCCTCGCGCACCGCGTCGCGGATGGCGTCGGGCGAAGTGGCCGACGGCGTGGTGGGGGGCGCAGATGAGGCGGCGGGGCGCGAATCGGAACTCATCGCAGTTCTCCAGGGCGAAGGGGCGAGATCATGCCGAGCCGAGGGCGCCATGCACCGCGCTCGCCGCTCGACCCGCTCGCGAGTGCTGCAATCGCCGCGCCGCCGCCCATTCGCCCGCGGGCGCTGCTGGCGTCGTGAGCGCGCGACTCGCCGCGCCGCCGCTTCACTGCTGCACGAACCGCCCGCCGTTCTCCTTGGCGATCTGCTGCAGGAAGTTGACGTTCAGCCCCTTGCCGATGCCGATCGTGTGGAGCACGACGTGCTTCGTCGGATTCCAGCGGCGCACCGCGTCGAGGATCCGCTCGGTCGAGTCGGGCGTGCTGTCGGGCTTGGTCGGCGAGCCGTCGGTCAGCAGGAAGATCGTGTCGACCACGCTCTTGTAGTACTTGTCCTGCGCGCCGCGGCCGGCCAGCGCGAACGCCTGCTCGAGCGCGTCGTGGATGTTCGTGGTCTGCAGCGGCGCGAGCGCGCGCACCCACGCCTGCGCCTTCTTGATCTCGGCGGGCGTCGCCGGCGTCATCGCCTTCGCGTAGGGGACGACCACGTCGTTGAAGCAGACGATCGCGAACTTGTCGTCCTTGGTCAGCTTCCCGAGCACCTCGATCAGCGCCTCCTTGGTCGCCTCCATGCGGCTGTCGGGGCCGGCGTCGACCGGCGGGCCGCCATCGGTCGGCGGGTTCTTGATGGACGCCATCATCGAGCCGGAGCAATCGATCACGTAGACGATCGACTTCCCCTCCTGCGGGATGCCGTAGTAGTAGACGCCCTTCTTCGGATCGGCCGGCGCGGTGAGTGCGTCGGCCAGCTTCGAGCGCCCCTTCGACAGCGGCTGCTTGCCGGCGACGTAGTCGGCCCCCTCCTTCGCCAGCCAGTCGCGCCACGCGCGCGGCGAGTCGCCGAGCTGCACGCTCGTGAGGATCTCGAGCGCGACGCCCATGCGCCGCTGCGTCCGCCCGCTCTCCAGCTCGAGGCGCGCGATCAGCGGCTCGATCGCCTCGGGCGCCGCGAAGTGGGCGAGCGCCCACGCCGCCTGTTCGCGCACCGCCGCGTCGTCGTGCTGCAGCGCCTTCAGGACCGTCGGCGCGCACTCCTGCGCCGCCCGCCCGCAGCTCGCGAGCCCCTCCAGCACGACGGCGAGCTCCTCGGCTGCGGTCGAGCGCGCGAGCGCCTTCATCAGCGGCACCGCGAACGGCTCGCCGCGGCCGCCCGCCGCGCGCGCCACGAAGAGCTTGAGCGACAGCGGCAGCTTCTTCGCGCCGATCACGTTGGCGACGAGCCAGCCGATGGCCGGATCGCCATCGAGCCGCTCGGCCCGCTCGAGCAGTCGCTTCTGCAGCCCGTGCAGCGCCTCGATCGACTCGCCGAGCGCGCTGGTCTCGCGGCAGAGCGCGTCGTAGGTCGCCTTCACGCCGGTGTCGAGCGTCCGCTTCCCGAACTCCTGCCCCTTCACCATCGTCTCGATCCGCGCGTCGACCTCCTCCTTGCGCGCTTGGAGGGCGAGCAGCTCCTCGGAGACGTCGGCGTAGCCGTCGACCAGCGCCTTCGCCAAGAGCGGCCCGTCGCCGTCGCCGAGCAGCGCGATCGCCTCGCCGCGCGCCGCAGCGTCCTTCGGGGACTTGGCGCTCTGCTGGAACGCCTTGGCGAAGGTGGCGAGCTGCTCGCTGGTCGCGTCGCCCGCCGGCCGCGGCGCGGCGTGGGTACCGGGCGCCGCGAAGAGCAGCAGCGCGGCCAGCAGGAGGAGCGGAGCGGCGAACGGAGCGCGAACGAGGCGGGGCGAGTTCGGCAAGGCGGGCTCCACGGCAGGGGTGCGGAATATTGCACCCATCGAAGGCGGGTCACGGGTCGCGCCGCTCAAGACGCAGTGATACGCTCCCCGGCCGCGCGAAACGCCCTCGAACTGCAAACCTCGTTTCGAACGGAGCTCGCGAATGATGCGTCGACAGCGCTTGTGGGTGCAGGGCTTGGGAATGGTGGCCGCCGTGACCGGCGCGCTGTCGTTCTCCGCCGCCGGCGCGATCGCGCTGGCACAGGTCGTTCCGCCGCCGCCGCCGACCGGCGGTGGCCCGGGCAGCGGCGGCGTGCAGTTCCTGACTGCCGCCGAGACGACCCGGATGTGCGATCCGAAGCTCGAGGGGGGCGGCGCGCAGGTGCAGTACTCGCTCGCGCCGAGCCCGAATCCCTACACCGTGCAGGTCACGGTGGTGGATGCCGGTGGCGCGACGATCGCCACCGTCTTCAGCGGCAAGCGGCGCGGCAGCGCGACGCAGCTCCACCGCCACTTCTGGGACGGTCTGAACAGCGCCGGCTTGCCGGCCGATCCCGCCGCCTACACGCTGCGCGTCGAGGCGACCGACTACACCGGCGCGAAGCGCGTGCTCGACTACGACCTCGACGTGGTGCGCATCGGGTTCACCACGATCACCGCCGAAGCGACGCTGCCCAACGACGAGTGGCAGACCGTCTACTTCATGAAGAACGGCAACTACGCGTTCTATGCCACGCCCTCGACGGGCGAGTGGCTGTCGCGCGCCGACACCGGCGACCTCTCGAACCTCGATCGCAACGACGGCACGCCGCGCCCGGCGCCCGCGATCCACACCACCACCGACGAGCCGGCGCTCGAACTGAACCTCTCGGGTGCGCCGGTCTACGAGAACGACTGGCACAACTATCCGCTGTGCTATCGCGCCGGCGCCGTCCCGCAGTTCACGCTCAAGTTCGGCTCGAACTGCATCCGCAACGACGGCTCGGTCGGGTCGTGCCGCTTCCCGATCGCCGGCTACGACCTGCGCGTCGTCGGCCAGGACGGCCAGGGCGCGTGGACGACCACCGCGACGACGCTCGCGCCGAACGGCACCGCGACGCTGGTCGGCGGCGCCGTCTCCAGCAACGCGACGCGCAACGACCGCAAGATCGCGTGGAGCTACGAGTACCGTCCGACCGGCTCCACCGCGTGGATCCGCATGCCGGGCCGCTTCGAGACCGAGCACCGCATCTACACCATCCTCGATCGCCCCTACTGGGCGAGCGGCGCGACCGGCACGCAGTACAGCGGCCCGTGGGTCGAGGTGCTCGACTACCTCGACCAGTACAAGACCGAGTTCGGCCTCACCCTCTCGTCGCAGGAGAAGGTGGTCGAGGCGCTGATCAAGGGCTACTTCGGCCAGCAGGGCACCCTGCTCACCGCCATCGAGGACGTCGCCTACGACTGCCCGAGCGAGGGCGGCGACGGCGGCGCGACCCACTACGGCGGCACCGGCACCGTCCACCTCTCGAAGCTGCTCAACTCGCACGATCTCGGCCAGTACGTCAACTGCACCGATTGCGCCACCACCACCTCGGTGATGCTCTCGATGCTCGGCGTGCCGAACGTGAAGCTCGACCAGCTCGGCTCGATGAACCTGCGCGCGATCTGGGGCATCGGCACCGACGACTACACGCTCGATCTCTGGTGGGGGAGCCACGGCTTCAGCTACCACCACGTGATCACGCGCGACGACGGCGTCGAGATCTCGGACGCCTGCCTCTGTGTCGACGAGGACGGCAACCCCGACGCGCTGCCGGGCACGCCGGGCTTCAACCACGATCGCGACTGGAACAACTACGAGGCGCTGCTCGCCAAGGGCAACGTGACGTGGTTCACCCAGAAGCTCCCCAAGGTCGACTGAGCGGATGCCACAGGAGAACGCGATGAACCACGACTGGATCTTCCGTTCGCTCCGCCGCCTCTCGGCCGGAGCGCTGCTGGCGGCGCTGGCTGCCGGCCTCTCGGGTGAGAACCTCTTCGGGCAGGGCGCCCCGCGCGAGATCGATCCGCTGATCGAGACGGCGCGCGCGAAGTACGCCATGCCGAGCTGGATCAAGGGCGCGCGGCGCGACGGCTTCGCGCTCGGCGACCTCGAGTTCGCCGGCCTCACCGGTCGCGCGGTCGAGCACGATGCGGGCGGGGCGAAGCGCACCTTCGCCGACGGCGCCGGCGTGCCGCGCGTGCTGGTGGAGCTCGCGGTGTTCGACGAGGTGGCGCCGGCTCATGAGGCGCTGCTGACCCACATCGCCTACGTGCAGTCGACCAAGACGCTGCCGACGGCCGCGTCGCGCTCCATCCGGGCGGGCGACCTCGGCTACATCGGCTACGGCGGCCGCGACGGCAGCAAGATCGCCTGGCTCGCCTTCGTGGTCGGCAACCTCGAGTTCCGCGTGAAGGACCTCGAGCCCGACGCGGTCGGCGCGGTCGACGTGCGGCCGATCGTCGAGGCGATCGCGGCGCGCGCGCTGGCGCAGCCGGCGCTGCCCGAAGGGGCGTCGCTCCAGAAGCCGTCGATCGAGCGCTTCGCGGCGGAGCAGCAGAGCGTCGTCGCGGGCGAGTCGGTCGCGCTCGACGTCGACGTTCGCGAGGCCGGCGGCGCGCCGTGCGCCGTCGACTTCGTGGTCGGCGGCTGGCAGCAGGGCCAGGGCTACGTCGAGCAGGACGAGCAGGGCCGCTGGCGCTTCCACGCCACCGGCGCCGGCAAGCTCGAGATCACGGTGAAGGCGCTCGGCCGCAACGGCACCACCGCGACGCGGACGCTGAAGCTCGACGTCACCCGGTCCTGACCGACGCTCGAGAGACCCGAACGAATCCTTCGCGCCCCGCCGCCCCCCATGGGACGGCGGGGCGCTCTGCTTGGTGGCGGGGAGAAAACGGCGGTCAAATCCGCACAGGTGGCGGGGAGAAAACGGCGGTCAAAACCGCACTTGACCGCTCCTTGACCACGCGCCGCGCCCGCTCGCTACGGTGCCGCGCGTGACCGCTCGGCCTGCCACCTCCGCGTCCGCTCGCGCGAACCGCCGCCTCGCGCGCCTCGTCGTCGCGCTGCTCGTCTCGACTGCCGGACTGCTCTGCGCCGGCGGCTTCGGCCTCTGGCGAGCGGCGCGCGACGGCGAAGCGCTCGCCCGCGGCGCCGCCGAGCGCGCCCTCTTCGCCGCTGCGCGCGCCCTGCCCTCGCGCTTCGCCGATCCCGCCGCGCTCCCCGCCGACCCGCTCGATCCCGCCCGCTTCGAGCTGCGCGACGGCGCGCTCGTCGCTCCGCCAGCGGTGCGCCCCTGGCCCCTCTCGCCGCTCGATCCCGATCTCGATCTCGCACCGCCGCTGCTCGAGCTGCTCGACGAAGCGGCCCGCGCTGCCGAGCCCGAGCCGCTGCTCGACCGCGCGCAGGCGATGGCGCAGCGGCTCGCGGTTCGCCAGCAGATCGCGGTGCGCAACGCCGCGGCGTGGCAGGCCGAGCGCGCCGGCGACGCCGACCGTCGCGATCTGCACCTCGCCGCGCTGCTCGAGCTGCTGCCGCCGCTCGCCGCTGCGAGCGCCGCGCCGCCCTTCGCCCCACTCGATGCACCGCCCGCCGCGCCCTACGCCAGCGACTTCGCCGGCGCGCTGCTGCTCGCGGCACTCCACGCGCCGAGCGCGCCGCTGCTGGCGGAGCCCGAGGCGGCGCTCGCCTCCCTCGAGCCGGCCGCGCGCGGCGCGCTGCTCGCGCGACTGGCGGAGCGGTCGCCACCAGCGGAGCCGTCGCCGGCGCAGCCATCGCCACCAGCGCCCTCGCCCGTCGCTGGCACGCTCCACGCGAAATGGCGCGACGCCGCCGCGCGCGTGGCGCGACGTGAATCGGTGGCGGCGCTGCTCGCTCCCCACCTGCCGCGCCTCGCGCAGCGCCGCACGCCGCTGCTCGAACCGCTCGGCGATGGTTGGCTTCTCTACCAGCCCGAACTCGGGGAGCGCGACGCGCTCGAGGCGAACGACGCGAGCGGCGTCGGCCACGGCGCGCTGCTCACGCTGGCCGAGCTCTTCCCTTCGGCGCGCCGCGACGGCGACGGCCACGGCGCTGGTGGCAGCGGCGATGGCGACAGCGGAGGTTGGCGCCTCGACGATCCGGAGCTCGCGCCGGGCGGTCCGGTCCGCCTCGTCGCCGCCGAGCCGCTGCCGGCGGCCGCGCTGCCGCTCGCGCCCGGCCTCGGCGTCGTCGCGCTGCCACTGCCGCCGCCCGGCCTGCTCGCGTCGACCGGCGTCCTCGCGACGCTGCTCGCCGCGTTCGGCGCCGCGCTCGCCGCCACGCTGCTGCTGGTGGTGCGCGCGGTGCGGCGCGACGCGGCGGCGACGGCCGCGCGCTCCCGCTTCCTCACCTCGGTCACCCACGAGCTGAAGACGCCGCTCGCCTCGATCCGGCTGCTGTCGGAGCTGCTGGTCGAGCGGCGCGCCGACGCGGCGAAGCAGCACGAGTACCACCGGCTGCTGGCGGGCGAGTCGGAGCGCCTCTCCGCGCTGATCGAGAACGTGCTCGACGTCGGCGCGCTCGAGCGCGAGGAGCGGGCGCTGGCGATCGAGCTGCAACCGCTGGCGCCGCTGCTGCGCGACGTCGTGAAGCGCGTCGCGCCGCTGCTCGAGCGCGACGGGCTGGCGGTCGCGCTCTCGCTGCCGAGCGAAGAGCCCGCTGCATCCGCGGCCGAGCGGCTGCCGCTGCGCGTGCCGCTCGATCGCGGCGCCTTCAGCCAGATCGTGATCAACCTGCTCGACAACGCGCGCAAGTACGCGGCCGGCGGCGGGCGGGTCGAGGTGGCGCTGGCGGCGCGGCCCGGCGGCGGCGCGACCGTGCGCGTGCGCGACCACGGGCCGGGAATCGCGGCGGCCGATCGAGCGTCCCTCTTCGAGCCGTTCGTGCGCGGCGCGGCGCAGGCCGACGGCGCGACGCCGGGCCTCGGGCTCGGGCTCCACCTCGCGCGGACGCTGGCGCGGCGCCACGGTGGCGAGCTCGAGTGCGTCGCGCCGAGCGACGGCGGCGCGGGTGCCTGCTTCGAGCTGACGCTGCCGAACGGCGCAGCGAGCGGCGGCGGCGGTGGCGAGCGCGAGGGGCGCGATGGAGGAGGTGGATGATGCGGCGGCTCCTGCTGGTGGAGGACGATCGCGCGCTGTCGATCGGGCTGCACGACGCGTTCGCGCAGGAGGGGTTCGCGGTCACCGTGGCGCGCGACGGCGACAAGGGGCGCGCGCTGCTGTGCGGCGGCGAGGCGTCGATGGCGGCGCCGCCGTTCGACGTGGTGGTGCTCGACCTGATGCTGCCGGGCCGCAGCGGCCTCGACCTGTTGCGCGAGCTGCGCGGCAGTGGTGGGGGCGGCAACGGCGGCGGCAGCGGCGCAACGGTGCCGGTGCTGCTGCTCACCGCGCGCGGCAGCGAGACCGACAAGGTGCTCGGCCTCGAGCTCGGCGCCGACGACTACGTGACCAAGCCGTTCAGCCTGCGGGAACTGGTCGCGCGTGTGCGCGCCCTGGTGCGGCGCGAGGAGCGGCGCGGCAGCGACGGCGACGCGGCGAGCGGCGGCGGCGGCAGTGACGGCGCGCGCGAGCACGGCGGCGCGCTGCCGTCGCGCTTCACGATCGGCGCCGCGGAGGTCGATCTCGCCGCGTTCGAGCTGCGCCGCGGCGGCGTTGCCCATCCGCTCTCGAAGAAGGAGGCAGCACTGCTGGCGCTGCTGTGGCGGCGGCGCGGCAGCGTCGTCACGCGCCAGCAGTTCCTGCGCGAGGTGTGGGGCGGCGGCGAGCACGTCGGCTCGCGCACGATCGACACGCACATGCTGAACGTCCGCCAGAAGCTCGAAGACGACCCGGCCGCGCCGCGCTTCCTGCTGACGGTGCACGGTGTCGGCTACCGGCTGGCGGTGGAGTGACGGGGCGGTGGTGCGCGCGGCGATGTGCGGCGCGGGTTGACGAGAAGTTGACAGCGACTCGACGGCTGGCGGGCAATCGAAGTGGCGCGATCGAGTCGGATGGAGTGGTCGCGACGAGGCGAAGGCGCCTCGAGCGGCCGCAACTCCAGGAGAGAGACGATGAAGCGGAGACTCGAAGCGGCAGTGGTGCTGTGCGGTGCGCTCGCGACGGCGGGGACGGCCGGCGACGCGGTCGCGCAGGAGGGCGCCGCGAAGCAAGGGAGCGCACCGCAGGAGAAGCTGCAGCGTGGCACGCCGCAGGAGCGACTCGATCGCGCCCGCTTCATCGAGACGAGCGAGCGCTTCCCGATGGGGGCGATCGATGTCTACCTGACCGTGGCGAAGGACGGCGCGGCGACGCCGGAGCTGCGCGGCAAGGCGTGGCTCGCCATCGCGCGTTGCCGGCAGCAGCTCGGCCACGTCGCGGAGGCGAAGGCGGCGCTCGAAGCGGCCGTCACGGAGGGCGGCGCGACGGGCGAGGAGGCGAAGCGGCTGCTCGCGGGCGGGCTTCCCGACGAGCGGACGCAGCGGCGTGTCGACGCGGCGATCGTGGAGCTGCAGCGGCAGGCCAGCACGATGCCGTACGTCTCGCTGCGCTTCCAAGATCCGCCTTGCAGCGATCTCGTGCTGCTCGGCGAGGCGTCGGTGACGCCGCTCGCGCGGCTGATCGACGCCAACCTCGAGCGGTCGGTGGTCGTCGAGGCGAGCGTTCGGCTGCTGGTGGAGATCGGCGGGACGGCGGCGGCCGAGGCGGTCGCGCGGTTGGTGGCCAGCAACGATGTGGTGCTGCGGCGGGCGGTGATCAATGGCATCAATCAGGATCGCAGCGGCGCAGTGTTCCTGGTCGCAGGTGTCTCCCAAGAGCCGATGCGCAGCGCGTTGCTGCGGCTGACCGAGGATCCCGATCCGCGACTGCGCTTCGACGCGCTGCGCGGACTCATCACGGTGATGAACGAGCCGGAACTCCTCGCGTGCGCAAGCCATCGCGAAGAGTGGGTGCGCGTGCGCGCGATCGAGCGGGCGTGGAAGCTGGCTGAGCAGGAGCCGGCGACGGCCACGCGCGGCCTCTCGCCAGAGTTCCTGGCGGTGCTGCGCGCGGCGATGACCGACGAGTCGCTCGTCGTGCGCAAGGCGGTGGCGAACGTACTCGACGAGCCGGCGCTGTTGCTGACGCCCTCGGGGCGCGAGCTCTACCTCGAGGCGCTCACGCGGCGCGAGCTGCGCGAGCCGACGCTGTCGCCGAAGTGGCTCGAAGCGGCGGCGCGGGCCGAGAGCGACTGGTTCGCCGAAGCGCCGAGCGCAGCGCGGCTGCTCGAAGTGGCGCGCGCGGCGTCGGCGGTCGATGGCGCGCTGCCGCCGGCGCAGAAGCACGGGCCGATGGCGCGTGGCGCGCTCGCCTTCCTTGTGGGCGCGTGCGTGCAATTGCGCGACCGACCCGACCCGTGGCCCGCCGACCACCCGGTGCTGTTCGAGCTCGGGCAGGTCGTCGGATGGGGTGCAATCGAGACCTGGGCGGCGTGGCATGCGCGCGCCGAGGACCTGCCGGCGCTCTGCGAGTTCGTCGCGAGCGGAGATCGCGGTGCAGCGAGCGTCGTCCTGGAGTTGGCGAAGCGCCACCGCGAGCTGCAGCCCGAGTTGCGACGTCGTTGCGTCGAGGCGCTCGTCGTCGGCGTGCGCGCGTCGCGGGAGGCGGGTGGCCAAGCGGGGGCGAGCGAAAAGCTGGTCGACGCAGCGCGCGAGAGCGCGCTCAATTCGTGCGGGACGTTGATCGACGTCGGCTGGCCGGAGGCGGATCGGGCGGTGGTGGAACAGGTGGCGGCTGACCCGACGCTCTACCGCAGCGCGGTCGAGTACATCCTGCACCAGCCCGATCAGGGGAGATCGATCGAGGTGTTGGAGCAGCTGCTCGTATTGCCGGCGGCGAAGCACGCGACCGGGCCGCAGAACGAGATCGATTATGCGGAGCGGTCGCGCTCGCGGTTGGTCGTGGAGCTGGCACGGCGAGGGGCGGCCAACTTGCCGAGCTTGATGGCGGCGGCCTATCGAGTGGGGCTCGCGCAAGACTTCACCGGAGCCGATTGGCTCACGTCGGGAAACCTTGCTCCGCTGCTGCTCGAGCGGACGGCAGGCGATCGCAGTCGCGGTCGATTCGCCGCGCGGTTCGAGGACCGTGCGCTGGCGGCGATGGTCGGCGAGTGCGCGGCGACGGGGGTCGGGCAGTTCTGGGACGACCTGCTGTACCTGCTCGAGACGTTGGCGCGCGACGATGTCCCCGCGGCGACACGGAGCGCCATGCAGCGAGCGATCGGCGCGGCGTTGCCGCGGGTGGTTGGGGTGGCGGACGAGAGGCAGATCGAGTCCCTGATCCAGCGCTACGTCGGCGACCGCGCTGCCGGTTGGGAGGAGTTCGCAGTGGCCGCCATCGACATCGTGTCATTGGCGGATCCGCTCGTGCGCCGTCTGCCGTCGATGCCGGCAGCGTTGCTGCCGAAGGTGTTGGCACGCGCATCGTCGCTCGACGCGAATGCGCTGGCGAACGTGCCGCAGAGGCTGCTGGCGTCCAAGGAGCCGGCGGTCCGCGGCCAGCTGGTGGCGCTGCTGCGGCATGAGGTGTCGACGCTGCGGGAGCGGTCGGTGTACGCGGCGGCAGACGCATTTCCGATGGAGCTGCTCAAGGCGGCGCCAGCGCTCGCTCGCGACGAATCGCAGCCGGTTCGCGCCGCGCTGGCGTGGTCGCTCGGCCGCATCTTCGATCGCGCCGCGATCCCGCCGCTCGTCGAACTACTGCGCGATGGCGATGCGAAGGTGCGCGAGCAGGCGCGCGCGTCGCTCGACGGGCTCCAGTACTACTTCGACAGCGCCCAGAAGTGGGAGCGGTTGAAGGCGGGGACGAGCCTCGACGCGACCAGCGCCGCGGAGGCGCTCGTGAAGCAGGCGCGCAGCGGCGCGACGGTCGAGCTGCGCAAGGCGGCGATCGACTCGCTCGGCACCTTGAAGGTCCCCGAGACGCTCCCCTTCCTGCTCGAGCTGATGGCCGACCCCGACCCGACCCTCGCCGCCGCCGCCCGCGCCGCCATCGCCAAGATCAACGAGTAGGTGGCGGGGAGAAAACGGCGGTCAGAACCGCACCCTCCGCCAACCCCACGCGCATCGATGGCGGGACCGTCGAGCCACATGCTGCGACGGTCCCGCTGACCGTGCGGTTTTGACCGCCGTTTTCCCCCGCCACCTGTGCGGATTTGACCGCCGTTTTCTCCCCGCCACCTTCAGAGGTGGAGGGTGAGGGCGGCGAGGCGGGCGCGGTAGGTGGCGGGGTCGTGGGACCAGACGTGGCCGTGCTTGGCGCCGGGGCAGATCCAGAGCTGTTTGCGGTCGGCGGCGGTGGGCAGGGCTGCGAAGAGCGACTCGACGCTGACGGGGGGCATGCGGGTGTCGTCGCCGGCGCCGATCAGCAGGACGCGCACCTGCGGGTCGAGCGCGCGCAGCGACTCGGCCGGGCGCACCTCGTCGAACGGCAAGGTGCCGAGCAGTTGGCCCGCGCTGAGCAGGATCCACCGGAACGGCTCTGCGATCGCGCCGCCGCGCCCCTCGCCGCCGGCGAGCATCCGCTCGGCGGTCGCGCGCAGGTCGTCCATCGGCGCATCGAGCACGAGCGCCGCGAGCCGCTCGATCTGCGGTGCCGCGCGCGCGGCGGCGGCGGTGCCGATGCTGACCGCGAAGAGGAGCAGCGGCGGCTCGCGGGTCGGGTCGCTCGCCGTCGCCGGCGCGGAGTCGTCGCCGCGTTGCCCATCGCCGCGGTCCGACCGCTCGCTGCTCGCCCGATCACCGCGCGCCCGATCACCGCGCAGCCAATCGACGCCGCCCAGCACGTCGTCCACCTCGTCGCGGCCGTAGGTGAAGCGGCGCCGCTCGCTGCCGCCGTGGCGGCGCAGCTCGAGCAGCAGCACCTCGCCGCCGAGCTCGCGCAGCATCGACGCGGCGGTCTCGAGCTCGAGCGCGCCGCGGAAGAGGCCGTGCACCAGCAGCGCCTGGAAGCGCGGCGCTCCCGTCTTCGGCAGCACGTGGAAGCCGCGCAACGTCGCGCCATCGCGCGCCTGCACCGCGACCTCGTAGGGCGAGCGCTCGGCCAGCGGCGCACCCGCGCTCCGCGCCGCCCGCTCCTGCGCGAGGCTCTCGCGGCTCTGCAGCTCCCACGTGCCATCGGCGGCGAAGCGCGGGCCGGCGTAGCTGCGCTCGTCGCCGCGCGTGTCGACGAACCACGGCGCGATCGCCGCGAGCCCGACCGGCAGCGTGACGAACGCGTGCAGCAGCAGCAGCAGCGCATGCCAGCGCAGCAACCGCCACCACGCGCCGGGTCGCCGCCGCTTGAGCGCGCTCGCGATCAGCAGCCAGAGCGCGCCGAGCAGCAACGTCGCGACGGTCAGCGCCGCCGCCGGGATCGCGATCAGCATCACGGCAGGAACCGCGCGCGCAGCGCTGGCGGCAGGAGCGGGCAGGCAGCGCTCGGCGCAGCGAAGAGCCGCTTGCGCAGCTTCGCCATCGCGTCGTAGCCGAGGTCGCGCAACGGCCGCGGCACGATGCGCAACAGCGCCGCCGCCACTCGCCACCAGCCGCCGAGGCGCGCCAGCACCGCCGCCGCCGCACTCGACTTGGTGAGCAGCGTGCCGTCGGCGCGCCGCACCACCACGCTGTCGGGCAGCGAGCGGCGCGTCGGCTCGTCGACGAGCTCGGCGATCGCGGCGCCCTGCAGCGGCGAGAACCAGAAGCCGGTCGGCCGATCCTCGGCCAGCACGAAGCGGACGAAGCGGTGGCAGAGGCCGCAGCTGCCGTCATAGAAGAGGTGGTCGCGCGGCGTCGGCGGCGGCGCCGGCAGCCAGCCGGGATCGAAGGCGAACAGCCCGATCAGCAGCAGCGCCTCGTCGCGCGCGCCACCGGCACCGAGCAGCACCACCAGCAGCCGCGTCGCGAGCGCCGCGAGCCACGTGAAGCGCTGCCACTTCACCTGCCAGATCAACGCCACCAGCGCCGCATCGGCGGCCAGCGCGAGCCACGCGATCGGCCGCAGCAGCGCGCTCGGTGCCGCGACTCCCCGTTCCGCGAGCCACGCGACCAGCGAGCCCGGCATCTCGCTCAGCTGCGCCAGCGCATCGCCGTTGCGCCAATGGGCGGCGGCGAGCCGCTCGACCAGCGTCACCGCGCAGCCGGCCACCAGCAGCAGCCAGAAGAGGCGGAAGGTCTGCTGCGGCAGTCGCCAGCCGCCGTCGGGATCGACGCGACCGCGCGCCGCGAGGCCGAGGTACGGCTCCTTCGGCACCGTCGCGAAGCCGAGCAGCAGCAGCGCGAGCCACGGCGCCGCCGGCAGCGACAGCAGCGGATTGTGGGCAGCGAGGCAGGGGACGAGGTAGGCCACGACCAGCGCCGCCGTGCGCGCCCACCAGCCGAGCGCCAGCAGCAGCGCCGCGCCGACGCCGACGCCGACCAGCGCCGCCGCGATCGCCGGCGAGTCGATCCACGCGAAGAGGTTCGGCAGCAGGCCGAGCAGCGTGCGCCCCTCGTGGAAGTCGAAGAGCCGCCCGCTGCCGAAGTGGTGGCGCCAATCGGGCAGCAGCGCGGCGAGGCGCAGCGCGAGCCACGCGCCGAGCACGAAGCGCGCGACGCTCCACTGACCGCCGCTCCAGGCGGCGCCGGGGGCGCTCGGGTCGTAGCGATCGGCGCTGGGATCGAAGGCGAGCATGGCGCGGAGCTTACGACCGCGCCGCTCGCCGCGTCGCTCGCCGCGGCCGGCTCAGCTGCCGGCCGGCTGCTCGGTCGCGCGCCAGACCACGCCGCCGGCGCCGTTCTGGAAGTCGTAGGCGTCGCCCGACGTCACGTAGACGCGCCCGCGCGGATCGACCAGCACGTTCTCGCTCTTCATCTTCGGGTTGCCGGTCAGCTGCGCGAGCTCGAGCCACGCCGGCGTCTTCGGGTCGGTCGCGTCGTAGACCTGCGCCGGGTCGGGCCGGAAGCGGTGGACGCGCGACGGCGACGCCGAGATCACGAAGAGGTCGCCGTTCGGGCCGAACGCCATGTCGGTCAGGTTCGCCGACTTGCCGGTCGCCGCGTCGTATGGCTGGAAGCGGGCGACGCGCTGCGCGACGATCGGCTGCACCGGCAACCCCTCCGCGTCGAGCGGGATGCGGACGATCTGCGACGACGTGCGGAACGCGATGTAGAGCTGGCCGTCGCGCTGCGCGAGCGCGCTGTGGCCGCGGAACTCGACCAGCCCCTCGCCCTCGACCATCACCTTCTCGTCGAGCACGAAGAAGCTCGGCGGCGCGCCGGCGGCCGGATCGGCCTCGATCGGCGCGAGGTCGTAGCGAACCAGGCGGCTGTTGTCCTTGGCGACCGCATAGAGCCAGCGGCCGACCACGAGGCAGTTGTCGGGGCCGTTCAGCCAGCCGTGCGGCGGCTTGGCGAGGTTCGGGTCGTTGTGCGGGTAGTTGCCGCCCGCCTCGACGTCGTGGCGCTCGACCTCGTGCCACTTGCCGGTGCGCGTGTCGTAGCGCAGCAGCGCGTCGCTGAGGTTCTTGCTGAACTGGCTCTTGCCCGGCTCCGACTTCTTGTCGATGCCCGAGAAGGCGCAGAGGAAGACGTTCTGCGTGCGCGGGTCGTAGCGCAGGCCGCAGTAGGGGCGATCGGTGAGGCGATCGTTCCACGGCGGGTTGGCGGTGCGATCCCACAGGCGGAAGACCGTCGGGTCGGGCGCGGCGAAGAGCGTCCCGTTCTCCTTCACCGCGTCGCTCGGATCGCTGCCGGCGACGAAGGGCTCGCCGACGGCGGGGTTCACCTTGTAGAGCGTGCCCGCTTGGTCCTCGACCGACGCGCTCACGCCGCCGTACTCGCGGACGCGGCCGCGGCAGAGCACCAGCAGCTCGTCGCCCATCAGCGCGAGGCCGCGCGGGAAGGGGACCTTCGTCGTGACGCGCTCGACGACGACGCGAGTCGACGGCGGCGCGGCCGGCGTCGCGCCGTCGGCCGGCGTCCCCGCCGTGGAGGCGGCGCGCTCGGCCGCGCAGCCGGCAGCGGCGAACGAGAGGGCGAGCAGCAGCGAGGGGCGTGGCATCGATCGGCTCCGGTTCGTCGTTCGTTCGTGGCGGTTCGTCAGGATGCGTGCGCTCCCTGCGGGAGCCGCAGCACGAGCCCTGGCGTCCGTGGTGGCACCCGATGCAACTCGCTCGCCGTGCGCGGCCGCGGTACCCCGACGCCTCGCGCGGGGTGAACTCCGCTGGCTCGGCGATGGCCGTCATCGGGAAGGGGGCGCACGCTACCGCGCCGTGACATCTGGCGCATGGGTTGGCCGCTCGTCGCCGATCGACGTGCGAGGAACGACCTTTGCCATGCTGCGCACCTCTCGCTCGCCGCGGTTCCCTGGAATGAGCGCCACGAAGGAGCCTGATCCATGACCGGTCGCTTCCCCGTCCTCTCCCTTCCGACCCTGCTGGCACTCGCCGCGACGGCCGCGGCGCAGGACGCCGCGCCGACCCTCGAGGAGCGCGTCAAGGCGCTCGAGCAGCAGCAGAAGTCGGGCAGCGGGACCGCGTTGAACGTGCTGTGGAAGGACGGGCTGCGGCTCGAGTCGGCGGACAAGTCGTTCGAGTTGAAGATCGGCGGGCGCATGCAGCTCGACGCCTTCTTCGGCGACGCCGATGACGATGCCGTCTCCACGATCGGCGGACCGCTCGAGGATGGGACCCAACTGCGGCGCGCGCGCCTCGCCATCGGCGGCAAGGTGCAGCGCCACTTCGACTTCAAGTGGGAGTACGACTTCTCGGACAAGGACAGCAAGGCGAAGGTGGCCGACGTCTACGCCGGCATCGTCGACGTCGACGGCGTCCCGAACTTGCGCCTCGGCCACTTCAAGGAGCCGTTCGGCCTCGAAGCGCTGGTGACCGCCAACGAGACGACCTTCATGGAGCGCGCCTTGCCGGCGGCCCTCGCGCCGTTCCGCAACACCGGGCTCCAGCTCTCGGAGTCGTTCGGCAACGATCGCGCCACCTGGGCGGTCGGTCTCTTCCGCGAGACCAACGACAACAGCTTCATGCAGTCGGACGGCGCGTGGGCCGGCACGGCGCGCATCACCCACTTGCCCTGGGCGACCGAGAAGCTCGACCACCTCGTCCATCTCGGCCTCGCGGCCAGCCGCCGCGCCCCGCCTGCCGACGAGCTGCAGTACAAGAGCAAGCCCGAGGCGAACCTCGCGCTCGACTTCCTCGACACCACGAAGCTCACCGACGTCGATTCGGTGACGCTGCTCGGCGCCGAGCTCGCCGTGCTGCTCGACCGCTTCTCGCTGCAGGGCGAGTGGGTGCGCAGCGAAGTGGCGCGCGGCGCCGGCAACGACGACGCGACCTTCTCCGGCTGGTACGCGCAGGCGGCCTGGACCCTGACCGGCGAGCCGCGCCGCTACCGCGCGGCCGAGGCGACGCTCGGCACGCCGAAGCCGGCGAAGAGCCTCTTCCAGGACGGCGGCTGCGGCGCGTGGGAAGTGGCGGCGCGCGTGTCGTCGCTCGATCTCGACGACGGCGGCGTCACCGGCGGCGAGCTCTCCGACTGCACGCTGGCGCTCAACTGGTACCCGAGCACCTTCACGCGCGTGATGCTGAACCTGATCCGCGCCGACCTCGACCGCGCGCCCGACGACGGCAAGGCGAGCATCGTCGAGATGCGCTTCCAGTTCGCGTTCTGACCGCTGCGACGTCGGCGCGCCGGCCGGGCAGCCCATGCCCGCGCCGGTGCGCCGGCGCCGTGACGGATCGCGACGACCTCCTGTCGCGGGCGACCGCTTCGCGCCATGCTCTCGGACCGTCGGCGCCGCGCAGCGACGCCGGGGGTGGAGGGCGATCGATGCGGTGGCGCCGTTCGGTCCAGATCGCGTCTCGTGTTGCATTGCCCGTCGCGTGCGCGCTCGCGACCTTGCGCGCGCCGCCGCCGCTGCTCGCGGCGCCCGCTGCGCGCGCGCCTGCGGTCGCGGTGCAGCACTACTACAACGGCGTGAGCTTCGATCAGCTGGTCGGCCGCGCCGACGTCATCGTCCTGGCGAAGGTCTCGCGGGTCGATCGAGTCGAGGGCGCCGTCGCCGAGACCCCGGACGAACCGTGGCTCGTGGCCGTCGAGCCGCGCATCGCCGAAGCGGCCGTGCTCGAGACGTGGAAGGGGCGACCGGGCGCGGCCGTCCGCTATCGCGCCAAGTGGTCGAGTCACGGCGATGCCACCGACGCGGTTCCGCGCGAGACCGTCGTCCTGTTCCTCAGCGCTCCCGACGAGGAGGGGTGTCGCACGATCCTCCACGGTGGCGACGGCCGGCTGCAGGTGCTCTCCGAGGGCGCGGCGCGATTCGCGGTGATCGACCCCGATCGCGTCCGGTTGCCGACGCCCGACGCGCCCCGCGTCGAGGTGCCCGGATCGACGCCGTCGCAGGTCGACGTCGACCGGCTGCTCGAGCGTTCGGCGGCGCAGCGGATGGAGCTCGACACGCTGCGGGAGCGCACGCTGGAGCGCGTGAAGCGGCGCGAGACGCTCGAGACGCTGGTGGCCGCCGCCAATCTCATCGTGGTGGCGACGGTCGAGCAGAGGTTCGGGGGGGAACGCGTCGCGGTCCGCGTGGACGAGCGTTGGAAGGGGGCGTTGGAAGGAGAGGAGCAGCTGATCGTTCGCGGTTCCTTCTCCTGGCCGCTCGAGGAGATCCCGTTCGCCGAACAGCAACGGCAGCTGCTCTTCCTCGGCGCACCGCTCTCCGATGGGAGTCGGCCGACCGTCGGCAACGATCGCGGTCGCATGACGATCGTGAAGGTCGCGGGCGTCCCGCTCGGCGTCGCGTGGGTCGTCGACGTCGACTGGCCGCGCGATCTGCGCGTCGACGAGGAGCCCGATCGGCCCGGCCTCCTCTACGGCCGCATCGAGCTCGCGCGCCTGGAACGGCGCATCGACGCGCTCGACGACTGACGCGCCGGGCGACTCGCCCGGCTCACCGCCGCTCGATCACCTCGTCGAGCGGGAAGCGGACCTTCGGCAGCGCGGCGTACTTGTCGTCGGCGGCGCGGTAGCCCGCCGGGCAGACGACCGTTGCCGCGAGCCCCTTCGCCGCGAGGCCGAGCAGCTGGTCGTACTTCGCCGGCTCGAACCCCTCCATCGGGCAGGTGTCGATGCCGAGAAGCGCCGCCGCGGTCATGAAGTTGCCGAGCGCGATGTAGGCCTGGTTCGCCGCCCACTGGTTGGCGACCAGGCTGCGCGGTCCGTCGACGACGTCGCGCACCATCATCGCCCCGAACTTGGCGAGCGACTCGGGCGCGACGCTGCGCACCTGTGCCGTGCGGCGCACGAAGCGATCGACGTCGGCCGCCGAGAGGTTCTTCTTGATGCAGAGCACCACGAGGTGCGACGCGTCGGCGACCTGCCGCTGGTTCCACGAGACGGCGACGAGCTGCTCGCGCAGCGCGGCGTCCTCGACGATCACGAACTTCCACGGCTGCAGGCCGTAGGAGGACGGCGTCAGCACCAGCGCCTCCTCGAGCGCCTGCCACGTCTCCGGCGCGATCTTCCGCGTCGCGTCGAACTTCTTCACGGCGTAGCGCCAGCGCAGCTGGGTCAAGAGCTGCGCAGGGGAGATCGGGGCGGCGTCCATCGGCGGTCTCTCGTCGGCGGTTGCGGAGCGGTGCAGCGTGAGCGCGCGCGTGAACTCGAGGCGCGAGCGGCGCGGCAGCGTAGCGGCTCGGTCGTCCGGACGGGTCGTCCAGCGCAGCGTCGATCGAACGACGAGCCTCCCGCTACCATCGGCGCCGTCGAGCGAGGCGGGGGAGGCGACGCGGCGGGATGGACGCGCGACGGATGGCAGCCAGGTGGATCGGCGGCTTCGTGGTCGCATGGGTCCCTGCCGGCTGCAAGGTGCCCGAGCTCGCGGCGCCCGCCGATCTGCCGGCGCCGCTGCCCGATCTCGCGGCGCCGCGGGCCGCCGACGCGCCGCCGCTGCCCTACGACCACTACACGGGCGATGGCGAGATCGCCGGCGACTACTGGATGCGCGTCGAGGAGTGGCGCCATCCGGCGAGCGGCCAGTCGGTCGTGCTGCTGCCGATGATCCATCTCGCCGACGCCGCCTTCTACGAAGCGGTGAGCGCCAAGCTCCGCGACGCCGACGTCGTGCTGACCGAGGGGGTCGGCGGCCCGCCGTCGCTGTCGCCCACCTCGCTGCTGCTCGCCTACTTCTTCGGCAACTACTCGCGCGGCTGCTGGCTCGGCGGCCTCGTGCCGCAGGACGAGGGGCTCGACGCCGGCCCGCGCGCCGAGCGCGGCGACCTCGACCTCGCCGAGTACACCGCCAGCAACTCATGCGGCACCTCGGCGCTCCACGCGGTCGGCCTGCCGGCGCTGATGGCGCTGATCGAGCCGATCCACTTGGGCCGCTGGCTGCTGGCCGATGCGCGCACGCTCTGCACGTGGGGGTGGGCCGACGAGGCGGCGATGCGCCATTTCCTCGTCTGCGACACGAACGAGCGCCACGCCGACGATCCCGAGGGCGACGACGAGACGCTGCTCGACGGCGTCATCACGCGCCGCAACGCCCATCTGCTCGATCGGCTCGACGAGGTGCGCGCGCGGCCGGGCGTCGGGCGGATCGCGCTGCCATGGGGCGCGAACCACCTGCCGGGCCTCGCCGCCGGACTCGCGGAGCGCGGCTTCGAGCGCGGCGACTCCGAGTGGGTGCGCGCCATCGGCGTGCGCGCGCTGCTCGACGACCCGTCGCAGGAGCTCGACGGCGATCGGACCCACCTCTACGTGCCCTACCTCTTCGACGTGAAGAGCTACCGCCAGAGCTGGTCGTGCGGGCTCGCCTGCGACGCGCTCTTCGTCGGCGCCGGCCGCGAATCGAGCGAGGCGGCGCTCCTCTGGGGCTTCCTCGCGCGCGCCGAATCGGGTCCGCCGCGCGGCGAGTCGCGCTTCTCGCTGCTGCCGCTCCTCTTCGAGCGGCCGCTCCTCTTCGAGTGGCGCCGCAAGGGCGACTCGCACCGCGTCCGCTTCCTCTGGTTCTTCGAGGTCGGCGAGTGACGCCGTCGCCGGACCGCGCCGAACCGCCCCGTGCGGCGCAAGTCGGCGGCCTGCTGCGCCTGATCGCCTGCGCGCTGCTGGTGGGAGCGATCGGCGGCTTGCTCGGCGTCGCGTTCCGCGTCGCGACCGACGCGCTGCAGGCGCAGGTGATGGGAGGCGACGGCACGCTGCTCGAGGCGGCGCGCCAACTCCCGTGGTGGCGGCGGCTGGTGACGCCCGCAGCCGGCGCGCTGCTGGCGGGCCTGATCATCCACTTCGCCGCGCGGCGCGAGACGGCGTTCGGCCTCACCGACCTGATGGAGGTGGTCCGCTTCCGCCGCCGCCCGATCCGCATCGGGCCGACCATCGCGCGCATCGGCGCGGCGCTGGCCACCATCGCATCGGGCGGCTCGGTCGGCCGCGAGGGGCCGATCATCCAGCTCGGCGCGACGACCGCGAACGTGCTCGGCGGACTGCTGCGCGCCGATCCGCGCCGCCTCTCGATCCTGCTGGCCGCGGGCGCTGCGTCGGGAATGGCGGCCGCCTACAACGCGCCGCTCGCCAGCGCCGTCTTCGTGATGGAGGCGATGCTCGCCAACTTCGCGCTCGAGGTCTTCGCGCCAGTGGTGGCGGCGTCGCTGGCGGGCACGCTGGTGATGTGCGCCTTCCTCGGCGACGCTCCGCTCTACGACGTGCCGGCCGGTCTCGCCGAGCAAGGCAGCGCGCTGGTCGTCGCGGCGGTGTTGCTGGGAGTCGCCTGCGGCGGCGCGTCGGTGGCGCTGCAACGGCTGCTGCAGTTCGCGACCGCGCGCTTCCGGGCGTGGCGCGCGCCCGCGTGGATCAAGCCGGCGGCGGGCGGCCTGCTGGTCGGCGCGATCGGGCTGCTCTGGCCCGAGGTGTGGGGCAACGGCTTCCACGCGATCAGCGAGATCCTGCGCTGGAAGATCGCGCTGTTCGAGCCGGGCGCGCTGCTGGCGACGTCGGTGGTGGTGCTGCTGGTGATGAAGCCGCTGGCGACGGCGTGCTCGGTCGGCTCGGGCGGACAAGGCGGCGTCTTCACGCCGGCGATGTTCCTCGGCGCGGCGATCGGCGCGCTGCTGGCGTCGCTCCTCTCGCGCGTGCCGGGCGTCGAGGCGCCGCGCCAGACGCTCGCGCTGGTGGGGATGGCGGGGATGGTGGCCGGCATCGCGCATGCGCCGATCGCGGCGGTGGTGCTGCTGCTCGAGATGACGCACCACGCGGGCCTCGTGCTGCCGCTCGCCGCCTGCGCCGCGGCCAGCGCCGCGACGGCGCGCTTGCTGGCGCGCGACTCGCTCTACACGGAGAACCTGCGCGCGCGCGGCGTGCCGGTCGACGCGGGCGCGGAGGAGCTGGCGCTCCACCAGCTGCGCGTCGGCGAGCTGATGGACGAGCGGGTCGCGCTGGTCACCACGACGACGCCGCTGCAGGAACTGGTGGCGCGCTTCGCCGCCGAGCACGTCGACCTGCTCTGGGTGGTCGACGCGCAGCGCACGCTGCAGGGCGTGGTGACGCTGCACGACGTGAAGGAGTACCTCGGGCGCGACACCGGCGCGACCGGACGCGCGGTCATCGCCTCCGACGTCGCGCGGCGCGTGAGCGGGCTCCGGCCCGGCCAGTCGCTGGCCGAGGTGCTCGAGCCGTTCGACGATCCGCTGCTGGACGAGCTGCCGGTCGTCGACCCGAACGGTCGCGTGGTCGGCCGCGTGACGCGCCGCGACGTGCTGGCGACGCTGCGCCTCGAGGTGCTCCACCACCCGCAATCGCGCGCGAAGTTCGTGCTGGAGGAGGACGATTCGGCGCGCTACCTCGAGCTGCCCGCCGGCTACGAGATCGCCCGCGTCCCGGTCACCGCCGCGCTGGCGGGCCGCCGCCTCGGCGACACCAAGCTGCGCCGCAACCACGGCCTCGTCGTGCTGGCCATCGTGAAGAGCGATCCCGAGATCGGCGAACAGCGCGCCGCCTTCGATCCCGACGCGCTCCTCCTCGAGGGCGAGCAGCTCGTCGTGATGGGGCGCAAGGACGACCTCGCCGCGGCGAAGCGGGAGATCGGGGGGTAGAACGCGCGGGCGGCGAGGCGGCGACGTACCGACTTCAGGTCGCCTTCGCCGTGCAAGGAGCAGGCGATGCGGTCCAAGCGAAGGGTGATGGGACTCGTGTTCGTGCTGGTGGCGGCGCTGTCCGTGCGGTCGGTAGGGCATGAGACGTGGCTCGCACCGGCGGCCTTCCGCACCAAGTCGGGCGTCGAGATGCGTCTCGACCTCTCGAGCGGAATGGCCTACCCCGCGCTCGAGAGCGCCATCGATCCCAAACGTGTGGCGAAGGCGGCGTTCCGGCTCGGCGGGAAAGTGGTCGCCCTGCCCGAAGGCAGCGCAGCGCCGCACTCGCTTGCGTTGCGCGCCACGTTTCCGAGCGATGGGTTGGCGACGGTGTGGGTCGAGCTGGCGCCGAAGGCCCTCGAGCTGACCGACGAACTCGTCGAGGAGTACTTCGTCGACATCGCCGCCACCGCCGAGGTGCGAGCCGCGTGGGCGAAGCAGCGCGGCAAGACGACTTGGCGCGAGAGCTACGTCAAGCACGCCAAGTCGTTCGTGACGGTGGGCGAAGCCGCGGCCGATGACTCCTGGGCGGAGCCGATCGGCGCCGCTCTCGAGCTGGTTCCAGGCAGCGACCCGCGCTCCTGGCGAGTTGGCCAGCCATTGCATGTGACGCTGCGCTGGAACGGAAAGCCGTGTCCGCGCCAACCGGTCGGGCTCGTCATCGAGGGCGCCACTGAACCGAAGTTCGTCACGACCGACGACGACGGCGGAGCGCGCTTCGACCCGAAGCGCGCGGGGCAAGCGCTGCTCTACACGACGCTGCTTCGCCCAGCGGCCGACGGTGTCGCGTGGCAGAGCGATTTCGCGACGCTCACGTTCGCGATCGAGGCAGCGGCGAAGACGGGGGGCTGATCGGCGGTGCGGGAGCCCGGCGCGCGTTCGTCGCGCCGCCCCGCGCCCCGCCCTCACCCCCGGAAGATCGGCAGGTACTGCGCGGGCAGGCGCAGCAGCAGGCAGGCGATGGCGGTGGCGAAGGCGTCGCCGGGTCCGGTGCGGTTCAGCCAGCGGCCGTCCTGCTGCTGGTTCGAGAGCAGTTGCGTGGAGAGCGCCTGCCAGTAGCGGCGCCAGCGCGGGCCGCCCTCGCTGAAGAAGGCCTGCGCGGCGTACCAGTTGCCGTACCAGAAGTAGAAGTGGTCGTCGTAGTAGCGCGCGACGTCGTCGTACGACGCGGCCAGGTAGTCGAGCGCGCCGCCGTACTCGCGCGGGTCGTAGAGGCCGGCCGAGTGGAGCGTGGTGACGGCCGCCGCGTTGATCGCGTACGAGGTCTTCGACGACGCCCCGCGCCCGTGGATCTTGTAGTAGAAGGCGCCCTCGTAGCGGCCGCCGCCGATCCGGCTGTCGCGCACGTAGTCGACCACGCGATCGATGACCGACTTCTTCACCGCGATGCCGGCGTCGCGCGCCGCGCGCAGCGCCTGCACCTGGCAGACGGTGACCGAGAGGTCGGCCTCCAGCGTGAACGGCTGGTAGCGCCACGCGCCGTGCTCGTTCTGGGCGCTCTCGGTGAAGGCGACCGCCTTGGTGAGCGCGCGCTCGACCGCCGCGTGGTGGCGCTGCGTCATCCCGTAGAGCTGCGACAGGAAGAGCAGCGCGAAGCTGTGGCTGTACATCCGCGTGGTGCCGTCGCAGAGGTAGCCGAACTCGTCCTGCGAGCGCGTCACGTAGCCGATCAGCCGATCGAAGGTCGCCGCGTAGGGCCCCGTGTCGACCGGCTTGCCATCGGCCAGCAGCGCCAACCCGGCCAGCGCGCTGACGCCGACGTGGGCGTGGCCCTCCCGCCGCTGCCGCTCGGCGGTGTCGTAGATCGCGTAGCTGTCCTCCTGCTTGTGGCCGACGTCGCCGACCCAGCCGCCGCAGCTCTCCTGGTTCGCGACGAGCCACGCGAGCCCGCGCTCGACCGCTCGATCGAGGCGCGGCAGCGACGGGTCGGCGCTGCCGCTCGAGGGATCGCTGCGGCGCCCCTCGCCGTCATCGAGTTCCTCGAGCGGCGGCTCGCGGGGCGTCTCCTGCCGCGCGGTGGCCGGCGCGGCGATCGGCGCGAGCGGGAGCGCGGCGGCGGACGCGATCGCGACGCCGCTGCAGAGCAGCAGCGCCAGCGGACGGCGCGATCGAGAGGCGCTCGACATGGGCGCGGATGGTAGCCCGGCGCGGCGAGCGCGGCGCGGGGCGCCGTCCCGCGGTCGTCCCTTCACCGCCGCTTCACGCACCCATCACCGCTCCCCGCCGCGCGACGGGCCGGGCGCGTCGGGCGAGCTCGACGACGGTGCGGCCGGCGACTCGTCCGCGTCGGCCGGGCCCCACTCGGCGAAGAGCCCTTGCGGCAGGCGCGGCAGGAACGGGACGACGACGCAGGGCGGCCAGAAACGGAGTGCGGCCGTGAAGCCGAGCAGATGGAGCTCGATGCCGTCGCGCGCGCCGACGGCCGCGCCGACCAGCGGCAGGTCGAGATGGAGGCCCGTCTTCGACGTGGTGAGGCCGCCGTCGATCCAGCCCGGCCAATCCTTGCCGACCGCGTTGCCGTCCAGCACGAAGGCGAGGTCGGGCAGCTCGTCGGCGAGCTCGGCGATGAAGGTGTTGCTGTTGGGACCGGGCCACAGGAGGTAGTCCTCCTCGTAGCGAGCGTCCTGCGCGGCGGCGAGCGGCCCGATCTGCTCCGCGATGCGGCGCGCCGCGTCGCCGTCGATCACCTCGAGCTGGTGGACCGGCCGCCCGCCGAACCAGCGATCGTTGCGCGCGTCCTCCGCCGCGATGTCGCGCACGACGACGCCGCGCCCGCGGCCGCGCACCTCGATGCGCTGCCAACTCGCTTCGTCGCCCCGCTTCACGTCGATCCACGCGTGGTGGGCGAAGCGGGTGATCCACGGGAAGCGCTCGGTGAGGCGGGCGCTCTTCACGACGACGAGGTAGGGCTCGTCGCTCGGCAATTGCGAGGGGCGCGGCGCCGCGCAGCCTTGCGCGACGAGCAGTACCGTCGCGGCGAGGCCGGCAGTCGCGCGTCGACGCGGGCGCTCCGGACGGAGGAGGCGCTGCGCTGCGCTCATCGCGTCGACTGCGCGATCAGTCGCAGCTGCACCGAGGGTGGAGCGCCGGCCGTTCCCTCGACGCCGCGCAGCAGGATCCGCGTCCCCGCGAGCGACAGCAGGTGGTGCACCTCGAGGCCGGGATCGACGCCGCCCTCGAAGCCGTCGTCGTTGTCGTACTCCTCGAAGTGGAGCGTCGCTTCGCAACGCAGCGTCCCGTGGCGGCGCGGCGGCTGCGGCGGCGTGATCGAGAGGCGCAGCTGCGCCCAGCTGCCGCTCTCCTCGTCGACCACCACGACTTCGAGCGGCGCGCCGTCGGCCGGCAGCTCGATGGTTCGCTCGATGGTTCGCTCGACGGTGGCTCCGTCGTCGGCGGGGCGCCTCACCACGAGCGGCGCGTCCGCCGGGATCGGCGGGACGCGGCACCAGCGCTCGTTCCAGAGGCCGAACGGGAGCTCCGGCAGGAAGGGGAGGGCGAGGCTCGGCGGGAAGAGGCGGACGGCCGCGGTGAAGCCGAGCAGGTGGAGCTCGACCCCTTCGCGCAGGGCCACCGCGGCGCCGAGCAGCGGGGTGTCGAGATGGAGGCCGCTCTTCGACGGGGTGAGGCCGGCGTCGATCCAGCCCGGCCAATCCTTGCCGACCGCGTTGCCGTCGAAGACGAAGGCGAGGTCGGGCAGCTCGCGCGCGAGGTCGGCGACGAAGGTGTTGCTGTTGGGGCCGGGCCACTTCAGGTAGTCGGCGGCGTAGCGCGCGTCGAGCTCGGCGCAGAGCGATTCGAGCCGCTGCGCGATGCGGTACGCCGGCTCGCCGTCGATGGTCGCCAGCAGCCGGACCGCGCGCCGATCGAGCCAGAGCTCCTTGCGCGCCGAGGCGGCGGCGATCGGCGCGAAGACGACGCCGACGTCGCGTCCGCGCACCTCGGCGCGCCACCACTGCTCCTCGCTGCCGCGCTTCACGTCGAGCCACGTGTGGTGGGCGAACTGGGTGATCCAGGGCGACCAGGGCGGGACGCGGGCGCTCTTGACCAGGACGATCCAGTCGGGGGCGGTGGCGACGGCTGATGGCTGTGGCGTGCGGCAGCCGGTGCAGGCCAGGAGCAGCGCCAGCGGCAGGAGGGTGGCAGCGAGCGTGGCGGTCGGTCGAACGCGTGGCGCGCGGGGCGACGGGACGGTCGGCGACGGGGTCATGGGCGATCCGTGGCGGGCGAGGTCCGTGGGGGCGGCGCGAGCATGGCGCGCGTGGCAGCTCGCTTGAAGGGGGCGTATCGTGCCGCGCCTTCGCCCAAGGGAAGAGGAGCGCCCCGCGGATGCAGTACGGCTTCGTCATCGACCATCGACGCTGCATCGGCTGCCACGCCTGCACGGTCGCGTGCAAGGCGGAGAACGACGTCCCGCTCGGCGACTTCCGGACGTGGGTGAAGTACGTCGAGAAGGGCACCTTCCCCGAGGTGAAGCGCCACTTCGCGGTGCTGCGCTGCAACCACTGCACGAACGCGCCGTGCGTCACGATCTGCCCGGTCACCGCGCTCGACAAGCGCAAGGACGGCATCGTCGACATCGACCGCGACGTCTGCATCGGCTGTCGCGCCTGCATGCAGGCGTGCCCCTACGACGCGATCGCGCTGAACGACGCGACCGGCGCCGTCGAGAAATGCCACTACTGCGCCCACCGCGTGGAGAAGGGGCTGCAGCCCGCTTGCGTCATCGTCTGCCCCGAGCAGGCGATCATCAGCGGCGACTTCCACGATTCGCACAGCAAGCCGAGCCGGTTGCTGGCCGAGCAGCCGTCGCTGCGCCGCCGCGAGGAGCAGAAGACCGGCCCGAACGTCGCCTACGTCGGCGTCGAGCCGCTGGCGCTGCAGCCGGGCTCGATCGAGCGACCGGCGACCTACCTCTGGAGCGAGCGGCCGCCGCAGAAGCCGGAGACGTGGCCGCTCACACTGCCGCTGGTCCCGAACGCGCGCGTCACGCTCGACGCGGGCCACAAGGTGCAGTGGGGGACGGGCGTCGCGGCCTACCTGGTGACCAAGGGGATCGCGGCGGGGGCGGCGATGCTGGCGCCGTTCGTCGCGGCGCTGGGGCTCACCGGCTTCGCGGCCGACTGGCTGCCGGAGATCGCGGCACTCTTCTTCGTCACGCTCACGACGTTCCTGCTGGTCGAGGACCTGAAGCGGCCGAAGCTCTTCCTCACGCTGCTGACGCGCGGGAACCGGAAGAGCTGGCTGGTGAAGGGGGCGTGGATCCTGATCGCCTTCTCGATGACGGTGAGCGCGACGCTCGCCGCGCGCTGGTTCAGCCTCGAGGGGGCCATCGCGCCGCTGCGCTGGATCAACGCGGTGCTCGCGCTCGGCGTCGCCGGTTACACGGCCTTCCTCTTCCAGCAGTGCGAGGGGCGCGATCTCTGGCAGGGCAAGCTCCTGCTGCCCCACCTGCTGGCGCAGGCGCTCTTCTGCGGTGCGGCGCTCTTCCTGCCGTTCGCCGGCCTGCAGCGCGAGGGGCTGCAGTTGTTGCTGGCGCTCGGCGTCGCCGCGCACCTGCTCTGCTGCCTCGCCGAGCGCTGGATGAAGCACGCCACCGCCAACGCTCGCCAGGCCGCGGCGTTCCTCGACGTCGTGAAGTTCGCCGGCAAGCTGCCCGCCTTCCGCATGGGGCTCTTGATCGTCGGCGCGTTCCTGCTGCCGCTCGCCAACGGCCCGGCGGCGACGCTCTTCCTCGCGCCGCTCGTCGCCTGGTTCGGCCTCTTCCTGTGGGAGTGGGCCTACGTCCGCGCGGGCCAGCTGCCGCCGCTGTCGTGAGCCCTCGCGGCGGATCGATCCGCGGCGGATCGATCCGGGAGCGTTCCGAGGCGCCGCTCCCGCCGCTCGCTCAGTAGTCCCAGCCGAGCCGCAGTTGCAGGCCCTGCGTCATCGAGAGGCCGCCGGCGGCGCCGGGGTCGATCTGGACGATCTGCAGGAAGAAGTCGGAGAAGCCGAGCGCGGGGTCGTCGGGGAGCTGCTCGTCCTGGCTGAAGCCGTTCGCGTCGATCGGCACGGTCAGCACGATCTGCGGCAGCGCCAGCAGCGTCCCGCCCTTCTTCAGCGGGATCGCGGCGGCGGCGTCGCCGATTAGCACCCAGCCGATCGTCGCCGCGCCGAGCGAGTTGTCGGCCGCGAAGGTGAGCGTGGCGCCGAGCTCGGGATCGCCGCTGATCGAGAGCGTCGGCGTGCCGAGCGTGCCGGGGAAGCCGACGCCGTAGCTCGACTGCGACGCGGGACAGCCGAGGATGCAATGGACGATGCCCCGGTTCGTGCCGACCGAGCCGTACCACTCCTCCGCGGGGATCAGCAGGTCGCCGATGCCGTCGCCGTTCCAGTCGCCGGTGGCGAGCGTTCGACCGAACAGGATGTCGTGCGAACTGGCCGAGCGCTCTCCGACGAACTCATGTAGCACGGCGTCGGTCGAGCTCGAGTAGACGCGGACGACCCCGTAGGGCGGGACTCCGCTCGAGGTCGCGACGTAATCATCCACCCCATCGCCATCCCAGTCCGCGCAAGTGCCGAGCGCCGCGCCGCGCTCCTCGTTGGTGGTTCCTTGGATCTTCCGCAGCAGACCGAGGGTCGCGCCGCTGCGCACTTCGATCACGCCATCCCACTTCCCGTACGACACCCCAGCGGTGACAAGGAAATCGTCCACGCCGTCCTGATCGAGGTCGCTCACGGCGGTGATCGCATGTCCGAAGTGGTAGTCGGCGGCTCCTCCGAGGATCGTGGCGATCTTGTTCCCGGTTGCGCCGGAGTAGAGGCTCACGGTTCCTTCCAGGGAGAAGTTGACCCAGTCCCAGGTGCATCCGACGGCGAAGTCTCGTCGCCCGTCGCCATCGATGTCATGAAGGAGCGCCATCGAGTCGGCGAAGTCGAACGGAGTGTCGAGCGCCGCCAAGCGAGCTCCGGTGGCGCCACTCAGGACCTCGAGAGAGTCGACGACATCGAGGTGGGAGACCACCAAGTCGCACGCGCCGTCGCCGTCGAGGTCTTCGTACGGCATGAGCTGTCGCCCGAACCAGTCGTAGCCGTCGGCCCCATCCGTTCCCCACAGGATCTGGCCCGTGGCACCGCTGCACGCCTCCACGCGACCGACGAAGCTTCCCGACGAGGTGACGTGGCCGACCATCGAGTAGGCGTAGTCGGGAATGGCGTCTCCATCGACGTCGCCGAGTCCTGCGACCTTCGTGCCGAGGAAGTCGCTCGCTGAGGGGCCGATATGGGTACGGATCACGGTCGCGGTCGCGCCGCTGAGGACGAAGACGCGCCCGAAGTTGGCGTTCCTGCCGTGATTGGGCTCGCTGACCAGCCAGTCGTCGCAACCGTCTAGATCGAGGTCTCCGATCCTCGCCACCGATTCGCCGAGTCGAGCGTCGTTCTCGGTCCCCTCGTGGCGCAGCTGCTCCACCTGCGCCGAGGCCGCGGTCGTCGCCGCCAGCAGGGCGAGCCCCGCTGCGCCGCCAACCTCGCCGATCCGCTTCGCTGCCGCCGTCCGTCGCCGCATGGTCGCTCTCCTGGTGGTGCGGGCGCGCCGTGGCCGAGCCTTCGCGCCGCGGAGCGTTGGTGTCGCGCCGCGGCGAGCGCGTCAGCGGGGCGGCGGTTCGATCCGGGAGCGTTCCGCCGCGCCGCTCCCGCCGCTCGCTCAGTAGTCCCAGCCGAGCCGCAGCTGGAGCCCCTGCGTCATCGAAAGGCCGCCGGCGGCGCCGGGGTCGAGCTCGACGATCTGCAGGAAGAAGTCGGAGAAGCCGAGCGCGGGGTCGTCGGGGAGCTGCTCCTGCGTGGAGAAGCCGCTCGCTGGGATCGTGATCGCCAGCACGATCTGCGGAGCCACCAGCAACGTCCCGCCCTTCTTCAGGGAGATCGAGGCGGCGGCGTCGCCGATCAGGACCCAGCCGGTCGTCTTGGCGCCGCGCGAGTTGTCGGCCGTGAAGGTCAGCGTCGCGCCGAGCTCGGGATCGCCGCTGATCGAGAGCGTCGGCGTGCCGAAGGTGCCGGGATGACCGACGCCGTAGTTCGACTGCGCGGCGGGGCAGCCGAGGAACGCGTGGACGATGCCGCGGTCGGTGCCGGTCGAGCCGTACCAGCCGTCGGCCGCGATCGCGAGGTCGCCGATGCCGTCGCCGTTCCAGTCGCCGGTGGCGAGGCTCCAGCCGAAGCGGACGTCGTGAGACGCGGCTGAATCGTCGCTGGCGTAGACGTGCAGTTCGGCGCCGGTCGCGCCCGAGTAGACGTGCACCGAGCCGTGGGGCGCGGCGGCGATCGCCGTCGCGAATTGCTCCTCGATGCCATCCCCGTCCCAGTCGCCACCGGCCCCGACGAAGTTCCCGAGTTGCTCGCCGGTCGCGCCGGGGATCGTGCGTAGGACCGCGAGCGTCGCGCCGCTGCGCAACTCGATCCGTCCGTCGCGAGTGCCCTTGCGGACGCCGGCCCCGACCAGGAAGTCCTCGACGCCGTCCTGATCGACGTCGTCCGTTCCGACCAGCGACTCTCCGAGCCCGTCGTCGACGCCGACGCCGCTGATCGTGCGGATCCACGCGCCGGTGGCGCCGGAGTAGATCCGGACGTAGCCCTCGTTCTGGGCGGTGATCCAGCCGAAGGGGTAGCCGATCGCGAAATCGCGTCGGCCGTCGCCGTCGACGTCGCCGATGCGCGCCATCGAGGTGACGAACTGGTTCGGGGTGTTGAGCGTCGTCAGGTAGGCGCCGGTGGCGCCGCTGTAGACGTCGACATCGTCGGTTCCGGTGAGGTAGGCGGCGATCAGGTCTCGCCGCCCGTCGCCGTCGAGATCGTCGATCGCGCAGAGTTCGCGCCCCAGGAAGTCGAAGGAGTCGAATCCGTCGGTGCCCCAGAGCAGCTGCCCCGTCGCGCCGCTGTAGGCCTCGATGCGGCCGGAAGCCGAGTTCGAGCTCGAATCGTGCGACGGTGCTGCCGCTGCGTAGTCGGGGACGGCGTCGCCGTCGACGTCGCCGAGCGCGACGACATGGTCGCCGAGCTGTCCGAAGGGTGCGCTGCCGAGATGGGAGCGCAGCACCGTCCCGGTCGCGCCGCTAATGACGTGGACCTGACCGGTGTCGGTCCCATTCGCGGTGTCAGCAGTCCTCTCCCCGACGACCCAGTCGTCGCAGCCGTCGCCGTCGAGGTCTCCGATCGTCGCCACCGACGAGCCGAGCCGCCCACGGTCCTGCGTCCCCTCGATCCGCACCTGCTCGACCTGCGCCGACGCCGCGGTCGCCACCGCCAGCAGGGCGAGCCCCGCCGCGCCGCCAACCCCGCCGATCCGCTTCGCTGCCGCCGCCCGTCGCTGCATGGTCGCTCTCCTGGTGGTGCGGGCGCGATGTGGCCAAGCCTTCGCGCCGTGCACCGTTGGTGTCGCGCCGCCGCGAGCGCGTCAGCGGGGCGGCGGTTTGATCCGGGAGCGTTCCGCCGCGCGGCGGATCGTTCCGGGAGCGTTCCGCCGCGGTCGCGAGGGGGGCGGGGGGAGGCTCGCCGCGCCGGCGCCGGTGCGCTACGGTGCGCCGCCATGTCGACCCGCAACGCGCCCGCCGCCCCCGGATCCGCTCCGCCCCCCACCCCCGACCTCGCCCCCAACGGCGAGCCGATGCGGGTCACGCCGCTCGAGAACTTCCCGCCGATCGAGCAGTGGGACGACTGGGTCGAGTACGACGCGAAGAGCTGGCCGCGCAAGGTCGAGAAGCACTACCAGCTGATCCCGACCACCTGCTTCAACTGCGAGGCGGCGTGCGGGCTGGTCGCGTACGTCGACAAGAGCGACCTTTCGATCCGCAAGCTCGAGGGCAACCCGTTCCATCCCGGCTCGCGCGGGAGGAACTGCGCCAAGGGGCCGGCGACGCTGAACCAGGTCGAGGACCCCGAGCGGATCCTCTATCCGCTGAAGCGGGTCGGGCCGCGCGGCAGCGGCCAGTTCGAGCGGGTCACGTGGGACCACGTGCTCGACACCTTCGCGGCGCAGATCCGCAACGCGCTGGTCGAGGGGCGGCGCACCGAGGTGATGTACCACGTCGGCCGGCCGGGCCACGACGGCTACATGGATCGCGTGCTGCAGGCGTGGGGGGTCGACGGCCACAACAGCCACACCAACGTCTGCAGCGCGGCGGCGCGCCTGGGCTACGCGCTCTGGCAGACGGTCGATCGCCCCTCGCCCGACCACGCCAACGCCAAGTTCATCCTGCTGCTCTCGAGCCACCTGGAGACCGGCCACTACTTCAACCCGCACGCGCAGCGGATCATCGAGGGCAAGCTCGCCGGCGCGAAGCTCTGCGCCATCGACATCCGCCTGTCGAACACCGCGTCGATGGCCGATTGGTGGCTCGCGCCGAATCCTGGCAGCGAGGCGTTCCTGCTGCTCGCCTTCGCGAAGGTGCTGCTCGACGAGGGGACGATCGACCGCAAGTTCGTCGAGGAGTGGACCAACTGGCCCGAGGCGCTGCAGGCGCTGGCGCCCGAGCGGATCGCCGCGGCGGGCGGGCAGGTGCGCTTCGACGACTTCCTCGCGGCGCTGCGCCACCACTACGCGAAGTACACGCCCGAGGCGGCGGAGAAGGAGTGCGGCGTCGCGGCCGCGAAGGTGATCGAGGTCGCGCGCGAGATCGGCAAGGCGGGCAGCGGCTTCGCGAGCCACGTCTGGCGCAACGCCGCGTCGGGCAATCGCGGCGGCTGGCAGGTCGCGCGCTGCCTCCACTTCCTCTCGGTGCTGGTCGGCGCGGTCGGTTCGCAGGGCGGCACCAACCTGAACACCGCCGACAAGTTCGTGCCGGCGCCCTTCGCCAAGCCGCCGCCGCAGAAGGTGTGGAACGAGCTGCTCTACCCGCGCGAGTGGCCGCTCTCCCACCACGAGCTCTCCTATCTGCTGCCGCACCTGCTCCTCGATGGCCGCGGCAAGCTCGCCGCCTACTTCACCCGCGTCTACAACCCGGTCTGGACCAACCCCGACGGGATGGTGTGGGAGCAGGTGCTGCGCAACGAGTCGCTGGTCGAGCTGCACGCCGCGTTGACGCCGGTCTGGAGCGAGACGGCGCAGTACGCCGACTACGTGCTGCCGATGGGGGTCGGCGCCGAGCGGCACGACCTGATGTCGCAGGAGACGCAC
>JAEUIC010000046.1 GCA_016795285.1 Planctomycetota bacterium | reverse complement strand
GCGGGGGCCGCAGGATCGAAGGGGGCTGCAGGACTGCAGGGCGGGAGATCGAATGGGACGGCGCCACGGGACAGGGGTCGAGACGATGACGAGCCGCTTCTCGCGCGCCAGCGCCGCTGCCTCCCTCTTGCTCGCGCTCGTGCCGTCGCTGGCGGCCGCTGCCCCGCAATCGGCCGCTCCCTCCCAGTCGACCGCGCGCCCCGAGCCGCGCAAGCGCGTCCTCTTCCTCGCCGGTGCCGACGACTCCCATCCGCCCGGCACCCACGAGTACGCCTCGGCGGCGATCGTGCTGGCCGACGCGCTCGCGCGCAGTGACGTCGGCTCGCAAGTCGAGTGCGAGGTGCACCACGACGGCTGGCCCGCCGACGACGCGGCGATCGCGAGCGCCGACACGCTCGTGCTGATCGCGGCGGGCGCCGATCAGCGGCGCGAAGACCACCCGTTCCTGGTCGGCGATCGCCTGGCCGTCGTCGAGCGCGCGATGGCGCGCGGCTGCGGCCTCGTCGTGGTCCACTGGGGGCTCTTCGTCCCCGGCGACGATCCGACCCTCGATCCCGCGATCCTCGACGCCTCGCCCGCCGGCCGCTTCCTCGCCTGGATCGGCGGCTTCTTCGACTACGAGCGCGGTCCGCCGCCGAACGGCTGGAAGTCGCGCATCGTCAACGGCACCCACGTCGTTCGCGCCGTCCGCCCCGACTTCCCCGAGCCGCTCCACCCGGTGCTGAACGGCTTCGACTACATCCTGCTGATCACCGACGAGCTCTACGACCACCTCTCCTTCCCGCTCGCCGAGCGGCGCAAGGAGCTGCGCTTCACGCCGCTGCTGGCGCGCCGCGAATCGGAAGGCCCGCGCCAGGACGTCCTCCCGCCCGACCCCGCGACCCTCGGCGACCTGATCGCCTTCGCCGTCGAGCGGCCCGACGGCGGTCGCGGCGTCGGCTTCAGCGGCGGCCACGCGCTGTCGAACTTGGGCCCCGACCGCTTCCAGCCCTTCCTGCTCAACGCCATCGCGTGGACGGCGAAGCTGCCGATCCCGCCGAAGGGCGTGAAGCCGCCGCTGAACCAGCCGATCCGTGTGAAGATCGTCACCGGCCACGACCATCCCGCGCACGATTGGCGCGGCGTCGCCGCGGCGATGCACGAGCTGCTGGAACGCGACCCGCGCTTCGAGGTCACTCTCGCGACGTCGATCGCACACTCGCAGATCCAGCTTCGCAACTGGGACGACTCGCCCTACCTCTCTGCCGTCGTGCTGGCCTGCAACCATTGGGATCAGCCGGCGGACACGCTGGGCTTCACGCCGACGTGGCGGGCGGAGCTGCTCGACTACCTGCACGACGGCGGCGGCCTCGTGCTCCCCCACTTCGCCGGCAGCGCCTTCCAGCCGGCGCTGCCCGCCGGCCCCGCCTCCGATTGGCCGGCATTCCGCGAGCTGCTTTCCGCCCGCTGGTGGCGCTACGACGCACCCTCGAGCGGCCACGACGACTTTGGACCGTTTCGCGTCGAGCTCACCGCCGAACGCCACCCGATCACCGCCGGCGCCACCGCCTGGATCACGCACGACGAGCTCTACCACTCGCAAGCCGGCACGCTGCCGATCGCGCCGCTGATCACCGCGAAGTCGCGGCAGAGCGGGCGCTACGAGCCGCTCGCCTGGGCGCGCGAGGTCGGCGGCGGCCGCGTCTTCCAGTCGCTGCTCGGCCACGCGCCCGAGTCGTACCGCTCGACCGGCTCGGCGCGCCTCTTCGTGCGCGGTGTCGCGTGGGCGGCCGGCGTGCCGCTGCTCGAGCTGCCGGGGCTCGAGATGGATCGCGAGGCGGGCGCGGCGGCGACGTTCGCGACGAAGCTGCGCGGTGGCGAGGGACGCGACGGCACGGCGCTCGACGCGCGGGTCGGCCCGCTCGAGCTCGCTGGCGCCGACGACTTCGCGGCGCGACCGGGCCGCTCGTTCACGGTCGAGTGCGCGGCGCGCCTCTTCTCGACGACCCACTACAACGTGCTGGTGACCCATCAGCCGCACGCATCGACGGGCCACTTCGATCTCGACTCGCGCATCGGCGACGGCCTCTTCAAGGCCTACCTGCCCGGCTGGGAGCCGAGCGAACTCCCCTCCCCGCGCGCGATCGCCGACGGCGCGTGGCACCGCGTCGCGATGCAGTTCGACGCGACGACGCCAGCGAGCGAGCAGACGAGCGGTGGCGGGACGAGCGGGGTGCCGAGCCGCGACCCGACGAACGGCAACGCCGACGCGAGACCGATCGCCACCGTGGTCCTCTTCGTCGACGGTGCCGAGGTGTTGCGCACGACGACGCGCTGGCGCGGGCGGAGCGACTTCGTTGCGGGCCCGCTCGTCGTGGGCGCCTCCTACGAGGGAACGACGCCGCGCTGCGGCAGCGATGCGCTGCTGGACGAGGTGGTGGTGCGAGGCGGGCTCGTGGCGCCGACGCCGCTGCCGCAGGTCCCGGTGCGCGACGACGCGACGCTCCTCCTCGAGACGTTCGAGCCGTCAGCCGTTCCAGTGAGCGCGCCCGCTCCCGTCGCCGCCGCCGACCGCCCGTGGACGCCACCGCCGGCGAGCGGCCCCGACGCGCCGCCGTGGGAGAAGGAGACGGACGCCGATTGGCGCGACGACCGCTTCGCGGCGATGGAGTACGGCCGCTTCCTCGCGTCGACCGTCCGCATGCCGCCGCTGACGGGACGCGAGCGCGTCGCGAAGGGGCTCACCGTGAAGCTCGGCCCCGCCGGCGAGGTGGCGTGGCTCTTCGACACCGAGCGCTGCGCCTTCGTCGCCGCGTGGGAGGGAACGCTGCAATTCGAGCCCGCCCGCTTCGGCCTCCTCTCCGCCCCGACGCTTCCGATCGCGCCGCTGCTCTTCGCGACCGCCGCGGCCGCCGGCGAGGAGGAGCGCAAAGCCGGTGGCGCGCGCGAGGGCGGCGCTGCCGTCGCCGCACCGCGCTACCGCGGCCTCCACCGAAGCGGCGAGCGCGTCGTCCTCGAGTACGAGCTCGGCGGCGCCCGCCTCCTCGAATCACCCACCGTCGTGCTGCCGAGCGAGAGCGGCCTCGCGAAGCCGCTGCTGGTGCGCGAGATCGAGGTCGGTCCGAACGGCGAGGCGATCGAGCTCCTGCTCCATTCGTCCCCGAGGCTCGAGCGACGCGGCGAGCGGGAGTGGCGAGAGGAGATTCGCCGCAAGCAGGGTTCGTTCCTGCACGTCCTCGAATCGATCGAGCGCGGCGACTGGTGCGGCAACGAACTCGAGGGCGGTGAGGTGATCGTCGCGGGTCGGTCGGTGCAGTGGCTCGGCGGCGCCGACCCGGCGGCCGGTGCCGCGGTCGACGATGCCTCCGACCGCAACGCCGCGCTCGAGTCGACTCTCTGCGTCGACCAAGGTGGAGCCTCCGTGAACGGAGAGCGGCTCGACTCGATGGTGCTCGAGCTCTCGCCCTCCCATCGCCCGCGCGCGCTGCGGCTCTTCCAGTACCGCGGTCCCGAGAGCGACTTCGCGAAGCTCGAGGAGTACGCCGCGGCCCACTCGCTCGAGGCGGAGCCGCTCGACCTCGCCCGACTCTCCGCGCCCGGCCCGGCGCGGTGGGGCAAGCCGCTCGTCACGCGCGGCGTCGTCGCGCCCGATGACGCGGCCTACGTGGTCGACTCGCTCGAGCCGCCCTTCGAGAACCCGTGGGGCGCGCTGCTCTACTTGAGCGGCCTCGACTTCCTGCCCGACGGGCGCGCGGCGGTCTGCACGGCACACGGCGACGTCTGGAGGGTCGGCGGGATCGACTCGAGCCTGCAGCAAGTGACGTGGCAGCGCTTCGCGACGGGGCTCCACCAACCGCTCGGCTTGAAGGTGGTCGACGGGCGCGTGATCGTCGTCGGCCGCGACGGCCTCACGCGGCTGCACGACTTGAACGGCGACGGCGAGGCCGATTGGTACGAGGCGTTCCAGCGCGACGTGGTCGAGACGGGCGGCGACCACCTCTTCGCGATGAACCTCGAGCAGCTGCAAGACGGCAGCCTGCTCTTCGTCAAGAGCGGCGATCGCGGCACCGACCATGGCGGTGCGCTGCTGCGGGCGAGCGCCGACGGCTCGACGCTCACGCGATTCGCGACCGGCTGGCGCCACGGCAACGGCCTCGCGGTCAGCTCCGCCGGCGAGATCGTCGCCAGCGACAACCAGGGCAACTGGGTGCCGGCCACGCGGCTCGACGTCGTGCGCGAGGGCGGCTTCCACGGCTACGTCCCCGCGTGGCGCGGCCGCGTCGACGTCGGGACGCGCGCGGAGAAGAACTTCGGAGCGAGCGGCGAAGGGAGTCCCGACGCGACGCCGACCTCCTTCGATCCGCCGCTCTGCTGGATCCCGCACGAGGTCGACAACTCGGCGGGCGCGCCGATCCACTGCGAGCGGCGCGACTTCGGGCCGCTCTCCCACCAACTGCTCCACCTCTCGTTCGGCAAGGCGCGCCTCTACGCGGTGCTGCGCGACGACCACGCGGCCGGCGTCCTGCCGCTGCCCGTCAATTTCCTCTCGGGCGTGATGCGCGGCGAGTTCAACGCCCGCGACGGCGCGCTCTACGTGGCCGGCTGCGACGGTTGGCAGACGGCCGCGGTGCGCGACGGTTGCCTGCAGCGCGTCCGCTACACCGGCCTCCCCTTCCACCTGCCGAGCGAGCTGCGCGTGCGGCGCGGCTGGATCTCGCTCGACTTCCCCGAGCCGCTCGACCGCGAGTTGGCGACGCGCATCGAGCGCTACACGCTGGCGCGCTGGAACTACCGCTGGAGCAGCGATTACGGCAGCGCCAAGTACCGACCGAGCGTCGGCGACGGCCGCAGCGAGGTCGGCGAGGAGACGCTACCGATCGCCCGCGTCGAGCTCGCTCCCGACGCGCGCCGCCTCTTCCTCTTCGTCGACGACCTGCACCCCGTCGATCAGCTGCGCCTCACCTTCGACCTGCGCGCCGTCGACGGCGCGCCGGTGCGCGGCGCGGTCTATCCGACGCTGCACGCGCTCGAGGAGTGAGCGGCGAGCGTCCCGTTCCGCCCCCTCACGCCTATCGTCGCGGCATGGAACCGAACGGCGCCGCCGCCCTGTTGCTCGCGTTGCTGATCCCCCCGCGCCTGCCGCGGCAGGAGCCCGCCGCGGCGCCGCCTGCGAGCGGCGCGTCGCCGCCCGCCTTCGCCATCGTCGCCCCCGCGGCGTGGCGCGGCGCGCTCGAGCCGTTCGCGAGGGCGCGCGCCGAGCAGTGGCGCGTCGAGCTGGTCGCGCTGGAAGAGGTGATGGAGCGCGGCGCCGTGGCGCCAGCCGCCGACGCAGCCGCCAACGCGCCCGCCACCGCCGACGCCCCTGAACGGCTGAAGCGCTTCCTCCATGCCGGCTGGCGCGAGCGCGGCCTCACCCATGTGCTGCTGGTCGGCGACTGCGACGTGCTGCCGGTCCGCTTCATGGTGCTCGATCGCGCGACGCCGGCCGCTGCCGATCGCGCCTTCTACGCGTGCGACCTCTACTACGCCGACGTCGCGCGCGCCGACGGCAGCTTCGACGACTGGAACGGCGCTGATCCGGCCGCCGGCGGCGACCCGCGCTACTTCGGCGAGGTGCGTGGCGAGACGGCGAAGAGCTCGCCGATCAACTTCGACGCGATCTCCTACGTGCCCGAGCTCGCCGTCGGCCGCTGGCCGGTGAGCGATCTCGCCGCGCTGCAGGCGGTGATCGCGAAGACGCTCGCGTGGCGACCGACTGGCCCCGCGCCGCGCGCGCTCGCCCTCCACGCCGACGGCTGGATCGACGCGCGACCGACCGTGCAGGCGCTGCTCGACACGTTGCAAACGGGCGGCTTCACGACGGCGCGCCAGTTCTTCGGCGACGCCGACGGCGTGCCGACCCCGGCGAGCGTCAGCGCTGCGGTGAACAGCGGCCTCGATCTGCTCCTCCACCTCGGCCACGGCTTCCCCGACGGCTACGACCGCTGCTTCGGCCCTGCCGAGGTCGAGGCGACCCGCACGGCGCACCCCGCGATCTGGTTCTCGGTCGGCTGCAACACCGCGTCGTTCTGCACCGAGCCGCCCTACCAGCCCTACGTCGACAGCGCCGGCCTCCCCCATCGCGGCACCAACGCCGGCGAGCAGTTCGCGACCCCGCCGCCGCCCCCCGCCTGCCTGCAGCCCGGCCCGCTGAACGCCACGGGCATCGGCGAGAGACTGCTGCGCCACCCGACCGGCGGCGCCAGCGCCTACCTCGGCTGCAACACCGGCGCGCAGCCGTGCGCGGTGACGCTGATGGAGGGCTTCGTGACCGCGCTGGCGCGGCCACCGTCGAGCGGCACCGCCGCCGCGAGCGGTGCTACTGCGCCCGCCGCGCCCGCCGCGCCCGTCGCGCCCGGCGCGACCGCCGCCGCCGCTCCTGCGCCGACCCTCGGCGAAGCGTGGCGCAGCGCGCTCGCGCACTACTACGCCGCGCAACAGCTCGCGACGCTCGCGCCCGACGCCGGTTGGTACCCGCCGTCGATCTTCTTCCAGGGCATGAAGTTCATGCTCTTCGGCGATCCCACGCTGCGCGTGCGGTGACGCGCCGCGCCCCTCCTACCCGCCCTTCGCGCGCGCGGCGCAGAGCGCCTCGTCGATCGCGGCGCTGAGGTCGTTGCCGGAGATCGGCTTCGGGAGGACGCGGGAGATGTCGAGGCGCTTCGCTTCCTCGAGGACCTCGGGGCGGAGGTAGCCGGAGAGCAGCAGGATCGGCAGGTCGGCGCGCAGCGAGCGGATGCGGCGGGCGAAGGTGAGGCCGTTGCAGCCGGGCATCTCGTAGTCGGTGAGGACGACGTCGAAGCGATCGGGGTGGCGGACGAACTCGGCGAAGGCGTCGGCGGCGACCGAGAAGCTGCTGACGACGTAGCCGAGCCGCTCGAGATTGCGCTTCACCGCGCGCTCGAGCGCCGGCTCGTCGTCGAGCAGCAGCAGCCGCGCGCGCGATTCGACGGCGGTGGCAGGAGCGGGGTCGGGAGCGGCGCGCGGTTCGACGCCGACGGCTGCGGGCAAGTAGACGCGGATCGTGGTCCCGCGGCCCAGCTCGCTCGTGAGATCGATGGCACCATGGTGCTGCCGGACGATCCCCTTCACCACCGCGAGGCCAAGCCCGGTCCCCTTGCCGACCGGCTTGGTGGTGAAGAACGGCTCGTACGCGCGCGCCAGTGTCGCCGCGTCCATGCCGCAGCCTTCGTCGCTCACGCAGAGGCAGGCGTGCGGCCCGGGCGCGAGGCCTTCGATGCGGCACGCTTCCGACAGGCCGACGTCGACGCAGGACAACTCGAGCCGCAGGACACCGGCCTTCTGCTCCATCGCGTGCGCGGCGTTGGTGCAGAGGTTGACCAGCACCTGGTGGATCTGCGCCGCGTCGGCCAGGACGATCGGCGCGTCGCGATCGATGCGCAGCGCGATCGCCTGCGAGGAGGGCAGCGCAGCGCGCAGGAAGCGGGCCGACTCCTCGACCACCCCCTGCAACGCGATAGGGCGGCGCAGCACGGCGTCGGCGCGCCCGAACGAGAGGATCTGCCGCACCAGCGACTTGCCGCGCTCGCTCGCCTGGCGGATCTCGTCGAGGCACTCGTGCAGCGAGGTGCCGGGCTGCGCGTCGGCCTGCGCCAGCTCGAGGTTGCCGGTGATGGCGGCGAGGACGTTGTTGAAGTCGTGCGCGATGCCGCTCGCCAGCGTCCCGATCGCCTCGATCTTCTGCAGCTGCAGGAGCTGGCGCTCCATCTCGCTGCGCTGCTCCTCCGCCTTGCGGGCGGCGCTGGTGTCGAGCACCGCGTAGGCGAAGCGGCTGCGGCCGCTGGTGAGGTCGGCGATGAAGCAGACGGTCGCGCGCATCCAGAGCGCGCCGGTCGGCGTCGGATGCTCGTACTCGAAGCTGACCGGGCGCTGCTCTTCGCGGCTCTGGAGGTAGTGGCGGCGCCAGCGCGCGATCGTCTCGGGCGGCACGCCGAGCTCGCTCGCGGTGCGGCCGGCCATCCGATCGACGGTGGTGCCGAAGAAGGCGGCGGTGACGCGGTTGTCCGAGACGTGGATGATGTCGTGCTCGGTCAGCTCGGCGATCCCGCGCATCACGCCCGGGCTGTCGAAGAAGCTGCGCAGCACCACTTCCTGCTCGCGCAACCGCTCCTCCGCGTGGCGCCGGTCGGTGAAGTCGACATGCGAGCCGACCATGCGCAGCGCGCGACCATCGGGACCGCGCATGAGTTCGCCGCGCGCGTAGATCCAGCGCCAGCTGCCGTCCTTGTGCCGGAAGCGGAACTCGATCGAATGGCGCGGCGTCTTGCCGACGAGGTAGTCCTCCACGGCGGCCAGGGCGTGCTGCCGGTCGTCGGGATGGAGCCGGCTCTCCCACTCCTCGAAGCGCGGCTCGATCTCGTGCGGGGCGAAGCCGATCTGCGCCTTCCACTCGTCGCTGAAGAAGACGGTGCCGGCGACCATGTCCCAGTCCCAGAGGCCGATGCCGCCCGCCCGCGCCGCCAGCTCGAGGCGCACCTTGTCGGCCGCCAGCTTCATCTCGATCGCCTCGCGCTCGGTGACGTCGCGGTTGAACGAGAGCGCGCAACGCCGCCCCTCGAGCGTGATGAGCCGCGCCGAGACCTCGATCGGGATGCGATGGCCGTCGCGATGACGGTGGCGGACCTGCTCGTGGAGCATGCCCTGCGCGAGCAGCCGCGCGAGTCGCGCCGGCACCTCGCCCGCATCCTCGGGCACGTCGAGCTCGGCGATCAGCGACCCGATCAGCTCGTCGCGTCGGTAGCCATGGACGTTCGCCGCGAGGTCGTTGCAGTCGAGGATGCGGCCGGCGTCCGGCGCATCGACGCCGATCACGAAGACCGGATCGGGAGCCGCTTCGAGCAGCGTGCGCAAGTGGTCGCGCGGCAGCGGCTCCACCACCACCGCGCGTTCGGCGCCCGGCAACACCTCGATCCCCGATTCCATCCGCGCCTCCCGCCCGACCCAGCCATCGTCCATGGCATCTTCGGCGGGCGCGGGACCAGACGCGGATCAGGGGCGATGCCTAGCGGATGAGGGCTTTCACGGTATCGGCGGCATTCGGTCGGTGGCGTTCGCCCGCACCCGCTCGAGCGAGAGCCGCGTGGCATCGGCGGGCAAGCCGTGCCATGCCCCCTCGTCGCAGGTGAAGACGACGATCTGCAGCGAGTGGGAAGCGCGCAGCAGGATGTCGAGCAACCGTCCCCGGCGTTCCGGATCGGCGTTCACCAGCGGGTCGTCGAGCAGCAGCACGTGACGACCGTGGCGCTCGGCGAAGAGCTCGCCCAACGCGATGCGCGTCAGCAAGCCGAGCTGGTCGCGCGTGCCGGCCGAGAGGCGCTCCGCCTCGATCGCGGCGCGTCCGTCGCGCGTCAGCGTGGCCGGCACCAGCGATTCGTCGAACTGCACGCGCGCCGACGGCTCGCGCAGCAGCGCCTGCGCCATGCGCGTCACCTTCGTGTCGACCGGCGCCACCAGCGCGTCGACCTGCTGCTGCTGCGCCGCCGAGAGCTCGCGATGGAGCCGCTCGATCGCCGCCGACTCGAGCTCCGTGCGCTCGAGCTCCTCCAGCAGCGCGACGCGCCGGCTCTCGAGCTCGCCGAGCCGCTGCCAGAGGCCGTCGCGGGTCAGCATCGCCAGCTCGCCGCGCAACCGCTCGCGCCGCAGCTGCGCCGCCACCACGCCGTCGTCGAGCTGCACCAGCGCACGGCTCACGCGGTCGTACGCCTCCTCCGCGGTGGCGAGCGCCGCGACCCGCGCCGCGAGCGCCGCCTGTTCCGTAGCCAAGGCCGCGACCGCCGCCGTCGTCGCCGCGACGGCCGCCGAACGTTGCACCTCGTCCTGTCCGTCGGCCGCGAGCACCGCCAGCTCGCGCGCCAGCGCCGCGCGCGTGGCGACCGCAGCGGCGCGCTGCTGCTCGGCGGCGCGCGCCTTCGCCAGCGCGGCGTCGCGCCGCTCGAGCGCCCGCTTCACCCGCTCGACCTGCGCCTTCGCCTCGCGCTCGAGGTCGCGCCGCCGCTCCTTCAGCAGCTCGCCGCGCGACTCGAGCCGCGCCGCGTCGACCGGCGCCTCCGCCCACTCCGGATGGGCCGCTTGCAGCGTCGCCGCGACCTGCCGCTCCGCCGCCAGCTTGCGCGCGGCGCTGCTGCGGGCCGCCTCGTCGGCGAAGAGCTCCGCAGCGCGCGCGGCGAGCTTCGCCTGCTCCGCCTCGAGCTGCTGGCGCCGCGCCGCGAGCTCCTCGAGCTGCTCCGGATCGCTGCTCCCGAACGGGCGGGCGTGCGCCTCGATCTCGCGCGCGAGCTCGGTGGCGCGCTGCGCGAGGCGACCGCGCTCGGCGACCTCGGGGCCGCGCACCACGAACTCGCCGACCCCTTCGAGGGCGAAGCGCAGCGGATCGGCGCCGGCGACCTCGGCGGCAGCGCCCGCCGCGAGCGACTGCGTCCCGTGCGGCGTCGTCCAGGTGATCGGCCGGTTCGGCGTGAAGGTGACGCGCAGCGCCAGCGCCGCCAGCGACCGCTCGATCCCGTGCAGCTCCTCGCGCAACTTGCGCAGCCGGCGCACCTCGTCGCGCTGCGGCAGCGGCCGCGCCTCGAGTTCCGCGACGACGACGGCGCGCTCCTGCGCGAGACGGGTCCACGCGTCGAGCTTCGCGGCGAGTTCGCCGGCCTGCGCGATGGCGCGCGCGTGGTCGTGCTGCTCGCGGAGCAGGCGCTCCTCGTCGTCCTGCGCCCGCCGCCGCTCCGCCAGCCGCTCCGCCTCGAGTTCTTCGCCGCGCGCCGCGGCCTGCTCCAGCGCCAGCGCCTCCTGCGCCGCGCTCGCCGCGCGCTCGGCCTCCTCGAGCGCGCGCTCCGCGGCGGCGCCGTCGCGCACCTTCGCTGCCGCGAGGTCGCGGCGCTCCGCGGCCGCCTGCGCTGCCGCGCGCGCGTGGCGCAGCTTCTCCTCGTGCAGCGCCGCCGCCGCTTGCGCCGCGCGCCACTCGTCGCGCTCGCGGCGCGCCTGCTCGCGCGCGGCGAGGAGTTCGGCGCGACGGCGCGCCAGCTCCGCGGCAGCCGCCGGATCGTCGGCCAGCTGCGCCTCGAAGTCGTGCGCCTGGCGGACCCGCGCGGCGAGCAGCGGCAGCTCGGCGTCGACGACCTGCAGCGCGGCGCGCAGCGCGGCGAGCGGCGAGCTGCCCTTCACCTTGCCGGTCGGCGAGAACCACTCCTCGAAGCGCTTCGCGACCCGCTCGCGCAGCTCGTGCGTCGCGCGCGTCGTGACGGCGCCGCCGAGCAGCGCGACGAAGCGCGCGCGCGCCGTCTCGCCGAAGGGCGCCTCGACGCGCAGCGCCCCTTGCGGCGCGAGCAGCACCTCGCCGAGGCCGAACAGCTCGCTGCCCGATTGGCTGCGCGCGGCGTAGCGGAACTGCAGCAGCTCGCTCAGCCGATCGTCGGCCGCCTCGCCCTCGGCGATCCGCTCGAAGCGGCCGCTGCGCTCCTCCTCGAGGAGGCAGCTCGCGCCGCGCACGAACTGCTTGGTGATGCGCAGCCGGCGGCCGTCGTGGTCGAACTCGAGCGCGACGCGCGGCGCCACCTCGTCGCCGCGCGGCACGATGGCGTCGACGACCTCGCGACCGCCGACCTTGTGGCGCTGGAAGAGGGCGAACTCGAGCGCCTTCAGCAGCGTCGACTTGCCCGCCTCGTTGGGGCCGTGGATCAGCGTGAAGCGCTCGCCGAAGGAGTCGATGCGCGCGCCGGGGTTCAGCCCCGCGAAGCACTCGACGACGAGGCGGCGCAGGATCATCGGCGCGCCTCCGCTCCGCTGCCGGCAGCGCTGCTGGCCGTGCCGCCGGTCTCGAGATGGAAGCGGTAGAGCAGTTCGAGCGCGCGCTGCGCGACGCGGGCCGCCTGCGGGTCGCCGCCGACGGCGCCGGCCGCGGCCAGCAGCGACTGCGCGGCGCTGCGCGGCGCGCCCGGCGGCAGCGTCGCGATCCAGCCGGCGTCGTCGGGTCGCAGCAGCAGCCCGCGCGTGCCGAGCCGCGCATGCAGGAAGCGCTGCGCCAGCAGGTCACGCAGCGCCTCGACCGCGACCGCGACGTCGCTGCCGACGACTCCCGCCACCTCGAGGTCGAGCAGCACGCGCTCCCGCGCCGACGCCGGCTCGCCATCGAGGCGGGCGCGCAGCGCGGCGAGGTCGGCGCCGTCGCGCAGCTCGACCTTCTCGCGGCGCCACTCGAGCTGTGCGGTCGGCAACGCCTCGACCTGCGGCGGCGCGCCGGGCTCGGTCAGCGTGACCAGCAGGCATTGGCCGCTCGCCCCTTGCGCGTTCCGTTCGCCGAACTTGGTCGGCTCGTGAGCGCCGCAATAGGCCGCGCGCACCGCGCCGGCGACGACGTAGCTCGACGGCGCGTGCCAGTGGCCGAGCGCGAGCCAGTCGAGTCCGGCGCGCTCCGCGTGGGCGAGGTCGATCGGGAAGTCGTCGGCGAGTTCGCCGTCGGGGACGGGCCCGCCGCGCACCGAGCCGTGGGCGACGGCGAGGCGCAGGTGCGTGCGCGGCGCGGGCGGCGCATCGGGCAGGCGCGCGAGCGGGTCATCGACCGAGTGGCGCTCGCGGAGCGGGCAGGCGAAGAGGTCGGCGGGGCCGATCGCGACGGGCCCGAGCTCGCGCAGGACGGTGACGTGCGGGGCGGCGTCGCGCCACGCCGGGTGGTCGAAGAGGCCGCCCGGCAGCAGCGGATCGTGGTTGGCCGGCAGCACGAAGACAGGCGCGCGCGAGTTGCGCAGCAGCAGGACGACCTCCTGCACCAGGCGCGGCGGGACGGTCGAGTCCTCGAAGGTGTCGCCCGCCAGCAGCAGCGCGTCGACGGCGTGCGCGTCAGCCAGCGCCACCACGCGGCGCGCCGCTTCGAGCCGCGCGGCGCGCACCTGCTCCGCAGCGGCGCCCGCTTGCGCCGCCTTCATCCCGATCTGCCAGTCGGCGGTGTGCAGGAGCCGGAACGCCATGCGGGCAGGTTCGCGCACGCGGCGCGGCAGGTCAATCGCGGCGACGCCACGCCTTCTCGCCGTCGAGCGCCACCGATAGAACGCGGCCGGCTGAACCGCGCCCGCGCGCAGCAGGAGGAGTTGCACCATGACCATCGCTCGCCGCCCACGCTCCCGAGTCGCGCGGATCGCTCGCTGGTGCGCGACGGTGGCGGTCGTCGCGGCACTGTCGACGCTGGCACCGGCGGCTCGTGCGCAGCTCGGCCCGCCGCCGGCGCCGCCCGAGAACCCGATCACCGCCGAGAAGGCAGTGCTGGGCAAGATCCTCTTCTGGGACGAGCAGCTCTCGAGCGATCGCACGATGGCGTGCGGCAGCTGCCATCAGCCGCACGCCGGCGGCTCCGATCCGGCCACCTTCCGCAGCGCCGGCCGCGACGGGCAGCTCTTCACGCGCGACGACCGTTTCGGCTCGCCGGGCGTGCGCCTCGCCGACGCGAGCGGGAGCTACCTGCGTTCCGCGGTCGGCTTCGAGCGGCAGGTGACCGACCGCCTCGCGACGGAGTTCATGGCGGCCGCCTACTTCGACGAGCTCTTCTGGGACGGCCGCGCGCGCAGCCGCTTCGTCGATCCGGCGACCGGCAAGGTCGCCATCGCCAGCGGCGGCGCGCTCGAGAGCCAGCTGGTGGGGCCGCCCGTCTCGTCGGTCGAGATGAGCCACGCCGGACGCGTCTGGAGCGAGATCGAGGCGCTGCTCGGCGAGGTGGAACCGCTGGCGCTGGCGAGCGACTGGCCGACCGACGTCGCCGCCGCGCTCGCTCGCGACCCGACCTACCCCGACCTGTTCCGGCGCGCCTTCGGCGACGCGGCGATCACCACCGAGCGGATCGCCTTCGCCATCGCCACCTACGAGCGGACGCTGGCGCCGCGCAAGACGCCGTGGGACCTCTGGAGCGCCGGCAATCCGCTGGCGCTGACGGCGGCGCAGCAGCGCGGCTTCGCGCTGTTCCAGGGCAAGGGGCGCTGCGCGATGTGCCACACGCCGCCGCTCTTCTCCGACGGCGGCTTCCATGCGATCGGCGGCTCGCCGTGGCAGGACGATGCGGGGCGCGCGAAGGTGACCGGTCGCTTCGCCGACCGCGGGCGGTTCAAGACGCCGACGCTGCGCAACGCCGGGTTGCGGCCGCGCTTCCTGCACGACGGCCGCTTCGAGACGTTGCAGCAGGTGATCGACCTCTACGTGCGCGGCGGCGACTTCCGCGACAACCTCGACGTGCTGATGGTCCCGGTGCCGCTCACCGCCGACGAGCAGCAGGACCTGCTCGACTTCCTGGCGAACGGCCTCACCGACCCCGACGTCGCGACCGCGAGCGGCCTCTACGCGCGCCCGACCCTGCACGCGGAGCGCGCGCCGAATCCGTCGTTGTACGGCGCGCCCGGCGCGGGCAGCGGCGGCATCGCGCCGCGGCTGATCGCACAGACGCCGCCGCAGCTCGGCCACGCGACCTTCCGGCTGGCGGTGGTCGACGGGCTCGGCGGGGCGGCGGCCCTGCTGGCGCTGGCGTACTACCCCGCGCCGCCGGGCAGCGACCTGAACGGCATCCCGCTCCACGTCGCCTGCGACCCGCTCCCCTACCTCGTGCCGCTCACGCTGTCGGGCAGCGGCGCCGGCGCCGGCGATGCCACCTTCGTGCTGCCGCTCGCCGACGATCCGGCGCTGCTCGGCGAGAGCTGGTACGCGCAGGCGTTCGTCGCCGATCCGGCGGCGCAGGGCGGCTGGTCGGCGACCGCCGGCGCGAAGTGCGTGTTCGAGTAGGCGCGAGCGGCAGGGCGAACGGCGGCGCGAGCCGAGCGACGGGAGGGGTTGCTCCGCTCAGGGCTGGACCAGTCCGTAGTGGACCAGGTAGCGCCACGCGAAGTCGTTCAGCACCGGATCGCTCGCCATGTGGTGGTAGCTCGACTCCGCGATGCTGCGGGTCAGCTCGACGCCGTAGCTGTAGGCGGTCTCGCTCTCCTGCAGCTCGAGCAGCAGGTTGACGATGCTCTGGTTCGAGTAGCCGGTCGAGTCGGACGTCCCGATCCAGTGGCCGGGCGGCGAGAGCGGGTCGGGGTTCGAGTTGCCGCCGTCGCCGTCGAAGACGTCGGTGATGTAGTAATCGCCGGTGTTGCGGTTGTGGTCGTCGGGGATGCCGCGGCGCGCGTAGTGGTACATGTCGGGCGCGCGATTCAACAGGTCGTCGATCAGCGGGTCGCCCGGCGCATGGCGCTCGAGCCAGTGGGCGAAGCCGCGGAACGCCTGCGCCGTGCCGCGCAGGTCGGTCCACTGCTGCGACATGTAGCCGTAGAGCGCCTTGTCGGACGACTTGCCGGCCGCCCACGTGATCATGTAGCCGTCGGGGTTGGTCGAGGTGCCGACCGGCGTGCCGAGCGGCGCCTGCCAGCCGAGCGTGCTGGTGTCGACGCCGAAGCCGTTCGACTGCTTGAAGACGATGTTCGCCCACTGGTACATGATCGTGCGCAGCCACGCCTCGAGCTCGGCGTTGGGAGCGAGCTCGAGCGCCGCCATCGCCGCGTTCGTCACGGCGCTGTAGGTGCCCATCACGAAGTTGCCGTTCGGCTTCACGTTGGGCGAAATCGCGGGGTCGAGGATCGTCTCGGCCAGCGGCTTCGCGGCATCGAGCAGGTGCGTCTCGCCGCGCGTGAAGGCCCAGTCGGGCACCGCCTGGAAGAAGGTGTGCTTGCTGCCGTCGTACATGTCCGACTTGCGCGTCACCAGCGCGCTGCCGTTGCGCACCTTCTGGCGATCCGCCAGTGCGCCGTCGTCGATGTTCCAGGCCATCTTGTCGGCCTTGTACTGCGCCTCGAAGAACGAGTGGAAGTACGAGCCGCCGTGGCCGGTGCGCAGCCAGTGGTAGAAGCGGCGCGTCTCCTCCCAGTTGTTGTTGCCGCCGCCAGTCCCGTTGGCGAAGCGATAGACGGTGCGGATCGGGTCGGTGGTATCTGGCTGCGTGGTGCGGATGCCCGCGTGGTTCTGGTAGGTCTTGAGCGCGTCGTCGTCGACCAGCTTCCACGGCCAGACCTCGGCCTGGTTGAAGGCGAACAGCGCGGCGCGGCCGGCGATCGGGTAGTCGAACGTCGTCGCCACCGCGAACGGGTCGGCGGCCGGGCTCGACTCGAAGGCGAGGTAGAAGGTGCGCGTCTCGGCGCTGGCGTACGGCAGCGGATAGGAGTGGCTGTCGCTCGGCTGCTTGTGCGGGAGGAGGCCGACCTCGACGGTGCCGTCGCCGGCGGCGGTGAGGCCGACCGGCCAGGTGCGGCAGGCGTGCTCGACGCCGAAGAGGAGGCCGCGCGCCGAAGCGGACGAGGTGACCTCGAGGAACGACGGGTCGGTGAACTCGTCCTCGGCGGAGAACCAGCCGCTGTTGGCGCTGCCGCAGAACTGGGTCGAGCCGATCCGCTGCGCCACCCCTTCGATGGCGAAGACGTCGATGCCGCTGCGCTCGACGAAGCCGAAGTGCGAGCCGGAGTTGCAGTCGGTCTGCAGCCGGTAGTCGGAGCGCGACACGTAGCCGAGCAGGAACTGCGCGTCCTGGCCGGCGCCGATCGAGCCGCTGTTCAGCGTGGTCGCGTCGCCGTGCAGCGCCGGCGCCGGCATGCGGACGTCGAACGGCCCGACCTCGTCGAGCCGCGCTCGATAGGTGAAGCCGCGGAAGAGGAGGTGCTCGGGGAACTGCAGGCTCGTCGCGCGCAAGGACGCGGTGATGCGCAGCTGCGACTCGCCGCGGTTCGCCTCGACGTAGAAGCGGACGAGGACGCGATCCGCATCGACGACCGAGCTGCTGCGCGTGAAGTGGCCGTCGATCTCCACTTCGGCGCGCACCGGGCCGTTGCGGCGGAGCGTCACGGCGCTCTTGTGCCAGGTCCACTCGACGTCGGACGCGTCCCAGTAGCGGGGACGGTTGCCGGCGCTCGTGGAGATCAGGTCGCGGCCGCCCGAGCGGATCGACTGGAAGAGGTCGTCGACGGCGGAGTCGATCGTCACCGTCATCGTGCCGGTGTCGAGCGTCGTGACGGTCCCGCTGGTGGACGCGATCGAGGCGCCGCCGAAGTTGCCGCTGCCCTTCGCGACCTGCACCGAAACGTCGACCTCGTTGGCCGCCAGCGACGCGAGGTACTCGGCGAGCACCCACTTGCAGCTGCCGTCGTCCCAGCGCGCGAGCGTCGAGAACTGGCCGGCGGTCGGGCCGCCGGTCAGCGTGAGGCGCGGCACGCCGCCCGTCTCGAAGACCTCGCCTTCGGGGAGCGGGATGCCGACGCGGACCGGCTCGGCGGCGAGCGCGATGCCGGCGCGACCGGGCCGCACGACCTGCTGCGTCGTCATCGGGATCGGGAAGACGATCGATTCGCCAGGCGGGCTGGCGAGCGCGTCGTCGGGGTGGCACTCGACCAGCGAGGTGAGGCGACCGCCGCGCGGCGTCGAGATGTAGCCCTGCAGGTAGGTCATGCCGTTCCAGCGCGCGCCATCGACGACGCCGCTGTAGGTGCCGGAACTGAGAGGGATCGTCTGCGCGGAGTCGAGGTCGATGCCGAAGTAGCCGGGCGTGGTCGGATCGGGATGCGTCGCGACCACGATGCGGTCGGAGAGGTAGAGCGTGATGTCGGTCGCGTCGGCCGGCAGGTTCATGAACTCGACGGTGAAGGGCTGATCGTCGGCGAACTGATCGATCTCGAGGTACATGGGCCGCTCGCCGCTGACGAACGAGCCCATCGAGACGGTCGACGGCGTGGAGCCGCTGCTGCCGCTGCCACCACCACCGCCGCCACCACCCCCACCTCCGCCGCCGCCTCCACCGCCGCCGCCACCGGTTGGGGGCGGGAGGACGGGCGCGAGCTGGGCCGAGCCGCCGCCGCCGCCGCACGACGCGGCAAGAAGGAGGAGCGCGAGCGGCAACCGGCGCGCCCCTTCGTGGGGCCGTTCGTGGGGCCGTTCGTGCGACCGTTCGCGTGGCAGGCGATCGGACAACTTCTGCATCGGTGAGGAACTCCGAGCCCAGGTGCATCCGTGGGCTTCGGCGTCAGCAATCGGTGCGCGATCGCGACTACTGAAGTCCGAGGCGGTGCGAAGCGCTCGGCGTCAGCAATTGTTTTGCCGTCGAGTGCCGGGAGCGCGCGGCCGGCCGGGGCGGCCAGCGTCCCCGTGGCGCGCTCGCCCCGCACCGCGCGGTGCGGAACCGATCGGCCGGCGGCGTCTCGATCCGGGACCGTTCCGCCGCCGGAACCCGCACTCTCCCACCGCGCGTGCGACCGCTACGGCGGCCGCTTCGGGATCTGCAACGCCTTCAACCGCGACGCCAGCGTCGTCGGCGGCATGCCGAGCAGCTGCGCCGCCCCGCGCGGACCGAACACTCGCCCACCGCTCCGCGCCAGCGCCGCGACGATCGCGTCGCGCTCGCGACGCCGCCACGCCTCGCGCGACTCGAGCGGCTGGTCGCTGCTCTCCTCGCGGGCTTCGTCACGCTCCGGCCGCGCCCCCTGATCGAGGCGGCCCTTCGGCGAACGAGACGCCGCCGCCTCTGGCAGCTCGAACCGCAGCGGACCGCCCTGCGCCAGGATCACCGCGCGCTCCACCACGTTCTGCAGCTCGCGCACGTTGCCCGGCCAGTCGTAGCGCTCGAGCGACTCCACGGCGCCGCGCGTCAGTCGCGGCACCGCCCTGCCGAGCCGGCGCGCCGCCGCGGCGACGAAGTGGGCGGCGAGCGGCCCGACGTCCTCCGACCGTTCCCGCAACGGCGGGATCTCGAGCGGGAAGACGGCGAGGCGGAAGAAGAGATCCTGGCGGAAGCGGCCGGCGGCGACGTCCTGCTTCAGGTCGCGATGGGTCGCCGCGACGATGCGCACGTCGGCCTTGCGCGGCCGCGGATCGCCGACCCGTTCGTACTCCCGCTCCTGCAGGACGCGCAGGAGCTTCGCCTGCATCGCCATCGGCAGCTCGCCGACCTCGTCGAGGAAGAGCGTGCCGCGCTCGGCCAACTCGAAGCGGCCCGGCTGGTCGCGCAGCGCGCCGGTGAACGAGCCCTTCACGTGGCCGAAGAACTCGCTCTCGAACAGGCTCTCGGCGATCGCCCCGCAGTTCACCTTGATGAGGGGGCGCTCGCGGCGCGGGCTCGCCGCGTGGATCGCGCGCGCGACGAGCTCCTTGCCGGTGCCGCTCTCCCCGCTGATCAGCACGGTCGCTTCGGTGGGACCGACCAGCGCCACCTGCTGCTCGACCTTGCGCAGCGCCGGGCTCCCGCCGACGAACCCCTTCACGCCCAGCACCTCCTGCACCTCCTCGCGCAGGTAGTCGTTCTCGAGCTCGAGGCGCTGCCGCAGCCGCTCGATCTCGCCGAACGCGCTGGCATTGGCGAGCGTCACCGCGGTGAAGTCGGCGAAGGTGCGCAACCAGCGGAGCGCCTCGTCGTCGAGCGGCTCGCGATCGAAGAGGCCGAGCACGCCGAGGACCTCGCCGCGCCAGCGGAGCGGCTCGCCCGCGAACGTCCGCACTCCTTCGCGACGGATCCACTCGGCATCGACGATCCACGAGTCGTCCGCCGCGACGTCGCGCAGCACGAGCTCCTCGCCGAGCGCGGCGACCCGTCCGATCTTGCGCACGCCGATCGGGAAGCGGCGGAACGCCCCGTCGACTCGCGAGCAGCTCGCGTTCGGCGTGCGCGGGTTGCCGGCGCTCGCGACGAGGTGGAGGCAGCGCGTTTGGTCGGGACACTCGCTGCGCAGCGGACAGGCGGCGCAGAGATCGCCCGGTCGGACCAGCCAGAGCCTGACGAGCGCTACGTGATCGCACGCGGCCACTCCAGCGACGACGGCGCGCAGGAGCTCGGCGGGATCGCGCCCTTGCGCCATGGCGACCATCAGCTGCGGGAAGGCGGCGGGGTTCATGGCGGCGGGACGCTACGACAAGTCGTGTCCACCGACTACGACTCGTCGTTGATCACGACTTGTCGTGACCGATCACGAGGCGATCGATGTCACCACAAATCGATTCCCAGCAATGCCTTATGTCAATCGACCAGCATCGGCCCACCGAGTGCAATGAAGAGAGCGTCTCGCATCCCCCCTCGCCACTTGGAGCCCTCCATGTCCCGCCTCGAGCCCATCGCTCTCGCCTCCGCCGACGCGAAGAGCCAACCGATCTTCGCCGCGCTCAACGCCAAGCTCGGCTTCGTCCCGAACATGGCGCGCGTGCTGGCGTACTCGCCCGCGGCGCTCGACGGCTACGCGAAGCTGAACGGTGCGCTCGCCGGCGGCTCGCTGAACGCGAAGGTGCGCGAGCAACTCGCGCTCGCCATCGCCGAGGCGAACCTCTGCGGCTACTGCCTCAGCGCCCACTCGGCGATCGGCGCGAAGGTCGGCCTCACGACCGCCGAGATCCTCGCCGCTCGCCAGGGGGGCGCGCCCGACCCGAAGAGCGACGCGCTCGTCAAGTTCGCGCGGACCGTCGTGCTGCAGAAGGGCGAGGTGAGCGACGCAACGCTGGCGCAGGTGCGAGCTGCGGGCGCGAGCGATGGCGAGATCGTCGAGGTCGTCGCCAACGTCGCGCTCAACCTGCTGACCAACTACGTGAACCACGTCGCGCGCACGCCCATCGATTTCCCGGCCGTGAATCCCGGCAGCTGACCGGTCGAGCGTCGAGCGACGCGGCGACGGAGTCCGTCGCTGACACCGTCGCTGACACCGTCGATGGCGCTGTCGATGGCGCGGTCGATGGCGCGGTCACGGGTGTGGTCGCTGGCGCTCCGTTGAGCGCTGCCGCTCGTCCCGCCCTTCCCGAATCCCCCATTTCCCTCGAAAGGAAGTCCCATGAAGACGGCTCTGTTCGTGATGTCTGATCCCAAGGCCGGCGAAGAGGCGGTCGGCCGCGTGTTCAACGCGCTCGCCTTCGCCGAGGAGTCCCTCGCGAAGGGGGACGAGGTGCATGTCGTCTTCGCCGGCGCCGGCACGCGTTGGCCGGCGGAACTGACGAAGCTCGGCCACCCGGCGCACGCGCTCTACGACGCGGTGCGACCCGCCGTGCAGGGCGCCTCCTGCGGTTGCGCGCAGGTGTTCGGCGCGAGCGAAGGGGTCGAGGCGTGCGGCGTCCCGCAGCTGAAGCAGCACG
>JAEUIC010000043.1 GCA_016795285.1 Planctomycetota bacterium | reverse complement strand
TCGGGGGCGAGCTCGACCAGCAGGAGCGGTTGGCCGGGTCGCACGTCGAGCACGGCGAACTCGGTCACGATGCGGTGGACGACGCGCTGGCCGGTGAGCGGCAGCGTGCAGGCGCGCACGATCTTCGCCTCGCCGCCCTTGGCGCAGTGCTCCATCGCGACGACCACGCGGCGCGCACCGGCGACGAGGTCCATCGCGCCGCCCATCCCCTTCACCATCTTCCCGGGGATCATCCAGTTGGCGAGGTCGCCGTCGACCGACACCTGCATCGCGCCGAGGATGGTGAGGTCGATGTGGCCGCCGCGGATCATCGCGAAGCTGTCGGCGCTGCTGAAGTAGGAGGCGCCCGGCAGCTCCGTCACCGTCTGCTTGCCGGCGTTGATGAGGTCGGCGTCCTCCTCGCCCTCGTACGGGAACGGCCCCATGCCGAGCATCCCGTTCTCCGACTGCAGGAAGATCGAGAGGCCGGCCGGCACGTGGTTGGCCACCAGCGTCGGCAGCCCGATGCCGAGGTTCACGTAGTAGCCGTCCGCGATCTCGAGCGCGGCGCGGCGCACGATGCGGTCGCGCGGGATCATCGTCGCGGCCATGGTCAGCTCCCCTTCGCGCGCACGGTGCGCTGCTCGATGCGCTTCTCGTACTTGCCGCCGACCAGCAGGCGATCCACGTACACGCACGGGACATGGACCGCGTCGGGATCGATCATCCCCGCCGGCACGAGCTCCTCGACCTCGACGATCGTGCAGCGCGCGGCGGTGGCCATCATCGGGCTGAAGTTGCGCGTCGTCTTGCGGAACAGCAGGTTGCCGAGCGTGTCGGCGCGCCACGCCTTGAGCAGCGCGAAGTCGGCCCGCAGCGCCGTCTCGAGCACGTAGCGGCGCCCGTCGAACTCGCGCACCTCCTTCTTCGGCGAGGCTTGCAGCACCGTCCCGCCCGGCCCGTAGCGCTGCGGGAGGCCGCCCTCGCTCACTTGCGTGCCGACGCCGGTCGGAGTGAAGAAGGCGGGGATGCCGGCGCCGCCGGCGCGGATCCGCTCGGCGAAGGTCCCTTGCGGGACGAGCTCGACCTCGAGTTCGCCGGTGAGGAACTGCTGCTCGAAGGCGCGGTTCTCGCCGACGTAGGTCGAGACCATCTTCCGGATCTGCCGGTTGCCGAGCAGCAGGCCGAGGCCGAAGTCGTCGACGCCGCAGTTGTTGCTGATGACGGTGAGCTGCTTCGAGCCGCGCGCGCGCAGCGCCGCGATCAAGTGCTCCGGGATGCCGCACAGGCCGAATCCGCCGACCATGAGCGTCGCGCCGTCGCCGATGTCAGCGATCGCATCCGCTGCGCTCGCGACCACCTTGTTGCGCGCCACGGGGACTCCTACCGAAAGGGCCGCGCACGCGGCGCGGCGAAGGGGGAATCGTAGGCGGCTCGCCGCAGCGCGCCAACGGCGGGGGCGCCCGCACGGCCGGGCGAGCCGAGCGCCGCGGTCAGCGTTCGGGCGCGTTCGCGGGCGGGAGGCTGGCGCGTTCGCGCTCGAACTCCGCGGCGAGCGCGTCGCGGCCGGCGGCGCGCGCGGCGGCGATCGCGCGCTCGAGCAGCGCGGCGCGGCGGTCGCGGTCGGCGCCGCGGCGCGCTCGCTCGACGGCGCGTTCGAGGAACGTGAGCGCGTACTTCGGCTGCTTCAGCTGCTCGTAGGCGTCGGCCAGCGCCAGCAGCGCGTCGAGCTCCGCGCGCGCCTCGTCGCGGCCGATGGCCGTCGCCGTCTCGAAACCCTGCAGCGCGCGCGACAGCTCGCCGATCGCCCCGCGCGCGTCGGCCGCGGCGAGCAGCGCGGTGCCGCACTCGAGGCGCGTCGCCGCCACCTCGTCGGCGCGGCCGGCCCGCTCGAAGAGCGAGGCGGCGAGCCGCAGCGCGCTGATCGCCTCGGCGCGCTGCTCGGTCGCGAGCCGCAGCCGGCCGAGCCCGCGGTAGACCGCGCCCGCCGAAGCCGGGTCGTGCGCGACGTCGAGCGCGGCCGTGGCCGCGGCGAACTGCTGCTCGGCGGCGGTGAAGTCGCGGAGGCGGGCGAGCACGGCGCCGAGGTTGGCGCGCAGTCGCGCCTCGGGAACCGCCTCGGGAGCGACCTGTTGCAACTCCAGGGCGCGCAGGTAATGATCCCGCGCGTCTTCCAGGGCGCCGAGCCGCTCGGCCAGGACGCCCAGTTGGTTTCGCGCGAGGATCTCCTCCGCGTCGGCGGATGTGTCGCGAGCCAAGGACAGCGCGCTCCCGTAGCGGTGCTTCGCCTCCTCGAGGCGGCCTGCTGCGAACGCGATGTCCCCGGCGGCGATCTGGAAGCGCGCCAGGTTGGGACCGGCGGGCGACGGCTCGCTGGAAACGGCGCTGGGGACGTCGCTGGTTGCGTCAGCGGTTCGGATCGACTCGGGAGAACGCTCGGGTTCCCGTCCGCGTCGGTGCGTGGCCTGTTCGCAGGCGCCGCCGGCGGTGACGGCGAGGAGGCCGAGCAGGCCAGCCAGCGATCGCTGCGCGCCACTCCGGTGGCGGAGGCGTTGGTGGCCCGAGGGATGCGGCCGGCACTCGGAGGGGGTGCGGCCGGAGAGGGCGCGGCCGGCGGGATCGCGGCCGGGGAACGGGTCGGTCGGCACCACGGGCCGATCGAGGGGAATTGAAGCCGCAGCAGCCGTTGGTCGATGGGTGGGAGCAGCTTGGCTCGCCGTGCCGGTCACGGCCGCGCCGCCGGCTGCGCACGCGAGGCGTGGGATGCCCGCGCGACGACGCGTGTTCGGCCGTTCGCACGTCGGATCGCCCGTTCGAGCGAGCTGCGCCAGCGGCACGCGGCCACCGGGTCCTGCGGCGGATGCGAGGCGATCGGGGCGAGTGGCCAAGCTGCACGATCCGCTTGCGGAAGGAGAGGGACGACGGGGCGCATGCGCCGACCGTCCGAGGGGCGCACCACCGCGCCGCTTCGCGCCCTCGCGCAGAGTTCTAACGGCAACGAACGAGCAAGGACGGTCCGGCCGATTCCATTCGGCCGGCGTCGATCGAGACCGGCTCCCGCTGGCTGCGATGCGCGCGGTGAGGCCGAGGGATGGGAGTGGCACGCTTTGAACGACGGGAACGAGTTCCAGCCGCGGCCGAATGACGATCGCGGGCGCTTCTTCCGGAACAAACGGCGCCGCCGCGGACGCGGCCGTGGACCGCGCCCGGGTGGCGGATTCGGCGGCAGCTTCCCGCAGCAGGGGCCGGCGCCGTTCGGCGGACCGGGAGATGCCGGTCCGGGACCGGGCGCTGGAGCGGGCGGGTACGGCGGCGCGCCAGCACCCGCGTACGGCGGTGCGGGGTATGGCGGGCCGCGGCCCCATCCGCATGCACCGCCGGCGGCGGTGGCGATGGCGCCGGCCGCGCAAGGCCGCGTCGGCACGCTCGGCGGCGGCGTCCTCGACCTGAACCCCGACGGCTACGGCTTCCTCCGCTCGATCGAGCGCAACTTCGAGCCGAGCCCCGACGACCTCTTCGTCCCGACCGCGCTGGTGCGCCGCTACGGGCTGCGCGTCGGCTCCTACGTCGAGGGAACGGTCGGTCCGCCGCGCGGCCGCGGCGGCAACTACGCGGTCGAGCGCATCGATCGCGTCGACGGCCTCGATCCCGACGCCGCGATGCCGCGTCCCGCCTACAAGTCGCTGGTCTCGATCGATCCGACCGAGCAGTACGTGATGGAGGATGGCTCGGGCGACCTCACGCTGCGCGTCATCGACATGCTCTGCCCGATCGGCAAGGGGCAGCGCGCGCTCATCACCGCGTCGCCGCGCTCGGGCAAGACGATCATCCTGCAGAAGATCGCCAAGCGGATCATGGAGGGCTACCCCGACACGCACCTGATGGTGCTGCTGATCGACGAGCGGCCCGAGGAGGCGACCGACTTCTCGCGCGTCATCACGCACGGCGAGGTGATCTACTCCACCAACGACGAGCCGCCGAGCCACGGCGTGCGCGTCGCGGAGCTCGCTGCCGAGCGCGCCAAGCGGCTCCTCGAGAGCGGGCGCGACGTGTTCATCCTGCTCGACTCGCTCACGCGGCTGGGCCGCAACTACAACGCGGAGATGAAGGCGGGCGGGCGCACCATGTCGGGCGGCCTCGATTCGCGCACGATGGAGCGGCCGCGCGCGCTGTTCGGCTCGGCGCGCAACGTCGAGGGCGGCGGTTCGCTGACCATCTGCGCGACCGCGCTGGTCGACACCGGCAGCCGCATGGACGAGGTGATCTTCGAGGAGTTCAAGGGCACCGGCAACATGGAGCTGGTGCTCGATCGGAAGCTGGCCGAGAAGCGCGTCTTCCCGGCCATCGAGATCAACAAGTCGGGCACGCGGCGCGAGGAGCGGCTCATCAAGGCGGACGTGCTCGATCGCATGTGGACGCTGCGGCGCGTGCTCAACAAGATGAACCCGATCGAGGCGATGGAGCTCCTGCTGCAGAAGCTCGAGAAGACCGAGACGAACGCGGAGTTCCTGAGCAAGTTCATCATCAAGGAGTGAGCGGCGCGGCGGGCGAGGCGCGCTGCGTCGCTCGCGTGCGGATCACCCGAGCCGACGAGGGCGCAACGATGGTGGGACGGATCGCGGCCGGGCGGACCGACCTCGTGCTCGATCACCTCGCCGCGGGCGGCGATCCGCGCGCGGTCGACTCGGGCGGCGTCTCGCTCCTCGAGTGGACCGCCTACTACGGCGACGTGACCGCGCTGCGACAGCTCCTCGAACGCGGGGCGTCGCTCGCCTCGCTCGGCGCGGACTTCGGCCTCGTCGCGGCGGCCTTCCACGGCCACTGGCGCCTCTGCGAGTTCCTGCTCGAGCGCGGGGCCGACCCGAACGCGGCGCTGCCGGAGACGGGCGAGACCGCGCTCCACGCGGCGCTCTGCAAGCCGGGGCGACCGGCCTACGACCTCGTCGTCGAGGTGCTGCTCGCTCGCGGTGCCGACCCGAACCGCGCGACGCGTCCGGGCGCGCCCACCGGACAGTTCATGCGCGACGTGCGCACGAAGGGCGAGACGGCGCTCCACCGCGCCGCCGCCTTCGCCAGCGAAGCGGTGATCGAACGGCTCCTCGCCACGGGCGCAGAGCGCGAGGCGCGCGATGCCGCGGGCGACACGCCGCTCACCTGGGCGAGCTGGCACACGCGTCCCGACGCGATCCTGCGCCGGCTCTGCTTCGGCGACCACCGCATCCATCCCGAGCGCCGCTCGACCTTCGACCACGGCGTCGGCGTCGGCGAGATGGAGCGATCGCTGCTCGGCCGGCCGATCCCCGTGCCGAACGAGGCGTCGAGCGCGGAGCCGCGCGCTACGGCGTGAACTCCCAGAGCTCGAACTCGCCTCCCGGCGTGCGCCAGATCGGGCGCAGGCGCGGCTGCGGGCGGCTCCGCTCGTCGCGCAGCAGGCGATCGAGCTGCGCGTGGTGCGAGGGCATCCCGGCGCCGGCGAGGCGCGGCAGCACCAGCCAGCGCACGCCGAGTCGCGCGTACTCGGCGAGGATCGGCTCGGCATCGGCGGCCATCCGCTCTGCCGCTTCCGGCGGCGGCAGCGCGCGGTAGTAGAGGCGGGCGAAGTCGCCTTCGCGGCCGAGGTACCCCTCCTCGAGCGGCCGATCGTTGCGCCACGCCGAGACGCTGCGCACGCCGCTCCAGAGCGCGAGGCCGGAGTCGAGCGTGCACGCAGCGGCCGGCGGGCGCGTGGGAGTCGACGGCGCGGCCGCGGGCGTGGTGCCGCTGCCGGTGCGCGCGAGGTCGGCTCGGCGGCGCAGCTCGGTCGCGGTCGCGTCGAACGGCTCGACCGGCAGCGACAGGCCGAAGAAGGCGGCGCGCTCGCTGCCATCCGCCGCGTGGAGGAACTGCCAGCCGAGCGGGGCGTTCCACGCCGCCAGCGCGAGCAGCGGTGCGACGACCAGCGCGTTGCGACCGCGGCCGACCGCCCGCTCGAGCAGCGTCGCCGCCGCCAGCGCGACGAAGGGGGCGAGCGGCAGCACGAAGCGCAGGTCGTGGAAGGGCCAGGCGAGCTGCACCGCCAGCAGCGCCGCGAGGAGCAGTCGATGCGTCGGCAGCGGCTCGCGGCGGCGCAGCGTGCGCGCCGTATCGACCAGCGCCGCCGCGACCAGCAGCGCGGCCGGCAGCAAGCGCAGCAGCGCACTCGTCACGCTTGTCCCGTCGGCGAGCGGCCAACGCGGCGCGAAGGCGTAGGCGAGCCAATCGGCGAAGCGCACCGCGTTCACCCACGCGACGAAGGGGAGCTCGCGCAGCGGCGCCAGCAGCTCGCCATAGTCGGGGCCGTAGAGCGGCGAGGCGGCGCCGTTCGCGGCAGTCGCGCTCCAGAGCGTCGCCGCGAGCCACGGCAGCGCCGCGCCGACGGCGAAGAGTGCCGGCGCGCGCCACGCCGCGGTCGGCGAGCGCCGCTGCGCCCGCCGCTGCGCCCGCCACTGCGCCATCACGAACGCCGCCACCGCCGCCGCGCCGAGCGTGCGCGTCGCCGGCAAGAGCCCCGCGACGAAACCTGCCAGCAGCAGTCGCGCCCCCGTCGGCCGCTCGGCCGCGCGTTCGTGCAGCGGCAGCGCGATGCAGAGCAGCGCCAGGAAGAGGCACTCGCTCATCAGGTGTTGCGCGAGGCCGAGCAGGTGGGGGAGGGTGAAGCTCGCGGCGGCGATCGAGAGCGCGACGAGCGGCGCGACCTTGCGCCAGCGGATCAGCCAGTGGACGAAGGCGAACCAGGCGATGCCGAGCAGCACGCCGTTCAGCGCGACCCAGCGGTAGCTGCCAGCGACGCCGCCCCGATCGATCCCGAGCGGCGCGCGCGTCGCCGCCAGCAGCGCCGGGTAGAGCGGCGGGAAGCGGGCGGTGCGAGCGTCGTCGCCCAAGTGGGTGTCGACCGGGCCGAGCCCCTGTTCGATCCCGCGCGCCATCGCGACGTAGACGGCATCGTCGTGGAGGAGCCCCGGCAGATCGGCCTGTCGTCCGAGCAGGAGGAACAGCGCGAATCCGTACGGCAACGCGAGCCACGGCGCGCACCACGGCGCGAGGCGCGCCAGCACGCCACGCGGGAACGCGCCTTGCGACGCTCCCGCGCCCCCCGCAGAATCGGCGACCTTCTCCATGACCACGCTTCCGCCATCGTACGTCCGGCCGCGCGCGCTGCGCGGCGCCGCGCTGCTCTTCGCGGCCACCGTCGTGGCGCGCGTCGCGACGCTCGTCTCGTGCTCGCCCGAGCCGCCGCCTGCGAAGCCGCGGCCGAACCACCCGAACGTCGTCCTCATCTCGCTCGACAGCCTGCGGCCCGACCACCTCGGCTGCTACGGCTACCAGACGCGCACCGGCGCGAAGACGAGCGAGCACGTCGATCGCCTCGCTGCCGAAGGGGTCCTCTTCGAGAACGCCGTCTCGACGACCACCTGGACGCTGCCGTCGCACCACGCGCTGATGAGCGGCCTGCCCGACCTCGCGCACGGCGTCCTCTCCGACGGCTACGGCCCGACCCGCTCGCGCGTGCAACTCGCGCAGTTGCTGGCCGACGCTGGCTACGCGACGGCCGGCTTCTATTCGGGGCCCTACCTCGGCGCGAACTACCGCTTCGGCGACGGCTTCGAGCGCTGGGAGAACGCGTCGGGCGTCGAGGAGGCGCTGCTGGCCGAGCCGCCGAAGGGCGCGGGCGGCGACGGGGCGCAGGAGGGCGCGCAGGAGCACCCGCAGGGCGCTGGCGGCCTGCAGCAGGCGGCCACCGAGGTCGCCGGCAAGGTCGAGCAGAGCTACCACGTCACCGCTTCGGCGAAGCGGGTCAGCGACGCCGGCCGCGCGTGGCTCGACGCGCACGTCGCCGCGGGCCGCGCCGCGAACGCCGCCGAGCCGAAGCCCTTCTTCCTCTTCCTCCACTACTTCGACATCCACTACGACTTCGCGCCGCCCGAGGAGAGCTACGCGCGCGCCTTCTGGCACGCCGGCAAGCCGCGCTTGAACGGCGACCACTTCTTCGACGACCCGGCGATCCACCCGGGGATGAAGCGCGAGGAGCTCGACGGCGTCCTCACCTACTACGACGGCGAGATCCGCTGGACCGACGCGCAGGTGGGGCGGGTGCTCGAGAAGCTCGAGGCGCTCGGCCTGACGCGCGACACGATCGTCGTGGTGGTGAGCGACCACGGCGACGAGTTCTTCGACCACGGCGCCAAGGGCCACCGCCAGAACCTCTTCCAGTCGACCCTCTCGATGGCGTGGGTGATGCGCTGGCCCGGCATGCTCGAAGCGGGGCGGCGGCTGCCGGGCCGCGTCTCGATGGCCGACGTCGCGCCGACGCTGGTCGATCTCTGCGGCGTCACCGACAAGGCCGCCTTCTACGACGAGCCGATCGCCGGCCTCGAGCCGGACGATCGGCGCCACGGCATGTGGGGCCGGACGCTTCGACCGCAGCTCGAAGGGGCGCCAAGCGACGATCGCGAGTCGCTCGCCTTCCTCGCCAACCAGTGGCAGGACCCGCAGCACCCGACCTACTCGTTCGCGCTGGTGACCGACCGCTTCAAGGTGCTGGTCACGCAGGTCTACTCGATGCAGCCGCAGCTCGACGGCTCGGTGAAGCGGGTGGCGGGCGAGGTGCGCGGCCGCGTCTTCGACCTCCTCGCCGACCCGGGCGAGCAGCGCGACCTGTCGCGCAGCAACGACCCCGAGGTGCAGCGCGCCATCGCCCGCTACGACGCCGCGGTGTCGAGCGGCGGCCGGCTCGGCCGCTGGCTGCAGCACGTCGAGTGCGGTCCGCCGCCGCCGCCCCTCTCCGCGGTCGAGCAGAAGATGCTGGCGCAGCTCGGCTACCTCGAGGTCGTCGATACGCGGCCGCCGCTGCCGCCCGGCACCAAGCTCGGCGCGATCACGCCGCGCCCGCCCGCCTTCCCGCGCGCTCGCTGAGCGCCATCCCGCGCGGCGGCTATCGTTCCGCGTCGCCCGATCGTGACGGCGACGCTCGCGCTCGTCATCGGGCTGCAGTGATTCCTGCGAAACGGGGGGCGGGTCTTCGGACGTGGATCGATGAGCGGCGAAGCGAGCCATCGCGACGACGCTGCGCTGGTGCAGGCGGCCTTGGCTAGCGATCGGTCGGCGCGCGAGGCGCTGGCCGCGCGCCTCGAGTGCGTCGCCACGATGGTGGCGTCGCTCCATCGCCGGTTCGGCCGGCCGCTCGCCGACTCCGACCTCCACGACCTCGCCCAGGAGACGCTCCTCAAGGTGTGGCAGAAGCTCGACACGTTCAACGGCGCCTCGCGCCTCGAGACTTGGGTCTTCCAGTTCTGCTTCCTCGAGCTGAAGAACGCGATGCGGCGCGGGCAGCGGCGCCAGGATCGCGAGCGGCCCCTCGCCGACGGCGCCGACCTCGCCGCCGCCGCGCCGGCCGAGCCGCTCCACGACCTCGAGCGGGTCGTCGCGCTGCTCGATCGGCTGCCGGCCGAGGACGCCGAATGGATCCGCCTGCGCCACTTCGAGGGGCTCGAGTTCGAGTCGATCGCGCAGCGCTGCGGCCGGCCGGCCAACACCGTCAAGACGCGCTACCACCGCGCGCTGATGAAGCTGCGTCGGTGGCTCGGAGTGGCGCCGCTGCGTCCCGAGATCGCGTCGGCGCCGCGCGAGGCGGGCGCATGAACGACGACGAGCCGTGCTCCGATCTCTCGCCGGCCGACGACGCGCTCCTCGAGCGGGTGGTGGTCGGCGAGCTCGCGCCCGATGCCGCCGCCGTCGTCGCGCGAGCTGCGGAGTCGCCCGCCTTCGCGGCAGCGCTGGCGGCGACGCTCGCGCTGCAGGGCTCGCTCGACTCGTTCGGCGAACTGGCGCGCGCGACCGTCGCTGAAGCAGCCGCGCCGCCGGCGCCGCCAGCAGCCGCGCGGCGTGCGCCGCTCGTGCCGGCTCCCGCGCGCCGCTGGCTGCCGCTCCTCGCGGCGGCGGCCCTGCTGGTGGCGGCGCTCCTCTGGCCGCGCGAGCGCGCCGCCGAGCCGGCGCCGACCGGCGATCCGGCGCTGCTCGGCGCTGCGGCGATCGACTTCGGGGAGAGCGCGCGGACGCTCGCCGCGGGGCGCGAGTGGAGCTTCGTCCACGCGCTGCCGCCGGGCGGCTGGTACACGCTCACGTGGCGCGCGCCGGGCGATCTCGCGGGACCGCCGCTGCTCGAGCGTCGCCTCGGCGCGCCGCGCTACGTGCCGACGGCCGCCGACGTCGCGCGGCTGCCGGCCGGGCTCGCCGAGGTCGAGGTGCGCGTGGTCGCCTGCGCGGCCGACGGCGCGCTCCTCGCCGCCGGCGCGTTGCGCTGCAGCGTCGTTCGTTGAACCGAACCCGCCTCGCGCTGCTGCTCGCGCTGGCGGTGCCGCGACCGCTGCCAGCCCAGGAGGCGCGGCGCGCCGATCCGCCCGCAATCGACGAGGGGCTGGCCAGCGAGGAGGGAGGGCGGGAGCGCCGCGCCGGGCAGGCGCTCGAGCGCGAGGCGCTCGCGGTGCTGCGGCGCGCCCTGCCGCCCGACCGGGACGACCCGGCGCTCGCCGCCGAGTGGCAGGCGCTGCTCGACGGCGCCGGTCGCGCCGCTCTCGATCCCGACGAGGTGCAGCTGCAGCTCGAGGTGGTGCTCGACGAGTGCCGCGACGACGCGCTGCCGGGCGACGTGGCCGACGTGCACGAGCTCGTGGCGCGCCACGCCGCGCGCGAGTCGCTGCCGCCCGAGCTGGCGGCGGCGCTCGAGACGTTGGTCGAGGAGACGCTGGCGCGCACGGGCGCTGCGGCGCTCGCCGAGCCCGAGCTGCCGCCCGAGCGGCCGTTCGCGGCGGTCGCCGACGAGGCGCTCGCCGCGTGGAGCGCGCCGCCGCCGTTCGTGCAGCTGCCTGCGCCGGTCGCCGCCTGGCAGATCGAACGGTTCGCCGCCGAGCGGCGCCTGCCGCTCGCGAGCGCCGCCGCCCTGCACGCGCTCGCCCACGCGCACCGCGGCGGCGCACCCGCCACGCCCGGTGAGCTGCAGCAGCTGCTGCGCGCGATCGACCTGGCGCTGCGGTCGGCACCGCCCGGCAGCCGCGCCCACGAGCGGCGGCTCGCGCTGCTCGACGCGGCGGCCGCGGCGGTCGAGCGCAGCGGCGAGCGCCTCCTCGCCCGCGCCGCGCGCGCCGCGCAGGTCGACCGCGCGGTCCAGCGCGGCGACCTCGCGGCCGCCGAGCGGCAGCTGCCCGCGCTGCTGCCGCTGCTGCTCGACCGGTCGCTGCCCGCCGACTTCCCGCAGCTCGTCGGCGCGGTCGCGCTGCGCCGCCTCGGGCGCTGGGACGAGTGCCTCGCGCTGCTCGAGGCGGCGAGTCGAGCCGAGGGGGAGCCGGCCTTCGTCGCGCGCGCCGCCGGCGAGTACGGCATCGCCCTCGCCGATCTCGGGCTGCTCGACCTCGCGGCGCCCTGGGTCGAGCGCGAGTGGACGCTCGCGCGCACGCTCGACGCGCCCGCGCGCATCGCGGCGCTCTACCACGTCGCCGACTTGCGCGAGCGGCAGCGCGACGTCGCCGGCGCGATCGCGCTGCTCGAGGCGGCGCTCGGCGCGTTCCCGCCCGACCGCGAGCTCGCCAGCGCGCGGCCGCGCCTGCAGATCCGCTTGGCGCATGCGCAGTTGCTCGCCGAGCAGGGCGGCCGTGCGCCGGTCGGCGCGGCGCGAGCGTCGCGGCAGTCGCTCGGCGCGGCGCTCGCCGACCCGGCGGCGGCGCTGCCCGACCGCGTCGATGCCTTCCACCTGCTCGGGCTCGCGGCGCTGTTCGACGGCGATCCGGAGGCGGCGCGGGCGGCCGTGGCGGCGGCGCAGCGCGAGGTCGACGCCGCCGGTGCGCCACCGCAGGGCCTGCTGGCGCGCGCGCTGCGCGAGACGGTGCTGGCGAGCGCGGCGCTGCGCGACGCCGCGGGCGGCGCGACCGCCGGGCTGCTCGAACGGCGCGACGCCGCGCGCGCCGTGGTGGCCGAGCTGATCGAGGAGTGGCGGCGCATCGCTCCGCGCGAAGGGGGCATCGGCTTCCTCTCGCTGGCGAGCCGTCGCGCGCTGCTCGGCGCGCTCGTCGAGCTCGAGCTGCGCCTCGATCCAACGGGCGAGCAGGCGCTGGCGCGGCTCGACGAGGTGGCCGCGCTCGGCTCCCTGGCGCGCGCGCTGCCCGCAGTGGCCGCGAGCGATGGGGCGCTGCGGTCCGCCGACCGCTTCTCCGCAGGGGGCGGCGCGCTGCTCTGGCTGCCGAGCTGGATCGCGTCGCGCTTGCTGCTGATCGACGCGCACGGGGTCGCCCTCGTCCCGCTCGCGAGCGAGTTGCGGCTGGCGGAGACGGTGCAGGCGCTCGACGTCGCGCTGCAACTCGCGGTGAGCGGCGCGGCGCCGCTCGACCCCGCGGCGAGCGACGCCGCGATCGCCGCTCTGCGGGAGGCGCTGCTGCCCGAGGCAGCGGCGCAGCGCTGCGCCGGCTGGCGGGAGCGGACGGTCGTCCTCGGCGAGCCGCTCGCGACCGCGCCGCTCGCGCTGCTCTTCCGCGAGGGGGCGCCGGTGACGACGCTGCCCTCCCTGCTCGTCGGTGCCGCGCTCGCGGCGCGCCCGCGCGCGACGGCGGCGTTCGACGTCGCTTGGCTCGCGGCACCGCGCCTCGAGCGCTCCGCCGACCCCGCGCTCGCCGCGCTGCCGCCGCTCGCGACGAGCGTCGCGGCGCTCGGGCTGCGCGAGGCGTTCGCGGGAGGGCGGCTGCGCGCCTGCGAGGGGGACGAGGCGACCGGCGAAGCGCTGCGCGACGTGCTGGCGCAGGGGACGACGCTGCTCCACCTGTTCGCCCACGGCAGTTTCGATCCGGCGCGTCGCCGTCCGGCGGGACTGCTGCTGGGCGACGGCGCGGGATCGGGCGCTCCGCTGTGGTGCGATCAGCTGGCGGCGTGGCGCGGCAGGGTCGACGGCGTGGTGGTGGCGGCGTGCAGCGCGGCGCGCGGGCCGCGGCGCATCGGCGACGATTCGGTCGGCGACCTCGGTGGCGCCCTCCTCGCGGCCGGCGCGCGCAGCGTGCTGCTGACCCACGCGCCGGTGCCGGTGGCGGCGACGGCGCGACTGATGGCGGCGGTCCATCGCGAGGTCGCGCGCGGTGCGAGCCTCGCCGGCGCGCTCGCCGCCGCGCGCCGCGCGGTCGACGGCGAGGCGGCGCAGGTGGCGGCGCTCTTCCGGGTGGTCGGCCTCGGCCACGAGCCGCTCTTCCCGCCCGACCGCTTCGCGGCGGCATCGGCCCGCGCGCCGCTCCCTCGCGACGGCGCGAGCCGCTCGGCGGTTCTGCGAGGCCGCGCCCAGTTCGTGCTGCTCGGGCTGGCGCTCGTCGCGCTGCTGGCGTGGCTCAGGGGCGATGGCCGCCGAAGGAGAAGAGCGACGGGAAGCAGATGATCCCGCCGCCGAGCGTTCCGCCGCATGACGCACGGCGCGGTCCCTTGCCCCCCTCCTCGACGGCGACCTCGACCCAGCCGTTGTTGCCCATCTCGCTGACCAGCGATTCGCGCGTGGCGAGGTCGGTGGTGAAGGCGAAGGTGGCGGCGGAGACGGCGTGGACGATCGCCCCCGCCTCGACCTCGACGGCGCGCACCGCGAAGTGGTGGATCGCTTCCATCCAGCCCCCTTCGGCGAACGGGATCGTCACCTGCGCGCGGCCGGTCGCATCGAACGCGGGCATCGGGATCACCATCCGGCCGAGCGCGCCGGGCTCGAGCGGCGCCGCCAGCGTCGGCTGGCGCCACCAAGCGATCTCGAGCGCGTCGCAGCCCGGGTGGTAGCGCTGCGGCGCGTGCAGCACCAACTCGAGCTTCCAGCTCCCGTCCTCGACGGCGAGGAAGGTCGACGGCTCGGGCAGCAGCGCGAGCTGCGCCTCGTCGCCGGCGATCGGGCTCTTCATCGTCATGTAGCCGTCGATCGACTCGAGGTTCATGAAGAGGTCGAGGTCGCCATCGCCGTCGAGGTCGGCGAGCGCCGGCCAGGCGTCGTTGTCGTGCGCCGGGCCGGGGACGCCAAGCGGCGTCACCACGAAGGCGCCGAAGCTCGCGGGACCTCCGCCGGCGGGGGGCGCGCCGCTGCCGCCGTTCACCAGCAGGAAGGCGTCGTACGACCAGTGGATGCCGACCATCAGGTCGTCGTCGCCGTCGCCCTCGAGGTCGGCCGGCACGAGGCTCGAGCACTCGACGAAGCCGAGGTCGAGCGGCGCCTCGCTCCCCTCGAGCCAGTGGGTGGTGAGCCACTGGTGGGGGTAGGGTTCCCCGGCGAGCGCGTACTGCACGACGCGCGCGAGCGCCTCGCGGCCGTCGGCGGCGCGCACCGTCGCGAGCAGCGAGAAGTCGGGCGCGTCGCGCAGTTCGAGCAGCGGCTCGCCGCCGTCGGCGGAGAGGAGCGTCATGCCGTCGGGGTGGCGCGCGGCGACCTGCGCGGTGGCGGCGGAGGGATCGAAGCGGAGCACCACGAAGTCGTCGCAGAGCAGCGGCGCCTCGAAGCGGGCGACCCGGGCGCCGTCGGTCAGCTCACGGACGTCGATCGATCCGTCGCCATGGAGCACGAACAGCTCGCGATCGCCGTCGAGGTCGAAGTCGGCCACGCGCAGGCGCCGAGCGTCGCTCGCCTCGAGCAGCAGCGCGAGGTCGAAGGTCTCGCCGACGAGCGGAAGCGTCGCGACGTAGACCCCCTCGTCGGTCGCGATCAGCAGCGCGTCGCCGTCGCCGCCGTTGCCGTCCGGCACCACCGCGAAGTCGCGCGCCGCCTCGTGCACCACCAGGGTGGCGCCGCGCAGGTACTCGGGCGCGAGGGTCGCGAAGAGCGTCGTGCCGCGCAGCGCCGCCAGATCGACCGCTCGATCGGCGTCGAGGTGGCACGGCTCGCAACGCCCGAAGCCGGCCTGCCGCGCGATGGCGCCGCCGTAGCCGCAGAGCTCGCTCGGGCCGTAGTAGACGCCCTGCGCGGCGGCCGCGGTGGCCAGCAGCGCGGTGGCGCCGCCGGCGAGGAGCGTCCGCGAGCAGGAGCGGGGGCGCGCGAGGGCGCACGACAGCAGGCGCAGCATGGTCGATCTCCGGAGGGCGCCGAGCGGGCGGCGGCGCGGCAGCGCGGCGGATTGCTGCCCGCCCTGCCACCGTGCGCGATGTCGCGCGCGGCCGGCCGACGGCGGCGCGCTCCACCGCAATCCAGATCGACGTCGCGAGGCGCGTCGCGTGTTGCAGGGAAATCGCGGCGCTGCCGCGGCTCGTCGCCGACGATCGCCGGGGACGAGGGACGTCCGGAGCTTCGCGACGGCGGCGCTGCGGACGAGCGGCGCGATCGGAACGGCAGGAAAGGAAAAGGAGCGGGGCGAGGTGCGCTGTCGCGCCCCTCGCCCCGCGTTCGTCCGATGCTTCGATCACGACCCGATCGCCCTCGTGCGCGATCGGCGGCCGGAGCCGCTCACTTCTTCTTGCGCTCCTCGAGCCACTTCTTGCGCTTGATCTCGATCTCCTCGGCCATCGCGCGCGGCACCGGCTGGTACTCGTCCGGCTCCATCGCTGCCGTGCCGCGGCCCTGGGTGAGCGAGCGCAGCGTCGTCGAGTAGCCGAAGATCGCCGCCACCGGCACCGTGCCGAACAGCACGCGGATCAGGCCGCGCGACTCCATGTCGGAGATCGACGCACGCCGCGAGTTGAGGTCGCCGATCACTTCGCCGAGGAACTCCTCGGGCACCTGCACCTCGAACTTCATGGTCGGCTCGTAGATGCGGCGGTTGCCTTCGGCAGCCATGCGCATCGCGAGCACGCCGGCCGCGCGGAACGCCATCTCGCTCGAGTCGACTTCGTGGTACTTGCCGTCGTAGAGCGTCGCGACGATGCCGAGGTAGGTGTAGCGCAGTTCGCCGCCGGTCTCGGCGTAGTTCTCGATGCCCTTCTTGATGGCCGGGATGAACTCCTTCGGCACCGAGCCGCCGACCACCTCGTTCACGAAGTGGACGCCCGGCTCGACCGACGGCGCGAACTTGCAGCGCACGACGGCGTACTGGCCGTGGCCGCCCGACTGCTTGATGTGCTTGGCCTCGATGTCGACCGGCTTCTCGAGCGTCTGGCGGTACGCCACCTCCGGCTCGCCGACCTTCGCGTCGACCTTGAAGTCGCGGATGATGCGGTTCTTCAGCACGTCGAGGTGGAGCTCGCCCATGCCGCCGATGATGGTCTGCTCGGTCTCCTCATCGGTGTGCCAGTGGAAGGTCGGGTCCTCGCGCGCGAGCTTGGCGAGCGTGTCGGAGAGCTTCTCGCGGTCGCCGCGGCTCGCCGGCTCGATCGACATCATGATGACCGGCTCGGGGAAGACGATCTTCTCGAGCAGGATCGGGTGATCCTCGGTGCAGACGGTGTCGCCGGTCAGCGTGTTGCGCAGGCCGACCACCGCGGCGATGTCGCCCGCCTCGACGCGCTCGATCGGGTCGCGGTTGGCGGCGTGCATCTTGTAGATGCGGCCGATGCGCTCGCGCTGCCGCTTGCCCGGGTTGTAGACCTGCGAGCCCGCCTCGAGCTGGCCGGAGTAGACGCGGATGAAGGTGAGGTCGCCGTTCGGGTCGGTGATGGTCTTGAACGCGAGCGCGGCGAACGGCTCGTCGCGGTTGAGCTTCACCGGCATCTTCTTGGTCGGGTCGTCCGGATCGGTGCCGCCGATCTTGGTGATGTCGAGCGGGTTCGGCAGGTAGTCGACCACGCAGTCGAGCATCAGCTGGACGCCGACGTTCTTCAGCGCCGAGCCGGCGCAGACCAGGAAGAAGCGCGAGGTGATCGAACCCTTGCGCAGCGCCGCCTTCAGCTCGGGGACCGGGATCTCCTTGCCGTCGAGGAACCGCTCGAGGATCGAGTCATCGCACTCGGCGGCGGCCTCGACCAGCTTCTCGCGGCGCGCCTTCGCCTCGGCGAGGTGGTCGTCCGGGACCGGCAGCTCGACGATCGTCTCGCCCTTCTCGCCATCGAAGCGCAGCGCCTTCATGGTGAGCAGGTCGATCATCCCCTTCAGGTCCTTCTCCTTGCCCCAGGGGATCTGGAGGGGGACCGGGCGCGCGCCGAGCCGCTTCTCGATCGACTCGAGGCAGGCGTCGAAGTCGGCGCCGAGGCGGTCGAGCTTGTTGACGAAGCAGATGCGCGGGACCTTGTGCTTGTCGGCCTGCCGCCACACCGTCTCCGACTGCGCCTCGACGCCCGACACGCCGTCGAACACGACGCAGGCGCCGTCGAGCACGCGCAGGCTGCGCTCGACCTCGGCGGTGAAGTCGACGTGCCCAGGGGTGTCGATCAGGTTGATCGTGACGTGCTTCCAGCGGCACGTGGTGGCGGCGCTGGTGATCGTGATCCCGCGCTTGCGCTCCTCCTCGAGGTAATCCATCGTGGCCGCGCCGTCATGCACCTCGCCGATCTTGTGGGTGCGGGCGGTGAAGAAAAGGATGCGCTCCGAGACCGTGGTCTTGCCCGCGTCGATGTGGGCGATGATCCCGATGTTGCGGAGGTTGGCGAGATCGAGTGCGGGACCCTTGGCGGCGTTGGTGGCCATGACGAACCTCGGGGGAAAGAAAGCGCTGGGGGAGCCCGCCCCGTTCGTTGCAGGTGCCGAACCGGGCTCGCGCAGCCCCGCGGCGCAGCGAGAGTGCCGCGCCCGGGAAAAAAGGGTGCGGCACTTTGCACGAAGCGCGCCGGTTCGTCAATTCCGGCGGGCCGGGGCGCCGCGCACCGCCGGCAGCGCCGCGAGTGCCGGGATCGGCCTGCTCGGCGTCGCCCTCTGGATGGTCGCCCTGCTGACCATCGGCCTCGTGGTGGTCGGGCTGATCCAGCGGCCGCACCGCGCCACCTCGGTCGTGCTGGTCGTCCTCGACACCGTCCGCGCCGACCACTGCTCCGCCTACGGCTACCCGAAGAAGACCACCCCGCGCCTCGACGCGCTCGCCGCCGAGGGGCTCCTCTACGAGCAGGCGCGCGCCGTCGCCCCCTGGACGCTGCCGAGCCACGCGTCGCTCTTCACCGGCCTGCCGCCCTCCGCGCACGGCTGCACCTTCGAGCACCGCTGGCTGCTCGATCGCTTCGACACGATGGCCGAGCGCCTCTCCGCGTCAGGCCGCGAGACGTTCGGCGTGACGACCAACGCCAACGCCTCGTCGCTCTACCACCTCGACCAGGGGTTCGAGACCTTCCTCGAGACCTGGACCTTGCGGGAGCGCCACCGCGGCCTCGACGATTCGGGCATCGCCAACGCCGAGATCCGCCGCTGGCTCGAGGGGCGCGACCCGCGGACCCCCTTCTTCCTGTTCGTCAACTACGCCGACGCCCACCTCCCGTACGCGCCGCCGCCGCCCTACGACACGCAGTTCGGCCCGGTCGACGAGCGGGCGCGCGCGCTGGCCGCCAAGGCCGACCTGCTGGAGCAGACGCTGCTCGGCGATGAGCAGGTGAGCGACGCCGACACGGAGGGACTCTCCGCGCTCTACGACGGCGAGCTGCGCGCCGCCGACGCGCGGCTCGGCGAGCTCCTCGACCTCCTCGCGCGGCTCGACCTGGCGGAGGACACGCTGGTCATCGTCACCTCCGACCACGGCGAGCAGCTCGGCGAAGGGGGGCAGGTCGACCATCAGCTCTCGCTCGCCGAGTCGCTGCTGCGGGTGCCGCTGGTGGTCCGTTTCCCCGGCCGCATCCGCCCCGGCCGCGTGCCCGAGCTGCTGCCGGCCACCGAGCTCAAGGGGTGGCTCGACGAGATCGCCGACGGGCGGCTCCCCGAGTGGTCGCCCGCCCCCGATCGCTCCCCCTTCGCCGCGATCGCCGAGTACCACCGGCCGGTCGACCTGGTCGATCGCGTGGCGGCCGCCGGGCGTGACGCGGCGCCGCTCGACGTGCGGCGCTTCGCCGCCTACCGCGCGCGCGGCCGCGCCGGCGACAAGCTGCTGCGCCTCGAGCCGGGCGGCGACTCGCTCTGGAGCGTCGACGAGCAAGGGCGCGAACGGCTCGCTTCGACCGCCGACCTCGAACAGCAGGTCGAGCTGCAGCTCGAGCTGCAGCGGGCGCTCGATCAGCAGCTCGGCGGCGCAACCTTCGAGGAGCTGCCGGGCGACCTCACCTTCGAGGCGCCCCCCGACGCGAGCGCGCTCGCCGACCTGCGCCGCCTCGGCTACGCGACGGCGCTCGCGGGCGGCGCGGTCGGCATGCACGCCTCCGAGCACTGGAGCGCTGGGCGACGTGCGGCGGCGCGCGGCGACACCGCGACCGCGCTGCGCGAGCTGCAGGTGGCGGCGCAACTCGCCGGCGAACCGGTGACGCTCCTCTACGAGCTGGCGCAAGCGGCCGATGCGGCGCGCCACCCCGACGCGGCCGGCGCGCTGGTGCGTTTCCTGAAGGCGGTCGGCAGCGGCGCCCCCGCGCCGGCCACGCAGGTCGAGTGGGCGAAGCGGCGGCTCGACGAGTTGCGGGAGGGGCGCCGATGAGTCGCGGAGCGGAGCGGTGTCGGCTGCTGAGGCGGGCGGCGCGGCGCGCGCTGCGCAGCGCCCGCTCGACTGCCCTCGCTGCGGCGCTGCTGCTGCCGCTCATGGGCTGCGTCGCGCCGAGCGAGAGCGGCGGCGTGCCGACCACCTTCTGGGGGCGCCGCTCCGCCGAGTTCGCCGACTGCTTCGAGGCGCAGCTCCACTTCGGCGCGGGGCTCGGCGCGCGCGTGACGGCGACCCAATGGCTGCAGGCGGGCGCGCTGGTGGTCGGCTCGGCCGAGATGGAATCGAACGTCGCGCCGCTGCCGGAGCGCTCCTTCGGCCTGCGCGCCGGCGCCTGGCGCAGCGAGCGGCTGCGCGGTCGCGAGTACGGCCTCTCGCCCTGGTACGCCTCCGACATCGCGGTGAGCGGCGGCGCGGCGCAGTGGCGCGGCGACCTCGCCGCCGAGCGCGGCAGCGAACTCTCGCTGCAGGCGCACTTCGCGCTGGTCGGCGTCACGCTCGGCGTCGATCCGGTGGCGATCGCGCGACTGCTCGCCGGCCTCGTCGGGCAGGAGGAGGGCTACGAGGCGGCCGACAGCGAGCTCGAAGAGCCGTCGGAGTGAGCGTGCCGCGCGGCGCCGCGGGGTGCCGCGTCGTGCAGGGGGCGCGCGGTCAACCGCCGTCGGCGGGCGACTCGGGCGCGGGCGTCTCCCCGGCCGGCGGCGGCGCGCTCGCGGGCGGCGGCGCGGCCCGCTCCGCCAGCACGCGCGCGAGCTCCTCCTCGAGGTTCTGGCGCAGCTCGGCGGGCAGCGTGAGCTGCAGCGCGCGGCGCAAGGCGCGCTCGGCGACGTCGTTCGTGATGCCGAGCCCGTGCGGGCGCAACTGCGCGTAGTGGTAGAGCGCGCGCGCGAGTTCCAGGTCGAGCTGCGCCACCTGCTCGCCGATCGCGATGGCGCGCTCGAGCGCCTCCTTCGCGCGCCGCGGGTTGCGCCGTGCGGGCGGGGCGAGCACGCGCTGGATCGCGCCGATCGAGAGCCACGCGCGTGCGAGCTGGTCGGGCGGCATGCCGCGCTCGCCGCGCGCCACGATCCGCTCGTTGGCCGCGAGCGCCGCCTCGTACTCGTCGAGCGCGCCGGGCGTCTCCGCGTCGCGCCGCAGGAAGAGCCCGTGGTCGTGGAGGAAGTAGCCGAACTGGTAGTGGACGAACGGCACATCGGGCGCTTGCGCGACGTTGTGGCGCCAGAGCGTGAGCGCGCGATCGAAGAGCGGATTGAAGCGCAGCGTCGTGCCGAGCAGCACCAGCAGCGCGGCGGCCGGCGCCACCAGCGAGAGGCCGATGCGGCCGCGCCGCGCCCGTTCGCGTTCGACCAGCGCGGCCAGCAAGGAGGCGGGGAGGAGCAGCGCGAAGGCGCTCGGCAGGTAGAGGAAGCGCTGCGCGAACGACTCCTGGATCGGCACCACGTTCAGCACGGTCGCCAGCGTGAGCGGGAAGGCGAGCAGCGCCGCGCGCAGCGTCGGCCGGCGGCGCGCCCACGCCAGCGCGGCGAGCCAGCCGGCCAGTCCGAGCAGCGCGAGCGGGCGCAGCTGCGAGAACTCCGACTCGTGGAAGAAGAGGCGCGGCGTGAGCGGGAGGAGGGCGCGCAGGAAGTACTCGCCGAGCAGCTGCAGCGCGACGCCGAGCCGCTCGAAGAGCGCGAGGTGGCGGTAGGTGGCGAGCGCGCTGGTCGGCGCCAGCGTCCCCATCGCGGCGAAGCGCCAGGCGAGCAGCAGCGCGAGCGCGAGGGCGGCCGGCCACTGCCGCAGCGCCGCGCGCACCCACCCGGCGGGGCGCCGCGTGCCGGCCAGCGCGAGCTGCAGCGCGACGGCGACGCCGGGCAGCACGAAGGCGCTCTCCTTCGAGGCGCCCGCGAGGAAGAGGAGCAGCGCCGCGCCGCCGCGGGCGCGCGTCGTGGGAGCTTCGCGCAGCTCGAGCACGAGGTAGCCGAGCCCGAAGAGGGCGGCCAGCAGCTCGGCGCGTCCGACGATCCAGACCACCGCTTCGAGGTGGCACGGGTGGACGGCGAAGAGCGCTGCGGCGAGCCATGCCGTGCCAGGGCCCGTGCGCAGGCGGCGCGCCAACGCGGCGACCAGCAGAGTCACGCCCGCGTGCAGCGCGATGTTGAGCGCATGGAACGGCCAGGTCGGCGCGTCGCGGCCGCGCCCGCCCGCCTGCAGCGCGTAGCTGATCAGCGGCAGCGGTCGATGGAGGCCGAGTTCCGGGCGGTCGGTGAGCGGCTCGAAGAGGAGGCGGGTCGCCGTCGGCTGCTGGACCTGCGGGTTGTCGGTGATGTAGGGCAGGTCGTCGTAGAGGAACTCGCCGTGGAGCGCGTTGCCGTACGAGAGCAGCGCCAGCAGCACCAGCGCGAGCGTGGCGGCGAGCGCGGGCCGCCGCGCGCTCGGCGCGGCCGTCGCGGGCTCGGTCGCGGCCGCGCGCGGCGCGGTGGTGGCGTGCTCCGCGTGCGCGGCGGCGCGATCGGCAACGCCATCGGCGAGTCGTCGAGGTGGGCGCGCGCGAGCCATGCCAGGTCCGATGGGAGAGGCGGGTTGTGCAGGCGGTGATCGGTGCGCAAGAATAGGGCCGGCCGCCAAACCTCGACTGACCCCGCAGGGAACCGCTCATGAACTTCGCTGCTCGCGCTCGCTTCGTCTCCCGCCGCGCTCGCACGTTCTCGCTGGTGGCGCTGGCGCTCCTCGGCGCGCTCTTCGTGCTGGTGCGTCCGGCCAGCAGCGTCGTGCAGGGGACGCCCGCTGCGGGTGCCGCGGGCGCCGCCGAGGAGGAGCACGGCGGCGACATCGTCTTCCGCGTGACCAGCAAGACGCAGAAGTACTCGGTGACCTACCGCCACGAGACGCACGTGAACGCCGGCATCGCCTGCGACGAGTGCCACGAAGGGCTCTTCAAGAAGAAGCTCGACGGCGTCAAGTTCAAGATGGCCGACATCAACAAGGGGCAGTTCTGCGGCGCCTGCCACACCGACACGCCGGCCGAGGGCGTGAAGCACAAGGCGTTCGCGCCGAAGAAGAACTGCGCGAAGTGCCACAACGTGAAGGTGCACGACTCGAGCAAGTGAGGCGCGGGCGCGCGCTCGAGCGGACGCGCGGTCAGCTGCGGCGCAGGCGCTCGAGCAGTTGCTGATGGGTCGTCGGCGCGCCGGCGGCGGGCGCGGGCGCGAAGCCCGGCGCGGCGGGCGCGAGCGTCGGCGCCGGTTCGGCGGCCGCGATCGGTTCGACCGGCGCGACCGGCGAACGGCGCAAGCCCGGCGGCGTGTTCGGCCGCGCCATGCGCAGCACCGAGCCGCCGTTGGTGATCTGGTTGCGCAGCTCTTCGAGGTTGTTCGCCACGCCGATCGCGGCGTCCTCCAGCACCAAGCCGCGGCGCACGAGATCGGCCAGCCCGCACGCCTGCGTCTGCATGCCGTGCACGGAGCCGGTCTGGATCTGGCTCGCGACCTGGTGGGTCTTGCCTTCGCGGATGCAGCTGCGGATCGCCTCGGTGATGACGAGGATCTCGAGCGCGGCGATGCGCCCGCCGCCGATCCGGCCGACCAGCGTCTGCGAGAGGACGCCCTGCAGCGAGCAGGCGAGCCGGCCGCGCGCGTCGGAGCGTTCGTCGCTCGGGAAGGCGTCGAGCATGCGGTCGATCGTCTGCACCGCGCCGGGCGTGTGGACGGTCGCCAGCACGAGGTGGCCGGTCTCGGCGGCGGTGAGCGCCAGCGAGATCGTCTCGCGGTCGCGCAGCTCGCCGATCATGATCACGTCGGGATCGTGGCGCAGCGCGCGTCGCAGCGCCTGCCCGAAGCTCTCGCAATCGGTCCCGATCTCGCGCTGCGTGATGAAGCAGCGCTGGTCGCGGTGGACGTACTCGACCGGGTCCTCCATGGTGAGGATGTGGCCGCCGCCCTCGCGGTTCAGGTAGTCGATCATCGCGGCGAGCGTGGTCGACTTGCCGGAGCCGGTCGGGCCGGTCACCAGCACGAGGCCGCGCGGCAGAGTCGCGAGCTTCTTCACGACCGACGGCAGGCCGAGGCGGTCGATGTCGGGGATGTCGGTCGGGATGCGGCGCAGCACCGCGCTGATGGTGCCGCGCTGGTAGACGAGGCTCACGCGGTAGCGCGACGTCTGCTGCAACGAATGGGCGAACTCGAGGTCGCCGCGCCGCTTCAACTCGGCGAGCTTCTCCTGCGAGGTGATCTCGCCGATCAGCCGCTCGAGATCGGCGGCGGTCAGCACCGGGACGCCGTCGAGGGGGGCGAGATGGCCGTCGATGCGCAGCCCCGGGGGGCAGCCGACCTTGAGGTGGAGGTCGGACGCGTGCGCGATCGTCATCGCCTCGAACAACTGCAGCATGGTCACGGGCGAGTCGGCGCTACTCATCGGGGTCCCCTTCGCGCCCGGCGAGAAGGGCGTTCCGCATAGATCGGCCGTGCCGAGGGTTCCCTTGAGCGCGCCTCCCGGCGAGCGTTTTCGGCTCGGCGTCGGCAGCGGAGAATGCCGATCACGACACCACCTTCGCGCTCTGCCCACCTCCTCGGGTCTGGGATCGTCGCCTTGAGCGAACCGCCTCCTTCGTCACCGGAGCCTGCCGTCGAGCGGCGCGCTCGCACCGGCCCGCCGGATGGGGTCGAGCGGCGCGCGCGACCGGCCGAGGCGCACGCGGCGAGCGCTCCTCCCGCGTCCGCCGAGCGCCGCAACGTTCCCGGTGCGCCCGGCTTCGTCGAGCGGCGCCGACGGCCGACGCCGATGCTGAGCCGCTTCACGTTCGTCGGCGGGCGGCGCGGCTCCGATCCGTCGACTCCCCCCGACGAGTCGTACGTCGACGTCTACGACGCCCGCTCGGCGATCCTCGTGCTGGTCTTCTTCGGCCTCACGGTGTTCGACGCGATCGCGACGGTCTACTACATCGACCATGTGCAGGGCTCGGAGTGGAACCCCATCGCCGACTGGCTGCTGCAGCAGGGGCGCCTCTTCTTCGTGCTCGGCAAGGGAGTGCCGACGGGGCTGCTCCTGCTG
>JAEUIC010000028.1 GCA_016795285.1 Planctomycetota bacterium | reverse complement strand
GCACACCAAGCACGCCGGCCGACCGCGAGCGAACCTCGCCGAATCCAGAGGCCGCGTAGCCTCGCGCTGACGCACTCCGCCCTGCCGCCGCGCGGGCGTGGTACACCGAGTCCCTCGACGGCGTTATAGCATCGAAGTCAGAACGCTCCCAATATCAAGAGTTTAGGAGACCCCGCCTCCACCGGGCTCCGAAACGGCGCACGACGTCTATCGACGTAGCGAAGCCGCGCCCGGAGGCGCAGCAAGCGACGTGCACGACGCGCTGCGTTCCGCGTTTCTCGCTCGCGTGGTTCGCTCGTCGACCATCGAACACCACCGACGCGGCACGCGCGCGTCGGGCGCGGCGCTTGCTTCGCCGTAGGGCCGGGCGTAGCGCCTGCGCGGTCTTCCGTTCGAACGCCTCTCGCTCTCGCTTCTTGCGTTCACGCGCGCACCCGCACGCTGGACGCGTCGACGCTAGATCCACGTCGATAGACACTGGTTCGCCGCCCGCGCGACGGTAGGGCGAGAGCGACGCTCTGCTGCGCAGCGAGAAGGAGCAGTCCTTGGGTTCGAAACTCGACTCGAGCACCGTGACTTTTGCGGCCCAAGGACTCTGGCGGCCGGCGCGAGAGGCGCATCGAGGCTGGTGGAAAGGACTTCCGGCCCAAGCTGACCGCGAGCCCGAGCGACGAAGGAACGCGCCGCGGCGCGCTCAGCGCCGCTGGCGCGGGCGCTGCGCCCCGCCGGGCGGCACGCCGCCGCGATCCCATTCGGGCAGCTCGAGCAAGCGCGGATCGAGGGCGTCGAGAGCGGCTTGCAGCTTCGCGAGCAGATCCTGCTGCTGCGTCTCCTGCAGCCGCGCGCGCAGCGTCTTCGCGGTCATCACGGGCGAGATGTTGAGCCCGTCCTCGCTCGCGGCGGCGGTCTCCTTCCGCGCGAAGGAAGCGAGGAGCAAGTCCACCGCGCTCGGGAGCTCGTTCGCCTCCAGCGCGAGGCGCGCTTCGCCCGCCAGAGCCATCGCCGCGTAGTGATCCGCGGTGTCGCGCAGCGACTCCTCGAGCTGCGTCGCGCGCGCGTAGAGCGCCAGAGCGCGCTCATAGGCTTCGCGCGCGCGGACCGGGTCCTTCTCGCGGCGGCGGTATTCGGCGGTGACGAGCGACGCGTACGCCGCATACCACGCCAACGTCCCCGAGGCCTGCGCTTCGAGGCGCCGCGCGTACTCGGGCTCGAGTCCGTCGACGCCGCGATCGTAGAGCACGCGACCGCGCAAGCTCGCGTGGAGATCCCAAGCGTCGGGGAAGCGCTGCAAGCCCTGCTCCAGCGCTTGATCCGCAGGTCCGGCGGCGCGGAGCTTCAGCAGGAAGTCGACGTGCTGCGCGACCTGCTGGGCGGTGCCGAGCGGATGGCGCGCGAGGAGCGCGTAGGCGGTGTTCACATCGGCGAGCCATTGCGGCGGCCATTCCTTGCGCTCGCGCAACGCGCTCTCGATCGCGCCGCGGCGCGCCTCGGCGAAGAGCGCGAGCAAGGCCATCCCTTGCCAGGTCTCCGCGGCGCTCGGCTCGCCCGCGAACGCCTTCGCGACGCGCTCGTGCGCTTCTTCGCGCTGACCGAGGTAGTAGGCCGCGAGCGCGAGCACCGCGTGCGCTCGCGCCGATTCGCCCGCGAGCTGCTCGGCGCGGCGCGCTTGATCGTAGGCGTCGCGCCAGTAGAGCCGCGCGCGCTGACGCTTCGTGTCGGGAGAGGCGGCGAGCGCCACGCAGGATTCAGCGAGGTCGAGGAGCGCCTGCGGGTCCTCGACGCCGGCGTCGAGCTTCTGCGAGCTCGACTCGAACTTCGCCTGCGCTTCGTAGCGCTGCTGCACGAGCTCGGCGGGCTCGGCGGCCTCGAGGCGCGTCTTCCAGGCCGCTGCGTCGACCGCCGCGGAGCGCGTGCCGAGTCCGCGCTGCACGTTCGCGTAGGTCTTCGCGCGGGGCGAGGTCTGGCCGATGCGCTCCAGCGCGGCGATCAGCGGCTCGCGTTCCTGTGCTTCGAGCGGCGAGCGCAGCGCATCGACCATCAGCACGGCCGCACTCTCCGAGCCGAGGCCGGCGAGCGCTTCGCGCGCGAGGCGGTTCTGGTTGGCATCGAGGCCGAAGATGCCTTGGCGCAGGAGATCGAGAGGTTCGCTCGCGGCGTGCTTCTTCGCCGCCTCCAGCAAGGCCTGCTTCAGCGCCGCGTCGCCGTCGGCGAAGGCCTTCTCCACGGCGGTGCGATCGACGACGTCGCGGCTCGCGACGCGCTCCAGGATCGGCCGGTCCCCGCGCACGACGGTCGGCGGCGGCGCCTGCCGATCGGCGATGCCCTTCTTGATCGCGGAGAACACCGAGTCGGTGTCCCACGCGTAATAGACGTCGTAGGTCTCCTGCCCGTCGAGCTCGACCATGATGTGGCGGGGCGCCACGCGCACGCCTTCGAAGTAGCGCTCGAAGAGGAAGGGCTCGATGGCGATGTGCTCACCGCAGGTGACCGAGCCGAAGCGCGGGCAGCAGATCCGCTGCCCCGCCTCGTCGTGATCGCGCGGCGTATGGCGGTAGACCGAGGCGAGCACACAGACGTAGGGCTCGTAGAGGGCGGCGATCTCGGGCTGGCGGTAGCGGATCCCGGCGTAGTGCTCGCTCGCGATCTCGCCGTCCATGTTGACGCAGATCAGGATCGCCTTGCCCTGCTCCTTCGCGACCGCGAGGGCGTCCTCCCACGTGCGCTGGAACGGGATGAGGCAGGGGCGCTGCCAATCCTCGGCGGTCGGCGCCGGCCAGGTCTGCTCGCGGCTCAAGCCGGCGGGCGGCGGGCCGCCGCGATCGCCGCCGGTCTGCGCGACGAGCGGCGCGGCGAACGGCACGAGCAGCAAGGCGACGGCGGCGGCGAGCGGCATGGGAGTCATCGCGGAACCTCGCTACGGGAGGGAGTCGGCGGAACCATAGCGAGGCGCGCGCCGGCCTCTTCGCCGCGCGCGCGCGGCTATCCTCCGGCGCCCTGCTTGCGGGACGCCAGGAATGAAGGGCTCCATGACCGCCACCGCGCCGCTCGTCGAGCGATTGCTACCGCTGCGTAACGTCTTCGAGGAGGTGCTCCGCGAAGTCGGCGGGGTCATCGTCGGCCAGCAGCTGCTGCTGAAGAAGATGGTCATCGGGCTGCTCGCCGACGGCCACGTGCTGCTCGAAGGGGTGCCGGGCCTCGCCAAATCGCTCGCGGTGCAGACGCTCGCGCAAGCGCTCGGCGGCACCTTCCGGCGCATCCAGTTCACGCCCGACCTGCTGCCGGCCGACCTGCTCGGCACGCAGATCTTCCAGCCGAAGACCGGCGAATGGGTCGTGCGCGAAGGGCCGATCTTCGGCCAGTTCGTGCTGGCCGACGAGATCAACCGCGCGCCCGCCAAGGTGCAGTCGGCGCTGCTCGAGGCGATGCAGGAGCGGCAGGTGTCGCTGGCCGGCGAGACGCGGCCGCTGCCCGAGCCCTTCCTCGTGCTGGCCACGCAGAACCCGGTCGAGCACGAGGGGACCTATGCGCTGCCCGAGGCGCAGGTCGACCGCTTCATGCTGAAGCTGGTGCTCGACTATCCGAGCAAGGAGGAGGAGCTCGCCATCGTCGACCGCATGGCGCGCACCGGCAAGAAGCCGACCGCGCGCGCGGTGACGACGCCGCAGGTCGTGCTGGCCGCGCGCGCGCTGCTGGACGAGGTGCACCTCGAGCCGCGCCTCGCCCGCTACCTGGTCGACCTCGTGGGCGCCACGCGCCGCCCCGCCGACGTCGGCCTCGCGGCGCTCGGCAAGCTGGTCGCGTACGGCGCGTCGCCGCGCGCGTCGGTGGCGCTCGCGCAGGCGGGCCGCGCGCACGCCTTCCTCGCCGGACGCGACCACGTCACCCCGCACGACGTGAAGTCGCTCGCGCTCGACGTGCTGCGCCACCGCATCAGCCTCCACTTCGAAGCGGCGGCCGAAGGGGTCACCGCCGAGCAGGTGGTCGGCGAGGTGCTGGCGCGCGTGCCGGTCCCGTAGCGCACGATGGCGAACGCCGCCCCGCCGCTCCCCGACGGAGGGCTCTCCGAGCTGCTCTGCGACGTGCGCCGCATCGAGGCGGAGAGCGGCCGCTTCGTGGCGAGCCTGATGGCGGGCGCGTGGCGCTCGCGCTTCCGCGGCCAGGGGCTCGAGTTCGAGGAGGTGCGCGAGTACGTCGCCGGCGACGATCCGCGCGCGGTCGACTGGAACGTCACCGCCCGCTTCGGACGGCCGTTCGTGAAGCAGTTCGTCGACGAGCGCGAGCGGGCGCTCCTCTTCGTGCTCGACCGCACCGCGTCGATGGAGGGGAGCGCGTGGGCCGGTCGCCCGCGCCGCGCCGCCGCGCGCGTCGTGGCGAGCCTCGCGCTGGCCGCCTGCAGCGATCACGACCGCAGCGGTCTCCTGGCCTGCGGCCCGCGTGCCGACCACTTCGTGCGACCGCAGGCGGGCCGCGCGGCGGCGCTGCGGCTGGTGCGCGACACCCTCGCGCTGCCGGCGCAGCCGGGCCGCGCCGCGCTCGCGGAGGCGCTCGGCGCTGCGGCGACGCGACTGCCAGCCGGCTCGATCGTCGTGCTCCTCTCCGATTTCGCCGACGACGGCTGGCGCACGCCGGCGCTGCGCTGCGCCGCGCGCCACGACGTGATCGCGGTGCGCCTCGCCGCCGAGGAGCTGCCGCCCCCCGCCGCCGGCCTCGTCGTGCTCGCCGATCCCGACCACGGCGGCCGTCGCCTCGTCGATTGCGCCAGCACGAAGGTGCGCGCCGCCGCCGCCGCGCAGGTCGCGCAGGCGCGCGAGCGGTGGCACGCGCAAGCGCGCGAGGCGGGCCTTGATCGCCTCGAGCTGCCGGTGGCCGACAGCGCCCGCAAGGAGCTCGCGCTGCGCCTCTTCGCCTTCTTCCAAGGGCGCGCGTTGCGGGCGGTGCGGCGATGAGCGGCGCCGCGCTGCTGCTCGCGCTGCTCTTCGCGGCGCGCGGGGCGCCGCCGCGCGAGGGCGAGGTGAGCGTCGCGCTCACGGGACCCGCCGCCCCCATCGCGCCGGGCGAGCCGTTCGAGCTCGTGGTCGAGCTCGAGTGGGAGGCGGCGCTGGTGCCGGCTCCGTTCGACGAGTCGGCGCTGCAGCGCGAGGGGCTCGCGGTCGAGCGGGTCGCGACCACGCGCCGCACGCTCGCGGGGCGGATGGCGGAGACGCGCCGCTATCGCGCGATCGCGTGGACGCGCGCGCAGGTGGCGCTCGATGCGGTCGAAGCGCGTGCGGTGGCGGCCGACGGTCGCGCGACCTTCACGGCGAGCGCGCCGCCGCTGGTGATCGCGGTCGCGCCGCGCCTCGCGCGCGACGACGCCTCCCCGCTCGAGTGGCCGGCCGAGCTGGCGAACGCGCCCGGCGACGCGCCGACGAAGCGCGCGCTGCTCGCTCTGGCGCTGCTCGCGGGGCTCGTGGTGCCGCTCGCGATCGCCATCGCGGTCCTGCGGCGCATCGATCGTTCGCCGGCCGGCGGGCGCTGCGGCCCCGCGGCGCGGGAGCGCCTCGCCGAGCTCGCCGCGGAGATCGCGCGCGAGGACGATGCGAGCGACGCATCGGCGGCGGCCGCGGCGAAGCGGCGGCGCGCCCTCTGCGCGGCGCTCGCCGACGTGCTGCGCGACTCGCTCGCGCAAGAGCGCGGCGTGCCGGCGCCGTGGCGCACGCGCGAGGAGCTGCACGAACTGCTCGCCGCCGCACCGCTCGCCGCGCTCGCTCCGGATCGCCACGCCGCCTTCACCGCCGCGCTCGATCGGCTGCTCGCGGCGGCCGATCGCGCCAAGTTCGCGGCGGCCGCGCCGACCGCGGCGGAGCGCAGCGCGCTGCTCGTCGCGGCGGAGCGTTGCCTCGCGCTGCTGCCGGAGCCGCCGCGATGAGCGCGCCGCTCCTCGCCTGGTTCGAGCTCGACTTCGCGACGCCGCAGGCGGCGTGGCTGCTGCTGGCGCTGCCGCTCGTGTGGTGGCGACGCGCGCGCGGCGCGCCGGCGCGCGTCCGCGCGAGCGGTGGAGCAGCGCGGACCGCCCCGTTGCCGTCGAGCTGGCGGACGCGCGCGGCGTGGCTGCCGGCCGCGCTCGAACTGCTGGCGCTGTTGGCGTTGGTGGCGGCGCTGATGCGGCCGGTGGAGCGCGTCGCGCGGCCGCAGTCGATCGAGGGGATCGACATCGTCGTCGCGCTCGACCTCTCCTCCTCGATGGCGGCCGAGGATCTCGCGGCCGGGCGGTCGCGCCTCGCGGTCGCCAAGGAGGCGCTCGACGAGTTCCTCGCCCGCCGCCCGCAAGATCGCATCGCGTTGCTGCCGTTCGCGCGCTGGCCCGACCTGCGCGTGCCGCTGACGCGCGACCACGCGGCGCTGCGCGCGCGGCTCGCGGCGCTCGAGCGGGTCGACGCCGACGGTCCCGAGGATGCGACCGGCATCGGCACCGCGCTCGCCCGCGCCGTGCAGCTGCTCGAGCGGTCGACGGCGCGCTCGAAGGTGGTGGTGCTGCTCACCGACGGCGTCGAGAACGTGGCGACCGAGCAGACGCCCGACGAGATCGCCCCGCTCCATGCGGCGCAGCGCGCGGCGCAGCTCGGCGTGCGGATCGATCCGATCGTGGTCGGCCGCGGCGAGCGCGACGCGAGCGGCGCCTTCGTCCCGCTCGACACGCGCGAAGTCGAGGCGGTGGCGGCGCGCACCGGCGGGCGCTGCTTCCTCGCGCACGACGCGCAAGCGGTCGCGGCCGTCTGCTCCGCGATCGACGCGCTCGAGCGCACCCGCTTCGCGACGCCGCGCTGGCGCCTCGAGGAGCGCTTCGCCGCGTGCCTCGCCGCGGCGCTGCTCTTCGCGCTGCTGGCGCGAATCTTGGCGCTCCTCGGACTCGAGGTGGCGCCGTGAGCGCTCGCGAGTGGCTGCTGGCGCCGGAGGCGTGGCCGGTCGTGCCGGCGCTGGCGCTGCTGCTCGTGGCGCTGCACCTGCTCGAGCGGCGGCGCGATCGCGCGCGCGCGGCGGCGTTGCGCGAGGCGCCGCCCCGTCCGCGCCGCCGCCTCGCGTCGCTCGCGCTGCTCGTCGCGGCGGCGGCGCTGCTGCAACCGGCCGCGGGACGGGTGGCGCCGCTCCTGCCGGCGCGCCCCGACCTCGTCTTCTGCCTCGACGTCTCGCGTTCGATGCTGGCCGACGACGCAGCGCCGACCCGCCTCGCCGCGGCGCAGCGCGCGTTGCAGGAGCACGCGGCGGCGACCGAGGGCGAGCGGTTCGCGCTGCTCCTCTTCGCGGGCAGCGCCGAGCTGGTGGTGCCGCTCACCGACGACGGCGCGGCGTTCACCGAGGCGGTGCAGGAGGCGTCGCCCGACGCGATCGCGCGCGGCGGGACCGAGCTCGGCGCGGCGCTCGATCTGGCACTCGATGCCTTGCGCGCGGCGGAGACGCGCGGCGGCGCGATCGTGCTGCTCACCGATGGCGAGGATCTCGGGGGCGACGCGGCAGCGGCGGCGCAGCGCTGCCGGGCGCGCGGCGTCGCGGTGCACGCGGTCGGCTACGGCTCGCCGCAGGGGCGCAAGATCGCGCTGCCGAGCGAGGAGGGGCCGCGCTTCCTCGTCGATCGCGCCGGTCGCGACGTGGTGACGCGGCTCGACGAGGAGGCGCTCGCCTGGATCGCGTCGGCGACCGGCGGCCGCTACGTCGCCGCGCGCACCGACGCCACGCCGCTCGCGCCGATCGTGGCGGCGGCGCGCGCCGACGCCCCGCCGACGCGCGATCCGGCCGCCGCCGCCCCGCGACCGCTCTTCCAGTGGCTCCTGCTCGCCGCGCTGCTGCTCGCGCTCGTCGAGTCGCTCGGCACGCGGCACGGTGCGCGGCACGGCGCGCGGCACGAGGCGCACGTCGCGGCGGCGGCGCTGCTCTTGCTGCCGGTCGCGCTGCTGCTGCCGAGCTGCGGCGAGGCGGGACCGACGGACGACAGCGCAGCAGCACGCTCAGCGTGGACGGCGGCGTGGGCTTCGCACGGCGCCGGCGATCGCGCGGCGGCGGCGCGAGCGGCCGAGGAGGCGGCGCTGCTCGGCGGTGCGGCGATCGACGCGCGCGCGGCGTTCCTCCTCGCCGCCGCCGACCACGCGGAGGGGCTCCCGCTCGCCGCTCGCGCGCTCGGACCTCGCGGCGATCGCGAAGCGGCCGTGCTGGCGCGCGAGCGGTTGCGCGCGGCGCTCGACCTCTTCGCGCGCGCTGCCGCCGAAGCGGAGGCGGCCGACGAGCCGGCGCTGCGCCTCGCGGCACTGCGCAACGGCGAGCGCTGCCTGCTGGCGCTCGAGCCGCTCGAGCGCCTCCTCGCCGCTGCGGTCGAGGCGCCGCTCGTCGATGAACGGCGCCAGGTGAACGAACGCAGCGGCGGAGCGCGACCGCCGACTGGCGTGCCGCCGCTGCGCGAGCCGCCGCCGTCGGACGAGCCGACCGCGGAGCTCCCGCCCGAGGAGGCGCGCGACCCGGTGGCGCCGAGTGCGCCGCTCGCGGCGGTGCAGCGCGAACTCGACGAAGCGGCGCTCGCCCGCCTCTTCGAGAAGCTCGCGGAGAAGGAGCAGGAGAAGCGCGCGGCGCGAGCGGCGCTGCGCCAGCGGACGAGCGCCGACGTGGAGCGCGACTGGTGAGCCGCTTCGTGCTGCTGCTGGCCGCCTTGCTGTGGGCGCGACCGCCGAGCTTCGCGGCGGGCGCCGCGCCGCGCGCGACCGTCGCCGACGCGGAGGCGCCGCCCTTCGTCGCGCGCCTCGTCGCCCCTGCGCGCGCCTTCGTCGGCGAGCCGATCGAGGTGGCGCTGCTGCTCGAGTGGGATGCGGCGTGGTTCGCCGACCATGCGCTGCAGCCGTTCCAGCAGCCGCTCGACCTGCCGCTGCAGGTCGAGGGTGCGCCGCTGCGCGAGCGACCGGAGGCCCTGGCGCGCGCGCCCGACTTCGCGCGCTCGGCACGCGGCGGCGGCGCGGACGCGTGGACGCTGGTGGTCGACGGCGAGCGGGTCGCGGCGACCGCCACGCCGATCGAGCCGCCGAGCGGCGCGACGGGCGCGAACGACGCGAACGACGGAGCCGGCGGCGCGCCGCGGACGCGTTGGCGGCGACTGCGCCTCGCGCGCGAGTTCCTCGCCGATCGCGCCGGGCCGTTCGTGCTGCCGGCCGCCGCGGTCGCCTTCGCGACGACCCGCGGCTTCCGCGAGGATCTCCTCGGCACGCGCACGCCGATCGACCGGCAGGAGCAGCGCGTCGTCGTCCCTGGAGCGACCGTCGAGGTGGTCGACTGGCCGACGCCGCAGCGGCCCGCCGCCTTCGCCGGCGCGGTCGGGTCGCTGCGCGTCTCGCTCGACGCGACGCCGCGCGAGCTGGCGGTGGGAGAGACGGTGCGCGTCGTCGTGCGCGTCGCGGGGCGCGGCAACTTCGAGCGGATCGAGGCGCCCCCCTACGTGCCGGACGGGTTCGAGTCGCGCGGCGTGTTGCGCCGCGCCAGCGCGACCGGGCTCGAGCTCACCTACGACCTCGTGCCGACCGCCATCACCGCGAACCAGCTGCCGCCGTGGCGCCTCGCGGCGCTCGATCCCGGCCCGCCGGCGCGCTACGTCGAGCTCGCGACGCCGCCGCTGCGGCTCGAGGTGGCGCCGCCGGCCGATGCCGCGGCGGAGGCGGAGCGAGCGGCCGCGGCGGCGGCGCGCGCGAAGGCGTTCGCCGAGCTCGCGCTGCTGGCGCCGCTGCGCGAGGTGGTGGCGGAACCGGGGCTGCGCTCGAGCGTGGCGGCGCGCGCAGAACTCGGGCTCCGCGCGTGCCGCGACGGCGACTTCGCCGCCGCCGAGGCGTGGTTCGCGGCGGCGCTCGACGAGCCCGACGCGCCGCGCGGGCCGCTCTGGTTCAACCGCGGCCACGCCCGCTTCGCGCAAGGCGACGCGCTCGGCGCGCTCGCTGCGTGGCTGGTGGCCGCGCGCGAGCTGCCGGGCGACCGCGACCTCGCCGCCAACGTCGCGTGGGCGGCCGAGCGCCTCGCGCTGCCCGACTCGGTGCGCCGCGAACTCGCCGAACGGGTGCGGCGCGGCGGGCCCCCCGCGTCGAACGCGCCCCGACTCGCGCTGCTCGCGCGCCGCATCGCGCTGCAGGCGATTCCCGCGTCCACCGCACGCGCTACCCCGCCGGCCGCGCCGCGCGGTGAATGGCCCGCCGGCACGCTCGTCACGATCGAGGCGGAGGGGATCCGCTTCGCGGCGGTCCGCATCGATGACGAGCGCGGCTACGTCGAGCGCGCGGCCTTGCGCGCGCTCGACTGATTCTCCTCACGCGCTGAGCCGCTCGCTCCCCCGTCGCCTGCGCTGCGCTCAGACGTCGCCTGAACTGCGCTCACACATCACAGAGGTCGATCGCCTCGCGCAGCGACGTCATCGGATCGCGCGTCGGGATGAACTCCTGGCCGAGCCACCCCTTGAAGCCGGTGGCGACGATCGCGCGGCAGATCGCCGGGTAGTGCAGCTCCTGGTTCTCGTCGAGCTCGTTGCGGCCCGGCACGCCGGCGGTGTGGTAGTGGCCGATCGACGCATGGTGGTCGCGGATCGTGCGGATCACGTCGCCCTCCATGATCTGCGCGTGGTAGATGTCGTAGAGGATCTTCACGCGCTCGCTGCCGACGCCCTGCACGACCTCGAGGCCGTAGCGCATGTGGTCGAAGGCGTAGTCGCCGTGGTCGACCTTGCTGTTCAGGATCTCCATCACCAGCGTGACGCCGTGCTTCTCGGCGATCGGCGCGACGCGGCGCAGGCCGGCCACGCAGTTGGCGATCCCCTCGGCGTCGGGCTGGCCGCGCTTGTTGCCCGAGAAGATCACGATGTTCGGCACGCCGGCGGCGGCGCACTGCGGGATCAGCGACTCGGCCTGCGCCTGCAGTTCGTCGTGCTTCTCCTTGCGGTTGAAGGAGTCGGGGATCGAGCCGATGCCGATCGCCACGGCGCAGCCGATGCCGTGCTTCTTCACCACCTCCCAGTCGCCGGGGCCGAGGATCTCGACCGAGCCGATCCCCATCGCCGCAGAGTGGCGCGCCAGCTCGTCGAGCGGCACGCCGTTGAAGCACCAGCGGGCGACCGAGTGGCGGATGCGCCCCTTGCGGGCGGTCGGGGCGGCGGGCGGCGCCGCGGCGGGCGCTCCTTGCTGCGCGCGCAAGGCGGGCGCAGCGAGCGCGGTCGAGGCGAGGGCGAGCGAGGCGCCCGAGAACTTGAGGAAGTCGCGGCGGTCCATGGCATCTCCGATCGGGCCCGAGGGGCGGCGAAGGGGGCGCATGGTAATGCCGGCGCGGCGAGGACGCGATCGCCCTCGCCGCGGCCGGATGGTGGCACTCGCGGTGGCGCCGCGACGGGCGCGCCGCTCGGTCACTTCTTCTTCGGGGGCTTCGGCGGCGGCGGACCGAAGCGCGGGTTGCCGGCCGCGACCGCGCTCGGCACCGCGATCTCCGCCGAGACCTGGTGGAACTCGCTGTCGGTGGCGGTCACCTTCAGCTTGGTCGCGTTGCCCGGCAGCTTGGTGAAGACCAGCTTCTTGCCGTTGGTGATGTTGCTGGCGGTGAGCCCCTTCTTCGCGACCACCCAGAGGGTGATCTGCAGGGGGTTCTTGTAGATGAGCGTGCCGTCGACCGTGTACTCGTAGCTGTAGCCGAGCAGGTCGGCGGCGCCGTCGGGATCGACGATCTCGAAGCAGACGGCGGCCTTGCCGTTCACGGTGGTCGTGGTGGCCGAGACGGTCGGCGGCGAGTTCGGCGCCTCGTCGTCGCCGCGCGCGGCGGCCCCGAGTCCGAGCAGGCCGAGCGTCGTCACGGCCGAAAGGATCAGCTTCCCGTTCATGGCATGAGCCCCTTGCCCCGAGTGCGGTGCGTTGCGCCCGCGCTCGCGGGCAAGGGGATGCATCGGTAGCGGCGCGCGCGACGTGAAGCGCGGCGTCGCGCGAACGGGAGCGACTCTTTTTTCCGCTGCCTGCCGCCGCAGAGCGGCCGCGCGACCGCCCGTGGCCTGGATCAGCCGCCCTTCTTGCAGTGGCGATCGAAGGCGCCGATCAGCAGCCGCGCCACGTCCTGCGGCCCGCGCCCCTCGATCTGCTGGCGCGCGATGAACTCCGCCACCTTGCCGTCCTTCAGCAGCGCGATCGACGGCGAGCTCGGCGGGTGCGGCGCGAAATGGTGGCGGGCGCGCGCGGTCGCTTCGGCGTCCTGGCCGGCGAAGACGGTGGTGACGGCATCGGGCAACGTGCCGTGGCGCAGCGCGAGCGCGACGCCCGGCCGCGCCGCCCCGCCGGCGCAGCCGCACACCGAGTTGACGATCACCAGCGTCGTGCCGGGCTTCGCGACGGCAGCGTCGACCTCCGCGCCATTGCGGAGTTCCTGCACGCCGAGCGTGGTCAGCTCGGCGCGCAACGGGGCGACGTGCGCCTCTTCGTACATCGGCATCGGGATCGTCCTCGCATCCTCGGTCAGGGAATCGCGAGGCGATGGTAGCGACCGGCGACCAGCGGGCCGTGCTCGCTGCTGCGGCCATCGGGCCAGCGGACGGTGACCCGCTCGGCGGCCGCCGCGCCGCGCAGCGCGAAGAGGAGGCGCAGGTCGTGGAAGGCGCCGTAGCTGCTGGTGCCGCGCACCTCCTCGACCTGGCGCCACCCGCCCGCCTCGATCGTCACGTGCGCGCCGAGCGCCGAGCGGTTCCCGCCGCTGCCGACCAGCTCGATCCCGAGCCATGCCGGCCCCGCGCCCGCGCGCCGCGTCCGATTCTCGAGCAGCGCCGGGCCGCGCTCCCAGTGGGCGACCACGGCATCCGCGTCGCCATCGTCGTCGAGGTCGCCGATCGCCACGCCGCGGCCGACGTAGCGGCCGGCGAAGTAGCCGCCGATCTCGGCGCCGCGCTGCGTGAAGCGGCCGGTCGAGTCGTTCACGTACCAGTGCGGCGGCTGGCGGAAGGTCTGGGTCGGCTCGAGCAGGTGGATGTTGTCGCAGACGTGGCCGTTCGCGACCAGCAGGTCGAGGTCGCCGTCGAGGTCGCCGTCGAAGAACTCCGCCCCGAAGCCGACCCAGAGGAACGAGGGCGGCCCGAGCCCGCTCGCGCTGCTGCGGTCCTCGAAGAGGCCGTCGCCGAGGTTGCGGTAGAGCGTGTTCTCCTCGAGGTCGAGGTTGGTCACCAGCAGGTCGAAGTCGAGGTCGCCGTCGAGGTCGCCGAAGTCGCAACCCATCGCGGCGGTCGAGAGGCCGGAGCGGTCGACCGCGACGAACGCCTCGCCCGCCACCTCGCGGAGCGCGAGCTCGCCGGCCGCGCGCGCCTCGTTGCGCCAGAGGAAGTTCGGCGTCGAGTCGTTGGCGACGAAGAGATCGACGTCGCCGTCGCCGTCGTAGTCGGAGAGGACCGCGCCGAGCCCGGCGCCGCCCGATCCGGCGATCCCCGCCGCCCGCGTGACGTCGACCAGCCGCCCGCCCTCGTTGCGGTAGAGCGCGTCGTCGGCCGGCGGGAACTCGTCGGGATGGCAGAAGCTGCGGTACTCGGGGCCGCGCTCGAGCGGGCCGCAGCCGGGATGGGCGTAGTCCTCGTCGACGTAGTTCACCACGTAGAGGTCGAGGTCGCCGTCGCGGTCGGGATCGAAGAAGGCGGCGGCGGTCGACCATCCGGACGAGTCGCCGCCCCACTCCGCGGTGGCGTCGACGAAGCGGCCGCCGTCGTTGCGCAGGAACCGGTTGCGCCCGACGTTGCAGAGGTAGAGATCCTGGTCGCCGTCGCCATCGAAGTCGGGGCACGCCGCCGCGTAGGTGTAGTCGTCGATGCCGCGGCCCGCGTCGGAGACGCCGCTCGCGTCGGTGACGTCGGTGAAGCGCCAGTCGCCGTCGTTGCGGAACAGGCGATCGCGGAAGTCGGCGCTGCCGACGAAACCCGGCAGCGCCGCGCCCTGCGGCAGGAAGAGGTCCAAGTCGCCGTCGCCATCGGCATCGAACAGCGCGACGCCGCCGCCGGTGATCTCGGTGAGGTGCTTCCGGCCGCTGCCGCCCCACTGCGGCGTGAAGTCGACGGCGCCCGCGTGCTCGACGAAGAGCGGCTCGCGGGAACGAGGTGCATGGTCGTCCGAAGACGCCGCGCCGGGCGGTGCGTCGCCGCAGCTGCCCGGCAGCAGCGCCACCAGAGGCCACGCCGCGCACGGCAGCGCGCGGAGGCGCCGCACCGCGGTGCGTCGCACGCGGCTCACGGCTCGCTCCACGCGGCCAGTTCGCGCGCGAGCTCGGCAGCGCTCTTCCCCTGGTCGCGCTGCCACTGCGCCAGCACGAGGCGCACCGCCGCGAGCCGCTCGGCCGGACCGCACGGCGGGAGGGCGGCGAACACCTGGCGCGCGGCCGCGAGGTCGCCCGCTCCCGCATGGGCGCGCGCCGCGAGCACGATCAGCAGCGGCAGCGCGCCCCGCGTCGCGCGCGCCGCCGCAACGACCTGCAGCGCATCCGCGTGCTGGCGCTGCGCGAGCAGCTCCTCGGCCAGCGCCACCACTCCGCCGAGGTGGTCGGGCCACTCCGCCACCAGCGCGCGGCGCAGCTCGAGCGTGCGCGCGGCGTCGCGGCGGAAGCGCAGCGCCGTGTGGTCCTGCAGCGCGCGCAGCAGCTCGTGGCGGCGCCGCTCGACGGCAGCGCGCTCGCCATCGCCGCGGCGCGCGGCGAGTTGCGCCATCAGCAGGTGGCCGCGCGGCTCCTCCGGCGCAAGCTGCAGCGCCTGCTCCACTTCGCTGGCCGCCGCCTCGAGCGCGCCGCGCTCCTGCAACAGCTCGGCGCGCGCGAGGCGGAAGTGGGCCGCGGTGCCAGGCGGCAGCGGCGCCCGCTCGAGCGCGTCGGCGTAACCGGCGAGCGCGCCCTCGACGTCGCCCTGCGCCGCCGCGATCGAGGCGAGCGCCGCGCGCGCGAGCGTGCCGCGCCCCGGCTCGGCGCTCACTGCGAGGTCGCGCAACGCGAACTCGAGCAGCGGCCGGGCGCGCTCGAGGTCGCCGAGCTCGCGCCGCGCGAGCCCCTCGCCGCACGCCGCGAGCGCATCGTCGGCCGCGGCGAGGCGCGCCAGCCGGAAGTGGCGCAGCGCCTCGCCGAACGCGCCGCGCCCCGCGCGCTCGAGCAGCAGGAAGCCGAGGTCGTTGCGGGCGAGGTTCAGCGCCGGATCGGCCTGCAGCGCCGCCTCGAAGAGCGACTGCGCGCCGTCGAGCTCGTCGCGATCGAGCGCGGCGCGCGCCTGCCGGTAGAGCACCAGCGCGCTCGCCGTGTCGCCGCGCTGCGGCCGTTCGAGCGGCGCGTCGAGCAGGCTCGTCTCGTCGGGGAGCGGCGCCGGCGTTCGTCCCGCCGCCGGCGCCGCCTCCTCGCCGCGGCTGCAGCCGAACAGCGCCGCCGCCAACAGCGCCGCCGCGCGCCGCGGAGCAGCGCGCACCGCCCGTCGCGCTGGCGCTGCCGCGCTCATCGCCCCGGTCGCGCCACCACGCGCAGCTCGCTCGCCCCCTCCTCGAGCTCGACGATCGCGTCGAGCGGCACCTCGGTGAAGCGCTGGGTAAGGCCGGTGCGCGGCCAGCGGATCTCGAGCGCGACGATGCGCGTCGCCTCGCCGAGTCCGAGCTCCGCCTGCAGGCTGTTGCCGCCGAAGCTCGCGTTGCCGCCGACCCAGTGGTGGACGGTCCGCTCGCCCGCCGGCTCCGCGAGGGTGACCGACAGGCGGGCGCCGATCGCGAAGCGGTCGCTCTGCTTCCCGCGCGGCCGCACGGTGAGCCAGCGCTTGCCGTTGCCCGGGTTGCGGAACAGCGCGCTCGGGAAGGCGTCGTCGCGCAGCACGCCGCCGATCTCGACGAAGAGGTCCTCGTCGCCGTCGCCGTCGAGATCGCCGATCGCGACGCCGTGCCCCTTCTGGAGGTGACCGGTGCCGCTCGCCGTGGTGACGTCCTGGAAACGCCGGCCGCGATCGTTCTTCAGCAGCACGTTGGGCCAGAGCGAGGCGAACTCGGGATCGCCGGTGGCGAGGTAGAGGTCGGGGTAGCCGTCGTGGTCGAGGTCGCCGAAGTTGGCGCCCATCGGGAAGACGACCCGCTCGAGGCCGAACGCGCGCGTCGCATCGCGGAAGCCGCCGCGCCCGTCGTTCAGGTAGAGCCGCTGCGTGTCGGCGCCGCGCTCGCGCCGCAGGTACCACGCGGCGAGTTCGAGCGGCCGCGTCGCCGGCGTCGCGTAGCAGCTCACCCAGAGGTCGAGCCAGCCGTCCTGGTTCGCGTCGAGGAAGGCGCACGCGAAGCTCTTGATCGGCGCCTCGACCCCGAGCGCCGCGGCGACGTCGACGAAGGTGCCGTCGCCCTCGTTGCGATAGAGGCGGTTCTTGCCGCCGAGGTTCGAGACGTAGAGGTCGGGATCGCGATCGCCGTCGTAGTCGCCGAAGAGCGCGCCCTTGCAGAGCGCGTCGTTGCGGACGCCCGCCTGCTCGGTGATCTCCTCGAAGGTGGCGTCGCCGCGGTTCTTGAACAGGCGGCAGGGGTAGTCCTCGGCGGAGCCCTTGCCGAGGCTCTCGTAGCCGAGGAAGAGGTCCAAGTCGCCGTCGAGGTCGATGTCGGCCGACGCCGCGACGAGGCTCGGCGCCCGGATCTCGAGGCCCGCCTCGCGCGTGCGATCGACGAAGGTGCCGTCCGCCTGCTGCAGCAGGAGCGAGTTCGGCAGCTCGCCGTGGCGGTGGGTCCACGCGCCGCGCTGCACCAGCAGGTCGAGCCGCCCGTCGCCGTTCCAGTCGTGCGCGAAGCACTGGAACCCGCCGAGCTGCCCGGCGAGGCCGAGCGCCTCCGCGCGATCGACGAAGGTGCCGTCCGCCTGCTGGAGGAAGCAGCCGAGCGATTCGTCGGGCGCCGACGAGGTGACCACCACGTCGAGGCGGCCGTCGCCGTCGAGGTCGTCCATCACGGCGCCGCCCGCCAGCCCGACGGTGGCGAGGCCGAGCTCCTGCGCCGCATCGCGGAAGCGCGGGAACTCGGCTTCGGAAGCGAAGGCGTCGGCCGGCAGGCGCGCCGCTTCGGGGACGCCGGCGGGCCACGTCCCGAGCGTCATGTGCGCGACGTTCAGCAGCCAGAGCGAACGGAGGTCGCCCGGATCGGCGGCGAGCAGCGGCGCGAGCCGCGCGATGGCCGCCTCGCTGCCGCGCCGGTCGCGGTGGAGCGCGCCATCGGCGAACGGGACGATGCAGCTCTCCGGGCCGTGCGCCGCGACGCAGTTGTCGCGCTCCGCCTGCCGCAGCGCCACGATGGCGAGCTGGCGCGCCACCGCCACCTCCGCCTCGCGCGCCGCCGCCCCCTGCGCCAACGCGAGGCACGCCTCGTAGTCGCGCGTCGCGCCGGCGAGGTCGCCATCGCAGAGGCGCGCGTCGGCCAGCGCGAAGAGGAGGTCGAAGCGCTGCTCCACCGGCGCCGCGGCGGGGAGCGCCGCCGCTCGCGCCGCGAGGTCGGAGAGCGGCGCGCGGCCGTAGAAGAGCGCGTCGCTCTCGACGAGCTTCGCGCCGAGCTCCCGCAGCAGCGTCGACTTGCGATCGACGAGCGGCGGCAGCGTCGGGTCGCGCCGGCGCGGCGCGCGGCCGCAGCAGTCGCCGCCCTCCTGCGCCGCGAAGGTCACCGCCGCGAGCAGCGCGCCCGCGGTGCCGATCGCCGTCGCGTCGCGCCCGCGCACGCGCCCCCCGCTCAGCGCAAGACCAGGTCGACGCGGTTGGTGATCGCGCCCGCCTTCGGCTTGTAGCGGTCGACCACCAGCGACTGCAGGTAGATGTCGAGGCCGATCAGCGACGCGTCGTCCGGGATGTCGAGCGCGACCTTGCGGCTGCCGGCCGCGTCGATCGGCCCGACGTCGAGCAGCAGCGACAGGCCGAGGTCGATGGTGAAGGTGCCGAACGGCGCGAAGGGGATGGTCGCGGTGAGTTCCGAGCCGAACAGCCAGGCGTCGGAGCCCTGCGTGCCGGTCGTCTCGAACTCCATCGTCGTGTCGAGGATCGGCTCGCCGTGGGCGAGCAGCGTGTAGGGCGGCACGCCCCAGAGCTCGAGTTCGGCGACGTCCCACTCGATCGCGACGCCGTCGGCGGCGCCGGTCGCGCTGCCGGCGAGGCGCACGGTGAGCGTCGCGAGGTCGCTCCAGGTGAGCGACGGCGCTCCGTCGATCGGGGCGCCCTTCGTCACCAGCGCGCTCACTTCGCGCCACGCCGCCGGATCGGGCACGGCCAGCACCGGGATCGCGCCGCCCGCGCTGCCGACGATCGGCACGATGGTGTTCCAGTCGGTCGCTGTGGAGCCGGGCGGCGCGAAGGTGCCGTCGACCGACGCCTCGAACCGATAGGTGTCGTCGCTGATCGGACCGGTCGTCCGGTAGCGCACCTTGGCGACCACCTGCTGCAGGAGGCCGATCGGCGTGGCGTCGAAGCCGGCGAGCCGCAGCTCCTGCGTGCCGGCCGGGACCTGCGCGCCGACGTCGTCCTGCGCGAAGGCATCGCTCGGGTTCGGGGTGCCGCCGGTCAGGTCGAGGGCGCTGCTCGGCAGGCGCGACGGCAGGCGCTGCACGAAGCCGAAGTCGCGCGTCTCGCCGTTGGCGTCGCCGGTGACGCCGCCGATCCCCTGCCACACCTTCTCTTCGTGGAGGTCGTAGCCGCGCTTCTTCGGATGGATGCCGTCGAGGCCGAAGAACTGGCAGATCAGGTCGTCTTCGCCGACCACCTGCCCGCTCCACGGATCGAGGTGCTCGTAGTCGGGCCAGATCTCGGCGATCGCCACGCGGCGACGCTGCCCCCACGCGACGTCGCGCAGCGCCTGGTTGAAGATCGGCCCCCACTGGTTGTGGAAGGCGTCGTTGCCGCCTTCGTTGTCGAAGACGGTGTTCAAGACGATGTCGGCGTCGGGCAGCTCGCTCCCGAGCGTGGAGAGGAGCTCCTGCAGGTTCTTGCGCGCGGCCACGAGGTTCGCGGCGGTGGCGACCGGGTCGCCGTCGTCGGCGAGGAAGTCGTTGCCGCCGATCGAGATCGTGACCAGCTGAACGTTCGCGGCGATCGCGTCGAAGATCGCGCCGTTCAGGCCGGGAGTGAGCAGGTCGAAGGTCGTGTAGCCCGGCACCGCCTCCTTCCGCAGCAGCGCTGCGCCGGCGCGATCGAGCTTCACCGTGGTGAGCGGCGTGACGTAGTCGTTCTTGCCGCCGGGCGAGTCGCACAGGTTGAAGCCGTAGCCGACCGAGTCGCCGAGCGCCACGTGGACGAGCGGCGCGGCGCCGCTCGAGGCGCGCAAGTGGCTCGCGAGCGAGTCGAGCAGCGCCGGCCGGCGCCGCCCCTGCGGGTAGTCGGGGATCGGATCGGCGTCGCCCGCGAGCGGCTGGTAGGCGAAGCGCCAGTCGGCGCCGGCCGCCACGTCGAGCACGTACTGCGCGCCGGCCGCCGCGGCGAACGAGAAGCGGCCGTCGGCGCCGGTCGTGACCGTCACGTCGAAGCTGCCGTCCGCGCCGAAGAGCGTGACCGCGCGGCCGGAGAGGAGCGGCTCGCCCGGATCGCGCACGCCGTCGCGATCGAGGTCGTGGAAGAGCGTGCCGTCGATCGCCTGCGCGGAGAGCGCGGGCGCCAGCCAGGCAGCGCTGCAGGCGACGAGGCCGATGGTGCGAGTGGCGAGAATCACGGGAGCTCCTCGGTCGGACGCGATGGCGCGGGCGAGCCGCGCGAGTGGCGCGATGATCGCCGCGCCGAGCGGGCGACGGAAGGGGCGGCCGGCCGCAGCGCCTCGCGCTCGCAGCACGCGGTCACATCGCCAGCACGCCGCCCACCTTGAGCACGGTCGTGAAGACCCCCATCAAGCTCTCGCCGGCGATCAACCCCGAGGCGATCGGCACGATGCGCGGCTCCCCCTGCAGCGGGAACTTGCGGCGCGCGATCTCGGCGAGCAGCCCGCCGAGGAACATCGCGAGGCCGTTGCCGCCCGGGATCACCATCGCGATGCCGAGGCCCGACGCCGACGGCACGAACGGCTTCACCCTCTTCGGCGCCCACTTCTCGAGCAGCGCCAGCGCGACGCCGAGCGAGAGACCGACCGCGATCGCCACCTTCGAGGTCGAGTGGAGCGCGGAGAGGCCGGCCGAGAAGGCCTTCGAGACGCCCGCCCAGACGAGGCAGCTCGGCGCCGGCCACTCCTCGCCGCCGAGCAGCGACGGATCGGGGATCAGCAGGTTGAACGCCGGCACGATCAGCACCGCGCCGACGCCCACGCCGATCAGCTGCGCGAAGAACTGCACGCGCGGGCTGCCGCCGAGCAGCCAGCCGGTCTTCTGCGTGGTGAGCAGGTCGGCGGCGTGGAGCCCGATGCCGCCGGTCACGTTGGCGCTCATGATGTTGCCGGCGAGGTTGCCGGGCGAAAGCGCGCCGTAGACGATCTGCGTGACCGGGCCGAGCGCCTTGGTCGGCGTGACGTCGGTCTCGCCCGTCACGCGCGCCGCGACGAACCCCATCACGATGGCGAGCGGCACCGCGACGACGCAGGCTCCCCACGGGATCGCGAAGAGCTGCCCCATCAGCACCACCACGATCGGCCCGAGCAGCACGAAGCCGGCCGGGAACCACCACGCCGGGCACTCGACCGCGTCGATCGGCTCCGGCGGCCCCTTCTTGCCGCCGAACGCGGCGCCGAGTCCGCTGAAGCTGCGCTTCACGCTCTTCCAGTCGAGCAGGAACGAGGTGAGCCCCGCCGCGACCAGCAGCGACGCGCCGGGCCACACGGTCCAGCCGGCGATCGTCTTGTAGTCGACCTTGGCGATCACCCCGTCGGCCACCATCGCCGGCGCGAGCACGCCGTAGGTGAGCAGGCTGCCGAGCAAGAGCGACCACGCGGTCCGGAAGCTCATCAGCGCGCCGGCGCCGACCAGCACCACCTCCGCCTTGAGGTCGAGCGTCCACTCGGCCGCCTTGCGCCCTGCGATCTCGAAGGGCAGCGGGATCTTGGCGGGGATGTTGAACGGCATCCACGCCGCCTTCGCCTCGCGCAACCACCCGAGCGCGGCCGCGAAGAGGGCGCCCCACATCAGTGCCTTCGCCTTGACGGCCCCTTCACCGCCGCCGCTGCCGTGCACCGTCTGCAGCGTCTCGGCCGTCGCGGTGCCGGTCGGGAAGGCGAGCCCCTCCTGGTTGATCAGCTGCCGCTTGATCGGGATGGCGCAGAAGACGCCGAGCGCCGCGATCAGCGCGAACCAGAGGATCATCGGCAGCGTCGCCGGGATCGGCGGCGGCGCGCCGAGCGCGGGATCGGCCTCGGGACCGCTCGCCGCGGCGATCACCATCAGCAGCGCGCCCCACGCCGCCATGTTGCCGCCGCCGGTCATGTAGCCGGCGCCCGACGCCACGGTCGTGAGCGCGTTGTTCTCGAGCAGGGTGAGCGGCCGCCCGAAGCGCAGCGCAGCGAGCCCCTTGAAGAGCGCGAAGGCGAGGATGCCGGCGGTGATGGTGACGCCCATCGACCAGCCGGTCTTGAAGAAGACGTAGAGGTTCGACAGGCACATCACCGCGCCGAGCAGGATGCCGCCGGCGATGGCGCGCGCGGTGAGCTGCGGGAGGTCGGGGCGATGGACCGAACGGAGCCACTCCGCTTCGCTCACCTGCTCGGTCGTCGCCATCCACCCCTCCGCCGGAAGGCCGTCGCGCGCGCGCCGCAGCTCGCGGCGGCGCGTGTCAGCTCTTCGCCGCTCGCTGCGACGCGATCGTCCACTTGCCGAGCTTCGCCACGTAGTGCTTCTGGTTCTTCGCGAACCACTTGTCCCAGTCCTGCTTCTCCTCGGTGCTCCAGTCGGGGAGCGGCTCGGCGCCCTGCTTCAGCGCCGACTTGGCGAGCGCCTCGCGTAGCGCCGGACCGGTCGGATCGGGACCGCCGAAGCGCCCTTCGCCGATCGGCGCGCCGTTCAGCTTGGCGACCACCGCTTCGGCCCCCTTGCGCGCGCCATGGCGCAGCAGCCCGTCGACCGTCGCGCCGAGCAGCGCCTCGTTCCAGCGCGAGAGCGTCGGCAGCAGCTCGGCGAGCGCGACCACGGTGCGATCGTCGGGCAGCGGCGCGAGCCCGTTCACGATCTCGAGCGAGAGGCCGTTCAACTCCTCGCGCAGCTTGCGCCGCTCGAGGACTTTCGGATCTTCGGGCTTCCCGTCCTCGGGAGCCCCCCCGCCACCGCCCGCCCCGCCGCGACCGCCGCCTCCGCCACCACCCGGCCCGCCGCCTCCCGGCCCGCCCCCGCCCGCTCCGCCACCGGGCCCGCCGCGTCCGCCGCCGCCGCCCCAATCACCGCGCCCCGAAGGCAGCTTCGCGAGCTCCTTGGTGGTCGCCTCGAGCGCGCCGAGCAGCGCCGGCAGCGCGACGTCGGCGTGCATCCCCGCGAGCCGCTTCGCCGCCTCCTGGCGCACCACGACCTTCTCGTCATCGAGCGCGCTGGCGACCAGCTTCGCCGCGTCGGTCGACGGCCCGAACGGCCGCGCGCCGTCGAGCTCGGCGATCTGCCCGAGCGCCGCGCTGCGCTCGAAGGGATCCTTCGACTTGAGCTTCGCGGCGAAGGCGGCGAGCGCCTCGCTCTCCGCCTTCTGGTGGACGCCGCACGGCGTCGTCGGCTTGCAGTCGGGACACTCCTGCGCGGCGCCGAGCCACGCGAGGCAGAACGCGAGCAGCCATGCGACCATCGCACCCTCTCCTTCGCGACGACGAACGCGCTCGCGGCGTGGCGGCCACCGGCGAGGCGGCTCGGAAGATAGCCCTGCGCCGCGAGCCGCGCGTCGTCCGGCCGCGCCCGAGCTCGGCAGATGACGCGAGGATGACGGCGCGCTCGTGGCGCCGCGCTACCAGATGCGGACGCGCTGCTCCTCGCTGCGCCACATCGCGTCGCCCGGGCCCACCTCGAAGGCGGCGAAGAACTCGGGCACGTTGGCGAACGGCCCGTTCACGCGCCACTTGGCCGGCGAATGGACGTCGGAGAGGAGCTGCTGGCGGAGCCGCTCGTCGCGCGAGTGGCCGAGCCAGCCGAGCGCGTAGCCGAGGAAGTAGCGCTGCGCCGGCGTGAGGCCGGCGATCGCGCGCCCTTCGCGGTACTGCGCGGTCTTCCGGAACGCATCGAAGCCGAGCACCACGCCGCCGAAGTCGGCGATGTTCTCGCCGAGCGTCGCCTCGCCGTTGATGTGCAGGCCCGGCAGCGGCTCGTAGGCGTCGAACTGCTCGACCATCACCTGCGCGCGCGCGTTGAACTGCGCCGCATCCTCGGCGGTCCACCAGTCGGCGAGGTTGCCCTCCGCGTCGAACTGCCGGCCGGTGTCGTCGAAGCCGTGGGTGATCTCGTGGCCGATCGTGCTGGCGCCCGCGTAGCCGTAGACCAGCGCGTCGTCGGCGTCGTCGTCCTCGAGACCGGGGATGAGGAAGATGCCGGCCGGCAGCACGATCTCGTTGTTCGACGGGTTGTAGTAGGCGTTGTAGGTCTGCGGCGTCATCTCCCACTCGCCGCGGTCGACCGGCTTGCCGAACTTCGCCACCGCGTCGGCGAACTCGAAGCGCGCCGCGTGGAGCATGTTGGCCGCGAAGCTCTCGCGCCCCACCACCAGCGCGCTCATGTCCTTCCAGTGGTCGGGATAGCCGACCTTCTTCTTCATGGTGTCGAGCTTGGCGAGCGCCTTCTCCTTGGTCGCGGCGCTCATCCAGTCGAGCGCGACGATGTGCTCGCGGTAGGTGGCGCGGATCGCCTCGACGAGGTCGACGTAGCGCTGCTTGGTGCGCGCCGGGAAGTGGTCGCGCACGAAGAGCTTGCCGACCACCATCCCCATCGCGCGCTCCTGCGCGTCGAGCACCCGCTTCCAGCGCGGCCGCTGCTCCTTCGCCCCCTGCAGCGTGCGGCCGTAGAAGGCGAAGTGCTCGGCGTCGAAGTCGCGGCCGAGGAACGCGGCGTACTCGTGGAGCAGGTGGACGCGCAGGTAGTCCTTCAGCTCCGCGACCGGCGTCGCCTGCAGCAGCGCGTCGAGCGCGACGAAGAACTCGGGCTGCCCGACGATGCACTCCTGCGCCGCCGCCAGCCCATGCGCGTCGAGCAGCGCGCGCAGGTCGAGGTGCGGCGCCTGCTCGCGGAAGCTCGCCACGCCCATCTTGTGGTAGTTGGCGTAGGGATCGCGCAGCGCCTCGAGCGGCTTGCTCGCCTGCGCGAGCGCCGTCTCGAAGCGCAGCAAGGCGTCGCCCGCCGCCGCCGCCTCCGCCTCCGGCCGGCCGAGCAGCTGCAGCAGCCGCGCGGCGTGGCGCGGGTACTCGGCGCGCGCCGCGGCGATGCCCGCCTCCTCGTTGAAGTAGTAGTCGCGCTCCGGCAGGCCGAGCCCGCCCTGGTAGAGCTGCACCGCGATCACGTCACTCTGCTTCGGATCCTGCCCGAGGTAGAGCGACCAGAACGCCTCGACGCCGATCTGTTGCAGCTCGTTCGCGACCGCCACCGCGCCGGCGGCGTCGCCGATCGCCTCGATCTTGGCGAACCACGCGGCGAGCGGCTTGGCGCCGAGCGCATCGCAGCGCGCCTCGTCCATCGCCGCCGTCCAGAAGTCGCCGAGCTTCTGCTCGTCGCTGCCGGCCGCTGCGCTCGCGCGCGCCGCCTGCTCGTTCAGCGCGCGCTTGATGGCGTAGAGCTCCTCGTTGACGAGGTGGCCGATGGTCCACGCCGCCTCGCTGGCCGGGATCGGCGAGCGCTTCATCCAGCCGCCGTTGGCGTACTGGAAGAAGTCGGCGCCCGGGTCGACCGAGCGGTCGAGGTTCGCGGCCAGCAAGTCGTCGGCGGCGAGCGGCTCGAAGACGACGCGCGCGGGACGGGCGAGCTCCCGTTCGGGCGCGCCGCACGCGGCGACGGCGAACAGGAGAGGGACGGCGAGACGGCGTTCCATCGCGAGCTCCGCGGGGACGGTGGAGGGCGGCGATGGTAGCGCTGCGCACGGCCGCTTCGACGCTGCGGCGACGCGGCGCGCGGCGTACCATCGCGCCCGGCGCGCGATCAGGTCGCGCGCGCCGCTTCGCGAGGAGTCGATGAGCCGGATCCGCTTCGCACCATCGCGGGTCGTCGCCGTGGCGCTGCTGCTCGCGCCGACGGCGCTCGCGCGGCCGGCGCCGCACGGCGAGGCGCCGCCCGACTTCCAGCGCGACGTGCTGCCGCTGCTGGCCGATCGCTGCTTCCTCTGCCACGGGCCCGACGAGTCGACCCGCAAGCGCGGGCTGCGGCTCGACACCGCGGACGGCGCGCGCGCGCTGCTGAAGAGCGGTCGCCACGCGATCGTGCCGGGCGACCTCGCGAAGAGCGAGATGGCGCGCCGCATCGCCGGCGACGACGAGCGGCGCGTGATGCCGCCCGCCGACTTCCCGCGGCCGCTCGCCGAATCGGAGCGGGCGCTGCTGCTGCGCTGGATCGAGGCGGGCGCCGACTACGCGACCCACTGGGCGTTCGCGCCGCCGCAGCGCGTCGAACCGGCGGTTCCCGATGCCGCCACGCGCCAGCGGATCGATGCCTGGTCGCGCGACCCGCTCGACGCCCACGTCTTCGCGCGCCTCGCGCAGGAAGGGCTCGCGCCGGCGCCCGAGGCCGATCGCGCCACGTGGCTGCGGCGCGCGAGCTTCGCGCTGAACGGCCTGCCGCCGACGCCCGAGGAGCTCGCCTCCTTCGCCGCCGACGGAGCGCCCGACGCCTACGAGAAGCAGGTCGATCGGCTGCTCGCGTCGCCGCGCTACGGCGAGCGGCTCGCTGCCGACTGGCTCGACGTCGCCCGCTACGCCGACACCTTCGGCTACCAGAGCGACTGGGAGTGCCGCACGTTCGCGTGGCGCGATTGGCTGATCGACGCCTTCCAGCGCGACCTCCCGTACGACCAGTTCATCACCGAGCAGCTCGCCGGCGACCTGTTGCCCGACGCGACGCGCGCGCAGCGGCTCGCCACCGCGTTCAACCGGCTGCACCGCCAGACCAACGAGGGCGGCTCGATCGACGAGGAGTTCCGCCAGGAGCACCTCGCCGATCGGGTCACGACCTATGGCACCGCGTTCCTCGGGTTGACGCTCGAGTGCGCGCGCTGCCACGACCACAAGTACGACCCGATCGCGCAGGTCGACTTCGCGCGGCTCACCGCCTTCTTCGGCGCGATCGACGAGGCGGGCAGCTACCCCTACGCGACCGGCGCGACGCCGCGCCCCGCGCTGCGGCTGCCGACGGCCGAGCAGGAGGCGGAGCTCGCGCGGCGCAGCGCAGCGGTGGCCGCTGCGGAGGCCGACCACGCACGCGCCGTCGCCGCCGCGCAGGCGAGCGCGCGCGAGCGGTTCGCAGCAGAGCTGGCGGCCGCGGGCGCCGCGCCGCCGACGCTGGTCGTCCCGCCACCGACTCGCCACGAGCCGCTCGACGGTGGCGCGCCCGGCCCGAGCGGCAACGCGACGGCGCTCGACGGCGATCGCGGCCCGAGCTTCGGCGACTGGAAGCCGTTCCGCCGCTGCGATCCGCTCTCGATCCGCCTCCACCTCTCCTGCCCCGACACGAAGGCGCGCGCGACGGTGCTGCACACCAGCCACTTCACCATCGAGAGCGACCAGCAGGGCGTGCAGCTGCTGATCGAGGAGGGGCGCCTCTCGTGGCAGGTGCTCCACCTCTGGCCCGGCTCGGCGGCGGCGATCCGCACGATCGAACCGTTCCCGCTCGGCCGCTTCGTCGACGTCGTCGCCACCTACGACGGCTCGTCGCGCGCCGCCGGCCTCGCGCTCTACTTCGACGGCGAACGGGTGGCGACCGAGGTCGTGCGCGACCACCTCGACGGGCCGACGCCGTGGCGCACGCTGCAGATCGGCTTCCGGGACCGCGACCTCGGCCTCGCCGGCGGCGCCGCCGACGAGCTGCAGCTCTTCGATCGCGAGCTCTGCGCGCTCGAAGTGGCGGAGCTCCACGCGCCCGGCCGCTTCGCGGCGCAGCGTGCGGAGCTGCTCGCCGCCGATGCGCCGGCGCTGCGCGCGCTCGCCGCCGCGCAGGACGGCGAAGTGGCGCGCACCTTCGCCGCGCTGCGCGCCGCGCGCGCCGCCGAGCAGGAGCTGCTCGAGTCGCTGCCCGAGATCATGGTGATGGAGGCGAGCGCCCACCCGCGCCCCACCTACCCGCTGCTGCGCGGCGCCTACGACGCTCCCGATCGGACGCGGCCGTTGCAGCCCGACGCCGCACTTCCGGCGCTGCTCCCCTTCGATCCGAGTTGGCCGCGCGATCGCCTCGGGCTCGCGCGCTGGACCACTTCGCCCGCTAACCCGCTCGCGGCGCGGGTCGCGGTCAATCGGCTGGTCGCCCTCTGCTTCGGGCGCGGACTGGTACCGACGCAGGAGAACTTCGGCACGCAAGGAGAGCGACCGCTGCACCAGCCGCTGCTCGACGCGCTGGCGGTCGACTTCGTCGAGTCGGGCTGGCGCGTGAAGGCGCTGCTGCGCCGCCTCGTGTTGTCGGCGACCTTCCGCCAGTCGTCGCACGCGGACGCCGCGAAGCTCGCGAGCGACCCGAACAACCAGCTCCTCTCGCGCGGGCCGGCGGTGCGCCTCAGCGCCGAGATGGTGCGCGACCAGGCGCTGCTGGCCGCGGGGCTGCTGGTCGAGAAGGTCGGCGGGCCGAGCGCCAAGCCGTGGCAGCCGCCGGGCCTCTGGGAGGAGGCGGGGGCGACCGGCTCCTATCAGCCCGACAGCGGCGACGGCGCCCATCGGCGCAGCCTCTACACCTTCCGCAAGCGGACCGCCCCGCCGCCGAACCTCCTCCTGTTCGACGCCGGCAGCCGCGAGCAGTGCCTCGCACGCCGCCAGCCGACGCAGACGCCGCTGCAGCAGCTCGTGCTCTGGAATGACGCGGTCTACGTCGAGGCGGCGCGCGCGCTGGCGCACCGCGTCGCCACCGAAGCGGACGGCAGAGGGCCGGAGCGCGTCGACGCAACGCTCGCGCGCGCGTGGCTGCGCCTCACCGCTCGCGCGCCGACGGCGGGCGAACTCGCCGCGCTGCGTGCGCTGCACGAAACGCAGCTCGCGCGGTTCACCGCGGATCGCGCGGCCGCCGCGGCGCTGCTGCAGGTGGCCGATCCGGCGACGGCCGACCCGGCGCAGGCCGCGCTCGTGCTCTGCTGCTCCACGATGTTGGCGTGCGACGCCGTGACGAGGGTGCGATGAACCCGCTGCTCGATCGACGCGATTTCCTCGGCTCGTCGGCGCGCGCGCTCGGCCGCGTCGCGCTCGCCTCGCTGGCGCTGCCGCAACTGCTCGGCGCCGGCGCCCGCAGCAGCGCCGCGCAAGCAAGCGACGCGCTGCTGCGGTTGCCTCACTGGAAGCCGCGGGCGAAGCGGGTGATCTACCTGTTCCAGTCGGGCGGTCCGTCGCACTTGGAGACCTTCGACTGGAAGCCGCTCTTGCGCGAGCGGCACGGGCAGCCGCTCCCCGACTCGGTGCGGCGCGGCCAGCGGTTGACCGGCATGAGCGGCAACCAGGCGGTGCTGCCGCTCGCCGGCTCCTTCACCGACTTCCGGCCGCGCGGCGCGAGCGGCCTCTGGATCAGCGACCTGCTGCCCCACACCGCGGCGCTCGCCGACCAGCTCTGCGTAGTCCGCTCGATGCACACCGAGGCGATCAACCACGACCCGGCGATCACCTTCTTCTGCACCGGCCACCAGCAGCCGGGCCGCCCCGCGATGGGCGCGTGGCTCTCCTACGGGCTCGGCAGCCTGAACGAGGAGCTGCCCGCCTTCATCGTGCTGGTCTCGAAGGATGCGCCGCGCGACCAGCCGCTCTATTCGCGCCTCTGGGGCTCGGGCTTCCTGCCGAGCGACCACGGCGGCGTGCAGTTCCGCGCCGGCGCCGAGCCGGTCCTCTACCTCGACGATCCGGCCGGCGTCTCGAAGGAGGCGCGCCGCGCGATGGTCGACACGCTGCGCGCGCTCGATGGGGAGCAGCAGGCGGCGACCGGCGATCCCGACCTCGCGGCGCGCGTCGCGCAGGCGGAGATGGCGTTCCGCATGCAGACCAGCATTCCGGAGGCGACCGCGACGGCGGGCGAGCCCGACGAGGTCTTCGCGCTCTACGGCGAGGCCGCCCGCACGCCCGGCACCTACGCCGCCAACTGCCTGCTCGCGCGCCGCCTCGTCGAGCGCGGCGTGCGCTTCGTGCAGCTCTTCCATCAGGGCTGGGACCAGCACGGCTCGCTGCCGGGCGGCATCACGAACCAGTGCAAGGCGACCGATCAGGCGTCGGCGGCGCTGGTCACCGACCTCGCGCGGCGCGGGCTGCTCGAGGACACGCTGGTGGTGTGGGGTGGCGAGTTCGGCCGCACCGCCTACTGCCAGGGGCGCATGAGCGGCGGCGACTACGGCCGCGACCACCACCCGCGCTGCTTCTCGACCTGGATGGCGGGCGGCGGCGTGAAGGGCGGCTACGCGCACGGTCGCACCGACGAGTTCGGCTACAACATCGAGTCGGGCGGCGTGCACGTGCACGACCTCCACGCCACGCTGCTCCACCTGCTCGGCATCGACCACGAGCGGCTCACCCGCTTCTTCCAGGGCCGCTACTTCCGCCTCACCGACGTCGCCGGCGAAGTGGTGCACGACCTGATCGCGTGAGCGGCGCGCGGCGGGAGCGAGCGATCGGACGCGGCCGGCTCAGCCCCCCGCCCGCTTCACCGTGAAGCCGCGCTCGCGCAGCAACGGCTCGACCTTGTCGCGCTGGTCGCCCTGCAGCTCGATGACCCCGTCGCGCAGCGTCCCGCCCGTCCCGCAGCGCTGCTTCAACGTCTTCGCGAGCGTCTCGAGCTCCGCGCCGACGAGCGGCACGCCGTCGACCACGGTGACGACCTTGCCGCCGCGCTGCTGCGTCTCGCGGCGCAGGCGCACGACGCCGTCGCCGCGCGGCTTCGCGCTGGCCGCCGCCGCCGCGCGCTGACCGGCGCAGCGGCAGCTCGCCACCGGCTCCGCGCAGCGCGGGCAGACGCGCCCGAGTCCGCTGATGTAGACGACGCCGCCCGGCGGCCGGCTGCCGCTCATCTCAACGCAGCGCTGCGTAGACGCGGTGGACGTCGTCGTTGTCGTCGAGCGCCTCGAGGAAGGCGACCACCTCGTTGCGCTGCTCCGGGGCGAGCTCGACGTACTCCTTCGCGACGTAGCCGAGCTCGGCGACGGTGACCGTCCAGCCCGCCTTCTGCAGCGCCTTCGTGACCACGTCGACGTCGCCGCGATCGGTGATGAAACGGCCGCCGCTCGCGCCGTCCGGCACCTCTTCGAGCGGCTCGACGTTCTGCGCGCCCGCCTCGATGGCGACCGACTCGAGGTCCTGCCCGCCCTGCGGATGGGTCGCTTCGACGAGCCCGACATGGTGGAACAGGAAGCCGACCTTCGCCCCCATCTGGCCGTCGCGGAAGAGCACGCGGATCTCGGGCACGGTGCGGTTGCGGTTGTCGGACCAGCACTCGACGATGACCGGCACCTGGTGCGGCGCGAAGCCCTCGAAGGTCATCAGCTCGAGGTCGACCTTCTCGCCGGTGAGGCCGGCCCCCTTCTTGATGGCGCGCTGGATCGTGTCGCTCGAGACCGAGCCCTTGCGCGCCGCCTCGATGGCCAGCGCGAGGCGCGAGTTGAACGCGGGGTCGGGGTTGCCGTGCTTCGCCGCGACGGTGATCTCGCGGACGAGCTTGGTGGAGACCTTGCCGCGCTTCGCGGCGTTCTCCTCGCGCTTCTTCTGCAGCCACTGCCGTCCCATCGCTCTCGCTCCTGCCTGCGCTCCTGCCTGCTCGTCGCGACGCGCCGGCGGCGGCGCGCGGCGCGGGAGGATAGCGCGCGCCCCCGGTCGCGCGCGCGGCGCTAGCCTCCCGCCATGGCCCCTCGCACCCAGCTCCTTCGCGACGCGCTGCGCCTCGTGCGGGCGGCGGCGCTCCTCTCCGCGCCGCTCTTCCTGTTCGCCGAGGGCTTCTCGGCCGCCAGCGCGGTGCGCGTCGCCGCGTCGAACGGCGCGGCGGCGCTGCTCTGCAGCGTGCTGCTGCGCCGGCTCGCCGATCGCAACGCGCTGCAGGTCGGTCGCGGGCTCGTCCTCGGCCTGCTCGTGCTGGTCGGCGCGCTCGCCTCGACCAACGGCGAACCAGTCCACGTCAACGTGATCAACTTCGTGCTGGTGACGCTGCTCGCCGGCGCGCTGCTCCCCCGCCGGGAGCTGCTCGCGGTGGCGGCGTCGTGCGCCGCCGCGATGGCGACGATCGCCTGGCGGCAGGCGGTGGCTCCGCCCGGCGAGGAGCTGCTCGAGGCGCGCTTCGAGGCGATCGTCCAGTTCCTGCCGACCTACGCGGTGATCGTGGCGCTGCTGGTGCGGCGCGGCCGGCTCGAGGAGGCGAACGCCGCGTGACCGGCGCAGCGGCGCGGCCGCTCACCAGACGGTCGGCGCGTAGTCCTTGAGGAAGAGCCCGCTCACGTGGTTCCCGGTGAGGAAGCCGCTGATGATCGGGTCGCAGACGCGCGCGGCGCCGTCGACGATGTCGAGCGGCGGCTGGAACCCCTCCTCCTCCTTGCGGCGCGCGTGGTCGGCCGGGTCCTCGTCGGTCACCCAGCCGGTGTCGACGCTGTTCATGTGGATGCCCGAGCGGCGGTAGTCGACCGCCGACGTGCGGGTCATCATGTTGAGCGCCGCCTTCGCCATGTTCGTGTGCGGGTGCTTGTCGGTCTTGGTCCCGCGCCCGAACTGCCCCTCCATCGCCGAGACGTTGACGATGTGCTTGTCGGCGCTCGCCACGCGCTCCATCAGCGGCTTCAAGCGGGCGTTCAGCACGAACGGCGCGATCGCGTTCACCAGCTGCACCTCGAGCAGCTCGGGCGTCGCCACCTCGTGGAGGCGCAGCCGCCAGCTGTTCACCTTGCGCAGGTCGACCTGCTGGCGATCGACGTCGTAGGCGTGCTCGGGGAAGAGCGCCGCGTCGGCCGCCATGTCCTCGGGATGGAGCGCCACCTGCGACAGCTCGGCGGCGGCCGCGTGGTCGAAGAGCGGCGCGAGGGCCACGCCGTCGGCCGCGCGCTCGCCCGTCGCGGCGGTGGCGACCCCGCCGAGCAGCGCGCGCGAATCGGGCGCGAGCGCCTGCGCGGCGTCGCGCTCGAGGGCGAGCAGGTGGCGGTACCACGCCGCCGGGCGGCGCACCGTCTGGCAGGCGTTGTTGACGATGAAGTCGAGCCGGTCGAGCGACTCGAGCAGGTGGTGGCAGAGGCGCTCGACGCTCGGCGTGTGGCGCAGGTCGAGGCCGAAGATGCGCAGGCGGTCGCGGAAGGCGTCGAACTCGGGCAGCTGCGCGTAGCGCGCGGCGGCGTCGGCGGCGAAGCGCGTCGTGACGATCACGCGCGCGCCGCAGCGCAGGAGCTTCAGCACGATCTGCTGGCCGATCTTGACGCGCCCGCCGGTGACCAGCGCGACGCGGCCCGACAGGTCGCAGAGTTCCCCGCGCTTGCGGTGGTTCAGGTCGCCGCAAGCGCCGCACATCGAGTCGTAGAAGAAGTGGACCTGCGTGTAGGGCGCCTTGCAGATGTAGCAGAAGCGCGGCGTCTCGAGGCGCGCGCCCGCCTCGGGCCGCGCCGCCGCACGCACGGCCGCGCCGCTCGCAGCGCCGTCCGGGCCTGGCGACGGCGGCGCGAGCTGGAGCGCCGGCAGGCCGCCCGCGCGCGTCGGCGACGCATGGCGCGGCAGCGCGGCGTGCCCCTCCTTGTCGGCGAGCCGTGCCTGGCGCAGCGCCGACTGCTCGAGCGCGGCGCGGTCGCGCTGCCGTTGCTGCGCGTGGTCCTGCTTGCGCAGCGCGCGCCGCAGCCGGCGCCGCTCGACCTCGGTCGGATCGGCGAGTCGACCGCACGCCGCGAGGAGGCGCTTCCTCAGCTCGAGCGGCACGGCAGCGAGCCGCGCGCGATCGCCGCCGAGCTGCTCGAGCTGCTCGATCAGCGCCGGCACGGCGGCGGGGTCGGAAGGCGGTCGATCGGCGTTCATGAAGGCGCAGCACCATAGCGGCGGCCACGGGCGCGCGCCGGAGCGCGCGACGGCGCGCTATCGTCCCGCCATGTTCGACCCCCAACACGCGCTCCTCAGCAAGCGCTTCGCGGCCGCCGCCGCTGCGCTCTCCGCCAACCCGGCCGACCCCGCGCCGTGGAGCGAGGTCGCCGCCGCGCTCGAACCGACGCGCGCCACCGAGCCCGAGCTCGCCCGCATCGTCGACGCCCGCGACGCCGCCGCGCTGGCCGCGCTGGTCGCCGAGTGGCACGCCGGCACGCGGCTGCTCCCCGAGCAGGATCGCGGCGTGCTGCACAGCGCGCTGAAGGCGTTCAAGAAGAGCCTGAAGCTCACTCGCCTCGACGACGAGTCGCGCATCGGCGGCGGCGCGATGAGCAGCGGCCGCAAGTCGGGCATCGTCGGCATCCGCCCGCCCGACCGCTTCGCCCGCGAGGTGTGGGACGAGCTGGTCCGCACCGGTCGGCTGAAGGGCGGCCGCGACAACATCTACGAGATGCCGCCGACGCCGCCGGCCGGCGATCGCTGAGCGCGCGCGAGCGGAGCGAACTTCCCGTTCGCGGGCCGCTGCGGCCGCCGCCGCACGCGCTCGATCCGGGGCTACACTGCGGCCGGTCGCAACCGCAAGTTGGGTCGGTCGCCCGTCGCAGCGCCTCCCACGAAGGAGCCGCATGTCCTCCCGCCTGCTGCGCGTCGCCCTGTGGGGCGGCGGCGCCCTGCTGCTCGTGGCGCTCGCTCTCGGCTGGTACCTGCGCGGTTCGAAGGAGCGCCATTGGCGTTCGCTCGCCGCCGGCGGCACGGCGGGCATGGCGGCGCTCCTCGACGAGCTCGCCCGCGAGGCGGCCCCGTCCGCCTGCGCCGACGCGTTCGAGCACGACGTCGCGCAACGGCGCACGCTGCACGCGAGCGGCGCGCCGCTGCAAGACGAGGCGCGCGCGCAGATGCGGCTCGGCCTCGACCTGATCAAGCTCGGCGACCCGCTGGCGGCGGCCGAGGAGCTCGAGCGCGCCACGCAGGCGGCGGCGCGCGACGCCTCGCTGCCGCCGAACTTCCATCGCGAGCTCGCGCTCGCGCGCGCGACCGCGTGGCTGCGCATCGCCGAGGTGGAGAACTGCCTCGACTGCTGCAACGGCGCCTCCTGCCTCGCGCCGATCGAGCCGGCCGGCGTCCACCAGAAGCCGCGCGGCGCGGAGCGCGCCTTCGCCGAGTTCCTCGCGCTGGTCGAGTCCGATCCCGGCGACGACGATTCGAGGTGGCTGCTCAATCTCGCCGCGATGACGCTCGGTCGCTGGCCCGACGGCGTGCCGGAGCCCCATCGCCTCGCGCCCGAGCGCTTCGCCTCCGACGCCCCGTTCCCGCGCTGGCGCAACGTCGCCGCCGACTGCGGGCTCGACACCCGCTCGATCGCCGGCGGCGCGATCGCCGAGGACTTCGACCGCGACGGCTGCCTCGACGTGATGACCTCGGCGCAGGGGCTGCGCGATCCGCTCCGCTACTACCGCAACGACGGCGCCGGCCGCTTCGTCGAGCGGTCGCGCGAAGCGGGTCTCGACGGGATCGTCGGCGGCTTGAACCTGATCCACGGCGACTACGACAACGACGGCTTCCCCGACGTGCTGGTGCTGCGCGGCGCGTGGCTCAAGGAGGGCGGCCGGCTGCCGAACTCGCTGCTGCGCAACCGCGGCGACGGCACCTTCGAGGACGTGACCGCGCGCGCGGGGCTCCTCTCGTTCCACCCGACGCAGACCGCCTGCTTCGCCGACTTCGACGGCGACGGCTGGCTCGACCTCTTCATCGGCAACGAGACGTGGAGCGAGTCGGCGCCCCATCCGTGCGAGCTCTACCGCAACGACGGCCGCGGCGGCTTCGTCGAGTGCGCCGCGGCAGCCGGCGTCGACGTGCAGGCCTACGTGAAGGGGGTCTGCGCCGGCGACTTCGACGACGACGGCCGGCCCGACCTCTACGTCTCGTGCCGCGAGCGCTCCAACCGGCTGTTCCGCAACGAGGCGACCCGCGCGGCGCCGGGCTGGCGTTTCGTCGACGTCACCGAACGCGCCGGCGTCGCGCGGCCGCGCGCGAGCTTCGCCTGCTGGTTCTTCGACTACGACCAGGATGGGCGGCAGGACCTCTTCGCGGCCCCCAACGCCGGCTTCGGCAACACGCCCGACGACGTCGGCAAGTTCCTGTTCGGCAAGCCGACCGCGAGCGACCGCCCGGTCCTCTACCGCAACCTCGGCGACGGCCGCTTCGAGGACGTGGCACCGCAGCTCGGGCTCGACCGCGCGATCCTCGTGATGGGCGCCAACTTCGGCGACCTCGACAACGACGGCTTCGAGGACGTCTACCTCGGCACCGGCAACCCGAGCTTCCGCGCGCTGCTGCCCAACCGGATGTTCCGCAACGACGGCGGGCGGCGCTTCCTCGACGTGACGACGGCCGGCGGGTTCGGCCATCTCCAGAAGGGTCATGGCGTCGCCTTCGCCGACTTCGACGACGACGGCGACCAGGACCTCTTCCACGAGCTCGGCGGCCAGTTCCCGGGCGACACCTTCGCCCATGCGCTGTTCGAGAATCCGACGCAGGGGGCGCGCTGGATCACGCTCGAGCTCGAAGGAGTGCGCGCCAACCGCAGCGCGATCGGCGCGCGCCTCGCGCTCGAGCTCGAGACCCCCGCCGGACCGCGCACGCTCCATCGCGAGGTCGGCACCGGCGGCAGCTTCGGCTCCTCGTCGCTGCAGCAGGAGATCGGGCTCGGCGATGCGACCGCGCTGCGCGCCGTCACGATCCGCTGGCCCGGCTCGGGCACGGTGCAGCGCTTCGTCGACGTGCCGCTCGAGCGGCGCTGGCGAGCGCGCGAGGGCGAGCCGGCGCTGCAGCCGATCGAGCGGCGCCCCGTCACGCTCGGCGGCGCGGCGTCGGGCGGCTGAGGTGCTGCGGCGGGCAGTATGCTCGCGCGCCCTGCTCGAGAAGCGACACCACGGCGCCGCTGCATGCGGCCGCCCTCCAGGAGCCCCACATGAACGAACCGAACCCGCCGCGCCCCGCCTCGGCGCTCGACCGCCGCAGCTTCCTCGCGGTGACCGCGACCGGCGCGCTCGCCGCTGCCGCGGCGCCGGCGTTGCGTGCCGCCGCCGCCGCCGTCCCCACCGCGCCGGCCGTCGCGCGCGCGCCGGCCCCCTTCGAGCTGCCGGCGCTGCCCTACGCCGACAACGCGCTCGACCCGGTCATCTCCGCGCAGACGATCAGCTTCCACTACGGCAAGCACCACCGCGCCTACCTCGACAACATGAACAAGATGGTGGCGGGCAGCGACCTCGAGAAGGCGACGCTCGAGCAGGTGGTCGCGGCGGCCGCGGCCGGCGGAGCCGACAAGAGCGCCCTCTTCAACAACGCCGCGCAGGCGTGGAACCACACCTTCTATTGGAACAGCCTGACGCCGGGCGGCGGCGGCAAGCCGGAGGGCGAGCTGCTCGCGAAGCTCGAGGCGTCCTTCGGCAGCTTCGACAAGTGGAAGGAGGAGTTCGCCGCCGCCGCCAAGACGCAGTTCGGCAGCGGCTGGGCGTGGCTCGTGCAGGACGGCGCGGCGTTGAAGGTGGTGAAGACCGCGAACGCCGAGACGCCGCTCACCAAGGGGATGAAGCCGCTGCTCACGCTCGACGTCTGGGAGCACGCCTACTACCTCGACTGGCAGAACCGCCGCCCCGACTACGTCGCCGCGGCGATCGACAAGCTGCTGAACTGGAAGTTCGCCGCCGCCAACCTCGCGAAGGCGTGAGGACGGCCGCGAGCGACCGCCTCGTACCGATGACCACCGACGGCCGCTCCACCGCTGCGCGCGGTGCGAGCGGCCGTCCCCTTGCCGGGCCAGCCGTGGCGGCGCGCGCTGCAGTAGCCTCCGGCGCGGCGCGATTGCGGCTGACCGCCCGCAACGGCCGATCAGGGGAACCATGAGCCTCCACAACGTCACCGCGGGCGCCGGCGCTCCCGACGAGTTCCACGTGATCATCGAGATCCCGATGAACGCCGACCCGATCAAGTACGAGGTCGACGAGGCGACCGGGGCGCTCTTCGTCGATCGCTTCATGGCGACGGCGATGCACTACCCGTGCAACTACGGCTACATCCCGCAGACCAAGGCCGACGACGGCGATCCGGTCGACGTGCTGGTGATCACTCCGGTCGCGCTGCTGCCGAGCGTCGTGGTGCGCTGCCGGCCGATCGGGATGCTGCAGATGGAGGACGAGGCGGGCGGCGACAACAAGCTGCTGGCGGTGCCGATCACCAAGGTGCTGCCGCTCTACGCGCAGTGGCAGGAGCCCGAGAACCTGAACCCGATGCGCCTCCACGCGATCCAGCACTTCTTCGAGCACTACAAGGACCTCGAGCCCGGCAAGTGGGTCAAGGTGAAGGGGTGGAAGAGCGCCGCCGACGCGAAGGCCGAAGTGGTGCGCGGCATCGCCAACTGGAAGAAGGCGCACGGTCCGTAGCGCCGCGCGCGGCGCCGCCCGCGCCGCTCCGACTCCTATCGGACCACGCGCAGGTAGGCGGCCCACGGCCCCACCGCGCCGCCCCACCGCTTCGCCATCGTCCGCTCGATCTGCACGAGGTGGTCGAGGTCGTGCACCACCCAGGTCGCGAGCAGCTCGCCGAGCGTGACCGTCCCGAGTGCCGGATGGCGCCCGCGGCGCGCGAGGTCGCCCTCCTGCAGCTCGAGCGCGGCGAGTTCGGCGAGGCTCGCGCGGCGCAGCGCCGCGAACTCGTCGAGCAGCTCGCCGAGCGCGCGCGGGGGCGCCGCGAGCTGCGCGAAGCGGTCGAACGGCGCGAACGGCCGCGTCTCGCCGTGCTCCCGCAGGTGGCGCACGCGCGGCAGCCAGTCGGTCCGCTCGCCGTGGATCAAGTGGCCGACGACCAGCGGCGCGCTCCACGTCTGCGGCCCCTCGTCGGCCGCGAGCCACGCCTCCGGCAGCCCGCGCAGCAACGCGTCGAGGACCCGCGGCGTCCGCTCGAGCAGCGGGAGCGCCTCGGCGAGGCAGAACGGCGCGTCGGGCGCCGCGCTCATTGCACGGCGATCGGCGCGCGGTTGCTCGCGACCAGCCGCGGCCGCGCGTACTTGAGGCTCCACACCTGCAGCGTGAAGGTGCTGCCGCTCGCGCCGCTCGGGATGGTGTCGGCGATCTCGTAGCCGCCGTACTGGTCGAGCAGGTCGAGGAAGAGCACCTCGAAGAGCGGGATCCCGTCGACGTCGACCAGCACCAGGAGGAACGGCATGCCGGTGGCGCCGCCGGCGATCGTCGCGGTCACCAGGTCGCCCTCGTCGGGGTCGCCCGGCAGCGCGGTGAAGCGCAGCGGCGCGGAGGAGTAGGCGCGCGTGCGGCCGGCGGCGAGGCCGACGCCGGCGACATCCTCGTCGGGCGCCGCGACGATCAGGTCGAACGCGCCGTCGCCATCGAGATCGACGTCGCCGAGCAGCGCCGCGCCGAACGCGTTGCCGCTCGCCCCTTCGACCGCCTGCAGGAGCGCGCCGTCGACGCCGGAGCGCAGCTCGGCGACGTCGAGCCCGCGCCACGCGATCCAGTAGTCGGGGACCCGATCGCCATCGCGGTCCTCGGCGCGCGCGAAGGCGGCGATCTCGCCGGTGGCGCCCGCCGGGACGTTGCGGCGGTAGAGGAGCGCGCCCGTCGCGCCCGAGACGATGCGCACCACGCGGTTGCGCGCGTCGTTGCCGATGCCGAAGTCGTCGAAGCCGTCGCGATCGACGTCGCCGACGTTCGCCACCGTCGCGCCGACCCGATCGACGGTCGCGTAGTTGAGGGTGAGGAGCGTCGAGCCGTCAGCGCCCGAGAGGAGTTCCGCCGTCGCGAGGCCGGGCGCCCCCACCAGCACGTCGTCGCGCCCGTCGCCGTCCTGGTCGCCCACGTTCGCGAGCGAGGCGCCGAACTCGTCGACCGCGGGCCGCACCTCGTCCCACAGGAGCGCACCGTCGATCGCGCGGCGCGCCGCGACGTGGCTCCTGCCCGGTCCGCCGATGAAGCAGTCCCCCGAACCGTCGCCGTCGAGGTCGCCCGCCGCTGCGAGCGCGCTGCCGTCGCGCGCGGTCGCCGCCGCCCCATCGAGCGTCGCGATCGTCGCCCCGGTCGCGCCCGATACGATCCGCACGCCACCGTTGTCGGCGAAGCCGGCGTTCATCTCGGGCTGCCCGACCGCGAGGTCGTCGATCCCGTCGCCGTCGACGTCGCGCAACGCGGCGAGCGCGGCGCCGAAGCGCGCGCCGTTCTGGTTCGGCCCGGCGATCGTGCGCAGCGTCGCGCCGGTGAGCCCCGACACGACCTGCACCGAGCCGCCGGTGAAGCTGCCCGGCCGGTCGCCCGGCACTCCGATCGCCACGTCGTCGCGGCCGTCGCCGTCCGCGTCGGCGGCGACGCAGAGCGCGCTCCCGGCCGCCGAGCTGCCGCGCGTCCCGGGCTTGTTCCAGCGCTCGCTCGCGAGGCTGCTCCATGCGGCGCGCTGCACCGCCTTCCACGCGTTGATGCGGCCGCCCGTGGCGCACTTCGAGGAGAGCGGAGCGAGCGGATCGACGCTGTCCTGGATCCAGTCCTTGATCTGCTGGCCGTCGCGGCTGCCCCCCACCCACGCGAGCAGCGCCGCGAGGCCGGTCGCGGTCGGCGCCGCGTAGGAGTTGGCCGAGCCGGCCGCGTAGCCGCCGCCGAGCGTCGTGCTCTGCAGGTTGTTGCCCGGCACCAGCACGTCGAGGCTCGCCTTGCCGTAGTCGGAGAAGCCGGTGAGCGCGTCGTTCTCGTCGGTCGAGCCGATGGCGAGGATCTCGGGCAGGTCGAAGCAGACCGGATAGCTCGGCTGCACGTCGAGGTTGTTCGCCGAGTTGGCGCCCGGGACGATCGCGAGGTGGCCGGCGTCGCCGGCGAGGTCGAAGGCGTCGTAGAGCGTCTGGCTGAAGCTCGGGCTGTTGTAGCTGTGGTTCGAGACGGCGGCGCCGTTGGCGACGGCGTAGTCGAGGGAGGTGATCGCCTCGGCGAAGCTGCCGCTGCCCGACGCCGCGAGGAACTTGCAGCCCATGATCCGGGCGTTCCACGCCACGCCGGCGATCCCCTGGCCGTTGTCGGGCTCGGCCGCGGCGATGCCGGCGACGAAGGTGCCGTGGCCGTTGTCGTCCATCGGGTCGCCGTCGCCGTTCACCGGGTCGATGCCGTGGACGTCGTCGATCCAGCCGTTCGCGTCGTCGTCGATCCCGTTGCCGGCGATCTCCCCGGGATTGACCCACGCCTTGTGGGCGAGGTCGGGATGGGCGTGGTCGAAGCCGGTGTCGACGGTGGCGAGGACCACGCCGGCGTCGCCGCGCGCCACGTCCCACGCCTCGAAGAGGTCCATGTCGGAGTCGTTGGCCTGCCCGAGGTGCCACTGGAGCGGCACGAGCGGGTCGTTCGGGACGCCGGTCGCCCGCGCCACGAAGTTCGGCTCCGCGTAGCGCACGAGCGGCGAGTCGTTCAGGGCGCAGAGCGCCGCCGCGAGGTCGCGCTCGGGCGCGAGGCGCAGGCGGAAGAGCGTGCCGCGCCAGAGCTCCTCCTCGCCGCGCGCCCCCTCGAGCGCGCCGGCGAGCGCGCGGATCGCCGCGCGCCGCTCGACCGTCGGCTCGCCCGCGATGCGGTAGAGCAGCTCGTGCGGCACGAACTCGCCGACCAGCGGCGCGTGGCCATCCTGGTGACGCGGGCGCTGCGGCGCGGCCCGCTCCGGTGCGCCCTCCTGCGGCGCCGCCGCCGCGGCGACGAGCGACGCGGAGGCGGTGAACGCGAGGGCGAGGGACGGACGAGCGCAGGTGCGACGGGTCATCGATCGACTCCAGCAGGCTCGGGTTCCGGGAGGCTTCGCGCGCTCGACTATTCCATCGCCGCCGCGCGCGCAAGAGGTCGCTCGCCGCTGCGCTGCTCGAGCGCGACGGCGTGCGCTCGGCGGATGGGCGCGCTTGACAAGCGTGGTGCGAGCAGCGCAGTCTCGTTCGGATGAAGAAGCCTCTCGTGATCGTGGAGTCGCCCGCCAAGGCGAAGACCATCGCCAAGTTCCTCGGCAAGGACTGGCTGGTCGAAGCCTCGATCGGCCACGTCCGCGACCTCCCCTCGAACGCCGCCGAGATCTCCCCGGCGCTGAAGAAGGAGCCGTGGGCGCGGCTCGGCGTCGACGTCGACCACGGTTACGCCCCGCTCTACGTCGTCCCCGCCGAGAAGCGCGCCAAGATCCGCGAGCTGAAGGCGCTGCTGAAGGATGCTTCCGCCCTCTACCTCGCGACCGACGAGGACCGCGAAGGCGAGGCGATCTCCTGGCACCTGCTCGAGCTGCTGCAGCCGAAGGTGCCGGTGAAGCGGATGGTCTTCCACGAGATCACCAAGGCGGCCATCGAGAAGGCGGTGGAGAACTGCCGCGACGTCGACACGAGCCTCGTCGACGCGCAGGAGGCGCGCCGCATCCTCGACCGCCTCTACGGCTACGAGGTGAGCCCGATCCTCTGGCGCAAGATCGCGCCGCGCCTCTCGGCCGGCCGCGTGCAGAGCGTCGCGACCCGCCTCATCGTCGAGCGCGAGCAGGAGCGCATGGCGTTCCGCTCCGCCGCGTGGTGGGACGCGCAGGTCACCCTCGAGCGGACCGCCGTCGCCTTCCCGGCGCAGGTCGTCGCGCTCGACGGGCGGGCGCTGGCGCAGGGGCGCGACTTCGGCTCCGACGGGAAGCTCCTCCCCGGCAAGAGCGTGCTGCTGCTCGACGAGGCGGGCGCGCGCAAGCTCGCCGACGGCCTCGCCGGCAGCCTGCCGGTGGCGCGCAAGGTCGATCAGAAGGAGTTCCACTCCTCGCCGAAGCCCCCCTTCACCACCTCGACGTTGCAGCAGGAGGCGGGACGCAAGCTCGGCATGACGGCGAAGCGGGCGATGCAGGCGGCGCAGCGCCTCTACGAAGGCGGCTTCATCACCTACATGCGTACCGACAGCATCGCGCTCTCGGCGCAGGCGCTGAACGCGGCGCGCACGCTGGTGAACGCCCGTTACGGCGCCGACTACCTGCCGCGCACGCCGCGCACCTGGGAGGGCAAGGCGCGCAACGCGCAGGAGGCGCACGAGGCGATCCGGCCGGCCGGCGAGAGCTTCAAGGAGCCCGACGACGTCGCGCGCGAGATGCCGGCCGACGAGGCGCGCCTCTACGACCTGATCTGGAAGCGGACGGTCGCCTCGCAGATGGTCGACGCGCGGCTGCGCAGCGTCGCGGCGACCTTCGATGCGCCGTTGCGCGGCGGCGGCAAGGCGGAGCTCGTCGCGCGCGGCCGCACGACGCTCTTCGACGGCTATCTCCGCGCCTACGTCGAGGGCAAGGACGAGCACGACGCAGGTGGCGAGGCGGAGGAGGCGACGCTGCCGCCGCTGCAGCAGGGCGACGAGGCGCTGGTGCTGGCCGCCGAGGCGGCCGGCCACGCCACCAAGCCGCCGGCGCGCTTCACCGAAGCGGGGCTGGTGCAGAAGCTCGAGGAGCTCGGCGTCGGCCGCCCCTCCACCTACGCCAGCATCATCGGCACCATCGTCGACCGCGAGTACGTGGTGAAGCGCGGCGCGGCGCTGGTCCCGACGCCGCTCGCCTTCGCGGTCGTGAACCTGATGCTCGCGCTCGAGCCGAAGCTGGTCGACTACTCCTTCACCGCCGACATGGAGAACCAGCTCGACGCCATCGCGCGCGGCGAGTCGAAGCGCAACGACTTCCTCGAGCGCTTCTATCGCGGCGACCAGCCCGGCCTGAAGGCGATCGTCACCGAGCGCGCCACCGGCGTCGACCCGAAGAAGGTCGGCACCATCCCGATCGGCAGCAAGGACGGCACGCCGATCTCGCTGCGCGTCGGTCGTTACGGCCCCTACATCGAGCACGGCGAGCTGCGCGCGAGCGTCCCCGAGGGGCTCGCCCCCGACGAGATCACCGTCGAGAAGGCGCTCGAGCTGATCGCGACGGCGAGCCAGGCCGAGGAGCCGATGGGCCACGCGGCCGACGGCCAGCCGGTCTTCCTGCGCACCGGCCGCTTCGGCCCCTACGTGCAGCTCGGCCTCGATCCCGAGGGCGACGCTGAGAAGGGAGGCAGCGAGAAGGGCGGCACGCCGGCGGTGAAGCCCAAGCGCGCGTCGCTGCTGCGCTCGATGAACCCGAAGAGCCTCACGCTCGAGCAGGCGCTGCAGCTCTTGACGCTGCCGCGCGAGCTCGGCGACGACGTCGACGGCCAGAAGATCCGCGCCGCGCTCGGCCGCTTCGGCCCCTACCTGGTGAAGGACGTGCCGGGCGCGCCGAAGCCCGACTACCGCAACCTGAAGAGCGAGGAGCAGCTCTTCACCATCACGCTCGACGAGGCGCGCGCCATCTACGCGCAGCCGAAGGGGCAGCGCATGGGCCGCGGCGGAGCGGCCGCGCCGCCGTTGCGCGAGCTCGGCGTCGATCCCGCCACGCAGGCGAAGGTGGTGATCAAGGACGGCAAGTACGGCCCCTACTGCAGCGACGGCGAGACCAACGCCTCGCTGCCGAAGGGCGCCAAGGTCGAGGAGTGCACGCTCGAGGAGGCGCTGCGCCTGCTCGCCGAGCGGCGCGAGATCGCCCCGACCAAGAAGAAGAAGGGCGGGCGGCGGACGCCGGCGAAGGCGCCCGCCAAGAAGCGCGCGCCGTCGAAGTCGAAGGGGTGAGCGCGGCGGTCGAGGTCGCGGCGGTCACCAAGCGCTTCGGCACCCGCGCGGCGCTCGACGACGTGTCGCTCTCGATCGCGCCAGGCGAGCTCTTCGGCCTGGTCGGCCGCAACGGCTCGGGCAAGTCGACGCTGCTCAAGCTGCTGGCGGGGCTGCTCGCCCCCAGCGAGGGCCGCGTGCGCCTCCTCGGCCACGAGCCGTTCCGCGCGCGCGAGGCGGTGATGCGCGACGCGCGCTTCGCGTTCGCGCCGCCGGCGCTCTTCGAGACGCTCACGGCGCGCGAGACGGTGCGCCACCTCGCCCGCCTCGGTGGCCGCGCGGTCGCGCCGCGCGAGGTCGACGAGGCGCTCGCCGCCGTCGGCCTCGTGGAGCGCGCCGACGACCGCGTGCGCACCTACTCGTTCGGCATGCGCCAGCGGCTCGCCCTCGCGATCGCGCTGGTGCCGCGGCCGCGGCTGCTCGTGCTCGACGAGCCGACCGAGGGGCTCGACCCGCAGGCGGTGCTCGCGCTGCGCGCGCTGCTGCTCGCGCTCTGCCGCGACCACGGCGTGACGATCGTGCTGGCGAGCCACCTGCTCGGCGAGGTCGAGTCGCTGGTCGATCGCCTCGCGCTGCTGCAGGAGGGGCGCCTCCTCTTCTGCGGCGCGATCGACGAGCTGCGCGCCGGCAGCGAGCGGCTGCGCATCGTCGTCGCGCCGCGTGACGGCGGCGCAGGCGCGGCGAGCGCGGCGAGCGCGGCGGCGGCGGCGCTGCGGGCGGCGGGAATCGCGGCGACGCTTCGCGGCGACACGCTCGAGCTCCCGGCCGGGAGCTGCACGCTCGAGCAGGCGCGCGCGCTGCTGCAGGCGGCCCGGCTCGAGCTGCTCGAGTTCCACGTCGAGCGTCCGCCGCTCGAGGCGCTGCTCGATCGCCGCGTCGCGCAGGCGAAGGCCGCGAGCCACGGCGCGGCGAACGGAGCCACGCGGTGAGCGAGCGCCTCGAGCTGCTGCGGCTGGTGCGTTCGCGGCGGCCGCTGCTGGCGCTCGCGGCGCTGCTGCTCTTCCTCGTGCTGATGCTGGTCGGCTTCTGGAGCTACGCGCAGGCGCGCAGCGGCGGCGCCGCGACCTTCGAGTACACCTACGAGAACAAGAGCTACTTCAACGGCCTCACCTTCGCGCTCTACGCCTTCTTCTTCGGCTTCGTGCTGCTGCTGCCGCTCTTCGCCGCGCTCGAGGGGGGCGCGCAACTTGCCGGCGACACCGGCAGCGGGACGCTCACGTTGCTGCTCGTACGGCCGGTCTCGAAGACGCGCCTCTTCTTCGGGAAGCTCGCCGTCGCGTTCGGCTGGACGACGCTGCTCACGGCGCTCTTCGTGGCGGCGGCGCTGCTGCTCGGCCTCTTCGCGGTCGGCTGGGGCGACCTGCGCCTCTATCCCGGCGTGCTGCAGAGCGCGCCGCGGCCGCAGTTCCTGCCGCGCGACGTCGCGCTGCAGCGCTTCGCGCTCGCTTGGCTCGCCGCGTCGCTGGCGCTGCTCGCCCCGCTCTCGCTCTCCTTCTGGATCGCCACGTTCACCCGCAGCGCGGTGAACGCGGTTGGCGCCGCCGTCGCCCTCTACCTCGTCGCGCATGTCATCAGCGAGGTCCACTTCTTCGAGGCGCTGCGGCCGTGGCTCTTCACCTGGCACGCCACCGCGTGGCGCGCGCTCTTCCGCGAGGAGATCGCGTGGCGCGAGCTCGCCCACCACGCGGCGGCGCTGCTTGGCCAGTCGGCGCTCTTCTTGGCGCTCGCGTTCCGCCGCTTCCGGCGCCGGGAGGAGCCATGAACCGCTCCGCGCGCCTCGTCGAGCTCGCGCTCTGGCTGATCGCGGCGCTCGCGTTCTTCGGCGCCCGTGCGCTCGATCCGGCGCGCCGCGCGGTCGAGGGCGACGCGGCGAAGTGGTGGCCTGCGAAGCGCCCCGAGAGGTCGCTGCGCGTCGTCACCTGGAACGTCGGCGGCAGCGACGGCGGGCAGCCCCACTCGTTGCGGGCGGACGACCTCGACGCGGTGGCGCGGACGCTGCTCGTCCTCGATCCCGACCTCGTGCTGCTGCAGGAGTTCCTCTATCCGCGCGACTTCGACGCGCTGCGCGCCCGCTTCGACGTCGGCGCCGGCTGGGTGCGCGCGGCGGGCGACGTGGCGATCGTCGCGCGGCGCGGGCAGTTCGTCGGCGGCAGCTCGCAGGGCGGACTGGCGCTGGCCGAGTGGCAGTTCGAGGGGAGGAGCTTCGCCATCGCCGGACTGCACGCCTCGGCGTGGTCGGCGCGCGCGCGGCGCGGCGAGATCGGTCGCGCAGCCGAGTCGCTGCTGGCGATCACCGCCGACTTCCACCTGCTCGGCGGCGACTTGAACCTCGACATCGATCGACGCGGCGACCTCCTCTCGAACGACCCGCAGCGCGATGCCGAGATCTACAACTGGTTGGCCGAGCGGCTCGTCGATGCGGGCGCCGGCAGCGGCCCCACCGCCGAGCCCGACCGGCGCCTCGACTACCTGTTCGTCTCGAACGCGCTCGAGCGGCTCGCCGCGCGGCCCTGGAAAGGGCGCCGCCACGGAACGATGGACCACGACCCGCTGGTGGTCGACCTGCGCATCCGCTAGCGGCGCGCTAACCTCCCGTCGCAACGCTCGCGCGCGACGCGTCAGAAGCGCCTCGCCATCCGCCGGCGCGCGCCGCCTCGCCACCCTGTCCTGCACCGGAGAGCCCGATGTCGCTCGCCCTGCCGCTCCTCGCCGCCGCGCTGCTCGCGCCGTCGCCGTCGCCTGCGCCGCTGCAGTCCGGCCCGCCGCCCCGCCACCATCTCGCCGAGCTCTCGTTGCGCGACGCGCGCAGCGTGCGCGCCGCCGAGCAGGCGGGCGTCGCGCTCGACTGCCAGAGCCGGCTGCCGGGCGGGCGCGCCGAGATCAGCGTCACCGATGCGCAGCTCGCCGAGCTGCAGCGCCTCGGGGCGCTCGTGACGGTGACGCAGCGCGACCTCGAGGCGTTCTATGCGGCGCGCCTCGCCGCCACCGCGCCGCCGGCGAGCCGCGCGAGCGGCATCGACTGGGACGGCGGCAGCATGGGCGGCTACTTCACGCTGGCCGAGGTCGAGGCGCTGCTCGACGGCTTCGCCGCGAACCACCCGACCATCTGCAGCGCGAAGTTCTCGATCGGCCAGAGCGGCGAGGGTCGCGAGATCTGGGCGGTGAAGGTCTCCGACTCCCACGCGCTGGACGAGGCGGAACCCGAAGTGCGCTTCGACGCGCTCCACCACGCGCGCGAGCCGGTCGGCATCCACGCGACGCTCTACTTCCTCGACTGGCTGCTCGAGAACTACGGCAGCGACCCGCTCGCCACCCACCTCGTCGACGAGCGGGAGATCTGGTTCATCCCGGTCGTGAACCCCGACGGCTACGAGTACAACCGCGCCAACTCGCCCAACGGCGGCGGGATGTGGCGGAAGAACCGGCGCGACAACGGCAACGGCACCTACGGCGTCGACCTGAACCGCAACTACTCCTACCAGTGGGGCTACGACAACTCGGGCTCGAGCGGCAACAGCAGCAGCGAGACCTACCGCGGCCCGTCGCCCGCCTCCGAGCCCGAGACGCAGGCGATGGAGGCGTTCATCGCCAGCCGCGAGTTCCAGACCTCGATCTCGACCCACACCTACTCCGACCTCTGGCTCTTCCCGTGGGGCTACGACTGCTTCGATCCGCCGCAGCGCGCGGCGTTCGACGCGATCGCGGAGCGCTACACCGAGACCAACGGCTACGTCCACGGCACGATCTGCCAGGCGCTCTACTCGGCCAACGGCAACACCGTCGACCTCGACCACGGCGTGCACGGCACCTGGTCGGGCACCGTCGAGATCGGCGGCAGCGGCGACGGCTTCTGGCCGCCCGCGACGCGCATCGTCCCGCTGATCGAGGAGAACCTGCGCGGCTTCCAGCGGATCGCGCTCTACGCGGGCGCCGGGCTCGAGAGCGACGACTGGGCGCTCGTCGAGTCGAGCGGCGACGGCGACGCCTGGAGCGAGCCGGGCGAGGAGTTCGACCTCGCGCTCCGGCTCGAGAACGTCGGCACGCTCGCCACGAACGGCGCCGCGACGCTCTCGCTCGCGAGCAGCAGCGCCGACGTCGTCGTCGTCGACGGCTTCCACGACTTCGGCACGCTCGCCGCGTTCGCGCAGGCCGACAACCTCGCTGCGCCGCTGCGCGTGCAGGTCGCGCCGGGCGCCGCGCTCGGGCAGCGCATCACGGTCACCGCCGACCTCGCCTACGACGGCTACGTCGAGAGCCACGCCTTCACGCTGCTGATCGGCGAGCCGGTCACCGTCGATGGCGACGACCTCGAGGCCGACTTCGGCTGGACGCTCGGCGACGCCGGCGACAACGCGGTGAACGGCCGCTTCGAGGTGGCCGACCCGCAGCAGACCACCTCGGGAGGCAACACCGCGCAGCCAGCCGACGACCACTCCGCGAGCGGCGTCTTCTGCCTCGTCACCGATGGACGCGCCGGCAGCAGCGCCGGCACCTACGACCTCGACAGCGGCCGCACCACCGCCTACAGCCCGCAGTTCGACCTCGAGGATGCGGTCGCTCCGCTGATCTCCTACTGGCGCTGGTTCACCGACCTCACCACCGCCGACGACACCTTCCTCGTCTCGATCAGCGCCGACGGCGGCGCCACCTGGAGCGACGTCGAGGCGCTCGCCGGCAACCACAACTCGTGGCAGCAGGTGAGCTTCGACCCGGCCGCCTACGTGCCGCTCACCGATCGCATGCAGCTGCGCTTCCGCGCCGCCGACGACCCGAACAACTCGCTCGCCGAGGCGCTCGTCGACGACCTCGAGTTCCGCGCCTTCCCGTCCGGTCGCGTCGGCGTCTGGCGCTACGGCAGCCCGAAGCAGGGCGGGTCGCTGCGCCTCCACGTCCAAGGCGACGCCAACCAGTCGTTCGTGCTCTGGGGCGCGCAGCAGCCCGGCAACCTCTTCCTGAAGAAGCTCGGCCTGCTCGAACTCGATGCGGCGACGATGATCCCGGTGGCGAGCGGGAACACCGGCCCGAGCGGCCGCTACACGCTGATCGCCGACCTGCCGGTCGATCCGACGCTGTCGGGCGTCGAGATCCACCTGCAGCCGCTCGTCCTCGACCCGAGCGGCGCCTACCTCGGCAACGCGATCGACTTCGTGCTGGAGTGACCCGGGCCGCAGAGAAAGCTCGCGGCGCTCGGCGCCCCCTCGGCACAATGGCGCCATGACCGCCTCCGACGCCCCGCGCCCACCGCGCCCGCCGAAACGTTCCGCCGCCTCCTACGCCCCGTCGGGCGCGCCGCTCCCGCCGGCCGCGCCCGCTGCTTCGCCGCCGTCCGCGCCCGCTGCTTCGCCGCCGTCCGCGCCGCCCGCCAAACCCGCCAAGCCCGCGCCGCCCGCGCCTGCGGTTCCGTCGGCGGCGGCACCGATCGCCGCGCCCGCGGTCGCCGACGCCAGCGCGCCCGCCACTGCGCCCGCCACCGCGAAGGGGTTCGCTGCGCTCGGCGTCGACGCGGCCGTTTGCGCCGACCTCGCCGTGCTCGGCTACGAAGAGCCGACCCCGATCCAGCGCGAGGCGATCCCGCCGCTGCTCGCGGGCCGCGACGTGCTCGGCCAAGCGGCGACCGGCACCGGCAAGACGGCCGCCTTCGCGCTGCCGTTGCTGCAGCGCGCGGTCACCGGCAAGCCGGTGCGCAACAAGCCGACCGCGCTGGTGCTGGTGCCGACGCGCGAGCTCGCCATGCAGGTCGCCGAGGCGATCCATCGCTACGGCCGCGCGCGCGCTGCGACCGTGCTGCCGATCTACGGCGGCCAGGAGATCCGCCAGCAGCTGCGCGTGCTCGACCGCGGCGTCGAGGTGATCGTCGCGACGCCGGGCCGCGCGCTCGACCACCTGAACCGCCGCTCGCTGATGCTCGACGACGTGAAGCTCTGCGTCCTCGACGAGGCGGACGAGATGCTCGACATGGGGTTCGCCGAGGACATCGAGGCGATCCTCGCCAAGCTGCCGGCCGACCACCAGACGGCGCTCTTCTCGGCGACGCTCGCGCCGCGCATCCTCGCCATCGCCCGCTCCCACCTGCGCGACCCGGTGCGCGTCACCATCGCGCGCGAGCGGCCGCAGGCGGGCCAGGCGCCGCGCGTGCGCCAGGTCGCCTACATGGTACCGCGGCCGGTGAAGCACGCCGCGCTCGGCCGCGTGCTCGACATGGAGCAACCGACCTCGGCGATCGTCTTCTGCCGCACTCGCCTCGAGGTGGACGAGCTGCAGGAGACGATGAACGCGCGCGGCTGGCGGGCCGAAGCGCTGCACGGCGGCTTCCAGCAGGAACAGCGCGACCGCGTCATGAAGCGCTTCCGCGAGCAGCAGGCCGACCTGCTGATCGCCACCGACGTCGCGGCGCGCGGGCTCGACATCGAGCACGTCTCGCACGTCGTCAACTACGGCGTCCCGTCCGACCCCGACGACTACGTCCATCGCATCGGTCGCACCGGCCGCGCCGGCCGCGAAGGGGTCGCCATCACCTTCGTCGAGCCGCGCGAGCACCGCCTGCTGCGCAACCTCGAGTTCGCCACGCGCCAGAAGATCGCGCTCGAGCAGCTGCCGACCGTCGCCGACCTGAAGAACCGCCGCCTCGAGCTGACCCGCGCGTCGCTGCGCGAGGCGGTGCTGGCCGGCGAGCTCGAGCCGTTCAAGCGGATGGTCGAGGAGCTCGCGAGCGAGCTCGACCCGATGGACGTCGCCGCCGCCGCCGCCAAGCTCGCCCATGACGCGAACCACGCCGCTTCGGGCGAGCAGGCCGACGAGCAGGACCTAGGGCTGCCGCCGCCGCGCGAGTGGGGTCCGCCGCGCGACCATGGGCCGCAAGGCGATCGACCGCCCTTCCGGCCGCGCGGCGCCCACGACGTCGCCGGCGAGATGGGGCGCATCTTCATCGGCGCGGGACGCATCGACGGGCTGCGGCCGGGCGACCTGGTCGGCGCCATCGCCAACGAGGCGGGCGTGCCGGGTGCCGCGATCGGCTCGGTCCGCATCACCGACCGCTTCGCGCTGGTCGAGGTGCCGGCCGAGGCGGTCGACCAGGTGATCGACGCGCTGCGCGGCTCCTCGATCCGCGGCCGGCGCGTCACGGTCCGCCGCGACCTCCACGCATGAACGGGCGGCTGGCGACGCGCGCGCTCCTCTCTCTCGCCACGCTCGCCGCGGCCGCTTGCGTCGGCGCCGCGTCGCCGAGCGCGTCGCCAGCTCCGGCGACGCCGACCCCGACGCCGCCCGCTGCTCGCGCCGACGCGGCCGACGCGGCCGACGCGGCTGACGAGGAGGCGGTGCGCGCGACCGTCGCCGCGTTCTTCGCCGCGCTCGAGCAGCACGACGCGGCGGCCATCGAACGGCTGGTCGCCTTCGCCCCGACGCTGCTCTCCGTGGCGCCCGCCGCCGCCGGCGCGCCCGGACCGCAGCTCCAGCCGACCGAATGGAAGCGCTTCGTCGCGAGCCTGCGCGCGGCGACCCGCGCCTACCGCGAGCAGTTCGTCGAGCCGCCGACCGTGCTGCTCGACGGCGACCTCGCGGTGGTCTTCGGGCGCTACCGCTTCGACCTCGACGGCGCCCCCCACCATCGCGGCGTCGACGCCTTCACGCTGGCACGCACCGCTGCCGGCTGGCGGATCGTCGCCATCGCCGACACCCGCCTGCCGCCCTGACGAGACGCGCCATGGCCCTGGTCCGCATCGCCATCGAGCCGACCGCCGGACCGCTCCCGGCGATCGTCGCTCGTTTCATCGGCGAGGCGAACGCGCGGATCGACCGCTTCCACGCCACGCGCGTGAAGCGGCCGCTGCACGGCTTCGTGCCGAGCGACTTCGAGCATGCGTGGCGGACGCTCGACGCGCTCGCGAAGGCGAAGCTGCCGAGCGGCAAGAGCTTCTGCGAGTGGGGCTGCGGCTTCGCGGCGGTCGCCGGCCTCGCGCGCCTCTGCGGCTACGACGCCGCCGGGATCGAGATCGAGCGCGACCTGCTCGACGAGGCGCGCCGCCTCACCGGCGACTTCGCGCTCGACGTCGCGCTGGCGCTCGGCAGCTTCGTGCCGCAGGACGCCGGCGACCTCGCCGCCTGCAACGAGGAGTTCAGCTGGATCGTCGAGGGCGGGCCCGACGGCCACGCGGTGCTGCGCCGCGACCCCGACGACTTCGACGTCGTCTTCGCCTATCCGTGGCCGGGCGAGGAGGAGGTGATCGAGCGCCTCTTCGAGAACTTCGCCGCCTCCGACGCGCTGCTGGTCACCTTCCACGGCAAGGAGGGGCTGCGCGTGCTGCGCAAGGTGACCGACCTGCGCTGCCTCACGCGCCGGCCGGGCGACGGCGGCATGCGGCGCTGATCGCGCGACGGCGAGCCGTCACACCGGCTCGTGCGGATCGGGACGCAGCGCGTCGGCGCCGATCCGCCGGTTCACCGCCTGGATCGCCTCGACCTGCGCCACCGCCGCTCGCCCGAGGTTGCTGCCGGCGCGCCGGAACGCGGCGCGCGCGTTCGGGCCGATCGCCCCGAAGCGCGACGCGATCTCGCCGCCGACCGCGGCGTAGTCGAGGTGGACGAAATGGTCGAGCGCGTTGGCCTTGGCCCGCTCGACCGCCGCGTCGACGCCGTCGCTCACCTGCCCGGCCGGCTTGCCGGAGAGGCGCGACACCCCCTCCGCGGCCCATTTCGCCGCCGCGAAGCCGAGCTCGAAGTCGGACTGCGCCAGCGCGACCGCGTGGCCCGCCGCCTGGCGCGCGAAACCGAAGGTGATCGGCGCGCCGGCGCGCGGCGCGGTGAGCATGAAGTCGCGCGCCTCGCGGAAGGTGGCGAGGTGCTCGGTGCCGCACGCGAGCTCCTCCACCTCCTCGAGCAGGTCGCAGAGCGCGTCGCCGATCTGCGTGCAGCCGGGGCGCGAGCGCGTCGGCATCGGCAGCGGGGCTGGACTGGCGAACGGGGAGAAGTTGAACATCGAGCGGCTCCAGCCACGGCGCGGTCGGCGGCGGGCGAGGCGGTGGCGCGCGCCTCGTCCGCAGCACGCTAGGGACGGTCGCGTTTCGGCGCGCCGGCCGGCTCGCGCGCGCGCATCCCTTCCGGGCGCAGCTCGGCGACCGGGAAGGTCGCCGGTGCGGCCGGCTTCTGGCCGCGCTTCTTCAACGTGGCGAGCGCCGGTGCCAGCTTGCGATCGAGGCGGCGGCGCTCCTCGAGGTTCGCCGCGTGCTGCACGTGGCGCTGCAGCCAGAACGCGGCGCCCGCGAGGTCGCCCGCTCGCTCGCAGCGCGCGAGCAGCCACTCGTAGGCGCGCGTGAAGCGCGGCTCGACCGTCGCGATCTTCTCCATCTCGAGCACCGCCCACTCCTCGTGGCCGGTCGCTGCGTAGGAGAGCGCGAGGTTCCAGCGCGAGCCGACGGCGAGCGGATCGGCGAGGCAGATGCGCTCGAGCGGCGCGATCGCGGCGGCGTGGTCGCCGAGCGAGAGTTCGAGGAAGCCCTGCGTCCGGTCGACCTCGGGATCGGCCGGATGGGCCGCGCGGATCGCGTCGAGCACGCCGCGCGCCTCCTGCAGCAGCGCGCGGCCGCGCTCGAGGCGCCGCGCGTGGTCGGGCGCGGCGGGCGGGCTCGCCAGCAAGAGCCCTCCTTCGCGCACGAGTTCGCGCGCGCGCATGTGGGCGGCGAGGTCGCCGATGCGCGCGCGCGGATCGGGGAGCGTCGCGTCGCCGCTCGCCGGCAGCGTTCCGTCCGCCGCGCCGCTGCCCGCGCTGCCCGCCGTGTAGCCGAGTTGCGCGAGCTGCGCCGACTGCTCGGCCGAGACGCTCTGGCCGCGCGCCGTGCCGAGCGGCGCCTGCTCGTGGAGCAGCGCGTCGAGGCGCGCCGCGAGCTGCGCGACGCGCTGCGGCTGCTCGGCCGCGAGGTCGCGCGTCTCGCCCGGGTCGCTCGCGAGGTCGTAGAGCTCGTCGCCGCGCCCGCGCACCAGCTTGAAGCCCTGCCAGACCAGCGCCTGCAGCGGATGCCAGCGGTAGGAGTGGAACGGCATGAAGCTCTCGACGTAGATCGCGCGCGCCGCGTCGGGCTCGGCGACGGTCGCGAGCAGGGACGGCGCGGCGCCCGTCGGCAGCGCGGCGCTCGGCACGTCGGCGAGGTCGAGCAGCGTGCGCGCGATGTCGGCGACGCTGACCGGCGCCGCGCACCGCTCGTCCGCGACTCGGCCGGGCGCATGGACGATCAGCGGCACGCGCGCGGTCGCGTCGTAGACGAAGATCCCGTGGCTCTCCTCGCCGTGCGCGCCGAAGCTCTCGCCGTGGTCGGCGGTGACGACCGTGGCGACCTGCCGCCCCGCCGCCGCGAACGCGGCGAGCAGCCGGCCGAGCTCGGCGTCGGCATGGGCGATCTCGGCGTCGTAGGCGTCGGCGAACGGTGCGCTGCCGGCCGGCGCGACGTGCGGCGCGTGGGCGTCGTAGAAGTGGACGAAGAGGAAGAGCCGCTGCTCGCGCGGCTGCTTGGCGACCCAGGCGAACGCGTCGTCGACCACCGCCGCGGCCGGCCGCTCGAGCACGGTCGCCTCGACGCCCGCCGCGGCCGTCGACGGGCCGCGGTACTCGGCGAACCCCTGCGCGAGGCCGTAGCGCGCGTCGAGGATCATGCTGCCGACGAAGGCGCCGGTCGCCCACCCCGCCGGCGCGAGGAGTTCCTGGACGAGCAGCGCCGACTCGTCGAGCGCGTAGATGGCGTTGTCGCGCAGGCCGTGCGCGGGCGGCGCGACGCCGGAGAGCATCGAGGCGTGCGAGGGCAACGTGATCGGCGCGGTGGCGCGCGCGTCGCTGAAGAGGAGCCCCTCCGCCGCGAGCCGATCGCAGGTGGGCGTCGCGCCGCTGGTCGCCCCGTAGGCGCCGAACCGGTCGGCGCGCGCGGTGTCGAAGCTCGCCAGCACGACGACGTCGATCGGCGCCGCCAGACAGACGGGCGCCGGTGGCAACCGCTCCTCCCCGCCGCAGCGCGTCGCGGTGGCGAGCAGCAGCGCGAGCCGCGCTCGCCTCAGGAGCCCTCGTCGTGCCACGCCGCTCCCTCCGCCGATCGCCCGCGCCCCGACGCCGCGGCGCCGGAATCTACTGAGGCTCGCGCTCGGCGCCAGCGCGCGCGTCGACCCGCGCCACTCGGGCGAGCGGAGCTGCCGCCTTCGCCGCCTCCCGGCTCGAGACAGGGGACGGCGCGCGCCACGAGGGCTACGATCCCACCCCTTCCCAACCTCGGAGCTGACGATGAGCCGGTCGACGCGCCCGACTTCCGCCGCCTGCTGGCGGCCCCTCCTCGCCGCCGCCACCGCGCTCACCGCGCTCGTGCTGCCGACGACGCTCGCGCGCGCCGCCGGCGCCCCGAGCGAGCCGCAGGTCGCCGCGCAAGCGAACCAGCAAGGCTGGCTCCCGCTCTTCGACGGCACGCTCGACGGCTGGAAGGCCAACGAGAACGCCGCCTCCTTCGCGCTCGACGGCAAGGAGCTCGTCGTCAAGGGCGAGCGCGGCCACCTCTTCTACGTCGGGCCGGTGAACGGCGCCGAGTTCACGAACTTCGAGCTCGAGGTCGAGGCGCTCACCAAGCAAAGCGCCAACAGCGGCGTCTTCTTCCACACGCGCTGGCAGGACGACGGCTGGCCGGCGCACGGCTACGAGGCGCAGGTCAACTCGACCCACGGCGACGAGATCAAGAGCGGCAGCCTCTACGGCGTCGTCAAGGTGAACCCGGCCCCGACCGTCGACGACCAGTGGTACACGATGAACCTGCGCGTGGTCGGGCGGCGCATCACGGTGCGCATCGACGGGAAGATCGTCGTCGACTGGCTCGAACCGCTCGGCACGCAGGGGACGCGCCGCCTCTCGAAGGGCACCTTCGCGCTGCAGGCGCATGACCCGGGCAGCGAGGTGCGCTACCGCGCCGTGCGGGTGAAGCCGCTGCCCGACGGCGACGGCGCGCCGCTCACGCGCGCCGACCGCGTCTCGCTGCGCCGCCACCTCTCGAACTGGTGGGAGCGGATGGACTACGGCCCCTTCGTCACCAGCGTGGTCGACCTCGCGCCCGACCGCTCGGTCTTCAAGGGGATCACGATCGAGCTCGATCCCGAGCGCAGCGCCTCCTACACCTTCGACACCGACCTGCTGCTCGGCGCCGCCGGCTGGGCCGGACCGCTGCGCCTCACCGGCACGCCGTTCGACGGCGCGCACGGCCCGCAGCCGAGCGTCACCGGCACGCCGTGGTTCACCAACCCGGTCGCCGCCGGCTGGGCGCACGACGGCAACCACCTCGACCAGCGGCCGATCGCATCGGGTCCGCTGCCGAAGGGGCGCGCGCGCTGGCGCGGCCTCTCGCGCCACGGGGAAGAGGTGGTGCTGCGCTACGACGTCGGCGAGGCGGCGCTCCTCGAGCTGCCCGACTTCGAGGCGCACGACGGCATCCGCTCGATCACGCGCACCTTCGCGCTCGGCAAGGCGTCGCATCCGTTGAGCCTGCTGGTCGCCGCCGAGGCGGGCGCGCGCACGGTCGTCTCCGAGAAGGGGCGCCTCGCGGTGATGCAGCCCGCGCCGCTCGTGCCGCCAGCGGGACGCGACGCGGTCGTGACGCTCGTCGATCGCACCAGCGCCGGCTGGGACGACCTCGCGATGGGCGCACCGGTCGCCGGCGACCTGCTCGATCCGGCGCGCACGCCCGCGGCGAAGATCCGCTTCGTCGAGGGGTTCACGGCGCCCTCCGGCAACAGCGGCGCGGTCGGCGACCTGCTGCCGCGGCTTGGCGACGGCGAGCTGCCGACCAACGCCGACGAGCCGGGCAAGGTCGTCTTCTTCGACGGCGGCACCGGCCGCGTCCACGTCGATCTCGGCGAGGAACGCGACCTCACCCGCATCAACACCTACTCGTGGCATCGCGCCGATCGCGCGGTGCAGCGCTTCACGCTGTGGGGCAGCAAGGAAGCGACCGCCGACCCGAAGGGGGCCGACCTCGCCAGCGCCGGCTGGACGAAGATCGCCGAAGTCGATTCGTCGGCGCTCGGCGAGGGTGGCAAGCACGGCAGCAGCGTGACCAACCTCGCCGGCCTCGTCGGCCGCTACCGCTCGCTGCTCCTCGAGCTGCCCGACAACCGGCACGACCAAGGCACCTTCCTCGCCGAGCTCGACCTCTTCGTCGCGGGCGAGACGCTGCCCGCGCTGAAGGAGCCGCACGCGCGCGGCGATCGTCGGCCGCTCACCGTGGCGATCGTCGACGGCCCCGCCGCCGCGCACCTGGTCCGCGACGGCGAGCGGCTGCGGCTCGAGGTGCCGGCCGCCGCGCTCCCCTGCTCGCTCAAGCTGGCGTTGACCCGCGAGGCGATCGACGCCACGGCGAAGAGCTTCGCCTCGCTGCCGCGCGCTCGCGACCTCGCGGCGCTGCGCAACGGCGGCCCGTCGTTGTGGCCCGAGACGCTCGCCACGCGCGGAGTGCAGGCGCAGGACGGCGACGCCCCCTACGTGGTCGACGACATCCCGCTCCCCTTCGCCAATCCGTGGGAGTCGTCGCTGCGCTTCGGCGGCTTCGACTTCTTCAAGGATGGCCAGCGCGCGGCGCTCTCGACCTGGAACGGCGACGTCTGGATCGTCTCGGGGATCGGCGGCCCGTTCGGCGAGATGCGCTGGAAGCGCTTCGCGGCCGGCCTCTTCGAGACGCTCGGCCTCGCGATCGTCGACGACGTGGTCTACGTGCACGGCCGCGACCAGATCACGCGGCTGCACGACCTGAACGGCGACGGCGAGGCGGACGACTACGAGTGCTTCAACAACGACGTCTACACCACGCGCAACTTCCATGAGTTCGCGTTCGACCTGCAGACCGACCGCGCCGGCAACTTCTACTTCTCGAAGGCGGGGCCGGTGCGGCCGGGCGGCCGCGGCTTCGACGCGATCGTCCCCCACAACGGCACGGTGCTGAAGCTCAGCAAGGACGGCCGCGACCTCTCGATCTACTCGACCGGCTTGCGCGCCCCGAACGGCATCGGCGTCGGTCCCGACGGCCAAGTGACCGCGGGCGACAACGAGGGCACCTGGGTCCCCCACTGCAAGCTCCACTGGCTCGCGCCGGGCAGCTTCCAGGGCGTCGCCGACACCGCCCACTCGCCGAGCCGGCCGACCGACTACACGAAGCCGCTCTGCTGGTTCCCGATGGGCGTCGACAACTCGGGCGGCGGCCAGGCGTGGGTCACGAGCGATCGCTTCGGGCCGTTCGGCGGCGACCTGCTCCACCTCTCCTACGGCCAGAGCTCGATCTACAAGGTGATGAAGGAGGAGGTCGACGGCCAAGTGCAAGGCGGCGTCTTCCGCCTGCCGGTCACGCTCGGCTCGAGCGCGATGCGCGCGCGCTTCCATCCCGGCGACGGCCAGCTCTACGTCTGCGGCTTGAAGGGGTGGCAGACCAACGCGGCGCGCCTCTCGGCGTTCCAGCGCGTGCGCTACACCGGCGCGCCGGTGCGCATGCCGAAGTCGCTGCAGGCGGTCGAGGGCGGGCTGATCGTCGAGTTCACCTGCCCGCTCGATCCGGAGCTCGCCGGCGACGTGCAGAGCTACGCGCTCGAGCAGTGGAACTACGTCTGGGGGCCGATGTACGGCTCGCCCGAGGTGTCGGTGCGCAACGCCGACCCGAAGTTCCTCGAGAGCGCGCAGTCGACCGAGCAGCAGTCGGTGCAGCAACACGACAAGGTCGCCGTCACGGCGGCGCGCCTGCTCGATGCGAAGCGGGTCTTCCTGACGATCCCCGACCTGCTGCCGGCGATGCAGTGCCACCTGAAGGTCGATCTCGAGAGCGCTGACGGGCAGCCGATGGCGTTCGACCTCTGGCACACGATCCACGCGCTCGGCGCGAAGCCGGCCGAGGTGGCGAGCGGCGCGAGCGGAGCGGGAGGTGGCCGCCCGTGAGCGGTGCGCTCCTCGTCCTCGCGGCGTTGCTGGCGCTTTGCAGCGATCCGCCGCAGCGCGGGCTCCTCTGCGAACTCGAGTCGGTCGGCAGCGCCGCCCGCGATGCGCGCGTCGTCGATCGCCTCGCGCTCCACGTCGAAGCGGGCGCGCCGGCGAGCGAGCTGCTGCCGGCCGGGCCGTTCCGCGCGCGCTGGAGCGGCCACCTCGCGCTCGATCTCCGCAGCCGGCTCCGCTTCCGGCTGGTCGGGCGCGGTGCGGCGACGCTCTCGCTCGGCGGCGCGGTCGTGCTCCGCAGCGGCGGGAGCGAGGCGCCCGCGCCCGGCGGCGGCGACTTCGACGTCGCGAGCGAGGAGGCGCGCTTCAACCAGGGGCCGAACGCGCTGCAGCTCGACTACGTGAGCCCCGCCGACGGCGCGGCCAAGCTGCGCGTGCTGTGGGCCGGTCGCGGCTTCGACTGGGAGCCGCTGCCACCGGCGCTGCTGGCGCGCGACGGCGCGCTCGATCCGGCGCCACTGCTCGCGGTGCGACGTGGCCGCGAGCTCTTCGCAGCGCACCGCTGCATCCGCTGCCATGCGCCCGACGCGGCGCCGCTCGATGCGACCGGCACGGTGGCGCCGATTCCCGACGCGATGGTCGAGCTCGCGCAGGCGGCCCCCTCGCTCGAGCGCGCCGGCGAGCGGCTGCGCGCCGACTGGATCGCCCACTGGCTGGTCGAGCCGCGCGCGCTGCGGCCGACGGCGCGCATGCCGGCGCTGCTCGGCGGCGGCGACCTCGCGGCCCACTTGGCGGCGGGCGACACGCGGGCGCTCGACCTCGCCGCCTTCCTCGCCGCGCGCGGGACGCAAGGCGAGGCGGCTGCTGGCGCGGCGGCGCCGTTGTCCGGCGATGCGACCGCCGTGCGCGACGGCGGCCGCCTCTTCGCGCAGCGCGGCTGCATCGCCTGCCACACGCGCCCCGACAGCGGCAGCGACGATCCGAGCGGCGTCCGGCTGCCGCTCCACCGCGTCGCGTGGAAGTGGCAACCGGAGGCGCTGGTCGCGTTCCTGCAAGAGCCGACCGCGCACGACCGCTGGAGCCGCATGCCCGACCTCCACTTGAGCGAGGCGGAGGCGCGCGCGCTGGCGGCCTTCCTGCTCGAGCGAGCGGCGCGCCACGTGCCGGCGCCCGTCGCGGCGAACGGTGCTCCGTTCGCCGGCGACGCCTCGCGCGGCAAGGAGGCGTTCGCGGCGCTGCGCTGCGGTCGCTGCCACGAGCTCGCCGAGCCGCAATTGCCGAGCGCCGCGCCGGCCAAGCCGACCGCGGCGCTCTTCGCCGCCGACTGGAACGCGCGCGGCTGCGTGGCGAGCAGCGCGTCGCGCGCGCAGGGACCGGCCGCCGGAGCGGCGCTGCCCGACTACCGCTTCGGCGCCGAGGAGCGTGGCGCGCTCGCGGCCTTCGCGGCGAGCGGCGCCGCCTCGCTCGCGCGCTCGACACCGCTCGACTTCGCCGAACGGCAGCTGCGCGAGCTGCAATGCAGCGCCTGCCACGCGATCGGCGCCGAGCTCGACCGCTGGCAGTCGCTCGCGGCCGAGACGACCGACCTGCTGGCTGGCTTCGAGCCGCCCCACCTCGACCAGGCGCGACCGCCGCTCACCTTCGTCGGCGAGAAGCTCCACGGCGACTGGATCGAGTCGCTGCTGTCGGGCGCGAACGCGGCGCCGACGCGGCCGTGGCTCGCGGCGCGCATGCCCGCCTTCCCGGCGCGTGCGACGCTGCTCGCGGAAGGGCTCGCGGCGCGCGACGGCCTCGCGAAGAGCGCCGCGGCGAGCGAGCCGCCCGACGCGGCGCTGGAGGCGATCGGCGCGGAGCTGGTGAGCGAGCGCGCGTTCGGCTGCATCGCCTGCCACGACATCGGCGCACGCGGCGCGTTGTCGCGCTTCGAGTTCGGCACGCCGAACCTCGACCTCGCGCACGGCCGCATCCGCCCCGACTACTACCGGCGCTGGATGGCGAACCCGCTGCGCGTCGAGCCCTCCTCGAAGATGCCGCGCTACGCGGGCGACGACGGCAAGTCGCCCTTCCCCGACTTCTGCGAGGGCGATCTCGACCGCCAGTTCGAGGCGATCCGCCGCCACCTCGCGCGCCTCCACGCGCAGCGCCGCTGAGCGAGCGGTGCCGCGCCACACGCTCCAGCCGCGCTGCGCCGGCTGCGGACTGATCCCGGCGCGCTGCCTCTGCGCGAAGCTGCCGCGCACGGAACTCCCGTGGCCGCTCGCGATCGTGCAGCACGGCAAGGAGGCGGGCAAGCCGACCAACACCGCGCGCCTCGTCGCGCGCGTGGTCGCCAACGCGCGGCTGCTGCCGTTCGCGCGGCGCGGGGCGCCGTGGAGCGCGGCAGCGCTCGGCGGCGGCGACGTCGAGCGGTTCGTCCTCTTCCCGGCGGCTGACGCGCGGCCGCTCGATCGCGACTGGTGCGCGGCGCGGCGCGGCCGCCCGACCGAGCTGGTGCTGCTCGACGGGACGTGGCGGCAGGCGGGGCGGATGGTGCGGCGCGCCGACGGGATCGCGACGCTGCCCCGCGTCGCGTTGCCGCCCGGTCCGCCGTCGCGCTGGCGGATCCGCAGCGCGCCGCGCGGCGATCAGCTCTGCACCTTCGAGACGGTGGTCCGGCTGGCGGCGATCGGCGCCGACGCCGCCGCGGCGGCGTTGCTCGAGCGCGCGTTCCAGCAGCTCCTCGGCGCGCAGGGGCGCAACCCCGCCTGCGACCACGAAGCGCGCGAGGGCGGCGAAGCGCTCGACGCCAGCGAAGCGCTCGACTCCGACGGCGAGTTCGACGAACGCGACGAGTGACTCGCGACGAGTGATCCGCGCAGGAACGCAACGGGCCGCGCGGTGCGCCCGCGCGGCCCGTCGTCGAGCGTTCGAACGAGTTCAGCGGGAGGCGCTCAGCCGGCGGCGGCGAGCACCGTCACCTCGAACTGGTTGCCGAGCACCGTCCCGTCGGTGACGACGATCTTGCTGCCCGCCTTGGCGTCGGCCGGGATCGTGAGCGTCGCCTTCCCGTCCGCCACCGGCAGCGGCTGCGGCGCGCCGCCGTCCAGCGACCAGGTGAGCGCCGTCGCGCCCGACGCCACCTTGATCTCGATCGCCGCGCCGGGCAGTCCGCTGGTCGCCGCCGGCACGAGGCCGGTGTCGAGGTGGTGCGCCGGGATCCACTTCGGGAGCCACTGGTGCAGGTAGTTGGTGCGGTAGAGGCCGAAGCCGACCAGCGCCAGGAACGCCAGGACCAGCAGCACCTTCGGCCACGGGCTCTTCTTCGGCGCGTACGGGTCGACCAGCGACCGATCCGAGCCGGGCGGGATCGCCGCGGTGTCGGTCAGCGCGGCGCCGAGCGGGATGTTGATCTTGGTGAGCGCGTTCACGGCCCAGCCGTTGGCGTCGAGCATCGGGCCGAGGTTGCGCTGGCGCAGCTTCAACCACGCGATCAGCATCGACGGACCCGAGATCGCCAGCGTCACGCCGATCAGCACCAGCGGCAGCTTCCACGCCTCCATCTCGCCGAGCGCGGCGAGCACGCCCGAGAGGGCCGCCGTGATGCCGCCGACCGCGACGCCCAACGCGGCGATCGTCCCGATGTCGAACTTCGGCTTGCTGGCCGGCGCCCCCTTCGCGGCGGCGTCGCCCGCGCTGCTGGCGGCGGTCTGCAGCTTCGCGGTGGCCGCCTCGTCGGCGGCGGCGGCGCGCTTGGCGGCCGACTCCTCGACGTAGCGCACGAGCTTCTTGTAGGGCGCCCAGAACGCCTGGCCGATGCTGATCGGGTTGCTGACGATCTTGACGATCGTCGCGTCCCAGTCGCGTCCCTTGCGGTCGTAGAAGAGGCCGTTGCGGCCGACGAAGAGGTTGTCGTCGCTGCCGGCGGTGAAGGCCGCGGCGACCTGCATCTTCTCGCCCGAAGGACGGGTGCAGTCGACGTAGGCGAGGTAGGTCTTCGACATCGGCGCGAGCGTGCCGTGCTTGCCGGCGTCGTTCACGCTGATGCAGAGGTCGCAGCTGCGGCCGTCGAAGTAGAGCGTGCCGACCTGGAAGATCGCCGTCCGGCGCGCATAGAAGTCGGAGAAGCTGACGAAGTTGTTGAGCAGCTTGTGGAGGTCGCGCTGGTAGCGCGCGAGCTTCTCGACGTTGGCGATCGCGTCGATCTCGGGCGCCACCGCGGCATCGGCCGCGACCGCCTCGGCGAGCACCTTCTTCGCGCCGCCGGCGAGGATCTCGCGCACCCGCTTCAAGCCGAGCGCCTCGACGCTCGCCCCCGCCTTCGCCGCGGCCCAGCACTGGTAGGGGCCGAGCTTCGCCGTGAGCGTGCGCCACTCCGCCTCGGTGAGCGCCTGCTTCTCCTTGCCGAGCAACGGCGCCACCGCGTCGTCGCGCAGCTTCACGACCGCGTCGGCCCACGCCGGATTCACGGCCGTCGAGAGCGGCAACGCCTTGTTCGGCTCGATGGTCGCGAGCGGGAAGCCGGCCACCTCGACCGCGCTGATCGAGAGGTCCTTCGCGGCGATCTCGAGGTAGGCCGACTCCTGGCGGTTCAGCGCCGCGAGCGCGCGCGCGTCGAAGGCGGCGAGCCGGCAGCGGGCGAAGAAGTCGTCGACCTTCGCCTTCACCGTCGCCACGGCGCCGGCCGCGGCCGCGGTGGCGGCGCCGAGCGGCAGGAGCGTCTTCGCGTCGCCCTCGGCCTGCTTCTGCCACGCATCGAAGGCCGCGCAGTCGGCGAAGAAGGCGTCGAGGTGCGCCTGCCCGAACCCCTTCTGGCCCGAGCGATCGGGCGCCCCGCCGGTGCAGGCGACCACCGCCTCGGCCACCGCGCGCGCGTCGGCATCGCCGATCGAGCTCGGCGGGACGATGCCGTCGCCGTTCAGCTTCGCCTTCGCGAAGAGCTCGGCGGTCTGCATCGTCTCGGCGACGGTGATCGAGGTGGCCGTCTCCTTGCCGAGGCTCGCGAGCAGGTGCTTCGCCGAGGCGAGGACGCTCTTGCCCTCGGGCGTGGCGGCGTTGATCGACGCCAGCGCGACGCCGTCCTGCCCCTTCACCAGGTCGTCCGCGTTCTTCACCACCTTCCCGAGCCACTTCACCGCGGCGAGGATCTCGGGCACGCGCACGCGCCCATCCTTGTCGCTGTCGAGCAGCGCGAGCGTCCGCTCGTCGAACTCGAGCCCCTTCACCGGGCAGGAGAGGGCGACCCAGAGCTTCTGGTCGAGCTGATCGAGGTTCAGGAGGTCGGCGCCGCGGTCGAGGCGGACCTGATCGACACCGCCGGCGCGGTAGAAGCTGAAGCGGTGGCTCGACGCGGACTTGTCGTGGGAAGCCATGCGGACGGATCTCGCCATGAGGGCGCGCGATCGGTCCGTTGGGAGTCTCTCGCGCGCGGTTTCGAGTTCGAAAGGGCGAGGGAGTATCCGGAATTGAATTGTGCGATCAAGCGCGCTATTCGCCGCGCGCTCGAGCGCGTCACGGCGCGTTCGAATCCGCCGGGCAATCGGCCGCGCGCTCCGCGGCCGACGAGGCGACCGGCGCCTCGGCGAGCGCGAGCGCCTTCCCGGCGCCGTCGGCGTCCGGGAGCGCCCCGAGCAGCGTGAACTGCTGCACCAGCGCCCCGAGCTCGCGCCACTTGGCGAGCGACCGCTCGGCCGGCGCGTCGGCGGCGGCGCGCGCCACCGCTTGCATCGTCTCGACGTGGCCGTGCAGCGCCCCGAGCGCGGCGGAGAGGTCGCGCACCGTCTCCTGCAGGTGGTCGTCGCGACGGATCGCCACGGCGCGCGGGAGGCGCAGCGACCGCAGCTCGCCGAAGACCTGGCGCAAGCGCACCTCGGGACCGGCGATCCGCAGCGTCTCGCGCAGCCCCTGCCCGAGCAGCACGAGGAACGTCCCCGCCAGCGGCAGCAGCACGGCGAGCGCCAGCAGGTCGAGCCGCGTGAAGAGTTCGAGGATGCCCCAGGTCGGCGCCCCGCCGACGAAGCCGACCGCGGCCGGCATGCCGATCGACAGCGCGAAGAAGAGCACGAGGTTCGCCGCCAGGATCAGCGCCAGCCGACCGATCAGCCGGAGCTGGAACTTGCGATCGACGAGCAGCGTGGTGCGGCGGTCGGGCGTCGGGATCATGGATTCGCTCCGGAACGGTGCAACGAGCGCGTCGCGCGCGCGGCGACCCGCGGATCGGGGTCGTCGACCACGGCGGCGAGTTCTTCGAGGCAGGCGAGGCTGTCGAGGCGGGCCAACGCCTCGCACGCGGCGAGGCGGATCTCGCCGCGCGGATGGCGCAGCAGCGCGCCGATCGGCGCGGCGAAGGCGTCGGCATGGAGCCGCTTGCGGGCCAGCGTGGCGAGCGCGGCGAGGAGTTGCGCGTCGCTGCCGGTCTCGAGGAGTTCGAGGCAGCGCGCCCCCTCCTCGCGCCGCCACTCCGACTCGGCGGCGAGCCACGCCTCCCACTCGTTCGGCTCCGCTGACAGCGTGACGCCGCCGATCGCGCGCAACGCGGCGAGCGCGAGTTCGGCGGTGCGCGCATCGGGATCGGCGAGCCGCTCGATCAGCACGTGCGCGGTGGCGGGCGTCGCGTCGCGGCGCAGCCAGCGCGTCGCGGCGCGGCGCACCTCGCGCTCGGGCGCGCCGCAGCGATCGCGCAGCGCGTCGGCGCAGCGCTCGTGCTCGCGGCGGTCGCGCGGCGGAGCGGCGTCGAGGCGCGCGATCAGCAGCGCATCGAGGTCGCCGCGGCGACCGAGCAGCCGCAGCGCGAACCGCCTCGCCTCGTCGGCGCGGCGCAGCTCGACCGCATCGAGCAGCGCGGTGGCGAACGGGAGCGGCGCCGCGAGCAGGAGCGCCTCGACGTCGCGCAACGCCTCCGGTTCCGCGGCCACCACCGCCGCGACGCAGTGGCGCAAGGTCCCGACCACGATCGGATGGCCGACCAGCAGCGGATCGAGCGCGCGGAGCACGGCGTGCGCGACGGCGAGCGACGAGGCGCGCTCGAGCTGACCGGCGCCGCGCAGCACGGCGAGCTGCCCCTCGAGGTCGGGCGCGAGCGCCGCCGCCTCGAGCAGCAACGCCGTGACCGCCGACTCGGGCAGCGAGAGCAGAGCGCGCCGGCAGAGGGTCGCGTCGCCGCCGCCCGCGTCCGCCTCATCGCTCGCATCGTGGGCGGCGAGACCGACCATCCGCGCGAAGCAGGGGGCGATCGCCGCCTCGCCGAGCGCCACCAGCGACTCCAGCTGTTCGACGGCGCTCTTGCGCGCCTCGTTGCGGAGCACGGCGGCCACCGCCCGCTCGGCCGACTCGGAGCGGTCGGGGCGAGTGGCCGGCAGCGGCGACGGCAGCTCCTGCGCGCGCAGCGTCGGCGCGACCGCCAGCGCGAACGCGAGCGTCGGCGCCAGCGCGAACGGCAGAGCCGTCGCCGGGGAGGGCGGGCGGGGCAGCGCGCGACTCACGGGTTCGCCGACGCCGGACGCCAGGCGAGGAAGGTGAGGTCGGTGGAGGCGCTGCTCGGCAGGCCGGGCAGCGAGACGTCGCCGGCCGAGACGCGCTCGTCGAAGTTCACGGTGAGGCGCGAGTGCGCCAACCCGAAGTCGCGGTTGATCGAGACGTGGTTCCCCGCGCTCATGATCCCGTTCAGGACGACGTCGGCCGATCCGCTCGCGTCGAGGTTGTTGTCGAGGAAGTCGTTCTCCGCGTACATGTAGGCGTTCATCTGCTCGAGCGTGCCGAAGGCGGGGTCGCCGAAGTAGATGTTGCCGCTGTCCTTCACGTCGGGATCGCGCATCGCGATCAGCGCCAGCGCGTCCTTGTCGACGTCGCCGTAGAAGATGTTGTCCGAGATGTAGATGTTGCCGCGCACGACGATGGTCACCGCCAGCGCGTCGGCCGCCTCCAGCCGGAACGAGAAGCTCGAGTTGTTGTGCACCCAGAGGTTGCCGTCGATGTAGTAGATCTTGCGGTTGCCGTCGCTGCCGGGATTGCCCGGCGTGCCGCTCAGCGTGATCACGTAGGGGTCGGAGCCGTCCTGCTTCGAGTCGGCCTTGAGCGGCTCGTAGGGATCCTCGAGGAAGTAGTCGTCCTTGTCGGTCGCCGACGTGACGCTGCTGCGGTCGCTCGGATTGCGGCGGAAGATGTGCGCCGGGTTGTCCTCCGGCACCTGGTACGCCTTGCCGCCGGCGCCGTTGCTCTGGTAGGTCTCGTGCGCCTTGAACTCGGCGGCCACCATGACGTCGGAGATGGTGTCGTAGTGCATCGCGGCGAGGTCGGGCAGCGGCTGCTCGATCCCCGACTCGCCCGCCTTGCCGTCGACCTTGCCGCTCGCGCGCGGCATCCCGTCGATCTCGGCATCGCCGGCGAAGGCGATGTCGCCGCCGCTGAACACGTCGCCGTGCACCTGGTCGGCCTGGCCCCCGTTGCCGCCGAACTTCATGGTGTAGTTCGGATCGTCCGAGCTGTTGCCGGCGAAGACGGCGTTGTCGAACACGTCGTTCCCGGCCAGGAAGACCGCCTCGAGCCCGCGCACGGTGCCGCGGTAGAGGCCGTAGCAGAGCACGCGGATCGTGTTGTCCGCTTGCGGCACCGCCTGCGTCCAGTAGGCGCCGTTGCCGTAGGCGATCGGCGCGACCGCGCTGCCGAGGTCGCCGCTGCCGCCGCCGGCGAGGTCGATCTCGGCGAAGCGCGCCGCCGCTTCGGCCAGGTAGAAGCGCTGCAGCTGGTCCTGCGACTCGTGCTGCGCCACGTTCACCGAGTGGACCACCGAGATCAGCGAGCCGCCGAGGCCGGCGAGCACGACGGCGGCGAAGACCGCGGCAAGGAGCGCGTTGCCGCGCGCAGGCGGACGGCGGGTCGTCATCGGTTGCACCTCAGTTGCGCGGCCAGACGGTCGCCTCGACCGTGCGGCGGTAGAGGCCGGAGCGGTGGGAGTGCTCGAGCGTGAGGCGGATCACGATCCCCCCCGCCGCGGTGCGCTCGAACGCGAGCCCCGCCTCGTCCTCGAGGCCGTTGCCGTTGTCGTCGAGGGCGTTGTCGATCTCGCCCTCGAGCCAGCGGGCGACGCCGCTCGCGAGCACGGTCGACTGCTCGCCGGCGAGGCCGAAGGAGCGGCGCAGCACCAGCAGCCCCTCGTCGATGCGGCCGTCGCCGTTGTTGTCGATGCCGTCGTCGGGGTCGGCCGGGTCGGGCTGCCGCTCGAGGCGCGCCACGTCCTCCCAGGCGATGCCGGCCGCGGTGACCGCCGCCGGCGTCTGGTAGTCGACGAACCCCGCGCCGAGCGGCGCCGCGGCGGGCGAGAGCGTCGCGTCGCCGGCCGGCAGCAGCAGGTCGGCGATGCGGTTGATCGCCTCGTTGGCGCGCTGGTCGACCACGGCGCGCGCCATGGTCCGCTCGGCATCGGCCATCCCCGAGGAGACGAACGCGAACACGCCGGCGAGGAAGGTGCCGAGCACCGCCACGTTCACCAGCAGCTCGTGCAGCGTGAAGCCGCCCTCGCGGCGCGCCGCGCTCACGGCTGCGCTCCGCCGACCACCGTCGCGAAGCGCAGGGTCCGCGTGCCGCCGTCGGGCGTCGGCCAGGCGATGTTGATGGTGACCGGCAGGATGCGGTAGTCGCCGCCGCGGTCGACGCCGTCGATCACGCCGTCGCCGTTCAGGTCGGCGCGATCGCCGAGCTCCGCCTGCAGCAGGTCCTCGCGCAGCACCGTGTTGCCGCCGGCGTCGGTGCCGAGTGGCAGCTCGATGCGGCAAGTCATCAGCGCCGGCACCGGATCCTGCTCCGGATCCTCGCGCTTCACGAGGTCCTCGCCGGTGCGCAGCTCGAAGAGGTCGCCGCGCGCGGTGCCGGCGCCGGCGGGATCGTCGGCGGGATCGTCGTTGTAGCTCTTCACCAGGTCGGCGACCGGGACGGCGAGCATCTCCTCGACGACGCGGCGCGCGAGCTCGTTGGCCGCGGCCACCGTCCGGTTCTCGCGCTCGAGCGTGCGCGACGAGACGGTCGCCGAGAGGAAGCCGAGGCTCGAGATCGACACGACGACGATGGCGACGAGGCTGTCGATCAGCCCGACCCCTGCTTCCCGCACGCGCTGCGGACGCCGCCTCGACGCGGCGCCGCTCGGATCTCTCGCCATGGAGGGCCCTCCCGCGCTCGCGACCGCGCGGCAGGGGCGCGGCGTCGAGGCGTGCGTCGAAGTTCGACGCTTCGGGCCGGGGAGCTGAACGGCTCGGGAAGCGATTGCCCGATCGCCGCCGCGCGTCGATCGCGCGGCGGCGATCGGCGGCGCGATCAGGCGCGCTTGTAGTGGTTCGACATCATGTGGACCTCATGGCCGTCCGGCAGCGTGCAGTACATGTCGAACACGTGCTCGTTCGCGCTGATGAAGCGATCGACCGTCCGGTGCATGATCACCGAGTTGGTCATGCAGCTGAACGCCTCGCCCTTCATCTCGACCGTGTCGCCGCGCTTCGCGCCGGTCATGTGGAAGAGCGCCGACGACATCGAGTCGATCCAGGTCGAGACGTAGCGCTTCGCATGCGGCTCGTAGCCCATGGTCGCCCGCCCGCTGAAGGGGGCCCCCATGAAGTCCGAATCGAACTTGCAGACCAGCCAGAACCCGCCGACCGCCTCGACGATCTCGGACGCTTCGGTCTCCATCGGCGGCTGGCCCGGCTCCATGAAGAACTTGCAGTGGACCTTCCACTTGCCGACCATCTTCATCAGCTCGGCGTGCTCGGCGGTCGGCTGCGGCATCGGCGGTCCCTGATCGGCGCTCATCGTCGCTCTCCTGTTTCCAGCGTGGGTTGCGGCCCGCGAGGCGGCCCGCGAGTGGGGTCGCGCACGATAGTGCGGCGCGGCGTACGGTCACGGCTCGACTGCCGCGGGGAACGGCGCACCGCTACCATCGCCCCGCCCCTTCCTGCGGAGCTCGCGCATGGCCCGTCCTGCCGGTCGCTTCCCTCTCGTTCCCGTGGTCGGATCGCTCGCGTTCGCGCTGCTGTCGACGGCCCCCCTGGCCGGCGGCGCGCTCGGCGCACAGGAGAAGGCGGAGCCGACCTTCGTCGACGGCCAGGCTCAGGTCGTCGAGGGGTTCCGCGATCCGAAGGCCTGGATCCGCGAGGAGCTCTGGGTCGAGGCGGAGTTCGACTCCGATGACGACGGCAAGCGCGATCGACTGCACATCGACGTGACCCGCCCGCGCCAGACCGACAGCGAGGGGCTGAAGCTCGCGGTGATCTACGAGTCGAGCCCCTACTACGCCGGCACGGCGTCGGACGACAAGCAGTTCTTCTGGGATCCGCGCCAGTCGATCGGCGGGAAGCCGAACGAGCGGCCCCATCCGCCCGAGATCCCCTACCGCAAGAACTCGCCGCGCATCTCCGAGTCGCTGATCGGCGAATGGGTGCCGCGCGGCTTCGCGGTGGTCCACTCCGAGGCGCCCGGCACCGGCCAGTCGCAAGGCGCGCCGACGGTCGGCGGGCCGATCGAAGGGCTCGCGCCGAAGGCGGTGATCGACTGGCTGAACGGTCGCGCGAAGGCGTTCACGGCGCCGAGCGGCGGCAAGGAGCAGAAGGCGTACTGGTCGACCGGCAAGGTCGGGATGACCGGCACCTCCTACAACGGCACCATCCCGCTCGCGGCCGCTTGCACCGGCGTCGACGGGCTCGCCGCGATCATCCCGGTCGCCCCCAACACCTCCTACTACCGCTACTACCGCTCGAACGGCCTGGTCCGCCATCCCGGCGGCTGGCTCGGCGAGGACATGGACGTCCTCTACGACTTCATCCACAGCGGCGACCCGAAGCGACGCGCCGACAACAACAAGAAGGTGCGCGACGCCGTCCTCCTCGCCCACCAGGATCGCGTCACCGGCGACTACAACGACTTCTGGGCCGGACGCGACCTGTGGCGCGAGCTCGAGAAGGTCGAGGCGGCCTGCCTGTTCGCCCACGGCTTGAACGACTGGAACGTGATGCCGGAGCACAGCATCCACCCGTACCTGGTGCTGAAGGAGCGGGGCGTCCCGGTGCAGCTCTTCCTCCACCAGGGCGGCCACGGCGGCGATCCGCCGCACGCGCAGATGAATCGCTGGTTCACGCGCTGGCTCTACGACGTCGAGAACGGCGTCGAGGACGACCCGCGCTGCTCAGTGGTGCGCGAAGGGGCGCGCCGCGGCGAGCCGACGCCCTATCCCGACTACCCGAATCCCGGCAGCGCCGCGGTGATCGTGCGGCCCGGCAAGGGCGGCGATGCGATCGGGCCGCTCGCGATCGACGGCGCGCCGGTCGCCGCGATCGAGAAGCTCGTCGACGACGTGGCGGTGAGCGGCAGCGACCTCGCCAAGGCGGAACGCTCGCCCCACCGCCTCCTCTACGCGCTGCCGGCGCTGAAGGAGCCGCTCCATCTGTCGGGCACGCCGCGCCTCACCGTGCGCCTCGCCAGCAGCAAGCCGGCCACCAACTTCTCGGTGTGGCTCGTCGCGCTGCCGTGGACGGCGACCCGCGACCTCAACATGAACCTGATCAGCCGCGGCTGGGCCGATCCGCAGAACCGCAACTCGCTCACGAGCAGCGCTCCGCTCGCGCCCGGCGAGTTCGTCGACCTCGCCTTCGACCTGCAGCCCGACGATCAGGTGATCCCGGCCGGCGAGCAGATCGCGCTGCTCCTCTTCGCGAGCGACCAGGACTTCACCCTCTGGCCGCCGGCCGGCACCGAGCTCTCGATCGACCTCGCCGGCACCGCGCTCTCGCTGCCGGTCGTCGGCGGCAAGGCGGCGCTGCTGCAGGCGCTCGGCACGCCGGGGGGATGAGGGGATGAGCGGTGCGGCGGGTCGCGCGCGCGGCGGCGCGCTAGTCGGCCCGCCGCTTCGTGAACGGCACGGTCTCGAAGACGGCGGCGGCGTAGAAGGTCATCATCACGCCGACGATGAAGATCACCGGGCTGTAGGGCACCGGCGGATCGACGTAGCGGTCGCTGCCGTAGCGCGCGCTCCAGAGGAAGCCCGCCACCAGCAACAGCGAGCCGATCGCGAAGGTGGTGCAGGCGAGCAGCGCGCGCGCGACGCCGCGCCCGCCTTCGCGCGCCTCGCTCGGCCGCGCCGTCGGCGCCGGCGTCGCATCGACCGGCACCAGCGGGAAGAGCTTGGCCACGACCAGCAGGAGGAGCGCGCCGACGCAGAGCGCGCCACCGGCCACGCCCCACTCGATCCAGGTCGGCGTGTAGTCGCCGCTCGGGAACGGCAGCAGCATCCCGTGCGTCTGCGACGGGACGACGGTGAGCCACCGCTTGCAGAAGGCGCCGACGTTCACCAGCAGCGCCGCGCCGAGCAGCAGCGTCCAGCTCACGTGCCGGCGCACCCACTGGAGGAAGAGCGCGCCGGCGGCGACGACGAACGAGCCGACCATCGTCCAGAACGGCAGCGCGAAGCGGCCCATCACCCGTTCCCGCGCCAGCACCTGCTCCTGCTGCGACGCGGCGTACCACGCGGTCAGCTCCTCCACGGCGAGCAGGTAGAGGAACGCGGCGGTCAGCACCAGCAGCAGCCCGCCGAGCCACCGGAAGGTCGCGTCGCCGAGCGCCTCCTCGACGTGCAGCAGGCGCCGCACCGCCGTCGCGATCAGCAGCAGGAGCCCGATGCCCGACACGCCGGCGAGCAGCAGGAAGCCGGGCGCCGCGAGCGCGCTGAACCAGCCGGGACGGCCGGCCTGGATGCCGAAGATGAAGCCGAGCGTCGAGTGGGCGATGACCAGCAGCGGCAGGATCGCGACCGCCATCCAGCCGCTCACGCGCGCGTGGCGCCACCGCTCGCCGGCGTCGCCCGTGAAGCCGGCGGCCCAGATGCGGTGGAGGAAGGCGAACCGCGGGCGCCGCTCGAGGCACCACGCGGCGTCGGCGCGGCCCGACAGGAAGAGCTGCACGAGGCTCGCGAAGAGGTAGCCGCCGATCACCAGCGCGAAGGTGCCGAAGAACGGCGAGGTGATGCGGGCGTAGCGCGGCAGGTTCAGCAATCCGCGCAGCGGACGGCCGAGGTCGGCCAGCACGCACATCCCGCCCATCACCAGCGAGAGGAGCGCGATCCACTCGGCGAGGCGCGTCACCGGACGCAACGCCGGCACGTGGAAGAGGCGCTCGATCACCACCACCAGCATCGCGGCGAAGCTGAAGCCGACGAAGGTGATGTCGAGGACGATGTAGAGGCCCCAGGTCGCGCCGCCGCCACCGATGTTGCGCAGCCCGGTGACGATGTCGCCGTGCAGCAGCTGCTGCGCATAGGCGTAGAGCCCGAAGCCGAGCCCGCCGAGCAAGAGCAGCGCCGCGACGACCGATCGCACCGAGAGGCGCTCGATCCCGAAGGGCAGCGGCGCCGGCGCGCGGCCACCCGCGGCGAGTTCGTCGCCGTTCATGAGCTGCTCCTGCGGTCCGTCGAGAGGTAGTAGACCTTCGGCTTGGTGCCGAGGTGCTCGAGCAGGCGCGACGCGCGCGGGCTCGCGGCGGCGCGCGCCACGCGGCTCTCCGGATCGGCGAGGTCGCCGAAGGTGATCGCGTGGGCGGGGCACGACTGCGCGCAGGCGGGCAGCCGCACGACGTCGGCGTCGGTGAGCGTCCGCCCTTCGCGGATCACCGTCTCCTTGGTCTTGCGCAGCCGGTGGACGCAGAAGGTGCACTTCTCGACGACCCCTTCCGGTCGCGTCGCGACATCGGGGTTCAGCAGGTTGCGCAGGTCGTCGGGGAACTCCGGCTTCGACCAGTTGTAGTAGCGGCGCGAGTAGGGGCACGCCGCGGTGCAGTAGCGGCAGCCGATGCAGCGATCCCACACCTGGATGACCAGCCCCTCCTCGTTCGCGTAGGTCGCGCCGACCGGGCAGACCTTCGTGCAGGGCGGATCCTCGCAGTGCATGCACGGCATCGGCGCCGTCTCGGAGACGACCCCCTCGGCCCCTTCGCGTTGCGCGACGAGCTCCATCCAGCTGATCCCGGTGCCGGCGCCGTCGCTGGTGTCGACGGGGATCGGCAGGTTGTTCTCGCTGGCGCAGGCGACCACGCAGCCGCCGCACGCGGTGCAGAGGTCGAGGTCGATCGCCATCCCCCACTTCGGCACGTGGCCGTCGGCGGTGAGGGGACGGTTGCCGGTCGCGGGCGGCGGCGCTTGTCCCTTCGCGCGGCGCGTCGGCAGCAGCGCGCCGAGCAGCGCCGCGCCGAGCTTCTGCAGCACTCCACGGCGCTCGCGGGTCGCGACGGGCGTCATGCTTCGCTCCTCTGGATCGCGACATGGGTGGCGCGCGCCGCGGCGACGCTGCCCTGCGGCGCCGTCGCTCCGGCGGCGAGCAGCTCCATCACGTTCGCGCCGCGGCCGCGCGCGTAGCGACCGAACGCCGTGTGGCCTCCCCCTTCCGGCACCACCACCACCCCCTTCGCCGTCGCCGGGTCGAGCCGCGCGATCGCGCGCGCCTTGCCGAACTCGCTCTCGATCGCGATCGCCGCGCCGGCGACGACGCCCGCCGCGCGCGCCGTCTCCGGGTGGAGCACGGCGACCGTGCTGCCGTCCGGCAGCTGCGTCTCGGTGGCCACGCGCCGCAGCCACGGCAGGTTGGCGCCGCCGCCGGTCGCGTGGCTCGCGGGTCGCACGGCGATCAGCAACCACGGACGCGCGGCCGGCGCCGCCGGCAGTTCCACGTGGCGCGGCACGACGTCGCCGTCCCCCGCCGCGCCGATCTGCGCCCGCTCCTGCGCGAGGAGCTGCGGCGCGAACTCGAAGCGACCCGACGGCGTGGTCAACACCTCGTCCCACTGCTCGTAGCGGTAGCCCGGCTCGCTCCAGCTCCCCTCTTCCCACAACCGCTTCAGGAAGTCGGAGCCCTTCGCTTCGACGATCGAGCCGCGCGCCGCCTTGTGCAGGCCCGCCACGCGCTTGAGGAGCGCTGCCCGGAAGTCGTTCCACGGGAAGGCGGCCGCCAGCGGTTCGCCCACCGCCTTCGCCAGCGCGATCACGACATCGCCGGTCGCACGGGTCGAGTGGAGCGTCGCCACCGCCGGTTGCGCGATGCCGAAGTGCGGGAAGCCGACGCTCGGCGCCGCGGCGCCATCCTCCCACCGCTCGAGCGACGAGCAGTCGGGCAGCACGAGGTCGGCGAAGTCGGCGCACGTCTCGTCGAGATAGGGGCTGAAGCTGACGACGAACGGCACCTTCGCCAGCGCCGCTCGCCACTGCGCCGCGCCGGGCCGCGACCAGGCGGGGTTCGCGTAGTGGAGCAGCAGCGTGTCGACCGCGCCGCTCGCGAGCGCCGCCGGCAGCGCGTCCTGCAGCGAGCCGCACGACGCCATGCGCGTGGCGCCGACGCCGTCGATGCGCGCGCGCGCGAGTCCCGCCGTCGCCACCTCGTCGGGCTCGAGGTCGGGCCACGGATCGAGCGGCGCCGGCCGCTGCGTCAGCAAGCCGCCCGGCCGATCGATCGCACCCAGCAGCCCGTTCAGCGCATGGACCGCCAGCGCCGTCTCGAGACCGTTCGCGAGCAGCAGCTCTTCGCCACCCGCCACCACGAACGACGGCTTCTGCGCGACCAGCTCGCGGGCGATCCGCTCGAGCTCGGCGGCCGCCACGCCAGTCCGCTCAGCGACGCGTTCGGGCGAGTAGTCGGCGAGGCGCGCGGCGAGCCCGGGCCGCTCGACGCCGGCACCATCCGTCCACGGATCGAAACCGAAGCCATGGGCGGCGACGAAGGCGGCGTCGTGCGCGCCATCGCGGACCAGCAGATGGGCGAGCCCGAGCGCGATCGCCGCCGCCGAGCCGGGCCGCAGCGGATGGTGCTCGTCGGCATTCACCGCGGTGCGCGACCGCCAAGCGCCGAAGTGGACCACCTTGGCGCGCCCGCCCGCCGTCCCGACCCGCCGCTCCTGCTGCGCGCGCGCGAAGGCGACCAGCTGGCACGACGAGCCGAGCAGCGCCGAGCCGAGGCTCACGACGTAGCGCGCGTTCGCCCAGTCGTAGGCGGGCGGTTCGTGGCCGCCCTGCATCAACCGCACGGCGTGGGCGACCACCCCATCGGCGCTGTCGCGGCCATCGAAGAGGTTCGCCGTCCCGAACGCCGCGGCGAAGCGCTGCCACAGCTCGAGCATGAGTCCGCGCTCGCGGCCGCAGACGATCGCCAACTGCTCCGGCGTGCCGCGCTCGCGCAAACCGGCGAGTCGCTCGCCGAGCAGCGCGAGCGCCTCGTCCCAGCCGATCGGCTCGAGCTTCGACCCGCTCCCCTTGGCGACGCGGCGCAGCGGCGTCTTGATGCGATCGGGGTCGTAGAGCGACTGCACGGCCGCGAGTCCGCGCGGTCCGATGCCGCCGCGGTTCACCGGCGAGAGCGGGTTCCCCTCGATCTTGACCGCGCGCCCCTCCACGACGCGCACGCGCGTGCCGCAGCCCGCCGAACACTGCGCGCAGGCGGTGGAGACGTTGCGCTCCTCGCCGCGCACCCAGCCGTCGGCGCCGGGGACGTCGGGGCGCGCGAGGTCGTAGGGATCCTCTTCGTGGTGGCAGCCCGCGGCGAGCGCTCCGCCCGCGGCGGCGCCAGCGAGACGGAGGAAGCGGCGGCGATCGAGGGGCGTGGCCATGGCGTCGCGCTCACTGGTGACAGGTGATGCAGTCGTTCGCCGCGCCGCGCCGCTCGTGGCACTCCATGCAGGCGCGCATGTCGAGGTGGTCGATCTGCGATGCCGTCGTCGGCGTCGTCTTGCTCTTCATGTCGCCGTGGCACTCCGCGCAGTCCATCTGGCCGCGGGTGACATGCGCTTCATGGCTGAAGTAGACGTGGCCGACCAGGCGATTGACGCGCACCCACGGCACTTCCGTCTTCGCGGTGATGAACTCGCGCAGCTTCGCTTCCGCGGCGCTCTCGCCCTTCTGCTCCTGGTGGCAGAGCAAGCACGCCTTCAGCAGCGGGTGGCCCGCCTTCGCCGCGATCGCCGCGCGCGAGTGGCAGTCGGTGCAGCCGACCCCCTCTTCGACGTGGCGCTGATGGTTGAACGGCAGCGGCTGCACGACGAGCGGAGGCGGCGCGCTCGATGGCCCGATCCCGGTGGCGACCAGCAGCGCGAGCGCCACTCCCGCCCCGGTTCGCCGATTGAGCCCCGCCATCGCCCCGCTCCGCTGCGCCGTGGTTTGGACGCGCCGTGATTCCGACGCGCCGTCGTGGCTCGCGCCGCGCCGACTACTTGCCGCCCTTGCACTTCTCGCAGTCGGGCAGGCAGTCGAAGTCCTTGCCGGCGAGCTGATCGGGCGTGCGCGGCTTGCGCGGATCGAAGTGGGCGATCTCCTTCACCCGCTCCTTCATGCAGAACGGCTTGAAGGTCGGGCTCTCCTTGTTGTGGCACTGCACGCAGAGTTCGACCTTCGGGCGCAGGACGATCTCGCCGTCGGGGAGCTTCACCGCGGCAGGAGCGGCCGCTTCGTCGCCGAATCCCTCTTCGCCCTCGGCGGCCGCCGCGGCGGCCATGCGCGCCTTGAAGTGCGCCTCACCCGGGCCGTGGCAGGTCTCGCAGCCGACCCCTTCCTTCGGGTCGAACCCCTTGGCGAGCCGCTCGGCCGGCTCGGATGCCGCCGTCACATGGCACTTGAGGCAGGCCGCATCCTTCTGCGGCTCGGCGACGCCGCGCTCCTTGCCGGCGGCGAGCGCCGCGGGCGAGGCGAGCGACGTGAAGGCCTGGGAGTGCTTCTCTTCCTTCCAGCGGCCGAACTGGTCGCCGTGCGCCTTGTTGGCGTGACAGTTCTTGCACTTCGCGGAGCCGATGTACTTCGCGGGTGCCGCGCTCGCGGGCGGCCCGTTCGCGATCGCGGCGCTGCGGCTCGCGTCGGCGGTCCCCACGATCACGGCGCACAGACCGGCCGCCGCCACGATGCTGAAGAAACCCTGTCGCGCACTCGTCATGACCCGCTCCTTTCGATCCGCCTTCGGAGTCGATGGATCGTCGTCATGCGAACGGTAGACCGTCGAATCCTCCCCGGCCGGCCGCGGCGCGAGCGCGATCAGTCGGGCGATACGTCCCAACTCCACCAGTGACTTCGGGAGAACCACCCCATCTCGCATGGGGGCGTTCGCCGCGCGCGGCGGAGCGTCTCCCGAACCGGCGGTCACTCCTTCGTCGCCGCTCCGAGTGGCACGACGATCTCGCCCTTGCGCTTGCCGAGCCGCACGAAGAGCCGCAGCTCCTTGCCCTTCTCGTGCTTCGCGTCCTCGAGCGTGAAGTGGTCGACCGCTTCCGCTCCCTCGCTCCAGGTCACGCTCCCCTTGCGGTCCCACTTCGCGACATGGGCGGCGAGCGGCGAGAAGGCGTCGCTGCTCGGCGCATCGTGGGCCATCAGATCGACGCGCGTCTCGCCGAGCAGCAGGTTGTAGACCTTCGGCGCGTCCTTCGGGGCGGAGGCGAAGGTGACGGACGCGACCGGCGAGGCGGTCGAGCCGGAGAGGCGCTTCTCGAGCCACTCCTGCGGCAGCTTGAAGCCGGCCACGGTGGCGCCGCTCGCCTTCTTGACGGTCGAGCCGACCATCGTGAACGGGACGGTGATCCGCGGCACACCGAACGTGATCGCGAACTGGAGCGGCCGCAGCTCCTTGTCGTCGGAGTCGCCGGCGGCGGCGAGCGTCGTCTCGAGCTTGCTCGACGCCGGCTTCGCCTCGCCGAGCGTCCCCGGCAGGCTCACGTTGGCATTCAGCGAGAAGGCGCGCCCCGCCCCCTCGACCAGCAGCTCGTACTTCTCCGACTGCGGCCGCAGCAGCTGGATCCGGTAGCTCCCCGGCGGCACGACCAACTCACCGGCGAGGAGCGGCGCACCGGTCGTGAGCGAACTCGCCGGCCCGGCCCCGAGCCGCCACGGCTGCCCCACCTGCAGATCGGCGATCGAGTACTTGCCGACGCGCGGCACGCCGCAATCGGTGGCGACCTCCTGCCCCTGCCATTGGAAGCGCGTCGTCGAGCGCTGCGCGGCGGCGTCGGGAGCGAGCCAGGGCACGAGGCCGGCGATCAGGCTGACGAGGAGTCCGAGCCGCCGCGCGCTGCGCCGCCCCGTCGCTCGCTCCACCGCCGTTCCTGCAGCGATCGGGCCGGCCGAAGTCGATTCCATCACGAGCAGCTCCCCGTCCAGGCGCGACCCGCGCGAGCTCCGTCGCGAGGTCGAGCGCGAGATCGCGGCTGGCGACCGCGGACCGGGAGCGTACGAAACCTGCGCGCTCCCGTTCCGCCGCCGTCGCCGCCGCGCCGGGGGGCCGCCGCGCTCACCGCCCGAGCGGCAGCGCGTTCAACTGCGACTGGTAGTGCGACAGTGCCCGCGCGAACAGGACGCGCGCGCTGCCGTTCGGCCCCGCCGCGACCGGCAACGGGTCGTCCCAGAGCGCGTCATCGGCGATCGTCTGCGCCGGCCCCCACGCCTTGCCTCCGACGAAGAAGGCGCCGTAGCTCGCCGCGCGGACCATCGTCGAGAGGTTGTCCTCCCAGGTGACCAGCAGCAACGACCCGTCGGCGCTCGCCGCCACCTGCGGCGGACCGACATCCTCCATCCACCAAAGGCTCGTCCCGGAGAGGGTCCGTGGCGCGGTCCAAGTCGTCGCACCGGCGGCGCGCGTCACGACGCGCGTCGCATGCGTCGCGATCGGCGGCGCGAGGAGCGCCCGGAAGGCGACCACGAGGTTGCCCGCGTCATCCGCCGCGAGCGCCGCGGAGTCGCTCGTCTCGCCGACGGCGGAGAGCTGCAGCGGCGAGCTGAACGCGCCGCCGCGCACCGACTGCGTCGCGGCCAGCACGGCGCCGCCCGCCTCCCACACGACCGCACTGCGGCCGAAGGCGTCGATGGCGACCTGCGGCCCCCAGACGCCGTTGGCCGGGGCGCTGATCGTCCGCGGCGCGGTGAAACGGCCATCGCCGCTGCGCAGCGCGACCTCGATCCGATGCGGCGCGCCACCACTGCTCGACGAGCGCCACGCGACGACCGCGTGGCCGAGCGCATCGATGGCGAGTTGCGGCCTGCCGGCGTTCGTCGACGGCGAGCTCAAGTCGACGGGCGCAGACCAACTGCCGCCCGCGGGGCGCTCGACGGCTTGCACGCGGAGATGGGTGCCGTCGGAGTGGAGCCACGTGACCAGCGCGTTCCCGCGACCGTCGATCGCGACCTGCGGCTGGCTCAACGTCTTGTCGATCGGCGACAGGACGTCGGCGCTGCTCCAACTCGTGGCGCCGGGCAGCAGCGTGGACGCCTCCATCTGCGTGCGTCCGTAGCGACCGGGGATCACGTCGACCCAGAGGGCGACGGCCGTGCCATCGGCGCCCACCGCGACCGTGGTGTCGAGCGCGAAGCTCTTCGGTCCGGAGAGCTTGGTCGGCGTGGACCAACTGCCGCCGGCGCGCTGGAACGCCGCTTGGGGGCCGGCGCTCTGCTGCGACCACGCGGCGATGGCGCCGCCGAAACGGTCCATCACGACGGTGGCATCGAGCTGGATCACGCTGAAGTCGGGGGCAGCGATCGGCGTCGGAAGCCCCCACTGCTGCGCTGGGGCCTGCGGTCCAGCGAAGGTGGCGGCGAGGAGGCCGAGGCTCGTAGCGACCATGGAACGACGGTGCATCCGGAACGTCTGCATGACTCCCTCCCTTGCGCTCGCCGCCGGCCGCGTGCAGCGCATCGCTGGCTGCAGGAGGGCGCGGACGAGGCAAGAGACGATTGGCAATCGCGGTGCCGCGGCGCGCAAGACGGAGCGCCCGGCGGACGACGGTGCGCCGAGTGGGGCGCGTTGCACTCTCTGCTCGCCGCACGTCCATTCCTGCCGATCGGCGCGGAAGTCCGTGCGAAACGTGGCGAATCGGTGGCGCATGCCGTCGCGAAGCGCACGGCGTCGCAGCGGAAGGCTCGCGCAGCACCGCACGCGAACGGCGGACTGGAGCCGTTCCTCCGGGGTGGGTGCAGCATTCCGCGCGTCTGGTGACAACTTCCTGGCACTGCGGAATCTGCTCTACGATTTGCGAGTCGGCGCACCGTCCCCCTTCGGAGAGCCACTCATGCCCAACTCCCTGCGCCCGTTCTCCCTCCCGCTCTTCGCCCTGCTGGCGAGCGCCGCCTTCGCTGGAGAGGGCGAGGCTCCGCCCCTCGGTGCCCCGACGCCGGAGCAGGAGATCGCCGGCAAGCGACGCCACCTGCAGCGGGTCGTCGTCGAGCTCGGGCGGCGCGAGGTGAGCGCGTGGCCGGCGGCGAAGGTGACCGCGCGGCTGCGCTCGCTGGCGCTGCTGCAGCAGTACGCCGAGCGCGGCGAGTTCACGCGCGACTTCGAACTCTGGCCGCGCGACCTGCCGCTCTTCATCGATGACCAAGGGACCCGCTGCGCGCTCGCCGCCGTCCTCGACGGCTGCGGCCACCGCGACCTCGTGGTGGCGCTGGCGCAGGAGCGCAACGACGCCTACGTGAACGAGTTCCCCGACGATCCGCAGCTGCTCGCCGTGCTCGACTCGCTCGGCCTCACGCTCGACGAGGCGGCCTACATCCAGGCGCCGGGCACGCACGTCCCCCCTCCGGCGCCGCCCACGCCGGACACGACCGGCACGCGCTCGAGCGTCGGAACGACGCCGACTCCCTCCGGCCCAAGAGGATCGGCGGTTCCGACGCTGCCCGGAGGTCCGGCCGGCGGCCCGACGCCGGGCGCGAAGGCGGGCGTCACCGGCGCCGCGCGGCGCGTCGCGGAGGTGACGACGCTCGACGTCGCGAACTGGTGGCAATCGAACCTCGACCGCTTCCTCGCCGTCCGCGAGCTCTACCGCGGCGACTTCGCGGCGACGCCGACCGACGTGCGCGACAGCTGGCGCGTGAACGACAGCGAGCGGGCGGAGCTGGCCGATCGCTTCGTCGCGGTGAGCAGCGATCCCGACCTGCGCGCCACGGCGATCGGCATGTGGGCGCGTTCGACGAACGGGCAGGATGCGCCCGCCATCGTCGCGGCGACCGTGCAGTTCCTCGGCGACGAGCACCACCCCGACCGCGAATGGGCGCCGCTGCTGCTCGCCATGCTCGGCCAGCCGGAGGCGAGCGCGCCGCTCGCCGCGCTGGTCCGCGACGATGCCGAGGGGCGCGCGCTGATGGACCGCAGCGGCCCGATCCCCGAGTCGCTGCGCGCCATCGCGGCGATCGCGCTCGGCCGCTGCGGCCACGCGGTGGCGCCGCTCGCCGAAGTGCTGCGCGATCAGCCGGCCGCGCACGTCGACCTCGCGGCGGCAGCGGTGATCGGCCTCGGCCTCGCGGCCGCCCGCGCGGAAGAGCAGCTGCCCGCCACGCAGGCGCTGCTCGCGGCGCTCGACGATGCGGCGCTGCCGGCGGCGGTGCTGGCGCAGGTGCCGTGCGCGTTGGCGCTCGCCGACGCGCGCGCCGCGCTGCCGCGCCTGCATGACCTCGTGGCCCGCTTCCGCGGTCCGCGCGAGCTGCGCGCTGCCGCGGCGCACGCGCTCGGCCAGCTCGGCGATTCGCTCGAGCCGGAGCTCTTCGACGCGCTGCTCGCGTTGGCCAAGCGCGACGTCGACGTCGAGGCGCGCCAGGCCGCGCTCCTCGCGCTCGGCGAGCTCGCGCTGAAGAGCGGCGCGGCGCTCGACCCGGTGGTGGCGCAGAAGCTCGCCACGTTCCAGCTCGATGGCGTGCGCGGGCGACTGCGCCATGCGGTCGACGTGCCGTGGCACGCGCTCGCCGCCGGCCTCTTCGCGCGCGGCGGCCATCCGCTCGCCGCCGAGCTGCTGCCGGAGCTGCGCGCGCTGGCCGCCGATGCCGCCGCGCAACCGGTGCGCAGCGCCGCCTTCCTCGCGATCGGCCTGGCGCGCGACGCGGCGGCGCTCCCGCTCTGCATCGCGGCGACCGACGGCACCGGCGATCCGCAGGTCGCGGCCCACGCGGTCTACGCGCTCGGCCTGCTCGGCGCCCGTTCGCAGCGCGACGAGCTACTCGAGCTCTGCGTCGGCGCGAACGATCCGCGGCTCGGCTTCGCGGCGGGCTACGCGCTCGGCTGCCTCGCCGATCCGATGGTGATCACGCCGCTGGTGAGCGCGCTCTCGACCACCGGCAACGACGCGGTGCGCGGCGCGCTGGCGCGGACGCTCGGCGAGATCGGCGATCGGCGCGCGCTCCCCGGCCTGTCGGCGATCGCCTTCGACCCGGCGCGCGACGACCCGACCCGCGAACGGGCGCTCGCCGCGCTCGGCGTCGCGGCGCAGCGCGGCGATGTCGCCTGGAACGCGGAGCTGAAGCACGCGCTCTTCGCCGGCGAGACGACGCCGACGCTGCAGTTCGTCTGCGAGCTCTTCTGAGCGAAGGGAACCCTCTTCGACTCTGAGCTACCGCGCGCGGCCGGGCTAAGGTGCCGGCGCGCCGCTCCCGATCGGTCGGCGCGCCACCGTGGCCGATCGAGGAGCGCGCGATGCCGAGCGGAGCGATCCACCTCCTCGAGAACCCGCTGCTGCGCGTGCAGTTCCGCGAGGATGCGACGTTCGGGCTCGTCCTCCAGCAGATCGAGAACAAGGTCGACGGCAGCAAGCTCCGCCTGCCGCCCGGCCCGCTCTTCCGCCTGCGGTTGCGCCAGGTCGCGCGCACCGACCACTTCACCACGCTCACCAGCGACGCCGCCACCACGCGCAGCGCGCCGCTGATCGCCCACGTCACCGGCGCCGCCCCGCTCGGCGCGAACCACGAGCAACCGCCGCTCGGCGGCCGGACCTTCCTGCGCTGCGACTTCACCTTCGACTCGATCGACGGCGGCCCCGACGACCTGCGCGTCCACTTCACCGCGGCGCTCCTCGACGGCCTCTCCGACCGGCTGCTCTGCGCCTGCTACTTCGACACGTCGCACGGCCGCGGCCTCACGACCCAAGCGCTCTTCTGGTGCGCGCCGATCGTGCTGCGGGTGAAGCCGTTCGCGCGCGACCACTACCTCATCGCGATGAACGGCGGCCTCGTGACGCGCGACCCGCGCCACGACCTGGTCGGCGACGGCGCCGGCTACCGCTTCAACACCGGCCGCAAGCCGGGCATCGTCGATCCGGCGCACGACCTCTATCCGGCCACCGGCTTCGAGCCGGAAGCGCAGCCGGCGCAGTTCACCGACCGCATGGAGGTGCTCTACCCGACGTGGGCTTCGAGCGCGCTCGCCGCCTACGGCAGCCGCGGCGCCGATCGCACCACGCTCTACCTGCACGACAGCCTCCACTTCGCGCCGCGGCGGCTGCAGGACACCTACCTCGACGGCCAGATCGTGCTCGACCACGAGGCGCTGATCGAGGACGGGCTCGTCGCCGGCAACGGTTGGGGCGCAGCGAGCGGCGCCGACTGCCGCCGCGCCGAGACCTACGTGCGCCTCTTCCGGGCGCAGGGCGACGTGCTCGGCGAGGAGGTCGGACTCGACTACCAGCGCTTCACGCTCCACTCGCCGGAGGGGCGCCGCATCACGCCGCCGCGCCTGCTCGCGCGAAGGGACGGCGTGCCGGGTTTGAAGCGCTCGCCGCTCTTCCGCACCTACTTCAAGAGCGACGACGAGGGAGAGACCTACCTCACCGAGGCGATCGCCGCGGAGTTCCGCCTCGCCTTCCCGGCGCTCGCCAACGAACCGCTCTTCCGCGTCAACTACGACCTCCTCTACTCCTACAACAACGACGCGAGCGGCACCCATCCCGGCGCCATCGGCAACTCGGTGCCCGACCTCTTCGACCTCGCCGCCGACCCCGCGAAGGTCGCCTACGCGGAGGAGCTGCGCGAGGAGTACGCGCTCCACACCTTCGGCGCGATCGTCGTGCGCCGCCCCACGCCCTACGACGGCCAGGGCTACTGGGAGAGCGAGGCGATGGATGGCGCTCGCGTGCAGAACCACCACGAGGCGCTCGATTCCGACTACCGCTCCACCGACGACTGGTGCAAGGTCGCGCGCGAGGTGACCGCGGTCGCCTTCGACGGCACCTTCACCCGCATCACGTTGTCGCCCGGCCTGCTCGACCCGAGCCTCTTCGACTTCTTCACCACCTACGAGCACGCCACCGCCGGCATCGACCACGCCGCCCATCCCCACCACCTCGGGTGGCTGCGGCGCCGCGACGGCGCCTACGCCTTCACGATCGAACGGCAGTCGCGCGCCGACTTCGAGGCGGCCGCGCCGATCGTCCACGTCGCCGGCGATCGCACCGCGGAGATCGCGAGCGGCGACCTGCTCGACCTCCACTTCGTCGAGCCGCAGACGGTGCCGGGCTTCGACGCCGGCGCGAGCGGCCGCGTCGGCGACAACGCGCCGACCAGCCTCTGCGCGATGGCCGACTCGATCGGCAACGGCAGCGGCGGCAGCGGCGGCTGGGCCACCCGCTACGTCGCGGAGCTGGTCGCCAAGTGCCGGCCGTGGATGAGCGGCGTGCTCCACGTGCTGCCGCGCCTGCAGCAGATCTGCTTCGGCCGCCACGGCGGCGAGACGCCGGGCAGCAACCAGCAACTGCTCGCGTGGCGCCGCCTGCTCGCCCACCTGCGCACGCAAGCAGGCCCGGACTTCGAGATCTGGGAGGAGGATGGCCCTTACGACTGGCTGCTCGGCCTGGTCGACGGCCACACGCGTCCCAACATCCGCCTCGACCTCACCACCGCGGCGGCGTCCTGGGGCGCCTCGCCCTTCTTCCAGACCGCGTGGGGCGCGTGGTATCGCCTCGGCGCCTACCTCGGCAATCGCGAGGGCCACTTCACCAACTACGGCGGCGCCGACTTCTACGCCGACTTCTTCGAGGGGACCGCGTCGAAGAACTTCCGCGAAGCGCTCGCCGGCGACTTCCTGCTCGGCCGCCTCCCGTCGGTCGGCATCTCCCCGGAGCCCGCGCATTCGATGGGATCGCGTCCCGATGGCGAGACGGCCTACACGCCCTTCTTCCATCCGACCCACGGCATGCACGCCGCCGGCTCGCTCGCCTCGCTCTGCGCGCGCCTCGTCCACTACCAGCTCGCCTTCAAGAACGTGAACGTCTTCGGGCAGCGGGTCCGCTCGCTCGAGCGGATGGGCAACGCGACGGTCGCCTCGAATCCGCTCGCCCTCGAGCCACACCACGACGCCATGCACAACATCGGCGTCGACGAGCTCGGCGCCCGCCGCGCGCCGCTCTTCCACTCGGTGACCCACGATCCCGAGCGCCGCACGCGCCTGATCGCGCTGTTCGTCAACGAATCGACCGCGCCGCGCCGCGCGCCCTACCGCTTCGATCCGGCCCGCTACGCGGACGCGCTCGGTCCCACCAGCGGCCGCTACCGCATCACGCGCTTCGCCGTCGAACCGACCGGCGCGACCGCGCGCACCAGCTCGCTCGCCACCGGCGTCACGGAGATCGCCGTCGCGCTGGCCGCTGCTTCGGTGGAGGCGATCACCTTCGAGTTCGAGTGAGCGAGGTGCTGCGGGGCGCGCGCGGCGCGGCTCGCGCGGCCGGCCGCCATGCGCTCGCGCGACTCGTGCGAGGCGTGGCGCACCAGCGCGCCGAAGGCGGCCAGCGTCACGGGCAGGACCAGCAGCAGCGCGACGAGCCCACGCTCGGAGAGCAGCAGCGCGTCGTAGGTGCCGTGGAGCGCCACGCTCGCCATCCCGACCAGCAGCAGGCGGGCGAACTCGCGGAGATCGCAGCGAAGCCGCAGTCGCGCGACCTGCCAGCCGATCGCGCCGCTGCAGGCCAGGTGGACCAGGCCGGTCGTGAAGCCGCGCTGCAGCGCCAGCGCGGGCGCCTGGTGCGCCGCGACGAAGAGCACCGTCTCGATCGACGCGAAGCCGAGCGCCGCCGCTCCGCCGTAGACCACGCCGTCGAGCGGCTCGTCGAGTTCGCGGTGGCGGCCGATCGCGAGCACCATCGCGCAGAGCTTCACCGCCTCCTCGACCAGCGCCGTCACCAGGAAGGCGTCGAGCAGCAGGCGGCGCGTCGTGAACTCGACCGGCAGCAGCGCCTCGAGCGTCGGTCGCACCGCCAGCACCAGCGCGGGCGTCAGCGCACCGAGCACGAAGGCGCGCGCCACCAGATGGAGCGGCTCCGGCTCGTAGCGGTCCTTGCAGCGGAGCCACGCCCACCAGAAGAGGCCGGGCGCGAAGCCGAGCGTGACGTACTGCAGCCACTCCATCGCCACGCCGCCTCCGCCGCACGCGCCGTCGCGCACTCCGTCGCCTGCCGAGCGAACCGCGGCCGCGGCGCGACTTCGACGTGATCGGTGGCCGGCGCGCGCGACCGGAGCGTGCCGACGCTTCGAGTCGGCGAGCGGAACCATTTGCCCGGCGCTGCGGCCCCGGCATCATCGCGCGCCTCCTCGGGATGGCCGCCTTGCTGCACCGTTCGCTCCACCGCTCGCGCACCCCTCCTCCGCTCGTCGCCGCGCGGCTCGCCGCAGCGACGCTGCTGGCGGCGTGCGCCACGCTCGCGGCCTGCTCGCCCGCTCCGAGCGGCGGCGCTCCCGCGGCCGCGCCGGCCCGCCCCGCGCGCGAGGTGCGCGTCGCGACGGTCGCGGCGGCGAACTGGCCGCGCACGCTGCGCGTGTCGGGCGAGCTGCTCGCCGACGAGGAGTCGCTGCTCGCCAGCAAGCTCGCCGGGCGCATCGCGACCGTCGCCGTCGAGCTCGGCGCGCGCGTCGCGGCTGGCGATCCGATCGTCGTGCTCGAGACGCGCGACTTCGAGCTGCGCGTGGCGCAGGCGCAGGCGGCGCTCGCCGCGGCGCGCGCGCGACTCGGCCTCGCGACCGATGGCGACGCCGCCAGCGACCCCGCTGCCGTCCCGCTGGTGCGCAGCGCGCAGAGCGAACTCGCCGACGCGCGGCGGGAGCACGCCCGCCTCGCGAGCCTCTCGGGCGACGGCGTCGCGTCGCAGGCGGCGCTCGATGCGGCGCAGGCGCGCCTCGAAGCGGCCGAGAGCGCGCTCGCCGACGCGCACGACGAAGTGGCGAATCGGCAGGCGCTCGCGCAGCAACGAGCGGCGGAGTTGGCGCTGGCCGAGCAGGCGCTCGCCGATGCGACGATCCGCGCCCCCTACGCCGGCACCATCGCCGAGCGGCTGGTCGATCGCGGCGAGTCGGTCGCGCTCGGCGCCGCGGTCGCGCGGCTGGTGCGCGCCGATCCGATCCGGCTGCGCCTCGCCGTCCCCGAGAGCCTTGCCGGCGAGCTGGCGCCGGGCCTCGCGGTGCGCCTCGCCGCGCGCGGCGGAGCGCCACCGCGGAGCGCCACCGTGACCCGCCTCGCGCCCGACCTCGATCGGCGCAACCGGACGCTGCGCCTCGAGGTCGACCTCGCGAACGGCGACGGCGCGTTGCGGCCGGGCGAGTTCGTCGAGGCGGAGATCGTGGTCGACCCCGCGGCCACCGCGCTCTGCGTGCCGCTCGAGGCGCTGGTCCGCTTCGCCGGCATCGACCGCGTCGTGCTCGCGCGCGACGGCGCCGCGCGCGAGCAGCAGGTCACCGTCGGCCGCATCGAGGGCGAGCGCGTCGAGCTGCTCTCCGGCGTCGCGGCCGGCGAGCGCGTGGTCCTGTCGCCGGGAGCGCTGCGCACCGGCGACCCGCTGCGCGTGGTCGAGTAGGTCGGCCGCGGATGCGCCGTTTCGTCGAGCTCTTCCTCCGTCGGCCCGTCTTCGCCTCGATGGTGATCGCGACGCTGGTGGTGATCGGGCTCGCGAGCCTGAAGCGCCTGCGCGTCGATCGCTTCCCGTCGGTCGACCTGCCGACCGTGATGGTGCGCACCTCGCTGCCGGGCGGCTCGACCGAGGAGGTCGAGAACCTGGTGAGCCGTCCGCTCGAGGAGGCGTTGAACACCATCGAGGGGATCGACCAGTTGCGCTCGATCACCTCGGGCGGCGCCTCGCTGGTGATGATCACCTTCGACCTCGCGCGCGACCTCGAGACGGCGACGCAGGACGTGCGCGACCGCGTCGCCGCCGTGCTGAAGGAGCTGCCGCCCGAGGCCGATCCGCCGGTCATCACCAAGTCGGACAACGACACCTCGCCGGTGCTGACCTTGGCGCTCTCGTCGCAGCGGCCGCTGCGCGAGCTCTCGGAGCTCGCCGACAAGACGGTGAAGCCGGCGCTCGAGCGGTCGATCGGCGTCGGGCAGGTCACGATCGTCGGCGCCGCGGAGCGCTCGATCAACGTCTGGGTCGACGCGACGCGCCTCGCCGCCTACGCGCTGCCGATCACCGCGGTGCGCGACGCGCTCGAGCGCCAGAACGCCGAGCGGCCGGGCGGCAACGTGACCGCGGGGCCGCACGAGGCGGTGCTGCGCACGATGGGCAAGCTCGACGATCCGCGCGACTTCGAGCAGCTCGTCGTCGCGGAGATCGCCGGCGCGCCGGTGCGCCTCTTGGACCTCGGCCACGTCGAGGACGGCACCAAGGAACAGCGCTCGCTCGCCCGCCTCGACGGCGAGCCGTGCGTCTCGATCGAGGTGCGCCGCCAGTCGGGCGCCAACACCGTGGAGGTGATCGACGGCTTGAAGGCGAAGCTCGCCGCGCTGGCGGCCGAGCTGCCGCAGGACGTCCGCCTCGAGGTGATCCGCGACCAGTCGCGCTACATCCACGCAGCGCTCTCCGAGATCGAGCTCCACCTCGTGCTCGGCAGCGTGCTCGCCAGCGCCGTCGTGCTCGCCTTCATGCGCAGCTGGCGCTCGACGTTGATCGCCGCCATCGCGATCCCCTGCTCCACCATCGCGAGCTTCGCGGTGATGGACGCGCTCGGCTTCACGCTGAACAGCGTCACCATGCTGGCGCTGGTGCTGATGGTCGGGATCGTGATCGACGACGCGATCGTCGTGCTGGAGAACATCTACCGGATGGTCGAGGAGAAGGGGCTCTCCCCCTTCGAGGCGGCGCGCGAGGGGACCGCCGAGATCGCGCTGGCGGTGATGGCGACCACGCTCTCGCTGGCGGTGATCTTCATCCCGGTCTCGTTCATGTCGAGCATCTCGGGGCGCTTCCTCTACCAGTTCGGCATCACGGCGGCGACCGCGGTGATGGTGAGCCTGGTCGTCTCGTTCGTGCTGACGCCGATGATGAGCGCGCGCCTCCTGAAGGCGACCGCGCGCGGTGCGGCGACCTCGCGCGGCGGCGCCTACGCGCTCCTCGAGCGCGGCTACCTCGCGCTGCTCCGCCTCTCGATGCGCTGGCGCGGCGTGGTGCTGCTGGTCGCCGGGCTGGTGATCGCCGCCGCGTGGCCGCTCTACGGGCGGGTGAAGCGGGAGTACACGCCGGCCGACGTCGACGAGGCGGAGTTCGAGGTCAACATCAGCGGCCCCGAGACGGCGAGCCTCGCCGCGATGGACGAGGCGCTGCGGGCGGCGGAGGCGGCGATCCGCGCGACGCCCGGCGTGCGCACCGTGCTGATGAACCTCGGCGGCAGCTTCCTCTCGCAGGTGAACCGCGCCGACCTCTACGTGCGGATCGCCCCGCACGAGGAGCGCGTCTTCGGCGTCGGCCGGCTCTGGCGCGCGCTGCGCGCCGGCGATCCGGGCGCGGCGTGGCGCGGCAACTACTCGCAGCGCGACGTGATGGTCGAGGTGCGCCGGCGGCTCGCGGAGCTGAAGGGGCTGCGCTGCTCGGTGCGCAACGCGCCGTCCTTCAACATCGGCGGCGGCAACTTCGACATCGACTTCTCGCTGCTCGGCCCCGAGCTCGAGGCGCTCGCCCGCTACGGCGAGGAGCTGAAGCGCCGGGCGGGCGAGCTCGGCGGCATCGTCGACGCCGACACGACGCTGCGCCTCGATCGGCCCGAGCTGCGCGCGGTGATCGACCGCGAGCGAGCGGCCGACCTCGGCGTCGACGTCGAGGCGATCGCGACCGCGCTGCGCCTGATGGTCGGCGGCGAGGAGCGCGCCTCGCGCTGGCGCGACCGGTCGCTCGGCGAGGACTACGACGTCGCCCTGCGCCTTCTGCCCGACGACCGCGATCGCACCGCCCGCATCCGCGAGCTCACCGTGCCGACCGCTGCCGGCACGCTGGCGCGCCTCGACGGGTTCGTGCGCTTCGAGGAGGTGAAGAGCGCGGCGCGCGTCGATCGGCTCGACCGCCAGCGGCAGGTGTCGTTGCGCGCCTCGGTCGGCCCGGGCTACGCGCTCGCCGACCGGCTCGACGCGCTGCGCGGCGCGGTCGCCGAGATGGGGCTGCCGCCCACCTACACCACGCGCATCTCGGGGCGCGGCCGCGAGCTCGAGCGCACCTTCGAGGAGTTCCTCGCCGCCTTCGCGCTGTCGGTCGTGCTGATGTACCTCATCCTCGCCAGCCAGTTCGAGAGCCTCGTCCACCCGCTGACGATCCTCGTCTCGCTGCCGCTCTCGGTCCCCTTCGCGCTCTGGTCGCTCGACGCGAGCGGCAACTCCCTCAACCTCTACTCCGCGCTCGGGATCCTGGTGCTCTTCGGCGTGGTGAAGAAGAACGCGATCCTGCAGGTCGACCACACGCTGCAGTTGCGCGCGCACGGCATGGCGCGCGACGACGCCATCGTGCAGGCGAACCGCGATCGGCTGCGGCCGATCCTGATGACGACGCTCGCGCTGGTGGCGGGGATGATCCCGCTCGCGCTCGGCGCCGGGCCGGGCGCGGAGGAGCGGCGCGCGGTGGCCGTGGTGGTGATCGGCGGGCAGACGCTCTCGCTGCTGCTGACGCTGCTGGTGACGCCGGTCGTCTACGCGAGCTTCGACGACCTCGCGCGTTGGCTGCGCGGCAAGGCGCAGCGCTGAAATCGTCACATCTGCGCCGATTGCGTGCAGGCGGAGCGCGGCTATTCCCTTCGCCATGCCGCAGTGATCGAGCTGCTCGGGGGGGCGTCGATGGTCATGCCTGCCAGTCCGCGAGTCGCCCACGGATCTACGCCTCGCCGTCGGAGCCGCCGCGCGCGTCGGCTCGGCGAGTGGTTGCGGGGCGGAGCGAGCGTGTGGCTGCCCGCCTTCCTTGCGGTCTCGCTGCTCGGCTGTGACGCGCAGAGTTCGCGCGACGGTCGCATCCGCGCCACGCTGCTCGACGTGACCTTCCCCGATCCGCAGGACGTGAACGGCGAGCCGCTCGACGCATCGCCGCAGCAAGCGCCGCTCGTCCAGCAGATCGACCTCGAGTTCAGCGTCGGGCCCGATGCCGCCCGCCTCAACGCCACCGTGCTGCCGATCGTCGACGCGGCGGGCGCGCCGGTCGCCGGCGAGTGGCACGTCGAGGGGCGCCACGCGATCTTCACGCCGGCGCTGCCGCTGCGGCCCGTCGGCGCGCTCCTCGAGGACGGCTCGCTCGACGCCGGCGGCGGCGCGCTCTCCTTCGGCGGCGACTATGCGCTCCGCACTTCACCGGAGCTCTTCGGCTTCATCGCCTCGATCGCGGCGCCGCTGCTCGCCCGCTTCCCCGACCCGGCCGATCCGCGCGGCATCGTCGTGCCGTTCGCGACGCTCGACGTCGCCGACGACCGAGCGCTGCGCGGACTCGCGGCGACGCCGCCGCAGCGGATCGCCGCCGATCCCGTGGACGGCACGACCGGGATCTCGCCCAACTTCTTCACCGATCCCGACGACCGCTTCCCGCCGCGCCCCGCGTTCACCCTCACCTTCGACGCCCCGTTGCGCCCCGAGAGCGCCATGCGCTTCGCCGAGCTCGTCCAACTGCTCGACCTCGACGATCGCCCTGCGGCGCGCCCCGATGGCGTCGACCTCGCCGTCGAAGTGCGGCTGGTCGAGAACCGCCGCGATCGCGCGGTGCTCGAGGTGCTGCCCGGCGGCGTGCTGCCGTTCGGCCATCTGCTGGCGCTGCAGCACGACGGCGAGCTGAAGGGGATCGGCGAGCTCGGCGCTGCCGCCGGCGCGGCGGAGCTCGCCACCACCTTCACCGTCGCCGACGATCCGGGCGGCGCGCTCCGCGATCTCCTCGTCGAGGGGTTCGAGGAGACGAAGCGGCGCGACGGCGACGCGGCGCAACTCGCGCGCGGCGAACTTGGCGCGGAGTGGGATCGCGACGACTCCGACCTGCTCGAGGCGGGCTTCGAGTTCGAGGGGACCGGCACGCTCGGCCGCTTCCTCCCGGTCGGGCCGCCGCCCGGCACGTTCACGACGGTCCTCCTCGACACCGACTCCCAGCTCTTCCCGCTCTTCGACGGCTCGACTCCCGACGCGCCCGCCGGCTTGACGGTGAACGGCGGCGTCTTCGACTTCACCGACATCGACCTGCCGGCTCGCGTGACGCTGCGGGTGACGGGCAGCCAGCCGCTCGTCCTGCGCGCCACCGGTTCGGTTCGGATCGCCGGCACGATCGACCTGCATGGCGAGATCGGGACCAGCGAGTTCGCCTACGACTCGGCGTTCCTGTCGATCCCCGGCGGCGCCGGCGGGCCGGGCGGCGGGCGCGGCGGCGATGCCCACCCGCTCGTCTTCTTCCCCGCCGACCAGCTGAACTACCTCTCGCTCGTCTCCCCCACCTTCTCGGAGGCGGGACTCGGGATCGACCCCGCCGACGGCGTGCTGAAGCGCATCGGCGGCGGCGGCGCGCAGGCGGGGATCCTCGACCAGAAGGACTCGAAGGGGAACTACCAGACCAACGACGAACTCGGCAACTGCGATGAGTTCCGTATGGGCAACGGCAATTGCAAGATCGCCGGCGGCGGCGGCGGCTCGCTGTTCCGCGCCGGCGCGACGCCGCTCGACAAGAGCGGCAACGTGCTGAACGGCATCGCCAACGTCCACCCCGATGCCGCGGGCGGCTGGCTCCTCTCCGACGACACGACGAGCCTCGCCGGCACCGGCGGGCTCCATCCGTTCGCGGACGACGGCTCGACCAGCAACGACTTCTTCGGCGCCCACGGACAGTTGACGCGGCTGATCGGCGGCCAGGGCGGCGGCGGCGGCGGCACGCTCACCGACTCCTACTACTGCGGCAACTGGTGCGACCTCGACAGCGATCCCGCCAACGACGGCTGCTGCGCCAACGAGGACCGGATGGACCGCTTCGGCTACGGCGCGTCGGTCGGCGACTCGCGCGGCGGTGCGGGCGGCGGCGGCGGCGGCGCGTTCCGCCTCGCGGCGCTCGGCGCGATCACGCTGGAAGCGACCGCGTTCATCGACGCTCGCGGCGGCACCGGCGGCGGCGGCGAGGGAATCGGCTGCTCCTACTGGGGCGGCGGCGGCGGCGGCGGCGCGGGCGGCACGATCGCGCTGCAGTCGGCCTCGAGCCTCTTCGTCGCCCAGGGCGCGATCCTCGACGTGCGCGGCGGCCGGGGCGACGACGCCAGCCCCAACAACGACTACCTCGATTGCAGCAACAGCGGCAACGGAGCGATGGGCGACGGCGGCGATGGCGGCCACGGCTTGATCCAGCTGCAGGTGGCGAGCGGCAGCACGGCGACCGTCGTCTTCCCGGGCACCAGCGACACCAACGGCAGCCTGCGGCCGCCGAGCAGCTGGATCGACCCGACCAACACGCTGGTGCCGGTCGAGTCGGGGCCGATCAGCCGCGCCCTCTCGACCTGGTACGACTTCGGCCGGATCAGCGCGCGCAGCAGCGGCGCGCCGCTCCTTGGCTTCACCGGCGTCGACGGCGCCGGCTTCGTCCTCACCGACGGCAGCGGCAACGTCGTCGCCCCCGACCTCGCCGACTTCCGCTGCCTCTATCGCGGTCGCATCAACCCGGCGACCGGCGACTACGAGGCCGGCGAAGAGCCGCAGCTCGATTTCGTGCCGGTCAACGCGACGGTGCAGATCGAGTTCCAGGGCGCCGATGCGATCGTCCCCGGCTCGAAGGAGATCGATCCCGCGACGCTCACCGCGTGGTCGGGCGACGTCGCCATCGCGAGCGGCCGCCAGTTCTTGCGCTGGCGCGTGACCTTCGACCTCGCGGCGGATGGCAGCGACCTCACGCTCCGTTCGCGCCGGCCCGCGCTCGAGCAGCTGCAGCTCCACGCCGACTACGGCTCGAACTGACCCCCCTCTCGCGCGCGCGACCACGAGCTGCGCGCGCGCCTTTTCCCGACTTCATCGCCGCTTCATCGGCGCGGCGTCCTCGAGCGCGCGCGGGCTCGCGGCCGACGACGCCGCGCGCCTATCGTCCGCGCCATGGAACCGGACCGACTCGCCGCCCTGGCCGTGACCCTCGACGAACTCCACGCGCGGCTGCTCGCGGCCGAGCGCGACGCCGCGCCGCGCCTCGCGCCGATCCACCCGAGCTACCAGGCGAGCGCCCGCAACCTCGTCCACTACCTGCAGCTGCGCACGCATGACCTGCGGCCGCTGCAGCAGCACCTCGTCGAGCTCGGCCTCTCGTCGCTCGGCCGCTGCGAGCCGAACGTCGTGGCGGCGCTCGAGGCGGTCACGCGCGCCGTGAAGCGGCTCGCCGGCGCGCCCGATGCCGACCCGGCGGCGACGCCGGCCGCCCTCGTCACCTCGCCCTCCGACGCGCAGCGGCCGAGCTTCGCCGACGGGCCGCGGCTGCTGGCGCGCCACACCGAGGAGCTGCTCGGGCCGGCCCGCCCCGAGCGATCGGTCCGCATCCTGGTCACGCTGCCGAGCGAGGCGGCCGACGATCCTGCGCTGGTGCGCGACTGGATCACGCGCGGCATGGACTGCGCGCGCATCAACTGCGCGCACGACGACGCCACGAAATGGGGTCGCATGGTCGACCACGTGCGGCGCGCCGAAGCGGCGACCGGGCGGCGCTGCCGCATCCTGATGGACCTCGCCGGACCGAAGCTGCGCACCGGACCGATCGAGCCGGGGCCAGCGGTGGCGCGCGTCCGGCCGCAGCGCGACCCGCTCGGCCGGGTCACCCGCCCGGCGCGCGTCTGGTTGCACGCGGGGAGCGCCACGCCGAGCGACGCGGATGGCGTGCTGCCGGTCGAGGCGCGCTGGCTCGCAAAGCTTCGCATCGGCGACGTGGTCGAGACGGTCGATGCGCGCGGCCGTGCGCGCGAGCTGGCGATCGTCGCCGTGGGCCGCGAGGGTGCCTTCGCGCAGCTCGACCGCACCGCCTACTTCGTGCCGGGGGGCGAGCTGCAGGTGCGCGGCCGCGATGGCGCCACCGCGATCGGCCCGCTGCCGCCGCGCGAAGGGGAGCTGCGGCTCCGGCGCGGCGATCCGCTGCTGCTGCCCCGCGCTCTCGAGCCGGGCCGCCCCGCCGAGCGCGACGCCGCCGGCGCGCTGCTCTTCCCGGCGCGCATCGGCTGCACGCTGCCGCAAGTCTTCGACTTCGTCCAAGCGGGCGAGTCGATCTGGTTCGACGATGGCCGCATCGGCGGAGTCGTCCGTCGCGTCGAGCACGAGGTGCTGCACGTCGAGATCACCCGCGCGGGCCCCGACGGCGAGACGCTGCGCGCCGACAAGGGAATCAACCTGCCCGACAGCGCGCTCGACCTCCCGGCGCTGACCGAGAAGGATGTCGCCGACCTCGAGTTCGTCGCACGCCATGCCGACGGCGTGGCGCTCTCGTTCGTGCAGCGACCGGCCGACGTGCAGGAGCTCGAGGAGCGGCTCCGCGCGCTCGACCGGCCCGACCTCGGCATCGTGCTCAAGATCGAGACGAAGCGCGCCTTCGAGCAGCTCCCCCACCTGCTGCTCGCCACCATGCAGAGCCCGCGCGACGGCGTGATGATCGCGCGCGGCGACCTCGCGGTCGAATGCGGCTTCGAGCGGCTCGCCGAGGTGCAGGAGGAGATCCTCTGGATCTGCGAGGCGGCGCACGTGCCGGTCATCTGGGCGACCCAGGTGCTCGAGACGCTGGCGAAGAGCGGCCGGCCGTCGCGCGCCGAGATCACCGATGCGGCCATGGGCGAGCGCGCCGAGTGCGTGATGCTCAACAAGGGGCGCCACCTCGCGGCGGCGCTCGACACGCTCTCCGACATCCTCGCCCGCATGCAGGCGCACCAGTGGAAGAAGCGGGCGATGCTGCGTCCGCTGCGCCTCGCGCGCGGCTTCTAGAGCAGCAGCCAGAGCCCGACGGCGACGAGGGCGCCGGCGACCACCGCCAACAGCAGCGATGTCGAAGGGGCGGACGAGACGAGCGCGCCGGCGCGCCGGCGCAGCACCGTGAGCTTCGCGCCGTCCACGGCCATGACCCGGCGGCCACGATCGCCGAGCCGACCGCCCACCCCGGCGATCCGCCCCACCACCGCATGGCCGAGCGCGCCGACGTCGCGCGCAACCCGTCGCGCAGGTCCCTCGACATCGGGAAGGGACGAGGCGGGGACTTCTGCCGAACGATCGTCCACAGGGCGCTCCACGGTCGCCTCGAGCACGGCGCGAATTGCACCGACGCTCCTGCGACCGGGAGTGGATTGGCAAGCGGTGTGCCGGCGCGCGCGGGCCTTCCCGCACGACTCATTCGCATGGGGCGAAGCGATTGTGCAACTGCGCAGCCTTCATTGCACCTACGCTCTGCCGCCATCCAATGCGCGTTCGCGCGCGCCGCCCCGTCCCGTCCGCAGGAGTTCCCGTCATGGCCGCGACCGCAGGCACGATCCTGGCGAGCGAGCGGCCGCGCGAAGCGGCGCTGGCATTGCTCGTCGTCGAGGACGACGCCGAGTTCCGCGAGAACCTCGCCGCATTGCTCGATCGCAACGGCTTCGCGGTGACCGCCGTCGAGAGCTGCGCCGCCGCCCGCGCGGCGCTCGCGAAGGGCTCCTTCGACGCGCTCTTCGCCGACATCGAGCTCCCCGACGGCGACGGGAGCGCGCTGCTCGACGACGCGGGGGGCGGCGCCACCGAGCTCGTCGTGATCACCGGCCATGCGACGGTCGCCTCCGCCGTCGACGCGCTGAAGGGGGGCGCGCTCGACTACCTCACCAAGCCGATCGACCTCACCAAGCTGAAGAGCACGCTCGCCCACTTGCGGCGCAACCACGCGTTGAAGCGCGAGGTGGTCGACCTGCGCCTCGAGCTGCTCGCGCAGCGCGGCGGCGACCCGATCGTGGCGAGCTCCCGCGCGATGCAGGTGGTCTTCGAGCAGGTCGCGCGCATCGCGCCGTCCGACGCGAGCGTGCTGATCAGCGGCGAGAGCGGGACCGGCAAGGAAGTGATCGCCCAGGCGATCCACGAGTCGAGCCGCCGCGCCGCGGGGAAGATGATCGCCGTCAACTGCGGCGCGATCCCCGAGACCTTGATCGAGAGCGAGCTGTTCGGCCACGAACGCGGCAGCTTCACCGGCGCCGACAAGCTGCGCCGCGGCTTCTTCGAGCGCGCCGACGGCGGCACGCTCTTCCTCGACGAGATCACCGAGATGCCGCTGCAGGCGCAGGTGAAGCTGCTGCGCGTGCTCGAGAGCGGCCGGCTGCAGCGGCTCGGAGCGCCCGACGAGCTCGCCGTCAGCGTGCGCGTGATCGCGGCGACCAACCGCGATCCGGCGGCGGCGATCCGCGACGGGCGGCTGCGCGAGGACCTCTACTTCCGCCTCGCCGTCTTCACGCTCCACTTGCCGCCGCTGCGCGAGCGGCGCGCCGACATCGCCCCGCTCGCTCGCCACTTCCTCGACCTGCTGAACCGGACGTACGGCGTGCGCAAGGAGTGGGCGGCCGGGGCGCTCGAGCGGCTCGAGGAGCGCGCGTGGAACGGCAACGTCCGCGAGCTGAAGAACGCCGTCCACCGCGCGTGGATCCTCGGCGACTCGACGCTCGAGGCGGAGTCGGCGCAGGCGGGAGCCGCGCTCTTGCCGGCGGTTGGAGCGTCGTTTGCGATCTCGGTGGGCGACTCGATCGCCGATGCGGAGCAACAGCTGATCGTCGCCACGCTCGAGCACGCGCACGGCGACAAGCCGGCGGCGGCCAAGCTGCTCGGCATCAGCCTGAAGACGCTCTACAACCGGCTCAGCGTCTACCGCGCCGCCGCCCCCTGAGCCGGAGCCGTCGCCTCGTTCCTGCTCGCGGAGCTTCCGTTGCAAGACGCACTCGCCCCCGCCGCGGCCCCCCGCGCGGGACTGCACGACTTCATCGAGCAGGTGCGCGCCGAGCTCGGCCACGACCTGCGCACGCCGCTCTCGACCATCGTCACCTGCAGCGCGCTCCTCGAGGAGGATGCCGCGCTCTCGACCGAGGTCCGCCGCGACCTGCTCGCACGCATCCGTTCCCAGGCGATGCAGACCGCGGAGATGCTCCAGATGCTGCTCGACGCGACGCTCGTCGCGGCGACGGCGCCGAAGGTCGAGGCGATCGTGCCGGCCGCCCTGCTGCAGACGATCGTCGGCGAGATCGAGGGCGAATGGGTGCCGCAGCGCAACGAGCCGGCGCGCGCCGTCGGCCAACCGCCCGAAGCCCCGGTCCGCCTCGACGCCGCCGTGGTCGGCTTCGCGTGGCGCGCCTTCCTGCTGGTCGACAAGGTCCTCGCCGCTCGCGCCCGATCGACGGCGGCGGTGGTGGTGACGCGGCAAGCCGGCGGCGTCCGGCTCGATCTCGGCTTCGCCGAACCGCCCGAGACGCGCGCTCCAGCGCTGCCGCTCGCGGCGCTGCCTGCGTCGGGAGCGCGCGCGGTGCCGCGGCCCCATCGGTTGGCGCTGCGGCTCGCGCACGCGCTGGTGCGGTCGCACGACGGCGAGCTCGCGCTGACCGGCGTCCTCGGCGACGACGCGCGGATGAGCCTCGACTTCGGCCGGCGGCGTTGAGCGACGGCATGGCCGTTGCGCTCTTCCTCGAGCCCGCGACGGGATGTGGCGCTCGCCTGCATCCGCGCGGCTCGAGGCTCCGCCCATGCACGCCATCGCCCGCACGCTCTTCGTCCTCGGCGCCTTCGCGCCCGTCGTCCCGCAACAGCGCGATGCGCCCGTGCCACCCGCTCCGACGCCACCAGGTCCGGCGGTGCCTGCTCCTGCCGCTCGCCCGTTCGACGCCGAGCTGATCGGCGCGCTCACCGCCTTCGCGAACGCGACGAGCTACCGCTTCGAATTGGCGGCGACCGCGCCGGCGGCGTGGAGCGCGGCGACCACCTTCGAACTCGCGGGGTGCCAGGCCGAAGCGGCGCCGCTGCAGCTGGTCGGCGGCGGCGTCGAGGCGTTCCGCGCGCGCGGGCAACTGGTCTTCCGGCTACCGCCGGCCGGCGACTGGCGGCGGCTGCGCGCGCCGGCGCGACCGGCCGAACCGCTGGCGAGCGGCGCGCCGCCGCTGACGCTGCTCCCCTACTTCGCCCGCGTGCTCGCCCCTCACCAGCTCCTCGAGCGCAGCGTGGAGCGGCTGCAGCAGGCGACGCGCGTCGAGTCGGGTGCGCCGCCTGGAACGAGCGCGTTCGACTGCGTGCTGCTGTCCGTGCGTGATCCGCGGCTCGCCGGCGTCGCCGTGCCGCTGCGGTTGCGGCTGGTCCTGCGCGGCGGCGCGCTCGAAGGGCTCTCGGTGGTCCCGGCGGCGAACTTCGCGTTCGACGCGCCGGCGCTGTCGACGCCGGCGGCCGCCGAGCTGCTCGACTTCACGCTCCACTACGTCGTGCGGGAGATCGGCGCGTCGACGGTCGAGGTGCCGGCAGCGGTGCAACGCCTGCTCGCCGAATGAGTCGCGCGACCGCGTGCGGTGCCGGAGCGCGTTTGCACGCGATGGAGCAATCGACCAGCGCACCGCGCGTCGCGACCACGCGCTCCGGGCGCGCGACGGCGTCCGCGCCGGCATGGGGGTTGCGACTGCTCCGTCGCATCGCGAGCTCCCCTCGCGGTGCGACTCACCCCTTTCGGAGAAGTTCATGACCTTGCATCGCCAAGCCGCGTCGATCGCGGCGACGCTCCTCACCCTCGCGGGCAGCGCAACTGCGCAGGACGGCGTTCCCCCCGCCACGAACCAGGAGAAGCCGTCGATCTCGGCTCCCGCCAAGACGGCGCTGCGCGGCCGCGTCTGCCGCGTCTCGAAGCTGCTCGACTGCGACGTGAAGGACACGAAGGGCGGCAAGATCGGCGAAGTCGAGGCGCTCGTGATCGACGAGGACGAGGGTTACATCGCCTACGCGGTGCTCTCCTTCGGCGGCTTCCTCGGCTTCGACGAGAAGCTGTTCGCCATCCCGTTCGCCAACGTCGTGCGCACCGATGACGACCATTGCGTGGTCGCCGACCTGACCAAGGCGACGCTCGAGAAGGCGCCCGCCTTCGCGTCCGACCAGTGGCCGACCTTCGACCGCACCTACGGCGAGGCGGTGCACTCCTACTACAAGACGACGCCCTACTGGAACGCCGTCGGCGGCATCCCGCACCAGGATGCGACGCGGATCACGAAGGACGCGCTCGACAAGTCGCACCTGCGGACCCGCGGCATGCGGCGCGCCTCGAAGGTGATCGGCAGCTCTGTGGTCGACACCGACGGCAAGTCGCTCGGCGACGTGCAGGAGATCGTGGTCGACGACGGCACCGGTCGCGTCGTCTACGCCGTGCTCTCCTTCGGCGGCTTCCTCGGCATGGGCGACAAGTACTTCGCCCTCCCGTGGACCTCGCTGAAGCGCTCGATGAAGGACGACGACCGCATGGTCCTCGACGTCACCAAGGAGCGCCTGAAGACGGCGCCGGGCTTCGACCAGAAGAACTGGCCCGACATGGCCGACGCCCGCTGGGGCAGCGAGATCCACACCTTCTACGGGCAGGATCCCTACTGGATCACCCCGAAGAGCAAGACCGAGCTGCCGCGCGAAGGCCGCTGATCACCCCCCTGTCGTGACGCGCGCGCGCGGAGGCCTGCCGGCCCTCGCGCGCCGCGCGGCGCGATCCACCGAGCCGCCGCCCGCGGCAGCTCCTCGAAGGAACTCCCCCCATGAACCCACCGATCCCCGCCTTCCCCACGGCTGATCCGAAGCCGGGCTCCTCGCCCTCCCTCGCGACGAGCCCGACGCTCGGCGTCCGCCGCGCCTCCGAGCTGATGAGCTGCGACGTCCGCGACAAGCAGGGCGAGAAGCTCGCCTCGATCGAGGACCTGATCGTCGACGAGCGCGCCGGCCACGTGGCGGCCGCGGTGCTGGCGTTCGGCGGCATCCTCGGCTTCGGCGAGAAGCGCTTCGCGGTGCCGCTCGCCCGCCTCACCCGCTCGAGCGATCCGCACGTGGTCGTCACCGATCTCGGCAAGGGCGAGCTCGAGAACGCGCCGAGCTTCCCGTCGGGCGCCTGGCCGCAGTTCGATCGCAAGTACACCGACTCGTTGAACGTCCACTACCGCGTCACGCGGCCCGGGACCCGCGCGACCTCGGTCGCCTCGGTCGGACCGGTCGGCGACGCGGAGCTCGACCCGGAGCGCCTCCACGCGCGCGGCCTCGAGCGCGCCTCGAAGCTGATCGGCACCACCGTCACCGATCCGTCCGGCGCCAGCGTCGGCCATCTCGCCGACCTCGCCGTCGAGGAGGGCAGCGATCGCATCGTCTACGCGGTGCTCTCGTTCGGCGGCTTCCTCGGCATGGGCGACAAGCTCTTCGCGCTGCCGTGGTCGGCGCTCTCCCAGACCTACGTCGAGGAGAAGCTGCGGCTCGTCCTCGACGTCGCGAAGGAGCGGCTCGAGGCGGCGCCCGGCTTCGACAAGACGAGCTGGCCGAACCTCGCCGATCGCCGCTGGGGTGCTCGCGTCCACGAGTACTACGCGCAGGAGCCGTGGTGGGCCGCGTCGAATGACCGGCGCCCCGACTCGCAGCGCCCGATCTGATCCGCACGGCGCCGCCCGTCCGTCGCCCTCGCGCGACGGGCGGCGCGGCGCCTCCTCCTCGCTTCCATCACCCTCTCGGAGCGCAGCGATGACACCCCTACCGGGGCCTGGCGACGGTCGCGGCGAGATGGAGGCGGCTGGCGGCGGCCACCTCGCCGATCCTCCCGCACCTGCACCGACCGCTCCTGCACCGACCGCACCTGCGGCGCCGGCCTCCGCGCCGCCCGCCTCCGCTTCCGCCCCGCCCGACGCCGCGCCGCTCGCGCCCGCGATCCACCCGATCGCGCCGTCGTCGACGGTCGCCCACCAGCCGTCGGCCGAACGATCGGTCCCGGAGCGACAAGCGGCGCAGGTCGAGCAGATCGCGATCGCGATGCGCGAGCGGTCCGACAAGCCGCTCGACGCACGCTGACGCGGCAGTCAGCCGGACGTCGCGTCGATCGCCTCGTCCGTGCCGGCCGGTGCGGTGGCGCGAGCGATGGCGGCCAGCAGCGGCGCCCGCTCGATCGGCTTGACCAGGTGCGCAGCGAAGCCGGCCGCGCGGCTGCGCCGGTGGTCCTCGGCCGAGCCGAACCCCGACAACGCCACCGCGACGAGCGGCCCGGCGCGCAGCAGCTCGCGCAGCAGCTCCCCGCCGTTGCCGTCGGGCAGGTCGAGGTCGCTGATGAGGAGATCGGGCGGCGTCGCGCACGCGGCGCGCGCCTCGGCGCACGAGGCGGCCACCACGACCGCGTGCCCCGCATGGCGCAGCAGGAACGCGAGCGCCATCGCGCAATCCTCGTCGTCCTCGACCAGCACGATCCGCAGCGCGCGCGTGGCGGGCACGAGCGCGCTCGCGGGCGCGGCGACCGAGGGCGCCAGCGCCTTGCCGCGCGCCGCCGTCGGCCAGCGCAGCACGACGCGCGTCCCGCTGCCGAGCCCGTCGCTCTGCACGGCGATCTCGCCGCCGTGCGCGACCACGATGCCGCGGCAGATCGCGAGGCCGAGGCCGAGGCCGCGCGCTCCCTTGCGCGGGTGAGTCGCCTGCGCGAACGGCTCGAAGACGTTGGCGAGGAAGTCCGGCTCGATGCCGACGCCGTGATCCTCGATCGCGAGCTCGAGCCGACCCGCCTCCCGGTCGCGCGTCCGGATCGTGATGGCGCCGCCGTCGGGCGAATAGCGCCGCGCGTTCCCGAGCAGGTTCCAGAGCACCTGCCGCAGGCGCATGCGATCGGCGGCGACGTGGTGGACGGTCGCCTGCAGGTCGAGGCCGATCGGGTGAGCCGCGGAGGGCGACTCGCCCGGCTCGCGCTGCACCTCGCGCGCCATCTCGTGGAGGTCGACCGACTCGACCTCGAGGCCGAGCTTCTGGTGTTCGAGGCGCGTCATGTCGAGCAGGTCGTCGATCAGGCGCGCCTCGATGCGGACGTTGCGCCGCACCACCTCGAGCAGCGGGCGCAGCGCCGGCGGCAGCTCGGGGAGCTCGGCGAGCGTGGTGACCGCGGCGAGGATCGGCGTGAGCGGCGTGCGCAGCTCGTGGCTCAGGATGGCGAGGAAGCGGTCCTTGGCGTCGAGGGTCGCCGCCGCGGTCGCCTCGCGCAGCTCGCCGCGGCGCCGCTCCGCGCGCAACGAGACCTGCTCGCGCTGGTCGGTGATCACCATCCAGAGCGAGCGCGAGGCGATCGCCCGCGTGGTGAGCCGGACCGGGATGCGCGTCCCGTCGGCGGACAGCAGCTCGACGTCGACGCGGTGCATCGCCTCGCCGCTGCGGCAGTCGACCAGGTGGGCGAGGAAGGAGCGCCGGTGGGCGGCGGCGACGAACGTGCGCAGCGACCGGCGCACCAGCGTGCGCCGCTCGTGACCGAGCAGCCGGGCCAACGCGAGGTTCGCCTCCTCGATCGTCCCGACCGAGGAGAGCGTCGCGTAGCCGACCGGCGCGAGGTCGAAGAGCTCCACGTAGCGCAGCCGGCTCTCCTCGAGCGCCTGCTGCGAGGCGATGAGCTGCTCGTTCTGCGTCTGCAGCTCCTCGTGGTGGACCTGCAGCGCGTGGAGGGCGCCCGTCTCCTGCGCGCGCCGGAGCCGGGCGAGCTCCCGCGCCGAGGCGGCCCCGGTGGCGCGCGACGCCGTCACGCGGGCGCGCCGACGGCGGGCGGCTCGAACAGCGCGACCGTCGCGCCGCCGAGCGCGCCATCGAGCCGGCGCAGCGGCTCGATGCGCAGGGTGAGGAGGCGCCCCTTGCCGTCGCGGAAGTCGCCGGAGGACGGGGGGCCGCCCTCGACCACGCCGCGCAGCCGCGACTCGAACTGCGGGATGGCGAGCGCCGCAGCGAGCACCACCACGCTGCGACCGACGTCGGCCGGCACCAGGCCGAGCAGCGTCCGCGCGCGCGGCGTGAAGCTCCCCACGCGCAGCTCCGAGTCGATCACGAACGCGGCGACCGACGCGCAGGCGACCAGGTCGAAGAGGTCGCGGTTGGCGGCGGCCAGCACCTCGTTGCGATCGCGCAGCGCCGCGTTGATCGAGTGGAGCTCCTCGTTCGACGACTGCATCTGCTCCTTCGCCGTGTCGAGCTCCTCGTTCGCGCTCTGCAGCTCCTCGTTGTTGGAGAGGATCTCCTCGTTGGCCGACTGGAGTTCCTCATGGGCCGCCTCGAAGTCCTGCTGGATCGTCTGCAGGTAGTCGCGGCTCGCGGCGAGCTCGTGGCGCAGCTCCGCGACGAGTTCGGCGGAGGCGATCGCCGGCCGCCTCGCCCCCGCCGCCCGCTTGCCGCTCGTGCGGCCGCGCCCCGCGACGCGCGCGCCGTCACCCTCCTCCTCGAAGAGCACGAAGTGGTGGCGATCGGGGCCGGGCGGTGCCATCGGCAGCACTACGACGCTCCCTCGGCGGCCACCCTCGAGCAGCAGCGTCGAACGCTCCGCCGGCTGCCCGGTGCGCCGCGCCTCGGCCAGGGCGGCACGGGTGCCGCGCAGCAATCCGGCGCGCACCATCTTGAGCAGGTGGAGGTTGGCTTCGCCGGAAGGCGGCTCGAGCCACGCGCCGGTCGCCCCGCGGAACTGCACGATGCGCAGGTCGGCGTCGACGATGACGCCGGCGGGGGCGTAACGGGCGAGCAGCAGCTCGTTGGCCTGCTGGCTCAGGCCGGCGCGATCGGAGGAGCGCGGCGGCGCGAGCGCCGCGGCCGCGGCCGGCGCGACGCGCCGCGGGCTGCTCGGCTCCTCGGACGCGACGGCAGCGGAGGGCTTGCGCACGAAGATGCGATGGACGGCGTCGAAGGTGCCGAACTGCGCGGTCTGCGTGCCGATCGACTCGGCGGCGCCGAGCAGCAGGTAGCCGCCCGGCTTGAGCGCGTAGTGGAAGCCGGTGAGCAGGCGGCGCTGCAGCGGCGCGTCGAGGTAGATCAGCAGGTTGCGGCAGAGCACCAGCTCGAGGCGCGAGAAGGGCGGGTCGCGCGTCACGTCGTGGCGCGCGAAGATGCAGAGGTCGCGCACCGCCTTGGTGAGGCGGTAGGCGCCGTCGACGGCGGTGAAGAAGCGGGCGAGCCGCTCGGGCGAGACGTCGCCGGCGATCGACGCCGGATAGACGGCCGCGCGCGCCTGCTCGATCGCCGACTCGCTCACGTCGGTGGCGAACAGCCGCACCGGGACGCGCGTGCCCGCGGCGTCCATCGCCTCGATCAGGCCGATCGCCAGCGAATAGGGCTCCTCGCCGGTCGAGCAGCCCGGCACCCAGATGCGCAACGGCGCGTCGGCCGGGCGGCGCGCCAGCAGCCGCGGGAGGACGTCGCGCTGCAGCGCCTCGAAGACGGCACCATCGCGGAAGAACGCCGTGACATGGATCAGCAGGTCGCGGTAGAGCTCGTCGACCTCCTCGGGACGCTCGCGCAGGAGCTTGCCGTAGGCGACGAGGTCGGCGAGGTGGTGGAGTTCCATGCGCCGCTGCAACCGCCGCAGCACCGTGGAGCGCTTGTACTGCACGAAGTCGACGCTGGTGTGGCGGCGCAGCGCGTCGAAGATCGCCGACAGCGGCTCGGCGGTCACTTCCGCCCCGCTCGCGCTGCGCGGCCGGCGCGGCCTCGGCTGCGGCGCCGTCGCCGGCAGCTTCGCGATGCGGGCGAGCTCCACAGCGATCGCCGCCGGCGCGAGCACGCGGTCGACGGCCCCGGTCGCGATCGCCGCGTGCGGCATCGCGGCGCAGCGCGCGCTCGCCGGATCTTGCGCGATGGTGATCCCGCCGGCCGCCTTCACCTCGCGCAGCCCTTGCGCGCCGTCCGCCGCGGCGCCGGAGAGGACGATGGCGACGCAGCGGCTGTCGGTGCCGTGAGCGAGCGAGCGGAAGAAGGCGTCGATCGGCAGGTGCTGCGCCGGGCCGCGCGGCCGAGCGGCGAGGTGGAGCCGTCCCGGCGTCATGGTGAGCTCGGTGTCGGGCGGGATGACGACGACGTGGTCGCGCCGCAGCACCATGCCATCCTCGGCCTGCACCACCGGCAGCGCCGTCTTGAGGGCCAGCAACTCTGCGAGCAGGCTCTTCAGCTTCGGCGCGAGATGCTGCACCAGCACGAAGGTCATCCCAGTGTCGGGCGGCAGCGCCACGAGCAGCTGGGAGAACGCCTCGAGTCCGCCGGTCGAGGCACCGATCCCGACCACCCAACAGGGCGCGACGGCGCGGGACGATGGAACGCTCTTGCGCTTCTGGCGCGAGCGAGAGACGGGCGAGAGACTCATGGACGACCCTCCGCGCGGCGACGGGAGCCGCGCCGCGGCCCCTTCCGCCGCTTGAGCCGACGAGGGTGACACCATGCTAGGCCGTGCGCGCCGATCCGCTCCGTAATTGTCGAGATCGCGCCGAACGCGAGCGGCGCGCGAACTGCGTGGAGCGGCTTGAGCGACGCGCTCCACTGCATGGCGTCGCACTGAAGCGAGCGCCACCCCATGACACAGAGCGATCCTTCCCTCGAGCGCCACCGCGGCGGCCGCGCCGGGTGGCTTCGCGCTGCCGTCATGGGCGCCAACGACGGCATCGTCTCGACCGCGAGCCTCGTGGTCGCAGTCGCCGCGGCCGACGCGTCGCGCGCGACGCTGCTCCTCACCGGGGTCGCGAGCGTGGTAGCCGGCGCCATGTCGATGGCGGCCGGCGAATACGTCTCGGTCTGCACGCAACGGGACACCGAGCGCGCCGACCTCGCGCGCGAGCGGAGCGAGCTCGAGTCGTCACCCGCTGCGGAAGTTGCCGAGCTGGCACTGCTCTACCAGCAGCGCGGCGTCGAACCGCAGCTGGCCGAGACGGTGGCGCGCCAGATGATGGAGCACGACGCGCTCGGCGCCCACGCGCGCGACGAGCTCGGCTGGAGCCAGGAGCGGGCGGCGCGACCGGTGCAGGCCGCGGTGGCCTCGGCGGCGACCTTCGCGCTCGGCGCGCTGCTGCCGCTGCTGCTCGGCGCCTTCGCGCCCGCGGCTCGCGTGATCGTCGCCGTGGTGGCGGGGTCGCTGCTCTGCCTGGCGCTGCTCGGAGGCCTCGCCGCTGGCGCCGGCGGCGCGCCGCGCGGACGAGCGGCGTTGCGCGTGACGTTCTGGAGCGCGCTCGCGATGGCGCTCTCGGCGGCGGTCGGCGCGGCCTTCACGGCGTTCCATCCGACCTGACGGCGCCGCGTCGATCAGCGCATCACCTTGAACCAGCACGCATCCTGCGGAAGGCCGCCGAACGAGCGCTGGAAGGCGCCCGGAGTGGTCGGGTAGTCGGCCGAGTCCGCGGTGCCGGCGGCGACCAGCGATCCATCAGCCGCCAGCGCGAAGCAGCGACCGAGATCGTCGGATGCGCCCCCGCAGAAGGTGGCGTACTCGAGAGTGGTGAGGTCGTTCGAGAGGACGGCGAAGAGCTGGTCGGCGCCGCCGTCCCGGCTGGTTTGGAAGGCGTCGCTGGTGGCCGGGAAGTTCGCGGAGTAGGTGGCGCCCGAGCAGCAGACCCGGCCGGCGCCATCGACGGCGATCCCCTCGAGGCCCTCGCCGCGCGTGCCGCCGAGGTAGGTGAAGGCGAGCAAGGTGGTGGCGTCGGCGCTGAGGCGCGCGATGAAGCCGTCGTAGGGATAGTCGGTGCCGGCCCCGCTGCCCGAGCCGCCGCTGCCGCCGTAGCTCGGCTGGAAGGAGGGCGGGATCGCGGCGGCCACGAAGGGCAGGTCGCTCGAGCCGCTCGTCGCGCCCACCACCGCGTCGCCGCTCGGCTCGATCCAGAGGCCGTGCGTCTCGGAGTACTCGGTGCCGCTGCCGCCGAAGTAGGTCGCGCCGAGCAGCGCGCTGCCGTCGGCCGCGATGTGGAGCAGCACCATGTCGAGGCCGCCGGCGCGCTGCACCTGGTAGGCACCCGGGGTGACCGGGAAGTCGTCCGACTGCGACGTGCCGAGCACCCAGAGCGTGTCGTCGGGTGCGACGCGGACCGAAGGCGTGCCGCCGTCGGAGCCGCTGCCGCCGAAGTAGGAGCCCCAGAGCAGCGTGGTGCCATCGGCGCTGATCCCGGCGACATGGCCGTCGCCGCTGCCACCGAGCGTCGTGTCGAAGGCGCCGCCGGTCACGGCCCAGTGCGGGCGATCGGCGGCACCGACCACGAAGCAGTTGCCGGAGGAGTCGAGCGCGAGGTCGCGGCAGATGCCGCCGTCGTCGTCGCCGAAGTAGGTCGACCAGAGGACCGCCGAGCCATCGGCCGCGAGCTTGGTGACGAAGCCGTCCTGCGCGCCGTACTTGTTCGACGGATTCACGTCGCCGCCGAAGCTCGTCTGCACGGCACCGCTCGTGGTCGGGAAGCCGACGCCGGCGCGGCCCGCGACGTAGACGAAGCCTTGCGCGTCGACCTCGACGGCATAGGCGCGATCGTAGTTCGGCCCGCCGAGGTAGGTCGCGAAGACCAGCGCGTCGCCATCGGGGGTGAACTTGGCGACGTAGACGTCGTTGGTGCCGTTGAAGGTGGTGTCGTAGGCGCCGCTCGTCGCCGGGAAGTCGGGCGATGCAGTGCCGCCGACGACGTAGACGAATCCCTGCGGATCGACGAAGACGTCGCGCACCGAGTCGATGTCGTTGCCGCCGAGGTAGGTCGTGGCCGTCAACACGAATGGCGAGGAGGTGCCGCCGCCACCGCCACCGCCACCGCCGCCGCCGCCGCCACCACCGCCGCCGTTCGAGCTGCCACCGCCTCCGCCGCCGCACGCCGAGAGCGGTGCGAGCACCGCGAATCCAAGGGAGAGAAGTCGAGAGGCGCCCCGTCCGTCCAGCGAACCGTTCATCAAAGGTGTTCCTCAGCAGTCGTCCCGTGCCGCACTCCCGCTGCATCGGGTCGTGACGAGCAAGCACTTCGCAGGCCGTGCGCTCCCCCGCCATCGGCAGGCGCGCCGCCGGACTGGACCGGTCCTTCGCGCCGCCCGGCGCGCGACGGCGCTCGTCCGAAGTTCGCTTCCGCTGAGCCCCTCGGGAGAGGGCGCGCCACCGTCCGGGGGCGCGCGACGCTCCCCATTCACACGACTCGGCGCCCGCGGATCAGCCGCAGCAGCACCAGCACGACGGCGATCACCAACAGCAGATGGACGAAGCCGCCGAGCGTGTAGGACGAGACCAGACCTAACAGCCAGAGGAGGACGAGCACGACGGCGATGGTTTCGAGCATGACATGAGTCTCCAGGCAGATTCGGGAATGGTCGGTCCGCTTCACGAAACGTGCCGTACTCGTTCCGCCGCTGCGCCCGGGAGCCCGCGGCTCGGTTCGGTCGCTCTGCATCCCGATGGTGCAATCGGCCAGTCAGGGGCTCGCGGGCCGATCGAGCAGCGACTGCAGCTCGTGCAGATCTTCCAATCGGGTGCGCGTTCGAGCCGCGCTCGTTGCGGCGCGCGGCTTGCATTTCGGCGTCCGGGTGGAAGCGGTGCTTCGGGACGCGGCGGCGATGGCGCATCGCATCGCTCGCGGCGCGCTCGGAGCGGCCGATTCCAGCGCGGAGTCGCTCACGCGCACACGAGCAGCTCGCTGCACGATCTGCGCTGCGAGAAATGCACGGGGAGTCGCGGCGCCGTCCCACCGCCATCGCGACGTGCAGGAACGACCGCTCGCCATGAACTCATGCGATCTGCGCGCGGCGACCGACGCCGCCGTCGAACCCATCGCGGAGGCCGGGCACTGCCCGCCGCCCCGGCACCTGCCCGCGCTCGACGGGCTGCGCGCGCTCGCCGTGCTGCTCGTGCTCTGGGACCACGCGCCGGGCGCACTGCAACCGGCCTGGCTCAGCGCGCTGGCGAAGTGGCGCAACCCCGGCAACTTCGGCGTCGACCTCTTCTTCGTGCTGAGCGGCTTCCTGATCACGCGCATCCTGCTGGCGGAGCGCAAGGCGGGCGTGCCGGTGCGCTACTTCCTCGCACGCCGCGCCTGCCGGATCTTCCCGATCTACTACTTGCTGCTGGCCGCAATCGCATTGGTCCGCCCGACGCCCGAACTCGGCTGGTGCGCGCTCTACCTCTCGAACCTGTCGAGCGCGCTCTTCGTCGCGCCTCCGAGCGGGCTCCACCACACCTGGTCGCTCTGCGTCGAGGAGCACTTCTACGCGCTCTGGCCGCTGCTGGTGAGCCTGCTCGCGCCGGCCACGAGTCGTCGCCTGATCGCGCGGGTCGTCGTGCCGGGGGCGCTGCTCGCGGGCGCGCTGCTGGTGGTGCTGCCGGCGATCGGTCCGCTCTGGCGACCGCTCGAGTCGGCCGTCGCGAGCGGCGCGATCGACCGCTTCGACCGCCTCGGCCTGCTGCTCTTCGGCACGCCGTGCCGTGTCCTCTCGCTGGCGATCGGCTCGCTCTTCGCCTACCACGAAGCGGCGCTGGTGGCGCGCTGGCGGCGCAGCGTCGCCGTCGCCGCGCTCGGCATGGCAGCGGCGGCGCTCCTCTCCACGGTGACGCCGCAGCTCTGCAGCGTGCTGCATCGAGCGGCCGGCAGCGCGGCCGGCAGCGTGGCCGGCAGCGCCCAACTTCTGCCGTTCCCGGCGAGCGACTGGAAGGTGCTGGTCGGCGTGGGGAGCACCACGCTCGCCAGCAGCTCCGCGCTGCTCGCGCTGTTGGCGCTGGCGGGCCGCGACAGCAAAGCGACGCGCTGGCTCGGCTTCGCGCCGTTGACCGCGATCGGCCGCATCAGCTACGGCCTCTACCTCTACCACCTGCCGTGGCTCTTCGCCTTCGATGTCCATCGCCGCGCGCGCGCGGGCGAGACGGTGACGGTGGCGCTGATCTTCCTCGCGCTGTTCGCGATCGCGACGCTCTCCTACCTGCTGATCGAGCGGCCGATCCTCCGCTTCGCGCGCCGCTTCCGCGAGCCGCCGCGCGAGAGGACGCGGCGAAGCGACCCGGCGCGTGGCGAGCCGCGCGGGGGCGAGCGGAGCGGCGCCACCGTCGACGCGGCGCGGCGGCCCGGCGGCCGCCCGTCGCCGATCGCCCATGCGGCGACCGGCGACGGCGGCTGAACGGTTCGGCTCCGCCTCGGTCGGCGGTGACGGCGACCGGTCCGCCGACTCTCCGCCGCTCCTCCGCCGAGTCTCAGCAGAGCCTCAGCGGATCTGCAGGAGCTGCGCGTTGGTCGCGCGCAGCTTGCCGCCGAGGTCGAAGCCGAACGCCGAGAAGGTGAGATCGAGGTCGACCAGCGTCGGATCGTTCGGGATCGAGTCGCTGACCGCGAAGCGGCCGTTGGCGTCGAAGGTGGTCAGCACCATCGGCACCGCGACCGGCACTCCATCGAGGTCGACCAGCAGGATCAGCAGCGGCGCGTTCGCCGAGCCGGTCCAGAGGTTCACCTCGATCGGATCCTGCAACGCCACCGTCTGCGGCGTGATGTCGAACTTGAGCGGCAGCACCTTGCTCACCAGCTGGAAGGCGTCGATCGCCGCCTCGGTGATCGAGTCGTTCGGGTTGTCGGTGGCGCTGAAGCGCACCTGGAACTGGCTGGTGAACGGCACCACCCCGCGCAGGTCGAACGACGCCGTGTTCCACTGGCCGGAATCGCTGACGCTCTCGAGCAGCGTCCAGGTCGCGCCGCCGTCCGCCGAGACCTCGACGTCGAGGCGATCGCCGTCACTGTTGTTGTTGTGGAACCAGCGAGCGTAGGAGAGGGTGACTTCCTGGAACCCGCGCAGGTCGTAGAGCGGCGAGAGGAGGCGGGTCGGGCCGCCGTCGACGTCGCTGTTGCCGGCCGTGTTGTCGGTGAGGAAGCACTGCCCCGACCCGTCGAAGTCGGTCGGCGGGTCGTAGCGGTCGTCGTCGACCGGCACGCCGCGATTCCAGCTGCCGTCGGTGAGGTTCACGTCCGACACGGTCCAGCCCGCCGCGCTCTCGAAGTCGAGGGCGACCAAGGTCGACTCGCTGTAGCCCGGATGGTCGCCGCTCGCCGTGTGGAACGCCGCCGGCGCGCCGGCGGGGTTCGCGTAGGTGCGACCGTCGCTGCCGACCACCGTGAAGTAGTAGCCGATCGGGTCGCCGCACTCCGCCCCCGGCAGGCCGGGGAAGGTCGCGGTGAACGCGCCCGGAGCGCCGTCCGCCAGCGCGACCGTGCGCCAGCCGGTGCCGTCGTCGAGGTGGAGCAGGCCGCTGCCGGCGACCGCCGTCACGCCGCCGCTGCCGACGGCGACGAGATCGACGGTCGTGCCGCCGGTGAGCTGCACGGTGGAGGGCAACCCGTTCGGGGTGTCGAGCTGCAGCGCGAGCTGCACCAGGGCGCCGACGACATCGATCCGGCCGTAGCCGAAGGTCGAGTCGAGGCCGGTGGTGCCGAGGTCCTCGCAACCGCTCTTCAGGATCGACTCGACCTCATCGGGGGTGAGCGTCGGGTCCTGCGACCAGATCAGCGCGCAGAGCCCCGCCGTGAGCGGCGTCGCGAAGCTCGTCCCGCTCACCACGTCGTAGTCGTTGTTCGCGTCGGGACCGGTCGTGTAGATGTTCGACGCGGGCGCCGTCACGTCGACGAAGATGCCGTACGCCGAGAAGTAGGAGAGCGAATCGGTCTCGTCGGTGCCGCCGGCGACGATCAGGTCGTCGGCATCGCGATCGCCGAAGGTGAGGTTGCGCGAGTCGTTGCCCGCCGCCCACACCATCAAGCCGCCGATCGACTTCACGTAGCTCGCGGTCGAGAGGTTCGACGAGGAGTCGACGCCGCTGTAGCTGACGCTCGCCACCTTGTCGCCGTTCTCGATCGAGGTGCGCGCGGCGTGCTGCAGCGTCGAGAGGCTCGCGCTGCCGCCCGTCGAGTTGGTGACGCGCAGCATGCGGTGGCCGAGGTTCCAGCCGACGCCGGCGATGCCGATCGCGTTGTCGCCGTTGCCCGAACCGCAGCCGGTCACCCAGGTGCCGTGCGGGTGGATCGCGTCGACGGCGCCGCCTGCCGACTCCCACTGGTCATCGACCGCGTTGTACGCCTCGACGCGGTGGAGCTGCAGGTCCTCGTGCGTGACGAGGAGCCCGGTGTCGCAGTAGCCGACCACGATCGACGGATCGCCGGTGCCGTAGTCCCAGCCGGCGCACGAGTCCATCCGGTCGGGATCGTGGTGCCACTGCGAGGCGAGGTTCGCGTCGTCGGGGCAGCCGATCGGGAAGACGGTCCAGTCGGGCTCGACGTAGCGGAAGCCGCCGGTGGCGAGCAGCTGCTCGGCGAGCTCGTTCTCGCTGCGGCCGGCCGGCAGCGCGAAGAGGTACTCGTCGGTCTGCGGCACGTAGCGGCTGGCCGGGAAGCGCTCGAGCGTGCGGCGCGCGGCGTCGCTCGCCGCCTGCGCTTGCGCGACGCTGCTGCCGCGCGCGATCCACTCCGCGACGGTGCGCGGACGGGCGATCATCCGGCCGCTGAACTCGCGCGAGCCGGGGATGGCGACGAAGCGTGGCAGCCGCTCCCCTTCCTGCGCGAGCGCCGGCGGCGCGACCGCGGGGGCGAGCGGGGCGAGCCACGGCAGGGTGAGGAGGGGCGCGGCGAGCGCCAAGGAGAAGAGGGCTGGACGCTGCATGCAGGAGCTCCCGGGAGGTGGTCGACCCCCTCTAGACGACCTCCGCTCGTTCGGGGTTCCTCGGGAATTCGCTGCCGCCCGCACGCGCTACGCTCGCCCGCCCCTCCTCCGAACGGCTGCCATGGCGACCTCGAACCCACCCACCCCGGCCGAGATCGAAGCGATCTGGCGCACCTACGACGCCATCGAGGCGCGCCTCACCGCGCCGGTGAGCGAGCGGATGGTCGCGCTCGCACGCCTCGCGACCGGGCAGCGCGTGCTCGACCTCGCGACCGGACGCGGCGAGCCGGCGCTCGCGGCGGCGAAACGGGTCGGGCCGAGCGGCCGCGTGGTCGGCGTCGAGATCGATCCGCGCATGGTGGCGATGGCGCGCGAGCGCGCGCAGCGCGAGGCGGTGGCGAACCTCGAGCTCCTGGTCGGCGACGCGCAGCAGCAGGACGGGATCGCGCCGAAGAGCTTCGACGCGGCGCTATGCCGCTTCGCCCTCATGTACATGAGCGATCCGGTCGCCGCCCTGGTCGCGACGCGGCGCGCCTTGGTCGACGACGGGCGCCTGGTCGTCGCGCTGTGGGCCGAGCCGGAGCGGGTCGACTACGTCTCGCTGCCGCGCGGTGTGCTGGCCCGCCAGGTGGAGCTGCCGCCGATCGACCGCGCGGCGCCCGGCCCGTTCCGCTACGCCGACCGGACCGTGATCGAGCGCGACTTCGCCGCCGCCGGCTTCGCGCTCGAGCGGATCGAGGAGCAGGTGGTGCCGGTGATGGAGGCGGCGAGCGACGCCGAGCTGATCGCCTGGACGCGCCACTTCGGGATGGACCGGCTGCTCGCGCCGCTCGCGCCCGCCGTGAAGGAGCGCTGGGAGCGGGAGCTGATCGCCGCTTGCGCGCCGTTGCGACGCGACGGTTTCGTGCGGCTCGGCGGGACGACGCGGCTCGTCGTCGCGCGACCGCGGCCCGACGCTCTCAACCGGGCAGCAGCTCCTTCACCACCGCCCCGTCGGGATCGATGAGCGTGACCGGCCGGTTGGTCGACGCCTGGAACTTGCGCGATCCGTCGAAGTCGAGCAGCGCCGCGAAGGTCGCGAAGAGGTCGGGGATGGCGATCGGCCGCGCGACGATCTGCGCGCCGCGCTCGTCGGTGGCGCCGATCGCGCGCCCCGCCGGTACGCCGCACCCGGCGAGCACCGCGGAGTAGGCGCTCGTCCAGTGGTTGCGTCCCTCGCCGGCGAGGATCTCGGGCGAGCGGCCGAACTCGCCGATGCAGAGCACCAGCGTGTCGGCCAGCAGCCCGCGCTCCGTGAGGTCGTCGAGCAGCGCGGCGAACGCGGGATCGAGCTCGTCGCAGAGCGCCTTCGTGCGCCGGAAGTTGTCCTTGTGCGTGTCCCAGCCGTCGAGCGCCACCTCGACCGCCGCGACGCCGTTCTCGATCAGCCGCCGCGCCATCAGCACGCCCTGCCCGAACTTGCCGCGGCCGTAGCGATCGCGCACCGCATCGGGCTCGAGGCGCAGGTCGAGCGCCGGCAGCAGCTTCGACTCCATCAGCGTGCGCGCGCGCCGCCGCTGCACCGCTTGCTCGTGGACGACGCGCCCGCCGCCGCGCTGCGCGAAGTCGCCGTCGAGCAGCTGCAGCAGCAGGTCGCGCTGCGCGGCGCGCTCGGCATCGATCGCGCCGTTGCGCGCGAGGTTCTCGAGCCGGCTGGTCGGATCGGCGATCAGGTAGGGCGCCGCTTCGACGCCGAGGTAGCCCGAGCCCCACGGCTCGCCGAGCAGCTGCACGAAGGCGGGCAGGTCGTGCTGCAGGTCGCCGACCTCGTGCGCGACGATGGCGCCGAGCGACGGGAAGGCGACGCTCGGATTGGGCGTGTAGCCCCAATGGAGCAGCTGGCGCGCGCGCGCGTGGCTCCCCTCCTTCGAATGGAGCGAGCGCACCACCGTGAGCCGCTCGGCGCGCGCGGCGAAGCTCGGCAGGTGTTCGCTGAAGCTCCAGCCGGCGACGTCGGTCGGCAGCGCGCGGAACGGCCCGCCGCCGGGCGAGCCGGGCTTCGGATCGAAGGTGTCGAGGTGGCTCGGGCCGCCGTCGAGCCAGAGCACGATCAGCCGCTTGCGATTCGGGCGACCGAGCGACTCCTGCGCCAGCGCCTGCGCGCCGAACAGCTCGAGGAGCGGCGGCGCGGCCACGAGGCCGGCCCCCGCGCGCGCCAGCACGGAGAGCAGCTCGCGGCGCGACCACGCGCGCGCGTTGCCTGGCAGCCGTCCCCCGCTCGTCCGTTCCATCGTCTCGCTCGCTCCGGTGCCGCGGTCCGTCAGTGGTGGGTCTGGAACTCGGCCGAGTTGAGCAGCGCCCAGAAGAGGTCGTCGAAGGCGCGCGTGGCGTCATCGCGGCGCGGCGCGAGCGCGGCGAAGAGCGCCGTCGCCTCCGCCTCGCTCGGCGGCCGGCCGAGCGTGCCGCACCAGAGGTCGCGGAGCCGCTCGACGGGCGACCGCTTCGCGTCGAGGAAGCGCTCGAGGCGGCCGCCCTTCTTCAGTTCGCCGCTGCGGTGCGAGTAGCGGCCGTTCATCAGGAAGAGCGCTTGCGGGATGCTGGCGCCGACGCGGCGCTCCTCGTTCGCATCGATGGCGGTGACGCGATCGACGAGTTCGGCGAGGAGCCGCTGCTGCTCGCGCGAGCGGGAGGTCGGCGATCCGTCGATCCGCTGGCCGGCCGCCGCCTGCTCGAGGGCGCGCGCGAGCTGCTCGGGCGTCAGCGGGCGCAGCGTCCGCGCGGCGAAGCGCCGCTCCTGCGCGACCGCCGCCTCGGGCGATTCGGTGGTCGTCGCCGCGAGCCCGTAGGCGCGCGTGCGCACCAGCGCTCCGAACAGCGCGCGCAGGTCGAAGCCGCCGGCGGCGAACTCGGCGCCGAGCGCCTGCAGCAGCTCCGGCAGCACGCGGTCCTTGCTGGCGGTGAGGTCGTCGACCGGCTCGATCAGGCCGCGCCCGAAGAGATGGCCCCACGCGCGATTGACCAGCGCTTGCGCGAACCACGGATTGTCGGGGGCGGTGAGCCACGCGGCGAGCGCGGCGCGGCGCGACTGGCCGTCGACCGGCTGGTAGGCCGCGCCATCGAGGTGGCCCGCCGTGCCGAACAGCTCGCTCTGATCGCGGTAGCGGACGACCAGCTCGCGCGCCTCGTCGGGCAGGCGCGGCAGCACCGCCTCGACGGCCGCCCGATCGCCGCGCCGCAGCAGGCGCAGCGCCTCGCCGATCGCCGCCACGCGGTCGGCGTCGAGCGGCGGCGCCGGCGCGTCGGACGCCATCGGCGCCGCTGCCATCGCGTCGTCGGCGCCACCCCCCATCGCGCCGTCGCCGCTCACCGCGCGCGCGAGCCGATTGAGCTTCGCCTGCAGCTCCCGCTCGGGCGCGCGATTGATCAACGTCCAGGTCGCGACTCGCTTGCCGACCGGCACGCGCAGGTCGCCGTGCATGTCGAGGAGGAAACCGGCGAAGCGGTTGAACTCGTCGCGCTTCCAGCGATCGAACGGGTGGTCGTGGCACTGCGCGCACTGGATCTGCAGGCCGAGGAAGGCGCGCGCGGTCACCCCCGCGAGCGTCTCGAGCGTGTCGTAGTAGGCGAGCTGGAACGCCATCGGGCCGGGGTCGTCGCCCGTTCCGCTGCTGCAGGTGAGGTCGCGGACGATCGCGTCGAACGGGGCGCCGTTCGCCAGCGCGTCGGCGAGCCAGCGCTGCAGGAAGTGGGTCAGCTTCGCTTCGTTGACGCCCGACGCGGAGAGCAGCAGGTGGGACCAGAGCGCGGCGAGGTTCTCGGCGCAGCGCCGATCGACGAGGTAGGCGTCGATCGTGCGATCGCGCTTGTCGGGCGCCGGGTCGGCGAGGAAGGCGATCACTTCGTCGGCGGCGGGGATCGTGCCGAGCAGGTCGATCGAGAGGCGGCGCAGCCAGGTCGCGTCGCTCGCCGGCGCGGCCGGGACGAGGCCTTGCGCCTCCCACTCGGCGGCGAGCGCCGCGTCGATCTGCGCGACGACGCGCGAAGTCGGGAAGGGCGCGCGCGGTGCGGCGGCGGGCGCGACCTCGGCGAGCGACGCTTCGTCGAGCGCGGCGAAGGCGAAGCGCACGCTCGCAGCGATGCCCAAGACGAAGAGCGCGGCCGACTTCCAGCGCATCGATCCCTCCCGAGTCCGGCCCGTGACGGCGAAGCGGCGGCCATCGTACGGTCGCGCGGCGGTGCGGCCAGATCGCGCGGCCGCCGGCCACGGTCGGCAACCCCTTCCCGACCGCGGCGCTCCGCAGCCGGCCGCGCGGCGCCGCTACGATCCCTCGCCTTCGGCGCGGAGTGAACCGCGCGCTCCCGTGGTGCGAGGATCGACATCGTGACGTCGCTGAATCGCAGGAAGGGCGCGCCGGCGAGTCGCCGCTGCGCGTGGCGCGGGCGCCTCGTGGCAACCGCGCTGCTCACGACCGTCGCGAGCGGCGGTTGTGCCGCGCAGCCGCCTGTCGCGCCTGTCGCGCCCGTCGCGCCCGTCGCGCCCGTCGCGCCCGTGGCGCCCGTCGCGCCCGCGGCGCCTGTCGCGCCCGTGGCGTCGGCGCCGGCGCCGCTCGACTACGCGTGGACCACGACTCCGAGCGGCCGCTTCACCGTCGGCTGGCGAGCGGTCGACGGCGCGGTGCCGGTGAACGAGCCGTTCGAGATCGACCTGCTCCTCTTCGAGGATGCCGCGAAGGAGCGGCCGCTCGCCGGCGCCAACGTGCGAGTCTCCGCGTGGATGCCCGACCACCTGCACGGCATGGGCCGCCAGCCGCGCACCAGCGAGGTCGAGCCGGGTCGCTACCGCGTGAAGGGGCTCCTGCTCCACATGGAGGGACTCTGGCAGCTCTTCGTCGACGTGACGGCGGGCGCGCAGGCGGAGCGCGCCGAGTTCCGGCTGACGCTCGAATGAAGCGCGCGCTCGCGCTGTGCGTCGCGGCGCTGCTCGCGACGTGTCGCAGCGAGTCGGCGCTCGTCGACGTCGGCGTCGGCGCAGCGGCGACCACGGCGACCACGGCGACGCCGACGACCACAGCGACCACTACGACCTCGACGAGCGCGCCCGCTCCAGCGCCGACGGATGCGGGGAGGACGGCGACCGCCGCGCCGCTCGCGCTCGACGGCTTCACGCCCGAGGAGCTGCGCGCCGCGCAGAAGCTCTCGCCGCTGCCGCCGCCACCGCCCGACCCGACCAACCGCGTGGCCGACGATCCGCGCGCGGCGCGCCTCGGGCAGTTCCTCTTCTTCGACGGCCGCCTCTCCGCCTCGGGCGCGATCTCCTGCGCGACCTGCCATCGGCCCGAGCTCGCGTTCACCGACGGTCGGCCGCTCGGCGACGCCGGAGCCGCGAGCGGTGGCGCCGCGCGACCGCTCGATCGCCACACGCCCACGCTCTTGAACAGCGCGCAGCAGCGCTGGTGGTTCTGGGACGGCCGCGCCGATTCGCTCTGGGCGCAGGCGCTCCACCCGCTCGAGGAGCCGCGCGAGCATGCGAGTTCGCGCCTCGCGATCGCGCATCTGCTGCACGACGACGCCGCGCTGCGGCGCGCCTACGAGGCGCTCTTCGGGCCGCTCCCCGACCTCGCCGACCGCGGCCGCTTCCCGCCCGCCGGACGGCCGGGCGAGGCGGCCTACGACGCCATGGCCCCCGACGATCGCCTCGCGATCGACCGCCTCTTCGCCAACGTCGGCAAGGCGCTCGCAGCCTACGAGCGGCGCCTGCGCTCGGACGACTCGCCGTTCGACCGCTTCATCGCGGACGTGCGCGCGGGGCGCGTCGGCGAGACCAGCGGATTCGGGGCCGCCGAGCGCGAGGGGTTGCGCCTCTTCGTCGGCGCTGCGCGCTGCGTGCGCTGCCACAGCGGCCCGAACTTCACCGACCGCGAGTTCCACGACAACCGCGTCCCGACCCGCACCGGCGACCCGCGCCGCGACCCGGGCCGCCAGCGCGGCATCCCGCTCGTGCAGGACGATCCGTTCAATGGCGCCGGCCGCCACTCCGACGCGCCCGAGGGGGCCGCAGCCGAGAAGCTGCGCTACCTGCCGCGCATGAGCGACTCCTTCGGCCACATGAAGACGCCGACGTTGCGCGACGTCGCGCGCACGGCGCCCTACATGCACCAGGGACAGTTCGCCACGCTCGACGAGGTGCTCGCCTACTACGACACGCTCGAGCGCGCCGTGCCGACCCACTCGCCGGAGCGGACGCTTACGGCGCTGCGCTTCACGCCGGAGCAGCTCGCGGCGCTGCGCGCGTTCCTCGAGTCGCTCAGCGGCGCGCCGCTCGATCCGGCGCTGCTCGCGCCGCCGCCCTCGCCCGAACTGCCGCCGTGACGTCGCCCGTCAGCGGCAGATCCAGAAGGCGCGGCCAGCGCTGGCCGCCAGCCGTCCAGGCGCTCCCGGATCGAACATCACCACCTGCGTGTCGACTTCGGTCCCGACCAACGCTGGGTCGTCGGGCATCGAATCGGCGATCGTGAAGGTCCCGGCGCCGGCGACGCCCGGCGTGCCCGACGCGACGATCGGCAGCAGGAACGCCGGCGGCGCCAGGTCGACCAGCAGCTCGATCGACTTGAGCGGAAGCTGCGCGCGGCCGAAGCCGACCAGCACCACGCCGCTCCCGCCGCCGAGCAAGTCGGCGCCGTCGAGCGCGAACGGCGGCCCGCCGATCAGTGGATCGCCGCTGGTCGAAAGGGTCGGCACGAAGCCGCCGCTGCCCGGGGCGCCGCTGCCGTAGCTCTCCGAGTCGCGGCAGGTCGAGACCGAGTAGAGCTCGACGTCGTCGATGTTCCAGCCGCCGTGCGAGCCGCTGGCGTCGCTCTTCAGCTCGAAGCGGACGCGCGTGACCGGCTGGCCGTCGGCGACCGCCGAGAGGTCGAGGTCGAGCGTCCCCCACTCGACGTCGAGCGTCGGCTGCAGGCCGCCGCCGGTCGGATTGCGCCAGAGCTCGACGCCGTTCACCACCACGCGCGCGACGTCGCGGGCCGCGTCATCGACGCGCAGCCAGCGCGCGAAGCGGAGCCGCACGCCGTGGCGACCGGTGAGGTCGATCGGCGGCGACTCGAGCCAGTTGTCGCTGCCGTCCGCGTGCAGGCCGTCGGAACCGCTGCCGAGGTCGTTGCCGAAGCAGGAGCTTCCCGAGGGCGTGCGGTAGGGATCCTGCTCGCGGCGGGCCGGCACGCCGCGCTGCCAGTCATCGGCGCCGCTGATCGCGCCGTGCGTCCAGCCGGCGTCGGTCGCGCCGTCGAACGACTCGGCGAAGAGCGTCGTGCGCTCGCCCACGCTGAAGACGTGGTGCGCGTCGGCGACCACCGGGTCGCGGCTCGTCCCGAGCGAATCGGTCGCCCGCAGCGCGTAGAGGAGCGTCGTGCCGCGCGGCTGGCCCGGGATCGGCGCCGACCACTCGTTCGGAGCGCCGGTGGGCGCCAGGGCGACGGTGGTGAAGGTCGCGCCGCCGTCGCTCGAGTAGTCGAGCAGCGCGCTGGTGACGCCGCCGCCCGCCGACGAGGGGACGAGCGTGGCGACCACGGCGTAGGGGCCGCTCGCATCGAGCGTGTCGGGCAGCGGCGCGTGGAGGATGCGCGTCGCGCGCGAGAGGACGAAGAGCCCATCCTCGATGTTGCTGACGTAGATCGTCCCCGACGGCTGCTGCCAGACGCCCCACGCACCGTTGTAGTTGCCCGAGCTGCCGGCCCACGTGTCGTAGGAGCCGATCCGCAGCGGCCGGTCGGGATCGGAGACGTCGAGCGCCACGTACCCCTCGGCGTAGGCCGAGAGCTGCACGAGGTCGTCGGCGAGCAGGACGTTGTGGAGGATCCCGGCGGGGTTCTCGATGAAGGTGCTGCGCTGCACGACGTTGGCGCGATCGCTGATGTCGTAGAGGACGAACTTGGCGCCGCGGACCTCGTCGGTCACCCCGACCAGCCGATCAGCTTCGTCGACCGTGCTGCTGTGGGTGAAGGCGGCCGGGGTCGTCAGGCTGTCGAGCGTCGTGAAGGTCGGCAGCGCGCCGACGTCGGCGAGCCGCAAGGTGCCCGCGTAGATCTCGGAGAGGTGCGCGAGGCCGTTCTGCGCCGTCACCTCGTGCACGTACTGGTCGGTGTAGGTGGCGAGCAGCGTCGGCACCGCCGGATTGGCCAGATCGAGGACGACCATCCCGACGTCGGTGCCGCAGCAGTAGAGGTGGCCGCGCGTCGGGTCGACGAAGAGGCTGTGCGCCGTGTTGAAGCCGAGGTAGCTGCCGACCACGTGGATGTTCGCGAGGTCGGAGACGTCGATCACCTGCAGCCCGCCGCCCGCCGACAGGTCGGTCACCACGTAGACGTAGTCCTGCCAGACCGACATGTCGCTCCAGAGCGAACCGGAGTGCGGGATGAAGGCGAGCTCGACCGGGTGGAACGGGTCGGTCGTCTCGATGAACGACGTGCCGTTCCAGGTGCCGAGCAGCGCGACCTCGCGGCCGTCGGCGGCGCGATAGCCCAGCACGTCGTTGTAGTCGAAGCCGCTGCTGCCGCCGCCGTCGTAGCCGTTCATGCGCGACAGCAGGTGGACGCGGTCGCCCTGCGCGAGCGCGTCGGTCGCCGCCGCCAGCGCGACGAAGCTGCCGAGGGTCGCGAGCCGGACCCAGCGGACGAGGGGCGAGCAGTGGACGGAGGGCATCGGGAACTCCGCTGGGTCGGCGCGGCGCGGTGCGAACGTGGCGCCGTTCTACTGCGTCGCACGCGCCCCGCCCAGCCGCGATCGGCGCGCACGGCACGGCGGCGTGGCGAGGACTAGAAGACGGGTTCCCCTGGAAGCGCGGCCGCTTGCCGGATCCAGTCGGCGAGCAGCGCCTCGTCGAGCGCCTCCGCTTCGTGCAGGTGGAGGTAGCGCGTGCCGGGGCTCTTCGAGGCGATCGGCGGCAGCGGCTCGAGCGACTCGCCGCGCAGGAAGGCGACCTTCACGTACTTGGCGAAGCAATGGAACGCGAGGAACCAGCCGCGCCCCTCGATGCCGTAGAACGGCGTGTTCCAGCGCACGGCTTTCTGAACCTCGGGAACGGTGCGCGCGATCAGGGCGTCGAGGCGGCGGCCGACCGCTCGCTGCCAGCTCGGCATCGCGGCGATGAAGGCCTGCACGGGGGCGTCGCCGTCGCCCTTGGCGATCTGCGGGTTGCCCCCCGAGAGCCGCTTCGGGGCGGCAGGTCGCTGCGTCGCGTTTCGTTTGCGCGGCAAGGTTCGTCCTCCCCGCCAGTGGAGCACCGGCTGCATTCGCCGGACGATACGCGGCCGCTCGCAAACCTGCGGCGATGCGCCACGAGCACGGGGTTGGAGACCCCGAGGCTCGGGTCGGGTGGCTGCCGGCGAGGAGCGAGCTCCTCGAGCGTCGACGCGGCGGGCGACCCGGACGATTCCTGCTCCGTCAGCCGACCCCGGCGACGGCGACGAACTTCCGCCCCGGACGGGCGATCATCCTGCGGCCTCGGTCTCGAGCGAGTGTCGCGAGCCGAGGACGACGCGACGCAACTCGATCGCATCGGGGATGCCGGCCGAGAGCCCGAGCGCAGACTCCGCTTCGTCGAGCGCGAGGTCGGGGCGCCCCGCCTTCAGCTGCGCCCAGCCGTAGCCGACGCGGATGAACGGGTTGCCGGGCCGCAGCGTCTTCACCCGCGCGAACACCTCGAGAGCGCGAGCGCTCTCGCCGCTCGCCGACAGCAACGCGCCGAGGACATGGAGCGCGGCGGCCTGCGAGTCGTCGGCCGCGCTCGCCAGCTCGAGCGAGCGCTCGGCATCGGCGATCCCCTCCGCGATGCGCTGTTGGCTCAGGCGCAGCCAAGCCCGCTCGGCGTAGGGCTCGGCGCGGCGTGGCGTGAGCGCGATGCACTCGGCGATCTGCGCCTCGCACTTCTCGATCTGCCCCATGCGCCGGTAGAGGTGGGCGCGCAGCGCGAGCGAGTACCAGTAGCGCGGGTTGTTCTCGGAGGTCTTCTGCACCTCGGCCAGCGCCTCCTCGAACTTGCCGGCACCGGCGAGTTCCCACGCGGGGCTCACGTGATCGGCGCCAGCGCCCTCGACGGAACGGCGCTCCTCCTTCCGATCCTCCTTCAGTTGCTCGACCTCGCCGGCGAGGCTCCCCTTCGCATGGGCGCGCAGGTTCGCGATCTCGCTGGCGTAGATGGAGAGGTTCCTCTTCAGCTGCGGCGCGAGCTGCGCGAGATCCGTCTCCATGAGATCGGCGATCGCGAGCGCCTCCGTCGCCGGCAGCGTGTAGAGGCTGCAGGAGCTCGGGTTGATCACGGTGTTCACCCAGGCATCGCACTCGAGCTCCTCCGCGATCAGGAGCATCTGGCCGAACTCCCGCCAGTTCTGGCGCATCAGGCAGCAGGTGATCGAGAAGCTCGTGCCGCGTTGCCGGCAATGCTCGCGGAAGCGCCGCGCATTCCGCATGACCTGGTCGAACTTGCCGTTGACGCGGATCGACTCGAACGTGGCCGCGGTCGCGCCGTCGAGCGAGATCGAGATCGACGTCGGAAGGTGGTCGAGGACGCGCAGGACGCGATCGTTCCAGATCGATCCGTTGGTCGTGACGTGGCACTGGGTCTGCAAGCCGAGCGCGATCATCATCTCGAAGACCCGGAAGTTCTCCTGGGCGAGGAAGGGCTCGCCGCCGAAGAACTTGGCCCTCCTCAGGTGAGGCAGGTACTTGCCGAGGTCGGCGAAGAAGCGGTCGTCGTACACGCGCGGCAGCGGCGGCAGTCCTTCGCGATGGCCGCGGATCGAGGAGGAGAGCTCGCCGTAGCACATGACGCATTCGAAGTTGCAGGTGTTGCTGAGCGTGAACTCCATCATCGCGGGCCACTTCGGCGCCGGCGAATCGACGGCGAACTCCTCGAAGATGCGCGTGTAGACCCCGCCGAAGTTGCCGGAGTGGATCTGCCACTCGCACTGGCCGCATCCCGCGCCGAAGTCGTAGCGCGCGAGCGCCTTGCGCAGCTGCTCGATCCGGCCGCCGTTCCAGATCTGGTCGAGGCCGTCAGCGGCGACGTTGCCGAGCACGAACGACTCGTTCTTGCAGCACGCGATCACCTCGCCGAGCGTGTTGAAGTAGAGCGAGACGTACGGCGCATAGCACGCCGAGCGGAGCGACTTGCCGGCGACAGAGCGCGACAGGTCATAAGCGTCGAGCTGAGGTTTCGAGAGCATCGGAGCCGTCTGGCGAATCGCGGACCAACTGGCTCCTCCGCTCGACGCTGAGGCCGCGGGGATTGTCGTTTGTACAAGCGTCGATCCACCCGGGCCGGCAGCGCGCCGAGCGGGGCGACGGCGGCCGGCGGTTCCGGGGCACATGCCTTGCTCTCGCAGGGCGGCTCCGATTCGCGCCCCCGCTCCTCTTCGAGTGAATTCATGCGGCTGCAGATGGTGCTTCGGGCGGCGGTCGGGGTCGCTCCGTTGCTCGTCTCCCTGGCGTCGACGACCGCATGTTCCGGCAAGGCGGCGTCGGGTGCGCCGCGGGCGCTCGGAGTCGCGCCGGCAGTCCCGATCACCGAGGCCGCGCCGGCGGCCAGCACGCGTGTCGCCCCGAGCGACGCCTTCAACGTGCTGATCGTGACGATCGACACGCTGCGCGCCGACCACCTCTCGTGCTACGGCTACCCGCGCTCGACGACCCCGCGCATCGACGAGGTCGCGCGGAGCGGCACGCTGTTCACCCGCTGCCTCGTGCAGTGGCCGAAGACCGGGCCGAGCATGGCGTCGATGCTCACCAGCACCTACGGCTCGACGAGCGGCGTCGCGCGCACGACGCTCCGCGACCGCATCCCGCTCTCGTACGACCTCTTGAGCGAGCTCCTCCAGCGAGGCGGTTGGGAGACGATGGGCGTGGTGTCGAACCTGAGCCTCGCGCCGAAGTTCCAGTTCGATCAGGGGTTCGAACGCTTCGTCGTCGTCGAGAATCCCCTCACCGCGGAGCACGTCGCCGCCGACGCGCGCCAGCTCTGGAGCGCGCGCGACCGCTCGCGACCCTACTTCGGCTGGATCCACTTCCTCGACCCGCACGCTCCCTATCAGCCGCCGAAGGCGTTCCGGTCGACCTTCGTCGACGACGCCCTGTTCGCCGCCGACGAGCGCGCGCCGGTCAAGGTCGACCCACGCGCGATCGACGCCTCCGCTCCCGGCGCGACCGATCCCGACGTCGGGCAGATCCCCGCCTACGCCTACCTCGAGGGCAAGGATCGGCTGCGCGACTACGTCGCGGCCTACGACGGCGAGATCCGCTACCTCGACCACCAGCTCGGGCTGCTCTTCGACTGGCTGCGCGCCGAGGGCGACCTCGAGAGGACGATCGTCGTGATCACCGCCGACCACGGCGAGAGCCTCGGCGAGCACGACTACTTCTTCGAGCACGGCCGCTTCCCGTACGACGACTGCCAGCGGGTCCCGCTGATCATCCACCACCCCGAGTGGCCGGTGCGGACGGTCGATGCGCCCGTCGCTCTCATGGACCTCGCCCCGACGCTCCTCGAGCTCCTCGGCCTGCAGCCGGGCTGGCAGTTCGAGGGGCACTCGCTGCGGTCGTGGCTCGACGCCGGCGCCCCGAGCGACGCCGCGCGCCCCGTCTTCAGCGAGTCGGGCTACTCGACCGCGTTCGAAGTCTCGCTCCACCACGGTCGCTTCAAGTTGATCCGCATCGGCTCGAAGTACATCGCCGGACAGCTGACGAATCGTCCGTACGAGCTCTATGACATCGAAGCCGATCCCGGCGAACTCGTCGACGTCAGCGCGGAGCACCCCGACGTGTTCGAATCGATGCGCGAGGTGCTCGACGCCTACGTCGCGGCCGCCTATGCGAAGGTGCCGCCCGACTCCGACGGCTCCGTCGTGCCCACCGCCGAGGAGCGAGCGGCGATGGACGCGCTCGGCTACGCCAACGACGAGGCTTCGGGCCGGAAGATCGACGCGGCAGGCGACGGCGCGACGCCGCCGCGCGACCGGAGTCGGGGCGATTCGCGGTGAGGATCGTCGAGCGCCGAGTCCGAAGCCAACCGCCTCGACCGCGCCGCTGACCGCCGAAGAGCGCATTGGCTCCCCGAGTAGGACTCGAACCTACAACCCTCCGGTTAACAGCCGGATGCTCTACCATTGAGCTATCAGGGAGCAGCGAGCGCTTGGCATGGACGACCGTGCGACGCGCAGCCGAGCCCCTCCCGCAGGAGGTTCTCGATCGCGGCCTCACCGCCGAACGAGGCGGAGATGCTAGGCCCTCTCGGTCCGAAATCAACGGCAGCTTGAGGCCGCCTCGATCGCCGCCCGCCGAGGACGCGCCCTACGGCGCGCGCCTCACGACGCGAGCGGCGGCGCCTCGGCAGCTCCCGGCTTGACCTCGGCGGCGACGCTCGTCGCGTGGCCGTTCGCGCCGGCCGCGCCGGTCAGTCGCGGCACGGCGGCAGGATCGACCGGCCCCAGCAGCCCGGTGAGGATCCGATCGAGCGTCTCGACCAGCTCGGCGCGCGGCACGATGCGGTCGATCTGGCCGTGCTGCAGCAGGAACTCGGAGCGCTGGAAGTCCTTCGGCAGCTTCTGCTTGATGGTCTGCTCGATGACGCGCGGGCCGGCGAAGCCGATCAGCGCGCGCGGCTCGGCCAGCACGAGGTCGGCCATCGTCGCGAAGCTCGCGGTGACGCCACCCGTGGTCGGATCGGCGAGCAGGCTCAGGTAGAGCCCCCCCGCCTCGGTGAGGCGCGCGAGCGCGGCGCACGCCTTCGCCATCTGCATCAGCGAGAGCGCGCCCTCATGCATGCGCGCACCGCCCGACGCGCAGACGAGCAGCAGCGGGATCTTCTTCTCGAGCGCGAGCTCGGCGGCCAGCAGCACCTTGTGGCCGACCACGACGCCCATCGAGCCGCCGAGGAACTCGAACTCCATCGCGCCGAACGCGATCTCGCGGCCGCGCAGACGGCCGTGGCCGATCACCATGGCGTCCTTGCGCCCGGTCTTCTTCTGCTCGTCGGCGAGCTTCTTCGGGTAGGCGACCCCCTTCGCCGAGAAGCCGAGTGCATCGACCGCCTCGAGGTCGGCGGCGATCTCGACGAAGCTCTCCGGATCGAGGATCGAGGCGATCCGCTCCGCGGCGCTCATCCGGAAGTGGTGGCCGCACTTCTTGCAGACCTTCCACGCCTCGTCGAGCTCCTTCTGGAAGAGCATCTCCTCGCAGACGTCGCACTTGGTCCAGAGACCTTCGGGCATCTCCTTCTTGCGGAAGCGCATCCACGCCATCGCGAGTTCCTCTCTTCTCAACGAGCGCCGGCGGCAGTGCGCACGGCGGCAGCTTCCGCCGCACGGCGCAGCTCGCCGATGCGCGCGGAGAGATCGGGGGCGCCGAAGATGGCGCTCCCCGCCACGAAGACGTTGGCGCCGGCCTGCGCCGCCGCCGCGATCGTCGACGGCCCGATGCCGCCGTCGATCTCGAGGTCGCCCGCGAAGCCGGCCGCACGCAGCGCGGTCAGCTTCGGCAACACCTCCGGCATGAACTTCTGGCCGCCGAAGCCCGGGTAGACGCTCATGACCAGGACCATCGCGACCGCATCGAGGCACGGCTCCACCCGCTCGATCGGCGTGTTCGGGTTGATCGCGAGCGCCGGCTTGCCCCCCGCGGCACGGATCACGTCGATCACGGCGCGCGGCTCGGCGCACGCTTCCGCATGGAAGGTCAGCACGTCGGCGCCCGCCTCGACGTAGCGGCGCGCGTAGTCGAGCGGGTTGCTGATCATGATGTGGACGTCGAGCGGCCGCCGGGCGACCTTCTTCAGCGCCTCGACCACCGGCAGTCCGATGGTGAGGTTCGGCACGAAGTGGCCGTCCATCACGTCGACGTGGAGCCAGTCGGCGCCGGCGTCCTCGACGCGGCGCACCTCTTCCGCGAGGCGCACGAAGTCGGCCGAGAGCAGCGAGGGGGCGATGCGGACGGTTGGCATGGGTCAGGAGTATAGGCCGGGCAGCGCGCGCGCCCGCGCCTCGAGGTCGGCTCGCGAGAGGAGCACCGGCAGCCGCTCGGCGAGCCGCGCGCGCGCCCGGGCGAACGGCGGCTCGCGCCCGGCGCGCGCCGCTGCCTCCCCCAACGCCAGCGCGAACTCCGCCTCGAGCCGCTCGGTGCCGAGCCCCTCGACCGCGTCGAGCGCCGCGCCCCACTGCGCGACCTCGCCGTCGACATCGCCGCGCGCTGCCGCGAGCGCCGCTGCGGCGATCGCCCGCTCCCACGCGAGCATCGGGTCGCGCACCGGCCCCACCTCGGCGCCGATCCGCGCGAGCCGCGCCGCGGCCGCCGTCGCCGCGCCGATCACCACCTCCTGCCGCGCCAGTTCCACCTCGAGGTAGTGGCGCCAGCTGTCGCCCGCTCGATCGAGCTCCTCCCGATCGGCGAGCAGCCCGCGCAGCAGCGCCACGCCGTCGGCATGCGCCCCTTCGAGCGAGCGCTCGCGCGCCTGCCAGTAGCCCGCGGAGAAGCGCAGCGCCTGCGGATGCGCCTCGGCCATCCGCCGCGCTTCCTTCATCAGCGCGACGTCGCGGCACCACCAGCCGGTGCGCCAGAGGACGTCGAGCAGCTCCGTGCACGGCCCGAGGTCGTCGCGCAGCCGCGGCATCAACTCGCGCCCGCCGGCCACCAGCAGCGCGCGGTGGCCCGGCGCGTCGCTCTTGTGGCAGGCGCGCAGCAGCTCGAGCTCGACCAGCGCCGCCAGCACGCTGCCGCGCTGCGGGCCCGACTGCAGCTCGGCCAGCAGCTCGACCACGATCGGCAGCGCCTCCTGCGGCCGGTCGAGCGGGAAGGCGAGCGTGCGTCCGACGAAGTAGCGCAGTACCGCGGCGAGCCACGTCGCGCCGCGCTCCGTCGCCTGCCGCGCCACGCGCCGGCAGCCGTCGAGGTAGCTCTCGAGGCGGGCGAAGTCGCCGCCGTGGTCGAGCTCGAGGAACGCCGCGACCAGCTCGCGCTCGCCGCGCACGTGCAGCAGCGGCAGCTCGCGCTCGAGCTGCTCGCGCAGGCGCGCGCTGGTCATCGCGCGAGCAGCGCCGCGAGCGACGCCATCGCGCTGGTGAAGGCCGCGCGCGACTCGTCGGGGCTCATCCGCTTGCCGGCGAAGAAGCGCGCCGCCTGCAGCACGATGTCGAGCGCCGGCGCGAACGAGGGGGACGCGGCGCCGCGCCGCTCGAGCTCCTGCAGCAGCGGGCTCGCCGCATTCAGGTGGAGCACCGGCGCCACCTCGCCGCGGCCCGGCGTACGGCGCACGAGGAAATCGCGCATCAGCTCCGCGATCGGCCCGCCGACCTGCTCGCGATCGAGCGCGTCCTGCACCCGCTTCACCCGATCGTGCGACGGCGGGTAGATCCAGAGCGCGGGCAAGTCGGCCGGCGCGAAGCTCACCGTGCGCACGCGGAAGCCCTGCTGCTCGCAGTGGGCGCGCGCCTGCGGCAGCGCTCCTTCGGCGAGCGTGAAGAGGCTGCCGGCGCCCGGCCGCAGCTGGTCGAGCCGCACGTCGGCGCGCTCGCTCGCGTAGCGCTTCAAGAACGCCTCTTCGGCGAAGCGCGAGGCGTCGATCACCACGAGCCCCTGCGCCTCGAAGAGGAGGCGCTCCTGGTTCAGCCCCGACTCGTCGCTGAAGTAGTGGATCGTGTCGCCCGCCGCCGCGCGGATCTCGGGCAACGTGAGCCGGCCGCGCGAGGTGTCGAACTGGACGAGGTCGCCGACCGCCCGGAAGAGGCGCGGCGACTGCAGCGACCACCCCTTGATGAGGTCGTTGTGGGCGAAGACGATCTCGCGCCACGCCGCCGGCTCCTCGCGCGCGAGCCGCTCGAAGAAGCCGATCAGCTGCGCCTCGAGCCCCGCCTGCGCCTGCCGGAAGAGCTCGTCCTGGCGCAGCGCCTCGCGGCTCACCGTCGGCCGCAGCCGCGGCGACTCGACCACGCCGCGCACGAAGCGCGCCCACGGCGGCAACAGGTCGCGCTCGCGCTCGCAGATGAACATGCGGCGCACGTAGACGGCGACCTCGCCCCACTCCTGCAGCGAGGTGACCGAGCCCGGCGGCACGAACAGCACCCCGGCGAGCGGCAGCGTGAAGCGGTCGTCGCCGACCGCGATCACCACGTCGTGCAGCGGCAGCAGCGCGAGCGGCTCGACGTCGAAGCGGTCGCGCACGAAGTCGAGGTAGGCGGCCGCGTCGCCGCCGACGTGCCACGGCGCGTCGCCGCCGTTCACCGGCTCCTCGTCGGGCTCCCCGTCCTCCTCGGCGAGGTGGATCGGCGTAGGCAGGAAGCCGGCGTAGAGGTGGATCGCGCGCGCGAGCGTCTCGCCGTCGAGCAGCGCCTGCGCGCTCGCCTTCAGTTCCATCCGCAGCGTCGTGCCGACCGCGCGCGGTGTCGCGACCGGCTCGAGCTCGTAGCTCTGCCCGCCGCTCGAGACGAAGCGCAGCGTCGGCGCGCCCGGCCGGTAGGAGCGGGTGGTCAGCACCACGCGCTTGGCGAGCAGGAAGGCCGACAGGAAGCCCAACCCGAACTGCCCGACGAGCTGCTCGGCCGCCGCGACCTCCGCCTGCTCGCCGACCTCGAGGCGCGAGCGCAGCTCGCCGGTGTAGGAGCGGCCGATCGTGGCGAGGAACTCGCCGATCTCCTCCTCGGTGAGCCCGCTGCCGTCGTCCTCGAGCTCGAGGAAGCGGCCGCGCCGCGAGAAGCGCACGACGATGCGCGGCGCGTAGCCTTCCGGTCGCTCCTCGGCGCGGCGCCGCTCGCACGAGTCGTGGGCGTTCTGCAGCGCCTCGCGCAGGGCGACGGTCGGATCGGAGTAGAGATGCTCGCCGAGGATCGTGAGGAGACCGGGAAGGTGCAGCCCCATCGGCAAGGTGCGCGGCGTCGCCATGGCGGGCGCGGACTCTATCCGCTCCCCGCCGACTTCTTCGCGCAGCCGGTGCTGGCGGTGGCGCGCGCGCTGCTCGGCAAGCTCCTGGTGCGTCGCATCGACGCCCCGCCGCGCCTCGCCGTCGCCCGCCTCGTCGAGGTCGAGGCGTACGGCGGGCGGATCGATCGCGCGAGCCACAGCTTCCGCGGCGCGACGCCGCGCTGCGCGACGATGTTCGGGCCGGCCGGCCGCCTCTACGTCTACTTCACCTACGGCGCCCACTTCTGCGTCAACGTGGTGGCGGGCGATCGCGACGAGGCGGCCGCGGTGCTCCTGCGCGCGGCCGAGCCGTGCGCGGACGAGCCGGCGGAAGACGCGGCGCTCCGCTGGCTGCGCGCCGGCCGGCTCGCGCGCGCGCGGCCCGGCGCCACCGCCGATCGGCTGGCGAGCGGCGCCCTCGATCCGGTGCTGCTGCGCGGGCCGGGCAACCTCGCCGCGGCGCTGCAGCTCGACCGCGCGCACGACGGGCTCGACCTCACCAGCACGGAGGCGCCACTGTGGATCGCCGACGGTCCCGCGCCCCAGCGCATCGCGTGGACGCCGCGGATCGGTCTCGGCAGCTACCCGGCCGCGCACTGGTGCTGGCGCGCCGTCGATGCCGACAGCCCCGCGACGACGCGCCACTCGGTCGATGGCGAGCGGCGCCCGCGGCCGACGCCGACGCTCGCGCAAGCGCGCGCCGCCGCTCGCCGCCGGGTGGAGTGAACCGCCCGCGCGCCGCCGCGCTCAGTCGAGCAGCAGCGCCTGGATGCCCGGCAGCACGCTTCCTTCGAGCGCCTCGAGGAAGGCGCCGCCGCCGGTGGAGACGTGGCTGTAGCGCCCCTGCAGGCCGAACTGCTCGATCACCGCGACGGAGTCGCCGCCGCCCACCACCGTGGTCGCGCCCGCCTTGGTCGCCGCCGCGATCGCCTCGGCGACCGCCTTGCTGCCGTTCTCGTACGCCTTCCACTCGAAGACGCCGAGCGGCCCGTTCCAGACGATCGTCTTCGCCGCCGCGAGATCCTTGGCGAAGAGCGCGGCCGACTTCGGCCCGATGTCGAGTCCCATCCGCCCTTCCGGCACGTCGACGCCGGCCACCGCCTCGGCCGGCAGCTTCTCGTCGAAGCCTGTCGCCGCCACGTGGTCGATCGGCAGGACGATCCGCACCTTCTTCGTCGCCGCCTTGGCGAGCGCCGCGCGCGCGACGTCGAGCTTGTCCTTCTCGCACTTGCTCGAGCCGATGGCGCGCCCCTGCGCGGCGAGGAAGGTGTAGGCCATGCCGCCGCCGATCAGCAGCGCGTCGACCTTGTCGAGCAGGTTGTCGACCACCTTGATCTTGTCGGAGACCTTGGCGCCGCCGAGCACGGCGACGAACGGCCGCTGGATGTCGGCAAGCAGGCGCGCGAGCGCCTTCATCTCCGCTTCCATCAGCCGACCCGCCGCCCGCGCCTTCGCCGGCAGCAGCGCCGCCACGCCGGTGACGCTGGCGTGGGCGCGGTGCGCCGTCCCGAACGCGTCGTTCACGTAGAGCTCGCAGCCGTTCTTCAGCTTGGCCGCGAAGGCGGCGTCGCCCGCCTCCTCCTCGGGGTGGAAGCGGACGTTCTCCAGCAGGACGACGTCGCCCGGCTGCATCCTCGCCAGCGCCGCGTCGACCTCGGCGCCGATGCACTGCTTCAGCGCGGCGACCGGCTTGCCGAGCAGCTCGGCGAGGCGCGCGGCGCACGGCGCGAGGCGCAGCTCCTCGGTCGGCCCCTTCTTCGGCCGGCCGAGATGCGACGCCAGCACCACCTTCGCGCCGCGCTGCACGAGCTCGCGGATCGTCGGCACCGCCGCCACGATGCGGCTGTCCTCGGTGATCCGCTGCCGGCCGTCGGCCTGCGCTTCGAGCGGCACGTTGAAATCGACGCGCACGAAGACGCGCCGCCCCTTCACGTCGAGATCGTCGATCCGCTGGAAGCGCATGGCCGGCCCGCCCTCACTTCTTCGACGCGGCGAGCTTGACGAGGTCGCAGACGCGCGTCGAGTAGCCGAACTCGTTGTCGTACCACGCGAAGACCTTCACGCTCCGCTTGCCGAGCATCATGGTCGACTTGGCGTCGAAGACCGCCGAGTGGCTGTTGCCGATGATGTCGCTCGAGACGATCTCGTCCTCGGTGTACTCGAGGATCCCCTTCATCGCGCCGGCGGCCGCTTCCTTGAACGCGGCGTTCACCTGCTCGACGGTGGCATCGCTCTTCAGCTCGGCGACGAGGTCGACGATCGAGCCGTCCGGCACCGGCACGCGCAGCGACGTGCCGTCGAGCTTGCCCTTGAGCTCGGGCAGCACCTTGCCGACCGCGCGCGCCGCGCCGGTCGTGGTCGGGATGATGTTCACCGCGGCCGCGCGCGCGCGTCGCAGGTCCTTGTGGATCAGGTCGGAGACGCGCTGGTCGTTGGTGTAGGCGTGCACCGTCGTCATGAAGCCGTGCTCGATGCCGAACTTCTGGTGGAGCACCTTCGCGACCGGCCCGATGCAGTTCGTGGTGCAGGAGGCGTTCGAGATGATCTTGTCCGTGGCGAGCAGCTGCTCGTCGTTGACGCCCATCACCACCATCCGGTCGACGTCGTCCTTCGGCGGGACGGTCAGCAGCACCTTCTTGGCGCCGGCGTCGAGGTGCTTCTGGCAGTCGGCCTTGCTGGTGAAGATGCCGGTCGACTCGATGGCGAAGTCGATGTTCAAGTCCTTCCACGGCAGCTTGGCGGGGTCCTTCTCGGCGATCACCTTGATCGACTTGCCGTCCACCTTGAGCTCGCCCGGGGCGGCGCTGACCGTGCCGTCGAAGCGGCCGAACACCGAGTCGTACTTGAGGAGGTGCGCCATGCCCTGCGGGTCGGTCAGGTCGTTGATGGCGACGATCTCGAAGTCCTGCGGCCGCGACCACATGATGCGGAAGACGTTGCGACCGATGCGACCGAAGCCGTTGATGCCGATCCGAATGGCCATGACGCGCCTTCTCCAGGGTCACTTGTGCGCCGGCGACGCCCGATCGGCGCCGGCAAGGAAGGGGCGCGAGCGTACCCGCACCCCGTGGAATCCGGCGCGGGCCGCAGCGTCGGTGCCGGAGGGAAATCGGTGCCGCTGATCCCGCCGCGCTCCGGCGGCGTGGTGGTCGCCTGCTCCGCCGGCGCCGACTCGACCGCGCTCGCGCTGCGCCTCGCCGATGCAAGGGTCGGGCCGCTCCACTGCGTGCGCGTCGACCACGGCTGGCGGCCTGCCGAGCGCGCCGTCGAGGAGGCGCAGGTCGCAGCGCTCGCGGCGCGCCTCGGCGCGACGTTCGAGGCGCTCGCCGTGACGCCGCCGCCCGAGCGGATCGGCGACGAGGCGTGGGCACGCGCCGCTCGCTACGACGCGCTGCTCGCCGTGGCGCGCCGCCGCGCGCTGCCGTTGATCGCGACCGGCCACCACGCCGGCGATCGGCGCGAGACGCAGCTGCTGCAGTTGGCGCGCGGCGGCGGACTCGCGGCGCTGCGCGGCATGGCGCCGTTGCGCCCGCTGGCGGAGCGGTGGCTCTGGCGGCCGCTGCTCGACGCGGAGCCCGCCGCGTTGCGCGAGCAACTGCGCGCGCGCGGCATCGCGTGGTCCGAGGACGCCAGCAACGCCGACTGCCGCTACGCGCGCAACCGCTGGCGCCATCGCCTGCTGCCCGAGCTGGCGGCCGCCGGCGATCCGCTGGTCGCGCGCCTCGATCGCCTCCACGGACTCGCCGCGCGCGCGCTGCAGCGCATCGACGCGGCCGCCGAAGCACTCCTGGCGACGGCAGCGTGCGGCGCCGTCGAAGCGCTGCTCCATCTCGATGCCGCGCGCGTCCGACGTTGGCCGGCGCCGCTCCTGCCCGCGCTGCTCGACGCGGGCGCGGCCGCGCTCGGGGTCGCCCCGCCGCGCCGCCGTGGCGCCGAGCTCGCGGGGCTGGCGCGCTTCCTCGCAGCCGACGCGCCGCACGGCGAGTTCGCGCTCGACACGCTGCACTTCGCGCGGGCCGGCGGGACGCTCGGCATCGCCGCCCCGGAGCGCCGCTCGCCTCCCTTCGCCGCCGCTCCGCTGCTGCTCGGTCGCACCACACCCCGCGGCGCGCGCTACGCGTTCGAGCTGGTCGTGGCGACGCCACCGCTCCTCGAGCAACGGCCATCGCTGCGAACCGGCGACTCCATCACGACCGCCTGGTTCGCCGACGCGTCGCGGTTGAGCTGGCGCTCCCTCGCAGCGGGCGATCGGCTGCAGGAGCGCGCCGCCGCGCGACCGTGGTACGAGCGCAGCTGCTGGCCCGTGGTGCTGGAGGCGGGCGCGATCGCCTGGGTGCCCGGACTCTCGCCGCCGCCGCGTCCGCCGGAAGAGCTGCTGCACGGCCGATCGCGCGGCGCCGCGTGCGGCGTCCTCGTCCACTGCACCGGGCTCCCGCCCGCGCTGACGTGAGCGCTCGGCCGGAATCGGAAGCGGCCGCGTCGATCGCTCGACGCGGCCGCGGAGTCATCGCTGGAACGCGCGCGGGGCGCGCCGCCGACCTCACTTCAGGGCGAAGACGTTGGTCCCGTCGCTGCCGATCACCATGCCGCCGCCCTGGATGGTCGGGAGCGTGAGGCCCGCGACCGGGAAGCGCGCCAGCTCGGCGCCCGTGGCAGCGGCCACCACCGCGATCTCGCCGCTCGCGAGCTCCGCGTAGACCCGCTCGCCGACCCGCGACACCACCCGCTTCGCACCCGGCAGCGTCCAGAGCACGTTGCCGCCGCCGAGTTCGACCGCGACCACGCCGTCGTCCACGCGCTGGTAGGCGGCGTCGCTGGTCAGCGTCGCCTCTTGGCCGCCGAAGCTGCCGTCGAGCGCCACCTTGAAGCGGACGGTGCCGTTGCGGGCGTCGACGTCGTAGAGGAAGCCGTTCGCCGCGCCGAAGACGAGGTGGTCCCCGAGGAGCGCGAGCGGCGTCGCGGCGCGCGTGCCCGCGAGGCGGCGGTACCAGTTCTCCTTCGGCGCCCACGCGCTCTCGTTGGCCGCGCGCGGCGGCAGCGAGAAGAGCAGCCCGTCCTCGGTGAGCGAGAGGATCTGCGCGATCGGCCCGTCGCCGTAGACCACCGAGTCGATCACCGGGCTCGAGGTCGCGTAGGACCAACCCGCGTGGCCGGCCGTGAGGTCGATCGCCTGCAGCGACATCGGCGCGAGGCGACCGACGTAGAGCGAGTCGCCGACCGCCACCGCGCGACCCGACGGGAAGAAGTCGAGGTGCTCGCTGCTCCGCGGCGCGGCGTCGGTGCCCATCAGGCGGGCGCCGCGGCTGCGCGACACCGCCGTCGCGTCATCGGTGGCGACGAAGGTGATGGTCGACTCGGTGCCGCCCGCGACCTGCGTGGTCGGGTCGTCGAGGTCGATGAACCAGCGGTGGGCGCCCTGCGCGCGATCGATGGCGTGGATCGTGGAGTTCGAGTCCTCGACGAGCAGCAGGTCGCCGTCGACCGTCAGGCGGCTCGCCATGACGGCCGAGCCGAATCGCTCGGAGAGGTTCAGCCGCCACAGCTCGCTGTCGAAGCGGCCGCCGGCGATCAGCGAGTCGATCGTCGCCGTCATCGCCTCGCGCGACGGACGGGCGCCGACCGTGCCGTCGGCGGGGCCGGAGGCGCAGGCGGACGCGAGGGCGAGCAGGACCAGAGCTGCGGGGCGCGCAAGTGACATGGAGAGCCTCGGAGCCATATGGTGGAGAAGCACTGCGGAGGAGCGCCGCTCGTACCCCCGCCACGGGGACGGGGTAACGGGGGCGCGGAAGGCGCAGGATGATCCGGTGGATCGCCCGACGAATCAAGGCTCGAGGGAGGCGCTGGCCGGCCGGATCGCCGCCGTGCAGAGGCGCATCGCTGCCGCCGCCGGCCGATCGGGTCGCCCGGCGGCGGCCGTCGAACTCCTCGCCGTCGTGAAGCAGCAGGACGACGCGACGGTGGCGGCCGCCCTCGAACTCGGGCTGCGGCAGCTCGCCGAGAACCGCGTGCAGCCGCTGCTGGCGCGACCGCCGGAGCTGCTCGCGCAGGGGCGCTGGCACCTGATCGGACCGCTCCAGAGCAACAAGGTGAAGGCGGCGATGCGCGCCGCGGCGGAGTTCCACGCGCTCGATCGCGCCGCGTTGGTGCCGCTGCTCGCGGAAGCGCTCGCCCCCACCGGGCAGCGCCTCCCGGTGTGGCTCCAGGTGAACATCGCCGGCGAGGCGCAGAAGCACGGCTGCGCGCCGTCCGGCGCGGCCGCGCTCGCCGCGGCGATCGTCGCGACCCCGGCGCTCGAGCTGCGTGGCTTGATGGCGCTCGCCCCCTATTCCGAGTCGCCCGAGGCCGCGCGTCCCTGGTTCGCGGCGCTGCGCGAGCTGTCGCTCGAGCTGCGGCGCGGCGGCGCGCTTCCGGACCGCTCCTCCGGCCTCTCGATGGGAATGTCGGGCGACTTCGAGGTCGCGATCGAGGAGGGGGCGACCCTGGTCCGCGTCGGTTCGGCGCTCTTTCGCGACGACGACGCTTGCTAGCTTCCCGCGCCTGCGCCAGCAGCGCTCGCGCCCGCCGAGCTTGGGAGTCCTGATCGAGTGGCGACCTTCCTGATCGAGAACGGCCCGAACAAGGGAACCGGCTTCGAGCTGAAGCCGGGCGGCACCTACACGCTCGGGCGCGACCCGCAGTGCGACCTCGTGTTGCACGGCGACCTCGTATCGCGCCAGCACTGCCGGGTGAAGGAGTTCAAGGGGGCCTACTACGCGAAGGACCTCGACAGCCTGAACGGCATCTTCCTCAACGACCAGCGCGTCTCGCAGGTCGAGTTGAAGCCGGGCGACAAGCTGCAGCTCGGCGACGCGGTGCTGACCTTCCTCGACGAGAGCCTCGCCAAGGCGAAGCAGGAGAAGACGCTCGGCGGCTACCGGCTGCTCGAGCGCGTCGGCCGCGGCGGCATGGGCACCGTCTACCGCGCGATCCAGATCTCGCTCGACCGCGAGGTCGCCTTCAAGGTGCTCTCGCCCGAGCTCGTGAAGGACAAGAGCTTCGTCGAGCAGTTCTTCCGCGAGGCGCGCGCCGCCGGCCAGCTGAACCATCCGCACATCGTGCAGGTCTACGACGTCGGGCAGGAAGGCGACACCTTCTACTACTCGATGGAGTACGTGCGCGGCGGCAGCCTCGAGGATCGCTTGCGCGAGGCGGGGCGCCTCGACGTCCCCGAGGCGCTGCGCATCGCCCACGAGGCGGCGCAGGCGCTCGAGTACGCCGAGCTGCGCGGCATCGTCCATCGCGACATCAAGCCCGACAACCTGATGCTCGCCGAGGACGGCCGCGTGCGCGTCGCCGACCTCGGCCTCGCGCTCTCGCTGAAGAGCAGCGCCGACACCAAGGGGCAGCCGATCCTCGGCACCCCCCACTTCATCTCGCCCGAGCAGGCGCTGCGCCGCGACATCGACATCCGCTCCGACATCTACTCGCTCGGCGCGACGATGTACCGGATGCTCGCCGGGCGGACCGTCTTCACCGGCGCCTCGGCCGAGGAGATCATCCGCAAGGCGGTCCGCGACGAGCCGCAGCCGCTGCGCGAGCAGAACCCCGACGTGCCCGAGAAGGTGGCCGCGCTCGTCCACCGAATGCTGAAAAAGAACCCCGACGAGCGCTTCGCGAGCGCCAAGGAGCTGCGCGAGGCGCTCGAGCTGCTGCGCCGGCCGGGCCGCACCAAGGCGCTCGTCGCGGCCATCGCCGTCGCGGTGCTCGCGGTGGCCGTCGCCATCATCGTCGCGCTGCGCGAACCGCCGGCCGTGGTGATCCAGCCCGATCCCTCCGACGCGCAGGCGCAGAAGCTCAAGATCTTCGAGATGAAGTCGGAGGTCGACAAGCGGCGCATCGAGCTCGAGGCGGTCCGCAAGTACCTGCAGCTCTACGAGCAGCCGCGCGAGCGCGGCGCGCTGCGCGAGGCGCTCGCGGCGTGGCTCGCCGAGTACGACTACCTCACGGTGCCCGAGCGCGAGCGCGCCCGCGCCCGCGCACAGGAGATCGACGACGCGGTGGCGCAGGCGGCCGCCGCGGAGGAGGCGGCGATCGCGCAGCGAGAGGCGCGCCTCGCCGGCGCTCGCGAGAGCGTGGCGACGCTGCTGCAGCAGGGCGACCCGCTGCGCGCGCTGGTGGCCGCCCACGCGCTCGATCCGGCGCGCGAGAGCGATGCCGCCACGCGCGACGGGCTTGCGGCGCTGCGCGAGAAGCTGCTCGCCGAGGCGGTCGCCAAGCTCGCCGCCGAACGGCAGCGCGCCGACGCGGCGATCGACGCAGCGGTGGCCGCGGGCGACCTCGGCGAGGCGGCGCGCCTCTGCCGCGATGGCGCGGCGCGCTTCTCCCCGAGCGGCGAACTCACCCTCCCCGACGCGCTCGCCGAGGAGTGCCGCACCGTCGTCGACCATTTCGAGGCGCGGCGGCGCGACCTCACCGAACGAGCCGACGAGTCGACGCGCGCCGTGCTGGCGCGCGAGAGCGCCCGCGCCCTGCGCGCGCTCGCGGCGCCGACCCGCCAAGCGGCGCTCGCGCTCGACTTCGGCGACGCGGCGCAGCGGATCGACGAGGTGGTCGCCGAGATGGAGACGGAGTCGGCGAAGGCGCGCCTCGCACCGCTCGCCGAGACGTTCCGCCGCGGCCAGGCGCTGCTCGATCGCTTCTTCAGCGAACTCGAGGGCGGCCGGCTGTCCGCCGCCCCGCCGCTGCGCGTCCCGGGTGGCGAGCGCGGCGGCGAGCTGACCGGCTGCGAGCGCGACAAGCGGCTCTTCAAGCTGCGGACGCAGGTCGGACGCGCGACCTCATCGACGACGGCGCCGTTCCACGACTTCGCCAGCGCCGACGGACTGCGTCAGCTCCTCGTCGGGCGCCTCCCGATGACCCCGCAGGAGAGCCTCGACCTCGCCGACGCGATGACGCTGGTCGAGGTGCTGCGCTGGGTCGAGGAGCTCGCCCCGCTCGCGCAACGGCTCGATCGCTACGACCCGCGCGTCGGCTGGGGCGACGAGGCGCGCAGCGGCCTGCCGGCGCCGGCCGCCGCGCTCCTCTCCGATCCCGTCGACGCCGCGTTGAAGGAGGTCGCCGCCGACCACGCCGAGCCGGCCCTCGCGCTGCGCACGCGGGCGCGCGCAGAGCAGCTCGCCCATCAGGAGCTGCTGCGCGCGCTCGACCCCTTCTTCGAGCGCGACTCGACGGTCGGCTGGACCGCCAGCGTGGCGGCGCTGCGGCTGCTGCTCACGGACCACGGCGCGACGCTGCTGGTGCAATCGGTGCGGCCGTGGATCGAGGGCGAGTGAGCGAGCCGCCGCTCGCGCTCGTGGAGAGCCGCGACGGAGTGGTCGTGCCGGTCACCGCGCGACCGCGCGGCCGACACGAGGCGCTGATCGGCGCGCGCGGCGGCACGCTGCTGATCGAGACGACCGCCGCGCCCGAGGCTGGCGCCGCCAACGCCGCGATCGCGCGGCTGCTGGCCGATGCGCTCGCGGTCGGCCGAGCGGCGGTCGTGCTGAAGGCCGGCGGGGCGAGCCGCCACAAGCGCTTCTGCGTCGCGGGGCTCCCGCTCGACGTCGCGGCCGCGCGCCTCGCCGCGGCGCTCGCGGAGACGCGCTGATGGAGCCGCTCCGCGAGCTGGTCGACGGCGCGGCGGCGGCGGTGCGACGCGCGCTGCCGGGGCCGCTGCCGCGCTGGTCGATCGCCTCGCGCTTCGGCGCCGACTTCCTGCTCGCCGACGGCCGGCGGCCGCCGCTCCATGAACTCGCGCTGCCGCGCGGCGCGGGCCGGTTGCTCGCGCGCGTCGTCCCGCTCGCGGGCGAACCGCTGCTGGCGCTCGACGTCGAGCTGCGGGCGCCCCGCGACGAGTTGCCGCGCGCGGCGGCGCTGCAGGAGGCGCTGCCGCTGCTGATCGCCGGCGCGCTCGGACTGCGCGGCACGCTCCATCTGCTGGCCGGCGTGGCGCTCGCCGGAACGGCCCGCCCGCCGCTGCTCGCGCCGGTGCGCGACTGGCTCCGCCTCTCCGACGAGGATCCGCTGCGCCACTTCGAGCCGGCCGCGCTCGGCGCGCGCTACCCCGACCTGCGCGGCGCGGCGAGCGGGCGCGAGTGGGCGACGCTCGCGGCGGTGGTGGCGCGCCACGGCGGCGCGGCGCCGGCCATCGTCGCCACCCGACGCGGGCCGAGCGGCGCGACCGACGCCGAGTTCGCCGCCGCCGGCCGCCTCGGTGCCGACGCGGTCGCCGAAGGGTGCGCCGCCGAGTGGGTCGCCGCGCGCCACCAGGGACTCGCCTTCCTGCCGATCGTCCTGCTGCTCGACGCGGTCGCCGAGACGCCAATCGCCGACCCCGGCCTCCTCGCGGCGCGCGCTGCGACGCTGCTGCCGCGGCTCGCCGCGCTGCTGCCCGAGCTGTTCGACGCGCTGCGCGCGCTCCCCGCCTCCGACTCGGAGCTCCCTCGATGAGCGGCCGCCTGCGCCTCGCCGTCCTCCTCTCCGGGACCGGTCGCACCTTCGACCACCTGCTGGCGCGCTGCCGCTCGGGAGAGCTCGCCGCCGAAGTGGTCGGCGTGATCAGCTCGCGCGGCGACGTGCGCGGCGTCGAGAAGGCGCGCGCGGCGGGCGTGCCGACCGTCGTGCTGCGTCGCAAGGCGTACAGCGACTCGGCGAGCTACGGCGCGGCGATCGGGGCGCAGCTTCGCGAGTGGCGCACCGAGCTCGCGGCGATGGCCGGCTTCCTGCAGCTCTGGAGCGTGCCGCGCGACTTCGCCGGTCGCGTGCTCAACATCCATCCGTCGCTGCTGCCCGCCTTCGGCGGTCCCGGCATGCATGGCCACCACGTGCACGAGGCGGTGCTCGCCGCGGGCGCCAAGGTCTCGGGCTGCACGGTCCACTTCGCCGACGACCAGTACGACAGCGGCCCGATCGTGCTGCAGCGCTGCGTGCCGGTCCGCTTCGAGGACACGGCCGACACGCTCGCCGCGCGCGTCTTCGAGCAGGAGTGCCTCGCCTATCCGGAGGCGATCGCGCTCTTCGCGGCCGGGCGGCTGCGCATCGTCGGGCGGCGCGTCGAGGTGCGGTGACTCGGAGCGCGCGCGGCGACGGCGTCAGCGCGCGACGGCGTCAGCGCGCGTCGCTGCGGGTGTTGGCGTGGAAGCGCCCGGACGGCGGATGGAAGATCCAGCCGCCGCTGCCGTCGGCCGCCGGCACGCTGCCGACCGTGACCACGCGCACCTCGTCGCAGCCGTCGAGCGGATTGGGCGGGATGCCGGCGCGCAGGTAGGGACCGCAGCCGCCCCCTTCGTGGATCGAACCGTCGGGCGAGGTCGGCATGGTGAGCTGCTGCACCAGCAGCTCGGCGCGCACCAGCAACCCGTCGCTGCCGGGGAGGCGCCCCTCGTGGTCGCGCTGGTACTCCTCGACCGCGAGCTGCAAGGCCGAGAGGTCGGTCGACAACGCGAGCTGGCGAGCGCGCCGGTCGGCGTCGCGGATCGAAGGCCACAACACGCCGGCCGTGGCGCCCGTCACGCCGAGCGCGGCGAGCAGCGCCACGCGCCGCACGAAAGCGGGGGAACGACTGACCATGGGGGAACCTCGGGAGCGGGAGGCGACGGTCGCACCGGGCGACATCGGCCGCCCGCGCGCGTGCGCTTGAGGTGGCGCCCCTCGGGCGGTCGCCCGCCCGGTCGCGCGCCCCGCCGTCAGGACGGCGTCGCGACCACCCGCCGCCGCCGCACCGCCAGCGGCACCGCACCATCGCTCTTCGGCAAGGCGACCCCGAAGCCGCCCTCGGCTCCCGCGCCGTCCCAGCATTCGCCGCCGAGCCGCTGCACCAGGCCGCGCGCCCGCTCCCATTGCGGGCGCTGCGCCGCCACCGGCAAGGTCCCGGCCGCGCGCACGTCGAGCCGCGCCACGCCGTGCACCTCGCGCAAGCGCAGCTCGAGCTGCCCACCGTCGGGCACGCGCTCGAGGAGATCCCCGAGCAGCGCATAGAGCGCGGCGATCAGGTCGTCCCGCTCGCCGCGCACCGTGCACTCCTGCGAGCCGTCGAGCACGCGCAGCCGGATGCGATGCGCCTCGATCCAGGCGCGCTGCCCGGCGATCGCCTTCTCGGCCGCCTCCGCCAGCACCGCGTGGCCGCTCGCCGCGAGCGTCTCGCCGACCAGCCCGAGCTCGAGCGCGTTGGTGACCAGCACGTCGAGCCGCTCGCATTCGCGCGCGAGCGCCCGGCCGCAGGCGACCAGCTGCTCCGCAGCGCCGCCTTGCGCCATGCGTGCGCCGAGGCGGGCGAGCGTGGCGAGCGGCAGGCGCAGCTCGTGGGAGAGGAACCGTTCGACGGCGCGATCGGGGCGCGCCGGCGCCGGTGCCGGCAGCAGCGCCGCGGCGCGCTCGATGGAGCCGCCTTGCGCGGCGACGCCGAGCACCTCGAGCATCCGCGCGCGCAGCCCCTTGCGATCCCCGTCGGCCATCCCGCTCCCCACTGGCGCCGGCGCGGCGCAGAGTCGGTGCTTCATTCGCCGCCCGCTTGTCGGCAACCTGGGGTCGATCCTGCGGCCGCGAGCCGTCGGCCGCGAACGGAAAAGCGTTCGAGCGCGGCCGCCTCCCGCCGCGTTCGGAGCCGCCGAATGAACCTGCGCCGCGTCGGCACGATCTTCCGCAAGGAGCTGCTCGACACCCTCCGCGACCGCAAGACGCTGCTCTTCATGGTGGCGCTGCCGACGCTGCTCATGCCCGGCCTCTCCGCCGTGATGGCGCGCGTGACGCAGCGCGAGGCGCAGAAGACGCAGGAGCGGCGCCTGGTCGTGCAGGCCGAGCCCGAGGCGCGCGATCGCCTCATCGCCTTCCTGCGCGGTCGGCTCGCCACCCTCGATGCGCAGGCCCAGCAGCTGCTCGGCGCGCTCGGCGAGGGGGTCCGCGCGCCGCTCGCCGCGATCGCGAGCGACCTCGGCGCGACGCCGTTCGAGACGCTGATCCGCGCCGCGAGCGACTCGGCGGTGCGCAACCACGCGCGCTACGCCGAGTTCAAGGCCGCCTTCACCGGCGCCGCGCAGGAGGCGGTGAAGCAGGCGGGGGGCGGCGCCGGAGGCGGCGCGGGCGCGGCCGGTGCGCTCGACGCGGGAGCGCTGGCGGCGATGCGGCAGGTCGCCGACCTGATCAACCCGCTCGTCACCATCGACTTCGTCGACGCGGCACAAGCCGCAGCGCGGCCCGCCACCCACCCGCCGCTGCCGATCGAGGAGCTGCCCGAGCGCGTGCGCCGCGATCCGCAGCTGCTGGCCGCCGCGCAGTCGGTGGCGAAACGGCAGGTCCAGGCGTGGCTCGCCGTGCCGCGCGTGCTCGACGGCGAGCTCGCGGAGCGCGACGACCAGGTGAAGGTGGAGATGCTCTACGACTCGACCATCGACCTCTCCGGCGAGGCGCAACGCCGTCTCGCCGCCGCGTTGAAGGCGGCCGGCCAGCTCACCGTCGAGTCGCGCCTCGCGCGCGAGCAGCTGCCGTCGACCTTCGTGGCGCCGATCGACGTCGCCCCCATCGACACGGCCGGCAAGAGCAAGCAGGTCCTGAAGGTGATCGCCGGCATCCTCCCCTACCTGCTGATCCTGATGAGCTTCATCGGCGCGCTCTACCCCGCCACCGACCTCGGCGCCGGCGAGAAGGAGCGCCTCACGCTGGAGACGCTGCTGGTGAGCCCCGCGGCGCGCAGCGAGATCGCGCTCGGCAAGTTCGCGGTGGTCTTCCTCGCGGCGCTGGTCGCGAGCCTGCTCGCCACCGGCTCGATGGCGTTCACCTTCACGTCGGGCCTGATCAACAAGGAGCTCGGCGAGCTGCTCCACTTCCAGCTCTCGCCGGTGCAGGTCGTCGTCTGCCTCGCCCTGATCGCGCCGCTCGCGGCGACCTTCGCGTCGCTGATGCTGTCGCTCTCCCTCTACGCCAAGTCGCAGAAGGAGGCGCAGTCGCTGATGATGCCGCTGCAGTTCCTGATCATCGTGCCGGCGATGCTCTCGATGATCCCGACCATCGAGCTGAACGCCGTGTTCGCGTGGGTGCCGGTGATGAACGTGGCGCTCGGGCTGCGGACGGTGCTGACGGCGGGCGGCGCCGCGCTGCCGTGGACCGAGATCGCGATCATCTTCAGTTCGACGACGCTGCTGGCCGCGCTCGCGCTCTGGCTCTGCAGCTGGCAGTTCGGCCGCGAGAAGGTGATCTTCCGCAGCTGAGCACCTCAGGGCGGCGGCGGCGCGCGCAGCCGCAGCGGCCGCGCGTCGAGCGAGACGACCACGTCGCCGGCGGGCGCCGGGTCGCCGTCGAGCTGCAGCGCCGTCACCCCGCGCAGCTCGGCGCGCCGCACCGCCAGCAGGCGCGCGTCGGGCAGCCGGTCGATCCGGCCGCGCGCCGCCGCCACCACCACGCGCAGCCAGCGCGGGCGCAGCGGCTCGCGCAGGACCAGCAAGTGGAGCCAGCCGTCGTCGAAGCGGGCCGGCGGGCAGACCCGGAACGACCCGGCGTAGAGGCCGCAGTTGAAGAGCGCCGCGAAGGCGACGCGACCGAGGTCGACGCCGTCGGCGCGCACGCGCAGCGGCCGCTCCTCGGCGTAGCTCTGCGCCCGCAGCGCCGCCTTGACCCAGTCGCTGCGCCGCATCGGGCCGCGCCGCCGACGCGCCACCTCGGCGGCGATCTCGGCGTCGAGGCCGGCGCTCGCCATGAAGGTGAAGAGGCGGTCGTTGCAGTGGCCGAGGTCGAAGGGGCGCTCGACGCCCTCCCACGCGACGGCGAGCGCGCGCGGCAACGACAGCGGGATGCCGAGCGAGCGAGCGACCACGTTGCCGGTCCCGGTCGGCAGCAGCGCCAGCAGCGGGCGAGCGGCCGCCGGGCAGGCGTGGACGGCGCTGGCGAGCGTCCCGTCGCCCCCGATCACCCAGAGCTCCGGCAACGGATCGGCGGCGGCGAGGCGCGCCGCCAGCTCTGCCCGGTCGGTGACCAACTCCGCGCGCGCGCCGCGCGCGGTCGCGAACTCGCCGGCAAGCTGCGCCGCACGGAGGCTCCGACCACGTCCCGAGAGCGGGTTGGCGAAGAGGAGGAGGTCGCGGCGCGGCGGTCCGTTCATCGCGGCGCGGAGTCTACGGCGCTGCCGCCGCCGGCCGCCCCACCGGGCCGCGCCGACCGGGGCCAACCGACCGGCCGGCGGTGCGTTAGAAGGGCCCGCGTGCGGCGCGCTCCGGGGCCGATCCGGAGGCGACCCGCGCTCGTCTCCTGGAGCCACCGATGCTGCTCGGTCCCCTCGTCCGTTGCGCCGCGCTCGCGCTCACCGCCCTCTTCTGCGCCGCGTCACCGGCCCCCGCCCAAGGGAGCGGCTTGAAGGGCGTCATCGACGACGGCCTCGCCGAGCTCGCCCGGCGGCAGGCGCCGGACGGCTCGTACGGCGACCTCGTCGCGACGGCCGATGCGGTGCTCGCCTTCGCCGAGTCGCCGCGCCGCTACGGCGAGGGCGACGGGCCGTTCGTCCGCAAGGCGCTCGAGTGGCTGACCGCGCAGGTCGGGGCCGATGGCGCCCCGCCGGCGCTCGGCGCCGACGGCGCGAAGTGCGACGTCCAGCAGCAGCTCGCCTACGCCGGCTGGCTCGACGACGCGCTCGCCCGCTCGAAGAAGCCGGAAGCGGCGGCAGCGCGCGAGCGGCTGGCGCGCTGGCGGGCCGCGGCGAAGGGGTCGGCGGGCGAAGCGAAGCTCCCGGAGGACGAGTTCACGCGCACGTTCACGTTCGCGGTCGAACCGACCAAGCTCGAGCAGGCGCTCGCGCCGATGACGCAGGAGCTCTTCAGCGCGCCGGTTCGGCCCGAGGAGCATCGGCGCTGGCTGCGCGTGACGCCGTCGGTGCTGCGCGACCTCGCGACGCGGGCGCCCGACCTGCGGCTCTCGACCACGGCGGGCGAGCCGGCGCACTGGAGCGACCTGCTCGGCCAGATGGTGCTGCGCGCGACGCACGCGCCGGCCGGCTTCGAGGAGCTCGCGCCGCGCGACCTCGCCGCGGCGCTGCGCGCGTTGACGATCTGCGTCGAGCACGCGCCGAAGGGCAGCGCGGGGGCGAGCGGCGGCGGCGCGCCCCCAGCGCCGAAGGGCACCCCGCGCGCGGTCGGCAGCGACCTGAAGGCGAGCTGGCGCGAGGCGGCGACCAGCGCGCTCGCCTACCTCGACGCGCAGCAGAAGGACGGCAAGTTCGGCTTCATGGGGCGCGAGGATGGCGGGATCACGGCGCTCGCTCTGGCGTCGGTGCTGCGCACCTCGAAGCGGCTCGGGCAGGCGCCGCCGAAGTGGGCCGACGCCGGGCTCGACTACCTCGTGTCTCTGCAGAAAGAGAACGGCTCGATCCACTCGGGCGGGCTTGCGGTCTACACCACCTCCGCGGCCCTGATGGCGCTCGCCGAGGGCGGGCGGCCGGGCGACCGCGCGGCGCTCGAACGGGGCGCGCTCTTCCTCAAGGTGGTGCAGCGCGACGAAGGCGAAGGGTACGACCGCGCGCAGGATTGGGGGTACGGCGGGATCGGCTACGGCAACGAGCTGCGCCCCGACCTCTCGAACACGCAGTTCGGTCTCGAGGGGATGAAGGCGGCGGGCGTGCCGGCCGACGACGCGGCGATGCAGCGCGCGATCCTCTTCCTGCAACGCTGCCAGAACAGCATCGAGGCGAATCCGGTCGCAATCGAGCGCACCGACGGCCGCGTCGTGGTCGCCGGCAACGATGGCGGCGCCGGCTACCACCCGGGCGAGAGCAAGGCGGGACTGGTCGACAACGGCGACGGCACCTTCACCACGCGCAGCTACGGCTCGATGACCTACGCGCTGCTCAAGTGCTACCTCTTCGCCGGGCTGCCGCGCGACGATGCGCGCGTGCAAGCGGCGCTCGGCTGGATCGCCAAGAACTGGACGGTCGAGGTCAATCCCGGCTTCGATCCGGCGAGCGCACAGGGCGCCGAGTACCAGGGGCTCTTCTACTACTGGTTCACGATGGCGAAGGCGCTCGACGCGAGCGGCCTCGAGGTGCTGAAGACCCCCGACGGGAAGGAGCATCGCTGGCGCGACGAGCTGCTGACCAAGCTGCTCTCGATCTCGTTTCAGGAGGGCTTCTGGACCAACGGCAAGTCGAGCCGCTGGATGGAGGAGTTCCCGGTCCTCGCGACGAGCTACGCGCTGGCCGCGATGGACCACTGCCTCGGACCGGACGCGCCGGGAGGGCGCTGAGCCGAGGTGCAGCGGCGGAACGCCCGCGGTCGGCGACGCGCGCTCGCGCCGCCGACCGCGGAGATCGTCCAGCCTCTGCTCCGACCTTCTCTCAGCCGCCCGCCTGCATCTCGGCGGAAGTGCGGGCGCGCTTGCGCTCCTTCTCGTCGAGGAGGATCTTGCGCATGCGCAGCGACTTCGGCGTCACCTCGACCAACTCGTCCTCGGCGATGTACTCAAGGCACTCCTCGAGCGACAGGCGCTTCGGCGGCGCGACCACGAGCTTGCGGTCGGCGCCCGACGAGCGCATGTTCGACAGCTTCTTCGACTTGCAGCAGTTGACCACGATGTCGACGCCGCGGCAGTGCTCGCCGACGATCTGGCCGACGTAGACCTCGTCGCCGTTCTCGACGAAGAAGTCGCCGCGGTCCTGCAGCGCATCGAGCGAGTAGTCGGCCACCTTGCCGGCCTCGACGGCGACCTGGACGCCGCCCTGCCGCTCGCCGATCGGCCCCTTCCACGGCTGGTAGCCGAGGAAGCTGGTGTGCAGCACCGCCTCGCCGGTCGTGGCCGAGAGGAGCTTCGTGCGCAGGCCGACGATGCCGCGCGCCGGGATCGCGATCTCGAGGTGGGTGCTCTCGCCGACCGCCTCCATCACCTGCACCTCGCCGCGACGGCTGCCGACCAGCTCGATCACCTTGCCGGCCCACGGGGTGCGCACGTCGACGATCAGGAGCTCGATCGGCTCGTTCTTCTGGCCGTCGATCTCCTTGGTGATCACGCGCGGCTTGCCGACCGCGAACTCGTAGCCCTCGCGGCGCATCGTCTCGAGGAAGACGCCGAGGTGGAGCACGCCGCGGCCGGCGATGCGCCAGCTCTCGCCCGCCTCGCCGCGCTCGACGCGCAGCGCGACGTTGCTGCGCAGCTCCTTCTCGAGCCGCTCGCGCAGGTGGCGCGACGTGACGAACGTCCCTTCGCGGCCGGCGAAGGGCGAGTCGTTCACGTAGAGGACCATCGACATGGTCGGCTCCTCCACCGCGATGGCGGGGAGCGACTGGGGCGCGGCGGGATCGGAGATCGTGTCGGAGATCTCGAGGTCGTGCTCGGAAGCGACCACCGCGCAGATGTCGCCGCACTGGACGCGATCGGCGCGCACGCGCTCCATGCTCTCGAAGCTGAACAGCTCCTGGATGCGCGAGCGGATCACGCGGCCGTCGCGCTTCACGATCGCGATCGGCTGGTTCACCTCGAGGTTGCCGGAGTGGACCCGGCCGACGCCGATGCGGCCGACGTACTCGCTGTGGTCGATCAGCGTCACCTGGAAGAGCGGCGGCTCGTCGTCGCGCGCGGCCGGCGGCGGGATGCGCTCGAGGATCTTCTGGAACAGCGGGGTCATGTCCATGTTCCCGTCGTCCGGCTCGTTGCGCGCGAAGCCGCCGCGCCCCGAGGCCCAGATCACCGGGAAGTCGAGCAGCGCGTCGTCCTGCGTCAGCTCGCAGAAGAGGTCGAAGACCTCGTCGAGCACCTTGCGGCAGCGCTGGTCGGGCCGGTCGATCTTGTTGATGACGACGATCGGCTTCAGCTTCTTCTCGAGCGCCTTCTTCAGCACGAAGCGCGTCTGCGGCATCGGCCCCTCGGCCGCGTCGACCAGCAGGAGGCAGCCGTCGGCCATCGACAGCACGCGCTCGACCTCGCCGCCGAAGTCGGAGTGGCCGGGCGTATCGATGATGTTGATCTTCGTCCCGCCCCACTGGATGGCGGTGTTCTTGGCGAGGATCGTGATGCCGCGCTCGCGCTCCTGGTCGTTGCTGTCGAGGAGGCGCTCGGTCGGCCCGCCCTTCCTGACCTTGAACGCGCCGGCCGACTGCAGCAGCCGGTCGACGAGCGTGGTCTTGCCGTGGTCGACGTGGGCGATGATCGCGATGTTGCGGATTCTTGCCTGGCTCATCTCGTATCCAAACGGGCGGCCCGAGGGCGGGGATACCGTCCTCGGGCCGGCCCGGACTCCATCAGGGACTGCGATTCCCGCGGTTGCGAGGTCGCGGGCTCGGTCAGGCGTAGATGCCGCGCAGCTTGTAGACCTGCGCGACGCGGTCGACCGAGAGCATGTAGGCGCCGATGCGCAGCGAAGTCTTGTTCTTCGCCGCCATGTCGGCGACCTCCTGGAACGAACGGTGCATCACCTCGTCGAGGCGCTGGTTCACCTCCGCCTCGGGCCAGAAGAAGCCCATGCGGTCCTGCACCCACTCGAAGTAGGAGACCGTGACGCCGCCCGCGTTGGCGAGGATGTCGGGGACGACCTGCACCCCCTTCGCCTCGAGGATCTTGTCGGCTTCGTCGGTGGTCGGGCCGTTCGCGCCCTCGATGATCAGCTTGGCCTGGATCTTCCCGGCGTTCTCTTCGGTGATCTGGTTCTCGACCGCCGCCGGCACCAGCACGTCGCACGGCAGGGTGAGCAGGTCCTTCGGGTCGATCGCCTGGGCGTCGGGGTAGCCGACCACGAACTTGTTCTTCGCCACCCACTCGCGCAGCTTGGTGATGTCGATGCCGTTGGCGTTGTAGACGGCGCCGCGCACGTCGCTGATGCCGACCACCTTGATGCCGGCCTCGTGGAAGTAGCGCGCCGAGGTGGCGCCGACGTTGCCGAAGCCCTGCACGACGACGCGCGCGCTGCGCAGGTCGACGCGGAAGCGGTTGGCGGCGTGCTGCAGGATGTCGAAGACGCCGCGACCAGTGGCGTCGGCGCGGCCGCGCGAACCGCCGAGCAGCAGCGGCTTCCCTGTCACGACCGCCGAGCAGTTCTCGCCCTTGCGCATCGAATAGGTGTCGAGCACCCACGCCATCACCTTGTCGTTGGTGCCGACGTCGGGCGCCGGGACGTCGCGATCCGGGCCGATGATGTCGGCGATCGCGGCCGTGTAGCGACGGGTCAGCATCTCGAGCTCGCGCATCGAGAGCTTGCTCGGGTCGACGATGACGCCGCCCTTGCCACCGCCGAAGGGCAGGTTGACGACCGAGCACTTCCAGGTCATCCACGCCGCGAGCGCCTTCACCTCGGCGAGGTTCACGTTGATGTCGTACCGGATGCCGCCCTTGCACGGGCCCATCGCGCGGCTGTGCTGCACGCGGTAGCCGGTGAAGACCTCGACCTTCCCGTTGTCCATGACGACCGGGACGGAGACCTTCAACTCGAGGTCGGGCTCGCTCAGGATCTTCCAGACGTTCTCGTCGAGACTGAGGCGCCGCGCCGCTTCGTTGAAGCGCTTCAGCATCTCCTGCCAGGGGTCCTTCGCGTTGGCGTGGCTCATGGGCTTCGATTGAGTCCGAGGGACGCGGCCCCTGGCGCCGCGCGAGCGCGCTGCTGCCGGGCCGGATGGAAAAGGGCCGCAAGGTCTACCAACTGCGCCCCGGGGCGGCTAGGGAGCAGGGCGCGGCGCCCGGCGGCGGCGAGCGGAAGATCGTGCGCGATGCGCCGCCATGGACGCGCGTGGTGGAGCCGGAATGAGGGAGGCGGGGATCGAACCCGCACGACCCGTGAAGGCCGCCGGATTTTAAGTCCGGCGCGTCTGCCAGTTCCGCCACTCCCCCGTCGAGCGCGCGAGGGCGGCGCGCGTTCGCGCGTCAGCCAGCGGCGCCGACGACACGGCTACCATACGACGATGCACTTCTCCACGACCTCCCCGCCGCCCCTCTCGGGCGAGCGCCTGTTCGCGCGGGTGCGCCCGCTCCTCGCCGGCGTCCAGACCCCGGCGTGGTACGTCGGCGGCGAGGTGACGAAGATCGACAAGGCGGCCGGCCGTATCGAGATCCGCCACGGCGAGATCAAGGCGCTCGACATGCCGCCGATGCGCATGGTCTTCCGCGTGCGCGAGCCGCGCATGCTCGAGGG
>JAEUIC010000041.1 GCA_016795285.1 Planctomycetota bacterium | reverse complement strand
GCTCCGTCACCGCGATCATCCAGAGATCGCCGAGCTTCCCCTCGCCGACCTGCAGCGCGATCGTGTTGCCCGGCGTGAACGAGCGCGGGAGGATCTCGAGATAGAGCCGGCCGGTCGTGTAGGCGCGGACGGCGCCGTTGTTGTTGAGCGCCGGGCGGTCATGGAGCGGACTGCTTGCCAGGAAGTCGGGCGCGTCGTCGCCGTTCATGTCATCAGAGGTGGCAAGGGCGAAGCCGAAGTCGTCGTCGTTCGCCTTCGCTTGCCACGTGTAGAGCCTGCGGAACGTGCGACCCGAAACCAGCTCGACCGAGCCGAACGTTCCAGGAATCCGCGAATCGAACGGCGCAGAGACCAGCAGGTCAGGTGACCCGTCCGCGCTGAAATCGCGACAGCGCATCGCCGCCCCAAGTCGCGAACCTCCCGACTTTCCGACGACGGTCGTCACGAGGAGTCCATTGGAGCTGTCGTAAATCCGGGCGTAGCCGTTGCCTTCGGCCGGCGACCCGATGGCGACGTCATCCAAGCCGTCGAGCGACCAGTCTCCGACATTGGCCACGACGGCGCCGAAAGTGCCACCGTTCGGAGCGTTGATTGTGCGCAGAATCGACCCGTCAGCGCCAGAAACGAGATGCGCCCGGTTCAGCGCCTGTTCTCCGATGATGAAGTCCATCACGCCATCAGCATTGACGTCGGCGCATTCGTCGACCGCGATGCCGAAGAGTCCAAACGCGGTCGTTCCGGTAAACGTCGTGAGCAGAGCACCGTCGCGCCCTGAACGGACCTCGACGGCTCCGTGGTCGGTCTTGCCGGTCGAATCACGCCACGGCGCGCCAGCCGCGAGGTCGTTGACGCCATCGCCGTTGAAGTCGCCGATCGCCACCATTGAGTACCCAAGGTACTGGAAGCTGCCGGAGCCATTCGCGACCCAGAGCGTTCGCGCGTTCAACCCCGAGTATGCGGTAATCGCACCTGCGTCGGTGCCGTTTGAGTCCACGTACGGAGCCGCCACGACGAAGTCGACGAAGCCGTCACAGTCGAGATCGCCGGGTCCCGCGACACTTCTACCGAAGTAGCCGAGCGTGGATGACCCCAGCACCCGCCAGAGCAGCGACCGATTCGCCCCAGAGAGAACCTCCACTGCACCCGCATCGAGCGCCGTCACATCGTCGTTGGGAATGCCGACGATGAAGTCGGGCACACCATCGAGGTCCAGGTCGCCGATCGACGCCAGATCGTGACCGAAGTTGATGTTCGACACGCCGCCGAAGATCTCGAAGATCTCCGCCTGCCCACGCGCCTCGCTCACCGCTGTCAAGCAAGCCATGCTCGCAGCGCAGCGCAGCGCGTACCGCCGTCGATCCCCGATTCCCATGCTCGATCTCCCCGCCGCCGGAACGGGATCGCGCGCCGACGCCGGGCCACTCGAGTGACGCTTCAGCTCCGCGCGACACGATCCCTCTCGAGACGCGCGAACGTCGTCGCCGCGTCTCGTCGGCAGGAATCCCATGGCGCGACGGGGCGCGCCGTTACCGGCATCGGGGGGCGATCGAAACGACCAGGGCCAACGGACCGATGTGCGACATCGAACCGCGAGCCCCTACCTCCCGCCCCCCTCGAGCTGCGCCCGGATCAGTCCCAGTAGCAGCTCCTCCTCGAGGCGGTCCTCTTCGGCGCGCAGCTCCTGCGCGCGCGCCATCGAGCGGGCGGCGGCGTCGCGCTTGCCCTGCGCACGCTGCGCGCGGGCGAGCCAGCGCCACGCTTCGCGGCTGGTCGGGCGCTCGTCGGTCGCCTGGATCAGGAGCGGCAGCGCTTCGGCGGAACGGTCGCGCTCGACCAGGAACATCCCGAGCTGCAACGCGGCCTGGAAGCGCGCCAGCTTCGAACCGTGCGGCAGCGCTTGGCGCAGCACCTTCTCCGCCGCCTCGTCCTTCCCCTGCCGCGCCAGCACGTCGCCGAGCCGCCAGAGCGCGTCGTCATGCCCCTTCAGCTTCGCCGACGCCGCGAACGCCCGCTCGGCAGCCGCGTAGTCGCGCAGGTTCGCGTGGTTCTCGCCCGACGAGAAGAGGGTGAGCCCGTTCTCCGGCTCGAGCGCCAACGCGCGGTCGTAGGCGGCGCGTGCCTCGAGGTACTTGCGCTGCTGCCCGCACGCGACGCCGAGCCCGAACCAGAGCTTCGCGTCGCCCGGCACGCGCTCGCAGGTGGCGCGGAAGGTCGCCTCCGCCTCGTTCGCCTTGCCGCACATCGTCAGCGTCGAGCCGAGCAGGTGGAGCGTGTCGATCGCTTCGGGCTTCAACTCCGCCGCGCGCCGCACGAACGGCTCGGCGCCGACGAAATCGGAGCGCACTTCGGCGAGCCAGCGCGCCATCGACTTGGCGAGGTCGTAGTTGCCCGGATCGGCGGCGAGCACCTCGGCCATCGCCGCGCGCGCCGCCTCGAGCTCGCCGGCGAGGTGGCGCTTCTGCGCCGCCTCCCACTTCGCGAAGAGCGCGGCGTTGTCGGGGCGCGCCGCGGGCGGGGGCTCTGGGGGAACCACGGGCGGCGCCGGCGGCGTCTCTTGCGCGAGCGCGCCAGCGGGCGATGCACTCGCGAGCGACGTACTCGCAAGCGACGCCAATGCGAGCCACGCCAGCCGTGCCGCCGCGCTCATCGAGCGCCTCCTGCGGGCGCCGCGCCGGACGCCGCGCCACTCGGCTTCGCCACCTCGACCAGCTCGCCCCCCTTCTCGAGCCGCAGCGTGCGACCGCCTGCGACCTTCTCGAACCGCTGCGTCGTGCCGTCGGGCCAGGTCACCGTCAGCGCGTCGATCGCCGCTGCACCGCGCAGCCCGAAGTGGAGCCGCAGGTCGCTGCTGCAGCCGAAGCTGCCGCCGGCGCGCACCTGCCGCGCGAGCTTGCGACCGCCCACCTCGGCGACCGCGCGTGCGCCAACGGCGAAGCGGTTCATGCCGCTCGGCTGGCGCAACTCGAGCAGCAGCGCCTCCTGGCCGTCGCCCTGGTTGATCAGCACGCTCGGCGCTTCGTCCATCGCCATCACGACGACGTCGAGGTCGCGATCGCCATCGAGGTCGCCGAACGCCGCGCCGCGGAACGACGCGCGCCGCTGCATCCCGCTGCCCGCCTCGTCGGTCACGTCGAGCAGCGTGCGCCGCTCCTGCTGGTAGACGCGGTTCTGCTGCTTCCAAGTCAGCTCGGGGGCGCGCACGTCGGCCTCGGGATAGACGTGGCCGTTGGCGACGAAGTAGTCCACGTCGCCGTCGTCGTCGAAGTCGGCGAACTCGGTGCCCCAGCCGAGCGAGAGGTAGGCCTTCGGCCCGAACGGGAAGCGCGCGGTGACGTCGACGAAGCTGCCGCCCCCTTCATTGCGGTAGACGGTGTTGTCGTCGTGCGAGAAGTTGGTGACGGCGAGGTCGAAGAGGCCGTCGCCGTCGAGATCGCCGCACGCGACCCCCATGCTCGCCTGCGCGACGCCGTCGCGGCTGACCGCGACGCCGGCGAGATCGGCGAGGTCGGTGAAGCGGCCGCGGCCGTCGTTGTCCCAGAGCGAGTTGGCGCGCGAGTCGTTGCCGACGTAGACGTCGACGTCGCCGTCCTGGTCGTGGTCGAAGGCGGTGACGCCCAGCGCGTAGCGCGGCTCGCCGTCGCGGATGCCGCTGCGCTCGCTCACCTCGCGGAAGGTGCCGTCGCCGAGGTTGCGGAAGAAGCTGTCGGGCTCGGGCACCATCCCCTTCGGGCCGCAGGCGGCCGGCACGTCGAGGAAGGGGCAGTCGACCTTGCGCCAGCACTTCGGATCGCGCGCGACCGCCATCGCGAGGTAGTTGCCGACGTAGAGGTCCAAGTCGTCGTCGCCGTCGGCGTCGAAGAAGGCGGCGCCCACCGACCAGTGCGGATCGCCGATCAGCGCCTCGCGCGTCGCGTCGACGAACTTGCCGCTGCCGTCGTTGCGCAGGAACCGGTTCGGGCCCCAGCAGGTGACGTAGAGGTCGAGGTCGCCGTCGCCGTCGGGATCGGCGGCGGTGACGCCCTGCCCCCAGACGTGGAGCCCCGCGCCCGAGCTCTCGGTGACGTCGGTGAAGCGGCCGGTGCCGTCGTTCTCGTAGAGGCGGCACGTGCCGTCCTTCTTCGGCTTCCAGTCGACATCGAGCGGATCGACGCCGTCGGGCACCTCGGTCGGCGGCGCAAGCGTGCCGGCGTCGACCAGGAAGAGATCGAGGTCGCCGTCCCCGTCCTTGTCGAACAGCGCGCATCCGCAGCCGATGCACTCGAGCAGGTAGCGCCGCTTCACCCGATCGCCGCAGGTGAGCACGCCGGTGACGCCGCGCGTTGCGGCTTCATCGACGAAGGAGAACGAGGACGACGCAGGCGCGGCCGGCGCAGCGGCCGGCGACGGCGCCTCTTGCACCAGGACGAGGGAGCAGAGCAGCGCCGGCGTCATCATCGGTCGAAGCTCGCAAGCAGGTCGGCGAGGCGTCGACGAGCGTCGCTCCGGATCTGCTCCTCCAAGTCGCGGAGTTCGTCGAGCCTCGCCGAGTCGCCGCGCTGAATGTGAAGCTCGTACGTCCCGTCACGGTTGGAGACGTACTTCGATACCAGGCGCTGAGTCGGGTCCTCAACTCGAGAGCGTTCGACTGCGCCATGAGCGGCGCTCACGGGGCGCTCGTTCCTCAACTTTTCCTTCTCCGCGAACAGCTCGTCGACCAAGTTCTGCCACTCGACGTGGCAATCCTCGAACCGAGTGCGGGACTCTTCCAGCACCGCTTCGATGGCGGCGACTTCGCCCGCCGTGAGCTGCGGTTCGTCCGCAGGAGGTTTCGAGCCGGACCGGTTCGTGATCGGATTGGGAATCACCAGCTCAGCGAACTCGCGAACCGCGCTGCGGCGCTCAAACTCGCGCAACTGGAGCGTCACCGCATCGAGCGCGACCGAGGGCTGAGACTCCTCTGCCGCGGGCTCGACCATCGGGGGCGCGACCACCGCGTCGCGCGTCACGCCGGCCAGCACGAGATCGTCCGACTCAACGGTCGCAGGCGCTGCCGGAGGCGGCATGGCCTCGTCGGCCTGCTGCTGAGCGCCGAGAGTGACGGGTGCGCCGAGACGGGCGGATGACATCGACAGCCGACCCGCCACGAACCCCGCCACCGCCAAGCCGAGGCCGCCGCTCGCCAGCCAAACTGCCCGCCCGATCCCGCTCGAAGTCGCCATCGGTCGCTCCGACTGTCGCAACGCGCTACGCGTGGATCGCGCGGCGATCGACGGCCATGGCCGCCTCCTTGATCGCCTCGGAGAGGGTCGGGTGGGCGTGGCAGCAACGGGCGAGGTCCTCGGCGCTGGCGTGGAAGTTGATCGCGACCGCCGCCTCGGCGATCAGCTCGCTCGCGTGCGGGCCGAAGATGTGGACGCCGAGCAGGCGATCGCTCTCCGCGTGGGCCAGCACCTTGACGCGCCCCTCGATCGTGTTGGCGGCGCGCGCGCGGCCGTTGCCGCGGAACTGGAAGACCCCCTTCTTGAACGGCACCTTCGCCGCGGTGAGCTCCTCCTCGGTCTTGCCGACGCCGGCGACCTCGGGGTTCGTGTAGACGACGGCGGGGATCGTGTCGTAGTCGACGTGGCCGTGGCCGCCCGCGAGGAACTCGGCGCAGGCGACGCCTTCCTCCTCGGCCTTGTGGGCCAGCATCGGCCCGCGCACGACGTCGCCGATCGCGAAGATCCCGGCCACGTTGGTGGCGAAGCGATCGTCGATGAGGACGCGCCCGCGCGGATCGAGCTTCACGCCCACGCCTTCGAGCCCGAGCCCGTCGGTGCACGGCGCGCGGCCGATCGCCACCAGCACGCGCTCGGCGCGCAACACCTCGCCCGCGGCGCCGTCGGTGCCCGCCAGCTCGACGATCGCTTCCGCGCCGTTCTGCGGATCGCGCGCGGCGCGCTTCACCTTGACGCCGAGGCGGAACGCAAGGCCCTGCCGCTCGAGGATCTTCTTGGCGTCGGCGGCGATCTCGCCGTCCATCCCCGGCAAGATCCGCTCCATCAGCTCGAGCACCGTGACCTGGCTGCCAAGCCGCGCCCAGACCGAGCCCATCTCGAGGCCGATCGCGCCCGCGCCGATGACGATCAGCCGCTTGGGCACGCTGCTGAACGAGAGCGCCTCGGTGCTGGTGACGACGCGCTCGCCGTCGACCTCGAGGCCGGGGATCTTGGCAACCTTGCTGCCCGTCGCGATCAGCACGCGCTTCGCCAAGCGCTCCGTCGTGGCGCCCGCCGCGTCGGTCACCGCGACGCGCACGCCCTCTTGCCCCGCCGCGACGAAGCGGCCGGTGCCGTGGTGGCGCGCGATCTTCCCCTTCTTCAGCAGCGCATCGATGCCGCTGGTGAGCCCCTTCACCACCGAGTCCTTGCGCGCCAGCATCGCCGCGAGGTCGAGCTCGACGCCGGCCACCTTCACGCCATGCGCCGCGAGCGCGTGCTTCGCCTCGGCGAACTTCTCGCTCGATTCGAGCAGCGCCTTGCTCGGGATGCAGCCGACCCGCAGGCAGGTCCCGCCGAGCGCCGCCTCCTTCTCCACCACGGCCACCTTGAGGCCGAGCTGCGCCGCACGGATCGCCGCGACGTAGCCGCCGGGGCCGGCACCGATCACGAGGAGGTCGAGGGGGTCCATGGCGAGCAGAGGCTCCGGTGGCATTCCGACGATCGAGCGACCGCGAATCAGCGTTCACGCATCCAGCAGGATGCGCGCCGGCGACTCGATGCACTCCTTCACGCGCTTCAGGAAGGTGACCGCTTCGCGGCCGTCGACGATGCGGTGGTCGTAGGTGAGCGCGACGTACATCATCGGCCGGATCACCACTTGGCCGTCGCGCGCCACCGGCCGCTCCTGGATCGCGTGCAGCCCGAGCACGCCCGACTGCGGCGGATTGACGATCGGCGTGGAGAGGAGCGAGCCGTAGATGCCGCCGTTGCTGAGGGTGAAGGTGCCGCCCGACAGCTCCTCGAGCGCCAGCTGGTTCGCCTGCGCCCGCTTGCCGAAGTCGGCGATGGTCCGCTCGACGTCGGCGAAGGAGAGGCGCTCCGCATCGCGGATCACCGGCACGACGAGCCCCTTGCCGCCGCCCACCGCGACGCCGAGGTCGCAGTAGTGGTGGTAGACGATCTCGTCGCCGCTGGCGCCCGCGCGGATCTGCGCGTTCAGCGCCGGGACCGCCGCGACTGCCTCGACCACCGCCTTCACGAAGAAGGACATCAGGCCGAGCTTCACGCCGTGCTTCGCGAGGAACGCCTCGCCATGGAGCTGGCGCAGCCGCTGCACCTCGCCCATGTCGATCTCGTTGAAGGTGGTGAGCAGCGCGGCCGTCGCCTGCGCCTCGACCAGCCGGCGCGCGATCGTGCGGCGCAGCGGCGACATCGCGACCGTCTCGGTGGCGCGCGCGCCGGGCGACGCGACGGTGGCCGGCACCACAGCAGGTGAAGCGACGGTTGCCGCGGGCGCGCCCCCCTTTGCGGCAGCGGCCCCCTTCGCCTCGACCGCCCGCAACGCGTCCTCCTTCAGCAGGCGGCCGCCCGGTCCGGTTGCGGTCGCGCTGCTCGCCGCGAGGCCAGCATCGGCCAGCACGCGCGCGGCGGCCGGCATCACCTTGCCGCTCGCGGCGGCAGAAGAGGGGGCGGCGCCGCTCGTCGCGCCGGTCGCCGCGCTGCCGGCACCACCGCTCGCGCTGGCCGCGCCGCCGCTCGTGCCGCTCTCCTCCATCACGCCGAGCACTTCGCCGACGCGCACCTTCATGCCCGAGGTCTTGGCGATCTGCGTGATGACGCCGGCGACCGGCGCCGGGATCTCGACGGTCGCCTTGTCGGTCTCGATCACCACCACGACCTGGTCGCGCTCGACGCGCTGGCCCGGCTGCACCAGCCAGCCGCCGACCTGCACCTCGGTCACCGACTCGCCGACGCTCGGCACCTTGAGTTCGACGCTCATCCGCGGCATCCCCTGCAGCTGACGGCAACGCCGCGAGCGGGCGCGCCGGAAAGCCGGGCGCGAGAGTAGCGAGCGGCGGTGCGGCGCGGCGCGCGGCCTCGCGTGCGACGTCACGCGCTGGGCGGCGTCAGGTGGGCGACGGCGCGGAGAGCCGCGCGAGCGTCGGCGCGAGCCACTTGGCGAGCACCTTCTCGAGGACGACGAGGTCGATCGGCTTCGTGACGAAGTCGTCCATGCCGGCGGCGAGGCAGCGCTCGCGATCGCCCTGCATCGCGTTGGCCGTCATCGCCACGATCGGCACGCGACCGGCCGGAGCTGGCAGCTCGCGGATGGCGCGGGTCGCCTCGAAGCCGTCCATCTCCGGCATCTGGCAGTCCATCAGCACGAGGTCGAACGGCTGCGCGCGGACCGCTTCGAGGCCGAGGCGGCCATTGCCGGCGACGGTCGGCGTGAGGCCGAGTCGCGCCAGCATCTTCTTGGCGACCAGCTGGTTCAGCGGCTGGTCCTCGACCAGCAGCAGTCGCAGGTGCGGGGGGAACTGCGTCGTGGGCGCGACCGGCGCGGGAGCGGCCGATGCGGCGGCGGGTGCAGCCGGCGCGGGCAGCGCTGTCGCGGCGGGCGGCGGCTGCGGCGCGGACGTGCTCGGCGCCACGGCCGGCGTCGCGGCCGGGGCGGTGGCCAGCACCGCCGTCTCGCCGAGTCGGCGCAGCAGCTCGCGGCGCACCGGCGCCATCAGCGTCGATGCGGTGCGCGCCTCGGCCAGGAGCGCGGGCGCGGGCGGCGTCGCGCGCGGCACGATCAGGTGGAGCCGCGGCAGCGCGTCGCCGAGTTCGGTGGCGAGGTGGCGGCAGCTCTGCAGCGCCTGCGGCAGGTCGAGCGTGCCGTCGATCAGGGCGAAGGCGGGACGCTGCGGACCGCGCAGCTCGCGCAGCGCCGCCGCCTCGTCGGCCACCGCGACGACCGGGAAGCCGAGCACCGCGAGCTGCTCGGCGAGGCTCGCGCGCGTCGCGCCGCGCCGGGCGACGAGCAGCACGCGCGCCTCGCGCTGCGGCAGCACCGCCGCCGCGACGGCACCACGCTGCGGCAGCTCGACCCAGAAGGTGCTGCCGACGCCGATCTCGCTCTCGAAGCCGATCGCGCCCCCCATCGCCTCGACGAGGCGTCGCGAGATGGCGAGGCCGAGACCGGTGCCGCCGAAGCGGCGCGTCATCGACGAGTCGGCCTGCGTGAAGGGGCTGAAGAGCTTCTTCTGCGCCGCCTCGCCGATGCCGATGCCGCTGTCGACCACGGCGTAGCGCAGGCGCGCCCGCCCCTCGGCGTCGCGCCGGCAGCCGACCTGCAGGCGCACCTCGCCGAGCATCGTGAACTTGACGGCGTTGGCCAGCAGGTTCAGCACGATCTGGCGCAGGCGGCCCGGGTCGCCGCGCAGCAGCGCCGGCACGTCGCGCTCGATCTCGAGGACGAGCTCGAGCCCCTTCTTCTGCGCCCGCTCCGCCACCAGCTCGAGCGTCTCCTCGGCGTGGCGGCGCGGGTCGAACTCGAGCTCCTCGAGCAGCAGCTTGCCCGCCTCGATCTTCGAGAAGTCGAGGATGTCGTTCAGGATGTCGAGCAGCGCGCGGCTCGAGCGGAGCACGGTGTCGACCGACTCGCGCTGGTCGTCCTGCAGCGGCGTCGCCGCCAGGAGCTCGGTCATGCCGATCACGCCGTTCAGCGGCGTGCGGATCTCGTGGCTCATCACCGCGAGGAACTCGCTCTTCGCGCGGTTGGCCGCCTCGGCGTTCGCCTTGGCGCCCTCGAGCTCCGCCACCATCGCCTTGCTGGCGGAGATGTCGCGGAAGACCAGCACGGCGCCACGCCGCTCGCCCTGCGACACCACCGGTGCGAGGACGCACGAGGCCGGGAAGTCACCGCCGCCGCGCCGCCGGAAGCGCTTGTCGTCGCTGCGCAGCCCGCGGCCGGCGCGCGCCGCCGCCGCCAGCGGCTCGCCGCCGCTCCCCTCCGCCTCGAGGCAGTCGAACAGCGCCTTGCAACCGAACTCCTCGGCGTTGCCGCCGAGCAGCGCCACCGCCGCGGGATTCATGAAGCGCGCGGCGCCCTCGGCATCCAGCACCACGAGACCGTCGCCGATCGCGGACATCACCGCCTGCAGCCGCTCCTTCTCCTCGGCCAGCGACGACTCGGAGGTGGCGCGCAGCTGCTCGTAGAGCCCCGCCATCTCGCGCGACGCGATCGCCTGCGAGCGCTCCATCGTGTAGCGCTCCGAGTCGGCGTCGGAGTAGGTGCGCGAGATGCGTTGCAGCAGTTCCGCGAAGGCCGCGGCGGTCGGCGGCGCGGCCAAGTCGGCGAGGCCGACGCGCTTCAGCTGGCGGAGCAGGAGCGGGTGGAGGTCGGTCACGAGCGGAGCGTCACGCCTCGCTCAGCGTGGTGAGCGTCATCGTCTGGTTGTGCAGGTCGCACGAACCATCGGCGTACGGCGAGAGCTCGCCGTACGAGTAGAAGCCGATCTGCCGCGTCCCGGGGCGCAGCGCCTGCAGCGTTCCCTCGACCTCTTCCTCGGCCCGTTCGCCCAGCACGAGGCGGCGGCCGACGCAGCTGATGGCGATCGAGAGAGTGTCGCCGCGCGGCGCGTCGGGCGTCTCGACCTGCTCGGCCGCCTCGATGGCGCCGCCGACCAGCCGGTCGAAGTTGGCGCGCATCAGCTGCACGGTCGCACCGGTCGGCACGTCGCCGGCGAAGGTCATCGACTGCGTCGCCTCGTCGACGGCGAGGATCGTGCGCACCAGCGACTTCTCCGCGCCGCTCGAGGCGCGCAGCGCGATCGGGAAGAGGAGCCCCGTCGCGGGGAGGCCGGCGGCGCGCTCGCCGAGGTACTCCTTGTAGAGCGCGAGCGCCGGCTTGCCGTCGATCTCGTAGAGGACGTTGCCGGTCGAGCGCGTGATGCGCCGCTCGGGGCCGAAGAGGTCGAAGCCCCCCTTCGATCCGTGGCCGACGCGCACCGACGAGCCGTAGAAGCCGACGGCCGAGAGCACGCCGGTCCGCGGGCTCCCGTCGTGAAGCACCCAGGTGCGCGCGAAGCGGCTGCCGTCGCCGGCGAGCCCGCCAGTGACGACGACGTTCGACGGGACGACCGAGTTGATGCCGGCAACCAGCTCGCTGCCGTTCACCGCGAGGCCGTCGGAGAGGACGAAGAGCGCCGCGAGGTCGGGCGCGAGGAGCTCGCGCGCCAGCTCGGCGCCGATGCGCGCCGAGTCGCCGCTGCCGGCGATCGAGCGCTGCGCGGCGCGCACGCGCCCTTGCTCCAAGGTGACGATCGCGACCGCGAGCGTGTCGTCCTCGATGCGCGCGTCGACGATCTCGCCCGCCGTCGAGCAGCCGACCAGCACGGCGCCCGGATAGGCGCGCTGCAGCTGCGCGAACGGCTCGCTCCGATCGACGTAGGCGGAGCCGCCGAAGACGAGGACGAGGCTCGCGTCGGGCGAGCTTGGCAGCGGCGTCGGCGACCAGCCGCGTTCAGGGTGATGGCTCGCGATCTGCGACTTCATCGGACGCTCCGGCGGACGCTGGACCGAAGCGGATGGTTCGGATCGTGCGGCCGGAGCGCATGAGCGGCGCAGGACGAAGCGAAGAGGTTTCCGGCGGGCCGCTCAATCCCGCGGCGCCGCCGCCAGCTCGACGCGCAGGTCCTGCGTGCGCCCCTCCTGCACGACGCGCGGCAGGAGGACGCGAGTCGGCGCGACGCCGCTGTCGAGCAGCAGCCCGTCCACGCTGTCGCGCCACTCGAGCTCGAGCGCGACGGCGCCTTGCGGCAGCTCGAGTTCGGGCGGGGTGCGCGAGCGCGGATCGGCGAAGCCGTGGCCGACCACCGTGTCGCCCGGCCCGCGGAAGGTGGCCTGCAGCAGGCGCGGCACGATGATCTGCTCGTTCAGCGCGCGCGGCGCCTCGGCCGGCCACTCGAGCAGCAAGCGCACGATGCGGGTCGGCGGGCGCTGCGGCGCGATGCGCAGCTCGAGCCGCTCGACGTCGCGACCGCCGAGCTCCACCACCACCTCGTGCAGCACCGCGATGGCGCCGTCGGTGCGGACGATCTGCAGCCGCCACGCCCCCGCCGGCAACGGACCGAGCGCGAAGCTGCCGTCGCCCCCGAGCGGCGCGAAGCCGCCGTCGAGCAACGGGGGCTCGGCCTCGTCCCCAACGCTCGCAACCGCGGCGGCCGTCGCGCCCGCCGCCGCAGCGATGCGCGTCACGCTCGCCACGGCGCGCGGCAGCGACGCCTCGATCCCGTCCCACGCCGCGCTGCCGACGATGCGGAAGCCCGGCTGCAGCTGCACCAGCACTTCGCGATCGTCGCGTTCGGCGAGTTCGAGCGCGAACTCGGCCGGCCGCTCGCCCGCCACGCGCACGACGCCGCGCCAGCGCCCCGCGTCGAGCGCCGTGAAGCGGGCGCGCCCCGCCTCATCGAGCCAGAGCGCGCGCCGCGTCGCGCCCTGCCACAAGACGACGCCCGCGCGATCGTCGGTGTCATGCGGCGGATTCGGGCGCACGACGATGGTGGCCGCCGAGCCCTCCACCGCGAGCGCCGAGAGATCGACGCGCAGCGTGAACGGCGTGCTCAGCGACTCCTCGAGGAAGGTCGCGAAGCGCCGCGCGCCGAGCGAGAGCTCCGCCTCGAGCCCGCTGCGATCCGGCGGCGCCAGCAGCGACGTGCGCAGGAAACCGTCGGGGTTGCGGCCGAACTCGGCGAGCCGCTCGCCGCGCTGCACCAGCCAGACGCGCGGCAGCGTGCCGGCCGCCGCGGCGAAGAGCGCTCGCTCGTCGAGTGGCCGCGCATGCTCGTCGACCAGGGCGCCGGTGACTTCGATGCGCTCGCGTTGCGGCGCGGCGACGGTGCCCTCCTCGCGGATCGGCGCGCGGTCGATCGGCGTGTCGCTCGCCTCGCGCGGCTCGCGGGCGCCGCTCGGGTTCGCGGGCGCCGCCGTGCGCTCCACCGTCGCCGGCGCGGCGGAGTCGCGCGTCGCGTCGTCTGCAGTCGCCCCTGCCGCGCCGTCTGGATGCTTCATCGCGTCGAGCCGCGGCTCGCTGTCGATCCACCGCCAGGCGATCCCCGCAACCAGCGCGAGCAGCAGCGCGGCCGCGACGAGCCGCGCCCCTCCGCTCGACTGCCCGCCGCTCGCCATGCCGCTGCGCCTCCGCCCTCGCTTCCGCCCCCCGCTTCAGCCTCTCCGCCTCACCCCGCCGCGAACGCCGCGTCGAGCAGCCGCTGCAGCTCGATCTTGTGGCTCGAGTGCGAGCCGGTGGCGGGGCTCGCCGAGGCGGGCCGGCTGACGCAAGCGAGCGCGCGGCCGTCGGGGAGGCGCTCGCCGAAACGGCGGCGCAACCACGGCCAGAGCCCCATGTTCTCCGGCTCGTCCTGCACGAAGAGGACGGGCGCGAGTGGGGCGCCGCGCGCCGACGGTCCCGCGCTGGCAGCGAGCGCCGCGGTCAGCGCCGCATCGGCCAGCGGATAGGCCTGCTCGAGGCGGACGATCGCGACGTCGTGCGCGCCGCGCTTCGTGCGCTCCGCGTCGAGCTCGAAGAAGAGCTTGCCGCTCACCAGCAGCAGGCGGCGCGCCGGCGGTGATGCGGCGGCGCGCGCGTCGGGCAGCAACCGCTCGAAGCGGCCGCTCGCGAGCTCCTCGAGGCGCGACGTGCAGGCGCTGCTGCGCAAGAGGCTCTTCGGCGTGAGCACGATCAGCGGCTTCCTCCACTTGCGCAGCGCTTGGCGGCGCAGCAGGTGGAAGTACTGAGCCGGTGTCGTCGGCTGCGCGAGCTGCAGGTTGTCGGCGGCGGCGAGCTCGAGGAAGCGCTCCGGTCGCGCGCTCGAGTGCTCCGGACCGGCCCCTTCGTAGCCGTGCGGCAGCAGCAGCACGAGGCCGGAGAGGCGGCGCCACTTCGCCTCGGCGCTGGCGAGGAACTGGTCCAAGATCGGCTGCGCGACGTTGACGAAGTCGCCGAACTGCGCCTCCCACAGCACCAGCGCGTCGGGCGCGTCGAGGCTGTAGCCGTACTCGAAGCCGAGCACCCCCGTCTCCGACAGCGCGCTGTTGGCGATGGCCAGAGGCGCCTGGCCCGGCGCGCACGCGGCGAGCGGCATGCAGCGGCGCCCATCGTGGACGTCATGCAGCACCGCGTGCCGGTGGCTGAAGGTGCCGCGCTCGGTGTCCTGTCCCGTGAGGCGGATCGCCACCCCTTGCACCGAGAGAGACGCGAAGGCGAGCGCCTCGGCCGCCGCCCAGTCGAGCGGCAGCTCGCCGCGCGCCATCGCGCGCCGCTGCTCCAGCAGCCGCTCGATCTTGGCGTGCGGTCGGAAGCCGTCGGGCACGCGGGTCAGCGCCGTCAGCAGCTCGACGAGCCGTTCGCGCGCGACGGCGGTGTCGACTTCGGGGGCGCGCAGGTCGGGGCCGCCGAGGTAGCCGTCCCACAAACCGCCCGGCAGGTCGAGCTTCTGCACGTACTCGCGGCTCTTCGCCACGGTGAGCTCGCGTTCGAGCAGCGCCTTGCGCTCGGCGGCGATGGCGTCGGCCTCCTCGCGCGCGATGCCGCCGCGCTGCAAGAGGTGCTCGACGTAGCCGGCGCGCACCGACTGGCGCCGCTGGATCGCCTGGTAGAGCAGCGGCTGCGTGAAGGTCGGCTCGTCGCCCTCGTTGTGGCCGCGCAGCCGGTAGCACCACATGTCGATCACGACGTCGCGGCGGAACTGCGCCCGGAAGTCGAGCGCGAGCTTCACGACCTGCGCGACCGCCTCGGGATCCTCGCCGTTCACGTGGAAGATCGGCACCTGCAGCATCTTCGCCACGTCGGTCGCGTAGGTGCTGCTGCGCGACTCCTCGGGCGGCGTCGTGAAGCCGATCTGGTTGTTGACGATGACGTGCAGCGTGCCGCCCACCGAGTAGGCGGGGAGCTCGGAGAGGTTCAGCGTCTCCTGCACGATCCCCTCGCCGGCGAAGGCGGCGTCGCCGTGGATCAGCAGGACGAGGCCCTTCTCGCGCCGCGCATCGCCGACGCGCTCCATCTTGGCGCGCATGCGGCCGAGCGCGACCGCGTTCACCAGCTCCAAGTGGCTCGGGTTGAAGCACAACGACAGGTGGAGCTTGCGGCCGGCCGCCGTCGTCCAGGTCGAGCTGTGGCCCAAGTGGTACTTCACGTCGCCGCCGCCGAGGTTCAACTCCGCGTCGACGTCGGCGAACTCGCGGAAGATCTGGCGCGCCGACTTGCCGAGGATGTTGGCCAGCACGTTCAGGCGCCCGCGGTGCGCCATCCCGATGACCACCTCGTCGACCCCTTGCTGCCCCGCCTTCTCGAGCGCCAGATCCAGCAGCGGGATCAGCGACTCGGCCCCCTCGAGGCTGAAGCTCTTGGCGCCGACGAACTTCTTCTGCACGAACTCCTCGAAGATCGCCGCGTCGGTGAGGCGCGTCAGGATGCGCAGCTGCTCGTTCTTGCCGAGCACGATGCGGTTGCGCGACGCTTCCATGCGGTCCTGCAGCCAGCGGCGCACCGCGAGGTCGTCGATGTGCATGAACTGCGCGCCGATCGAGCGGCAGTAGGTGTCGGCGAGGCGCTCGACGACGCCACGCACGGTGAACGGCCCGTCGCCGGCCAACGTCTCGCGCGAGACGGCGCGGTCGAAGTCGCCGGCGCCGATCCCCCAGAAGGCCGGGTCGAGCTCGGGCGGGCGCGGCCGTTCGCGGCCGAGCGGATCGAGCGTCGCGACCATGTGGCCGCGCACGCGGTAGTTGCGCACGAGTTGGTCGACGCGGTGCTGCAGCGCGTCGCCGCTCGGCTCGGCGGCGGGCGTCGCGCGCAACGACGGCCCCTTCGCGGCGACCGCGGTGCGGCCGACCACGCGCGGCGCGCGCGTCGCGAAGTGGGAGGCGACGCGCCCCTGCGGGCCGGGCGCACCGGCTTGCTGCGCCTCGATCCACGCGACGCTTTCGGGCGAGAGGGAGGCGGCGTCAGGCTGCTGCGGCGCAGGTTCCATGGCGCGGGAGGATACAGCGCCGCGCGCGGCGGCCCGGACCGCTCAGCGGCGATCGCTGCGGTCGCCCTTGCCGCCGTCACCCTTGCCGTCGTCCCCTTCGTCGAGCGGCGCCGGGTCGTCCCCCTCGTCGAAGTGGTCGTCGTCGCGCAGCGGTCGCTTCCGCTGGCGCGCCGCGCGGGCCGGATCGCGCGCCGCGGCATCGCGCGCGGTCGGCGCGTCGGCCGGGCGGTACCACTCGACGAAGACGCCCGCCATCTCGTCCCAGATCTGCGGGCCCTGCTCGACCCAGACGTTCGGGTCGGGGTTGAAGGGGTTGTTCTTGCTGTTGTCGAAGTAGCTCACGCAGCGCACGACCGTGCCGCGCACCACCGGCAGCGGCGTGACCAGCTCGTAGGCGAACTGCCAGTCGGGATGCCAGCGCTCCATGTCGAGCGGCATCGTGCGCGTGCCGTCGGGCGCGATGAACTCGACCGTGGTCGCCTTGCCGCGCAGGTGCATGTGCGGGATCAGGCGGCGCACCGTCGCGTTGAACGGGAACTTGTATTCGGAGACGACCTCGTAGTGCTCGGCGTGCGGCGGGATGCGCAGCGCGTACTCGCGGACGATCTTCCCGCTGACGCGGAACTTCGGCTTCTCCTTCGCGAACTTGAAGCCGATCTTGGTGCGCTCCTTCACCGGCGTGCCGTCGGGCGTGTAGTGGAGGTTGAAGCGGATCACCGCCCCCTTCTGCAGCAGCAGCGCCTGATCGGGCGGGAAGACGGTCGCCTCGCGACCCGGCAGGTAGGAGTCGACGAACTCCATGAAGTTCTGCTCGGGGTAGTAGGCGTGCGCCAGCACGTGGTGGCAGATGGTCGGGTTCTCGCAGAGGATCTGGATCGCCTCGACCCAACGATCCTCGGTGAGGCCGCTCGGCACGTTCACGGTGAGGTAGTCGACCACGCCGGTCGCCGGGATCGGGATCGCGCGCGACTCGACGATCAGGTCGGGCGTGCCGATCGTCCAACCGGTCGGCCACGCCGGCGGCGGCAGCGCCTGCTTCGCATCGCCGAGCGGGCAGCCCGCCGCGAGCCACTGCAGCAGCGCCGCCTTCTGCTCGGCGGTGAGGCTCATGTCGTGGACGAACGGCCCGCTCTCCGGCGTCGCGTACCACGGCGGCATCTGCCCCGAGCTGACCACCTCGCGGATCATCGTCGCCGCGCCCGCGAAGTCGTCCGCCTCCATCAGCGCGAAGGGAGCGCCGCCGCCGGTGCGATGGCAGCCTTGGCAGCGCTCGCGCGCGATCGACTCGACGCCACCGAACCAGGTGAGCGGCGCCGCGGCCGGCTCAGGCGGCGGCTCGACGAGGAACTCGAGCAGGCAGCCGGGCGCGGAGAGCGCTGGTTGCTCGATCCGCTCGCCGGCCAGCAGCGCCGCAACGGCGTCCTTCAAGTAGTGGCGCGTCGGTTCCGCCTTCGAGGCACCGCGCCCGATCTGGTCGTCGATCGCGCCGCGGAAGCGCAGCCGCCGCTGCGGATCGAGCACGAAGACGTCGCCGGTCGAGCGCACCCGCAGGTGCCAGCCGAACCGCCCCTCGTGGTCACGTGCATAGCGGCCGGCGAAGCCGTACTCCGCGACTTCGGCGCGGCACTCCTCGACCGAGTCGTCGGGGGTCGGGTTCACGTAGAGGAAGGCGACGTCCTTGCCGGCGAGCTCGCGCTCGATCGCGGCGGTGCGCAGGCCGTAGCGCTTCGAGACCGGGCAGCCGACGTCGCGGACCACGATCACCAGCGCGGCGCGCGCAGCGAAGTCGGAGAGCTTGCCGCTCTTGCCGTCGAGGTCGGTGAAGGAGAGGTCGGGGAGCGTCTGCCCGATCCCCCACTTCGACGGCTCGAGCAGGTCGGCGAACTCGGCGGGCGCGAGCGTGCCCTCCGCTGGCGGCGGCGCATCGCCTTGCGCGGAAGCGTCGGCGGCCAGCAGCGCGCCGAGCGGCGCGGAGAGGAGTGCGGCGACCAAGAGCTCTGCAGCGACGCGCATTGCGGGCGATCCATCGGAGGTCGAGCGAGCGCGGCGGAGCATAGCTCCGCTTCGCGAGTCGTCAGGAGATCGCGCGCCGCGACGCCAGCGGCCGCGCCGCGGGAATCGCCGCCCGCGAGCGGGGAAGCGCTCGCGTCGGCCGATCGGCATCGGGAACGAAGGGCGCGCGCGGACGGCTCACTTGCGCGCGCGCACCTGCATGTCGCGGCCGAAGCGCGCGGCCGCTCGCCACGTCTGCTCGATCGGATGGAGCGTCGGCTCGCGGAAGCCGGCCGCGAGGAGCTCCTTCGCGAGCGTCTCCGGAGTCCAGCCCCAGTTGTGCCGCTGCGCCGGATCGTCGGCGCGTTCGGGCGGTCCGAAGAGTCCGGTCAGGGCGAGGTCCTCGCCGTGCGGGTCGAAGTGGCGACCGAGCTCGCGCGCGCAGACGGCGAGGTTCGGGCACTCGATGGCGACCGTGCCGTTGGGCGCCAGCACGCGACGCCATTCGCGCAAGGCTCGACGCGCCTGCTCGCGGGTGAAGTGCTCGAAGAGGTGGAAGCTCTTGATCTCCTCGATCGAGCCGTCGGGCAGCGCCGCGAGATCGGCGGCGTCGAGCAGCAGGTCGGCGCTCGCCGCGGGATCGACGTCGACGTTGATCGCTTGCGGATCGGGCCGCTTGCCGCAGCCGAGCAGCAGCCGGCGCGGCTTGCCGGCGGCGAAGAGGCGCTCCACGTCGGCGCGCGTCGAGCGGCGCGGCGCGGTCGGCGCGGTCGGCGCGGTCGGCGCGAAGTCGCGCCAGAGGGCGAGGTCGAGCTCGGGCAGCAGCGCCGCGGTGGCGGCGACGTCGTCGGCGAAGTAGTCGGCCAGGCGCGCGCGCGCCGCCGCGTCGGGCTTCGGCACGAGGTAGGGCTTGCGGTTCACCGGCTGCTCGAAGTCGCGCGGCGTGCAGCGCGGATCGATGCCGAGGAACTCGCAGGTGCGCTGCCACGCCGGCAGCGGAGCGGCCTTGAGCGCCTCGTACTGCAGCACCAGCACCTGCGACCGCGGCACGCGCGCGAAGAGCTGGTGGAGCGCGTCGGCGATGCGGCAGCTCCAGAGCGCCTCGGGGAAGAGCGAGTAGTCCTCGAGCAGCCGCTCGCGTTCCCCTTCGAGGCCGAGCAGCTGCTTGCGGCCGTGGAGGAACTGGTTCCAGTTGGAGACGGCGCGATCGACCGGATTGCGCAGGATCGCCACGAACTTCGCGTCGGGCGCGGTGTCGAGCAGGTAGCCGAGCGCGAGCGGATGGTTCAGGAAGTTGCCCGACCACTCGCCGCACACCTTGCCGTCGGGCCGCGCGAACGCCTCGCGGTAGAGCTGCTTCGCGGCGTCGTCGGGACCGCGGAAGTCGTGGTGGCAGAAGTAGTGCAGCTCCTTCGCGTCGAGGCGATTGGGGACCACCTGCGGGTGGCGTTGCAGCAGCTCGTACCACCAGCTGCCGCCCGACTTGCCGCAGCCGAGCCCGACGAAGTCGGGCGGGCCGACGCGCCAGCCCGGCGCGACCGGCTTCAGGTCGGCGCGCGTGAAGCAGGCGGCCATGCGCGCGCGCGGCCCGGCCGGCAGCGCGGCCGGCGTCGCTGCAGCCACGAGCGGCTCGACGGGCGCGGCGATCGGCGCGGCCGAAGCCTTCGCCGACGCGCCGAGCAGCGAGCGCGCCTGCACGCGACCGAGCAGCGCGTCGTGCTGCGAAGTGAGCGCGCACGGATTGCTGCGCCAGCCGATCGGCAGCGTCGCGGAGCGGCGCGTCGCGGTGGCGAGCGACCCGCCGCTCGCGAGCGATTCGTCCGCGACCACGCTCGCCTGCGCGTCGAGCTCTGCGAGCTCGGCGGCGCTGAACGCGGTGGCCCAGTAGGCGCGGTGCGCGGCGTAGGTGTCGATCGTCGCGCCGAACGGCCGTGCGGCCGCGAAGAAGCGGCGCTCCCAGTCGGCGCCGTAGAGCTTCTGGAAGTAGGGGTAGGCGAAGCGGCGTGCGCGGCGCTGGTACTCGGCGCGCGAGATCGTCTGCGTGTCCTTCGCGCCGTAGGTCGAGCCGCCGAGGTGGCGGTAGCTCACGTCGTCGCTGTAGCCGAGCCACCAGCCGCGCCGGTGGAGCTGGAACGAGAGCTCGTGGATCGCGCCCCAGCAGTAGCGGAAGGCGGGATTGAGGAAGCCGACCTCGCGCACCGCCGCAGCGCGGATCAGGAAGCCGAGGTAGTCGCAGGTGGTGATCGGCCGGACGCCGCCGCCCGCTTGCGCTTCGGCGCCCGGATAGTGGCCGCCCACTTCGGTCGGCGAGACCAGCGCCAAGCGCGGCTCGCGATCGAAGGCGTCGTGCAGGCGCGCGAGCGGATCGACGCCTTCCGCGAAGACGAGGTCGTTCATCACGACCCAGTAGTCGTCGTAGCCGCCGCGCGCCGCCGCCTCGGTCATCGCCTGGCGCAGCGCGAGGTTGTGGCCGAAGCACTTGCCGAGGAAGTCGGGGTCGTCGTAGGCGAGCGTCGAACGGGCGCTCCACTGCGCGGGCGCGCTGCCGCACTCGACCACGTAGAGGTCGTGCGGCGTCTTCACGTTGCGCGCGGCCCAGTCGCCGAAGGCGTCGACGAGGTCCTTGCGGTTGCGCGAGGCGACCAGGATCGCGGTCTTGCTCACAGCCAGCTCTCCTCGCGATGGATCACCTTGATCGCGACGTCGTCGCTCTCGAGCCGCCGCGCGATCTCCTCGACGAGGATCGCCGAGCGGTGGCGCCCCGCGTTGCAGCCGAAGCCGACCCGCACGTCGCCGTCGCACTCGAGCAGCACGCGCAGCAGCGGCACGGTCGCCTCGATGAAGCGGCGGCAGTTCGGCTGGTCCAGCACGAACTCGCGCATCGCCGGCGTGACGCGCGCGAAGAGGTCCCAGCGGTCGTCGCGCGCCGGGTTCTTCAAGAAGCTGACGTCGAAGTAGTAGTTGGTCGGCGGCGGCCCGAACTTGAAGCCGAACGAGAGCAGCGCGAGCCGCTTGGTCGGCCGCGGCGTCGCGATCGGCGCGCGCGCGCGATCGCTGCTGCGCTCCGTTGCAGCGCTGGTCGTCTCGCCGCTGGCCATCTCGATCGCGTCTGCCATCGCCCCCTCCTCGCGGACGGCCGCGCCGAACGCGCGCCGTGCGCCGGAGGGTCATCGGCTGAAGGGGGAGCGCCGCTCAAAGAACGGGAAAGTCGTGCCCGAACGGCGGGAGATCCCGGGGGAGGGAGGGTGCAGGAGCGGCGCGTGGCGGCGCCGACCCGCGACTCACTCCCCGCCGCGCCGGTGCGTCAGCAGCCACTCGACGACGCGCGGCAGCTCTGCGGTGACCAACAGCGTGTGGCCGAAGTCGGCGTGCTCCTCGATCGTGAGCGGCGCGCCACGCGCCTGCGCCGCTCGTGCGCCGCGCAGCAACGGCGCGGCCGGGACGATCGGGTCGATCGCGCCCACCACCAGCAAGGTCGGCGGCAGCGGCCGGTCGCCGACGAAGCTGCCGCCCGCCAGGCACGCCGCCGCCGCCAACAGCTCCGGCACCTGCCGCGCGAGCTGCGCCGTCGCGCCCGCCCCCATCGAATGGCCCACCAAGTAGACGCGCGACCGATCGACCGGATGGAGGCGCGCGAGCTCGTCGATCAGCAGCTCGACGTGGCGCGGGTCGCCGGCGAAGAGGCTCGATTGCGGCGTCGCGACCAGGAAACCGTGCTGGTCGGCGAGGCGCGTGAGCAGCCCGGCGCCGTAGCCGTCGATGAACATCCGCTCGTCGCCGCCCGCGCCATGGAGCGCGATCAGCAGCGGCGCCGGCGGCGCGTCGGGTGCTGCCAGCGCAGCCGGCGCGTAGGTGCAGAGCGGCAGCTCGCGCGCGCCGACTTGCAGCACGCGCCAGAGTTCGCCCTCGCGCTGCGCATAGGGATCGCGCCCGGCGCGCAAGGCGGCCGCTTCGGCGTGGAGGGAACGCAGCAGCGCCAGCGGCTCGGCCAGGAACTGCGCGGAGGAGAGCGGCGACGGCGTGTCGGTCAGCAGCCGCGCGCGCGCCTTGCACGTGGCGAGCGACTGCGCCAAGCCGGGCGTCGCTGCGGTGACCTTCGCGAGCGACTCGAGCAGCGACTCGCGCGCACGATCGAACGAGGCGCGCGTGAGCGTCGTCGCCGCCAGCTCGACGGCCAGCGCGCCGCTCGGCGCGGCGACCAGCCGATAGCGGCCCGGCGGCAGGGCGAGTTCAGCGAGCGGCAGCGCGACGGTCGCGCTGCCCGCAGCGTCGAGTCGCAACGGCGCGCTCCAGCGCGGCGCACCGCTCGCATCGCGCAGCTCGAGCGCGACCGCGCCATCGCCGAGCGCCGCCAGCGACTCCGCCGCCTCCACCGCCTCCGCCCCCTCGACCGCTGCGGCCGCGAGCCCGGCGACGCGCAGTTCGAGCGACGACGCGCCCGCGCCCTGCACTACCACCGGCGGCAGTCCCGCCACGCGCAAGTTCGCCAGCGCGCGCGGCAGCGGAGCGTCGGCGCACCCCTCGACCTCGAGCGCGAGGCGCTCGAGCGTCGCGCAGCTGCTGGCGAAGGCGCCGGTGAAGAAGGCGAGCGAGGCCCGATCGAACGCGCGGTTCAGGCGTTCCGCATCGGCCGACAGCCGTTCGGGATGGCGGGCGAGCGCCTGCTCGAAGCGGAGGTAGCTCCGCGCGAGGTCGGCGCGGGTCGCCGGCGCCGCCGCGCGCTCCTGCGGCGGCAGCACGGCGAGCCCCGTCGCGAGCAGCAGCGCCGCGCGCACGTCACTTCCCCAGCAGGTGGCGCAGCGCCGCCTCGAGCGTCGGGTAGCCGAAGGCGTAGCCGGCCGCCTGCAGCTTCTTCGGCAGCACGCGCTGGCTCGAGAGCAGCAGCTCGTCGGCCATCTCGCCGAAGACGAGCCGCGCCGCGAAGGAGGGCATCGGGAAGAGCGTCGGCCGGCCGAGCACGCGGCCGAGCGTGCGGGTGAACTCGTCGTTGGTGACCGGCGCCGGCGCGACCACGTTCACCGGGCCGCGCAGCGACTCGGCCTGCAGCGCCTTCGCGACCGCGCCGAGCACGTCATCGAGCGCGATGAAGCTCATCCACTGCCGGCCGCTGCCGATGCGCCCGCCGACGCCGAGCTGGAAGGGCGGCAGCATCTTCTTCAGCGCGCCGCCGCTCGCCGAGAGGATCACGCCGAAGCGCAGCTGCACGACGCGGATGCCGGCGTCGACGGCCGCCTGCGCCGCCCCCTCCCACTCGCGGCAGACATCGGCGAGGAAGCCGCTGCCGAGCGAACTCTGCTCGTCGAGCCACTCGTCCCCGCGCGTCCCGTAGAAGCCGATCGCCGAGGCGCAGATCAGCACCTTCGGCTTCTTCGCGAGGCCAGCCAGCCCGTGCGCGAGCAGTTGCGTCCCGACCACGCGGCTGTCGCGGATGCGCTGCTTCTTCGCGGCGTTCCAGCGGCCGTCGGCGATCGAGTCGCCGGCGAGGTGGACGACCGCGTCGACGCCGTCGAGCGGCCGCGCGTCGAACTCGCGCCGCTCGGGCCGCCAGCCGATGTCGCTGGCCGCTCCGCCGTCGCGCACGAGGCGGCGCACCGAGTGGCCGCCGGCCGTCAGGAACGGCACCAGCGCCGAACCGACCAGACCGCTCGAACCGGAGACGACGACGTTCATGGGACGACTCCCGAGATGGCAGCGCAGGTCGAACGCGGTGACGCGATGGCGCCACGCGAACGCGCGTTGAAGCGAAGCACGGACCCAACCGACGGCGGGCGACGAGAGGGGCGCGAGCGGCACCTCCCAGTCGATCTGATCCTCGAGCAGCGAGCCGCCCGGCGCCGGCAGGAAGCGATGGGTGTGGTCGAAACGGCGGAACGGCCCGGAGCGCTGCACGTCGCGGAAGCTCGCGCCCGGCACGTGCTCGACGTGCTCGGCGACCCAGCGGCGCGAGAAGGGGCCGAGGTGGACGCGGAGGATCGCGCGCGTACCGACGGAAAGGCAGCGCGGCGCCTCCTCGAGCGTGACGCGCTGCCACGGCGGCGAGAGGCGCAGGAAGGCGCCCGGTCGCGCGTGCCAGTCGTGCAGCGCGGCCGCGTCGGCCGGCATCGCGCTGCGGAAGAGCGAGCGTTGCACCGCCATCGTCGGGTCACACGTGGTTGCGGAGCATGAGCTCCTTCGGATGGGGATCGAGGTAGGTCTGCTGCGCGAGGTAGTCGACGGCGAAGCGGCGCACGTGGTGGCGCAGCAGCGTGAGCGGGACGATCAGCGGCACGAGGCCGGCGCCGAAGTCGGCGATCGAGCCGGTGAGCTCGGCGCGGCCGTCGCCATCGAGCTGCTTGCTGACGTAGCCCGCCATGTGCTGCAGCACGTTCACGTGGCGGCGCGTGGTCGCCAGCGTGGCGAGCGCCTCCATGAACTGCCGCCGGTAGTCGGCGGCCAGCTCGGCGCGCGGCCGCCCCTTCGCGTGCGCGACCAGCCGCCCGAGCTCCTGATAGAGCTTCGGCGAGTGGGCCATCAGCAGCAGCTTCTCGCGCGAGTGGAACGCGACGAGGTCGCCGACGGTGAAGCGGCCGGCGAACCGCTCGCGCAGCCGCCGCCACGCGAAGAGGCGCTCGAAGAAGTTCTCGCGCAGGCGCGGATCGTGGAGGCGCCCCTCCTCCTCCATCGGCAGCTGCGGGCAGGCGGCGGCCATCGCGGCGGCGAAGAGCCCCTGGCCCGTCTTGCTCGGCATCCCGTGCGCGTCGTAGAGGCGCACGCGCATCAGGCCGCACGACGGCGAGTCCTTCTTGAAGACGAAGCCGCAGAGGTCGGCGTCGGCGAGCTCGGCCGACCGCGTCGCGGCGAGCGCCGTCATGCCGTCGGTGTGGTCGGTGCCGCTCTTGCGCGCGACCAGCCGCACCGCGCCGTCGCGCTGCACCAGCCGCAGCGTCTCGCGCGGCACGCCGAGGCCGAGCTCGAACTCGGGGCAGACCGGCACCCACTCGACGAAGCGACCGACCGTCTCGACCAGGAACGGGTCGCGCTCGTGGCCGGCGTTCCAGCGCACCTTCTGGCCGAGCAGGCAGGCGGAGATGCCGACGCGCAGCGGAGCGACGACCGTCGCCGCGGCGTCGGGCGCTCCGGAGGCGGGGGTGGAGGGGTCGCTTCCGACGGCTGGCTCATCCATGACATGCTCCTGGAGCCCGCTGTCCTAAGCCTCGTACTCGACTGAGAGATTAGTCTCGAAACGTTCAAATCGTTAGGGTCGATTCGAGTCGGCATAGATCGGTTTCAGATCATTCCCGGTCCGCTCGACGCCCCAACCGTGAATCGACCCGTCGACCGAGCCGTCCCTCTCGATCGCCACCGCCCTTCCACCCCTCCCGCTGCCATCCACGCGAGCGAGCCGCCACGGCCTGCGTGGCTCGCCGAGTTGCGCCGCGACGCGCACCGACTTCCTCGCGTCGACTGCTTCACAGCGCCTCCCGCGCGGCGGGTCGTCCCGCTTCGCCGGATCGCTCGACGGACGCGGCGTCAGACGGCCTCGATCGCGCACGGCGCCGCGCATGACGCGTGGCGGCGTTGCGAATCGACGCGGCTGCTACGCTCGCGCGCACGATGGCCCGCCTCGCCGATCCGCGTCCTTTCTACAAGTCGCTCGCGCCGCTGCTGATCTGGCCGACGCTGCCGCGTCCCGCCGACTGGAGCGCCGTCTTCGGGCGGCGCGCGCCGCTCTCGCTCGAGATCGGCGTCGGCAACGGCGAGTTCCTCGCGCGCGAGTCGGCGGCCCACCCCGAACGCGACCACGTCGGCATCGAGCTGCGCTGGGCCAGCGTGAAGCGGGCGCTGCGCAACCTCTCGAAGCCGGGCGTCGCGCCGGGCGGCAACGTGCGCCTCGTGCTCGACGACGCCAAGCCGGTGCTGCAGCGCCTCTTCGCGCCGCGCTCGCTCGAGCGCGTCTTCGTCCTCTTCCCGTGCCCGTGGCGCAAGGAGGTGCACGAGCACTTCCGCCTCTTCCACCGCGACTTCTGCGCGCTGCTCAACAGCCGGCTGGTCGACGGCGGCGAGGTGCTGCTGGTGACCGACTGGACGCCGTTCGCCGAGTGGACGCTCGGCCAGCTGCCGGGCAACGGCTTCGCCGTCGACCACCGCCTGATCGATCCCGCCTTCCAGACCAAGTACGAACGGAAGTGGCTCGCGCTCGGCCGCGCGCAGTTCCACGAGGTGCGGCTGCGCAAGCAGGAGCACCGCGACGTCCCCGTCCGCGAGGATCTCCCGTTGAACCCGCCCCAACTCGCCGCGCTCGACTTCGAGCGCTTCGCGCCGGAGGACGTGACCGGCCCGATCACGGTCACCTTCAAGGAGACGGTCCGCGACCGCGAGCGGCAGGTCGCGATGATCCGCACCGTCGTCGTCGAGGAGCCGCTCACGCAGCACGTCTGGATCACGGTCGCGCGCGACCAGGCGGGCACCTGGTGGATCGTGCCGGCGCGCGGCTGCCAGATGGTGCCGACCGCGGGGCTGCAGCTCGCGCTCGAGCGGGTGGCCGAGGCGGGGCGCGCCAGCGCGGCGGCGCGATGAGCCTCGTCGGCGCGATCGAGACGGGCGGCACGACGACGCGCGTGGCGATCGCCGACGGCGCGCCCGACGCGTCGATCCGCGCCGCCGCGCCGACCGCGCTGTCGAGGAGCGGCGGCGTGCCGCAATTGCTGGCGCGCGAGGCGTTCGCGACGCGCGATCCGGAGACGACGCTCGCGCAGGTCACGGCGTGGTTCCGCGGGAGCGCACTCGACGCGATCGGCGTCGCGGCGTTCGGGCCGCTCGAGCTCCGCCACGGCGCCGCCGAGTTCGGCAGCTTGCTCGCGACGCCGAAGCCTGGCTGGTCGCGCTTCCCGTTGCGCCGCGCGCTCGAGCAGGCGCTGCAGCGGCCGGTGGCGATCGACACCGACGTCGGCGCGGCGGCGCTCGCCGAGCAGCAGGCGGCGCGCGCGCAGGGCCATGACGCGGCGACGCTCGCCTACGTCACGGTCGGCACCGGCATCGGGGTCGGGCTCGCGCTCGACGGCGCGATCCACCACGGCGCGCTCCACCCCGAGGCGGGCCACTTGCGCGTGGCGCGATCCGCTGGCGATCGCTTCGCCGGCCTCTGCCCCTTCCACGGCGACTGCCTCGAGGGGCTCGCGAGCGGCCCGGCGCTCGCCGCGCGAGCCGGCGGCGATCCGGCGACGCTGCCGGCCGACGCGCCGGAGCTGCGCGCCGCGCTCGCGATCGAGGCCGACTACCTGGCGCAGCTGGTCGTCGCGCTGATCGGCATCGTCGCGCCGCAGCGGATCGTCCTGGGCGGCGGCGTGCTCCACCACGTGGGGCTGCTCGACGCCGTGCGCGCGCGCGCGGTCGCGCTGGTGAACGGCTACTCGCCGCTGCTCGCCGATGCGGCGGCCGCGTCGGCGCGCCTCGTCGCCCCCCTCTGCGGCGGCGACGCCGGCCTCATCGGCGCCGCGCTGCTGGCCGGCGGCGGATCGTTCCGGGAGTGATCCGCCGACGACTTCCGCACCGCGTGGGGTTCGCAGCGGCGGAGCGCTCCCGGATCGGAATGCCGATCAGCGCTCGGCGGCGAGCGGCTGCACGGTCGCGGGGGGCAGCACGGTCGGCGCGCTCGCCCCCTCGTCGACCACGACGATGCGGTCGAGCGGCAGCTCCGTGAAGCGCTGCACCTTGCCGGTCCGCGGCCACTTCACCTCGAGCGCGACGAGGCGCGTCGCGCTGCCGAGCCCGAGCTCCGCCTGCAAGCTGTTGCCGCCGAAGCTCGAGTTGCCGCCCGCGAGGTGGTGGACGTCGCGCGTCGCGCCGCCCTCCTCGATGGTCGCCTTGAGGCGCGCGCCGACGCCGAAGCGGTTCGATTCGCGGCCAACCAGCCGCACGGTGAGCCACCGCTTGCCCGCGGTCGGGTTCTCGTAGAGCGCCGCGGCGAAACCGTCGGAGAGCGCCGCACCGCCGAGCCGCACGAAGAGGTCCTGGTCGCCGTCGCCGTCGAGATCGCCGAACGAGACGCCGTGCCCCTTCTGCAGATGACCAGTGCCGGTCGCGTCGGTCACGTCCTGGAAACGGCGACCGCCGTCGTTGCGGAACATCACGTTGGGCCAGAGCGAGGAGAGGTCGGGATCGCCGGTGGCGAGGTAGAGGTCGAGGAAGCCGTCGTTGTCGAGGTCGCCGAAGTTGGAGCCCATCGGGAACGACGGTCGCGCGAGCCCGGCCGCGACGGTGACGTCGGTGAAGCCGCCCTTGCCGTCGTTCCTGTAGAGGCGCTGCGTCTGCGCCGGCACCTTGCCGTCGCGGTACCACGCGGCGAGCTGCGCGCTGCGATCGCCCGAGTCGTAGCAGCCGACGTAGAGGTCGAGCCAGCCGTCGTTGTCGTAGTCGAGGAAGAAGCAGGAGAAGCTGTCGCGCGGCTCGGTCACGCCGAGCTTCGCGGCGACGTCGACGAAGCGCCCGTCGCCGAGGTTGCGGTAGAGGCGGTTCGGGCCGCCGAGGTTCGACACGTAGAGGTCGGGCAGCCCGTCGTTGTCGTAGTCGCCGAACGCCGCTCCCTTGGTGCAGAGCCCGTTCTCGACGCCGGCCGCGCGCTGGATCTGCTCGAAACGGCCGTGGCCGTCGTTCCGCAGCAGTCGGCACGGGAAGCGGACGTCGGGCGTGACGTTCTCGTAGCCGAGGAAGAGGTCGAGGTCGCCGTCGAGGTCGATGTCGTTCGCCACCGCGACCTGGCTCGGCGCGGCGAACTCGACGCCCGCCTCGCGCGTGCGATCGACGAAGCGGCCGTCCGGCTGCTGCATCGCCAGGCTGTTGGGCACCCGGCCCGACTCGCCGCCCCAGCCGCCGCGCTGGAAGATCAGGTCGAGGCGGCCGTCGTTGTCGGCGTCGAACGGCAGCAGGTTCAGCGCCCCGACCTGGAAGTCGAGCCCGCGCTGCGGCGCCGTGTCGAGCCACGCGCCGTCGGCCTGCCGCTCGAAGAGGCTCACCGGCTGGTCGTAGCCGATCGCCGAGCAGAGCAGCTCGAGGTCGCCGTCGCCGTCGAAGTCCTCCATCGCCGAGCCGCCGGCGCGCGTCGAGACGTTCACGCCGAGGTCGGGCGCGAGGTCGAACATGCGCGCCATCGCGTGCTCCGACGCGATCGCGCGCGCCGGGATGCGGAACGGCTCGGGCACGCCATCGGGCCAGCTGCCGAGGGTCATGTGCGCGACGTTCAGCAGCCAGACCGAGGCGAGCTGCTCCGGATCGGCCTGCAGCGACAGCAGCAGCTGCTCGATCGCCTTCGTGCTGCCGGTCCGCTCGACGTGGAGCGCGCCGCCGCGCAGCGGGAAGAGGCAGCTGTCGCGGTTGTGGCGCGCGATGCAGTTGTCGACCTCGCCGCGCCGCAGCCACCCCATCGCGAGCTTGCGCCGGCTCGCCGCGACGGCGCGCGGCGCGCCGCTCTTCTCGGCCGCCGCGACGCCGCGCTCGTACTCGGCGATGGCCGCCTCGATCTCGCCGAAGCCGAGCAGCGCATCGCCGAGCTGCACGCGCAGGATGCACTGCTTCTGGATCGCGTCGGCCGGCAGCGCCGCGAGCTTCGCGCGCAGCTCCGCGAGGATCCCCTTGCCGTAGAAAGGCGCGGTCGACACCGCGAGCTTCTCTCCGATCAGCGCCAGCGCGTCGCGCTTCTGCGCGTTCGCGTCCTGCGGCGCGGCGATCGGCGAGCTCTCCTGGCCTGGCGACGCCGACGCGAGGAGCGCGGCGGTGCACCAACCGTTCGCGAGCTTCATCGAGTGTCGCATGGTGGCGCGAGTGTACCCCTCGCTCGCTCCACGGGCAGGCGATATGGTCGCGCGCCATGTTCACGTCCGCCGCACCGGTGCCGCCGCGCGCCGCGGGACTCCTCGCGCTCCTCCTCGCCGTTCCGCCCGCGCTCGCCTCGTTGGCGGGCTGCTCCCGCGAGCCGCCCGCGCCCGTCGTCGCGCCGCCCGCCTCTCCCGCGCGCGTCGCCGAATCGCCGACCACCGCACCCGCGCCGCAACGTCCGCCGCCTCGCTCGGGCGATCGCGCCCGCGCCGACCGCCATCTCAGCAACGCGCGCGCCGCCGCCGATCGCGCGCAGGCGCGCCGCGAGTACGACCTCGCGCTGGCCGCCGATCCGGCCCACCGCGAGGCGCTCGCCGAGTGCGGCTGGTTCCTCCTCGAGCCGGAGCCGGGCCAGGACGCCGGCCTCGCGCTGCTCTGCTTCCTCGACCTCGTCGCGCTCGCCCCCGACGATCGCGTGGCGCGCGCCGGCGAGGGGATCGCGCGCGCCGCGAGCGGCGACGGCGCCGGCGGCCGGCCGCTGCTCGAGGCGGCCGAGGCCGATGGCGACGTGATGGCCGACGCCGCGCGCGCGGCGAAGGTCGAGCACGCGCTCGGCCGCCTCGACGGCGAAGCGGGCGATCTGGCGAACGCGACGCGCCGACTGCGCCGCGCCGTCGAGCTCGAGCCGGTGGCGCTGCGCGGCGCCGAGCCGCTCGCCTCGCTCGGCGAGTTCCACGCCGAACAAGGCAGCGCCGCCGACGCCGAGCGGTTCCTGCGCGAGGCGCTCGACCGCGACGCCGAGCACGCGAAGGCGCGCTACCTGCTCGGGCGGCTGCTGACGCGCGCCGGTCGCAAGGAGGAGGGGGCGGTGCAGCTCGAGATCCGGTCGCTGCTCGAGCAGCTCCATCGCGCGCCGGGTCGCGACGGCGAGCCCGCGCTGGCCGAGCGGCTGAAGTGGCGCGAGCGGCTCCTCGCGCTCGAGCCCGATCGCGTCGCCTTCCGCGCGGCGCTCGCGCGCGTGCTGCTGGCGGCGCGCCGCTTCGACGACGCGCGCGCCACGCTCGCTCCATTGGGCGCTGCGACGGCGCAACCGCCCGAGGTCGCGTTCCTCGCGGCGCGCGCATGCGCCGGACTCCACGACCTCGCCGGCGTCGAGGCGGCCCGCGCCGGACTCGCCCCGCTCGATGCGGAGACGCGCCGACGGCTCGACCTCGCCCTCATCGACGAGTGGCGGCGCGCGGAGCCGCCCACCAGCGAAGCGGAGCTCGCCGAGATGGCACGCCGATGGGAGTGAGCCGCGCCCGCGATCGGCGATGGCGCGCCGCGACGCCGCTCTGCGCGGCGGCGGCGCTCGCGACGCTCGCCTCCTGCGGCGATCGCCCCGCCGCGACGCCTCCCGCCGTCGATCGGCAGGTCGGCCCGCTCTTCGTCGATCGCACCGCCGGCTCGGGCGTCGACTTCGTCCATCGCCGCTGCGGCGCCGGCGACAAGCTGATCGTCGAGATCACCGGCGGCGGAGTCTCGCTGCTCGACTACGACGGCGACGGCGACTTGGACCTCTTCTGCTGCCAGGGCGCGCCGCTGCCGCGCTTCGAAGCGACCGGGCTCGACCTGCGCGACCGCCTCTACCGCAACGACGGCGGCTGGCGCTTCACCGACGTGACCGCCGAGACGGGCGCGAGCGACGACGGCTACACCTACGCCGCGATGGCGCCTGACGTCGACGGCGACGGCGACCCGGACCTCTTCCTCTGCAACGACGGGCGCAACACGTTGCTCTGCAACGACGGCGGGAAGTTCGTCGACATCACCGCGCAGTCGGGCGCGCTCGACAGCCCGCTCTTCACGACTGCCGCCGCCTTCGTCGACCTCGACCGCGACGGCGACCTCGACTGCTACCTCTGCAGCTACGTCCTCGAGTCGCGCGCGCTCAAGCGGTGCGGCAGCACGGTGCGCACCGCCGCGGTCCGCTCCTACTGCCCGCCGTCGGCGTATCCGCCCGCGCCCGATCAGCTGTTGCGCAACGACGACGGCAAGTTCGTCGACGTCACGAAGGAGTCGCTGCGCGGCGAGTCGCTCGGCACCGGGCTCGCGGTGGTGCCGTGCGACTACGACGACGACGGCGACGTCGACCTCTTCGTCAGCAACGACGGGCAGCCGAACTACCTGTGGCGCAACGACGGCGGCCTTCGCTTCACCGACGTGGCGGTCGAGGCGGGCGTCGCGGTGAACGGCGCCGGGCTGCCCGAGGCGTGCATGGGCGCCGACTGGTCCGACATCGACCGCGACGGCGACTTCGACCTGATCGTCGCCAACTTCAGCGGCGAGGGGACCACCTGCTACCGCAACGACGGCCGCGGGACGTTCGAGGATTGGAGCATCGCGAGCGGCCTCGGTCCGCCGTCGATGCTCTACGTCGGCTTCGGCTGCGAGTTCTTCGACTGGGACCACGACGGCGACGAGGACGCGCTGGTGGTGAACGGCCACGTGCTCGACGACGCCGCGCGCAGCAATCCGCTCTTCACCTTCGAGCAGCCGCCGCTGCTGATGGAGAACGGCGGCGACGGCCGCTTCACCGCCGTCGCGCCGCCGCGCGCCGGGCCGTTCTTCGCGCGCGCGCAGGTCGGGCGCGCGTTGGCGGTCGGCGACCTCGACGGCGACGGCGACCTCGACGCGGTGACGGCGGTGAACGACGGCGCGCCGTGCCTGCTCGAGAATCGCGTCGGCCAGCTGCAGCGCTGGATCGGCTTTGAGCTGCGCGGCCGCGGCAAGGACCGCTTCGCGATGGGCGCGCGCGTCACGATCGAGGTCGCGAACGACCCGCAGCCGCGCCGCATGGCGGAGGTTCGCGGCTCGAGCAGCTACGGCGCGTGGCAGGAGCTCGCCGTCCGCTTCGGCCTCGGCGCGCACGAGGGCGTCTCGTCCGTCGAGGTGCGCTGGCCATCGGGCGCCGTGACGCGCCACGGCGCGCTGCCGGCCGGGAAGCTGCACGAGCTCGTCGAGCCGAAGTAGCCGCCGTTCCGTTCCGCGTCGTTCCGTTCCGGGAGCGTTCCGCCGCGAGGAACCGCACACGGTGCGGTAGTCGTCGGCGGAACGCTCCCGGATCGGGATGACTGCTCACTCCTCGAACAGCGCGACCGCACCCGGCGCGTCGAGGCGGGCGAGCAGCGTGTCGGGCTCGGCGCCCGGCTGCGACTCGAGCCGCTCGAAGCGGCGCGTGGCCGGATCGAGGCGGCGCACGTGGAGCCGCTCGAGCGCGCTGCCGTCCGGCGCGTGGAGCAGCAGCGCCACCGGCCGCGCGAAGGGCGCAGGCGCGCCGGCGGCCGCGATCGAGTGGAGGCGACCGACGCTCGCGTGAGCGGCGGCGGCCGGCGCGACCACCGTGCCATCGGCGGCCACGTGCACGCGCGGCCCGGCGCTGCTCGCGATGACGACCCGCTGGCCGGCGGCGAGGCTGCCGGGCGGCAGGCGCAGCTCGAGCGCGCCGTCGAAGCTCGCCACGCTCTCCTCGCGATCGGCGGCGACGACCGCGCGCACCGCCTCGATCGTCACGGTCGAGTCGCCGCGCGCCGCGTCGGGCAGCACGAGCTCGCCGGAGAGGCGCGCCCCCGACCACGACGCCTCGGCGATCGACGCACCGAACACTCCCGGCAGCCCGGCGAGCGGCGCAAGCTCGCGCGACGCCTCGCCGCGCCAGCGCAGCCGCGGCGCTCCGTCGAGCGGCAGCCACGGCGCCACCTCGATCGCGCCGCCCGCGTCGACGCCGTTCGCGACTTCGGGCACCACCACGACCCGCGGCATCGGCGCCAGCGTCTCGCCCCGCCCGCCGTCGAGCTCGAGCACGTAACGCGCGCTGCGCTCGCGCACGGTGAACTCGGCGCGCCGCCCCTCGACGACGGCGCTGACGCGATCGCCGACGTGGACGCCCATCAAGCCGATCGTGCCGTCGCCGTAGGTCTGCCCCTGGTAGAGCGTGCGACCGTCGTGGCGCTGCTCGACGTGGACGACCGCGCCGGCGCGCTCGCTGCCGGCGAGCCCCGCGAGCTGCAGCGTCGCGTCGAAGCCGCCGCTGTCATGGTCGCGGATCACCAGCGCCAACTCTTCGCCGATCCGCGTCTCGAAGGGCGGCGGCACGACGCCGCCGCGCTCGGCCGGCGTCGTCACCGGCGCGAAGTACCCGCCGCGCAACCCTTCGTGCCACTCCTCGATCTGCTGCCAGCAGCTGCGGCCGTTCCACATGCCCTGGTTGGTGTAGGCGTGGTGGTTGCCGTGCCAGCAGATCTTCCAGTCGGCGTACTGGTACCCCATGATGCAGCGGCACATCTCGGGGTAGGAGAGGCCGCGATACTCGCCTTGCGGCGCGCCGAGGTACTCGTCGAAGAGGCCGAGCCCGTAGTGGCCGAACTCGTGGACGACGGTGCTGTAGTGGCCGTGCGCGTCCCACGGGCCGTTCCAGTGGCGGCCGAAGTTGATGGCAGTGTTCCACGGCGCGCTCGCCGCGTCGTAGCGATGGCGGATGCCGGCGACGCTCGCGTTGGGATGGATGTGGTTGCACGCCCAATCCCACTGGTCGGCCTGGTTCCAGCCGTCGCCGCAATCGACCACGACCGCGCGGCCGAAGGTGAGGTGGCCGTCGCTGGCGGCGTAGAGGAACTCGGCGGCGCGCCGCAAGCCGCGCCCGACCTCCTCGAGGTAGGCGCGCGACGCGTCCCATTCGGTGCACGAGTAGAGCGAGTAGCGCGTCAGCGAGCGGGCGAGCGCGATGTCGCGGCCGCCGCCGGGCGTCACGGTCGGCAGTTGCTCGCGCCCGTCGTTGCCGATCGTCGCGCTGGTCAGCACCACGTCGTAGAGCAGGTTCTCCAAGTCCTCGCGCCGCTCCTTCGCGGCCGGCTCGCGCCAGATCACCTTGCTGGCGCGGATCTGCCAGGCGCCAGCCGGCACGCCGCCGAAGCCGTAGCCGCCATTGCCGTCGGAACGCACCTGCGCGATGCGCTGTCCGTTGCGCTCCAGCACGACGTCGGCGCCAGGGATCGGCCGCCCCTGCACGTCGACGATCCGGCCGCCGAGCCACCCGACCGCCGGCGTCGGCACGCCGACGTCGATCGTCTTCTGCGAGCGCGCGTCGGGCTTGCCGCTCGCGACCTCGAACCGGACGAGCTGGCCGCCGCCGCTCGCGAGGTTGGGTCGCACGATCCAGCTGCGCTGCACCGTCGCGTCGAGCGGCAGGTCGCCGAGCCGCGTCGCATCGTCGGGCGCGGCCAGCAGCTCGAGCCCCGCGCTGAACGACGCATCGACGCGCAGCGCCTCGCACGGACCGATCGCGCCGTTCAGCGCATTCTCGAGCGAGAGGAGCACGCGCCACGCGTCGCTGCCGGGCAGCGGCTCGACGAAGGCGCGCGAGAAGAGGGGCGGCCGCGCGTCGAGCGGCGCCGGCGCGCCACCCCCCGCCGCGACGAACTCGACGGCGAGCGAGCGGGCGGCGCCGGGCGGCAGCGGCTGCGGATCGGCATAGAGCGCGAGCGCGCTGTCGGGCGCGAGCGGCGCGCCGGCGGCGAACGGCAGGTCGTATGGCGCGGCGAGGAACGGGGCGAGCGGACCGAGCAGCGCGCGATCGGGCGCGTGGCCACCGACGCCGCGCAGCAGCAGCTCGCGCGCGCCGACGGAGAGGAGCGCCGGCACCGCGTCGCCGACCCATTCGTCGCTGGCGGAGAGCTCGTTGCGGCGACCGAGACGCACCGCCGGCGCATCCTCGAAGCCGTCGATCAGGTCGAGCAGCAGCCGCAGCCCGACCTGGTGCGGCACGCCGCCGCGGTTCGCCACGCTCGCTTCGACGCGCAGCCGCGACCGCTCGGCCAACGCCGCCTCGTCGACGCGCGGCGCGCCGCCGGTCACCGCCACCACCACCTCGAGATCGCCCTCGCGTGCGACGAGCTGCACGCCGTCGCCGCGCAGCGAGAGACCGGCGCGCGGCGCGACCATGCGCGCCTCGCCATCGACGAAGAGGCTGACGCGCGACGTCGTCGTGTCGGGGAAGAGCGAGAGGAGCGGCGCGACGCCGCGCTCCTGCTCGGGGCGCGCGAGCGCCGAGAAGCCGCCGTCCTCCGACAGCGCCACGCTCAGCGCGCCGACGTGCTGCACCGCGACGCCCGCGTCGGCCGCCGGCAGCGCGATCGGTGCCTCGGCGCGCGGCGGCTCGCGCAGCGCCTCGAGCGGCGCGCGGCGCGCCGCCTTGCGCGCGAGCGCCTCGTCGTCACGCGCGGCGGGACCGGTGCCGCTCGCCCATGCCGCGGCGGCGGCGCTCGCCAGCGCCAGCGCGACCGCGACGCGAGCGAGCGCGCCGCCTCTCACCAGAGGTTGCGCCGCAGCCACTCGAGCGAGGCGTCGACAGTGCCGCCCGGCGGGAGCACCACCTCGACCTCGACCGTGTCGAGCGCGCTCTTGTTCGCGGCGTGGCTCGCGCCGACCACCTCGAAGGGGGCGCCCGGCCGCTCGACCAGGAGCAGCGTCGCCGGCGTGTTGCCGCCGTTGCGCAGCTTGAACGCGAGCTTGGTGCGCTGGTCGTAGGCGACCACCTTGTTCCAGCGATCGCGCCGCTCGTTCTCGTTGCCTTGCGCGACGACGGTGCGCTCCACCACCAGGTCGCGCGCGTGGCCGACGTAGAGCTTCGCCGCGGCGTTGAGCGGCGTCGCCGGCAGCACGTCCTCGCCGATCAGCCCCGGCTGCCCGTCCGCTTGCGGCGCCAGCAGGCGGATCCGGCCGGCCGGCAGGAACGGCCGCGAAAGCGGCGTTCCGACGCGGTTCTCTACCTCGATCTCGATGGCCGGCGTCGCGCCGTAGCGGGCCGGATCGAAGCGGTAGCGCCGCTGCAGCGGGACGCCCTCGACGCGGAAGAGCTCCACTTCGCGCCGCTCGCCTTGCGCCAGCGAGAGCGCGGGCAGCTCGCCGCCGTCGAAGACGATGCGCGCGTCGGCGAGATCCTGGCCCGAGCGGTTGGTCACCTCGACCGTGCCGACGAGCGCGAGCGTCGCGCCCGCTGCGTCGAGCATCCCGGTGTAGGCGACGCGCCAGCCGATGCCGCCGAGCAGGTAGCGCGTGGTCAGCGTGGCCGGCCCGTCGCTCGCCGCTTCGACGTCGAAGTAGACCATCCCGCCGCGGCGGTGGATCTTCTCGCGCTGCACCACCGACGCGGTGGCGTTGGCCGGCGCGACCTCGAAGCGCAGCGACCCCTCGTCGAGCCGCTCGCGACTCCAGTCGAAGCGCAGCCGGTTGCGCCCCTGCGTCAGCGCCACCGTGCGCGTGGTGGCGACGTTCGCCGGCTGGTCGCTCGTGAGGCGCAGCGTCACGCTCTGCGGCGCGGTCGGCACGACCACCTCGACGAAGCCGTCGCCGTCGGGCCGCACGGGCGCCTGCGCGAGCGCCGCGGGAGCGAGCGCGCCGAACAGCGCGGCCGCGACACACGCGAGCAACGGATGGGAACGACGGAGGAGTGGGCTCATGGGTGGAGGTTCGTCTTCTTCACCGTGTAGGTGAGTTCGACCTTGGTGGCGGCCGGCAGCTCGACCTTCCACTCGAGCGTCACCTGGTCCTTGCGGTTGGCCGGCGCGCTCGATGCGGTGAGCTCGAAGGAGGCGGTGCTGACGCGCTCGGTCACCGTCAGCGTGCGCGGCACGGCGGCGCGGTTGTCGAGGACGAGCTTCACGCTCTCCGTCTCCGAGTAGGAGACGAGCGCCTTGTTGTAGTCGCCGAAGACGAGGTCGCCGCGCTGCAGATCGATCACCGTCCGCTCGACCGACAGCTCCGGCGTCGGCCCGAGATCGAGCTCGAGCTCCTGGCCCGGCACGAGCGGGCCGAAGCTGCCGCCGCGCACGAATCGCTCGGTCGCGCCCGCCTCGCGTTCGACTAGGAAGAGGCTGCCCGGCTGCAGCGTGACGCCGGTGACGCCGCCGAGCGCGCTGCCCGGCCCGTTCGCCACCTTCGCGACGCGCCAGACGCGGCCGCCCCACGCGCCGGCGTCCCAGCGCCACTCGAGCGTGGTCGGCAGGTCGCGCCGCTCGAGCGCGCGGCGGCGCACGGTGACGCCGTCCGGCAGCGCGAGCGGCGACCCGAACGGCACCACGGTGTGCTCGGCCAAGTCCTGCGCGAGCGGCGGCGTCGGCAGGCCGGCCGGCGCGTTGGGATCGGGATCGGGGGCGCGACCGTGGAGCACGGCGGTCGACGGCACGGTGCGCACCACGCCGAAGACGGCGCGCACGTCGGCCTGCGCGAAGCTCTCGCCGCTGCCGTTGCTGATCTCGAGCTCCTGCACGAGGTCGAGCGTCCCCTTCGCGGCGTCGAAGGTGGCCGCGTAGGCGACGCCCGCTGCGAGCCCGCGCGCCGCGTAGCGCAGCCGCAGCCGCTCGGGGCCCGGCTTCGCGGCGTCGAGCTCGACGAAGGTGGCGTTGCCGAGGTCGTCGCGGCGGAAGAGCGCGGCGACCTTCACCTCGCCCGGGCGATCGAGCGGCACCACCTCGAGCGACGCGACGTCGGCGTTGCCGCGCACGAAGTCGAGCCGCACCGTGTTGCGCCCCGCCGTCAGCACGACCGGCGCGATCTGCTCGACGATGGTGAGATCGCCGCCGTAGACCAGCAGGCGCGGGAACGAGGGGGCACCAGCGGGTGTCACAGCGGGTGCGGCTTGCGGCAACGCGCGCGCGGGCGGCGCCGCGAATGCGGGCGGCGTTGCCAACGCGGGCCAAGCCGCCGCAGCGAGCAGCGCGAGAGCGCCGCCAGATCGAAGCGAGCGAAGCAAGCGAGACTCCTTCGCGAGAGAAGAGCGGCGCAGCCTACGAGCGCGGCGCGCTGCGTCGCAAGGTTTCACTGCATCGCAGGCGCCCTATCGCGCCGCCAGCGCCTCATCGAGCAGCTTCACCAGCGCGTCGCGATCGTAGGTGTAGGGCTGGTCGGCGTTGAGCTGGACGACGCGCGCGAGCGCCGCCTTGATCGTCGTCGCTGCCTCCGCCTGGTTCGGGACGACGAGGTAGCGGCGCTTCGGCTTCTCCGCGCTCATCGCGGCCAGGAACGCCTGCGCCACCTCGTCGGGCTCCTTGTACTGATCGCGATCGGTCGGGCTGGCGAGGAGCAGCTCCATCATCCTCTCGTAGCGCGAGCCCTTGCTCGCGTAGCCCGAGTCGAGCAGGCGCTGGCGCATGTTCGCCATGATCTCGCTCTTGTAGTTGCCCGGGTCGATCAGGCTCACCTGCACGCCGAAGGGCGCGAGCTCGGCAGCGAGCGTGTCGCTGAACGCCTCGACCGCGTGCTTACTCATCGTGTAAGCGCCGCCCATCGCCCACGTGACGATGCCGGAGATCGAGCCAGTCGTCGCGACGCGCCCCTTGCTCTCGATCAGGAGCGGCGCGAACGCCTGCGTCATGCGGTAGGGGCCGTAGACGTTGGCATCGAGCTGGAAGTCGAGGTCGCTCTCGCGCAGCTCGATCAGCGGCCCGAGCACCGCGACGCCCGCGTTGTTGATGAGCCCCCAGAGCCCGCGCCCGCCGTCGCGCACCGTCTGCACCGCCTCGTCGATCTGCTCCTGCTTCGTCACGTCGAGCTCGATCGGCTGCACGTTCGCGAGCTTGCCGAGCTCCGCGAGGTCGGCCTCCTTGCGCGCGCCGGCGTAGACGAAGAAGCCGTTCGCCGCGAGCAGCTCGGTCGTCTTGCGGCCGATGCCGGAGCTCGCCCCGGTGACCAGCACCGCGCGCTGCGGAGCGGGCGACGCCGCGGCGGGCGCGGCCGGTGGCGAAGCTTGCGGCGCCGCCGCGCTCCCCTGCGCCGCCCACCAAGTACCGAGCAGCGCGAACGCCCCGAACGACGCGACGAGTTGCCACCGCTTCATGCCAAGCTCCACTGCGACCGTTGCCGCCACCATTGACGCCACCGTGGCCGCGACCGATGCGCGGCGCATGGTACGGGGGCGCCGCGCACCGCTCCCTCCCGCCCCACCGCCGCGGCATCCTGCGGCGCCATGCAAGCGAGCCGGCTCCTCTCGATCCTGTTGCGGCTGAAGACGCAGGGGCGCGTCTCGGCGCGCGCGTTGGCCGAGGTCTTCGAGGTGTCGGTGCGGACGATCTACCGCGACATCGATGCGTTGAGCGCTGCCGGCGTGCCGATCGTCGCGGAGACCGGGCGGCAGGGCGGCTTCGCGCTGCGCGACGGCTACCAGACGCGGCTCACGGGACTCGATCGGCCCGAGGCGGAGAGCCTCTTCCTCGCCGGCGTGCCGTTCGCCGCGGAGGAGCTCGGGCTCGGGACGGCGGCCGAGACGATGCGGCTCAAGCTGCTGGCGGCGCTGCCCGAGTCGACGGCGCACGCGGCGAAGCGCGTCGCGGCGCGCTTCCACCTCGATCCGATCGCCTGGTTCCAGGGCCCGATCCGCAGCGCCTGCTGCCGCAACTCGCGCTGGCGGTCTGGAGCGGGCGGCTGGTGCAGATGCGCTACGAGCGCTGGAAGGGGATCGTCGAGCGGCGCGTGCTGCCGCTCGGGCTCGTGCTGAAGGCGGGCGTCTGGTACCTCGTCGCCGCCGTCGGAACGCAGCCGCGCACCTACCGCGTCGGCTCGATCCTCGAGCTCCACGTCGAAGAGGAGGTCGGCAAGGTGCCGCCGCGCTTCGAGCTGCGCCGCTACTGGAAGCAGTTCGCGAAGGAGTACGAGGCGCGCATGCAGGCGGGGCGGGCGCTGGTGCGAGCGCGGCCGGCGGCGCTCCACCGCCTCGCGCGCCTCGACTTCGCGACGGCGCGCGCGGTGGCGGCGGCCGGTCCGCTCGACGCCGACGGGTGGCATCGCATCGCGCTCCCGATCGAGTCGATCGAGGTCGCCGTCGGCGAGCTGCTCCGTCTGGGACCCGACGTCGAAGCGCTCGAGCCGCCGGAGCTGCGGGTCGCGCTCGCCGAGCGGCTCGAGGCGCTCCGCAAGGTCTACGGAGCGGCGCGCAACCGGAAACGCTGACGCTCGGCGTCACGCACGGCGGTGATCGTGTCGCAGGCGAATCGACCCGGAAGCCAAGGAGCCTGCGATGAGCGACGATGCGGCGGCGATCCAGCGACGGACGGTCCTGCAGATGGCGGTGGGGTTGGCGGCCAGCGGCGCATTGCCTGGCGCGTTGCCCGGCCCGCTCCCGGCACCGCGCGCGCGGCGCGATGCGACGCCGCCGAAGCCGACCGGCAAGCCGGGCGACTTCGACTTCCTCGCCGGCGAATGGACCATCGAGAACCGCCAGAGGAAGGGCGACGAGTGGGACGAGTTCGACGGCGAGGCGACCGTCCATCGCCTGCTCGACGGCCTGGTCAGCGTCGAGGAGCTGCGCATCCCCGAGCGCAAGTTCAGCGGCATGGGGCTGCGCATCCTCGAGCGCAGCAAGCGGCTGTGGGCCGACTACTGGATGAACAGCCGCGACGGCGTGCTGGCGGCGGCGCCCGCGTGGGGCAGCTTCGTCGATGGCGTCGGCCTCTGGGACGGCGACGACGTCGAGGAGGGCAAGCCGATCATCGTGCGCGGCGCGTGGGACGAGATCACGAAGCGCTCGTGCCGTTGGTACCAGGCGGTGTCGCGCGACGACGGCAAGACGTGGGATCAGTCGTGGATCATGGAGTGGACGCGGCGGAAGTAGCGGCGCCGGCGATCGGCGATCGCTGCGCGACCACCACCACGCCGTCGGACGGGGCGATCAGCACGCCGCTGCGCACGCGCTTCGTCGCGGCGTCGCGTGGCCGCTCCAGCTCGAGCGCGGCGAGGAGCGTCGCGGCGACCACCTTCATCTCGGTCAGCGCGAAGGCCATCCCGGTGCAGAGGCGCTCGCCGCCGCCGAACGGGAGCCACTCGTGCGGCCCGAACTTGCGCTCGAGGAAGCGCTCGGGACGGAACCGCTCCGGCTCGGGGTAGAGCTCGGGATCGCGATGGACGAGGTGGATGCACGGGCAGAGGTGGACGCCGGCCGGGTAGTCGTGGCCATCGACACGCAGCGGCACCGTGAGCCGCCGCGTGACGAAGGGGACGACCGTGCAGAGGCGCAGCGACTCGCGCACCACCGCGTCGAGGTAGGTGAGGCGCGGCAGGTGGTCGGCGGCGATCGGTTCGCCGCCGGTCACGGCGCGGAGTTCCGCACGCAGCCGCTGCTGGACCCCGTCGCGTTCGCCGATCTGCAGGAAGAGCCACGCGAGCGCCACCGCCGTCGTGTCGTGGCCGGCGACGAGGATCGTCATCAACGCGTCGCGGATCTCGCCGTCGTCGATCGGACGCCCGTCCGCGCGCGTCGCCCGCAGCAGCTCGGAGAGCAGGTCGCCCGGCGGCGCGGCGCGGTCGGTCGGCTCGACCGCGCGATCAGGTGATCGCATCGCGGCGCGGCGCCGCTCGATGCGCTGGTCGAGCGCGGCGTGGATGCGGCGCAGCTCGCGGTAGTAGGGCAGGAACGGGACACGGCGCAGCAGCTCGTGCGGCGCGAGGTTGGCGAAGACGATCGCGAACGGCGTGCGCGCGTAGGAGAGGAGTTTCGCGAGGTCGCGGCCGAGGCGCTGCGCGGCCACTTCGCGCGCCTCCGCCTCGCCGATGCCCAGCACGACGTCGAGCATCGTGCGCAGCGTGAGGTCGCGCATGAGCGGCTCGAGCGGGACGGCCCGCCCGAGCGGCCAGTCGCGCAACGCCGCTTCGGTGGCGCGGCGCATCGGCTCCACCCTCGCCTGCATGCGCGAACCGTGGAGCGGAGGCACCAGCACGCGCCGCTGGTCGGCGTGCGCCGCTTCGTCGAGCACCAGCACCGAGCGCCGGCCGACCGTCACCGCGAGGAACGCGTTCGCCTCGCCGGAGTGGAGCTGCGTCGGATCGCCGCGGAAGAGCTCCTGCACGGCGGCCGGTTGCGCCAGTTGGACGAAGGTGCCGAAGCCGGCGAGTCGCATCGTGAAGCGCGGGCCGAAGGCGCGGCCGCACTCCTCGAGGAATTCCGCGGGGTGCGGGACATAGCGCACCAGCTGCCGCAGCGGCGACTCGCGCGGCCCCGGGGGCAGTGCGGTGACCGACGCCATCGAGCGAGCTCCGCGAGGAGAGAGGACGCGCCTCGTCCCGCGGAGCGCAAGTCGAAGGCCGTGGTGGAACTGCCCCGCCACCGTGGGTGGTGCAAGTGCCCCGCCACCTGCTCGTCGCCTGCTGACGAAGCGTCAGGCCACCGCCGCTAGCGCTCGAGCGTGGCGACCTCGTTCGGCGCGAGGGGGAAGCGCCGCTCGATCCGTCTTCCCGCTCCCGCAGCGTCGACGGGGAAGAGGCGCAGAACCACCTCGGCGCCGCGGCCACACTCGATCCAGGCGAAGCCGAGCTCGTCGAACCACGCGGTGCTCTCGTAACTGGCGCCGTCGATTTCGAGCTCGAATCGGAATCCCGCAACGTCACGCAACACGGCGTCGACGCTCCGGCTCACGCGGATCCACCCGCCGCGCTCGAGCGCGAGCTCGACCGGTTCCTGCGACTTCAGCGCGTCGACGTCGAGCCACGCTTCAGGTCGCTGGAAGCCTCTCGTCGCGACATCGATCCGGTACTCGGCAAGCGGGAGTCGTTCCACGATCAGCGCGCCCGTCGCATCCGTCGTCCGCGTGAAGCGGGCCGGAGCGCGACGAGCCGCCTCCCGTTCGCGCCGCTCGACCTCGGAGAGTCCCACCACACAGTTCGCGATCGGTGCACCCGACGCCCCATCGACCAGCCGGAGTCGCGCCGTGCCGGAGGAGAGCTCGATCGTGAGCGGGTTCGCCGGCGTGTCGGCGGCCCGAGTGGCGACCGTTCGCGAATGCCACAGCGTGTCGTCGATCCAGACCTCAAGTTGCTGGCGCGCTCCATGCAGCCCCGCCAGCTCGAACCGTCCGTCGGAAGTGGTCCTTGCCGTCACCTCCGCGAGATCGGGGAGGCTCCGGCAGAGGAGAAGCGCCCCGCCGATCCCCTGCCGATCACACTCGACGCGCCCCTCGAGGGAGCGGTTCTCCTCGTCCACCACGACGAGGTCGCAGCGAGCAGCGCCACCCGATGGCACGATGACCACGGACCCGGCCGCGCCCTCGGGACTCGACGCGCGCACGGTGACGTTCTCGTTCGCATCCGCCTCGATCTGGATCGCACCGAGGGCGACCACGACGGCGGCGCCGCTGCGGCGCGGAACGACGGCGTAGCGACCCGGCAGGAGCTCCGCGAAACGGAACGCGCCAGACGCATCCGTACGTGCCGTTCGGTACGAGCCGAAGGCGTTGCAGCAGACGATCGGACAACCGGGGAGTGCCTTCCCCGCAGTCGTCGTGACGCTGCCCTCGATCGAGCCCAGGCCCAGAACGGTCGCGCCGAAACGGGCGGGCGCCTCCGCCACCTCCACGACACCGAGCCGCGTCGCCGGCACGCCGAGGGCACCCCCGAAGAGGACCTCGTACTCGCCAGGATCGAGCGCGACGAAGCGCGTCGCACCTCTCGCGTCGACCCGTGCCGCCGCGTCGAAACCGTCGAACCTGCCGCGCGCGAGCTCGCTGCTCCCGAGCCACGAGGCGCGCGCCCGCTCGGCCTCGATCCGCTTCGGTGAGCTCGACGACAGGAAGACCCAATCGCCGGGTCGCACGCCGGCCCCCGCGAGCTCGACGTCGAGCGTCGTGCCGCCGGCGAGATCGATCGACCGCTCGATCGTGGCGGGCGCCGCGTCGCGCGCCACGGTGAACGGCTCCGATCGGCGCCACCCTGCGGCGGCCCCGACCGATCGCGCGCGCGCGTGGTAGCTGCCCGCCGAGTCGAAGCAGAGGACGACCGAGCGAGAGCGCTGCGGATCGACCCGCTCGCGCGCCACGACGCGCGGCGGCGCGTCACGCTTCCGGTCGTCGTCGCGTAGCAGTTCGACGATGCTGCCGGCACCGACGTCGCCCTCGAGCCGGACGATGCAGCGATGGCGCGCCTCGAGGATCACGTCGAGCCGCCCGGCGTCGCCTCGCACGTTGGTCGCCGTGAACGGCGGGACGCCCGCGCGCTCGAACTGGACGTCCCAAGTGAGCTGCGGTTCGAGTTCGAGGTGGTAGCTGCCGTCGGCGCGACTCGTCGTCGATCGCGGCCGCGCCTCGTAGCTCGACTCCGCCCGCACGGCGACGTCGGCGAGCGGGCTCCCCGCCTCGTCCCGCACGGTTCCGAACAGGCTGCCGCCGCGAGCGACCACGAGTCGCACAACCTCGACGTCGGGCTCGCAACTCCGCGAGACGGGCGCGACGAGCCGCCACGGAGCGGTCTCGACCCGGAGTTCGACCGTCGTGCGCGGCACCTCGCCGAAGTCGAGCTGCCCGCTCGGGTCGGAGCTCGCGGCCGCGACGAAACCAACCGACTCGAGCCGCACCTGCAGGCCGGGGACCGGCACCCCCGCTTCGTCGACGATCGTGGCCGTGAGGGTTCGCGCGGCCGTCACGACGAGGTCGCCGAGGTCGCGCGTGCCCGGCACGAGCGTCACCTCGAACTCCCGCCCGACCGCCAGCGGCGCCTTCGCGTGAACGAGCGCGACGATGTGGATCGGCAGCTCGTCGACGCGGAACACGCCCGCAGCGTCGGCCCCCACCGTCACGGCGCGTTCAGGGAGCTTCGCCACGAACCTGGCGCCGACAACGCCACGCCCCGACTCGTCGACGATGCGCCCCGCCAACGTCGCGGTGACGCCGAGTTCGACAGTGGGCGTCACCCCAGAAGCCGACGCCTCTTGCTCGCGAACGACGACCGCCGCGGAGTCGGCGACCGCGTTCGACTCAGATTCCAGCCCGCCCGCAGGCACCGGCAGCGCCGTCGACGTCGGCTCGCCCGATCCTCTCCGCGACCGATCGTCGAGCTTCGAGCGCGGCGCGAGACTCCACGCCGCGATCGCCACCAACGCGACGACCGCGACGAGCGCGTTCCTTACGACGACGCGATTCCCGGCTCGCATGGAGTGCTCCACTGCCACGGCGATCGAGGAAGCGGGGCCGCCTCAGCGAAACAGCACCCCATCCGCCGGCTTCCCGCCCGCCTCACCGCCCCACTTCGAGAGGTACTCCTTCATGCGCAGCTTCTTCAGCGTGTTGGCGCTGCTCATCCAGCGGATGACGCCGAAGACGTCGCGCTCCGGCGCCCAAGGGCGGTCGTAGCGGCCGAGCACCCAGAAGATGCCGCTGTAGCTGTTGGGATCGCGGCCGTCGACGGCGTAGCGGTTGTTGAGCTCGATCATGAACTCGGCGGCTTGCTGCGGGCTCTTGGTCCACTCGACGATCTTCTTGCCCCAGAGCATGCGCAGGTAGTTGTGCATGCGGCCGGTCGTCACCAGTTCGCGCTGCGCGGCGTTCCAGACTGGGTCGTGGGTGCGCGCGGCGGCGAACTGCTCGAGCGAGTAGGTGTGGAGCCGCTCGTCGAGCGCGTGCTGGCGCAGCGTCTCCTTCGCCCACTCGGGCAGCGACTCGAACTCGGCGTAGTCGGGACGGTGGTGGCAGAAGTTGAAGCCGAGCTCGCGCCAGCCGATCAGCTCGTCGAGGAACGACTCGGCGGCGGCGCTCATCTGCCAGAAGCCCTCCTTCTTGCCGCCGTTGGGGGCGCCGAGGTCGCCGCGCTTCCACTGCTCGCGCCGCGCCACCTCGGCGAAGACCTCGTGCGTCGAGAGGTGGCCGAAGTGGAGCCACGGCGAGAGGCCGCTCACGGCGTCGGCGTCGGGGTCGCTCCGCTCCTCGCCGTAGCGCGGGAGCCTCTTCGCCACGAACTCGACCAGCGCCGCACGCGCCGCTGGCGTGCCGCCGTCGAAGGGTGCCGGCGGGACGGCGCCGCGCAGCGGGAGCCGCTCGATCGCGGCGACGTCGCCCGAGAGCAGGAGCCCGCTCGGCTCCGGCCAGCGCGACTCGACGGTGGCGGGCAGCGCGGCGAGGCGCGGCAGCTCGACGCCTTTGCACGGATCGGGGCGCGGGAAGTGGGCCAGCGCGCCGGCCATCTCCTTCTGCCAGAAGCGGCGGAAGGCGTAGGCCGACGGGAAGGTCACGGGCGAGGCGTTGACGGGCAGCAGGCCGTTGCTGTCGACCGTCTCGAAACGGACGTGCACCGCGGCCGCCGCGGCGGCGACCATGCGCGGCAGGAAGAAGCAGGGGTAGTCGTCGCCGATGACGACGCAAGCGTGGCGCGCCAACGCCGCGAGCAGCCCCTTGCCCGCCCCCGCCTTCGTCTCGACGTAGGGGCGATAGAGCAGCGGCTTGTCGGCGGCCGCCGCTCGGTTGGCCGCCATCCCCTGCAGCACGAAGCGGTGGAGGCGCGGGCTCGCCCACGGGTAGTCGACGCGCAGTCCCTCCAAGACGAGCAGCGGCCGCTTCAACTCGCGCGCCCACTCGATGGCGCGGTCGAGCGCGTAGTTCCAGTCGAGGCGGCGCGCCGCGGTGCACCAGTAGAGGACGTAGTCGCCGTCGACGCGGGCGGGCGCGCCATTGCGGACGGTGAGGCGGCTCTCGGGGATCCGCGATTCCAAGCGGCGCTCCTGGCGGGACGGCGATCGCCGTCGAGGCGCGTAGCATGCCGTCCCCCCGGGGCGGGAAAGCCCTTGCAACCCCCGGCGCCCCCCGGGCGCTCCATGGCGGCGATGCAGGTACTCGAGGACACGATGGCGGAGTCGCCGGAGAGCGAGCTGGCGGAAGGGTTGCGCCGCGGAGACGAGCGCGCCTTCGAGCAGCTCTATCGCCTCTATTCCGACGGCCTCTTCCACCTCGCCGAGCGGATGTTGGGCAGCGCCGCCGACGCGGCCGACGTCCTGCAGGAGACCTTCGTCGCCGTCTTCCGCCGCATCGAGACGTGGCGCGGCGAGGGGTCGCTGAAGAGCTGGCTCTACCAGATCGCCGTCCGCTTCGCGCTGCGCTCGAAGCGCCGCCGGCCGCTCACCGTCGACTTCGACGACGAGGAGCAGGTGCCGCCGCCCGCCATCCACGATCCGCCGCCCGCCGAGATGGACTTCCGCAGCGCGGTCGACGCCGAGATCGCGCGGCTGCCGACGCGCGCGCGGATGGTCTTCGTGATGCACACGGTCGACGGGATGACCCATCCCGAGATCGCCAAGGTGCTCGAGGTCGACGAAGGGACCTCGAAGTCGCAGCTCCACTACGCGCGCTCGCTCCTGAAGCGCCGCCTCGCGAGGTTCGAACGTGAGCTCGCGTGACCTCGGGGCCACGGGCGCGACCCCGCCCGATCCGGAGCGCACCCCGCCGACCCGCTTCGAGCGGCGGATCGCCGACGCCGCGCGCGCGCTGGTGCGGCCGCTGCCGCCCGAGCTCTACGAGTCGATCGCCGCCGCGGCGCGCGATCCCGACACGGCGCACGCCGCCGCGGCGCGCTCGCTGGTGCGCCCCGCGCCGCTGCCGTTCGCCGAGCTGCTGCAGAAGGCGCGCGCGGCCGAGACCGACGCCTTCGACGGCGCGTTCGATCGCGCGATCGCGGACGCGGCGCGCTCGCTGCGACGACCCGCGCCGCCCGAGCTGCTCGATCTCGTGCGCGCCGCCGCGCGCGCCGCGACGCCCGCGCCGCAGTCGCCGCCGCGCTTCCGCCTGCTCCACCCGCTGCTCCGTCCGCTGCTGGCGGCCGCTGCGACGCTGGTCGCCGGCCTCGCGCTCTTCTTCGCATCGCAGGGCGAGGCGACGGCGGCGCCCCATCCGGCGCTCCTCTCGGCGACGGCGCTGGCGCGCGCGGAGTCGGAGACGACGGCGCTCGCGTCGCGCGCCGACACGCTCGAAGCGGAGGTCGCCGCCGATCCGGCGCTGGCCGCCGACGAATCGCTCGCCCCGCTGCTCGAGGAGGCGGCGTTCCTGGAGATGGCGCTCTCCGAGTGCCGCGCCGCGCTCGAGCTGTCGCAGGCGCACAGCCACTTGCGCGAGCAGCTGCGCACGTTGAGCGAGCGGCGCGTCCTGCTGCTCGCCACGCTGGCGGCGGCGCGCGATGCGGCGCACGGCGGCGGCGCCCCGAGCGCGGGAGCGGGCCGATGAGCGCGCTCGCGGATCTGGCGATCGCGCTCCTCGCCGCGGCCGGCCCGAGCGCGCCGCAGAGCGAGCGGATCGTCGACGCACCGCTGCCGACGGCGGCGCACTACCGCCTCCACCACTCCTTCGGCCCCTGCGTCGTGCAGGCGGTCGCGGCCGGGCAGCCGCCCGCCGCCCGCCTCGAGCTGGTGGCGAGCGGCAGCGACGGCACGCTCGAGACGCGCTACCTCGAGCTCTGCGGCCTGCAGGTGGTGCCGGGCGACGACGGCCGCTGCGAGCTGCGCTCCACCTTCCCGCCCGCCGAGCAGAAGGCGCAGGAGCTCTCCTTCGCGGCGACGTTGCGCGTCCTGCTGCCGCCCGACTGCTCGCTCGAGCTCGACCTGCGCTTCGGCGCGGCGACCGTGGTCGGGCCGTTCCGCGGCGCCACCGTCCGCTCGAAGCTCGGTTCGGTGCTGGTCGCCGAGGTGCGCGGCGACGTCGAGGTGGTCGGCGAGTACGGCGCCATCGCGGTGCGCGACCTCGGCGGCGGCGCGAAGCTGCACAACAAGAGCGCGTCGATCACGGCGGAGCGCGTCGCCGGCCACGTCGAGGCGCGCACCAGCGGCGACAAGCTCGTGATCGACGGCGCCGGCTCGGCGCACGCCGAGAACCGCATCCAACCGATCGAGCTGCGCCACGTGCGCGGCGACGCGCGCGCCGTCGCGCCGTTCTCCGCGGTGACCGCCAGCGACATCGGCGGCGACCTCACCATCGACGGCCAGAACCAGCCGATCCGCGTCGAGCGGGTCGCTCGCCACCTGATCGTCCGCAACAAGAGCGGCGCCATCGAGGCGCACACCATCGGCGGGAACGCGACGCTGCAGGGCAGCCTCTCGGCGATCACCCTCTCCGACGTCACCGGCGACGTCGAGGCGAAGAGCCCGAACGCGCCGTTGAAGCTCTCCCGCATCGGTGGGCGCGTCGTCGCCGAGAACTCCGCCTTCGCGCTCGACCTCGTCGACCTGCGCGGCGACGTGGAGGCGCAGGCGAGCGGCGGCCTGCTGCGCGCCCGCTTCGGCGAGCTCGCCGGCAGTGCGCCGCGCGCGATCGCGCTCGAGGCGGTGGGCGGCGGCATCGAGCTCGAGCTGCCGGCGGCCGCGTCGGCCGAGCTCGAGCTCACCAGCAGCAGCGGCCAGCTCGATGCGCCGCTGCCCGGGATCCAGATCACGCAGAGCGGGAGCGCCCGGATCGGGACGCTCACGCTCGGCGCAGGGAACGCGAAGCTGCGCGCCACCGCCGTCGGTGGCCCGCTCCGCGTCCGCCTCGGCGGCTCGTGAGCCGGCCGGCGGCGGACGCGCCAATGCACAGGACCAAGGAACCATGAGCACCATCGGCCCACGGACACGGATCGCGGCGCGCCGGATCGCCGGCGTCGCCCTCGCGCTGCTCGGCCTGCTGCTGCAGGCGTGCGCCACCGAGAGCCGCGTGCAGGTCAGCTCGAACCCGGCGGGCGCGCGCATCCTCGTCGACGGCCTCGACACCGGCCGCACGACGCCGAGCAGCGTGACGCTGTCGACGCAGCGCGACAGCTACCAGATCACCATCGAGAAGGCGGGCTACAACCCGGTCGGGCAGGCGGTGCGGTTGGGCACCGACGTCGACGTGATCGACGCCGACGAGGCGGTCTGCACGGTCTGCGTGTCGCCCTGCTGCTGCTTCCTGCCGCTGCTGCGCTTCCTCGATCCGGTCGACGTGCGCACCCGCTTCCGGCCGAGCGACTTGAACGTCGACCTCGAGGTGGCGGGCCAAGGCGCGCGCCTCGAGATCACGCCGGCCGGTGCCGAGGTCTACCTCGACGGCAAGCTCGCGGCGCTGCTCGACGGCAACTACCTCGTGACCAGCGTCGGCGACCACCAGATCGAGGTGCGCGCCGAGGGCTGCAAGCCGTGGACGCGCACGCTGCGCGTCGACGAGCGGATCTACCAGCGCATCGCGCTCGAGCTCGAGATCGAGGGGCAGGGGCTGCTGGTGAGCGGCACGCCGGGCGGCGCGAAGATCTACCTCGACGACCAGTTCCAGGGCGCGCTCGACGATGCGCCGCGCCGCGTGCGGACCACGCCGGGCCCCCACCTGCTGCGCGTCGACGCCGAGGGGTTCAAGCCGTGGCAGGACGTGGTGCAGGTCACCGCCGATCGCTACGAGGCGATCTCGATCGAGCTCGCGCTCGACGGCCAAGGGGTGCGGCTGCGCAAGCCGGAGGGGCTGCCGTCGCGGACGCCCGAGCTGCAGCTCTTCGTCGACGGCCAGCTGCAGGGCAGCGCGTTCGACGTGCCGGTCCGCATGAGCCCGGGCGAGCACGACCTCGAGATCCGCTGCGCCGGCCGCGAGACGCGCCGCCTGCGCATCAACGTGGCGCCGGGGCAGTTCCTCGACCTGCAGCCGGGGCCGAAGCAGGACACGCGCGCGGCGCGGCCGCAGAAGCAGCCGGCCGGCTTCTGCATCTACGCGCCGAGCGACCTCGGCCCGGTCGCGCCGCAGGACGTGCAGATCCGCGTCGGCGGCGTGCTGGTGAGCCAGCGGCTCGGCGAGCTGGTCGAGATGACGGCCGCGGAGCCGATCGAGGTCGAGGTGGTGGTGCGCGGCTGGAAGCCGTGGAAAGATCGGATCGTGCTGTCCGCCGACGGCGTGACCGAGATCTACCCGCGCCTCGAGAAGGAGTGAGCCGATCGCAACGCCCGAGCGACTGATGCCGCGCGCTCCCGTCGTCCGCACCTCCGGTCGCTGCCTCGCGCTGGCCGCCGCGCTTGCCGCTGCACTCAGCGGCGTCGGCTGCGCCAGCGCAGGCGAAGGGGCGGCCGACGGGGCGCTCGGTTTCTACCAGCGCTACTTGGGCGACCAGTGGGCGTGGCACTGCGACTTCCAGCCGAGCTGCAGCAGCTTCGGCCGCCAGGCGCTCGCCGAGCAGGGAGCGCTGGTCGGCCTCGCGATGACGGCCGATCGGCTGCAGCGCGACCACAACTTCGAGCGCGACGAGTACCCGCACGACGAGTGGGGCCACCCGCTCGATCCGCCCGCCGACCACGCGCTGTTCGGGCCGCGCGTCGAGGAGGAGCCGCGCGCCGAGGACCGCGAGCTACAGCAGGCGCTCGCCGAAGCGTCGCCGCTCGTGCAGGACGACGCCGCGCAGGTCGCCTTCGCCGACGCGCTGTGGGATCGGCACGAGTGGGCGCACGCGCGCCTCGAGTACGAACGGCTGCTCTTCGCGCGCCCCGCTTCGCCGTTCGCGGCGCACTGCCACCAGCGTGCGGCGCTCTGCTTGGCGAAGTCGCGGCGGCGCGGCGATGCGCTCGCCCACGTCGAGGCGATCGTGCCGGCGAGCGAGCGGGAGGCGACGCGCGCGCTGGTGGAGCGGGAGCTCGCGCGCCCCGCCGCCGCGTTGCGCGCCGCCGACGCCGCGCAGTCGCCGCTGCTCGCCGGCTTCCTCGCGCTCGAAGCCGAGCAACCGGCCGCCGCTCGCGAGCGGTTCGCGCCGCTGCCGGAGGCGTTGCGCGCCGACCTGCTGGCCACCGTCGACGCCGTCGAGCGGCGCCCGCAGAAGTCGAAGGTGGTGGCCGGGACGCTCTCGGCGCTGCTGCCGGGCGCGGGGCAGCTCTACGTCGGGCGGCCGGGCGATGCGCTCGTCGCCTTCACCACCAATGCGGTGCTGATCGGCGGGACGGTGGTGGCGGCGCGGCGCGACCAGGACGCGGCGGCGATCGCGCTCGGCTTCGTCGCGTTCGGCTTCTGGAACGGGAACATCTACGGCGCGGCGAACGGCGCGGCGCTGCAGCAGCGGAACGGCCGCGATGCGCTGCTCGACGCGGCGCGCGGGCGACTGCGCCAGTCGGGCTTCTTCGGCGGCCTGTCGCCCGACGGCGAGGGCGCCGCGTTCGGCCTCTACTTCGGGCTGTAGGCCCGCGGGTGCGCGGCGCCACCTGGCCGCGCGGCGCTCACGTCCAGCGGAAGATCTTGAGCGCGACGGCGAAGCCGACCGCGCCCCACGCGCCGAGCACGGCCATCTGCGGCGCAGTCGACGCCAGCGACGCGCCATCGAGGATGACGGCGCGCAGCGCGTCGTTCAGCGCGGTGAGCGGCAGCGCCTTCACCACCGGCTGCATCCAGTCGGGGAAATTGCCGGCCGGGAAGAAGACGCCCGAGAGCAGGAACATCGGCAGCGTGACGAGGTTCATCAGGCCGGCCGCCGACTGCGAGTTCTGCGCGCGCGAGGCGACCAGCAGGCCGACGCCGGCGAAGGCGAGCGCCGAGACGGCGACGATGGCGGCCACCGCGAGGTAGCTGCCGCGCGGCCAAAGCGAGAAGGCGAGGATCCCGAAGGCGACTAGGAAGAGCGCCTCGACCAGCGAGATCACCACGCGGAAGAGCATGAAGGAGAGGAGCAGGTCGCCGCGGCGCATCGGCGTGGCGGCGAACCGCTTCAGCAGCTTGCGCGTCCGCATCAGCACCAGCGCCCAGCCGACGCCCCAGACGCCGCCGCTCATCAGGTTCATGCCGAGCAGGCCGGGCAGCAGGAAGTCGATGTAGCGCTGGCCCGGCGCGGTCACCGTCGTCTCGAGCGTCGCGAGGCGCGTGGCGGGATCGCGCGCGAACTCGAGCGCGTCGCGGACCGCGATCTCGGCAAGCCGGCTCCCCTCGCGCGACGGATCGAAGGTGAAGCGCGGCGGCTCGCCCGGCTCGACGACCAGCAGCGCGCGGCCCGAGCGGAGCAGCTCGGCGGCGGCGGCGGCCTCGGCGCGGCGCGCCGCGAAGCCGTCGACCGCGTCGATCGCGGCGGCCACCGAGGCGGCGGCGGGATCGTCGGCGCTCCGCTCCACCACCGCGATCGCGAGCGCGTTTGGCGGCCGATTCCGGAACGCGAGCCCGAGCGCGATCGCCAGCAGGATCGGGAAGCCGAACACCCAGAAGAGGACGCCCGGCTCGCGCACGAGCTCGCGCCAGCGCGCGAGGAACAGCTGGGCGAGCGGCCGATCGCGGAAGCTCATCGGCCCGGCTCCGCAGCGTCGCGGCGCGCCTTGCGGCCGCGCTTCGAGTCGCTCGTCGGGTCGGCGGTCGCGGCGGCCGCCTGCGCCTCGTCGGCGCCGAGGCTCGTGCCGGTCAGCTCGACGAAGACGTCGTCGAGCGAGGCGGTGCGCGTCGCCAGCCGGCTCGGTCGCGCGCCGCGCCGGCGCACCTCCTCCAGCACGCGCGGCAGCGTGGCGTGCAGCTCGTGGACGGAGAGGCGGAAGCCGCCGGGCTCGGGCAGGCAGGCCGCCACCCCCTCGAGGGTCGCGAACGCCTCGGCCGGCAGCGGCGGCTCGCAGCCGATCTCGATGATCTCCTCGCCGCCGAGACGCGCGATCAGCTCGGCCGGCGAGCCGAGCGCGATGACCTTGCCCTTGCGCATGATCGCGATGCGGTCGCAGAGCTTCTCCGCCTCCTCCATGTAGTGCGTGGTGAGGAGGAGCGTGCGGCCGCCCGCACGGAGCTTGCGCAAGATCTCCCAGAGCGCGCGGCGCGCGGCGGGATCGAGCCCGGTGGTCGGCTCGTCGAGGAAGAGCAGCTCCGGATCGGAGACCAGCGCGCAGGCGATGGCGAGGCGCTGCTTCTGGCCGCCCGAGAGCTTCTCCACCCACGCGGCGCGCTTCTCGATGAGGTCGACCTGCGCCAGCACCTCGTCGACCGGCAGCGGGCGGGGATAGAAGCTGCGGAAGAGCCGCACCGTCTCCTCGACCGAGAGCTTGTCGTAGAGCTCGGTCTCCTGCAGCTGGATGCCGATGCGGGCGCGCAGCTCCGTCGCGTGGCCGCTCCACGGCAGGCCGAGCAGCTCGACGTCGCCCGAGGTCGCGCGCTGCAGCCCCTCGAGGATCTCCATCGTCGTGGTCTTGCCGGCGCCGTTGGGGCCGAGCAGCCCGAAGCACTCGCCGGCGCGCACCTCGAGGTCGACGCCGTCGACCGCCGTGATCGACTCGAACCGCTTGACGAGCGCGCGCGTGCGGATCGCGGCCGGCTCAACCATCGCCGGTGTAGCCGAGCGCTTCCATCTGCGCCTTCTCCTCCGCGCTCAGCTCGACCCCCTCGGGGTCGGGCGGCGTCTTCGCGTAGGCGCTGTCGACGAAGGCGTCGAGCTCCTCCTTCAACTGCTCGGCGATCTCGCTCTCCTCGTCGACGAGGTTCTTCGTCTCGCCCGGATCGGCCTCGACGTCGTAGAGCTCGTACTTCTTGCCGGTGAGGAGGGACGCGGTCTTCTGCGAGCCGATCTTGATCAGCTTCCACTTGCCGCGCCGCACGGCGACGTCGAACTCCTTCGTGTAGCCCGACTCGGTGAAGACGGGCGCCGCCGCCTCGGCCGGCGCGCCGGCCGCGAGCCACGTGCGCAGCGACTGCCCCTCGAACTGCCAGCCGTTCTTCAGCCCGAGCAGGTCGAGCAGCGTCGGCGCGAGGTCCATGAGCGCGACCGGCGCGGCGACGCGGCGCGGCTGCCAATCGGGATGGACCACGATCAGCGGGACGTGGGCGCAGTCGTCGTACGGGAAGCGGCCGTGCTCGAAGTAGTAGTCGTGGCCGCCGAGCCCCTCGCCATGGTCGGCGGTGAAGGCGATCACGGTGTTCGTCAGCAGCTGCCGCTCGTTCATCCAGTCGAGCAGCTTGCCGATCTGCTCGTCGACGTAGCGGATGTCGCCGTCGTAGGCGGCGACGTAGTTGCGCAGCTGGTCCTTCTCCTTCACCCACGGGTAGCGGGCGGGGAAGTAGGCGTAGGCGGGGATCATCCCGAGGTCGTTCATCTCCGGCGCGGGCGCGTTCGGGTCGGCGACGCGCGGGTCGACCGGCAGCGGCGGCGCGGCGCCGGCCTGCCACTTCGCGTCGCTGGTGAACGGCTCGATGTGGCGCTTCGGCGGGACGTAGGGCGCGTGCGGATCGAGGTAGTGCGCCCAGAGGAAGAAGTTCTTCTGCGGCTCGCGCCCCTCGAGCAGCTCGATGGCGCGGTCGGTGACGGCGTCACCGCGGCTCGAGGCGCCGGGGTGGACGAAGTAGCGGTCGAAGCCCTGGTCGTACTGGAACTTCTCCGACAGGCTGATGTTCGAGACGACGCCGAGCGTGTTCCAGCCGCTGCGCTGCACGATCTCGGGCAGCAGGTCGTAGTGGAGCGGCACCTTCACCTTGAGCGTCTCGCGCATCACGCCGCTGGTCGAGCCGTAGGTGCTGCTCAGCATCGAGGCCATGCTCGGCCCGGTCTTCGGCCACTGCACGATGCAGCGCTCGAAGAGCGTGCCTTGGGCCGCGAGGCGATCGATGCACGGCGAGGTCGCGCGCGAGTAGCCGTAGCACGACAGGTGGTCGGCGCGCAGCGTGTCGACCGTGATGAGCAGCACGTTGAGCGGCACGGCCGACTCGGGGCGCACCGACTCCGCCGGCGGCGCGCGCTTGACCGAGTAGGGCTGCGCGGAGTTCGGGACCGGCGCGACTTGCCCCGGATCGGAGCGGGGCGCGGTCGGCGGCGCCCCCTGCGCCGATGGTTTCGGCTCGACGGCGACGTCGTCAGGCGCGCGCCCCGCCTCGCTCTGGGAGCAGCCGAGCAGCGCCCCGGCCGCCAGCGAGCCGGCCGCCAGCGAGCCGGCCATCAGCGAGCCGGCCATCAGCGAGCGGGCCAGTCGCCGGATTGGCGCGAATAGCGCACGATTCGATCGCCGCCCCATGCGCATGGAGTGAGTCCGGAGGTTGCGAGAAACGCGCACTTCCTTGGGTCGAGCCCCGAAGTGCGGCGGGAGTGTGCCCCTGCCCCCGAGGGGAGTCAAGGCGACCGGAATGAGGAGCTTCATGCAGGGCTTCCGTAGGGGCGCTATCTTCTCGATCCGGATTGTAACTGGGAAAAGGAACCCACCGTGATCGGCACTGCGTTCGTCCATCTCGTTCTCGGGCTCGTGGCAGCGACCCGGGGTTCGGTCGCGCCCCACCACCCGCACGACATCATCGACTGCATCGCGCTCAGCCCTCAGTACGGCAAGGACCACACCCTCTTCGCGACCTCCGAAGGGACGATCAATCTCGTGGTCCGCTCGAGCGACCGCGGCACGACCTGGACCGATGTGCGCAGCGGCATCGCCGGGCGCCACGTCCACGCGATGCTGCTCGCCCCCGACTTCGCGACGAGCGGGCGCGCGTGGGCAGCGCTCGGCGAAGACGGCCTGGTGCGCAGCGAGGACGGCGGCACGAACTGGACCGCGACCCCGCTGCGCGGCGACGTTCGGCTGCTCGCGTTCGGTCCTCCGGCGGCGCAGGCGGCGGGACCGCTCGGGAAGTTGCCGACCCTCTTCGTCGGCACCGAGGCCGGGCTCTTCCGCGCGCTCGCGGACGGCACCACCAGCAAGCCGCTCGGAAGCGACACGTTCCATCGCAAGAACGCGCCGCGCCGCCTCGCGGTGACCGAGGACGGCACCCTCTTCGTCACCGGCGAGGACGGCACGCTCTGGCGCAGCCGCGACCACGGCGAGATCTTCACCCGGCTGTGCCGACCCGGCGACATCCGCGCGATCGTCCCCTCCCCCGCCTACGCCAAGGACCAGACCCTCTTCGTCGCGACCTTCGGCCATGGCGTGCAAGTGAGCCGCAATCGCGGCGCGACCTTCGAGCCGATCAACCGCGGCCTCGACGACCTGATGGTGAACGACCTCGCCGTCCCGCAGCGCTGGCCGGAGTGCCAGGAGCTCTTCGCGGTGACGCAGGACGCGGGACTCTTCCGATCGCGGGACGGCGGGCGGAACTGGGAGCTCACCTCGTTCGCCGTGCTCGAGAAGACCTACCAGACGACCAACCACCACCTCCACGTGAAGCTGCCGGCCGACTATCCGACGACGCCCGACGTCGTCGTGGGCACCTACGAGGGGCTCTTCGTCTCGCACGATCGCGCCGGGACGTTCCAGAAGAGCAACATCAACCCGACCCGCATCGGCCGGCGCATCGTCCTCTCGCCCGACTTCGCGCAGGACCAGACCCTCTTCGCTTCGGGCTACGGGATGCTGCTGTCGATCTCGAACGACGCCGGCAAGGAGTGGCGCTTCGATGCGCGCGACGTCGCTGCGCTCAGCACCTACGCGCTGGCCGTCGCGCCGACCTGGCGCGACGAGGGGCTGATCGTGCTGGGGATCAACGAAGGGATCTGGCGCACCCGCGATCGCGGCGCCAGCTGGAAGAAGGTCCCGCTCGAGCCGTGGCGCCGGGAGCCCGGTCCGCGCCAGGACCACGACGTCTTCCAGTTCGCCTTCTCGCCCGCCTTCGCCACCGATCGGACCTGCATCGGCGTCAGCCAGGGCGGCGTCTACATCTCCCGCGACGCCGCCGAGACGTTCGTCACGCTGGCGCCGCCCACCCGGTGGCTCCGCTCGCTGGCGATCTCGCCGAGCTTCGCCGAGGATCGCACGCTCTTCGTCGGCGGCGAGATGATCCACCGCTCGGTCGATGGCGGGATGACCTTCGAAGGGCCGCTGCTCAAGGGCTCGGTCGATGGCCTGCTGGTCGCGCCCGACTTCAAGGCGACGCGCCAAGCGTTCGCGGTGAGCCGCGCCAACGGAGTGTTCCGCACCGCCGACGGCGGCGACAGCTGGCAGCCCGCCAACGACGGGCTCGACGGCCACCGTCCCACCGCGATCCAGGGCGCCTACGACGCGGACGGCAAGTGGTCGCTCTACCTCGCGACGCTCGGCGGCGGGATCCATCGCTCGCGCGATCGCGGCCTCACCTGGGAGCGCTTCGGCCGGCGCGACCATCGCCTGCAGCACGTCCTCTCGATCGCGCTCTCCCCCGCCTACCGCGAGGACGGGACGCTCTTCGCCGGCGCGCTCGACGGCGTCTGGCGCTCGACCGACCGCGGCCAGAACTGGACGCTCACGACACGCCGCGAGATCTACGACAGCATGCGCGAGCCGTGGGCGCGCGCGGGCGGCAAGTGGGAGCGGTGGGAGCGGTCGGGTGCGTTCCAAGGGATGGTCGACGTCGCACGCCGCACCGGCGCGACGATGACGCTCCCGTTCGTCGGCACGGCCATCGAGCTCTTCGTGGCGCGCGGCCAAGACTTCGGCATGGCGGAGCTCCTGCTCGACGGCGCAGTCGTCGCCGAGTTCGATGGCTACGCGGAGCAGAACGAGGCGGGGATCTCGATCTGGTCGAGCGGCGAACTCCCCTTCGGCACCCACACGCTGACCGTGCGCGTGAAGGGGACGAAGCGCGAGGGGGCCGGCGACGTGCTGGTCGGCGTCGACGCCGCCATCGTCACCTGCACCGATCCGGCGCTGCTGCGCGACGGACGCTCTCAGTAGCGCCGGCGGAAGTCGGCGTACTGCGCCTGCACGTCGGGGATCGAGCGATCGAGCGGCAGCCTCGCACCGCCGCGCGCGCGCACCGCTGCCACCGCCTCCTGCAGCGCGCGCCGCAGCGCCGCGGCATCGCCCGCCGCGAACGCCCGCCCGCGGCCGGCCGGCACGCACTCGGTCATCCCCTCGAGGTCGCTCGTGACCAGCTCGAGCCCGGCCGCGCGCCCTTCGAGCACCACGAACGGCGTGTTCTCGCGCCAGAGCGACGGCACCACCAGCACGTGGAGCTGCGACAGCGTCGCCGCCAGCTGCTCGCGCACAAACGGGCCGTGGAACGCGAGGCGCGCCTCGCCGACGGCGAGCTCGCGGAGCCGCGCGTCGTAGTCGGGGAAGTCGCCGAAGCGGCCGAAGCAGTGGACGCGCAGCTCCGGCTCGTCGAGGCTGCGCAGCGCTTCGAGCAGCACCGCGAGCCCCTTGTGCGGCGCGAAGGTGCCCATGAAGCCGACGTGGATGCCGCGCGGCGGCGGCGGTGCCAGCCCCTCGAGCAGCGCCCAGTCGATCGCATAGGGCACGACCTCGAGGTGCGTTGGAGCGACGCCGGCGCGCTGCAACGCCGCCTGCACGGTGCGCGACGGCGACAGCACGCGGGTCGCCCCCGCGAGCGCGGCCGCCAGGCGCCGCGGCCGCTCGACCATCGCGAAGCCGGCCTGCTCGCCGCTCGCCTCGTCGGCGGGGAACTCGCCGGCGGCGCGCCGCTCGACATGGCGGCCGCGCGCCCACGGCTCGCGCGCCCACGGCTCCATCGCGTGGTGGACGCAGTCGAAGCAGCCGTAGCCGCCGTCGGGCGGGCCGTCGCACTGGACGTCGCGCGCGCCGATGCGAGCGCCGGTGGCGTCGCGGATCGGGTCGCTGCGCAGCAGGAGGAAGCTCGGGCAGACCCACCAGAAGTCCATCAGATGGACCACCGACGGGATGGCGCGCGCCGCCGCCTGCGCCAGGCGATCGATGCCGACGAAGCGCAGGTGGAAGAAGTGGATTGCGTCGGGCCGGAAGTCGTCCAGCAGCGCCGCGAAGCTCGCCTCGTTCCGCGGATTCCACCAGTCGGCCAGCACGTGGTTCTGCACGGTCGCCTTGGCGAAGGCGTGGCTCACCACCGGGACGCCGGCGAACTCGTAGCGGTCGACCGACGCGGGGCGCTGCGGCTCGCGCCAGTCGGGATCGACCGTGTAGACGCGGACGTCATCCCCAGCCGCCCGGCCGGCGCGCGCCAGCGCCAGCACGTACTGCTCGGTCCCGGAGATGTACTTCGGGAAGAATTGATGGACCACGTAGAGGACGCGCATCGGCGGCACGATACGGTGCGCCGCGTGGCCGGCCTTCCGACCGGAAAGGAACGCCGCATCACTGGCGATGCGGTCGAAGCCGACGCAACCGCGCGGGTCGCCGCCGCCGAAAGCGGTCGAGGCCCCGCGGCGCGCGCCTTTACGCGGCGTGCGCAGCGAGCTATGCAGGCGCGCTCGCATCGGCTACCCCCCGAGCCGCTCGCCTGCCGCCACCCTTTGCGACCCACTCCCTCGAACAGGCAAGAGAACTCGGAACTCCGGTGCCGCACCGGCCGGACGCCCGTCGCACGCCGATGAGAATCGCCCTCCTCTCCTACGAGTACCCGCCCGAGACGGGCTTCGGCGGCATCGGCACGTACGCCTGGTACCAGGCGCGCGCGCTGGCGAAGCTCGGCCACGAGGTCCACGTGCTGGCCGGCGCCACCGACGTGACGCCGCTGCGCAGCTCGGCGCACGACGGCCTCACCGTCTTCCGCTACCGCGCGGGCGGCGGCGTGATGAAGGCGCTGAAGCGGCTCGACAAGCACCGCCTCTGGTGGACCAAGAACCGCCTCGAGAACGGCTGGTGCATGCACCTCGGGCTGAAGGAGCTGCGCCGCCGCTTCCACTACGACGTGGTCGAGATGCCGGAGTGCGGCGCCGACGGCCTGCTGGTCAACTGGCTGCAGCGCGCGAAGACGGTGATCAAGTTCCACTCGCCGGCCGAGCTGATCATGCCGACCTACGACGTGCGCAAGGCGGACCACCGCGCCTGCTCGTTCGTCGAGAAGTGGGCGATCCGCGGCGCCGGCGCCTTCACCTCGTGCAGCCAGTTCCTCGCCGACGAGGTGCGCACCAAGATGAAGGTGCGCCGCAAGATCGACGTGGTCGCCAACGGCATCGACCTCGAGCTCTTCGACGGCGCCGAGCAGATCGACGCGCGCGCCAAGTTCGGCCTGCCGGCCGGCAAGCCGGTGATCTTCTTCGCCGGTCGCATGGAGAAGCGGAAGGGCATCCACCTCTGCCCGGAGATCTGCGAGACGATCCTCCGCAAGCACGACGTCGCCTTCGCCTTCGCCGGCGCCGACCTGTTCGGCTTCATGCAGAACGAGCTGCTGCCGCGGATCAACGGCCAGCAGCTGAAGGGGTCGGTCCACTACCTCGGCAAGCTCACCTTGCAGGAGGTCGGCTCCTGCCTGCGCCAGAGCGACATCTACTTCATCCCGAGCCTCTGGGAGAACTGCCCCTACTCCTGCCTCGAGGCGATGGCCGCCGGCCGCGCCATCGTGGCGAGCGACGCCGGGGGCCTCCCCGAGCTGATCCGCGACGGCGAGAACGGCCTCCTGGCGAAGAGCGGCGAGGCAGCCGGCTTCGCCCGCGCACTCGATCGCCTCATCGAGGACGCCCCGCTGCGCGAGCGGCTCGGCGCCGCGGCGCGCCGCGCCGTGGAACAGCGCTATACGGACGTGGGGATCGCGCAGCAGTCGCTCGACGTCTGGACGCAGGCGCTGAAGCTGGGAGCTTGAGTCAGATGGGCCTCCTGCGCATCGAAGGCGAACCGTCGCGCGACCTGGCCCGCGAGCCGTACGACCTGACGCGCCGCCACCTCCTCGAGCCGAAGGCGGTCTGCCACGCCCCGTTCGGCGCGCTCCATCTCGGCGAACGGCTGCGGCCGTGCCGCCACGGCGCCGCCGACCTCGGCGATCCGCAGCAGCTCTCGCTGGCGCAAGCCTTCGGCGGCGAGGCGGCCGATCGGCTGCGCGACCGCTTCCGCCGCTACCTCGTGCGCCGCGACGAGTGCGCGCGCTGCATCGGCGACTGGGAGGACGGCGCGCCGGCCGAGAGCCCCGCGCTCCACGAGTACGACCACGCGCTGCCGCCGGTGAACGGCGTCCCGCCGCGCCTCCACGCGCTGTCGATCGACGCGAGCGTCGCGCTCCCCGAGGCCCGCCTCGCCGAGGTGCGCGCGCTCTTGCCGCAGCTCGACCACGTGACGCTGCTCTGCGCGACGCTCGAGCGCGGCGGGCCGGCTGCGCGGCTGCTCGGCGAGCTCGACGCGCTGCGCGACGGCGGCAAGCCGGAGCTGCGGCTGATCGCACGGAGCTTCGTGCCGGCGCCGGCCGACGTGCCGCCGGGCGTGCGCGCCGTCGAGATCGACCTGCCGCTCGTCCCGGCGCCGCTCGATCGCGTCGACGAGGAGCGGCTCGCCGACCTCTCGGACGACCTGCGCGAGCGCAAGGCGACGCTGGTGGTGCAGTGCGAGCTCGGCCGCTCGAACTGGAGCGCGCTGCGCGGCTGGCTCGCGCGCTGCGGCGCGTGCGGCGCCGCGACGGCGCCCGCGCTCCTGCCGCGCGGCGACGCCGATTCGCTGGCGGCGCTCGACGCCGACCTCTTGTCCACGCTGCACGCGATCCTCTTCCGCTGGAGCGTCGAGAGCGGGCTCGCCGCCGAGGAGCGCCACGGCGCACCGGCGCAGCGGGCGCTGCTCGCGCGGCTGCGCGAATGGCAGAGCGGCGCACGACCGACCACGGCCGACGCGTCGGCGACGCTGGCCGCGCCCGACTTCACCGACGAAGGCGAAGCGCTGCGCCTCCTGCAGGACCTGCTGCGCGCCTACCACCATCCGCAGGTCGAGCAGTGGCTGCTCGCGCTGACGCAGGCGCCGGGCTTCGTCGCCGCCGCGCGCGAGCGGCTCTCCCTGCGCCTCGCCACGCTCTGGCTCGCGGCCGTCTTCGAGCGCTCCGAGCTCGCGACGCCGCTGCGCGCGATCTACCGCGACGCCCGCCACGCCGCGGAGCAGGTCGCCGCCGATCGGCTGGCGCTGGCGCAGTCGCCGCTCGCCGGCTGGCACGATGGCTGGGTGGCGACGCTGCGCCTCGAGACGCAGCCGCGCGGCGCCCCGCCCTTCGCGCCCGCCGCACCGGCCGCGCGCGCACCGGGCCGCGCGCAGCTGACGGTGATCATCCCGTCGTTCAACCACGAGAAGTTCATCGGCCAGGCGATCGACAGCGCGCTCTCCCAGGTGGGGGCCGGCGTGCGCGTCGTCGTGGTCGACGACGGCTCGACCGACCGCACCTTCGAGGTCGCGCGCGAGCGTCGCGACCCGCGCCTCGTGGTGCGCCGCAACAGCCGCAACCTCGGCCTCGGCGAGAGCCTGCTGCGCGCGGTGCGACGGGTGCGCACCCCCTACGTCGCGGTCCTCAACTCGGACGACTTCTTCCACCCCGAGCGCATCGCGAAGCTGCTCGCCGCGTTGAAGCGCTCGCCGCGCGCGGCCGTCGCGGCGTCGCTGGTCGCGCCGGTCGACGCGGACGGGCGCGCGCTCACGCTCGCCGACGCGTCGCCGATCTTCGACGGCAAGCGGATCCACGACTGGCTCAGCTGGTGGGAGAAGGCGGGCGCGCCGCCGGCCGACGGCGACCTGCTCGGCCCGCTCTTCGAGCGCAACTGGCTGGTCACCTCGAGCAACCTCGTCTGCCGCCGCGACTTCCTGCTGCGCCACGCGAAGCTCTGGCGCGACCTCGAGTACTGCGTCGACTGGCAGCTCTTCCTGGCGGCGGCGGCGGCCGGGAAGCTGCGCGTCGTGCGCGAGCCGCTGCTCGGCTACCGGCTGCACGGCAGCAACACGGTCTGGTTCGACGCGGAGCGCGGCTGGCGCTTCTACGTCGAGTCGCACCGCGTGCTGGCGCGCGCGCTCGAGCAGCGGCTGCGCTCCGATCGCTCGACGCCGCGGCGCCGCTTCGACGGGCAGCTCGAGCTGATCGCGAAGCACGTCGCCGCCAACCAGGACGTCGACTGGGCCGGGATCTGGCTCGGCCAGATGCTCGAGCGGCTCGACCTGCCGTCGCGGGCGCTGCGCCGCGGCAAGAGCCGGCCGCTCATCGAGGCGCTCGATCGGATGCGGCAGCTGCGCCTCGAGGCGCGCGACGTGGCCGGTGCGGTCGGCGGGCAGCTCTCCTGGTTCCACCGCATGCGCGGCGAGGAGCCGTGGCTGCGCGCCGAGCGCAACCGCGCCGAGGCGTTCGCCTCCGAGCTGTCGCGCCTGCGCGGCGAGCTGCAGGGCGCCCAGCACGACCGCCGCAACCTCGAGAAGCTCTGGCGCCAGGCCGAGCGCGAGCGCGACGCCGAGATCGCCGGCAAGGTCGAGCTCTACCAGCGGCTCGATGCGCTGAACGGCGACGTCGAGGCCGCGCGCCGCGAGGTCGAGCTCCACGTGAAGGCGCTCTCGCTGCGCGAAGGCGAGCTCGCCGACAAGACGAGCGAGCTCGAGCAGCTGCGCGCGATGCGCCACGAGCTGCAGGCGTCGCTCGATGCGCTGCAGCGCGAGCACGACCACGTGCGCGCCGACATCGAGCACGCCATCGCGGGGCTCGGCGGGCGCCACGACATCGCGCGCGGCGACCTCGCCCACGCGCTCTCCTCGATGCAGAGCGGCCACGACTTCGTGCGCGGCGAGCTCTCCCACGTGCTGGCGCGCGTGCAGGAGGAGCGGGCGCGCGTCGAGGCGGGATTCGAGGGGACGCTGGCGCAGGCGCATCGCGAGCGCGACGCCACGCTCCTCGCCGCCGCGCGCGAGCGCGAGATGTGGGGCTCGACGCTCGACCGCCTGAACGAGCGACTGGCGGCCGTGCAGGAGGACTGCGACCGCGTGCACCGGCAGCTCGGCGAGGAGCGCGCGCGCAGCGAGGCGGCGACCGTGCGCGCCGAGCAGGCGGCGCGCGCCACCGCGGCCGCGCTGGCCCGCGCGCGCGAGGAGCAGGCGCAAGCGGTCGCGCGCGAGCGCGCCGCCGCCGAGGATCGACTCGCCGCACAGCAGGCCGCCGCCGCCGCCGAGCGCGCCGCGCTCGAGCAACAGGCGCAGCAGGAGCGCCAGGAGCTCGAGCGGCAGTGGCGGCAGGCGGCGGGCCAGCTGCGCGTCGCCGAGATCGCCGAGCGGCTCGCGAAGCTCGAGGAGGAGCTGGCGCGCCAGAAGGCGCTCGCCGACCAGCGCACCGCCGAGCGCGACCGGCTGCTGCGCACGCCCGAGTACCGCCTCGGCCACCTCGCGCTGAACAAGCTGCCGCTCAAGAAGCCGCTGCGCTTCCTCGAGAAGAAGGCGTCGAAGGCGAAGTCGGTCTGGACCGGCAAGCGGCTGTCGTGGGAGCGCAAGGGCGAGAAGCCGCGCGTCTTCGCGACCATCTGCTGGAACTTCCCGATCTACTCGCAGACCTTCGTCTACCAGGAGCTCACGCAGCTCGAGAAGCGCGGCTTCGACCTGCGCGTGGTCTACAGCAAGCTCGACCCGAAGGACCGCCTCCACGCGCAGTTCGGCAAGCTCTGGGACCTGAAGCGGCCGATGCACCTCGACCGGCCGGTCCACGAGGCGGACTACAAGCTCTTCAAGGCGCGCTTCCCCGACCGCGTCGAGCGGCTGGTGCAGCGCCTCTGCACCGCGTCGGGCATGGCGCGCGAGCAGCTCGAGCAGCACGACAACTTCCTGCAGGGCTTCACCTATGCCCGCCTCGCGCAGGCGGGCCGCGCCGACTACCTGCACAGCTACTTCTTCTACGACCGCTCGCTGATGTCGCTGATCGCCGGCGAGGTGCTCGACCTGCCGCACGGCGTGTCGTGCTACGCCGACCACGTGCTGAAGGACTACGAGTTGAAGGTGGTGCCGCTCCACCTCGAGACGTGCGACGTGGTCGTCGCGACCTCGCACCGCATCAAGCGCGAGCTGCTGGCGCTGGCGCCCGGGACGCCCGAATCGCGCATCCTGGTGAAGCCGAACGCGATCGACTGCACCCGCTTCCCGGTGATCCCGCGCCCCGAGCCGGCCGCCGGCCAGCCGCACCGCCTCGTCGTCACCAGCCGCATCGAGCCGAAGAAGGGGCTGATCTACCTCGTCGAGGCGGTGAAGCTGCTGCGCGACTCGGGGCTGGACGTCGAAGCGCACTTCGTCGGCGACGCCGACCACGGCGTGCCCGCCTCGGAGAACTGCAAGGCGGAGCTCTGCGCCCGCATCGAGGCGCTCGGGCTGTGGGGCAAGGTCCACCTCGAGGGGCGCCAGCCCGAGCAGAAGGTGCGCCACTTCCTCTCGATCGCCCACCTCTTCGTCGCCCCGTTCGTGGAGACGGCGAGCGGCGACAAGGACGGCATCCCGACCGCGCTGATCGAGGCGATGGCGACCGGCATCCCGTCGGTGGTGACCGACGCCGGCTCGATCCTCGAGGTGGTCGACGATCGCGTCGATGCGCGCGTCGTGCCGCAGCGCGATCCGCAGGCGCTCGCCACCGCGATCCGCGAGCTGCTGCAGGACCCGCGCGGGCGGAAGCTGATGGCGAACAAGGCGGCGCAGAAGGCGCGCGAGAAGTTCGACGTCTCGATCTGCGAGCCGTGGTTCCACGAGCGCGTGCGCGCGGCGCTGGCCGCGCGCCGCAAGAGCTGAGCGGCGCGGCGGCCCCGTGGCGCGGCTCACCTTCTGCGTGCCGACCTGGAACGGCGCGCCATTCCTGGAGCGGACGCTCGCGGCGCTGCTCGCCGTGCGCGGGGCGGCGCTCGAGGTGATCGTCGGCGACGACGCGTCGGACGACGGCAGCGCCGAGCTGGCCCGCGCGTTCGCCCGCCGGCGCGGCGACGCGCGCGTGCAGGTGCACGCCTTCCGCGAGCGGCTCGGCCTGGCCGGCAACTGGAACCGGACGCTCCGCCTCGCACGCGGCGACTACGTCTGCCTCTTCGGGCAAGACGACCTCTGCCGCCCCGACTTCGCGGAACGGCTGGTCGGCCGGCTCGAGCGCCATCCCGGCTGCGCGCTCGCCTTCGGGCGGCGCGACTTCGTCGTCGCCGACGAGGAAAGCCGCGCCGCCATGGGCGACTTCTTCGAGCGGCGCTACCCCGAGATGGTGAAGCCGTTCGAGGCGCGCGTGCGCGAGCTCGGCGAGGTGATCCCGCCGCGCGTCCTGCTCGACGAGGCGCTGCGCTTCCAGTTCGAGATCAACCTCATCGGCGAGCCGAGCTTCGCGGTGTTCCGGCGCGGCCACCCCGCCGTCGCCGCCGGCTTCGACGAGCGCATGCAGCAGATGATCGATTGGGAGTTCTTCACGCGCTTCTTCGCGGCCGAGCCGGTGGCGCGCTGCCACGACATGGTCGGCAGCTACCACGTCCACGCGCGCGGCTCGTCGCTGGCGAACGCCCGCCTCTCGCGCCACTACCGCGAGTTCGACCATCTGCTGGGCGTCGTGCTCGAGCGGTTCGCCGCCGCGCTGACGGTGGCCGACCGCGCGGGACTCGAGGCGCGCCGCGAGGAGGTGCGCCGGCTCGCGCTCGACCACGCGGCGCGCGAGGCGACCGGCACGGCCGCGCCGTAACCTGCGCGCCATGCCGACCCCCTCGCAGGCTCGCTCCCCCGCCGCCCCGCCTCTCCCTCCGCCGCGCGCGCGCTGGCCGGCGCTGATCACCGTGCTGCTGCTGGCGGCGCTGGTCGGCGGCGCCACCGCGCTGCGCGTCGCGATCACTCATGCGCAGCCGAGCTGGGATCGCACGTCGCCGATCGGCCTGCTGAAGAGCGACCCGGCGCTCCTCTACTGGTTCACGCAGCGGCTCGCCGCCGACGCGCCGCCGGCCGACGACCTCGCCGCGACGACGGCGATCCAGTGGCCCGACGCGGTCGACGCGCGCGTCGAGTTCCCGCAGCTGCAGATGCAGATCGCCGCCGCGACGTGGCGCTGGTTTGGCGGCGCGATGCCGCTCCACGAATGGTGCGTGCTGCTCTTCTCGTTGCTGGCGTCGACCGCGCTGATCGGAGTGTGGGGCCTCGCGCGCGAACTCTCCGGCAGCCGCGGCCTCGCGTGGGCGGCGACCGCCGCGGCGTTCCTGCTGCCGGCGACTTGGCGCACCGCGAGCTTCGTGCTGCTCGGCGAGGATGTCGCGCTGCCGGCGCTGGCATTCCACCTCTGGCTGCTGCTGCGCGCGGCGCGCCTACGCACGGCGGGGGCGTTCCTGCTGGCCGGCGTGCCGCTCGCGATCGCGATGGCCGCCTGGCACGCGACCGGCTTCTTCGTCGCGATGGAGGCGGCGGCGCTCTTCCTCTGGTACCTGCGCAGCGGGAGCAACCCGTTCGCGGCGCCGCGCGCGTGGCTGGTGGTGGCGCCCTTCGCGCTCGCCTGCCTCGTCGAGCCGATGCTGCGCGGCAAGCTGCAACTGCTGTCGCTGCCGATGCAGCTCGCGTTCGCGCTGCTGGCGCTGGCGGCGCTCGAGCGGCGCCGCAAGCTCGCGACGGGGGCGCGGGTCGGCGCGGCGATCGGCCTGGTCGCGCTCTTCGCGGCGCTCGCTTGGCTGATCGGCAGTGCGGTCGGCGGCGGGATCGGCGACTACTCGCACGTCTTCCGCCTCGTGCTCCACAAGCTGCTCCACTTCGGCGACTTCCCGGCCGATCCGAACGAGCTGCCCTTCGAGGTGCGCATCCTCTGGCAGGGGCCGTTCGACACCACGAAGGCGAGGGCGCTGCTGCTCAACCTCTCGGCGCCGCTCTTCGCCGCGCTGCTCGGCGTGCTGCTGGCGCTGCCGGCGTGGCGGCGCGGAGCGGTCGGCGACGAGGCGTCCGGCGATGCGACGCGCAACGACGATGCGGCGGAGCGGTCGGCGGCACGGACGCGCGCTCTAGCGTTGGCGGTGGCGGCGCCGCTCTTGGTGGCGGCCCTGCTCGCCTCGTGGCTGATCCAGCGGACGCTGGTCTACGCGGCGCTGCTCGCTCCGGTGGTCGGCGTCGCGGCGTGCTCGCTGCTGGCGCGGCGACTCGCGCCGGCCCACCGCCGCTTCGCGCTCGGCGGGCTGGTGGCGCTGCTGATCGCGCCGCCGGCGCTGCAGTTCCAGGAGTTCGTCCGCTTCGTCGAGCAGAAGAACCCGTGGTACGAGCCGCGCCACATCGCCGAGATCCGCGCGGCGGTGGCGGCGGTGCAGAAGCTGGTGCCGGCCGGCGAGCCGATCGCCAGCGACGAGATCAACTCGACCGCCTTGCTGGCCCACACGGGCCGCTCGATCCTCGTGCAGCCGAAGTACGAATCGAAGGCGGCGCGCGAGCGGCTCGAGGAGTACCGCATGGCGGCGACGCGCGGCACGCCCGAGGAGCTCGCCGAGTTCCTCCGCCGCCATCGCTGCCGTTTCCTGCTCTACGACTGGTTCCAGCTCTACTCGACGCGCTACCAGGCGGGGCTGCGCTACGACGTGAAGGAGCTCGACGGCGCCAGCGCGCTGGCGATCGCCTACACCGCGCCCGAGCAGCTCGACGGCTTCCGGCTGCTCTGGCGCAGCGGCGGGCCGCGCGACGGCATGCGCCTCTACGTGCTCGAGCGGCCCTGAGCGGAGCGCGGCGAGTCGGGCGGCGCGGCGCGCCGTGCTGCAGCGGCTTCGCGCAGCGCGGCGTTGCGCGCGAGGAACTCGTCGGCCCAGCGGTAGCGATCGAGCAGGCCGATCGGGTCGCGGCCGAGCTCGACGAAGGCGGCGTGGATCGCCTCGATGGTGGCGAGGCCGCCGTGCGGGTCGCTTTCGTCCTTCGCGGCGCGCGGGTAGGCGGTGACGTAGGGCGGCAGCGAACGGACCGGCAGCTCGGCGTACTGCCGCTCCATGCGCGGCGCGAGCTTCCAGTTGGCGTCCAGCACGAAGAGCCCAGCCGACTGGTCGGCCGGCGAGAGCAGCGGCCCGCCGATGCCGAGGCGCACGTAGCGATCGAGCGGCTCGACGCCGCGCGCGGGCCACGTCCAGAAGAGGAAGCGCGGGTCGCTGCGCAGCGGCTCGACCGAGCACTTGCGGCGGTTCTCGCGCGAGTGGACCACGATGATGGTCGGCGGTGGCGCGGCGGGGGCGGCGTCCGGCAGCGAGCTCATCGGGCGCGCTCGACCTCGAGCGAACCGTTCCACGCGCCGTCGCGCCAGAGGCCGGCGGCGGCGAGCTTCGCCTCGAGCTCGGCGGCGCGGAACGCCTCGGGATAGCGCCCCTCGCCGTACTTGTGGAACCAGCGCGACCAGCCGCCGCGCACCAGCGCGAGGTTCAAGCAGCGGCCGTCGTGCAGCACGTAGCAGAGGAGCCGCCCGAACTCGTCGCGCGCGGCCTTGCCGGGCTTCTCGAAGAGCAGCTCGACGGTGCGGCCGCTCGCCAGCGCGGCCAGCGCTGCGGTCGCCCGTTCGTAGCCGGGGTCGCCGCGCTCGGGCGTGTTGACGTTGAGCAGGCGCACCTTCTCGATCGGCGTGATCGAGCCGGCGAGTTCGACGTGCAGCGTGTCGCCGTCGACGATCTTCACCACTGGGCCGCGCAACGGCTTCTCGCCGCGTGCGAGCGCGACGCGGTCGTCGGCGTGGTCGGCCGCGTGGTCGGCGGAGCGATCGTCGGGAGCGGCGGCGAGCGGAGCGTCGGACGGCGCGGCGCGCCCGGTGGCGTCCGGCCGCCGCTGCGATTCGGGGCGCGCCTCGTCGGGCCCCGAGCGATCGCCGCACGTGCGCAGCGCCACGACGATCAGCAGCACCAGCAGCACCGCCGGCCCCCCGCCGCGCCGCCGTCGGCGTCGCCCGAAGCTGATCCGCATCGCCCCCCTCCGCTCGACTTCCCCGCGACCGAGTCGCCGCACCGTATCATCCCGGCCTGCTTCTGCCGCTCGCGCGCGAATGCCCGCGCGTCGGCGCCGCAGTCGCGAGGAGGAAGCGATGTTCGCAGCCATGGTGTTGGCGGCGTCGGCGACATTCGCCGGCGGCGACGACAAGGTGCCCGATTTCGGCGCGGTCGAGTGGTGGAACTCGATCCCGCTGACCACGAGCCGCCTGAAGGGGCGCGCCGTCTTCGTCGAGTCGTTCCGCACCTGGTGAGGCCCTTGCACCGGGCAACTCCCCCACTTGACGGCGCTTCACGAGAAGTTCCGCAAGAAGGGAGTGCTGGTCGTCGGCGTGTCCGACGAGACGCATGAGCTCATCGACGAGTACGTGAAGAAGCACGCGATCACCTTCCCGATCGCGCGCATCGACGAGAAGGCGGGCTTCGAGGAAGCGATCGGCGTGCAGGGCTTCCCGACCGCGGCGCTGATCGGCCCCGACGGCAAGCTGATCTGGACCGGCCATCCGGCCGAGGCGGACAGCTACGTCGAGAAGGCGGCGAAGAGCTCGAAGATGACGCCGCTGCTGCCGGCGGCGTGCGCGGCCGCCGAGAAGCTGCTGAACGAGGGCAAGAGCGGGTTGGCGTGGGTCGAGCTCGAGAAGCTCGCCGCGGGCGGCACGCTGCAGGGCGATGACGCGAAGGCGGTCACCGACCTGATCGCCTACTTCGAGCGCGATGCCGGCGGGCTGTGGAAGTCGGCCGAGGCGGCGCTCGCCGCGAAGGACTACCTGAAGGCGGCGGCAGCGTGCGAGCGGCTGGTCGCGTACGCCGGCAAGGAGCCGGGCGACAACGGCAAGGCGAAGCTCGCCGAGCTGCGGGCCGATCCGGCGCTGGTGAAGGAGATCGACGGCGGCAAGCAGAACGCCGCCGCCGCCGAGCTCGAGAAGGAGCTCGAGTTCAAGGAGGCGATGAAGCTCTACAAGCAGGTGGTGGCGAAGTACGCCGGCAGCGAAGCGGCGAAGGCGGCGCAGAAGCGGCTCGACGTCATCAAGGACGACGACCTGCTCAAGATGGACAAGAACTGCGAGCTCTGCCGGGCGGGCAACCGCCCCTGCTCGCGCCACGCGAAGTAGCGAAGCTGCGAGCGAAGCTCCCGCTCACCGTCCGCAGATTTCGAGGACCTCCGAGAGACCCGCCCCCGCACCCCGGTGGCGGGTCTCTCCCTTCGGTGGCGGGGTTGATTCTTCCGCGCCGGTGGCGGGGAGTTTCCGTCCAGCAGGGTGCCGGGGAGTTTCCGTCTCGGTCGCCACCGGGGGCAGAGGCGCCATCCGGATGGAAACTCCCCGGCACCGGCCCGCAGACGGGGCAGACGGAAACTCCCCGGCACCCCGCTCTCGACGCCAACGCCTTGGATGCCGCCGCATGGCGGAGCGGAAGAATCAACCCCGCCACCGTGAGGAGGGGCAGTCGCAGGGTCACGCGCGGTAGAGCGACTCGAACTGCGCGGCGATGGCGGCGGCGGTCGGGATCGGGACGCGCGGGGTGCGCAGCGCCTGCCAGAGGCCGGGCTCGCGGAGGAAGCGGGCGAGCGCGGCCTGCAGGTCGGCGGCGTCGCCGGGTCGGAACGCGAGGCCGTTGCCGCGGGCGGCGAGCAGCTCGGCCATGCCGCCGTGGCCGGCCACCACCACCGGCAGCCGCGCCAGCGCCGCCTCGTCGAGCGTGATCGGCGCGTTCTCGTACCAGCGCGACGGCACCACCAGCACGTCGATCGAGCCGAGCACGTCCGCCAACTGCTCGCGACCGAAGCGGCCGTGGAAGCGGATCGCCGGGTGGCGGTGCTGCTCCTCGAGCCGTCGCGCATAGGCGCCGCCATCCCACGGCGAGGTCCCGTGGATCGCCAGCGTCGCACAAGTGGTCGCCGCATCGTGAGCCGTGCCGGCAGTCCCACCGCCGCTCGCACCCGCCGCCCTGCCCCCCTCGACCAGCCCGCGGAACGCCGTCAGCAGCAGGTCGGCCCCCTTCGACGGCAGCAGCGAGCCGACGAAACCGAAGCGCAGCGGCGCCCCCGGCGCCTCGCGCGGCCGCAACGCCTCGGCCACCTCGGCGGCGATCCCGTTCGCGACCACCACCGCGCTCGGCGCGTGGAGCCCCTGGCGGCGATGCTCGTCCAGCACGAACTGCGACGGCGCCGTCACGACGTCGGCGCGCCCCACCGCGGCGAGCATCTCCGCGCTGCGCCGCCGGATCGCGAGGGTGCCCAGGTTCTCCGCGAGGTAGCGCGGCAGGCCGAGCAGCGCCCGGCCCGGCTCGCGCGCGAAGCGCTGCAGGGCGTAGCGCGCCCGCTTCTTGCCGATGCAGCGCGCGCAGCGATCGGGCTCGATCTCGGCGCAGAGATGGCCCGACGGCGTGTAGCGCTGGCCGCGCGGGCAGAGGTGCCAGAAGTCGTGCAGCGTGAAGACGACACGCGCGCCGGCCTGCCGCGCCGCCTCGACCAGGTCGATCGACAGGCCGAGCGTGTGGTGGAAGTGGACCACGTCGACGCCGTCGGCGAGCTCGCGCTCGAAGGCGGCGCGCACGCCCGGATCGAGGTAGGTGCCGCGCAGCGACGTCGCCTGCTCGGGCAGCGTCTTGATCCGCGTCACCGCCACGCCGTCGACCCGCTCGCGCACCGTCGCCAGCAGCGGCAGGTCGGGCCAGCCGGTCCGGACGAACGCGCGCACCGCGTGGCCGCGCTCCACCAGCCCGCGCGCGAGCCACGCGGCCGCCAGCTCCGCGCCCGCGTGCTCTTGCGGCGGCCAGCCGTGCGCGACGACGACGATGCGCAGCGGCGCGCTCACTTCACGCCGTGCATCCAGCGGTTCACCTTCGGCGAGATCGCCAGCACCAGCACGCCGATGCCGAGCATCACCCAACCGAGCGGCGAGAAGACCGAGTTGTAGTCGGTGAGCGTCATCTGCTCGGCCGTCTTGCCCTCGGAGCCGATCGACGCCGAGATCTTGCCGGCGAGGAAGTTGCCGATCGAGATCGACATGAACCACGCGCCCATCGTGAAGCCGACCATCGGCGGCGGCGCGAGCTTGGTCACCATCGAGAGGCCGACCGGCGACAGGCAGAGCTCGCCGAAGGTGTGGAGCAGGTAGGTGATGAAGAGCCAGTAGAAGCCGACGTTCATCTTCGCGGCGGCCTCGGGCGTCCCCGCCATCGGGTAGGCGAACTTCGTGGAGAGCACCAGCGCGAAGAAGCCGGCGCCGGCGAACAGCAGCGCCCAGCCGAACTTGCCCGGGATCGAGGGGTTCTTGCCGGTCCGATCGAGGAACGCCCACAGCGCGACGAAGACCGGCGCGAAGATCACGATCATCGCGGAGTTCACCGACTGGAACCAACCGGTCTTGAACTCGAACAGCCCGAAGACGCTGCGGTCGACCTGGTTCTCGGCGAAGAAGGTGAACGAGTTGCCGGCCTGCTCGAAGATCGCCCAGAAGGTGATGTTGGCGAACAGCAGGACCAGCAGCGCGTAGAGCCGCTGCTTCTGCTCGATGCCGTGCTTCGCCGCCTCCATCAGGATCTTGATCACGGCGCCGGCGAGCAGCGCGTAGAGGATGTACTCGAGGATCGCCGCCTGCGAGAGCAGGAAGTAGCAGCCGACCGCGACGACGAGGCTGCCCGCCATCACGACGACGCTGGTGGCGAGTCCCTCCTTGCCGGCGGGCGGGAGGCCGTGCTCGCCGAGCCGATGCTTGCCGAGCATGAAGGTGACGAGGCCGAGCAGCATGCCGCCGCCCGCCACCGCGAACGCGTAACGGAAGCCGTCGAGCGAGCCGCCCTCGTTGAACGCGGTGCGGATCGACTCGCAGCAGAGCGGCGCGATGAGGGCGCCGAGGTTGATCCCCATGTAGAAGATCGTGAAGCCCTGGTCGCGCTTCGGATCGCCCTGCCGGTAGAGCTTGCCGACGATGGTCGAGATGTTCGGCTTGAAGAGGCCGTTGCCGACCACCATCAACGCGAGTCCGAAGAGGAACCCCTCCTCGCTCGGCATCAGCAGGCAGAACTCGCCGCCGGCGATCAGCAGGCCGCCGCAGATGATGGCGCGCTGGTAGCCGAGCAGCTTGTCGGCGATCGCGCCGCCGAAGATGCCGGTCGCGTAGACGAGCGCCGTGAAGGCGCCGTACTTGAGGCCGGCCGCCTTCGGGTCGCCGTTGGTGAACGCGGCCGCCACGTAGAGCGCCAGCAGGGCGCGCATGCCGTAGTAGCAGAAGCGCTCCCACATCTCCGTGAAGAAGAGGAGGTAGAGCCCCTTCGGATGGCCGGAGAAGGTGCCCGAAGGCGCGGGAGTCGTCGCGTTCAACGTATCCTCCTTCCGCAACACCGGCGGGCGACACGCCTCCGCGTCCGGGCGCAGGAGCGCGGGACTCTAGCACCGCGCTGCGCGGAAGGGGTGTTGCGAGGACTCGTCGAAAGGGCCGAATGGAACGGAACACGATCGGCCGCGACGCGACCACCGGCGACGTGATCGCGCCATCGCGGACGAGGTCGCCCGCTTGATCCACCTCGAAGGACGCATCGCCGTCGAAGCGGCGCTCGTTGCCGGTCGGCGCCGCATCGAGGCGCTGCTGCTCGCGCCGCGGCAGGACGGCGGCGGCGCGGCGCGACCGGGCGAGCCGGCCGCCGAGCGGCTCGAGCCGCTGCTGGCGCTGGCGGCGCAACGCGGCGTCGCGGTGGAGCGAGTCGCCGCCACCGAGCTCGACCGCCTCGCGCACGGCAAGAGCCACGGCGGCGTGCTGGCGCGCTGCGAGCCGCTCCGGCCGCTCGCGGAGCGCGAATTGGCCGGCTTGCTGGAGCGGTGCAGCGGGCCGCCGCTGCTCCTGCTGCTCGAAGGGGTCGACGACGATCGCAACCTCGGCTTCACGCTGCGCACGGCGGAGGCGCTCGGCGCGACGGCGCTGCTGGTGAAGAAGCAGAGCCTCGACTTCGACGAGACCGAGGTGGCGCGCAGCGCCTCAGGGGCGCTCGAGCGGCTGCCGCTGGTCCACGTCGAGCGCGACGGGCCGCTCTGGGGCGAGCTGCGCCGCCGCCGCTTCGCGCGCCTCGCCTGCGTCGCGAACGCCAAGCGAACGATCTGGGAGCACGACCTGGTCGGGCCGACGTTGCTGGCGATCGGCGGCGAGAAGCGCGGACTCTCGGCCGCCGTGCGCGACGAGTGCAGCGACTTCGCGAGCATCCCGATGCAGAGCGAGGCGGGGTCGCTGTCGCTGTCGCACGCGGCGGCGATCGCGCTGGCCGAAGCGGCGCGCCAGCGTCGCGCGCACGCCCGCTTCGCCGCCGCGCAGGCGGCCGCCGCCGCTCACCTCGTCAAGATGCCGCCGCCGACCGCCCCATCCTGAACTTCCCGAACTGGAGCCGACGCGTGAACGATCGACCCGACCTCGAACTCGAGCGCGCCATCGAGGCGGAGATCCGCGCGCAGCTCGGCGCCCTGCCGCGTGCCGGCGCGACGATCGACCCGTCGGCCGTCGCGCGCGCGCTCGATCCCGAGTGGCCGCGCCGCCTCATGGCGAGCGTGCGCGAGGTGGCGCGCGCGATGGCGGAGCGCGGCGAGCTGCTGGTGACGCGCCACGGCAAGCCGGTGACCGAGTGGCCGTGGCGCGGCGTCGTGCGATTGCGAGCGGCGCCAGCCGGCGGCGCACCGGCCGAAGACCCGCCGATCACGGCGCCAGGCGCGTGATCGACCAGTCGGCCGCGGGCGCGCCGCTCGTCCGCGCGTAGCGCAGCCGATCGTGCAGCCGGCTCTCGCGCCCCTGCCAGAACTCGAGCGCGAGCGGCGCGAGCCGGTAGCCGCCCCAGAACGGCGGGCGCGGCACTTGGCCGGGGAAGCGCGCCTCGATCTCGCGCACGCGCGCCTCGAGCTCGGCGCGATCGCGCAGCGGCTGGCTCTGCGGCGACGCCCACGCGCCGATCTGGCTGCCGCGCGGCCGGCCGGCGAAGTAGCCGTCCGACTCGGCATCGCTGGCGCGCGCGATCGTCCCTTCGACGCGCACCTGGCGATGGAGGCGCGGCCAGAGGAAGACGAGGCTTGCGCGCGGATCGGCGGCGACTTCGCGCCCCTTGCGGCTGTCGAAGTTGGAGAAGAAGAGGAAGCCGCGCGCGTCGACGCCGCGCAGGTAGACGATGCGCGCCGACGGTGCACCGTCCGCGGCCAGCGTGGCGAGCGTCATCGCCGCGGCCTCGGGCTCGCCCGCCGCCTCGGCGGCGCGCCACCACGCGCGGAAGAGCTCCTGCGGATCGGCGGGGAGATCGCCCTCGTCGAGCGTGTAGCCGCGGTAGTCGCGATGGAGGCCGTCGTCGCTCACGGTCGCGCGAAGCCGTTGGCGCCGAGCACGGTGAAGCCGCCATCCTTCGTGGTGCCGAAGCCGTCGTAGGCGTCCTTCGCGAGGTAGACGCGCACCCGATCGCCGACGGCGGGCACGCCGCGGTGGCCGTTGGTGTCGGGCGGCTGCGGCAGGAAGAAGGCGTCCCAGCGCTTGGTCCAGTAGCGCACGTAGACGAGCTGACCGGCCGCGAGACCGTCCCCCTTCTCCCCGCTCTCGACGCGCAGCTCCGCGACGTAGCGCGTGTAGTCCCAGTTGCCCTGCTCCTCGGCGCGCGTCCAGATCTGCTGGACCGTGCCGACCACGACGTGGGTCGCGGTGGACGCGAGCTCCTCCTTCGAGAGATCGGCCTTCTCGGGCGCGAGCGGCGCGGCACCGGTCGAAGCGACGATCAGCGCCAGCGCGCAGGCGACGGGGAGCAACTTGCTCGGGATGGTCATCAGCTCCTCCTCGGAAGTCGAACGGGCGCCCCTTCTCGCGAAGGGGCGCCCGTCGTGCGATTCACGGTTGGCCGTCCGACGCGCCGCTCACTTGCGGACCGGCGCTCCGACCAGCTCCGAGGCGAACGCGACCCACTCGTCGTTCACCTTCTTGAAGATGTCGATGCCGGTCACCTCGTAGAGCTCTTCCGACTTCTTGCGCCACTGCGGGATGAAGCCGCCCGGCACTGCCGCCGCGTTGCAGCAGGCGCGCAGCCAGCGCTGCCCCTTCTCGCCTTGGCTCTTCGCGACGAAGTTGAACATGCTGAACGACTTGGCGACGTCGGGGTCGCCGAACTCGGCGAGCTTCTTCATCGCGAGCGTGTCGATGGTCGGCCCCTCCTCCAGCGCGAGGCGGTGGTAGATGTCGGCCGTCCCCTGGCGCAGCGCGCTCTCCTCGCTGTTGTCGCCCTTGCTCTTCGCCGCGTACTTGCCGACGTCGAACTGCACGCATTGCACCGAGTTGCGCCCGAGGTACTCGAGCGAGAGCCAGTTGCCGACCCCTTCGTAGAGCCAGTCGGCCACGTCGTTCGAGCGATCCTGGTTGTAGTGGATGTTGACGAGGTGGTGGCCCATCTGGTGGGCGACCATGCCCTCGAGGTCGCTGCCGTCCTGCACGCGCGACGGATCGACGTAGCCCGGCGCCGTGCCGCGGCGGAACGGGTGGCCCGACATCTTGAGCCGCTGCTCGCGGAACGGCCCCTCGAAGGTGACGCCGTAGTACTTGTTGAGGAACTTCTCGTACTGGTTCACGTCGTCGGGAGCCCAGCAGTACTCCACGAACATGCCGTCGGGGATGTAGTCCTTGTAGTCGTCGGAGAGGTAGGGATCGACGAACTGGACGCGGAACCCCTCGATCAGGTTCTCGCCGAGCTCGAGCAGGCTCTTCACTCGCTCATCGCCGCATTCCTCGCGGTAGATGATGCGGATGTGCTGGCTCTCGGCGACCTTGAAGACGACGGCATCGCCGAACGTCTCCTTGCCGACCCGCGCGAGGTCCTCGGGCGTCGGCACCAGCTTGATCGACTGCTTGGCCAGCTCGAGGCGCTGCGCGTTCGCCTCCTTCGACGCCTTCATCTCCGACTCGATCTCGCGCTTGATCTTGCGCGACGCCTTGCCGTAGATCGTCGAGTCGAGCCACGACTTGAGCCGCTCCATGGTCTGGATGAGCGACGTCTGCTTGCCCTTCCACTCGGGCGTCCCCTTCTTCAGGGAGTCGCGCTGCTTCTTCAGGTCCTCGATCTCGTCCTGGCGGCGACCGTACTCCTTGGTGAGCCCCCAGAGGCTCTGGTCGCGGATGAAGACCGAGATGTTCTTGATGTCGGCGCCGTTGACCGCGACGGTCGCCTTGCCGCCCGCCTTCACCTTCTGCCCCTTGTCGAGCTTGTAGGGGCAGGCGCGCGGGTTGTCCATGTCGGCCACCCACAGCTCGTTGGTCTCGGGCGAGTAGAGGAGCTTGTTGTTCTCCTCGTCGAGCGTGATGCCCGACTTCGCCTCGCCGACGAGGAACATCTCGTCGTTGATCTCGATGCAGAAGGCCTTGAACTTCTTCGCCGTCTTCTGGTCCTTGAACTCGATCTTGAAGATCTGCCCGAGCGCGTTCGACGCGAGGCAGAGCGTGGCGATCAGGGCGGCGAGCAAGCGCATGTCGTTGACGCTCCTACGAGTCGGTCTCGGCGAGGAGAGCACGCGGAGAGGTCGACCGTTGGTGGGTAGCCGTGCGCCGCCGCTCTGCAACTGCTTCGCAGCCACTCCGTCGCAGCCGGCGCGCGAGGCGGCGGATGATAGTCGCGCCCCCTCCGGTCGGGGAGGGCGGCGACGCGCCCCCCGCGGGACGTAACTCCCCCGGGATGGCCGCTCGTACGCCCCGCCGCGGTCGCCGCTCTCCGGCGGCTGCCGCGGCACCGCGCATCAGTACGGACCGCGCGGGAGCGCAGTTCCCCGGAGTCGCTCGACGAGGCGCAGCAGCGCGCGCTCCTGCAGCGGATCGCGACCGCGCGCGAACGGCCCGGCGCGCTCCACCGCCTCGGTCGGATGGACGCCCACCCCTTCGAGCGACGTTCCGTCCCCGACCGGCACCTCCATCATCGGTGCCTCGAGGTAGTGGCCGCCCGGCAGCGGGAAGAAGCCGGCGCCGAGCACCGCCCCCTCGGTCCGCTCGCCGATCAGCAGGCCGAGGCGCTCCTCGCGGACGTGCCACGCGAGGATCTCCTTCGCGCTGCGCGTCCGATCGTCGATGAGGAACGCGACCGGCTTGCGCCACGCGACGCCGCCGCGCGCCGGCCCGCGCAGCTTCGCGGCACGGAACGGCTCGAGCAGCCCAGGGATCTCGTCGGCGAAGCCACCGCGCCCGCGCAGATCGACCACCAGCGCTTCGCAGTTGGCGAGCGGGCCGCGCAGCGCCTCGGCCAGCAACTCCGCGGAACCGCGCGCCACCATCCAGAGGTGGATCACGCCGATCCGCCGCCCCGCGTGGCGCACGATGCGGATGCTGCGGCGCCCCGCTTCGAGGCCGCTGGTCGCTTCGGAGACGACCGGCACGGTGGCGAGCTCGCCGCGCGCTTCCGCCCGCAGCGTCAGCGCGAGCGACTGGCCCGCGGCGCCGGCGCGCAGCGTGAAGAGGCGCGAACTCCCTTCGCCCGGGTCGTAGCCGGCGTCGACCACGTCGTCGCTCGCGAGCGGCGCCGTGCCGTCGACCGCGACCAGCTCGTCGCCGATCCGCAGCCCCGCCCGCTCGCCCGGCCCCTTCTCGAACAGCGCGCGGACGAAGAGCCGCCCCGCGACCATCTCTTCCAGAAGCACGCCGAAGGTCGGCGACGGCTTGCCCGCCAGCTCGTTCATCATCGAGCGGTAGATCGGCGCGCTCAGCACCGCGGCGTGCGACGCCCCCACTTCGGCGACCATCTCGTTCAGCACCGCGCGCAGCTCGGCCCCCGGCGCCGCGGCATCGGCGCGCGGCCGCCACTCGCGAGCGAGCGCCTCCCAGTCGATGTCGTCGCGCGTCCGCATGTAGGGCGTGTTGCGCAGCGAGCGCAGGCAGGCGTCGAAGGTCTTCAGCGTCGCGTCGGAGGGCGCGACCGACGCCGCGAGAGGCGCCGCGACCGAAGGCGTCACCGCCGCGGGCGCAACCGCCGTGAAGAGCGCGCCAAGCAGCAGCAGCGCGAAGAGGCGCCGCCGCCGCCCGCCGCGCGTCGCACCGAACAGCACGGCCCGCCACCCGTCCGTCATCGCGTCGCTCCTGCGGCCCGCTCGAAGTCGCTCCGACCGCGCTTCCCTACGACGCGCCGCTCCAAGTGGTAGCAGCGATCGCGCCGCGCCGCTCGCCGCGCTCACTCGTCGCAGGCGGCCGGGTCGAGGCGGTAGTTCTGCGAGCGCGCACCGTCGGCGCTCGGCGCGGTGTAGCCGAGCGACTCGAGTTCGCGCCGTTCCGCCTCGTCCACCGGGTCGACGGCGCCGCGCTCGAGCTGCGCGAAGCGGCGCTCCTGTTCGTCCTCGGCGGTGCGGCGCAGCTCCTCGACGGCGCCGCTCTTCTGGCGCCAGACGTTCCTCTGCTCGCGCGGATCGTCGAGCAGGTCGTAGAGCTCCTTGCAGTCGATGAAGTAGCCGGCGTCGTCGGGCGCGTGGTAGGGCGGCAGCTTCGGCCGCGCGCCGCGCGGGTTGCGGATCAGCTTCCACTCGCGCGTGCGCGCCGCGAGGATCACGTCCTCGAACTCGGCCCACGCGATGTCGCGCGGCGGCGCCGTCGGCCGCCCGCCGCGCACGAGCTCCGCGAACGAGACGCCGTCGATCCCGGCAGGCGCCTTGCCCCCCACCAGCTCGAGCAGCGTCGGCAGCAGGTCGAGGTTCTGCAGCAGCGCGTCGCTCCGCCCCTTCGCGACGCCCGGCCCGCGCACGATCAGCGGGATGCGCAGCACGGCGTCGTAGAGCGAGTTGCCGTGGAACCAGAAGCCGTTGTGCTCGCCGAGCTCCTCGCCGTGGTCGGCGGTGATGCAGATCAGCGTGCGCTCGAGCCGGCCGCTCTGCCGCAGCGCGTCGACGATCCGCGCGATGCGCGCGTCGGCGGCCGCGATGCCGCCGTCGTAGAGCGCCGTCACGTAGCGCGCGTCGGCGGGCTCGAGCGGCTCGCGCGCGACCATCTTCTGGTCGAGGTGGCGCTTCACGACCGCGTTGAACGCCGCGCCGCTCGGCGCCGGATCGAGCCGCAGCGGCCCGCGGTAGTCGCCCGCGAACGCGTCGTGGAACTCCGCCGGCGGCGCATAGGGCTGGTGGACGTCGTAGAAGTGGAGCCACGTGAAGCTCGGCCGATCGGAGCCGCGGCGCCGCGCGAGCCGCGCGAGGTAGGCCGCCTCGACCGCGTCGTCGCACTCGACCTGCCGCATCTGCGGCGCCGCCTCCTTGGCGTCGAACCAGCTGCCGCGCCCCGGCGCGAAGCGGGCGAACGCGAGCTGCTGCTTGCTGCTCTTCTTCACCGGCAGGAGCGAGACGAAGCCGTGCACCTCGTAGCCGAGCGCGCCGAAGTCGTCGACGAGGTCGCTCCCCTCCTCGCGCAACCCCTCGTTGTTGTCGAGGATGCCGTGGCTCGACGGGTAGAGGCCGGTCAGCATCGAGCAGAGCGACGGGCCGGTCTGGCCGCGCGGCGCGAAGCAGCGCTCGAAGAGCTGCCCCTCCGCCGCCAGCGCGTCGATCGCCGGGCTGACCGGCCGCGCGTAGGGCGCGTAGCCGTAGCAGCCGAGGTGGTCGGGCCGCAGCGTGTCGATCGAGATCAGCAGCACGTCGGGCCGCGCGCCGGCCGGCCCCGCGTCGGGCGAGTCGCCGCAGCCGCCGAGCGCGACCAGCGCCGCCAGCAGGAGGGGACGGGCGACGGCGCGGGAGGAGGCGACGGCAGCGATTCGGTCCATGAGGGGCGCGATCTTAGGTCGCATGCGCGGCGAGCAGCTAATGTCGCGCCGCATGAGGATCGAGGACAAGTACGGCTCCCCCGATGAGCGCTACAGCTACAAGAGCGCGCTGATCGACCGCATGCGCTCCAGCAAGGCGCCGCTCGTGACGGGCCGCCTGACGCTGCGCATCGCCGAGAAGCTCGGCTTCTGCTGGGGGGTCGATCGCGCCGTCGCGATGGTCTGGGACGCGATCCGCAAGAACCCGGGCCGCCGCCTCTGGCTGCTGAACCAGATCATCCACAACCCGAAGGTGAACGAGGACTTCCGCCAGAACGGCGTGCAGTTCATCTTCGGCAAGTACGCCGAGCCGGGCGGCTTCGCGCGCGTGCAGCGCGGCGACGTCGTGATCATCCCCGCCTTCTCCGCCGAGGTGGAGCACCTCATGCGGATGGAGGAGATCGGCTGCGAGATCGTCGACACCACCTGCCCGTGGGTCGAGAAGCCGCACCGCCGCGTGAAGAAGTACGTCGAGGAGCGCTTCACCGTCGTGATCCACGGCCAGCCGGGCCACGACGAGACGCGCGCGACCTGCAGCCTCGTCGACAGCCTCGCCGGCAAGTGGCTCGTGCTGCGCAACCACGAGGACGCCGACCTGCTGTGCGCCTTCCTGCGCGGCGAGGTGGCCGCGGCGCTGCTCGCCGAGCGGTTCGCGAAGCAGGCCAGCAAGGGGTTCGACCCGGCGCGCGACCTGCGCGAGATCGGCATGGTCAACCAGACGACGATGCTGGCCACCGAGTCGGCCGAGATCGCGAAGAAGGTCGGCGCCGCCGTCGCCGCGCGCGATGCGGTCGTCGGTGCAGGCGCCAGCGCTCCTGGCAAGTTCGCGAGCGATGCGGTGCCGCTGCCGGCCGCATCGCTGCCGCGCACCGCGTTCAAGGATTTCGACACCATCTGCCCGGCGACGCAGGACAACCAGGACGCCGTCATCTCGCTCACCGCGGAGCAGGCGCCCGACCTCTTCCTGGTGCTCGGCGGCTACGACTCGTCGAACACCGCGAACCTCCTGCGCGCCGCGCACGCGAAGCACGGCGCCTACCACGTGCAGGAGCCCTCCTCGATCTCGCCCGACGCCATCCGCCATCGCGACCCGGAGACCGGCCGCGAGGTGGTCACCTACGGCTGGCTCCCGGCCGGCCCGCTGCAGGTCGCGCTCTCCGCTGGCGCGTCGACGCCCGACACGGAGCTCGCGGCGGTGATCGGCAAGCTCGCCGAGGCGGTAGGAGCGCCCGCGCCACTGGCCGCAGCCGCGAGCTGAGCCTTCGAACTCCCTCGAGTCGGAGCCCTCCCACGGATCGCCTCCCCGTCCCGCATGCCGCCGGCGTCCTCCTCTTCTCCGACGGCGAACTCTTCGCACAGATGGCCGCGTTGGCATGCGTGCTCGGCGGCTTCGGCCGTTGGTACTGGCGACTGCTCGGCGCACGGAGGCTGCGGTCCGGTCCGTCCGCCGCTCGCCCGCTCGCGTTGACGCCGCTGCTCTGCGCGGGCCTGCTGCTCGTCGCGCTGCGCCAGTGGTCCGCGAGCGACGTGCGCGACAGCCCGCGCTACCTCTACTTCTACGACCTGCTCGGCTGCGCCTGGATCTGGGGGTTCGCGCTGCTCCTCGTGCCGTTCGGCCTCTGCGCGCGCGACGACGTCGCTGAGCGGAGCAATCGCGCGGCGGCGCACGCGCTCTGCGGCGCGCTGCTCGGCGCGACGGCCGCCTATGCCGGCGCCAACATCGGCGACGGTCCCGGCTTCGAGGTGGTCCTCTTCAGCGCCGCGCTGGCGAGCGGCGCGTTGCTGCTGGTCGTGCTGCTCTCGAGCGCGATCGGCCGCTCGATCGAGCTCGTGACCCTCGAGCGCGACGCGGCCGCGGGCCTGCGCCTCGGCGGCCTCTTCGCCGCCGGCGGACTGCTGGCCGGCCGCGCGGCCGCCGGCGACTGGAAGTCGGTCGAGGCGACGGTCCGCGACTTCGTCGACGCCGGCTGGCCGCTCTTGGCGCTGGCGGCGGCGGCCGCGGTCATCGACCGCATCGCGCGGCCGACGATCGAGCGGCCGACGCCGTCGCCGCTCGCGCTCGGCTGGATCCCGGCGATCGGCTACGTCGCCGCCGCGCTGCTCTGGGTGTGGCAGCTGGGGGCGCCATGAGTTGCCCGTCGCGCTCGACATGAATCCCTTCGTCGCCGTCGAACCGCTCGCGCCCGCCGCTGCTGCGACGATGCGCCGCCGCGCCATGTTCGAGTGCTGCAAGTGGGACCCGCAGATCGGCGACCACGCCGTGCTCGCCCCCTTCGCGCTGCTGCTGCGCGACGGGGAGTGGGAGCGGTTGGCGGTGCTGGCGGCGGCGCTGGCGCGCGAGACGCTGGCCGCGGAACGGGAACTGGCGCAGCGGCCCGAGCTGCACGATCGGCTCAGCTTCGCGCGGCCGCTGCGGAAGGCGCTCGCGCGCGCGGCGACGCACGGCGCCCCGCCCGGCTGCGCGCGCCTGATGCGCTTCGACTTCCACGCCACGAACGACGGCTGGCGCATCTCCGAGGTGAACAGCGACGTGCCCGGCGGGATGAACGAGGCGTCCGGCTTGGCGGCGCTCTTCGCCGAGGCGCACCCCGACGCCGAGTCGGTCGGCGACGTCGCGTCGGCCTACGCGCGCGCGCTGGCCGACGGGAGCGGCGCATCGGGCGGCGGCGCGCCGATCGCGCTGGTCCACGCGACCGCCTACAGCGACGACCGGCAGGTGATGGAGTACCTCGCGAAACGGCTCGCGGCGCTCGGCGTCGCCACCTGCTTCGCGAGCCCGGCGCAGCTCGTCTGGATCGACGGCCGCGCCGAGCTCCTCGACGGCGCGCGACGGCCGCGGCCGCTCGCGCGCGTGGTGCGCTTCTTCCCGGGCGAGTGGCTCCCCGAGCTGCCGTCGCGCTGCGGCTGGCCCGCCTTCTTCGGCGGCGCCGCGACGCTGCAGAGCAATCCCGCCACCGCGCTGCTGACGCAGGACAAGCGCTTCCCGCTCTGCTGGGATGCGCTCGCGACGCCGCTTCCGACCTGGCGCGCGCTGCTGCCCGAGACGCGCGACCCGCGTGACGTCGCGTGGCGCGGCTCGCCCGAGTGGGTGGTGAAGCCGGCGCTCGGTCGCGTCGGCGAAGGAGTCGCGATTCCAGGCCTGATCGACGCGACGACGCAGCGGCAGCTCGAACGAGCCGTGCGCCGCGCGCCGCAGGAGTTCGTCGTGCAGCGGCGCTTCGCGGCGACGCCGCTGCGCATCGACGCGACCGATCGCTACCCCTGCGTCGGCGTCTACACGATCGACGAGCAGGTGGTCGGCGCGTACGGCCGGGTCGCCGCGCGACCATGGATCGATCTGCATGCCGCCGACGCCCCGGTCCTGAAGCCGCGGCTTCGGATCGGCGCGCGCGCGGTGGCGGGAGGAGCGTGATGGAGACGCAGGAAGAGGTCTTCGCGGCGTGGGCGCCCGAGACGTCGATCTGGTCGGCGTGGGCCAAGCCGACGCTCTTCACGCAGCTGCAGCGGTTCCGCGATCGGGACGAGAGCCCGCCGCCGCCGGAGTTCCTCGCCTCGCTCGAGCCGCGGCGCGATCGCGCGATCGTGGTCGAGCTGCCCGGCGAGCACTCGGCGCTGACCGGCTTCGCGCTGGCCGGACTCGGCTGGCAGCCGGTGCCGCTGTGGAACTCGACGACCGGACCCGACGAACTGGTCGAGCAGAGCCCGTTGCTCCGTCAGCTCACGCCGCTCGCCATGCGGTTGCGCGAGCGGCCGCTCGACGCCGCGGCGCCCCCGGCGTTCCTGCTCGATGCGGGGCGCGACGCCGACGGGTTCCATCCGAACCCGGGCCGCTTCGACAACCGCTCGATCGTGCTGCCGCACGACTTCCCGTCGGCGCTGCGGCTGCGCGCGGCGGGCATCACGGAGGTCGTCGTGGTGAACGCGGCGGCGAAGCGGATCGCCGACGACCTCGCGCACGTGCTGCTCGCGTGGCAGGAGGGCGGCCTCGCGATCCGCCGCCTCACGACGGACGGCGGCCCGCTCGTCGACGCGAGGGTGCCGCGCCCCTCGCGCTTCCGGCACGCGTGGTACCGCTGCATCGCGCTGCTCGGCCTGCGCCGCGCCAACGTCGGCGGCTTCGGCGCGAGGGTCCCGCAGGCCCCGCAGCCTTCGAGCGGGCGCGGCGGCTTCTACGGCTGAGCCGGAGCGCGGCCACTTCGCCCGCGCGCGCGTCAGCGCCGCTTCGCCGCCACCTGCAGGTGGCCCGCGAGGCCCCACCACTCGGGGCGCGCGTGGACGCGCTCCTCGGCGGAGAGCAGCTCGCGTGCCTGCGCCGCGTCATCGAGCCACGCGTCGTTGCTGCGCTGCACGAGGCAGGTCTTGGCGATCAGCGAGAGCGGCTCGAAGCCGGCGCGCTCGAGCAGCGTCTTCAGCTCGTCCGGCTCGAACATCTTCATGCCGAACGCCTCCTCGCTCCGATCGCTCTTCCACTTGGTGCGACCGGTGCGCAGGAGTTCGAGCGCCGCGTCGGGCCGCTTCTCCCCGAGCAGCGACTTCACGCCGGCGACGCGGCTGTCGACCGACAGCACCACATGGCCGCCCGGCTTGACGATGCGCGCCAGCTCCGCGAGCGCGCGCGCCGGCTGCTCGCAGAAGGAGAGCGGATCGCCTTGCGCAGTGGCGAAGTCGAGCAGCCCGCTCTCGATCTCGCCCATCTCCTCCATGCCGGCCTGCACGAAGCGCGTCTCGAGCCCGCGCGACGACTCGGCCTCGGCCGCCTCGCGCGCCGCGCCGACCATCGCGCCGCTCAGGTCGAGGAAGACGACGTTCATGCCGCTCTTCAGCAGCCGGCAGCCGAACCACCCGGTGCCGCAGCCGAGGTCGGCCGCCCACGCCGGTCGCTTCACCGGCAGGAACGGCTTCAGGTGGCGCCACGACACGTCGCGATAGAAGCGCCAGTACGGCGTGTCGTAGATCGTGTCGTACTTGCCGGCGACGCGGTCGTGGTACTTGCGATTGCCGTCTCGTCCCATGGGGCCGGCAGGCTAGCGCAGCTCGACTTCGACCTCGACGACCTTGCCGGCGCTCGCGAAGCGCGGGGCGCTCTGCCCCTCGCGCGTCGCGTCGTCAGCCGAGGGATCTCTCTCACCACTTCGGCGTGCGTCGTCACGCCCGCAACAGAAAGACGCCGACACGCAGCGACGCGAACCGCGAGGCGACCTTGCGGCGGTTGGGATGACGATCGGTTGCTTGCACGGGGGCATCCCTGCCTCGTGTTCTGCCGCCGTTGTGCATGATCCCACCCGTTCAACCGGCACCTTCGATGAGGATGCATCGCATTGAAACCCACCGAGCTGCCACCTCGGCCGCCATTCGATGACGAGCTGGTCGATCAACTCCTCTCCACCCCGGAGGGTGCCACGTTCGAGTTCAAGCGAGCGGGCAAGAACGACCGGAAGCTCCAGACGATCGTCGCATTCGCGAACGCGGAGGGCGGCTACCTCGTCCTCGGCATCGAAGACGAAGACAAGGCGACCGGCCGGGAGCGAGTCCACGGGGTCGACGAGAATCCGGAGTCGATCGACGAGTTGCGACGGCTCTTGCAGACAAGGATCACTCCTCAGCTTGCGCCGCCCGACCACGTCGCGCCCCAGTTCATCCCGATCGGCTGCACCTTGCGGGACGGATCACGCGGCTCGATCGTCATCGTCAAAGTCGACAAGAGCCCGGCGATCCACTCGATCATCGATGGTGGCACCTACGTCCGATTGTCCCGGAGCAACCGGCAGCTCGCGGCGCCGGAGATCACCGAGCTGTCGATGCAGCGCGGCACAAGGAGCTGGGTCGGCGAGCTGGCCGATGTCTCGATCGAGCTGCTGGAGACCCAGCACTGGCGCGAATACGCCGCGTCCCGTCGATTGTCGCGGCCGTTCCAGGAGGCGTTGCTTCACCTCGGACTCGCTCGATCGGAACTCGGGGCTCGCATCGTCCCAACCAGGGCCGCCGTCCTCCTGTTCGCCGAGGAGCCTTCCGGCCTGCTCGATGCCAAATGCTCCATCCGGCTGTTCCAGTACGCTGGGTCCTCGATCGAACATTCGACGCGGACCAACCTGATTCGACCGCCGAAGACCATCGGAGGACCACTCCACGTCCAGATCCGTGAGGCGAAGCGTGCGCTCGTGGACGCATTGGCCACCGGAGTGCAGATGGGGCCGCTCGGATTCGAGATCGTCCAGCGCTACCCGTTGCGGGTCCTCGAAGAGGGGATCACCAACGCAGTCCTGCACCGCGACTATCGACTCCCGGCCGACATCCAGATTCGCGTCTTCGAAGACCGCGTCGAAATCGAGAGCCCCGGGGTCCTGCCGGGGAACGTGACGGTGGCGAACCTCCGGGAGGTTGGCTCACGGCCGCGAAATCGAGCCTTGGTGGATCACCTGCGCGAGTTCCCGAACCCGCCGAATCTCGACGCTGGCGAGGGGGTCCGCATGATGTTCGAGACGATGGAGCGCGCGAGCCTCTACCCGCCGCTCTTCTCGTCGCGCCCCGACCTGCCGCGCGACGCGGTCTTGTTCACCTGCTTCAACGAGTCGCGACCTGATGTCTGGACTCAAGTGGAGCATCACCTGGACGCTCATGGCGTGATCGGCAACGCGGAGGTCCGACTCCTACTCAGGACGGACGACACGGTCCGAGCCTCCCGGTTGCTGAAGAGCTGGGTCGATCGCAAGTTGCTGGTCGTTGCCGACCCCGACGCCGCGAAGAAGTCACGGCGTTACCGGCGGCCCGGTGCCGCGGAGCTGCCGTCTTTGTTTGCGCCACGCACCGGCAAATAGCCCAACCGATTCACCTAAATAATTTCAAACAAAGGACTTACGGACTACCTCATTTTCAGCCACGTGCGACTTCAGCCCGAGCGCTACCCCTTCACGGTCGCCCCGCCGCAGCTCGAGCCGGCGCCGGCGGTGCAGCCGAAGCAGTGCGGCGCGGTGAGGATCGGGCGCCCTTCGAGGCGGGCGCGCGCGGCGTCGGCGAGGGTGAGCGGGCGGCCGTCGGCGCTCGTCAGCGCCATCTCCAGCATCTGGTTGAAGTCGCAGTCGAAGAGGCGGCCGTCCCAGCCGACCGAGAGCGTGTTGCGGCACATGAGGCCGTCGACCGCCGCAGGGTTGAACGCCGCGACCAGCTTCTCCATGTAGCCGGCGAGGTTGCCCGACTCGGAGAGGAAGTCGAGGAAGCGGCTGATCGGCATGTTGGTGATGGTGAAGAGGCGGTCGAAGAGGACGCCGTGGCGCCGCTCGAGCTCGCGCTTCCACTCGCGCTCGAGCGAGGCTTGGCCGGCCGGCAGGAAGGCGCCGACCGGGTTGGTCACCAGGTTCAGCACGAGGCCGCCGCCCTTGCCGTAGCCGAGCTCGTTCAGGCGGCGCAGCGCCGCGATCGACGGCTCGAAGACGCCGTCGCCGCGCTGGGCGTCGGTCTGCTTGCCGGAATAGAAGGGCAGCGACGCGACGATCTCGACCTGGTGCGCCGCGAGGAACTCGGGCAGGTCGGTGAAGCCCTGCGCCTGCGTGATGGTCAGGTTGCAGCGGTCGATCACCTTGGCGCCGGTCGCCCGCGCGCGTCGCACGATCTCGCGGAAGCGCGGGTGCATCTCGGGCGCCCCGCCGGTGATGTCGAGCGTCGGGATCGACTCGGCGGCGAGCAGCGCGAGGCACTGCTCCACCACCGCGTCGCCCATCGACTCCTTGCGATCGGGGCCGGCGTCGACGTGGCAGTGCTTGCAGGTCTGGTTGCAGACCTTCCCGAGGTTGACCTGGAGGATCTCGAGGCGCGTCGCGCGCAGCGGCGCGTGGCCCGCCGACGCGCACGCCGTGTCGAAGTCGCGCGCGAGCGGCAGCGCGCGCAGCCGCTCGAGCTGCGCCTGCGCCTGCGCCAGCTCGTGGCCGCGGCGCGCCAGCGTCGGCGCGATCCGGATCGGGGCCGGCGCGCGGCCGGCGGAGTCGTGGGCGTTCAAGGGAGCGAGGTCCTTCGCGGCGCGCCGGCCGTCACATCGAGAGCTTGTGGACGTGGCCGCACATCTGCACGCCGTGGACCAGCGTCGCGCCGCCGCGGATCGCCGCCGCGACGTGGACCGCCTCGGTCATCTGCGCCGCGTCGGCCCCCTTCTCGAGGCAGGTCGTCGAGTAGGCGTCGATGCAGTAGGGGCACTGCACCGCGTGGGCGACCGCCAGCGCGATCAGCGACTTCTCGCGCTCGCTCAGCGCGCCGTCGGCGAAGACGGCGCCGTACCACGCGAGGAACTTCTGCCAGAGCTCGGGCGCGTCCTTGCCGATCGTGCCGAAGTCCTTCAGGTGCTGCGGGTCGTAGTAGTTCGCCATGGAGCGGGGCTTCCGGGAGGGGGCTTCGTGCGGCGAGCGGCGCGGCGAACCCGATGCCGCTCGACGGGCGCGGGAGTCTACGTCCGGGGCGGCGGGGGCAGCGGGGCGAGGCTCTTCCACGGCTCGTCGTGGGCGACGTCGATCAGCGGCGGCCCCTTGCAGCTCGCCGGCGAGAGGATGGCGAGGAAGGTGCAGGGCGTCTTGAAGACGTTGTAGCTGCCGTGCACCGTGTCGCGCGGGATGTGGGCGAGCTCGCCGGCGCGCAGCAGCCGCTTCTCCCGGCCGACGAACTGCTCGACCTGGCCGTCGAGCACGTAGAGCGCCTCCTCGAACTCAGGGTGGCGATGGAACGCGTGGCACTTGCCGGGCGGCATGCGGACGCGCACCACCTGCAGCTCGCGCGCGTCGGTGAGGCCGGGGCGGCAGAGCCACTCGTGCGGCCCCCACGGCAGCTGCTCGATCTGGCACTCGGCGTCGCTGACGAACCGCAGGAACTCGCACGCGCACATCGCTTCGCTCCAGGGGACGGGGGCGCTCCACGCGGGGCCGATGATCGCGCGGCGGCAGAGCGGCACAAGTTTCCGCTCGCGCGAGGGGGCGGCGCGGCCGTGCACGCGAGATTCGCTAAGCGCCCGGCCCGGCCGCTCCCGATCCAGAGGGAGCTTTGGCGGACCGTCCCGCGCTTCCTGCGGCGGCGACGCGACGCCACCGGAGATCGACCCCGATGAGGACCTCGATGGCTACGACTCGCGCGCGCGCCGGCTTCTCGCTGATGGAGGTGATCGTCGCGGTCTCGGTCATCGCGCTGCTGGCGGGCGTGCTGACGCCGATGGTCGGCAACGTCATCGAGGAGAACAAGAAGTCGCGCGCCGCCGACGACTGCAAGGCGATCGCGCAGGCGATCGGCGCCTACTACGACGAGACCGGCACCTATCCGCCCGGCATGCAGGCCGACGCCACCTACAACTACGCCAACCCCTCCTACTTCGGGTACGGCGCCGAGGTGTTGAACACGTGGCTCTTCGAGGGGCCGAAGAAGTACCTCGAGAAGCCGATCGGCAACGATCCGTGGGGCACGCCCTACAGCTACCACTGCTACACGCGCAGCAACCCTTACATGGATGTCGCCGTCTTCTCGCACGGACCGAACAAGGCGTGCGAGTCGTGGGACGGCGCACTCTGGAACAAGGGCAAGTTCGGCGGCGACGACCTCGGCGCCTTCTTCGACTTCACGCGCTGAACGTTGGCGGCCGCTGACATGTGGCGGTCGCCGACAGCGGCGACCGCTGAGTCGCGGCGGCCGCGCGCGCGGCTTGCCCGCCAAATTGCCGCGCCGCGCCATGCCGTCGCGTCGTCGCGCGGGCATGCCTGCTCACTGCGCCGCTGATTCGCGCGCAATCCCCTGCGCCACAACGAGCTGCGCCGTCCGCGCGCCGCTCGACAGGATGGCACACCGCGTGCAATGACTCCGCCGACGCCCGCGCGGCGCCGAGCTCGAGCGGCCCTCCCGCTCGCCTCCCCCGCCGCCCGCGAGGCCGTGGAGTCGATGCATGAACGCGCAGAAGTTCACCGAGAACGTCCAGGCGGCGCTGCAGTCGGCGCAGGCGGAAGCGACCCGCCGCAGCCAGCAGGCGGTCGACGTCGAGCACCTGGTCCTCGCGCTGCTGCAGCAGGAGCAGGGGCTCTTCCCGCGGCTGCTCGAGCGGATGAGCGCCGATCGGGCCCACCTCGAAGGGTCGCTCGCCAAGGCGCTCGATCGCGCGCCGCGCGTCGCCGGGCCGGGCAGCGAGCCGGGCCAGGTCTACGTCGCGCAGCGCCTCTCGAAGCTGCTGGTCGACGCCGACCTGCAGCGCAAGCGGATGAACGACGACTTCGTCAGCGTCGAGCACCTCGTGCTGGCCGCCATCGACGAGAAGGGCGACGCTCCGGCCGCGCGCGCGCTGCGCGAGGCGGGCGTCACTGTGAAGGGGTTCGAGGCGGCGCTGAAGCAGGTGCGCGGCAGCCAGCGCGTCACCTCGAGCAACCCCGAGGGGACCTACGACGCGCTCGCCAAGTACGGCCGCGACCTCGTCGCGCTCGCGCGCGAGGGGAAGATCGATCCGGTGATCGGCCGCGACGAGGAGATCCGCCGCGTCATCCGGACGCTGTCGCGCCGCACCAAGAACAACCCGGTGCTGATCGGCGCGCCCGGCGTCGGCAAGACCGCCATCGTCGAGGGGCTCGCGCAGCGGATCGTCCGCGGCGACGTGCCCGAGGGGCTGCGCGACTGCACGGTCTGGTCGCTCGACATGGGCGCGCTGATCGCCGGCGCGAAGTTCCGTGGCGAGTTCGAGGAGCGGCTGAAGGCGGTGCTGGCCGAGGTGAAGCAGGCGGCCGGCCGGATCATCCTCTTCATCGACGAGCTGCACACGATCGTCGGCGCCGGCAAGGCGGACGGCGCGATGGACGCCGGCAACCTGCTGAAGCCGATGCTGGCGCGCGGCGAGCTGCACTGCATCGGCGCGACCACGCTCGACGAGTACCGGAAGCACATCGAGAAGGACGCTGCCCTCGAGCGGCGCTTCCAGACCGTGCTGGTCGAGGAGCCGACCGTCGAGGACTCGATCTCGATCCTGCGCGGCCTGCGCGAGCGCTTCGAGATCCACCACGGCGTGCGCATCCAGGACTCGGCGCTGGTCGCGGCGGCGACCCTCTCGCACCGCTACATCTCCGACCGCTTCCTGCCGGACAAGGCGATCGACCTGGTCGACGAGGCGGCGGCGGGCATCCGCACCGAGATCACCTCGATGCCGGCCGAGCTCGACGAGGTCACCCGCCGCGTGACGCAGCTCGAGATCGAGCGCGAGGCGCTGAAGAAGGAAGCCGATCCCGCGTCGCAGCAGCGCCTGCTCGCGCTGCAGAAGGAGCTGGCCGAGCTGAAGGGCAAGGCCGACACGATGACCGCGCAGTGGAAGGCGGAGAAGGAGTCGATCGACGCGCTGAAGGTGGTGCGCGAGGAGATCGAGCTCACCAAGCAGCGCGTGGTCGAGGCGGAGCGCGCCTACGACTTGGAGAAGGCGGCGACGCTCAAGTACGGCCGCATGCGCGAGCTCGAGCAGAAGCTGAAGGAGCTCGAGAAGAAGGCGAGCGGCGCCAACGGCAGCGGCACGCGGCTGCTGCGCGAGGAGGTCACGCCCGACGAGATCGCCGAGGTGGTGGCGCGCTGGACCGGCATCCCGGTCACCAAGCTGATCGAGAGCGAGAAGCAGAAGCTGCTGCAGCTCGACCTCCACCTCCATCAGCGCGTGATCGGCCAGGACGAGGCGGTGCGCGCGGTCGCGCAGGCGGTGCTGCGCGCGCGGGCCGGCCTGAAGGACCCGAAGCGCCCGACCGGCGTGTTCCTCTTCCTCGGCCCGACCGGCGTCGGCAAGACGGAGCTCGCGAAGGCGCTCGCCGAGCAGCTCTTCGACAGCGAGGAGTCGATGGTCCGCATCGACATGTCGGAGTACCAGGAGAAGCACACGGTCGCGCGGCTGATCGGCGCGCCGCCGGGCTACGTCGGCTACGACGAGGGCGGCCAGCTCACCGAGGCGGTGCGGCGCAAGCCGTACGCGGTGGTCCTCTTCGACGAGGTCGAGAAGGCGCACAAGGACGTCTTCAACGTGCTGCTGCAGGTCTTCGACGACGGCCGGCTCACCGACAGCCAGGGGCGCACCGTCGACTTCAAGAACACCGTCGTGATCATGACCAGCAACCTCGGCAGCCAACACCTGATGGAGGGCGTGGGCAAGGACGGCGAGCTGCGCGAGTCGGCCGCCCGCGAGGTGATGGAGGAGCTGCGCGCCCACTTCCGGCCCGAGTTCCTGAACCGCATCGACGAGACGGTGCTCTTCAAGCCGCTCACGCAGGAGCAGATCGGCCGCATCGTGGAGCTCCTGCTGAAGGAGCTGAAGAAGCGGCTCGAGGACCGGCGCATCACGCTCGACCTCACCAAGGAGGCGCGCGAGCACATCGCCACCGAGGGCTACGACCCGCTCTACGGCGCGCGGCCGCTCAAGCGCTACCTGCAGAGCTCGCTCGAGAACCTGCTGGCGAAGAAGCTGATCGCCGGCGAGATCCCCGACGGCTCGAAGGTGACGGTGGATGCCGGCAAGTTCGAGCTCGAGGTGACCGTCGAGCAGCCGCGGGAGGCCGTGGCGAGCGCGTAGGCGAGCGCGTAGGCGAGGGGGCGGGCGGCGGGAAGCAGCGGACAGCAGCGGGCCGCCGGCGACGAGCGGCGCGCTCGCTGCCATGAGGCTATGGTGCCCGCGTCGCCGCTACGCCGCGCGCACGGGATTGCCATGGAGCATCGCCACCTCGACGTCGCACCGGGTCAGTGGTCCATCGCGATCGTGGATTCGATCCTCGAGCGCGGTGGCGCCAGCGACGTGCGCATGCTCCTCGCGGAGCTGCAGCGCGACCCGTTCGGCCCGGCAGCGGTTGCCGCCGAAGCCGCCGCGGCGCGTTCGGCGGTGTACGGCTACCCGCAGCTGATCGCCGCCTGCCTGGAGAAGTGGCGCCGTGGTTGACCCGCCGATCGACTGGGAGGAGGTGCTGCGGGCGGCGATGTGACGCACGATGCCGCATTCGAGCGGCATTCACTTCTCCCGCGGGTTCTCCTGCGCGGCCGTCAAGCCCGCGTCGACGACGTGGCATTCGGCAGCCGCTTGCAGCCGCTCGTAGAGACGGCCGATCGAGGCAATCTCCTCGACGCTGAGAGGGCGCCCGCCGCGTTGCCCCGATGCGAACTCCTCCTTCGATCGCGAGCCGTAGCGGTAGTAGGTGAGTTCGCCACGGCCCTCGGTCACCTGCCAGCGCACCAGCGACGGCAATCCGCCGACACTGCGAAGCTCCTCGATTCGATCCCTCGCCCGCGCCGAGGCCTCTCGGATTCGCTTCATCGGCACCAACCGCTCCTCGGAGACACCCTCCGGGACGGGCGCGTCGGCGAACCGCCCCTCCTGCAAGTTGAGCTGCAGCATCCCCGCGTTCACGCCGTTCTTCCCCGCGAACACATTCACCACCAGCAACGGGTTGATCGCGCTCACGTCACCGAGCTGCGCCGTGAACTCGTCCCGAAGCTGTCCCAGCGGTGCCATCAGCGTGATGCGGCCACGACCATCGGGAGCGTGCTCGACGTCGGCGAAGAGGACCGATGCTGCGCCGCTCGAGTTCTCGTACGCCTGCCTCCAACCAGTGGCGCGGCCGTCGAAGCCCTGGAGCGTCGACTCGAGCGAGCCGCGCACCACCCACGCTGACGCTTCGCAGGCCTCGAGGTAGTCGAGCAGCGCGAGCAGATCCAGCGAGTCGGTCGTCAAGCCGCGCAACAACGCTTTCATCTCCGGACCGAGATCCTCGACGACGTTGCCGCCTTCGAAGAGGTTCACGAACGTGAGCGTCTCACGCAGCTTCGCCATTCGCGGCGAGAGCGGCACGGTCGCCGGTGCGTCGCTCGGGGGCACGGGCTCGGCCTCGTCGCGCTCTTCGGCTGGCAGCAGCTGCCGCTCGGCGACGGTCGGTTCGTCGGTCGGGCTCGGTGCAGGCACGGGCGCAGCTGCCGCGGCGACTTCGTCCCCGCGCTCCGTCGGCTCATCAGGCCCCCATCGCTGCCAGCCCATCCAGCTGCTCGCGGCCACCACCGCCACGACCAGCGCCAGCTTCGTCTTCATCGCGATCCCCACCACGCCCACTGCGCTCGCGGCACCCGCGGCACCGACTCCCGCGGCACTCGCCGCGGCCACCACGCCTTCGCCGGCCGGCGTCACCCACCACACCAACGCCTCGAGTCCGAGCCGCCGCGCGCCACCTGCCGTCTCGACGTCGAGCGTCCGCCCCAGCCGCTCGCGCAGTTGCGCCATCCCCCGTTTCAGCCGCGTCCGCACCGTCTCGATCGGCTCACCACGGCGGTGGGCGATCTCCTCGGCCGATCGCTCCTCGAAGAAGCGGAGCAGCACGGTCGAGCGATAGGGTTCCGTCAGCTCCAGCACGGCGTCGACGACGGCGCGCTGCAGCTCCGCCCGCGCGACCAGGTCGACGCTCGACGGCAGAGCCTCGTCGAGCGACCCCTTCCGTTCGCGAGCCGCTCGCCGCGTGTCGCTGCGCACCCGCCGTCGCACCACGCTGCGGGCGATCGCCGCCAACCAACCGCGCAGGTGCGTCGGCTCGCGCGGCGCACGCGGCCACGCGATCAGCAGCGTCTGCTGCGCGACGTCCTCCGCGTCGTCGGCGCCGGAGCAGAGGCGCGCCGCAAGCCGTCGAACCCACGCCACCTGCGCCAACAGCGCGTCGGTGCCGATGACGGGTTCACTCGAATCAGCGTTGCTCATGGTGCCATCCGAGAGCCCGCTCACGGCCGCGATGGTTCAACGAAGTGGCTCGGAGCGCCGTGCCGCCCGGTTCATCTCCCCGCCGCCGCGGCGCGCGCCTCGAGCGGCGCGAGGTCGCAAAGCCCCTTCCCCTTCTCGAGCGCGGCGCGGTAGGCCTTCGCGACGCCCTTCCAGTCGGGCGCTTTGCCGTCGCGCGCGGCACGCTTGGCGCTTCGCTCGGCGGCGAGCGCCGTCCCGAGCGCCTTCAGGAACGCGGCGCGCTGCGTGACGGTGCGCTCGATGGCGGCGGCCGCGGCCGGAGCGGTGACGCGGCCGCGCAAGGTCGCCGCGTGGTCGCGCAGCTTCGGCTCGACCTCGCTGCCCGCGTAGTCCTGCAGCGCCGCGCGTGCGAGCGGCAGAGCGTCTTCCGCAGTGAACTCAGCGATCGCGCGCTCGACCTGCGCCAGGGCGGCGGCCGCATCGGCGCGCCACCGCTCGAGCAGCTGGCGCCGCTCGTCGTCGTAGAGCTCGACGAGATCGGTGCGCCCCTTCGCCGCGCGCATCGCTGCCTGCTCCTTCTTCGCCGTCGCCGGATCGGCCAGACGCGCCAACTCCGTCGCCAGCGCGCCGCGCGCGGCGAGCTTCGCGCAGAACTCGTAGTCGTCGGCCACCTCGAGCAGCTCGCCGAGCGGCCCGACCCGCAGCCGGTTGCGCGAGACGACGACGTCGCCGCGCTGCAGCACGCCATCGGCACGCGGCGCCTCGACGAAGCGAAGCGGCACGCTCTTGCCCTTGCGCGACCCTTCGCGCCGATCGACGTGCAGGTGAGCGCCGCCCGACTTGCCGGTGTCGCCCGAGAAGCCGATCGGGTCGCCGGCCAGCACCTCGTCGCCCACGGCGACGCTCGCGCCGTCGTGCAGGAGGTGGAGGTAGACGTGCACCGAGCCGTCGGCGAGCGCGATGGCGATCTCGTTGTTGTCCTCGATGCGGCCGGTCGGGCCGATGGTGTCCTCCTTGACGAAGACGACCTTGCCCGACGCCATCGCGTGGATCGGCGTGCCGATCGGCAGCGGCGAGAAGTCGATGGCGTTCCAGTTCCAGACGTCGGAGTGCGACCCCTCGCCGTTGCCGAGGAAGACCGTCACCTTGCGGCCGAACTCGAACGGCAGGTAGCAGGGCGGCGCGTCGAGCGGCGCCGCGATCGCGACGGTGGCGATGGCAGTGACGATGGTCGCAGCGCCGGCAACGCCGCGCGCGACCGATCGCGCGAGGCGCCGCGAGCCGCGCGCGATGGCCAGCCGATCGATCGTCCCCGCCATCCCCGTCCCTCCGCGCGAACCACGATCCGTGCACCATCAAAGCCGCGCGTGGGCGCCGACGGAGGACCGCGCTGCACCGTCGCAATCGCCCCCGTGCGCGGTCGCCGGCCGCTTGGCATGCTGCGCCGCTTGCGCGACAGGGGGCGCCGCCAACGCTGCCCGCGCGCCATGGGAGACGCGCGATGCCGACCGCTCCGCGCCCGCTGCGATCGTCGCTCTGCCGCGCCGCTCTCGCCGCGTCGCTGGCCATCCCGCTGCTGGCGCCGCTGCTGGCGCCGCTGCCAGCGCAAGAGGCGCCGCCCGAGCTCGGCCCCGAGGTGCTGCCGGCGAAGGACGCCGGCTTCGTGAAGGCGGTCAACTCGGCGGTCGATCGCGCGGCGGCCTGGCTCGCGAAGCAGCAGCAGCCGGACGGCAGCTACGGCGTCTTCCATTTCCACGGCGACCGCGACTACGTCGCCGGCAAGACCGCGCTGGCTGTGCTGGCGCGCATCGCCGCCGGCGAGAACCAGTACAGCGAGCCGCTCGAGCGGATGTACGCGTACCTGCGGAGCCATCCGCCGAAGTACACCTACGAGGTCGGCCTCACGTTGATGGCGTTCGACGCGCGCTGCGCGCCGGTCGGCGAGTGGCAGCAGGTCGAGCGGATGAACGCGGCGCAGTTGGCGAAGTACACCTTCCCGCGCAGCCTGCAGCCGGGCGATCGCGAGTACCTCCAAGCGCTCGTCGATCGGCTGGTGCGCGAGCGCTACGCGGAGTGCTGGAGCTACGGCAACCCCGGCCAGGCCTTCGCGCTCACCACCGCCGACATGAGCAACACGCAGTACGCGGCGCTCGGCCTCAAGGCGGGCTCGCGCCTCGGGCTCGACTTCGACCGCAAGCTCTTCGCCGACCTGCTCGACTACGTGCTCGACCACGCCGAGACGAAGGGCAAGAGCGTCAAGCTGATCGACGTGCGCGAGGGGAACGACGGCAAGAGCAAGGAGTACGCGCGCAAGGTCGACGCCCGCGGCTTCGGCTACACCTACGGGACGCGCGACGGGCCGGAGCTCTGCGGCTCGCGCGCCTGCATCGCGATCGCCTGCATCGAGCTCGCGATGGACGAGCTGATGACCAAGGGGAAGGGCGAGGCGCAGGCGCGCGCGCGCAAGCGGCGGCGCGACGCGGCGGCCGCGGTCGACTCCCACCTCGCGTGGCTGCAGGAGCACTTCTCGGTCACGATCAACCCGACGGCGGATGGCGGCAACGGCTTCGGCGGGCCGCCGGGCGGCTTCGGCGGACCGGGTGGAGGCGGACCACCCGGCGGCGGCTTCGGCGGGCCGCCGGGCGGACCGGGTGGCGGCGGGCCACCGGGTGGACCCGGCGGCGCGGGCGGACCGGGCGGCGCGGGCGGAGCAGGCGGGCCGCCGGGGGGCGCCGCGGGCCAAGGTGCCGGCTTCTACTACTACTACATGTACGCGATGGAGCGGGTCGGCTCGCTCACGCAGCGCAAGTGGATCGGCCGCCACGACTGGTATCGCGAGGGCGCCGAGGAGCTGATCCGCCGACAACGCGCGGACGGCTCGTTCGAGTCGGGCGGCTACGACGACGAGCTGGTCAACACCTGCTTCGCGCTGCTCTTCTTGAAGCGCGCGACGCTGCGCGGCTCGGTGACCAGCAGCGAGCGGTAGCGCGCCGCGGCGAGATGCCGCGAAAGAGGCGCAGCGAAGAGTTGCAGCGGAGCGGCGCCGCGGCGACGGTCAGCGCGCCGAGACGTCGTCGGGCAGCTCCTCGTCGGGGTTGGCGACGTAGACCCACCAGTTGAAGTAGCCCGCGGCATCCGCTCCTGGGAACTTCGGCAGGTGCTCGAGGAACCACTTCTGGTAGCCGAAGTGAGTGCGCCCCCACTCCTCGGCGGAGACGAGGCGCGGCGTCCCGACCAACTGCGGATAGCGGCTCCACGCATCGGCGTTCGAGAGGACCCGGCGCGGGTTGTCGTAGTCGTAGCCCGACTCGCCGTTGGGCGGCACGTGGCAGTTGCCGACCTCCGAGACGGTGCCGCGCGCGTCCATCTCGACCCGCGAGAAGCGGTTCCACGGGTCGTCGCGCCGCTGCGTGTCCCAGATGCCGTCGCCGAACTGCAGCGCCGCCATCGACTCCACGCGGTGCGAGTAGCTGTGCACCATGTTGTCGGGCCCGCACTCGTAGTTGAACCCCATCATCCAGAGCGTGCGGCCGCACTCGGGCGGGATGTCGTAGGGCCGGTAGAGCCATTCGTTGTCGGTCGGCCCGAAGCGCGCGTAGCGATTGGGCAGGAACATCGCGAACTCGTCGAAGTGCATCCCGCCCGCGCCCCAGATCCACACCTCGTGCAGCTCGCCGCGCTGCACCTTCTCGAGCAGCCCGTTCTCCTCGAGCATCGCGCGGTAGCTCGACGTGGCCGGCTGCCACTCCTGCTTCTCGCGCGCCGCCAGGAAGCTCGCGTCGTCGTAGCGGAAGCCGTCGACCTTCCGCGGGAAGCCGTCGATGCGGAGCACCTCGGCGATCTCGTAGTTGACGTAGCCCCAGCTCGCCTCGCGCACGACGTTGACGAGGATGTGGCTCCACTCGACCGGGTCGGCGGCGTCCAGCAGCTCGGTCAGCCGCTTGCCGCCCTCGCTCTCGAGGATCGGGTCGTAGATCAGCAGCGCGACGCGGCTCTTCTTGCGACCGGTGGTGACGCGCGGGTCGTCGACCACGAGCGGCCGCTCGAACGGTGCGCTGGCGCGGTCAGCGACGACGTACGAACCGGTCGCGGCGAGCGTCCCTTGCGGCGCCACTTCGGGCAACGAACGCCACCGCCCCGGCGGCGGAGCGGCGGTCGCGACGGGCGCTCCCTCGCCCTCCGCGCGCGGCCGCTCCGTGGCGCAGCCGAGCGGCAGCAGTGCGAAGGCGAGGGCCAGGGCGGCGGGCGCGGCCGGTGCGCGGCGCGGAGCGGGCGGCGGAATGCAAGCGAACGAGTGCGACATCGGGCGGGCTCCGTCTTCTGCAGCGAAGCGTCGCAGCCTAACGCGGGGGCCGCTCGCGCTCCGGAAGCCTCTTCCGGAACGCGCCCCTCTGCCCCCACCCACCGCAGCGACGGCTGGAATTGATCCGCCCCCCTCCTAGAAGGGGGCGCCATGAGCGTCCGCAAGCTGCGCCTGTCGGTGGTGGTGCCCTGCTTCAACGAGGAAGCGGTGCTCTCGCTCACCCACCAGCGGCTGATCGAGAGCCTCGGCGGCCACGAGGGGATCGAGCTCGAGATCGTGTACGTCAACGACGGCAGCCGCGACCGCACCGAGGAGCAGCTCTTCGCGCTGGCCGATGGCGACCCGCGCGTGACCGTCGTCTCCTTCACGCGCAACTTCGGCCACCAGCCCGCCGTCTCGGCCGGCATGCGGCAGGCGACCGGCGACGTGGTGGCCGTCATCGACGCCGACCTGCAGGATCCGCCCGAAGTGGTCCTGCAGCTGATCGCCAAGTGGCGCGAGGGATTCGACGTCGTGAACGCGGTCCGCGCGCAGCGCAAGGAGAACGTCGCCAAGCGGCTGGCGTACGCCGTCTTCTATCGGCTCTACCGGAAGCTCGCGAGCATCGACGTCCCGCTCGACAGCGGCGACTTCGCGCTGATGGACCGGCGCGTCGTCGACGTGATGAACGCGCTGCCGGAGAAGAACCGCTTCGTGCGCGGGCTGCGCAGCTGGTCGGGCTTCCGCCAGGCGAGCGTCACCTACGAGCGCCAGTCGCGCGCGGCCGGCGAGACGAAGTACAGCTTCCGCAAGCTGGTGCGCCTCGCCTTCGACGGGATCGTCAACTTCTCGACCGCGCCGCTCAGCCTGATCTTCGCGATCGGCGCGCTGACGGCCGTCTTGTCGGTGGTCGCCGGCGCCATCTACCTGTTCTGCCACGTCGTCGACCTGCCGATCTTCGGCTACGCGCCCGGCCACGCGCCCGGCTTCACGACGCTGCTGCTCGTCATCCTCTTCTTCAGCGGGCTGCAGCTCATCTCGATCGGCATCGTCGGCGAGTACCTCGGCCGCATCTACCAGGAGACGAAGATGCGCCCGACCTACGTGATCCGCGAGGTGCGCAGCCTCCGCAAGCCCGCCGCGGAGTGACGACCGGCGGCGCGGCGCGCCAGCGCGCCGCTCACCGCTCGAGCAGCCCACGCGCGAGCAGCTGCTCGGCGATCGCGGCGCCGACCACGTCGTTGCCGAACACGGTCCAATGGCCGCTCCACACCTCGTGGAAGCGCTTCGAGCCGAGCGCCCGGAAGACGGGACGCACGTTCACCAGCTCGACGCCGTTCGCCGCCGCCCATTCGACGACGCAGCGCTCGTGCGCATCGGGCAGCGCGTCGAACGAGTTCGCCTTGGTCGGGAAGTAGGCCATGGCGAAGCGGCTGCCGCGGGCGCGCGTCGAGGCCAGCGCGCGATCGAGCAGCCGGCGCGCGACCTCCCATTTCGGCGAGTAGACGGTCGTGTCGTAGAGGTCGTCGATCGCGCGCCGCAACAGGCCGAGCGCGGCGCTGCGCGGCAGCGGCAGTTCGAGGTGCTCGCCGAGCTGCTCCAGCAGGACGCCGCGCGGCGGATCGGCGTGCGCCGGATCGGGCAGCACGAGGCGCAGGCCATCCTCGACGCCGTCGCCGCGATCGAGCGCGCCGCCGCGCTCGACCAGCTCGAAATGCGGCTTCGCGAAGTCGCGGAACGACAGCTCGTTGCGGTCGAGGTCGGGGCCGAACAGCGCCAGCAGCACGAGGTCGGGGCCGTGATCGAGCGCGCGCTCCTCGAGGCGCAGCACCTGCTGATCGAGGCCGTAGCCCATCACGCCGAAGTTGAGCGTGCGCACCGATGCGCCCGGCTCGCGGCTCGAGAGCGCGACCGCGAGATCGCGCTCCATGCGCGCGATCCACGTCTCGCCGTCGTGGACGCCCTCGCCGAACGTGAACGAGTCGCCGACCACCACGATGCGCCGCTCGCCGGCCGGACGCTCGACCGGCAGTTCGGCGCTGCGCGCGCCGAGCGCGTTGATGGTGATGCCCTCGCTGCGGTGGCCCGGCTGCGGCTCCCAGCCGAGGCGCGCGTCGAGGCGATGGACGCGCAGCTCCGGAGGCTGCGCCATGACGAAGCGCGCGCGCCACCAGGCATCCTCGGGCAGCAGCCGCTCGTACTTCTGCAGCGGGTCGATCAGCAGCGTGCGCGCGACCATCTCGAGCGCCAGCCCGCCCGCGAGGAACGTCGTCAGCGCCACGAGCAGTCCGCGGTGCACGGCGCGACTGCCGCGGCGACGCCAGACGCCCATGCTGAAGCGGGCGCAGAGGAACGCCGCGGCCAGCAGCATCAGCGCCGCGATCCACGCGAGGAACTGGGAGCGCCGTCCGGGCAGCGGGCCCGCCGCCAGCACGAAGCGGCCGAGCAGCGGCGGCGTGGCGAGCGCCGCCAGTCCGAGCAGCAGGCTCGCCAGGACGGCCAGCAGGGAAGCGGTGCAGCGCGCGAGCATCGACCTTTTCCTATCCCATCGGGTCCGGCAGTCAATCCTCGCGATTGCGCGTCGAGCCACCTGGGGCACAATCCTCCCATGGTCGACCCACGAGACGACGCGAGCCGGCCGATCGCCGGGCACCTGCGGCTCCTCCCGCTGCTGTTCGCCGCGGCGGCGCTCGTCGCGCTGGCGCTCTTCCTCTGGTGCACGACGGCGCGCCTGCCGTGGGAGTTCGAGCTCTCGAAGATGGAGGGCGGCTTCGTCGACCACGCGCGGCGCGCGGCGAACGGCCTGCCGATCCATGCGGCGCCGACCTCCGAGTTCGCCTCGTTCCTCTACATGCCGCTCGCCCACGTGGTGGCCGGCTGGCTGGTCCGCGCCGGGCTCGACGGCTACGCGGCGACGCGGCTGCTCTCGATCGCGTCGCTGCTGCTGGCGACGGCGCTCCTCACCGCGCTCTGCGCGCGCGCGCTGCGGACGCGCTGGCTGGCGGCGCTGGTGCCGCTGCTGGTGATCGCGCGCTACTTCGACGTCGAGTGCTTCTACGACCAGGCGCGTCCCGACAACCTGATGTCGCTCTTCCTGGCGCTCGCCACCCTCGCGCTGGCGCTGCCGCGCGCGATGCCGGCGATCGTCCTCTTCGTCGCGGCCGGCACGCTCGCCTTCTTCACCAAGCAGTCGTCGCTCGTCTTCCTCGCCGGCCTGCTCGGCTGGCACTTCTTCCTGCGGCCGCAGGTGGCGCTGGCCGCGGGCGCGCTGCTCGCCGCGCTCTCGGCGCCGATCTACTTCGTCCTCGACGCGCGCACCGGCGGCTGGCTCTCGAACTACGTCTGGAACATCCCGGCGACCCACCACTTCGACCACAAGGGGTTCGCCAACCTGCTGCGCGACCAGCTGCTCGGCGGCTTCCTGGTGCCGGCGCTGCTGATCAGCGGAGCGGCGCTCGTGCTCGCGCGCCAGCTCCTAGAGCGCTGGCGCAGCGGCCACCTGCTGCTCGCGCTGCCCGACGCGGCGGCGGCCGACGAGCGGTCGCGCGAGCTCGCGGCCCACGCCCTCTTCTCAAGCGCGCTCGGCGGCCTCGCCTTCTCGGTGGCGAGCTCGACGCAGGTGCTCGCCGTGAAGAACGTCTGGGTCTCGTGCGCCGTGGCGAGCGCGCCCTTCCTGCCGATCGTCTTCGAGCGAGCCGTCGCGGCGCTCACGCCCGCGCGCCGGACGCTCGGCACGCAGGCGGGCTGGCTCGCGCTGACCGCGTGCGTCGCGCTCGGCTTCACCGATCCGCGCCCGTTCCGTCCGGTCGCCGAGGACGCAGAGGAGTGGCGCGCGCTGCATGCCGAGCTGGCGAAGTACGGCCCGCGCGAGCGCACCTGGATCACCCTCCACGCCGCGAGCTACGGCGGCGTCCCCGACGAGCCCTACCACCTCCACTTCGGCGCGCTCTCCGACTTGATGGGCGGCTACTACGGCGACCCGACCGGCGTCGAGCTGCCGAAGGACCTGGTCGAGAAGATCGCGCAGCGTTGGTACGCCGCGATCGTCATCGCCGACTGGGACCCGCGCATCCGCGCGGTGATCGGCGCGAGCTACGAGCCCGCTCCGGACGGTCGCACCTTCCGGCTGCCCTCCTTCAGCGGCCACCCGTCGGGCAAGTCGGTGATCTGGGTCCCGAAAGCGAGCGGCGGCTGAGCGAGCGCGCCCGCTAACGTTCCCGCCAAATTCGGGGGGACGAGATGGACGCGCGCGCCGCCTACGCCGAACTGCTCCGCCGCTACGCCGAGGTGCGCGACCTCTCGTCGGCCGCGGCGCTGCTCTCCTGGGACCAGGAGACGATGCTGCCGCGCAAGGGGGCCGCAGCGCGCGGGCAGCAGCTCGCCACCTTGGCCGGCGTCCGGCACGAGCGCTTCACCGACCCGCGCGTGGGCGAGCTGCTGGCGGAGTGCCGCGCCGATTTCGACAGCTTCGACGAGCTGCAGAAGGCGCAGCTGCGGGAGCTGACGACCGATTTCGACCGCGCGACCAAGCTGCCGAAGGAGCTCGTCGAGCAGTTCGCCGCCGCCGAGAGCGCCGCGCTCGAAGGGTGGCGCGACGCGCGCGCGAAGAGCGACTGGCCGGCGTTCGCCCCCCACTTGAGCCGGCTGCTCGAGCTGCTGCGCCGCAAGTGCGAGGTGCTCGGCTTCGGGGCGCGCCGCTACGACGGACTGCTCGACGACTACGAGAAGGGGGCGACCGAGGCGTCGCTCGTCACGCTCTTCGCCGACCTGCGAAGCCGTCTCGCGCCGCTGGTCGGCGAGGTGCTGGAGCGGGCCGATCGCGCCGACGCGAGCTGCGTGAAGGGGGCGTTCGAGATCGCGAAGCAGGAGCAGCTCGCCGATGTCGTGGTGCGCGCGATGGGGTTCGACCTCGACGCGGGGCGCATCGACCGCTCGTCCCATCCGTTCTGCAGCGGCATCGCGGAGGGCGACACGCGCCTCACCCGCCGCTTCGTCGAGGACGACCTGCGGCCGGCGCTCTACGGCGTCATCCACGAGGCGGGCCACGGCCTCTACGAGCAGGGGATCGGCGTCGAGCTGGCGCGCACGCCGCTCGGCGAGGCGTGCTCGCTCGGCATCCACGAGTCGCAGTCGCGGCTGTGGGAGAACATCGTCGGCCGCAGCCTGCCGTTCTGGCGCGCGTTCGCGCCGACGGCGGCGCGGCTCTTCCCGTCGCTCTGCGGCGTGGCGCCGGAGCAGCTCTGGCGCGCGGCGAACCGGGTCGAGCGGTCGCTGATCCGCGTCGAGGCCGACGAGCTGACCTACAACCTGCACGTGGCCGTGCGCTTCGAGATCGAGCGCGCGCTGGTGCGCGGCGACCTCGCGGTGGCCGACGTGCCGGCGGCGTGGAACGGGCAGATGAAGGAGCTGCTCGGCATGGTGCCGGGCAACGACGCCGAGGGGTGCCTGCAGGACATCCACTGGTCGATGGGCGCGCTCGGCTACTTCCCGACCTACACGCTCGGCAACCTCTACTCGGCGCAGCTCTGGGAAGCGGCGCAGCGCGAGCTGCCCGGCCTCGACGCCTCGATCGAGCGCGGCGAGCTGCTCCCGCTGCGCGAGTGGCTGCGAGCGAAGGTCCACGCCCACGGCCGCCGCTACCCCGCCGCCGAGCTGATCGAGCGCGCGACCGGCGCGCCCCCCTCCGCCGAGCCGTTCCTCCGCTACCTCCGCACCAAGCTCACCGCCGTCTACTCCCTCGACTGACGGTCGCGATTGCAGCCGACGGTGGCGGGGTTGATTCTTCCGCCACGGTGGGGCGCGGTGCCGGGGAGTTTCCATCTCGACCGGTGCCGGGGAGTTTCCGTCCGCCACGACCTGCCGCCCCCGCGCGCTTCCGGACGGAAACTCCCCGGCACCGGTCGATCGACGTCAGCGTTTCATCGGCGGGCGCACCGGATGGAAACTCCCCGGCACCTGCCGGACGGCGATGGGCGATCGGGCGGCCGCGTGGCTTGAGCACGTGGGACGAGAATTCCGATCGGAGGGCATCCGACCTGCCCTCTGGAGGATGCCCATGGCTCGCCGTCTCGTCGCCGCGCTCGTCTCCGCACTCGACTCCGCGCTCGTCTCGCGCCGCGGCGCTCTGCCGCTGATCGCCTCGATCGGCGCGCTCCCGCTGCTCGTCGCGCTCGCCGCTCCCGCGCAAGCGCAGTTCACGCCCGGCGACATCTACGTCGCGTCGTGGAAGAAGACCATCTACAAGGTCGACCCGACCACCTGGGCGGTCACCACGTTCGCCGACCAAGCCGACGGCATCGACGGCGTGAGCGGCCTCGTCTGGCACCCGAACGACGAGCTGCTGGTGCTGAGCTACTACAACGACACCGTCTTCAGCTTCGACTCGGCCGGCGTCGCCACGGCGAAGTGGACCGCCGCGAACGGACTCAACGGGCCGTTCGGCCAGAACGGGCTGGCCTGCACCGTCGGCGGCCTCACCTACGTCGCCAACTGGGACAACCGCGAGCTGCTCGAGATCCCGCTCGGCGGCGCCGCCACGGTCCTCGCCGACGCCGCCGACTCGATCGCCCACCCCGACGGCTTCATCGCCGGTCCCTGCAAGAACCTCTACCTCGCCAACCGCGACGGCAAGAACGTGCTGCAGGTCACGCCCGGCGGCAACGTCGCCGTGTTCGACACGCTGCCCGACCAGCCGATGTCGATCGCGCTCCATCCGGACGGCTGCCTCTACGTCGCCTGCCTCTACGGCGACGTCTACAAGTACCAGGACCACAAGGCGTCGCTGCGGCGCAAGCTCGTCGGCTTCGGCCGCAAGCTCGCCACGCCGGTCATCCGCTTCAACCGCGACTACTCGAAGCTGCTGTTCACCTCGTCGGGCAAGGGCAACCTCGCGCTGATCGATCCGACCACGGGCTCGGTGACCGAGGTGCTGCCGGCGGGCTCGCTCGGCTCGCCGCTCGGACTCGAGGTGGTGGGCGGCCACGACGACATCGGCATCCACGACTACCGCTACGACGCGCGCGAGTCGGGCACCGGCGGCGTCTTCCCGTCGATCGACGCCTCGGGTCACCCGGTGTTCGGCGAGTCGATGACGCTCGAGCTGCGCGACTTCGTCGGCGGCGGGCTCGTGTCGGTCGTCACCGGGTACAACGAGGATCCGCAGACGCAGGGCAACGGGACCTTCTTCGTCAGCCTGACGCCGGGCGACTACACGGTGCTGCAGATCACCGTCGGCGGCACGCCAGGAGTCGCCGGCGACGGCGACCTCGACTACACCGACGACATCGGCGTCGATCCGGCGCTCGACTGCGTCGAGTGGTACCTGCAGGCGTTCTGCGACGACCCCACGCCGGACAACTCGGGCTACTCGCTCAGCAACCCGTTGCGCCTGATCACCCGCTCGTTCTGACGGGGCGGCGCGCCCGCCGCGATCGTCACGCGCGGGCGCGCGCCTGGATGAACGAATAGAAGAAGACCGAGTTGGCGTCGCGCGCCACGCGGTCGAGCTCCGCCTTCATCCCCTCGACGACGTCGGGGCTCACCTTCTTCGCGGCCAGCAGCTGCGGCGCGCCCGACAGCAGCAGCTCGGTCCAGTAGGAGAGGAACTCGGCGCGCTCGCCGGGCGAGCGGTTGTCGAGGTGGAAGGTCTTCACGAAGGTCTGCACGTCGTGGTAGCCGACCTGCTGCAGCAGGTTGCCGAGCTTCGCGCCGACGAACGGATCGCCGCCGAGCTCGAGCTGGTGGTCGTTGAACGCCATCCAGTACTGCAGCGTCTTCGGGCTGTAGGGATCGATGAAGAACGTGGCGTTCAGCACCTCGTTGATCACCACCGGCGAGCCGGCCACCAGCACGCGGCGCAGCTCGGAGAGGATGCGCGCCGGATCGGCGACGTGCTCGAGGATCCAGCAGAGGAAGCCGGCGTCGAACCGCTCGCGCTCGAACGGCAGCCGCGTGGCGTCCGCTTCAGCGAGCTCGTAGCGCCCCTTCGCCCACGGCACGGTGCGCAGGAACTTGCGCGCCTCGCCGATCTGCGTGGGGCTGCGCTCGACGCAGGTGACGTGCAGGCCGGGGAAGTGGCGCAGCAGGATCTCGGTCTGCGCGCCGACGCCCGAGCCGATCTCGATGCAGCGGCGGCGGCGGTGGAACGGCAGGTGGTCGTGCACCATCGGCTCGAGCACGAGCGCCTGGCGGCGCAGGCGGGCGCGCTCGGCCGAGCTGTAGCCGTGGAGGTAGCCGCCCTCGCGCGGCGCAGCGGCGGACGTCTTCTGGCGAGCCATCGTCGACCTCTCGCGCGGCCTCGCAGCCGCGCTCACTTCACTCCGAGCAGCGCATCGGCGACCTTCTTCGGCGCCGACAGGAACGGGCAGTGGCCGGTCGGGAGCTCCTCGCACGGCACTTCGGCGCGCGCGGCGAGCTCCTTCAGCTTCTCGGCGGCGATCACGCGATCCTGCGCGGCGACCAGCGCGAGGCGCGGGATCCTCTTCAGCAGCTCGACGCCACCGACCGCGTTGTTGCCGCCGATCTTCGCCGACGCGAACGGCTCGGCCGGCTGCGGGCGCACGCGCATCGCCGCCGCCGCGGCGATCCCCGGCGCGACGTCGTGCCAGAGGTAGGGCGTCGCCTTCGCGGCATCGAGCAGCAGCGCCTCGCCCGCCTCGTCCTTCCGGAAGCACGCCTTGAAGCCGTCGGAGAGCGGCGCCGCCGCCGCCATCGCCGCGAAGTCGTCGCCGACCTTCGGCACCCAGCCGGCGAGGTAGACGAGGCTCTTCACCTTCCCCGACGCGCGCAGCGCCGCCTCGGTCGCGTAGAAGCCGCCGAAGCTGTGGCCGACCACGGTCCAGTTGCGCCACGCGCCGATCCGCTCGACGAGCCGCTCGACGCCGCGCTCGAAGGTCGCCTCGGCCAGCGCCGTCATGTCGTCGCCGAGCGCCGGCAGGTCGATCGCCTCGCATGCGACCGCGCGCCGCTCGAGTTCGAGCCGCAGCAGGTCGAAGCTCCACGCGCCGTGCCAGGCGCCGTGGACGAAGAGGAATCGCGAGGAAGCCATGAGGGACGCGGGAGGATATCGCCGTGCCCTGCCGAGCGGAGCACGCGGCTATCCTCCCGCGCCATGAGAACGCCGCTCGCCGCGCTCGCCGTCGTCATCGCCGCCGCGCTGCTCGAGGCCGGCCCCGCCGCGCGCGCCGCCGCGCAGGACGCCTCGACGCCCGAGGAGGTCGCGCTGACCGTCGGCGCCGACGGCCGCTCGGTCGTGCGCGAGGTGAGGAGCGCGCAGCTCGCGGCGGGCCGCTCGTCGCTGCGCGTGCTCGACGTCGCGCCGCAGCTCCTGCCCGAGACGGTGAGCTTGCGCGCGCTGTCGCAGCCGGAGCTGCTGCGCCTCGCCGAGCAGGCCGCGTGGTTCGAGGTGCTCGACGTCGCGAAGGCGCTCGAACACCTCGCCGGCCGCCCGGTCGAGCTGCTGCGCTTCCACGAGTCGACCGTCGAGAAGCTCGAGGGGCGCCTCCTCTTCCCGCCGGTGGTCGGCAGCCCGACCGGCGAGCGGCGGCTGCCGCTCTACCTCGAGCAGGGCGACGGCCAGATCCGGCTGCTCGACGACGCCGAGGTCGTGCTGGACGCGCTGCCGAGCGGCGACTGGAACCGCATGCGGCTCGATTGGCGCGTCGACTGCGAGCGCGCCGATCGCTACCGCTTCGAGCTGCTCTACGCGACGCGCGGCCTCGCGTGGCGCTGCGACTGGCTCCTGCGCGCGAGCGTCGAGCACGAGCGCGGCGACCTCTCCGTGGTCGCCTCGATCACCAACGGCTGCGGGCAGGCCTTCCGGGGCGCGCGGCTCGCCGTGCAGGACGGCACGACGCTCCATCCGGTGGCCGACGGCGCGACGCTCGCGCGCGAGTCGACGCTGCAGGTGGTGCTGGCGCAGTTGCGCGACGCGCCGCTCACCCGCACGCCGACCTTCGCGCTGCCGCGCCCCGATGCGCCGGCCGAGGCGCTCGCGGCCGCCGCCGCTCCCGCCCCGTTGCGCGAGCGGTTCGACTTCGCGAGCGACGCCGCGGCGCGGATCGGCCGCGCGCTGCCGGGCGGCGCGGCGCAGGCGATCGTGCTGGACGCGAAGAACCGGCCGTGGCTCGGCGCGAGCGGCGACGTGGCGGCGACGCGCGGCACGGCGCTCCCCTCCTTCTTCGGTGCGCCAGTGGTCGGCGTGCGCGGCGTCGCGCAGCTGCAGGCGCGCGAGGCGCCGGGCCGCGCGCGCTGGCAAGTGACGCTCGAGAGCACGCGCAGCGAGCCGCTCGACGTCGAGGTGGCGGTGCCGCTCGACGAGGAGGAGCGGCTCCTCGAGCCGGCCGGCCCCTATCGGCGCAGCGCGAGCCACGCCTTCGTGCGCACCCGCGTGAGCGGCGCGTCGCCGACCACCGTCACCGTCGTCGTGAGCCGCTCGTGATTCCCGCGCGCCGCGCGTTGCTCGCGCCGCTGCTGCTGGCCGCCTGCGGCGAGGAGCCGCGCCACGGCGCACCGCCGCCGTCGAGCGCGACCGACTCGAACGCGCCACCGAGCGCGCAGGGCGCGACCGCATCGCCCGCCGCCGTCCGCCCGCAGGCTGCCCCGCTCGATGTCGCGATCGCCGGCGCCGATGGCGTCCTCACGCCACGCGACGTCGCCCCGTTCCCCGGCGAGCGGTTCACCTGGATGCGCGAGGCGCTGCCGGGCTGGTGCCACCAGACCTCGCCGAGCGGCGAGTACCGCCTGCCCGAGATCGTCGCGGGCGGCGTCGTGCTGCTCGACGTCGATGGCGACCTCGACCAGGACGTCTTCCTGGTGAACGCCGGCGTCTGGCGCGATGTCGCCCCCGAGGCGCCCTTCCCCGGCCACGCGCTCTTCCGCAACGACGGCGACCTGCGCTTCACCGACATCGCGAGCGAGGCGGGCGTGCGCGGCGTCGACGGCAGCTACTGCACCGGCGGCGCGGCAGCCGACATCGACGGCGACGGCGACCAGGACCTGCTGGTCACCGGTTGGGGGCGGAACTTCCTCTACGTGAACGACGGCAAGGGGCGCTTCACCGAGCGCGCCGAGGCGGCCGGCGTCGCCGGCGGCGGCAAGTGGAGCTCGAGCGCCTGCTTCTTCGACGCCGACCGCGACGGCGCGCTCGACCTCTACGTCGCCAACTACGTCGAGTTCTCGATCGAGGTGAACCGCGCCCATCCGTGCGGCGTCGAGGTGACCGGCGTGCGCGACTACTGCGCGCCGAAGGAGTACCTCGGCGTGCAGCACTGGTTCTTCCAGGGCAAGGGCGACGGCACCTTCGTCGAGCGGTCGCGCGAGGTCGGCATGGGCATCACCGCGCCGCTCTCCGACCACTCGAAGGGGCTCGGGGTGGTGGCGTGCGACGTCGACGACGACGGCGACCCCGATCTCTACGCGGCCAACGACGGCACGCCGAACTTCCTGTTCGTCAACGACGGCAAGGGCCATTTCGAGGAGTGCGGCGCGCTGCGCGGCTGCGCCTACGGCGAGGACGGTCGCAGCCTCGCCGGCATGGGCGTCGACGCCGGCGACTACGACGGCGACGGCGACTTCGACCTGCTCTGCGTCAACCTCTCCTCCGAGATGAACAGCCTCTACCAGAACGACGGGCGCGGCTGGTTCTCCGACGAGCATCGCGCCGCCGGCTTCATGGCCGTCGATCGCGGCGAGGTCGGCTTCGGCATCGACTTCCTCGACCACGACCACGACGGCGACCTCGACCTGCTGATCGCCAACGGCCACGTGCTGTTCAACGTCCACAAGTCGCGCGGCGGCGCGTGGTACATGCAGGCCGACCAGCTGCTCGAGAACGACGGCAGCGGCCGCTTCGCGCTGGTGAAGCCGGAGCAGGCGGGCGCCTATTTCACGGTGCGCAACGCCGCGCGGGGGCTCGCCACCGGCGACCTCGACGGCGACGGCGACCTCGACGCGGTGATCGTCGCGCGCGACGAGCCGGCCGTCCTGCTGCGCAACAACCACGTGGCGGCCGGGCAGCGCGCCGACGCCTTCCTCTTCGCGCTCTCGACGCGCGGCAAGAACCGCGACGCGATCGGCGCGAAGCTGACGCTGACGGTCGCCGGCAAGGCGCGCAGCGAGGAGGTGCGCGCCGGCTCCTCCTACGCCTCGCGCAACGACCTGCGCGTCCACTTCGGCGCCGCCGGCGCGCCGCGCGCCGAGCTGCTCGTCGTGCGCTGGCCCGACGGCACGACGCAGCAGCACGGGCCGCTCGACGCCGGTTTCGAGTGGGCCTGGACGCAGGGCGACCCGGCGCCCGTCGCGCGGCGCGAGCTCAAGCGCTGATCAGCTGGCCGCGCGGCTCGCTCAGCCGCCCGCGGGCTTGGTGGGCGCCGCGCCGCCGGCCGGCGCTCCAGCCGCCGGTGCGGCCCCGTCCGCCGGCGCCTGCTGCGACGGCCGGAACATCTCGCCCATCGGCAGCGGCAGCTCCTCGCCCTTCTTCAGCTTCGCGACGTACTCGTCGAGCTTCGGCACCGCGTTGGGCGGCAGCGCCTTCTGCGCGCGCTCGAAGTACTTGAGCGCCGCCGCCTTGTCGCCGAGGTTGGCCGAGATGTAGCCGAGCTGCATGCAGGTCGACGGGCTGCGCGGCGCGACCTGCTCGGCGCGCCCGCCCCAGAGCTTGGCCTGCTCGTACTCGCCGGCGAGGTTCAGGAGCCCGGCCAGCCTCGTCAGCAATGCCGGGCTGCGCGGCGCCATCTCGAGTTCGCGGCGCGTGCGCGTGAGGTCCTGCAGCAGCGGCTCGATCTTCTGGTGGCGCGCCAGCAGGCGCTGCCCCTCCGCCTGCTCGGTGGCGTCGGTCGAGCGCGCCAGCAGCAGCGCGAGGCGATAGACCGCGTCGAAGAGCATCGGGTCCTGCGCGAGCGCCTTGCGGTAGAGCTCCTTCGCAGCGGGCGCGTCGCCCACCTTCTCCCGAACGCGCGCGCCGATCAGCAGCGCCTCGGGATGGGTCGCCGCCACGGTCAGCGCGGCATCGGAGTGGAGCTTCGCCTTGTCGAGTTCCGAGCGATCGAGGTGGATCTCGGCGAGGCGCAGGTCGGCGACCATGTGGCCGGGTCCGGGCGCGGTCGCTTCGAGGATCCGCTTGTAGCGCGCGGCGGCGTCGTCGAGCCGCCCGGCGCCGCGGTAGAGATCGGCGAGCCGGCCGAGCAGCTCCGGCGAGCCGGGCGAGAGGTCGACCGCCTTCTCGAAGCTCGCGATGGCGTCGGCGTTGCGCTCCAGCATCGACTGCGCCATGCCGAGCTGCGCGAAGAGCAGCGGCGAGCGCGGCATCTTCTCGGTGAGCTGCTGGTAGAGGCGGACCGCGTCCTCGTACTTCTGCAGCTTGGTGTAGACGCCGGCGAGGCCGACCACCGCGTCGCGCTCGTGGTGCGTGTCGGTGCGCTCCCAGTCGGCGGGCTTGGTGACCAGCTGCAGGTAGAGGCGCGCCGCTTCCTCGTTGGCGCCGCCCATCTCGGCGAGGATCCCCGAGAGGAGCATCCCCTCGTAGCTCTTCGGCTTGGTGACGCGCACGTAGTTCAGCTCGGAGGAGGCCTCCTTGAGGCGCCCCTGCGCGAGGTAGATGCGCGCTCGCGTCAGGTGCGGGTCGACGGCGTTCGGATCGTCGGCCGCCACCTCGTCGACGAGCGCCTGCGCCTGCGCCACCGTCGCCGGATTGGCGCCGAGGCACTCCGCGATGAAGAGCTTCACGCGCACCGAACGCGGGTTGATCTGCTCGGCGGTCTTCACCGCATCCTCGAGACGACCGAGCTGGCGCAGCGACCGGGCGCGCAGCTCGAGCACGAGCGGATCGCCGGGGTGGCTCACCAGCCAGTCGTTCGACAGCGCGAGCGACGTATCGACGTCGTAGGCGAGGTAGGCCTGCCGGATCTTCTTCACCTCTTCCGGCAGCTCGTTCACGTTGACCTGCGGCTGCTGCGCGAGCGCCACGGCATCGAGGCCGGGGGCGAGGGCGAGCAGCAGCGCGGAGACGAAGGTCCTCGACATCACGGGTGGCTCCCATCACGGGCGGGCGAAGGCGAACGCGCCGGAGCGGGCGTCGGCGGCGCAGCGGCCGGCGCGGCCCGCGGAACGTCGATCGGGGTCGGCACGAGGGGCGTGCGGCCGCTCGCCGGATCGGCGAGGCGCAGCTTGTCCTGCACGTAGTCCCAGCGCAAGGGTTGGCGATGGCGATCGAACTCGGCGGCGAGCGCGAGCGTCAGAGCGTGCATCTGCGCGAGATGCTCGGGCACGATCGCCTCGACGCGATCGCGCGGTCCGTGCAGCAGCGACGCGTGCTCGAAGCCGATCCCGAACAGGCAGGCGACCGGCAGGAAGGCGCGCTTCAACTCGCAGCTGTCCGATGCATCGCCGGGAAAATCGACCACCTGCAGCGGAACCTGCACCTGCCGCGCGGCGTCGGCGACGATCTCGAGGATGCCGGCCGACGAGCCGCTCCACCACGCGCGCGGCGCGACGAGGCCGGCGCACTCGACCGTCACCAGCGCATCGATCTTCGCCGCCTGCTTCTCGCGCACGGTGCTGACCCACGACGCCGCGCCGAGGCACCCCTCCTCCTGGCCGGCGAAGCCGAGGAACCAGAAAGTGTGCTCGTGCGGCTGCCCCTTCAGCGCGCGGTAGAGCTCGGCGAGCAGCACGCAGCCCGACCAGTTGTCGATGGCGCCGCGCGAGCCGGCGGCGGTGTCGTAGTGCGCGGCGAAGCCGATCACGCGCTTGGTGGTGCCGGGCAGCACCGCGATCACGTTGCGGCCGACGTCGCGCCAGCGCGCCTCCTGCCGCTCGAGCGCGGCGGCGCGCTCCGACTCGCCGGCGCCCGCCGCGTCGAGGCGCGCGACGATCGCGGTGCGCGCCGCCGCGAGGCGCGGCTCGAGCAGCGCGCGATCGAGCGGGACGGTCGCGACGTCCTCCGCTTCGGCGCCCGCGGCGCGGAACAGCTCGACGAGGCGCGCCTCGCGAGCGGCGTTGTCGGCCGGCGCGCGGCCGATCTCCGCGAGCAGCCGCTCGACCGGCGCGGGACGGAGCGCGAGCGGCGGCGCCGATTGGGGCGCCATCGCGAGCAGCGCGAACGCGAGCGGGAGGATCGACATGGGCGAGCGACTCCGAGTGCGACGATTCAACGATCCGTTCGGCTCCGCGGCGAATCGATCATCCGCGTTCGGGCACCACTTTCCCGTCGGGAGGCGCCAGCTTGTCGCGGATGAGCGAGAGCAGGAACTCGTTCTCGTCGCGATCGGCCGCCGCCTGCAGCTCGCGGTAGCGCACCAGCGCCGCCGCCGCCTCCTCCTTGCGCCCGAGCGCGCGCAGCGTGCGCGCCTGGTAGTTCCACGCCATGCGGTCGTCGGGCTTGCCCTTGGTGACCGACTGCAGCAGCGGGAGCGCCTCCGCGTGGCGCTCGCGCTCGAAGAGGAAGACGCCGAAGCGGTAGGCGGCCGAGAGGCGGCTCTTCGGCGGGCCGCTCGACAGCGCGGCGGCGAAGAGCGGCTCCGCGTCGGCCGGGCGCCCCGCCTCGGCGAGCGTCACCGCCAGCTTCCAGCGCGCGTCGGGATGCGGCGGGTCGAGCTCCATCGCGCGGCGGAACGACTGCTCGGCGCGCTCGAGGCGATGGAGGTTCAGCTCGTTCTCGGCCAGCGAGAAGTGGTTGATCGCGTTGCCGGGCGAGAGCGCGATCGCCTTCTCGAACCAGTCGCTCGCCTCGAGCCGCTTGTTGACCATCGCGCACGCCATCGCGAGGTGGAAGGCGAGCTCGCCGAAGACCGGGTCGGCAGCGAAGCGGGCGACGGCCGGTCGCAGCACCTTCTCCGCCTCCTCGGGGCGCGACGTCTGCAGCAGCACGACCGCCAGCGCGTTGTGCGCCGGCGCGAAGTCGGGCAGCTTCTGCAGCGCGGCGCGCACGTGCGGCTCGGCCTGCTTCCATTCGGCGCGCATCAGCCAGAGCGTGCCGACCAGCATCGTGTAGCCCGGATCGGCGCGCTTCGCGGCCGCGAGCGCCTCGACGGCGGCGCGTGCGGCGTCGCGATCGCCGGCGTCGAAGCGCGCGAAGGCGTCGCGCAGCGCCGGGTCGAGGCCGCCCTGCGCGGGCGCCTGGCCGTGCAGCGGCGCGCCGGCGCCGACCGCCCCCACCCACGCGACGACCAGCCGCGCGAACGTTCCGCGACGACTCATGATCCGCGGCTCCACGGTTGCGGCGGCGTGCCGCGCCGCCAGCGCCAGCGCGTGCCGGCGGCGAGGTCGCGCGCCTCCTCGACCACGCCATCCGGCCAGGTGACGGTGACCCGCTCGAGGCGGGTCGCGCCGCCGAGGCCGAAGCGCGCCGCGGCCTCGTTGCTGCTCTGGAACGAGCTGCCCGCCTGCACGAGGCGCAGCTGGCGACGGCCGCCCGCCTCGACGACGATGCGCGCGCCGATCGCGAAGCGGTTCATCCCCGGCTGTTCCAGCACGAAGGCGACCTGCTGCCCGCTCGCGCGCTGCGCTGCGTCGTTGACGAAGAGCGCCGGCGACTCGTTCTGCGCCATCACCACCACGTCGCCGTCGCCATCGCCATCGACGTCGCCGAACGCGGCGCCGCGGAACGACTTGCGCGGCGGCGCGCCGGGGAACGCGGCGACGGTGACGTCGCGATAGCGGCCGTCGAACTCGTAGGCGCGGCAGAGCTGCTTGTAGGTGAGCTCCGGCGCGCGCGCGTCGGCGCCCGGGTAGACGTGGCCGTTGGCGACGAAGAGGTCCTGGTCGCCGTCGAGATCGAAGTCCTCGAACGCCGTCCCCCACCCGAGCGCGAGCCACGTCTCGGTCCCCCACGCGTGGCGCGCCGTGACGTCGAGGAAGGTCCCGCTGCCGTCGTTCTGGTAGAGCGTGTTGTCGTCGTGCGAGAAGTTCGTGCAGAAGAGATCGAGGTCGAGGTCGCCGTCCCAGTCGCCGATCGCGACGCCCATCCCGGCCTGCGCGAGGCCGGCGCCCGACAGCGCGGCGCCGGCGAGATCGGCCTCCTCGCTGAAGCGCCCCTTGCCGTCGTTCACGAACAGGTAGTTCCCGCGCGAGTCGTTGGCGACGTAGAGGTCCTGGTCGCCGTCCCCGTCGGCGTCGAACGCCGCGATGCCGAGCGAGTAGCGCGGCTCGACGGCGGCGAAACCGGCGTCCGCGGTCGCGTCGCGGAAGGTGCCGTCGCCGTTGTTGGCGTAGTAGCGATCGGGCTCGGGCACCATGCCCTTCGGGCCGCACGCCGCCTTCAGCTCGAAGTAGGGGCAGTCGACCTTGTTCCAGCAGTCGGGGTCGCCGGCGATGGTCATGGCGAAGTAGTTGCCGACGTAGAGGTCGAGGTCGTCGTCGCCGTCGGCATCGAAGAAGGCCGCGCCGGTGCTCCAGCGCGTCTCGCCGACGCCGGCCGCCGCGGTGACGTCGGCGAAGCGGCCGCTGCCGTCGTTCTGCAGCAGCTTGTTCTCGCCGTAGCAGGTGACGTAGAGGTCGACGTCGCCGTCGCCGTCGTAGTCGGCGGCGATCGCCCCGGCGCCGAACACCCGCAGCCCGGCGTCGCCGGCCGCCTCGGTGACGTCGGTGAAGCGGCCGCTGCCGTCGTTCTCGAGCAGCGTGCAGCGCCCCTTCCGGTCGAGCGTCCAATCGCCCTTCCCGTCCGCCGGCGCCACCAGCCCGCACGCGTCGACGAGGTAGAGGTCGAGGTCGCCGTCGCCCTCCTTGTCGAAGAGCGCGCAGCCCTGGCCGATCTCCTCGAGCGCGTAGCGCTTGTCGAGCGGCGCACCGCAGTGGTTCACCGCCACGACGCCGCGCGCCGCCGCCTCGTCGCGCAGCGCGAACCGCAGCGCGATCGGGGCCGGCGGCGGTACCGACGAGGGCGTCGACGCGCTTCCGGCCGCGCTGCCCGAGGGAGGCGACGATGCGCCGCCGCCGGCGGGCTCCTCGCCGCAGCCGGCGAACGCCGCGACGAGCAGCGGCCAAGCCCGCCGCAGGGGACGCGCCGCTTGCGGCAGCGGGGAGCGCGGCGCGCTCGGCGGGGCAGTCGGGTCGACGGTCGGTTCCGGGTTCACGCGCGAAGAGCCCCGCGGGACGATCGCCGTCCGCCGGCGATCAGCGCGACGAGCTTAGAGCGCCGCTCCCGATGTCTGCTGCGCTCGACGGCGCTCGACGGCGCTCGACCGAGCTGGATAGCGCTGGACGGCGCTGGACGGGCATGGAGCGACCCGGACCCCCTCGCGGGAGCCCGGGCCGTTCCGGGAGTCGTTCGATCACTGCGCGCGAAGCTCAGAACTCGGCGTGCACCTCGATCCGCTCGACGATCGGCCGCCGGGTGTTCGGGGTGAGCGGGCTGCCGTCGAAGGTGGTGTCGAAGGTGATCCGCCAGCGGAGGAACTGCTTGCCGTTGGCGACGGTGACGTCGGACGACCAGCTGGTGAGCGACGCGGGGTCGACCTCCTTCGAGCCCTCGACGATCGCGTCGGCGCCCTGGAACTCGACCTTCACCTTCGCGTTGGTCGGGACGAAGTTGGCGCGCGGCTCCTCGCCCGGCGCGTAGGTCCCGGTCAGCGTGTCGATCTGGCCGAGGTAGCCGACCACGATGTCGGTGGTCGCGGGCGAGAGCACGTTGCCCGAACCATCGGTCGCCACGTAACCGCTGCCGTCGAGGCCGCTGAAGCTGAAGACCGGGTTGGTGCCGGTCGGCCCGCGCGCGATGACGCGACCGAAGTCGTGCCACCGCGACAGCGCGACGCTGAGCGGGGTGAACTCGACGGGCGCGAGCGTGTTGTTCGGATCGACCCACGAGGCGATCGGCCGCACGCTGCCGTTCACGTCGGTGCCCGGGTTCACGACCGTCGCCTTCGAACCGATCGGCACCTGCAGCTGGATCATCCCGTGGCCGCCGTCGCCGCCGTCGCCCGCCACGCCGTTGCTCGAGTTGCTGCAGTCGGCGTAGTCGTTGTTGGGCGCCGCGTTGTCGCCGAGGCCGCGCCGCACGTCGAGCACCGCGCCCGACTCGACGAGGATCGTCGACGCCGACTGCAGGATGATCATCCCGCCCGCGCCGCCGCCGCCGCCGCCGCCCCAGTAGGAGCAGGCGATGCCTTCGCCGCCGCCGCCGTTGCCGCCCGACGCCTCGATCAGCGCGGTCGACACCAGCGTGATGTCACCGAGCGCCTGGAGCATGAAGGAGCCGCCGCCACCGCCGCCGCCGCCGCCGCGCGAGTCGCCGACCGAGGGCGAGCGCCCCTGCGCCGGCAGGTTGTCCTCGTTCGCGCAGCAGCCGTCGTTGGCCGGATCGGTGTCGATGTCGCACCAGTTGCCGCAGAAGTAGGAGTCGCACTGCGTCCCGCCGCCGCCGCCGCCCTGGCCGCCGATCAGGCGGGTGAGCTGGCCGAGCTTGCCGAAGAAGTCGTTGGTGTTCGTGCCGTCCGCCGCGAACGGGTGGGAACCGCCGACGCCGGCGAGGCAGGTGTTGCTGGTGGTGTCGAGGATCCACTTGCCGGTGCCGTCGGGATGGACGTTGGCGATGCCGTGCAGGATGTTGCCGCTCGTGTCCTTCGGCGTCGCGCCGGCGCGGAACATCGAGCCGCCGCCGCCGCCCGCGATCTTCGCGGCCGTGCTGATCTGGCGGAACTCGTCGCAGTTCCCCATCTCGTCATTCGTCTGGTACTTGCCCTTGCTGTCCTTGGTGTCGAGCGCGCCGCTCTGCGCGCCGGTGCCGCCGATCGCCTCCATCGCGCCGGTGACCGGGTTCATCCCGAGTCCCGTCTTCGCGAAGGTGGGCGACACGAGCGTGAGGTAGTTGATGGTGTCGGCCGGGAAGAAGGTGACCGGGTGGGAATCGCCGCCGCGACCGCCGCCGGCGCGCGCCGGGCCGCCCGGGATCGAGGTGATCGAGGAGTCGTAGGCGAACTCGCTCGAGCCGTCGTCGCCGCTCAGCAGGATGTCGCCGGCGATGCGCACCGAGCCGCTCGCCTTGAAGACCAGCGGGTTGTTGCCCTGCGGCACGATGATCACGCCGTCGGGGATGTCGATGTCGGTGAAGTGGAACACGCCGTTCGTCGCCCTGGTGCCCGGGATGGCATCGGGCGTGGAGCCGTCGAGCAGCGGGAAGAGCTGCTCCGTCGTGTCGAGCACGATGGTCACCGTGTCGCCGGTCGCCGGAGCATTGGGCAGGAAGCGGCCGATGCTGCCGTCGCCGTCGAACTCGAGCGCCGCCTGCAGGACGTTCGAGTCGCGCCGGTCCCAGTCGGCCAGCACGTTGCCCGAGCCGATCTGGTCGATGTCGGTCTCCTCGCGTTCGTCGCCGTCGAAATCCTCGACGAGCGCATCGCGCAGCGTGCCGGAGGGATCGGCGGCGACCGTGAACGTGGTCGCGACCACCGGACCGCCGGCGGGCGAGCCGTTCTCCGCCAGCCCCTTCAGCTCGAGGTCGTGCTGCAGCGCCAGCAGGTGGCCGAACGGCAGGATGCCGGAGGGGCGCACCGCGACGACCGCGCGGTCGATCGCGTTCTCGACCAGCTCGACGTCGATGCCGAGCGGCAGGCCGTCGGGGAAGATCGTCGGACGGTCGTCGAGGTCGATCAGCTCGAAGATCGTGTCGTTGATGTTGGTCGAGTCGGGATTGAGCGGGCCGTCGAAGACGAGCGTGAAGACGGGACGCTCGGCGAAGAGGCCGTCGGGATCGCTGAAGAAGTTCGGCGAGACGCCGGTCGCGCCGTCGAGCGGCGACACCTCGACGAGCTGCGGCGCCGTCGCCGCGATCGCGCGGAAGGCATCGGCCGTCGGCGTCGCCATGGTCCGGAACGGCAGGTAGATGCCCGCCGGGTCGGTCGCATCGGGATAGGCGGCGAGCAGCGCCGGATCGACGGCCGCGACGAACGCGAAGGTGAGCGGCCCGGCGCGCAACGTGTACGCGGTGTTGAATTCGAGGCCCGCGCCGCCGTTGTCCAAGGCGCCGCTCGGCAGCGTCGAGATCGGGCGGACCGGCAGATCGGGGATGAAGGTGACGATCGCGCCGTCGACGTCGTAGTGACCGCGCACCGGTCGGTTCTGCGGATCGACGATCGGCAGCACCGTCGCGTTGATGCGGTTGGGATCGGGGCTGCCGCTGAACGTGAACTCGATGGTCTGCACCACCGGCGCGTTCTGCGGCGCGCTCTCCTCCGCCTCGAAGTTGACGTCGTTGGGATCCGGGAAGCGGACCGAGAGGAGCGTCGCCTGGCGCGCGTACGCGGCGGGCCCGCTGCCGGTGCCGCCGCTGCCGCCGCACGCCGTGAGGCAGAGCGTCGCGCCGGCACCCAGGGCCGTCACCCAGGCCACCGCCGAAGCGCGGCGCGTGCCCGCGGCCAGCGCGGCGGAGACGAGTTCAGAACGGTTGGTCCTCATGTCCGGACACTCCTCGCGGCGCCAAGTGCGGCAGCCGCAGCTAACGAACAGCCCGGGGGGGGCCCTGGGGGCATCGGGGGGCGGCGGGGGCCGCGACCCATTGTGCACGCGCCGTGCCGGTTCGACTACACCGAGGATGCCCCGCCGCGCGCCGGAGCGCCCCGGGCGGGCGGACGAGACCGGCCGCCGCTCGGAACTCCGTTCAGCCCTCCTCGCGAGCGGATGCGCCCCGCGACCGGCGCGGCGCCACACAGCGCGACGGCAGACCGCGCAGCGCGGCTCGGCTTCCGAGCTTCACCGCCCGACGACCGGCAGCGTCCCGCGCGTCACCCCGACGACGCCGAACTTCCCCTCGGCATTCAGCTCCTTGAACAGCGCCTTCGGCTCCACCTCGCCGCGGAGCGCCGCTCGGTAGAGCTCGATCACCGCCTCCGCCTGGTCGCGCGACTCGCGCAGCAGCTCGATGCGGAAGCGGGCGAGGCCGGCGTCGCGGAAGCGCGGCAGCCATTCGGCGGCACTCTGCGGTCGGTGGTGGAAGAGCGTGTTGCGGCAGCCGACGTCGGCCAGCACCGGATGGAGCCACCCCTTGTCGTCCTTCAACCCGATCGCGTGGCGCTCGCACGGGCGGCCGCAGGTCCGGAAGTCGGCGCCGTTCGACAGCAGGTGGGCGAAGACGCAGTGCTCCATGTGGAAGAGCGGCAGGTGCTGGTGGATCACCACCTCGAGCCGCTCGGCCGCCACGTGGTCGAGCAGCGCCAGCAGCTGCTCGGCGTTCAGGTCGAAGCTCGGCGTCAGCAGGTCGACGCCGCGGTCGAGCAGCACCTCGGCGGTGAGCCCGTTGGCCGCGTTCAAGCTGAAGTCGCCGACCAGCTGCAGCGCGCGCGCCGCCGCATCGCCCGCGGCGCGGCGCGTCGCCACCTCCTCGAGCGCCCCGAGGTGGCGCGCCAGCAGGCCGTCCTGCGCCAGCGCCAGCAACCGCGCGAGCGTCTTCTCCTCGCCCGGCTTGGCGATCCGCGTCGACGCCGGCAGCGCGTGGCACCCCGCCGCCCGCACCCGCTCCACCGCGTGGCCGAGGCCGACCAGGTCGAGGTAATCGAGGTAGATCCGCTGCACGCCGGCCGCCAGCGCCGCCTCGACCTGCGCGTCGTCGCGCACCAGCACGGAGAGCTCGAAGCCGTCGCGCGCGTCGCGGGACGCCGCCGCGGACGAGGGCGGCGCCGCGGCGGGCACCACCGCCGGCGCCCCGACCCGCGCGGTCGCCGGCGCCAGCCGCGCCAACGCCGGCTCGGCGACCACCTGCCAGCGGACGCTCGCGGCGCGCACCGCGGCGAGCTGCTCTACCAGCTGGCGCCGCATGCGCGAGAGCTCGGAGAGCGGCGCGATCAGCGGCTCCGCCAGCTCGCTCGCCACCGAGGCGTGGCCGTGCGCCAGCTCGAAGATCGTCCCGCCGAGGCGGCCGAACTGCTCGGCCAGCACCGCCGGCGTGAGCGGCCGGTTGCGCGCCGGCTCGAGCGCCATGGTCGACGCCACCGTCGCCTCGTTCCCGTCGCCATCGCGCGCCGTCACCTCGAGCGGCGCACCGGCGGCCCCGCGCACCGACAGCTCGATCTTGATGCGGCGGCGCGGGTCGCCCTCGAAGGTGGCGCGCAGCCGCTTCTCGAGCTCGGGATCCTTGGTCTTGAAGACGCGCGCCCCGATCTCGACCTGCGCGAGGTCGGGGCCGTGGTCGCGCGCGAACTGCAGCTCGACCAGCCACGGCTCGCCCGGCCGAGCGGCACGCGCGACCTCCGACGGCGACGGCGGCGCCGCCTCGCCCTGCAGCACGCGCCCGCCGACGCGCACGTCGACGATCGAGCCGCCCGCCTCGCCCGCCTCGGGATCGGGCCCCTCGAAGACGACGCCGTCGCCGCGCTTCAACGGCGCCTCGAGCGCGATCGTCACGCGATGGAGCGGCAGGTTCGCGTCGGCGACCCAGCCGAGGAAGACGCCGCGCTTCTTCGGGTTGCGCCCCTCGACCAACCGCTGGTGGTTCACGCCGGCGAGGAAGCCGGGCGCGAGGCCGCGGGAGAAGGTCTGCTCGAGGTCGCGCCGCTCGCTGTCGCGCAACTCGACGGTGCCGCTGCGCAGCGCCTGATCGAGTGCGCGCCGATAGGTCGCGGTCACCTGCGCGACGTACTCGGGCGTCTTCAACCGCCCCTCGACCTTGAACGAGACGACGCCCGCCGCGAGCAGCTCCGGCAGCAGGTCGAGCGCCGAGAGGTCCTTCGGCGACAGGAGGTAGCGCACCGCCCCGAGCTCCTGGTGCTGCCCGTCGACGTCGAGCGTGTAGGGCATGCGGCACGCCTGCGCGCACTCGCCGCGGTTGGCCGAGCGGCCGCCCCACACCTCGCTGGTGAGGCACTGCCCGCTCCAGCTGACGCAGAGCGCGCCGTGGACGAAGACCTCGAGCTCGAGGTCGGTCGCGGCGTGGATGCGGGCGATCTCCTCGACGCTGAGCTCGCGCGCCAGGATCGCGCGCGAGACGCCGCAGCGGCGCGCGAACTCGCAGCCCTCGGCGGTCGACAGCGTCATCTGCGTCGAGGCGTGCAGCGGCAGGTCGGGCGAGACGGCGCGCGCGAGGCGGGCGATGCCGAGGTCCTGCACGATGATCGCGTCGGCCCCCGCCTCGGCGATCCGGCGCAGCTTCTCCTCGGCGGCCGCGAGCTCGTGCTCGAAGACCAGCGTGTTGAAGGCGACGTAGCCCTTCACGCCGCGGCGGTGCAGTTCCTGCAGCACGTCGGGCAGCGTCGCCAACGCGAGGTTGGTGGCGCGAGCGCGCGCGTTGAAGCCGTCCTGCAGGCCGAAGTAGACGGCGTCGGCGCCGTTCTCGATGGCGGCCCGCACGCACTCCATGTCGCCCGCCGGAGCGAGCAGCTCGGCGGCGCGGCGCGGACCGGGGAATTGGAACGGCTCGGGCGAATGCACGGGAGGGGCCTTTTTTTCGCACTGGAGCGCACGGGGATCGGGAGTCGATCTAGCGCGCTGCGGATCAGCCTACCCGCGCAGCAGTTCGCGGATGGAGGCGTCGCTTCCGGAGCTCGCGATGACCGACCGTCCCGAACCACCTCTCACGACCGCCGAGCCCGGCGTCGCCGAGTTGAAGCGCGAACTCGCCGCCGAGCGGCGCAAGTGCCGCGCGCTCGAGGCGCTGCGCGCCGCGCTCGATGGCGCGCGCTGCGCGGCGCTGCTGGTGGCGGACGGCGACGGCTACGTCACGTTCGCCAACGCCTAGGCGGCGGAGCTGCTCGGTCGCGAGCCGGCGCTGCTCGACGGGACGATCCTCTCCGAGCTGATCGAGGGCGGTTTCGCGCCGCTGCAGCAGGCCGCCCGCGACGGTGCCGGGCTCTTCGACGGCGAGCCGCGCGCCTTCGTGCGGCCCGACGGCGCGCGCGTCGCGGTCCACTGCGCGCTCACCGTGCTCTCGCAGGAGGCCGGCGAACCGAGCGGCTACCTGCTCGCCGCGGTCGAGCTCGACCTGCGCCGCGAGGTGGTCGAGGCGCGCGCGCAGCAACAGCGCTCGGCGGCGCTCGGCCGGCTGGCCGACGGCATCGCCCACGAGATCAACACGCCGCTCCAGTTCGTCGGCGACACGCTGCGCTTCCTGCGCGACAGCTACGTCGAGCTCGCGCCCCTGCACGCCACGTTGCCGCGCCTGATCGACTCCGCGAGCCGCGACCCGGAGACGGCCGACACGGCGCGGTTCGCGACGAAGGCGATCGCCGACGCCGACTTCCCCTTCGCGCAACGCGAGGTGCCGGCCGCCGCCGAGCGCGCGCTCGAGGGGCTGCGCCGCATCGCCACGGTGGTCGACTCGACGCGCGCGGTGGCCGACGGGGGCGGGCGCGAAGCCGCCCCGATCGACTTGAACGCGCTAGTCCACCACTGCGTGAGCCTCACGCGCCACGGCTGGGAGCCGCACTCCGCCGTCGAGCTGCACCTCGCCGCGGGGCTGCCGAAGGTGCGCTGCCAGATCGGCGAGCTGTCCGAAGCGTTGATCGCGCTGCTCGAATGCGCGAGCGCCGCGATCGCCGAGCAGCCAGGCGCCGGCGCGCGCGGCAAGATCGTGCTCGGCACGTCGCGCCGCGGCTTCCACGTCGAGCTCAGCGTCTCCTGCAGCGTCGCTACCACGCCAGCGCTCGACCCGCTCGAGCGAGTCATCGTGCGCCGCCACGGCGGCGTCATCCAGCAGATCGACAAGCAGGACGGCGGCAGCACCATCGTGCTCCGCCTCCCGCTTGCCACGGAGTCGAAGTGATGAACAAGCCGCGCATCCTGCTCGTCGACGACGAGCCCTCGATCACCGCGACGCTCGCCATCGCGCTGCGCAAGGAGCCGTGGGAGATCGTGACCGCGACCGGCGGCGAGGCGGGGCTCAAGCTGCTGCAGGAGCGCGCTGCATCGGTGGTGATCTCCGACGAGCGCATGCCGGGCATGAGCGGTGCCGACTTCCTCACGCAGGTCGCGAAGCGCTGGCCGCTCACCATCCGCATGATGCTGACCGGCCAGGCGACCCTCCACGACGCCATGAAGGCGGTGAACGACGGCGGCATCTGGCGCTTCTTCCTCAAGCCGACCGACCCGTCCGACCTGAAGCAGAGCATCCGCAGCGCGCTCGACCACCACGCGCTGCTGGTCGAGAGCCGGCGGCTGCTCGAAGCGGCGAAGCGGCAGGCGGCGCGCCAGGCGGATCCGCTCGTCGGCGATCTCGACGATGCCGACGACGCGATCGCACCCGCGCGTCGCGCGACGGGCGGCGACGCGCTCGGCCAGGTCGATCGCGACGACGAGGGCAACATCGTCCTCGAGCCGGTCGAGGCGCTGGACATGAGCAAGCTGCTCGAGGAGATGAAGGCGTTCAACGACTCCAGCAAGCCGCGCGCGGGCAAGCCGACCGCGTAGCGAAGGGTGCTCGCGGCCGGCCGCCCGCGCACCCGTCACACGGCGCACTCGAGATCGCGGCGCGGCGCGGTCGTCGGCGCGGCCACCGGCTCGTTCGCGGGCTCGTTCGCGGGCGCGATCGGCTCGCTCCGCACGTGCGGCGGCACGCTCACGTCGCGACCGATCAGTAGCGCGCCGATCTGCCGCGACGCGCCGTCCCAGAAGCCGCCCACCCCCTCGAAGCGGGCCGGCTTGCGGAACGTCCCGAACACGAGGTCCCAGAGCGGGAAGTCGGCGTAGTTCCAGGCGTGCACGCCGCGGCGATGGTGGAGCGCGTGGCTCTCGGGCCGCTGCAGCAGGAAGCCGAGCCAGCGCGGCGTGCGCAGGTTCGCGTGCTGGAAGAAGCTGCAGAAGGTCGTGAGCGCGCCCGCCGCCATCGCCGCCGGCGCGGTGACGCCGACGCCGCCGACCAGCACGAGGCTGCCGACGAAGGCGAACGCCGTGATGTCGAGCGGATGGAAGAGGAAGGCGCCGAACACGTCGACCCGCTCCGCGCTGTGGTGCATCTGGTGGAAGTGGCGCCAAAGGAAGTCGACGCGATGCAGCGCGCGATGCCACGCGTAGATGGCGAGCTGCAGCACCACGAACGCGAGCGCCGCGCCGCCCGCATGGCCGAGCCCGCGCGCGTCGATCAGCGTGTGCCCCGCGAGCCACTCGTCCCACAGGAGCGGCGCCTTCAGCGACAGCGTGAGCGTCACCGCGAAGGCCAGCACGCCATGCAGCTTCCAGCCGCGCACCGCCGCTTGCACGCGCGCCGGCCAGAGCCGCTCCGCCAGCGCGAAGCCGGCGAACAGCGCGATCGGGAAGGCGAGGAAGAAATCGGACCCGAGCGAGGCGAGGTACTCGGCGACCGTATCGAACCAGTTCATGACGAGCTCCCGGAATTGGGGGGAGCGGGCGCCGGATCGGCGGCCGCGGGAGCACGCGGAGCGGGCGGCGGATCGATCGCCGGCGGCGTCGGGCCGGCGCTCTCCCTCGCCCTCGCGGTCGCCGGCGGCGCCGCCGACGTCGCTCCCTCGCCGCACTCGGGCGAAGGAGCGGCGTCGCTGCCGCCGAAGCATCCGCGGATGAAGGCCATCGACCGCTCCACGCGTTCCTGCCGTGGAGGCGTGAGGCCGCGCCTCACATCGGAAGGCGCGGGACGCAAGAGCCGACGCGAAAGAAGCGGGGCCCGCGCCGCCAAGCGCAGGCCCCGCTCCTACCCAGCAGCCAAGCTCTTCTCAGGAAGTGCCCGACCGAGATCGCGGGATGTCACAGGGTCGCAGTTCTGAGTCACCCGGGCGATCTCGGTCAGGCGCCGGAGCGCTGCGCGCTTCGGTGGTTCGTGGCATCGAGGAAGTCGCACGCCCCTTCGGGGCCGCGACGGGAGCGAAGGCGACGTAGCCGAAGGCAGCGGCAGCGGCGAAGCTCGCCAGTCGGAAGCAGAAGCGCGCCATCGGAGGCTCCATCGCGAACGCGCGGCGCTCCGCGCGCCGTCGCCGGGTTCCTCTTGGCAACGGCGGTGCCAACCCGATCGAGCGGGGCGCCCCCGAGGCGGCGCGCCGCGCCATCGCCTCGACCGCGTTCGCCGCTCGCTCGCCGATGACCGGCCGCGGCTGCCGAGCGCCGGCCACGGCGCGGCGCTTCGTCGGGCTCGGTCCGGGAGGCCCGCTCGCGCCCTCAGCGCTCCCAGTCGAGCGGCCGCTCGGGGGCGTAGCTGCAGAAGGTGCCGGTGCGGATCGCTCGCTCGAGGTGGGCGCCGAGCGGCGGCAGCGCGGTGGCGAGCTTGCGGATGGCGCTGCGGATGCGCCACGTGACAGCCGTGCGCGCCTTCTCGATCGAGTCGCCGACGCGCCGCGCCTTGCCGCCGATGCCGAGCGCGCCGCGCAGCGAATCGGCGATGGCGTCGAGCTCGAGGCGCGCCCGTTCGTCGGTGGCGGCGTCGTGGCGCTCCGCCGCGAGGTCGATCTCCTCCTGCAGCTCGCGCACGCGCGCCTCGAGAGCGCGCCGCGCCGTGGCATCGAGCGCCGCCTCGCCGCGATCGCTCGCCTCCGGCCGACCGGCGAGCTCGAGGCAGTGGAACTCGCGACCGGGCGCGCCGAGCAGCGTCGCGAGGTCGGCGAACCCCTTCAGCGCGACGAGGCGCACCTCGCGCCCCTCGAAGCGGAAGCTCCACGCCTCCCCTTCGCAACGCAGCCGCGGGCGCTGCCGGAGCGTCGCGATCGGCCCGCTCGGCGCCGCCGGCGCGATCGGCGTGGCCGGCGCCGCCTCGTCGACCAGCCCGGCGCGGCGGAAGCCGTCGATCAGCAGCTCGAGGTCGCGCGCGGCGCGGAACGGGCTGACGTGGAGCAGCCAGCGCAGCTCCTCCCCCGGCTCCGGCGCGCGGCCGAAGAGGATCTTCTGGCGGAACTCGTCGCGGAACTGCTGCACGCTGCGGCGCGCCGCATCGGGTCGCCCCAGCAGCGCGTGCGCCGCCGCCGCATAGGCGGGCAGGTCGACCGCGAAGCCGTCGGCGCGACCGGCGAGGCGCAGGCTCTCCTCCCACTCGCCCTGCAGGAACTTCGGGTAGGCCAGCACGAGCCCGTACCACTCGGGATGGCGCGGATGGAGGCGCATCGCCTTCTCGACCAGCGCCACCGCCTCCGCGTGGCGGCCGAGGTAGGTGAAGCCCAGCGCCGCCTGCGCCAGCGCATCGGCGTCGCTCTGGTTCAGCTGCAGCGCCAGCGCGAGCCGCCGCTCGCCGGCGTCGAACTCGCGGCGATAGAGATGGATGCGGCCGAGGATCAGCTGCGTGACGTGGTCGGAGTCGTCGAGGTCGACCGCGCGCCGCGCCGCGTCGTAGGCGAGCCGCTCGGTCGCGTCCCACCGCTCCCACGCCTGGCAGCTCCACTCGTTGAAGTGCGAGAGCGAGATGCCGGCCCACGCCCGCGCGAAGCCGGGATCGAGCTCGAGCGCCCGCTCGAACAGCGCGCGCGCCCGGTCGTCGTGGGCGACGGTGCCGCCGCGCAGCAGCTCGTTGCCGCGCAGCCAGCACTCGTACGCCGCGAGGCTCTGCAGCGGGCGACGGCGCGCCTCGGCGAGCAGCTTGCGATCGAACGCCGCGGCCAGCGCGCCCGCCACCTCGACCGCGATGTCGCGCTGCAGCGCCGGCAGGTCGGCGGCCGGCCGCGCGAAGCGATCGGCCCACGCCTGCCGTCCGCTCGGCGCCTCGATCAGCCGCGCGGCGACGACCAGCTGCTCCCCCTCGCGCCGCACGCTGCCGTCGAGCAGGTGCGCGGCACCGAGCTCTGCGCCGATCGCCGCCGGCGTCGCGTCGTCCGGCCGCGGCGCGAACGAGCTCCACGGATGGACCACCTCGAGCGCGGCGCAGCGGCCGAGCTCGGTGCAGAGCTCCTCGGCGAAGCCGCGCGCGAACCACTCGCTCGACGCGTCGTCGAAGGCGCGGAACGGCAGGACGGCGAGGGTGCGCGCGAGGGCCATGCGCCCGACCGTATCATCCGCCGCCCCTCCTGGCAGCCTGCCCTCCATGCCGTCGCCCCGCTCGTCCTTGCCGCGCTCCGCCGTCCGCCGCTCGCTCGGCCTCGCCGTGCCCGAGGGGATGCTCTACGCCGGCATGGTCGGCTGCGCGGAGACGTGGTTCGTGGTCGACGCCATCCGGCTCGGCGCGAGTCCGTTCGAGCAGGCGCTGGTGGTCGGGCTGCCGCTCGGTGTCGGCGCACTCGGTTCGCTCGCCGCGCTGCGCCTGATGCACCACGTCGCCTCGCGCCGCCTCCTGGTGGCGAGCTTCACCGCGCTGCAGGCGCTGGCGCTGCTGGCGCTCGCGCTTCTTGATGCGCTCGGGCGGCAGACGCCGACGCTGCTGGTCGTCGGCGCGAGCCTCTACCACGTCGCCGGCCAGGGCGCCTCGCCCGGCTGGACCTCGTGGTACGGCGACCTCGTGCCCGAGCGGATCCGCGGCAACTACTTCGCGCGGCGCATGAAGGCGGTGCAGGCGACCATCTGCGCCTCGATGGTGGTGGCGGGCGTCACGCTGCAGCTGCTCGAGCCGCACCTCGTCTACGGCGCGGCGACCTCGGCGTGGTGGCCGGCGCTCGCCGCCTCCGGCCGCGGCTTCGCGCTGATCTTCCTGATCGCCGGCCTCTCGCGGCTCGCCTCGACGCTGCTGCTGCTGCGCTCGCCCGAACCGGCCTTCCAGGGACTCGCGCCCGCCGCGCGCGTCCTCCAGTTCCTGCGCACGTCGCGCGGCAGCAACGCGTGGCGCCTCATCGTCGGCAGCGCCGGCTACTACGCGGTCGTCTACCTCGCGAGCCCCTTCTTCCTCCCCTTCATGGCGCGCGAGCTCCACTTCTCCTACCTGCTGCTGATGGGCGCCTTCGCGCTGCAGATCGCGTTGAAGTCGGTGCTGCAGGTGCGCTTCGGCGAGTGGATCGATCGCCACGGCGCGCGCGCCGTCTGGCTGCTCGGCGTGCTCGGCTGCGCGCTCGTGCCGCTGCCCTACCTGTGGGCGGACGGCTGGCCGTGGGTCTACGCCTCGCAGTTCGCCGCCGGCATCACCTGGGGCTGCCTCGAGATCGGACTGTTCGTGCTGGTGCTGCACACGACCTTCCGCGCCACGCGACCCCACGCGATCGCCGCGCAGAGCAGCCTGAACGGCGTCGCGCAGCTGCTCGGCAGCGTGGCGGGCGGCCTCTTCCTGTCGCTCGACGGCGCGACGTTCCGGCGCCTCTTCGCCATCAGCATCGTGGCGCGTTGCCTCTTCGTGCTGCTGCTGCCGCGCCTCGTGCGGCCGCGGCCGGGCGGCGGCGACACCGGAGCGAAGGCGCTGCTGCTGCGCGTGGTCGGCGTGGTGCCGTCGGGCGGCCTCGCGCACGAAGTCGAGCTGCCCGAGGAGCGCCCGCGCCGCCACGGCGAGCGGTAGGCTGCCGCGGCCCGCTCCGCGCACGGAACTCGGAGAGATCGCATGGGGATGCTCCGCCTGCTCTTCGCGACGATCACCGCGGCCGTCGTCTCCGCCGCTCCGCTCGACGCCGCTCCGCTGCCCGCGCAGTCCGCCGCTCCGCTCGACGCCGCGCAGGCCGCCGAGCGCGAGGCGCTGCTCGCGCGGCTGCCGACGCATCCCTACTTCCAGCGCGTCGAGCTCGCCGCCTGCAGCGACTTCGCGCCGACGCTCTGGCTGGTGCAGCGCCCGGCCAACGCGAAGCCCGGCTTCGAGCGCGACTTCGCGGCGCTCTGCGAGCCGTGGGTCGCCGCCGCGCGCGCGCTGCTGCGCGACGAGCTCGGTGCGGCGCTGCCGGCCGCGCGTCGGCCCGGTCGCGCGCTCGACACGCTCGTCGTGCTGGCGAGCGAAGGCGACTTCGGCAACTACTGGAAGCTCTGCGGCACTCCCGACTCGAGCGGGATGAACCACTGGAACGGCGAGCTCGACGTCGGCGTGGTGAAGCGCGACATCTTCGAGACGCCCGACGACGCGCGCGACCGCGCCGAGGCGCTCTACGTGCTGGGGCGCTCGCTGCTCGATGGCCTGGCGCAAGGCGATCCGGCGGCGCCGGGGCGCGAACTCTGGGTGCGCGAGGGGCTCTCCTTCGCGCTCGCCGGCCACGACGGTGACGCCCAGGCGGCGCGCGTCGCCACGCTGCGGACCGGGACGCTGCGCTGGTACGTCGCGCGGCTGCTCGATGCGGAGCAGCGCGCGCTCGCCTGGCTGCCGATCGAGGAGCTGCTGCGCGTCGCCGATTGGAACGGGCTGCTGGCGCTGCAGTCGAAGCGCACCGGAGCGACGATCGACGCGAGCAGCGACGCGGCGGTCGAGGTGCGCTACGCCTTCCTCGCCGAGTCGTCGCTCTTCGTCCACTGGCTGCTGCGCGAGGAGGGCGGCAAGTTGCGGCCGTTGCTGGTCGAGCGGCTCGCCGCGCTGCTCGGCACGCGCGAGAAGCTGAAGGCGGCGCCGGTCGCCGTCGACGCCGCGGCGCTGCAGGCGGGCTTCGCGCAGTTCCTGGCGCGTGCCGCGAAGGGCTCGTTGGAGAAGGAGCTGCAGCTCTCGCCGGAGCTGGCGGCGGCGCTGGCGAAGGGCGACGGCGGGTCGGCGAGCGCGGCCCGCAGCGGCGCCGCGGGCGCGGCCGAGCGCGGGCGCAGCGGCGGCGACGCGAACGCGAGCGGCTTCACCAGCAAGCTGCTCGATCCGGCGTTCGAGCCGGCGCTGCTGCTCGAGGAGCCGCTGCCGCCGGAAGCGCGCCTTGGAATGGCGCTGCGGCGCGCGGGCGACGGCGACCTCGACGGCGCGAAGGGCGCGCTCGAGGCGCTGCGGGCCGAGCTGCCGGCGGGCGATCCGCTGGCGCAGCGGGCGCAGCGCGACGTCGAGCGGCTGGTCGAGCTGTCGGCCGCGCGGCGCGAGTTCCTGCTCGCGGCGAAGGGCGACAAGCGGAAGCTCAAGTTCGACCACGACGGCGCCGCGCGCAGCGGCACCGCGCAAGAGGTGGAAGGCGACGTGCTGCTGCTGTCGGGCGCGAAGGGAGTGGTCGAGCGCGTGCCGCTCGCGGCGATCGGCTGCGAGGAGCTGCTGCGCACGATGAGCGAGTGGAAGCGCGAGACGGGCAGCGCGACGGCGCGCGCCTTCGCGGCGCTGCTCGCCGGGCGCAAGGCGTGGGCGAAGGGGATCGCCGGCGCGACGCCGCCCGAGGTGGCGCTGCGCGACGACGGCGCGCAGGCGGCGGCGCTGCTGAAGAGCGGCGCGGCGGCGGCGCTGATCGAGTCGCTCGCGCGCGCGCCGCGACCGGCGACCGTCGCGCACGGCGAGGCGGCGCTGGAGCAGGTGCGCGCGCTGCTGACGCAGCATCGCAGCGAGCCGCTCGTCCTCGCGCGGCTGCCGGCGCTGCGGACGCTCGCCGCCTTCGCCGCGGCGCCGCTCTTCGAGGCGCGCGGGCTGCCGGGCCTCGGGCTCGCCGGCAAGGTGGAGTCGCTCGGCGAGGGGCGCCTGCGCGTGACGTGGGACTTCGAGGACGCGAAGCAGGCGCAAGACTTCGAGCCGGCGCCGGTGCGCGTCGAGCTGCACGGGAGCTACGCGCTGCAGTACCCGATCGCCGACTCCTACTTGAAGGTCGAGAAGGGGGCGCTGCGGATGCGCGGCAAGGCGGCGTGGCGCTGCAAGGTGGCGTTCGCGGCGCCGCTCACCTGCCGCTACCAGTTCAGCTACGTCGAGCCGAAGCCCTACATCGAGAACTGCCGCTGCAGCGTCTCGATCCTCGTCTGCGACGACGGCGGCAAGCGGCTGATCAACACGCTCGACATGGCGGGAGTCGAGGCGCGCGACGGCGCCAAGTTCGAGAGCGACAACGACGCGACGCGCACCGACTGGGACGTGGCGTACGACGTGACGCTGACCCACGACGGCAAGCAGGCGACGCTCCGCTGCGAGGGCTTCCCGCAGCGCCAGGTGCCGGTCGGCACGCGCCAGTCGGGCCAGTTCGGCGTCATGACCTACAGCGACGTCGAGGTCACGCTCGACCTGCTCGTCCTCGAGGCGAGCCTCGACCCGACCGAGCTCGCCCGCCGCCGCGAAGCGTGGCTCGAGCAGGAGCTCGCCGCGCTCTTCGACGGCAAGCCCGCCAAGCGCTGAGCGCCGCGCGGCTAGGCGACGCGGCTCGGCGCGACCACCGCCGACGCGACCGCGCGCCAGTCGGGGAGCCGCTCGACGACCCCGGCCGCCTCGAGAGCCGCGCGGTCGAGGCGCGCCGGCTCGCCCTCCGCTTCGAGCTCCTCCACCAGCGCATCGGCGACGTGCAGCGCGAGTTCGACCGCATCGGGCGGCCCCGCGCGCACCACCGGTCGATGGTGGCGGGCGACCGCATCGACGATCGCGTGGGGCAGCCCCCAGCTGCCGAGCAGGTAGGCCCCCACCTCGCCGTGCGTGACGCCCCACTCCGCCCGCTCGCGCTCGAGCAGCGCGGCGGAGCCGAGCTGCAGCGCGAAGCCGGCCGGCAGCGCTCCCTGCGCGGCGAGCAGCAGCGCGCCGACCTCGTGCACGATCCCCGCCACGAACGCCTCGTCGGCGCGCGCGCGATCGACCACGATGCGCCGCGCGACCTGCGCCACGGCGAGCGAGTGGCGTTGCGTCGACTCGACGAAGCCGTGCTCGAGCGTGCCGAGCGCCGCGCAGCCGAAGGCGTCGCTCGCCAGCGCGAGCCCCTTCACCAGCTCGACCCCGAGGAACGAGACGGCGCGCCCGACGGTCACCACGCGTTCGCAGAGGCCGACGGCGGCGCTGTTCACCACCTGCAGCACCTTCGCCGCCATCGCCGGATCGCGCTGCAGCACGGCGGCGACGTCGGACGCGCCCGAGTCGGGGCGCGCCGCCACCGCGAGCAGCTCGCCGTAGATGGCGGGCGGCGACGGGAGGCGCTCGACGTCGCCGATGCGACGGCGCAGGGCCGGGTCGCCGAGCAGCGCACGGAGCGCCAACGTGCGCTCGATCACCGCCTGCAGGCGCCCGGCATCGCACGGCTTGGCGACGAATCGATGCGCCACGAGGAGCGCGCGCCCGAGCACGGCGCGGTCGGTCGCCCCGGAGAGCACGAGGCGCGTCGCTCCCGGTTGCAGCGAGCGGACCCGCTGCAGCAGCTCGACGCCGCCCATGCCCGGCATCTGCAGGTCGGTCAGCACCAGGTCGAACGGGTCGCGCGCCAGCTCCTCGAGCGCCGCGGCGCCGCTGCGCACGAAGCGCGCCTCCCATTCGTGGCGGCGGCGGCGCAGCAGGTCGCGCAGCCCCTCGAGGAAGTGCGGCTCGTCGTCGACGAAGAGCAGCCGCGGCGCGCTCATGACGGCACGCTCGCGACGACGGCCGCGCGCGACGCGCCGTGCACCGGCAGGCGGAAGGTGAAGGTGGTCCCGACGCCGACCGCCGACTCGAACGAGATCGAGCCTCCGTGCCGCTCGACGACGATCGCGCGCGCGATGGCGAGCCCCTGGCCCGTCCCGCGCCCGACCTCCTTGGTGGTGAAGAAGGGCTCGAAGAGGCGCGGGCGCACCTCGAGCGGGATGCCGGCACCGTCGTCGGCGATCGAGACGACCACGTCGTCGCCGTCCTTGCGCGTGCGGACGGCGATGCGACCGCGCCGCTCGCTGCCGCGCACCGCGTCGGCGATCGCGTGGGCGGCGTTGACCAGCAGGTTGAGCACGACCTGGTTCACCTCGCCGGCGTGGCAGACCACCGGCGGCAGCTCGCCGAGGTCGGTGGCGACGTCGGCGACGTACTTGTACTCGCCGCGCGCGATGGCGAGGGTGCTCTCGATGGCGCGGTTCAGGTCGATCGCGACCATCTCGCGCTGGTCGGGGTGGGCGAACTCCTTCATCGAGCTCACGATCGTGGCGATGCGCCCGAGCCCCTCGAGCGAGCGGTCGAGCGCGCGCGGCACGTGCTCGAGCGCGTACTCGACGTCGGCCACCCGCTCGGCCTCCGCGAGCGCGCGGAGCGTCGTCGCGTCGATCCGCTCGGCGCGCGCGGCGTCGGTCGCCTCCCGGTAGCGCGCGATCAGGCTGAAGAGGTCGTCGCAGCTGCCGCGCACGTAGTGGATGCTGTCGCAGACGAACTGCACCGGCGTGTTGATCTCGTGGGCGACGCCGGCGGCGAGACGCCCCACCGACTCGAGCTTCTGCGACTGCTGCAGCTCGAGCTCGAGCCGCCGCCGCTCGGTCACGTCGACCAGCACGCCGCGCAGGCGGCTGCCCTGCTCGGAGGCGGAGACGACGCTGCGCACCCACGCGACCCGTCCGTCGGCGCACCGCAGCCGGAACTCGACCTCCTCGTCGGCGCGCGTCGCCGCCACGCGACGCAACGCGGCCAGCGTCCGCTCGCGATCCTCGGGGACGACCCGCTCCTGCCAGAAGGTGGGCGCCGTCCACGCTTCGGGCGGCAGGTCGAGGAGCCGCGCCGCCTGCGGCCCGACGTAGCCGAACTGGAAGGTGCCCGCGTCGAGCTCCCACGGGATGGCGCGCGTCGTCTCGAGCAGCCCGCGCAGCTGCTCGCGGCTCTCGGCGAGCTCGCGCGTGCGCAGCAGGACGGTGCGCTCGATCGAGTCGTTGGTCGCCTCGAGCTTCGCGTCGCCGACCGCGAGCGACCGCATGTCGCGCTGCGCGCCGGCGATCCCGGCGACCAGCACCGCGATCTCGAAGAGCACCCAGCCGGCGTGTTCGAGGAAGCGCCACCACTCCGGGTTCGGCACGCCGTAGACCGACTGCGGGAAGGCGAGTCCGCGCAGCAGGTGGTCGGCCACGACGACCAGCGTCGCGGTCAGGATCACGCTGCGGTCGCGATAGAACGCGAGGAACGCGATCGATCCGAACACGTGGAAGTGCGTCTCGATCCGGCCGCCGGTCAGGTGGATCAGGATCGCCGACCAGAGCATCTGCGCGATCGCGACGGCATGCCGCGTGGTCGCGGCGCCCGGACGCCAGCGCGCGAGCCATGCGACCGGCAGGGTGAGCACGCCGCCGACCAGCCCCGCGAACCAGACGTGGACATGGATCGAGCTCGTCGCGCCCTCCCAGGCGCGCGGCGAGACGACCAGCGCGACCGCCAGCGCGATGACCCACTGGCACGCCATGAGCCACGCGAACTGCCGATCGCACCGGCAGCGCAGCTGGTCGAGTTGCGCGGCGAGGTGGCGCTCGACGTCGAGCTGGAAGTCGTGCTCCGTCGGGTCCGTCCCGGAGCGCGGCTCGAGCGGCAGCGCGATCGCGGCGGGCGGCGCCGCGTTCACGGCGGCGCCTCTTCCGCGAGCGGCGTCGCGAGCTCGCAGCCGAAGACCGGCCACACCGAGTGCTGGGCGGCCTCGCCGCGGACGAGCGCTGCCACCGCGTCGGATCCGGCGTTCTCGCCGCGATGGCCGCGCGACGGCGTGACGCCGCCGCGGAACGCGAGCCGCCCCGCGCCGTCGTAGACCAGCACCTGCCCCGAAGTGGTCGCGCCGAAGCGGGCCGACTCGACGAGGTCGACGTCGAAGGTGAGGTGCGCGCCGGGCAGCTCGCTGGCGGCGGCGACGATGGCGGTCTCGCGCCAGCTCGGGTCGACGCCCGGCGGCAGCGCGATCACCACGTGCACCTCCGCCTGCGCAGGCCGCGCCGAGAGGAGGCGCGACAGCTCGGCGAGCGTCGCCTCGGCGCACGGGCAGTGCGGCAGCACGAAGCAGAGCAGCTGCGCGCGCCCGGGGAGCCGCGCGATCGAGCTGGCTTCCGGCCAATCGAGCGGCGCCGGGGCCAGCACGCCCGGCGTCGCCTTGTAGATCGCGAGCGCCGCGAACGCGCCGCTGACCGCGGCGACCCAGCCGAGCGCCAGCAGCGCGAAGCCGAGGCCGGCGCAGCGGCGCGCAGGAGCGGCGTTCGCGGCGTTCGCGGCGGTCGGGAGGGAGGAGGGTGCGCTCATGGTCCCTCGATCGGCTGGCGCGGCGGCGGCGACGGGAGCGGGGTTTCCCGCTGCGGAACGCGTTTCAGCGCGACGTGCGACGCTGCGGCTTGCCGAACAGGTAGCCCTGGATCAGGTCGCAGCCGGCCGCGACGACGCAACGCCGCTCCGCCTCGGTCTCGACCCCTTCCGCGATGGTCCGGATGTCGAGCTCGCGGCAGAGCGATGCCATCGACTCGAGCAGCTTCCGCTTGGTCGGCGAGCCGTCGCAGTCGCGCACGAGCCCTTGGTCGAACTTCACCACGTCGGGCACGACCGTCGTGAAGGTCGAGAGCCCGGCGTAGCCGGCGCCGAGGTCGTCGACCGCGACGCGGTAGCCGAGATCGCGCAGCCGCCGCGTGCGCACCGCGAGGTCGGCCATGCCGGCGAGGTTCTCGCGTTCGGTGATCTCCAGCACGATGCGCGCGCGGAACGGATGGAGCGGATCGTCGCGCTCGTAGAGCGACGGGTCGCGCAGCGAGCGCGGATGGAGGTTGACCAGCACGGTCCACGCGGGGTCGAGCTGCGGCAGGTCGGCGGCCACCAGCGCGCGGATCCGGCGATCGACCGCCTCGACGACGCCGGCCTGCTCGGCGCGCCGGATGAACTGGTCGGCGTTCCCGAACGTCGCGTCGTCGGAACGGACCAGCGCTTCGCACGCGACCACCGTCCCGCGGTGCGCGTCGACGATCGAGTGGTAGGCCATCCAGAGCGTCCCGCACAGGCGCTCGAACTCGGCCGCATCGAACGGCGCGAGCGGCTCGACGACCGCGGCCGGCGAGCGAGCGGCGCCGGTCGCGGGGTCGGCCTCGTTCGGCTCGTGCGCCGCGGCGACCGCCTGGCGGATGCAGAAGGCGAGGTCGGACGGCGAGCACGGCTTGGTGAGGAAGCGGAAGACGTGCGCTTCGTTGATGGCGGCCAGCGTCGCGCGGACGTCCGCTTGCCCCGACAGCATGATCCGCGCGGTGCGCGGCCAGCGGCGCCGCACTTCGGTGAGGAACGAGCTGCCGCTGGTGCCCGGCATCCGCTCGTCGGAGACGACCACGTCGAACTCGGCGCTCGCGAGCTGCTCGAGCGCCGCCTTCGCCGACGTCGCCGTCGCGATCGCGAAGCGCTCGCGGCGCATCGACAGCGCGATCGCCTCGACGAGCTTCGGTTCGTCGTCGACGAAGAGCGCTCGAATCGGCGTCGTCGGGGCCTTGTTCTCGAGGAGCAGGTCCATCGGTGCGCACCCTTCACGCGAGAGCGGGGAAGCGGTCCCCTCTTCGTCGTGACGGGATTGCATGCTGCGCGAGGCGACCAGCGAAACTTCTTCGCCGCGGCCCGCCGCGCCTGCGAAATCGCTCGATTCACCTCAACGAGCCGCGGGAAACCCCGTGATCGCCACCACGGCCGAGCGCGGCAACTCCGCGCCGCCGCGCGGCCAGTGGCTGGTCAGCTGCTCGCGCGACTTCGACGTCTCGCCAGGATGCTGCACCGAGAGGAAGAGCGTCGCGCCGTCGGGCGTGAAGCACGGCCCGGTCAGCTCGCAATCGACCGGACCCGACGCGACCTGGACCGCGACGCCCGCCTGCGGCCCGCGCGTGCGGAAGAAGAAGAGGCCGTTGTTGCCGCGCGGTCCGTACTCGGGCCCGCCGATCTCCTCCGAGGTCATGTCGGAGGTGACCCACAGGTCGCCGTCGCCGTCGAACGCGAGGTTGTCGGGGCAGGAGAAGCCGGCGTCCGGCCCGCCCACCGCGAAGTCGCCGACGGTGAACTCGCGCGCCGCCGCGTCGCCCGCCGCCTCCTCGAGCCGCACGATGCGGCCGTGCCAGTCCTTCGGGCTCTTCTTCTTGTGGTTGGTGAGCGCCACGAAGAGGCTGCCGTCGCGCGGATCGATCTCGGCATCCTCGGGCCGCTCGAGCGGGGTCGCGCCGAGCAGCTTCGCGGCAGCCGGCGCCTCGGCGAGCAGCTCGCCCTCGCTCGCGAAGAGCGGCTTGCCGTCGGCTCCCTTCGCGTCGCGCAACGCGGCCTGCTCGGCCAGCACGAGCGGCAGCCAGCGGCCGCGCTTCGGCGCGCGGCTCGCCGCCGCCGCACCCGCCGCACCCGCCGCACCCGCCGCACCCGCCGCACCCGCCGCACCCCACCCGTCGATCTGCGCGACGTAGAGCGTCCCGCTCTCGAGCAGCGCGCGGTCCTTCGCCCGCTCGCCGCTCACCTTGCCGGCGGCGACGAACTTGTAGAGGAAGCCGTCGTTGCGATCGTCGCCCATGTAGCAGGCGAGCGTTCCGTCGGCGGCGACGCGCACCGCGACGTTCTCGTGGCGGAAGCGGCCGAGCGCCGTCTGCTTCCTCGGCGTGCTCTGCGGATCGAACGGGTCGATCTCGACCACCCAGCCGTAGTGGCGCCGCGTCGCGTAGGGCTCCTTCGGCCAGCGGTACTCGAACTCCGCGTCGTCGGAGGCGAACTCGTGGAAGTTCTCCTCGCAGGAGAGGACCGTCCCCCACGGCGTGCGCCCGCCCGAGCAGTTGGCGAAGGTGCCGCGCGCCGCCGGGCCGCCATCGAGCGTCGCCGCCGGGCCGGAGAGCAGGAGCGGCGCGTTCGCGTCGACGCGCCGCGTGAAGCGCGACCCCTCGACCACGCGCCACGCGCCGGCGTCGTCGCGCCGCACGTGCACGACCGAGAGGCCGACGGCGTGCTGCTCGGCGGCGAGTTGCGCCGCGCTCTTCGCGACGCTCGCCCCCGCCTGCCAGTCGGCGTGGAAGAGCCGCGGCGTCAGCGCCTCGTGGTTCACCACCAGGAGCCCCTCGCGGCTCGAGCACGCGGCCGCGACGAAGCCGCGCTGCGGCGCCGCGAGGTCGGGCCCGCGCTCGTGGAGGTCGATCGGCAGGAAGGCGAGGTGGTCGCAGCCGCTGCCGAAGAGCGCCGGGCCGTTCGCCGGCGTCGCGAGGGCGAGGGGATCGCCCTCGACGGCGAGCAGCTCGACCCGCAGCTCGGGCGCGAGCACGAACTCGTCGGCGCGGGTCGGCGCGACCGGCGTGTAGGGCCACGCGCGCGAGGGCGCCGCGCCCCCCGCCGCGCACGCCGCGTTGCTGCCCAGCGCGGCCGCCCCGCTGCCCACCGCTGCGAGCCGCCAGACGAGCGGCCGCGGCCAGAGCGCCCCGACGGCGCTGCCGAGCGCCAGCTTCAAGACGTCGCGGCGCGGCAGTCCGGGCCGGTGGCCCTCGCGCGCTTCGTTCAGCACGGACGAGTCGTTCGAATCCATCGGCTCCGCTCCACCAGGATCGGTGCGAACGTAGCGGCCGCGCGTGAAGTTGCGATGAAGCCGCGCGCCCCCTCGGCCGCGCCGCCGCACCGCTCGCTCAGTGACGCAGCGCGGCCTCGGGCGGCAGCAGCCACTCGACGAAGCCGCGCTCCACCTCGACGTCGAGCCGGTGCACCGTCGCGTCGCGGGAGGAGTCGAACAGCAGGTAGAGCCGCGCGAGGCCGAGCCCGCGCAACTCGAACCCACCGTCGCGACCGGGCAGCACGGTGGCGACCACGCCCGGTCCGCGCCGATCGTGCGTGCTGCGGTTCGGCTCCTCGCGACGCGCCCGCTCGATCTCGTCCGCGGCGCGGTCGCGCTCCGCCGCCGTGGCGTAGGCGACGATCTCGCCGTTCGCGTAGCCGATGGCGTCCGGCTTCGATGGCGCGCGCTGCACGCGACCGTCGACTCGCCGCTCCGGCACGAGCTCGATCACCACCGGCAGCTCCGGCGAGCCGGTGAGCGCCACGGTCGCGAACCGCGTGGCGAATCCGGGCGCCGAGAACTTCACCTCGATCGGCAGCCGGTCGACGCCGCCGATCGGCAGCGCGCCGCGCCCCTCGCGATCGAACGGCTCGTTCCACTGCGTCCGGTTCACCCCCTCGATCGGCCGGCCGCGCGGGTCGACGATCGCGAGCCACGCGCGCGGCTCCTCGCGCATGCGGATCGGCGTCGGCGGCAGGTCGCCCGCGGCGCCGGCAAGCCGCTGCTGACTGCCGGTGAAGTGGCGCCCGCGCGGCCCCTCGTCGAGCTCCGCGGCGATCCAGTGCGACTCGCCGGCGTCGAACGGGCCGATGTCGAAGCGCCCCTCCGCATCGCTGCGACCGTCGCGCGTGCCGAGCTCGAGGCCGGCCGCGCGCAGCCGATCGAACCGCTCGCGATCGGCCTGCGGCACGACGCGCGCGCCGGCGATCGGCTCGCCGTTCGGGCCGAGCAGCTGACCGGTGAAACGGACGCCGGGCTCGACCAGGAGCTCGCGCTCGATGACGCCGCCGTGGACGACGTCGGCGCTGCCGGAGAGCTCGCGGAACGACAGCACGCGGCCGTCGACCAGCGCGCCGAGCAGATGGCCGCGCTCGCGCGGCGGCAGGCCGCCGGTGCGCACTTCGAAGCGTCCGTCCGCATCGCTGCGCACGAGGTCGACCTGCCGCGCGTACGGCGCGCCGATCAGATGGAACACCTGCGCGTTCGCCACCGGCTCGCGAGTCACCGAGTCGCGCACGACGCCGCGCACGACCAGTCCGCGCGCAAGTTCGAGCGTCACCTCGACCGTCCCGTCGCCGTTGCGCCGCATGCCGCTCGGTTCGGCGGTGCGCGGCCGGAACCCCTCCGCCGCGACGCGCCAGCGGATCGGCAGCTCGGGCTCGTCCCAGCTGACCCGACGCAGGTGGAAGTCGGCGAGGTAGGGAAACGCGGGGAAGGTGAAGCGGCCGTCGCGATCGGTGACTGTGCGCCCGCCTTGCCCGAACTCGGGAGGGAGTTCGAGCTCGACGACGGCGCCCGCGATCGTCGGCCCCTCCGACTCGCGCACCGTGCCGCGCAGCTCGTAAAGCGGCGCGAGCGGGATGCGCAGCGCATCGCCGAGGTGGACGCCGACGCGACGCGACGCCGCATGGCCCGGCGCGCGCGCCTCGAGCGTGAAGGCGGCGCGCGTGTCGGCCGGTGCGATGCGGAAGGTGCCGTCGGGCGCCGCGTCGACTTGCGTCGCACTGATGCGCACCGTCGCCCCCGCGATCGGCCAGCCGAACGGATCGACCACGACGCCGACGATCGCTCCCGGTTCGGCAGGCGGCGCGCGATGGAACGTCGGGCAGTACGAGTGGCGGCGAGCGGCGGCAGCGGCAGCAGCCGTGGCGGCCTCGGCGGCGCGGTCGCTCCCACGCGCGCTCGCCTCGCGCCGAGCCGCCGCGCGCTCGCTCTCCCGCACGCGCTCCGCCGCCGCCGCGCGCTCGATCGGCGAGCCGGGGAGCGCCGTCGACTCCACGCTCGCTCGCCAGCCCGCCCAAAGGAGCAGCGCGCAGAGCAGCGCCGGGAACCACCGCGCGAACTGCGACGAACCGGCCATCGCTCGCTCCCTGCTCGCTCCTCACTCGCTCCGCGCGGAGAGCTCCTGCAGCGTGTACCAGCCGGTCGGGTGGAGCAGCGGCGCGCCGCCCGCCGAGCGCACGCCCGCGGCGCCGAGCTCGACGACGGTGCGCGGCTCGAGGCCGGTCATCCGCAGCAGAACGGCGCGCTCGTCGAGTCGTTCGATCGCGCCGATCGGCAGCGCGTGCGTGCCGACCTCGGGCGAGCCGTAGTCGGGATGGTAGTGGTAGCCCCAGGCGCTCGATTGCCACGACTTCGTATCAAGCGCGCTCGCCGCGTCGATCGGCGCGGTGAACTCGACGACGAAGCCGTCGGGCCGTGCGCGGATCGCGGCGATCTCGAAGGGGGTCCTTCCGGTGAACTGCACGCGCTCGAGGCCGTCGCGCCAGCCGCCGCGCGAGCCCCAACCGCGGTCGGTGAGCCCGCACCAGAGCGTGCCGTCGGCGGCGAACTTCAGGCGATGGACGCCCGACTTGAAGCCGGCGCGGAACGGGAAGCAGGCGCCCTGCACGACGCGCGCGCCATCGGCCGCGACGACCGTGTCGAACGCGACGCGCATCACGATCGCCTGCATCTGATCGCCGACGAAGAGCTGGCCGGTGAACGGCCCGAACTTGCCGCCCGTCTCGTCGACCGCGAAGTCGGCGACGCTCTGGCCGAGCTTGCCGTAGGGGAACCAGATCGCCGGCTCCTGGCGCGCCGGCGCCGGATCGCCCTTCTGCCAAGCGCGCTCGCCGACGCGGCGGTGGAACGGCAGGCTCGCCTGATGGCCGTGGAACGAACCGGGCAGCAGCAGCGCCAGCTTGTTGGTCGCGACGTAGTCGCCCTGGTTGTCGGTGTAGGCCATGCCGAGCCCGGGCAGCCAGCCGAGCGCATCGGGCGAGCGCAGTCCGTCGGCCATCACCGTCATCGCGCCCGCCGCGTCGATCCGCACCGCGGTGCCGCGCGTCGGCACCGTCGCCCCCATCACCGTGTCGCCGCCGGTGTGGCCGAGGTTCAGCGTGACCCACGCGTTGCCGGCGTCGTCGTAGCGCGGACCGAAGGCGTACTCGTGGTAGTTGCCGGTGAGCTGCCACTCGTCGCAGACCGTCTCGTAGCGGTCGGCGACGAGATCGCCGTCGACGTCGAGCAGCCGCGTCAGCTCGCCGCGCTGCGCGACGACCAGCGACCAGCCGAGACGCGCGCGCGGATCGGGGCGCACCGCGACGCCGAGCGGCTCGTGCAGCCCGCTCGCGAAGAGGTGCAGCGTCGGCTCGCGCGGCGGGAGCGCCTCGGCGCCGTCGATCACGAAGAGGTCGCCGCGGCGCGTGCAGACCACCGGACGGCCGTCGGGCAGCAGGTCGAGCCCGCCCACCTCGAGCGCCACCGACTCGGCGATCGGCAGCGAGGCGATCGCGTAGGCCGCCGCCTCTCCTTCGGGGAAGTCGCGCTGCAGCTGCCAATCGAGCGCGACCTGCGCGGCGCGCGGCAGCTCGACGCCGGCCGAGAGGGCGAACTCGAAGCCGCCCATGTCCTGCGTCACCTTCGCCAGCAGGTGGTTCACGCCCTGCTCGAGGCGAAGCTGCACGGTGTGGGCGGCCGGGTCGAGTGCGCGGACCACCGCCGCATCGATCAGCAGCTCGCCGTTGCACCAGAGGCGCAGGCCGTCGTCGCTGCCGACGCGGATCTCGAGCGTGCGCGGCGCGCTGCAAGTGAGCGTGCGATGGAGATAACGGCAGACGAAGTCGTGCTGCCGCGGCAGCAGGCCGCGCTTCAGGTCGATGGTCGAGAAGCCGTCGGCGCCACCGCTGCCCGGCTCGGCCGGCAGCTCGCGCCAGCGGACGACGCGGCCGAGCGAGTCGACGTGGTCCTGCTGCCGATCGGGGCCCGGGCCGCCGGCGGCGAAGCGGTCGAGCTCGAGCTCCGGACTGCACGGTTCGGCCAGGCGCGCGGTCGCCGACTCGAACGGACCGACGCAGGACCACGGCCCCCACTCGACGCCGCCGCCGACCAGCTTCGCGCGCATCGCCGACTCGGTCGCCGCGCGCGTCGCGAGCCGCTCGTAGGCGACGCCGCCGATGCGCACTTCGTCCGTCGCCAGCAGCAGCGCCGCGACGAGCGCCGATCCCAGTTCGTAACTCATCAGCGCACCTCGATCAGGAGTTCGAGCGGCGAGCTCGCGGACGGCGTGACGATCAGCGGCTCGACGCCCGCCGGCGGCTTCATCCCGCCGATCAGCAGCCGCGCGCGCGGGCCCTGCGGCTGCACCCAGAGCGCGAGGCCGTCGCGCGGCACGGTGATCACCACCTTGCGCACGAAGAGGACGTCGGGTCGCGGATCGGGGAGGAAGCGCTCCTCCACCTTCACCGCTTCGCCGCTCGGCGGCGCATCGAACGGCGCGTTGCCGCCGCGCAACTCCCACTCGAACACCGGCGTGCCGTCGGGCTCGATCCGGTAGCCGAGGAACTTCACGCCGTGGGCGCGACCGCTGTCCCACGGCCAGGGCTGACCGCCGCCCGGCTTCTCGAGCAGCAGCAGCGGCCCCGCCGCCGCGCTCCAGACCACCTCGCCGAGTTGCACCGCGACGCCGCCGCCGCGCCCCTCCCACACCGGCGCGACGTCGAGGAAGTCGCCGCGCCACGCTTCGCACAGCCGGATCTGCTCGGCGTCGAACGCGAAATGGAGCCCGCTCGGCGTGCCGATCGCGATGCCGCGGTTGCCGGCGCGCGCGAGGAAGGTCCGGAAGACGACCGGCCGATCGCCGACCGCCAGCACGCGCCGCTCGCCGGTCGGCACCCCTTCGGGCGCCGGCATCGCGCCCGCCCGCTCGAACCAATGCCACAGCGCGTCGGTCTGGCGCGCCGGATCGCCGTCGAGCAGCGCGACCGTGCTCGCGCCCTCCTCGAAGTAGCGCGGCATGCGGGTGCCCGGCTTGAAGCGCGCCGGTGCCAACGCGTAGCGCTCCCACCAGCGGCGCCGCAGCCGCGTGGCGAACTGCGTGAAGTCGAGGCCCGGCGTGCCGGCCGAGGGGCGATCGCCGAAGCTGTGGCAGGTGACGCAGTTCATGCCGCCGCTGCCGGCGAGCTTGCGGCCGTCGAGCGCGCGCTGCTCCGCGCTCGGCCCGCCGACGGTGACGCGCAGGTCGGTGTCGCTCCCTGCGTTGCTCGTGGCGTCGCTGCGCCACTCCCCTTCTGCGGCAGCGAGCGAAGTGGCGAACGCCTCGCCGAGCGGCGCGCCGAACCGCGGCATCCGCGTCGCGACGTAGGGACGCGCGCGCGCCCCCTCGCCGACGACGCGCGCGAGCCACGGCGACGCGAGCTTCCCGCCGACGCCATCGAGCCGCGGCGCCATGCGCCCCTCGTCGCCGAGGTCGGCCTCGACGCGGCTCCTGAAGTAGACGCCCCACGCGCCCGGACCGCCGCGGCCGTGCTGCTCGTGGCACGCGGCGCAGTGCTGCTCGGCGAAGGCCGCGCGGCCGCGCTCGAGCGGCGCGGACGGTGCGCCCGCCGTCGCGATCGCCGCGAGGCTCTGCAGTCCCGCGCGCAGCGTCGCGCGCGTCTCGCCGTCGAGCGCGTGGCGCGGCGCTCGGCCAGCGCTTGCCGCCTCCTCCGCGAGGCAACCGCGCCGCGCATCGAGCTTCGCGAGCGGCGGCCCGCCGCTCACCACCGCGGCCTCGACGAGACCGCCGCTGACGCCGCTCCCCTCGCCACCGCTCGCCACCTCGTGGCAGTTCGCGCAGCCGAGCGCCGTGAAGCGCGCCTTGCCGCGCGCGACCGCCGCAACGTCGAGCAGCGCTGATTCGCGCGCGGGCGCGCCACCGAACTGCTGCACGACGTAATGCGCGAGCGCCTGCGCCTCGCCCTCATCGAGTGCGAGCGACGGCATCGCGCTGCCCGGCCGCGCCGCCGCCGGATCGCGCAAGTAGGCGGCGAGCGGCGCCAAACGCCACTTGCCGCGCAGCTCGCCGAGCGCGACCGGCGCTACGCCGGCCGGCACTTCGCGCGCGAAGCTCTCGTCGCCGAAGACGGTCGCGGGCGCCTCGCGCGGGCCATGGCACGCGACGCAGCCGACCGTGTGGAAGAGCTCGCGACCGCGGCGCGCTTGCGCGGCGTCGACCGCCTCCGCGACGTGCGCGGGCGACTCGCCGCCGAAGGCCGTGCTCTGCAGGAAGGCGACCAGATCGGCCGCGCTCGCCGCTGCCTCGCGCGGCTCCGCCGGCAGCAGCGCCGGCATCGCGACGCCCCGCTTCAACGCGCTCGGATCGGCGATCCAGCGCGCGAGCCATTCGCCGTCGGCGCGCGCCGCCACCTGCGACAGGTCGAGCTTCGCGCGCGGCGCGAAGGCGTTGGCCGCCGCCTCGGGCGCGTGGCACTGCACGCAGCGCTCGCCGAGCAGCTGCCGACCGGCGGCCGCGCGCTCCTCGTTGCGCCACGCCGACTCATGCTCCGCGGGCGGCGCGACGGCGCGCGACGGCAGCGGCTCGCGCGCGAAGCTTGCAGCGCCGGCCTTCGAGAGCTGCCAATCGAGGCGCAGCGCCGCCCGCTCGGCGTCGCGCCGCGCGAAAGTGACGCGCACGCGCACGCGGCCGGGCTGCGCCACCGTCACGCTCGCCTGCAGTTGCGCCCGCTCGCCCGGCGCCGGCCGCCGTCCGCTCACCGTCGGCGACAATCCTCCGCTTCCGCAGCCGAGCGGCGCCGCCGACAGCGCCGCCGCGCCCCCCTCGCAATCGAGCAGGAACGCGTAGTCGCCCGCGCTCGCGCAGTCCACGTCGCCGACCAACTCGACCGCGAGGTCGCGCGCCGGAAGCCCCGGATGGAGCGACTCGCCCTCCTGCAGCGCGAAGGCGGCCGCGTCGAGGCGCAGTGCAAAGCCGGCGCGCGCCGGCGAGGTGAGCGCGAAGCCGCGCGGCGCGTCCGCAGCAGGCGCGAGCGGCGGAATCGCCTCCGACGCACCGGCGATCAGCGGCGGGGAGGCCGCAAGGGCGATGGCGAAGGACGCCAAGCGGATCGCGAGCGACATCGAGCCCCTCCTCCGACCGATCGAGCGACGACGCGTCGACCGGCGATGCGGCGGCGACGCGAGCCGCGCGGCTTACCGGTGGCACGTCGCAGCCACAAGGTGCTGCTCGCCCGACGGCGTCGCCAAGTCCCACCGAATGGAGCCCGACCGATTGGGAGCGCCGCCGAACGGAGTCCCGCCGACCGGTCGAGCTAAGCTCCGCCGCGTCGTCGACGGAGCGCCGGGGCGCGCCGTTCGTGGAGCGCCACGTGATCGTCCACTCGTTGCTGCCGTTGCGCTGGCTCGTCGTCGCCGCCGCGCTCGCCGCGGCGTTGCCGGCGCCGTTTTCCGCGAGCTCTCCCGCGGCGCTGCCGCAAGGGAAGCCGCCCGCCAAGGGGAGCGGCAAGGCGCCGCCCGCCCCGCCCTCGCCGGTCGACGAAGCGTTCCTCGTCTACCGCGAGCGCGTGAAGCGGCCCGCCCTCTTCAAGCGGACGCGCGGCCGCGAGACGCTCGCCCGCACCGGCGATCGGCGCGCGCTCGAGCAGCTGATCGAGGACTACCAGAAGCCGGAGGAGCCGAAGGATCGCGTCCGCGCGCTGATCGCCGACCTCACGACGAGCCACTGCACCGATCCGTCGCTGCTGCCGCTCTACGCGCAGTGGCGCGCGGCGCAGAAGAAGCCCGAAGACGCGTGGCTCTGGACGCGGTCGCTGCGGCTCCACGCGCGCCACGACGACCTCGCCACGGTCGACGCGGCCGTCGCGAGCGCGCCGTCGCTGGCGCTGCGCTGCGCGGCGATCGCGGCGCTGGCGCCCACCGCGCCGCGCGGCACGCAGGCGCAGCAGGCGGCCGCTTGCCTCGCGAAGATCCCGGCACTGCTGGCGACGAAGAGCGCGAACCCGGCCGAAGCGGGCGCGCTGGCGCAGATCGTCGCGGGGCTGCTGCTGGCGGCGAAGGAGGCGCGCGACGGCGAGGCGTTCCCGCCGGCGTGCAGCGCGCTGATCGCGACGCTCGAGTCGAAGACGTTGCCGGCCACCTCGAAGCGCGTGGTGGCGCGCCATCTCGCCCGCCTCTTCGACAAGCAGGGCATCCCCGACCTGAACCCCGAGGTCTGGAAGCGCGAGCTCGCCGCGCGGGCGTGGACGCAGAAGCGCGAGGCGGAGCGGCCGGGCTACGGCGCGAGCTTCGCCGGCATCCCGGCGGGCGGACTGCGCTTCTGCTACGTGATCGACTGCTCCGACTCGATGTTGAAGCAGGTGGCCGGTCGCGCGCGCGAGAAGGCGTCCGACACCGGCCCGAAGAAGAAGCCCGACAGCAGCGGGCTGCCCGCCATCAACTGGGACAAGGTCGACACCCGCTTCGACCTCGCGCGCGAGCTGGTGCTGGCGTCGATCCGGCAGCTCGACGAGTCGAAGAAGTTCGCGATCGTCCTCTTCGGCGACGGCGCCGAGCCGATGGCCGCGACGCCCGAACTCGTGCCGGCCAGCAAGAAGAACGTGGCGCGCGTCGAGGCGGAGCTCGCGGCGATGCACGCGGGACCGGCGACCAGCGAGCGGCCCGACGGCACGCTGCTCGGCAAGACCAACCTGCAGGGCGGCCTCGATCGCGCCTTCCGCATCACGACGAGCGGCCTCGAGGCGAAGGCCGATTGGACCGACCTCGAGCGGATCGAGGCGGGCGCCGACACCGTCTTCCTCTTCAGCGACGGCGAGCCGAGCTGGGACGACTTCGACGCGCTCGATGCTCCCGACGACGACGACATCATCGGCGACCCCGAGACGCGCGCGCCGCTGGCGAAGCAGCCGGTGCTGCACTGCTTCGGCCCCTACGTCGAGCACCACCACCTCGTGAACGAGGTGCGCCGCCTCAACTTCTTCCGCGGCGTCGAGATCCACTGCGTCGGGACGGGCGAGGCGCCGATGGGGTTGCTGGAGCAGCTCGCGGCGATCGGCCTCGGGACGACCAAGCAGATCGGGCAGGACAAGTAGCGCGCGCCGGCGCGCATCGACGACAAGAGCGAGGGAGCGGGACGATGAAGGTCGCGGTGATCGGGCTCGGGACGATGGGCGCGCCGATGGCGGCGAACCTGCTGAAGGGCGGCTGCCAGGTGGTCGTCCACAACCGGACGAGGACGCGCGAAGAGGCGCTGGCGCTGCAGGGCGCGACGCGCGCGGCGAGCCCGCGCGAGGCGGCGAGCGGCGCCGACGTCGTGCTGACCTGCGTCTCCGACACCCCCGACGCCGATCAGGTGACGCTCGATCCGCAGACGGGCGTGATCGCGGGCGCGGCGGCGGGCGCGCTGGTGATCGACTGCTCGTCGATCGCGCCGGCGGCCGCGCGCAAGATCGCCGCGGCGCTGGTGGCGAAGCGGATCGGCTACGTCGACGCGCCGGTCTCGGGCGGCAGCGAGGGGGCGCAGAAGGCGACGCTCGCCATCATGTGCGGCGCGACCGAAGAGGACTTCGCGCGCGCCAAGCCGGTGCTGGAGAAGCTCGGCAAGTCGATCGTCCACGTCGGGCCGGTCGGCTGCGGGCAGATCGCGAAGGCGGTGAACCAGGTCGTGATCGCCGGAACGTACCAGGCGGTCGCGGAGGGGCTCTGCCTCGCGAAGAAGGCGGGCGCCGATCCGGCGCGCGTGGTCGCCGCCATCGAGAACGGCGCCGCGGCGTCGTGGGTGATGGCGAACCGCTCGAAGAACATGCGGGAGGACCGCTATCCGCTGGGTTTCCGCGTGCGTCTCCATCGCAAGGACTTGGCGATCGCGCTCGAGACGGCGCGCGCGGTGCAGCTGCCGCTGCCGGTCGCGAGCTACGTCGCGGCGGTCGAGGATGGGCTGATCGCGAATGGACACGGCGACGAGGACATGTCGGCGATGGCGCGCACCGTGCGCCGCGGCGGGAACGTCCCCGATGGCCCGATGTGAGCCGCGTCGCGCGCTGCTGGCCGCGCTGCTGACCGCGTTGCCTTGCGGCGGTTGCGGGCAGCCGGCCGCTCCGCTCTCCGATCTCGATCCACAGCGCGTGCTCGCGCAGGAGCGAGCGCACCCGCGCTCCGCCGCGCTGCGTGTCGCGGCGTGGCTCGAGGCGACGGCGATCGCGACGCCGGACGGCCTCGCCTGGCCGCCGCGCCCCGATGCGCCGGCGCGACCCGCCGGCCTCGACGCCGCGCTGCCGCACGACCTCTACTCCGGCTCGGCGGGCGTCGTCCTCTTCTTCGCGGAGCTCGCCGCGCGTTGCGGCGCGAACGAATCGGGACGCCGCCATTTCGCGACGCTGGCACGACGCGGCGCCGACGAGCTGCTGGCGCGACTCCCCGCCTCGGCGCGACCCGGCGAGCCGAGCGGCCTCTGGACCGGCCTCGCTGGCAGCGGCGCGACGCTGCTCGAGGCGGGCCGCCTCCTCGCCGAGCCGCGCTACGTCGCGGGTGCGCTGCGCGTCGTCGCGCTGCTGCAACAGGCGGCCGAACTCGCCGGCCACGGCGTCGAGTGGAGCCCGGTGACCGACGTCATCGACGGCAACGCCGGCATCGGCCTCTTCCTCCTTGCCGCGCACGAGCAGACGGGCGATCCGCTCGCGCTCGAGCTGGCGCTGCGCACCGGCCGCCGCCTCGAGCAGCTTTCGCGTCGCGAGCCGATCGGCCGCTCGTGGGAGATGGAGCCGGGCTTCGCGCGCGTGATGCCGAACTTCGCGCACGGCACCGCCGGCATCGCCTACTTCCTGGCGCGCCTCGCCGAAGCGAGCGGCGAGGAGCGCTTCCTCGACGCCGCGCGCGACGGCGCCGACCACCTCTTGGCGCTCGCCGATCGCAGCAACGGCGGCTGCCAGATCGGCCACCACTCGCCGGGCGGCGAAGAGCTCCACTACCTCGGCTGGTGCCACGGGCCGGCCGGCAGCGGCCGCCTCTTCGCGCAGCTCGCGCGGCAGTGCGCGACGAAGCGCGACGCGGCGCAGCGCTACGGCGATGCGGCGCGCGGGGCGTTGCAGTCGCTGCTCGACAGCGGGTTGCCGGCGGAGCTGCCGGGGTTCTGGAACAACGTCGGGCAGTGCTGCGGCTCCGCCGGCGTGATCGAGTTCCTGCTCGAACTCGCGGCGAGCGACGTCGTCGCGATCAACGCCGCGGAGCGCGAGCTCGCGATGCAGCTGGCGCGCCGGCTCGCCGACGACCTGCTCGCCCGCGGGCGGCGCGACCCGCGCGGCCTCTCCTTCCCGCACGCCGAGCAGCGCACGCGCCCCGACGCGATCGAGGCGCAATGCGGCTACATGCAGGGCGCCGCCGGCATCGGCCTCGCGCTGCTCCACCTCGGCGCCGTCACGGAGCGCGTTGCAGTGGAGCGCGCGGCGGAAGGGCCGCGCGCAGTCGCCGGATGGCATGCGGTCGGCTGGCCCGACGAACTCGCCGTGCGCTTCCCCGATCGCCTCCTCGCCCCGCCGCAGCGAGCGTCCGCGCGATGAGCGGAGCGGCGCTGACCGAGCGGCTCCAGGCCGCGCTCGCCCGTCGAGCGGCGTTGCTGCGCGAGCCGCGCCTCGAAGCGGTGCGCTGGCTGAACGGCGTCGGCGACGGCGTGCCGGGACTGCTGGTCGATCGGCTCGGCGACGCGCGCTTCGTCCACGCGGAGGAGGGGGCGCCGACGGCCGCGCTGGTCGCGGCGTTGCGCGATCCGGCGGTGGTCGCCGCCAGCGGCCAGCCGTCGCCGCGCTCGATCTGGGTGAAGCCGCTGCTGAAGAACGTGCGCGCGCACGCGAAGGAGGAACTGCTGCCGCAGCTCGTCTTCGGCGAGACGGGCGAAGCGGGCACCGCGGGCGAACGAGACGGCGACGCCGAACCCGAGTTCGCGGTGCAGGAGGGGTCGTGGCGCTTCCTCGTGCGGCCGCGCGAGGGCTACTCGCACGGCCTCTTCCTCGACCAGCGCGACAACCGCGTGCGGCTCGCCGAGTGGCTGCGCCAGCGCGCGGCGCGCGGCGGGCCGCCGCCGACGCTGCTCAACACCTTCGCCTACACCTGCAGCTTCAGCGTGGTCGCCGCGGCCGCCGGCGCGCGCGCGACCAGCGTCGACCTCTCGGCGCGCTACCTCGATTGGGGGCAGCGCAACTTCGCGGCGAACGGGCTCGACGCGGCGGCGCATGAGTTCGCGCGCGGCGACGCGCTCACCTACCTCGCCATCGCCGCGAAGAAGGGGCGCCGCTTCGACGCGCTCGTGCTCGACCCGCCGACCTTCTCGACCAGCAAGCAGCGCGGCGTCTTCCAGGTCGAGCGCCATTACGACGAGCTCGCCGCGCTGGCGTTCGCCGTCGCCGCGCCCGACGCGCTGCTGCTCGCCTCGCACAACCAGCGCACCTTCACGCGCGACGCGCTCGTCGCGAAGCTGCACGCCGCCGCGCGCACCGCCGGCCGCCGCCTGACGCGCCTCGACCCGTTCACGCCGCCCGCCGACTTCCCCGGTCCGCCCCCCGAGAATCCCGCCTCGCGCGGCTTCTGGGGGGTGGTCGGCGGGGGCTAGGAGCCCGTCGACCGGTCGCTCGGGAGGTCGCCGCCACCGGGCCGTAGCCGCGTCATCACCATCAAGGTAGAGTTTGATACCTTATGCCAGACGAAGACGTAACTCCTTTCAAATGGGGGTTTTACGGACGCGAGCCTGAGATCCGAGAGCTTCGCGATCGGATCGATCGCAGGCGCTGGTTCTTCCTCCGGATCACCGGGCGCCGCCGGATCGGCAAGACCTCGCTCGTCCGCGAGGCGCTCGAGCGGAGCGGCGCCGCCCGCGTCGTCTACATCCAGATCCCCGACTCCGACCCGGCGGGAGTCGTCGCCGCGGCGCGCGACTTCCTCGAGATGTTCGGCGTGCGGGACGAGCTGCCGCACGACCTCCGTTCGCTCGCCACGACGATCGGTCGCCTCGCCGAGCAGGGCTACGTGGTCGCGCTCGACGAGTTCCAGTATTTCGCGCGCAAGGCCCTCTACCCCTTCACGTCGCAGCTGCAGGCGGAGGTCGATCGGCTGTCGGCGCGCGCGAGCCAGGTGACCGGCGGGCTGATCGTGCTCGGCTCGATCCACACCGAGATGACCGCGCTCCTCGACGAGCAGAGCGCGCCGCTCTACCACCGCGTGACCGACAAGATCGAACTCGACCACCTCGACATCGCGTCGCTGCTCGAGCTGCTCGACGCCCACGCCGACCGCGAGCCGCACCGCCTGCTCTTCCTCTGGAACCTCTTCGAAGGCGTGCCGAAGTTCTATCGCGACTGCTGGGAGCAACGGGCACTGGCCGCCGATCGGCGCGCGCTGCTGCAGCGGATGTTCTTCTCCAGCAGCTCGCCGCTGCGCACCGAGGCGGACCACTGGTTCCTCGGCGAGCTGCGCGGTCGCTACGACCTCGTGCTGAAGTACATCTCGCGCCACCCCGGCTGCAGCAACGGCGAAGTGCTGAACCACGTGCGCCAGGTCGAGCCGGAACGCGAGCAGCAGCTGGCCGGCTACTTGAAAGTGCTCGACGAGAAGTACCGCATGGTCGAGCGGCTGCAGCCGATCTTCGCCAAGCCGACGAGCCGCTCCGGCCGCTTCTACGTGCGCGACAACTTCCTGCGCAGCTGGCTCGCCGCGCTGTCGACGGCGGCGGCGTCGACCCATTTCCTGCCGCTCGCGAAGCTGCTCGACCAAGCGGACGAGCGGCTCGCGGCCGCCGAAGGGCACGGCCTCGAGCGGCTGGCGGCGACGCTCTACGAGGAGCGCAGCCGCAAGGGATTGGGCGACTTCCCGCTCACGCAGCGCGTGCGCGGCTTCTGGGATCGCGGCGACACCGAGATCGACCTCGTCGCGCTCGACGAGGAGTCGCGCGTCGTGCGACTCGGCACCTGCAAGCGCGCGCCCGCCAAGCTGATCGCCGATCTGCCGCGCCAAGAGGGGCACGTCGCCCGCTTCCTCGCCGATCAGCCCCGCTTCGCCGACTGGCGGATCGAGAAGGTGGCGATCGCGCCGCGCCTCGCCCCCGCCGACCGAGCGGCGATCGAAGCGGCCGGCTTCATTCCGCAAGACCTCGTCGACCTCACGGAAGGACTGCGCTGATGACTCTTCGACTGCTCCCCGCGCTCGCGTTGGCTGCTCTGCTCGCGCCGCTCGCACCCGCGCTGCTCGCACGCGAGCCGGCCGCCGCCGCAGCGGCGCTGCAGTCCGCGACCAAGAAGCCCCCCGCCAGCTACACCGCCGAGGCGCCGCCGTGGGAGCACGAGCGGAGCGACTTGAAGCCCGACCCGCGCTTCCATTTCGGGAAGTTCGCCAACGGGCTGCGCTACGCGTGGGCCGACCACGCGAATCCGCCGCGCCAGGTGCGCGTGCGCCTCTTCGTCGCGATCGGCAGCCTCGCCGAGCGCGGCGACGAGGTCGGGCTCGCCCACTTCCTGGAGCACATGGCGTTCAACGGCTCGAAGAGCTTCAAGGCGGGCACGCTCGTCCCGACCTTCCAGGCGCAGGGCATCCGCTTCGGCAGCGACGTCAACGCCCACACCGGCTTCGACGAGACGGTCTACGAACTCGACCTCCCGGATGCCGATCCGGCGCGCCTCGAGCAGGCGCTCGCCTGGTTCCGCGACGTGGTCGACGGCCTGAAGCTCGACGGGAAGGAGATCGAGGCGGAGAAGGGGGTCGTCGACGCCGAGCAGGAGGCGCGCTCCAGCAAGGGATTCGACCGGATGGTCGAGCGGCTCGGACTGCTTCTGGACGGCTCGCGCTTCCCGCGGCGCTTGCCGATCGGCGAGCAGCCGGTGCGCGCGCAGTTCGACAAGAAGCGGGTCACCGCCTTCTACGACCGCTGGTACCGCCCGGAGCGCTGCACGCTGCTGCTCGTCGGCGACCTCGGCGGCCAGGATCCGACCGCGGCGATCGAGAAGGCGTTCGCCACGGCGCGCGGCCGCGGCAAGGCGGAGGAACCGCCGGGCGGCGAGCTCGACGGGCTCACCTTCGCGAAGACGCTCTTCACCGAGCCGGCCGGCGGCGGCCTCACGCTCTACGTCGCGAAGGGGCGGCCGCCCGCCGACGTCGGCGACGACGCGAAGAGCCGGCTCGCCACGCTCGACCTCGCCGTCGCGTGCGACGTCCTCGAGGAGCGGCTGAACGCGATGGTGCCACGCGCCTTCGTGACGGCCAGCGTCGCGAGCGGCGCGCGCTTCCACCCCGCCACCGACTTGGTCGGCCATCCGGTGATGGAGGGCGTGTCGCTGCGCCTCGCGACCGACTTGAACCACTGGCAGATGGCGGTGCAGCAGGCCGAGCGCGAGGTGCGCCGCTTCCTCGAACGCGGCATCAGCGACGCCGAGTGGAGCGCCGCGCTCGAGCGCCTGACCGAGGAGCTCGCCGAGCCGAGCGCGCCGGCGACGCCGACCTCGGCCGAGCTGATCGAGCAGCTGCTCGACGCTTGCCGCGGCCGCCGCGTGCCGATGGAGGCGGCGGCCGACCGAGCGGCGTGGCGCGCCGCCGCGGCGAAGCTCGATCGCGCGCGGTCGAGCGCGGCGTTCGCGTCCGAGTGGAAGGGCGGGAAGCTCGTGCTGGCGACCGTCGGCGAGCTCGACCTGCGCGACTCCGCGCGCGAGATGCTCGAGGAGGCGTGGAAGGCGGGCGCCGCGTCGAATCTCGACGTGAAGCCGATCGTGCGCGACGACCTCTCCGCCTACGCGCCGAAGAAGGAGAAGAAGCCTGCGAGCGGCGGCGCGAGCGGCAGCGGCAGCGCGACGGCGGGCGCCGCGGCACCCGCGGCCGCCCCCTTCCCCTACGCGCTGCCCGATGCGCCGGCGACCCCGACGACGACCGTCGAGCTCGCCAAGCTGCGCGCGCGGCGCGTCGACTTCGGCAACGGCGTGCGCGCGATCGTGCGGCAGGAGGAGGGGAGCTCCGGTCGCTTCCGCTTCACGGCGCGCGTCGGGCGCGGGCTGCTCGGCCTCGAGGCGGCGCAGTGCGACGTCGCGAAGGCGGCGGAGCGGGTGGTGGCCGATGCGGCGACGAAGAAGCTGAAGCGCGAGGAGCTCGACGCGGCGCTGGCGACGGCGGGCGGCGCGCTCGACTTCGCGGTCGGCGGCGATGCCTGCGTCTTCAGCGGCCGCGCGCAAGGCGGCGGCGGCGAGGCGGGGCTGCGGCGCGCGCTCGAGACGCTGGTGGCGCTCCTGCA